>CAWFGD010000001.1:0-188468 GCA_963815275.1 uncultured Alphaproteobacteria bacterium
CTGTGTATCTCTACTGGACTGGGTTCGTATTGCTTCACCACGGTGTTCTTTGATCGCGGGCAAGGCCTGCGCACGCCGCCTTTGTCCTGTGGTCTTCTGCCCGGAGTGCTGCGCGCCGAAATGGCGGTGGCCGAAGAGGTGTTATTGGCGCAGGATCTGCCCAAGGTACGGCTCTGGGTCGGCAACTCGCTGCGGGGGCTTAGCCCGGCGCGCTTTCATCTTGGCTTAAATATCCAGGCTTGAATGCCTGCAGTCAAGCGAGCCGCAGGCTTCTCCCGCTGCTGTCGGATGCCTCCGGCGGGGATATTTTAGCCAAGATGAAAGGCTCGGTCGGCTTGGGTGGGCTTGACTTCGCGGGATTGGCAGAGTGTATCGGCGACAAACCGTTAGCGCCTCGCAAAGGGGAAGATTATGCACGCCTATCGCAGCCATACCTGCGCCGATCTGAACACCGCCCATGTGGGCCAGGAGGTCCGTCTGTCGGGCTGGGTGCATCGGGTGCGCGATCACGGCGGGGTGCTGTTCATCGACCTGCGCGACCATTACGGCATCACGCAGGTGCTGGCCGACAGCGACAGGCCGGCCTTCGAGGACATCGAGAAGGTGCGCGCCGAATGGGTGGTGCAGATCGACGGCCGGGTGAAGGCGCGCGATGCCGCCTGGTGAACCCCAAGCTGCCGACCGGCGAGATCGAGGTTTATGCCCGGCGCTGACCGTGCTGGGCGAGGCCGGCGGAATTGCCGATGCCGGTGTTCGGCGATGTGGAATACCCCGAGGAAACCCGGCTGACCTACCGCTTCCTCGACCTGCGCCGCGAGAAGCTGCACCGCAACATGATGCTGCGGTCCAACGTGGTGCGCTCGATGCGCAAGCGGATGTGGGATCAGGGCTTCAACGAGTTCCAGACGCCGATCATCACCGCGTCCAGCCCGGAAGGCGCGCGCGATTTTCTGGTGCCGTCGCGCCTGCATCCGGGCAAGTTCTACGCCCTGCCGCAGGCGCCGCAGCAGTTCAAGCAGCTGATCATGGTGGCGGGCTTTGACCGCTATTTCCAGATCGCGCCCTGCTTCCGCGATGAAGACCCGCGCGCCGACCGCTCGCCGACCGATTTCTACCAGCTGGATGTCGAGATGTCCTTTGTCGAGCAGGAAGACGTCTTCGCCGCCGTGCAGCCGGTGATTCAGGGCATGTTCGAGGAATTTGCACCCGAGAAGAAGACCTATTCCGACTGGACCAAGATCGCCTATCGCGACAGCTTGAAATGGTATGGCACCGACAAGCCCGACCTGCGCAACCCGATCAAGATGCAGGATGTGTCAGAGCATTTCGCCGGCTCCGGCTTTGCGATCTTCGCCAAGCTGCTGGAAGCAGGACGGCAACGAGGTCCGCGCCATTCCGGCGCCCACGGGCGGCAGCCGCAAGTTCTGCGACCGGATGAACGCCTTCGCGCAGAAAGAGGGTCTGCCGGGCATGGGCTATATCTTCTGGCGCGAGCGCCGAGGATGGCTCGGCATGGAAGCCGCCGGGCCGCTGGCCAAGAACATCGGGCCGGAGCGGACCGAGGCGATTCGCGTGCAGCTGGGCCTGGGCGAGGGCGATGCGGCCTTCTTCCTTGGCGGCAAGCCCGAGGCCTTCGAGGCCGTCGCGGGCCGGGCGCGCAACGAGATCGGGCGCGAGTTGGGGCTGACCGAGCAGAACTGCTTCAAATTCGCCTGGATCGTCGATTTCCCGATGTTCGAGAAGACCGACGAGGGCAAGATCGATTTCAGCCACAACCCCTTCTCGATGCCGCAGGGCGGCATGGAGGCGCTGAACGGCGATCCGCTGAAGGTCTATGCCTATCAGTATGATCTGGCCTGCAACGGCTATGAGCTGATTTCGGGCGGTATCCGCAACCACAAGCCCGAGATCATGTTCAAGGCCTTTGAACTGGCGGGCTATCCCGAACTCGGAAGTCGAAAAGCGCTTTGGCGGCATGGTCAAGGCGTTCAAATACGGCGCACCGCCGCATGGTGGCTGTGCGGCCGGGATCGACCGGATCGTGATGCTGCTGGCCGATGAGGCCAACATCCGCGAGGTCATCATGTTCCCGATGAACCAGCGCGCCGAAGATCTGCTGATGGGCGCGCCAAGCGAGCCGTTGAACGAGCAACTGCGCGAGTTGAACCTGCGGGTGGTGCCGAAGGAATAGGCGCTTTGGCCGCCGCGCGCGACGGAATGCGCGCGGGGCGGCGTTTGATCTGGCAAGAAGCCGCTGTAGGGCCAAGCGCGGGGCTGATAATGTCGCGGCGCTTGCCCTATCTTTGCGGCAAAGGAGGCGCGCCATGATCTCTGACCGCTCTGTGATTGCGACCCGATTTGGCTATGGCCTGCCCGCAGCCAAGGGCGCGGCTGGGTCGGTGGCCGAGGTGTTGGCGCTGCTTTCCGGGCCTGACCTGATGGCAGAGCGCTGGCCGATTGCCGGCACGGCGGCGGTGGCTGCGCAGATGGCGGCGCGGCGGGCCTCGCGCCAGCTCGAGGGTCCGGCAGAGGTCATCGACCCGATCAAGCAACAGGCGCAGCAGGTCTTTAACGACAGCTTTCAGATCGGCCAAAGGCATACCTTCGCCCGGGCGATTGACGCGGTCGATGGCTTTCGCGAGCGGTTGGTCAGCTTTTGGGCCAATCATTTCACCACGGTGGGCAGGGCTGTCACCGATGTGCAGCTGCCGCTGGCCATGGTCGAGGATGCGATCCGGCCGCATCTGACGGGCAGTTTCGCCGACCTCTTGAGCGCAGCGACGCTGCATCCGGCGATGCTGGTCTATCTGGATCAGGTCGCCTCGGTCGGGCCGGGGTCGCGGCGCGGGCTGAAGCGGGGCACGGGCCTGAACGAAAATCTGGCGCGGGAATTGCTGGAGCTGCACACGCTGGGCGTGGCGGCGCCCTACAGTCAGTCTGACGTCACCGAGCTTGCCAAGCTGTTGACCGGGGCGATGTTTACCCCCAAACGCGGCATGTTCTTTGACCCCAGCCGCGCCGAGCCGGGGGCCGAGCAGGTCTTGGGCAAAAGCTATGACGGCAAGGGGCGGGAGCCGATTGACGCCCTGCTGCGCGATCTGGCGGCGCGCCCCGAAACCGCGCGGCATATCGCGCGCAAACTGGCGGTGCATTTTGTCGCCGATGTGCCGGAGGAGGCGCTGGTTGACGCGATCGCTGCGGCCTATCGGGCCAGCGGCGGCGATCTGATGGCCTGTTACGCGGCCCTGCTCGGCCATCCTTCGGCCTTTCAACCAAGGCTGCAAAAGGCGCGGCAACCCTTTGATTTCGTTGTTGCCGCGGCACGCGCCTTGGGAATCGGCGGGGCGGCGCTTGGCGCGATGGAGCCAAAGCTCTTTGGCCGCAGCTTTCCCGGTGCCATGGGGCTGATGGGCCAGCCGTTCAAAAAGCCCTCGGGGCCGAATGGCTTTCCCGAGGCGGCGGAGGACTGGATCTCGCCAAGCGGGCTGGCGCAGCGGATCAGCTGGGCCTTGCAGCGGCCCAAGATGCTGCTGCGCGACCTGCCCGAGCCGCTGGCGCTGGCGCGGGCGGGCTTGGCGGAATGGGCGAGCCCGGTACTGCTGAGCTCGGTCGCGCGGGCCGAGGATCGGGTGCAGGGGGTGGCGCTGGTGCTGGCCTCGGGCGAGTTTAACCGCAGATGAGGGGGACGATGGACAGACGTTTGTTTCTGCGCGGCTTGACGCGTGCTGGGCTGCTCGGCGGCGGCGCATCCCTTGATGACGCGGGTGACCCTGGCGGGGTCGAACGGCGGGCGACCCTTGGGCGATCACCGCCTGATCGTGGTGATCCTGCGCGGCGCGATGGACGGGCTGGATGTGGTGCAGCCCTACGGTGCGCCCGAATATGCGGGGCTGCGCCCGACGCTGAACACCGGCGAAGGCTCTGATCTGGATGGGTTTTTCCGGCTGCATCCCGGGCTTTCGCAGCTGATGCCGCTGTGGCAGGCGGGGTCTTTGGGCTTTGTCCATGCCACCTCGACGCCCTACCGCGACAAGCGCAGCCATTTCGACGGGCAGGACATGCTGGAGGCGGGCACCGGCATGGATGTGCCGGTCACGCAGGTCCGCGATGGCTGGCTGAACCGGCTGTTGCAGGCGCATAGCCGGGCCTGAGTTCCGAGACCGCCTTTGCGATTGGGCGCGAGGCGGTGCCGATGCTGGAGGGCTCGGCCGAGGTGCGCAACTGGTCGCCCGAGACCAAGCTGATGCTGACCGACGCAGAGCAAGCGGCTGCTCGAGGAGATCTATCACGACGACCCGCTGTTTCAGCAGGCGGCGGTGCGAGGCGATGCAACTGGCGCAAAGCGGCGATGGCCGGGGGCATGCAGGGCTCGGCGCGCCAAGGCCAATGAGCTGGAGCGGTTGGTGCGATTACGCGGCGGCGCGGTTGCGCGCAAGAGACCCGGATCGCGGCGTTTTCGCTGTCGGGCTGGGACACGCATCGCGGCAGACCGGGCCTTTGACGCGCAATCTCGACGCGGCTGCAGCGCGGTGATCTTGCGGCTGCAAGAGCGCCTTGGGGGCCGAGGTCTGGGGCAAGACCGTGCTGCTGGCGATGACCGAATTCGGCCGCACCGCGCGGGAGAATGGCGATCGCGGGCACCGATCATGGCACCGGCGGCGCGATGCTGATGGCGGGGGGCGCGCTGCGCGGCGGCAAGGTTTACGGGCCGCTGGCCGGGCTTGGCCGAGGCGGATCTTTATGCCGGGCGCGATCTGATGCCGACCTCGGATGTGCGGGCCTGGGCTGCGCATGGGCATGCAGGGGCTTTATGGCATCGAGCGTGACCTTTTGGAAAGCATGATGTTTCCGGGCCTGCAGATGGGCGCGGATCCGCGGGTTCTGCTGTAAGGTTTTGGCGGGATTTCTGGCGGATGCCCCATTGCCAAGGGCCGCGTTCCGGCTGAAACTGCGCCGGAGAGCAGGAGCAGATCATGGCTGAGGCGAAACGTTTTGGAGATCCGGTTGCGGGCTGGACGCCACCGCCCGCGCCCGCGGGGGCGGTGCTGGAGGGGCGCTATGTGCGGCTGGAGCCGATGGAGGCCGATCTCCATGCCGCCGATCTGCATCGCGCCTATTCGGGGCAGGATGCCTTGTGGGATTACATGCCTTACGGGCCGTTTTCCTCGGCCGCCGCCTATCATCGCTTCGGCAAGGAGACCGCTTCGGGACTGGATCCGCATTTCTATGTGATGCGCGATCTGGAAAGCGGGCAATGCGGCGGGGTGGCAAGCTATCTGCGGATCACGCCTGCGGCGGGGTCGATCGAGGTCGGGCATATCTGCCTGTCGCCGGAAATCGCGCGCGGGGCGGATCTGGACCGAGGCGATGTTTCTGATGATGCAATGGGCCTTTCGAGGCGGGCTATCGCCGCTATGAGTGGAAATGCGACGCGCTGCAACATGGCCTCGCGCCGCGCGGCGCAGCGGCTGGGGTTTTCCTATGAGGGGATTTTCCGTCAGGCGGTGGTGGTCAAGGGCCGCAACCGCGACACCGCCTGGTTCGCGGTGATCGACAAGGAATGGCCGGCACTGCGCGAGGCCTATCGCGCCTGGCTCGCGCCGTCAGAACTTTGACGCCAAGGGGCGGCAGAAAGAACGCCTGTCGGATCTGACGCAGCTGGTGCGGGCGGGCAGCGATCCGGCGCTTTAGGCTTGCTCAGGTCTGATCGGGGGCAAAGGCGGCGCTGCCTGCGGCGAGCCTTTCGCGGATAAGCTGGCGCAGATCCTGCCAATTCGCGGCGGGGTGGGCGGCGTCAACCGCGGCCTGGGCCAGTTTTTCGTCATGGGCGTGGCGGGCGATGCCGTGCAGAAATCCGGTGACATAGCGCCGCGCCGCCGGATCAGGCTCTGCCTCCAGCCGAAGGGCAGCCTGGGCGAGATCGTCGTGCAACGCCAGAGGGTCGGGGGCAATTCTGGCGCTGGTCGGGCGCGGCTGGCCGATCTCGGGCAGGTGGCTGCGCAGGGCGTCACAGAATTCGGCAAGCGAGGTCAAGGGTTTATCAAGAAAACCATCCGCGCCAGCGGCAAGGGCGGCTGTCTTGCCATCGGGAGCGCCCGAGGTGCCCAGCACCAGCTTGGGCCGCGCCTCGTCCAAGGCCAGCTCGCGGATCAGCGCCTCGCCGCGCCCGTCGGGCAGGCCGAGGTCGATGATCACCACATCGGGGCGGTAAACCCGCAGATGGGCGCGCGCCGCCTTCAACGTCTCGGCCCGCCGCAGCCGCCCACCGGCGCGCATCGCCATCAGGCGCAGGGCTTCGCAGGCAAAACGGCTGTCTTCTACCGCCAGAAGCGTGACGCCTTGCAAGGGCAGATCATGCTGCGCCGCAGAGGAGGGCATCAGAAAGCCATGCAGCGGCAGATCCGAGGCGCGGGCGCAGAAGTCGAGATCAGATGGGCTGCAGATCAGGGACGGGCTGCGGGATCGCGGGCATGGCGGACCTTTGGCTAGGTTTGGCTAGGGGGGCGATGCCACAAGTTTGGCGCAGAATGGCTAACAGCCGGTTAAGCCGACCAGCCTTTCTGGCAGGGTTTTTCTGCCTGCGACCCATGGCCCTCTTGCCGCAGGCCGCCGGGCCGCGCATAACCCTGCGCAACACAGTGAAGAGGTTTGCAATGATCGGGCGTTTGAATCACGTGGCGATTGCCGTGCCGGATCTGGCGGCGGCGGTGGCGCAATACGCGGGCCCTCTGGGGGCAAAGGTCGGCGCGCCGCAGGACGAGCCGGATCACGGCGTGACGGTGGTGTTCATCGAGCTGCCCAATACCAAGATCGAACTGTTGTATCCCTTGGGCGAGAACTCTCCGATCGCGGGATTTCTGGAAAAGAACCCGGCGGGCGGCATCCACCATATCTGTTATGAGGTCGATGACATTCTGGCGGCGCGCGACAAGCTGCGCGCAAGCGGCGCCCGGGTCCTGGGCAGCGGCGAGCCGAAAATCGGCGCGCATGGCAAGCCGGTGCTGTTCCTGCACCCCAAGGATTTCAACGGCTGTCTGATCGAGTTGGAGCAAGTATGACGATCACCGCTGCCATCGTTCTGTTCGCCGTGGTCTGGTGGATGGTGTTTTTCTGCGTGCTGCCGATGCGCTTTACCAGCCAGGCCGAGGCCGGGCGCGTCGAGGCAGGCACCCCCGCCTCGGCCCCCGAAACCGCCAATATCGCCAAAAAGGCCAAGCTGACCACCTGGATCGCGCTGGGCCTTTTCGTGCTGTTCTACGGGGTCATCGTCTATGGCAATTTCGGCATCGAGGATGTCGATGTCTTTGGTCTGTGGAAGAACCGCTACTGACGCGCGAGGCGGTGGAAAAGGTGGGTAAAAGTCGCCACCCCCAGCACCGGAATAACCAGATTGACCAAGGGGATGGACAGCGGTGCTGCCATCAGCACGCCGGCTGACCAGACCCGCAGCGCATAGCGTTTGCGCATGGCCCGCGCGGCCTCGCGCCCCAAGCGGCGGCTGGCGACAAGGATGAAATATTCGCGCCCCAACAGATAGCCGTTGATCGCCCAGAACAGCACCGGAATGAAGGGCCCGGCGAAGGCATAGGCGAGCAGGGCAAAAAGGTTCACCGCGATCAGGATGCCGATGAAATTGGCGGTATCGACCATGGTATCCATGACGCTGGTCTTGAAGGGCGGCGGCAGGGCGGGATAGTGGCGATCCTCGACCGCTTGGGCGACGTCTTCCAGAAACAGCCCCGAGAAGGCCGAGGCGACCGGCACCATCAGAAACACCGAAAGCCCCATCATCAACAGCGCCGAGCCCCAGCCGACCAGGCTGTGCAAGCCGCCCACCGGGCCGACAAAGGGGATGGTGATCGCGCCGGGGGTAAAGCTTTCGATCACCCAGAGCAGCAGCGCATAGGCCCCGACCAAAAGCGCCAGCGACAGCGCCACGCCCAGCGCCATGACGCGCAGAAAGCGGCGGTCGCCGATCTGGGCGATGGCCTTGGCGAAATCGACAAAGATCATGCCGACATCCAGCTGACGATTTTCGACAGATCCGGGCGCGGCCGGTCAGGGGCAGGTGAGCTGGGCGTGCCGATATGGATGATGCCCGCGACGCTTTCCTCCGGGGTGCAGTCGAAGGCGCGGGCGATGAAGGCCGCGTCATGGCTCGGCCAGCCCGAAAGCCAGTTGGCCCCCCAGCCCTTGGCGGAGGCTGCATTGACCACGCCAAGGCAAAGCGCGCCCGCAGAAAGCAATTGCTCGGCCAGCGGCACCTTTTCGGCGGCTTTCGGCGCAGAGATCACCACCACGGCAAGATGGCCGCGATCAAACTGGCCGCGCGCCTTTTCAGTGGCTTGGGCGTCAGCGCCCACCGCGCGGGCATGGGCCTCGGCCAGATCGGCGATCCGCGCCATGGCGGGCGCTTCGATCACCACCAGCCGCCAGGGTTCCAGCTTGCCATGATCGGGCACGCGGGTGGCGGCCTGGAGGATCTCTGTCAGCTCAGCACGGTCGGGGGTGGGCAGAGTGAAGACTTTGGCAACCTCGCTTTGGCGGCTGGCAAGAAAGGCGAAGGCTTGGGGATTTGCAGACATCAGAGGCTCCTTTGCGCCAGAGGTGGCGGTGAATGGCCGCAAGGTCAAGAGAGCTTGCCGCAGGGCAGCAACTTCTGCAGGGTGGCGGCATGAAAAAGGGCGATTGGGCAGAGCTGGCAGTGGTGGGGGCGGAGTTTGCCGTCAAGGTGACACCCCGGGCGCGGCGCAATGCGATTATGCGCGAGGCGGGGGTGATCAAGGTTTCGACCACCACGGCCCCAGAGGACGGCCGCGCCACGGCTGCCGTTGCCGAGGCGCTGGCCCATGCGCTGGGCGTGGCCAAGACGCGTCTGGTGCTGGTACGGGGGGCCGCTTCGCGGGACAAGGTGTTTCGGTTGGAGTGAGGGGGCAGATCCGGGGGGCTGCCCTTGATCATCGGGGCGGAAGGAAAACCGGAGGTGGCGTTTGTGGTGGCGAAGGGCGGCTTAGCGGTCTTTGCGGACCAGTATTCACCGCTCCCCTTTGCCCGGAATCAAGGCGCTTGCGCCGCCGGGCCGCGCCCTCCCTCCCCACGGGAGGGCGCGTAGGCCAGGGGTGCCAGTTGAAATTCTGGGGAAGTGTTTGAACTATAAAGCACCTAAGTCACGGGTTCGGAGCGCCATCCCGAGGTCGGGCGCGGCCCTCTGTTGTGCATAAATTAGACGGCAGCTCCGCCCCGCATAGTTGACCTCGAGCCCCCCCTCAGGGTGCCGCCTGCAGCCGGTAGCTCCCTTCCGGCAAATCCAGCGCCGCCGCCAGATCGCGCAGTTGCGCCATCGACAGGGTGATCGCCACCGGCTCGTCGGTCATCGGGTCGACCTGGCGCAGCACGACGCATTCCTCATAGGCCTCGATGGTTAGATCCTCCTGCAGTGGCGTGTCGCTGTCGCCCTCGTCGACGAGGGTGATCACGGTGGCGTCGAAATCATGCTCGATGGTGAACATGTGGCGGGCTCCCCTGCGGTTTTGACCCGAGTGAAGCCGCTCTCGTGCCCCAAGACAAGGTGTGATCGTACCCCCAGAGGCAGTGATCGCAAAAGCTTGTGGGCAGCGCATGCAATTTTACGTTGCAGGGCGGGCTGTGGCGTGATTGGTCTGAGCCAAGGGGCCAGACGGGCCGATGGAGAACTTGCATGCGGCTCTGGCAGATTTTGGCACTGGCTTTGACGCTGTCGGGCTGCGTGCAAGAGGCGGCTTTGCAGCCTTTGCCGCCTGCCAATGGGCCGGGCATGCAGAGCTCGGCGGCGCTGGAATCGCGTGCCCGCGCCAAGGTGCTGCTGTTTCAGCAGGCGGCACAAAAGCTGGAACCGGTGGCGGAGGCTCTCTGCCATGCCCGACATATCGCGCGCAATTGCCGCTTTCAGATGGTGGTCGATCCAAGGCTGGGCCTGCCGCCGAATGCCTATCAAACCCTTGATAACAGGGGCCGCCCCGTGGTGGCGATGACGCTTGCCTTGCTGGCGGATGCGCGCAACGAGGATGAGATCGCCTTCGTGCTCGGCCACGAGGCGGCGCATCACATCCTGGGCCATCTGGCACAGCAGGAAAGCTCGGCGATGGCTGCGGCCAAGGCGGCGGGCGAGGCGGCAGCGGCCAAGGGCGCCACTCTGGCCGAGATCCGCAAGGCCCAGGCCGCAGGTGCTGCGGCAGGCAGCCTGGTCTATGCCAAGGATCTTGAACTGCAGGCCGATGCGCTGGGCGCCGAGATCGCCTATCGCGCCGGCTTCAACCCGCTGCGCGGCGCTGCCTATTTCGACCGCCTGCCCGAACCGGGCCGCGGCTTTCGCAACACCCACCCCGGCAACCACACCCGCAAGGCGCTGGTTGCCAAGGTGGTGGCCCGGTTGCGCCGCACCGGCACTTGATCCAGATCATTTGGCAGCGCTATCCGCCTGTCATGCTGTGCCCCAGCACAGGAGGCGCAGAATGATCGGCTTTAGCGAAGCACCCCAGGCCTGGCCCTTGACGCAACGCGCGGCAAAGGGTCTTGGCGTCAATCTGACCGAGGCGGTGGTCGACGGCTGGCTCAGCCGCAACGAACTCCGCGCTCTGGTGCAAACCTGCGCCACTTGCGGCCAGACCTGCGCCAGCGCAGCCCTGCCCACCGGCTGCGCCAATAAATCAGCCCTAGAGGCGCTGCGCTAAGGTCATCCTCTCTGCAAAAATATCCCACGGGGGCGGCGCCAAAGGCGCGGGGGTGTGAAACCCCCCTCGCACCGCCCGCCCCAAGGCGCTATCCTTTGCCCATGTTGCAACTCCCCGACGTCCTGCGCGACAAAGGCTCGCGCTATGCCGTCTCGGGCGGTCCGGTTCAGGGCCGCGCCGGGGCCGAGGCTTTTCTGGCCGAGCTGAAACGCACCAAGAAATTCGCCAAGGCGACGCATAACTCCTGGGCCTGTGTTTTCGCACAGGAGGGTCCGGTGAAGGCCGATGATGGCGAGGCCGGGGCCGGGGCGGTGATCCTGAAGATGCTGGAACGCGAGGGGCTGAACGATCATATCGTCGTGGTCACCCGCTGGTATGGCGGGGTGCATCTGGGCGGGGACCGCTTTGCCCATGTGGTAACCTGCGTGCGCGCCTATCTGGCGGCGCGGAGGGACTAGACAGAGGCGAGGCTCCGCGCTTTCATGCCGCCACGCCCAGGGGCCTTGGGGGCCCATAGGCGTGGGAGCGGTTGCGATGACATCTTTGATCAGGTCCGAGGTTCAGCGCCTTGGCAATACGGTGCTGTGGTCCTGGCAGGGCTGGCGGGCCGCCTGGCGCAGCGAAAAGACGCTGCGGCAATGGTTTTTGATCAATTGTGCCTCGGCAGCGCTGGCCTTTTATTTGCCCCTGTCGGGCGCAGAGCGGGCTCTGCTGCTGGGGCTGGGCATGCTGGTGCTGGTGGCGGAACTCTTGAACACCGCGATCGAGGAGGTGGTGGATTACATCTCGCTGGCGCAAGACCCCCGCGCCAAAAAGGCCAAGGATTGCGGCTCGGCGGCGGTGGCCGTGGCGGCGCTTGCGGGCGGGGTGGCTTGGGGGGTGATCCTGCTGGGATAAGCGCGCCGCGCCGAAGCGGTGCGGCGCGCTGTCTAGATTTGCAGGCTTATTTTGCGTTTCTTACCACATTCGCCAGCCAGCAAAGCACGCCAAGCAGGACAGCGCCCTCGGCCACCGGCATGAAGGGGCCGATCGTTTCCTCTGGCACGCGGCCACTCATCATCAGAAACAGCGCCACCAACAGCAGCAAGACCCCGATCTGATGCAGCCAGAAATGCGCCTTTGCCAAAGTCCCTGCGGCCAGCGCCGGGATAAGTCGATAGGCCAGACCAAAGACCGTCATCAAGGTAAAGCCCAAGAGATTGATATGGGCATGCACCGGGGCCAGCGAATGATCGCCAGATCCGCCCATATACATGCCGAACAAGACACCGACCAAGAGGTACAAAGCCCCCATCACCAGAAAGCCACGCGAAACATTCATGTTTTTTGTCCCTTTCCCTCACGGGGTGATCCCCGTAGGCGGATTATAGCCGATCCGGGGGCGGGGCGGAAAAAAAATCGCTTCAGCGTCGCAGCACACCGGCTTTGTGGCGGGCTGGCTCGGGGCTGGCTCGGGTCAGCCTCGGCCAGGGTGCGAAAGTCAGATCTTGAGCAAAGGCAGGCCGGGCCCGACAAGGCGGCGGGTTAGGCCAAGCGCCCCCAAAGATCATACTCGCCGGCCTCTTCCACCGTGACCTTGACGATGTCGCCGGTCTTCAGGGCCTCGAAGCCCTCGTCGATGAACAGATTGCCGTCGATTTCGGGCGCGTCGGCCATGGTGCGGCAGGTGGCGCCGTCTTCGTCGATCTCATCAACGATGACCTCTAGGACTTTACCAACTTTTGCGGCGAGTTTTGCGGCGGAAATCGCTTGGGCTTTTTCCATAAAGCGATCCCAGCGCTCTTGCTTGACCTCGGCGGGCACATGGTCGGGCAGATCGTTGCTGCGCGCGCCTGCGACGTTTTCATACTGAAAGCAGCCGACGCGGTCGAGTTGCGCCTCGTCCATCCAGTCGAGCAGGGTCTGAAACTCGGCCTCGGTCTCGCCGGGGTAGCCGACGATGAAGGTCGAGCGCAGGGTGATATCGGGGCAGATCTCGCGCCAGGCGGCGATCTCGTCCAGCGTTTTCGCGGCCGCAGCCGGGCGGGCCATGCGCTTCAGCACGTCGGGGTGGGCGTGTTGGAAGGGGATGTCGAGATAGGGCAGGATCAGCCCCTCGGCCATCAGCGGGATCAGGTTGCGCACATGCGGGTAGGGGTAGACGTAGTGCAGCCGCACCCAAGCGCCAAGCCCGCCCAGATCCGCGGGCAAGGTCGGTGATATGGGCGCGGTGCTCGCGCGCGGTGGCGTGTTTGAGATCAACGCCGTAGGCAGAGGTATCCTGGCTGATCACCAGAAGTTCGCGCACGCCGTTCTGCACCAGCTTTTCGGCCTCGCGGATCACCGCATGGGCGGGGCGGCTTTGCAGAAGGCCGCGCATGTCGGGGATGATGCAGAACTTGCACTTGTGGTTACAGCCCTCGGAAATCTTGAGATAGCTGTAGTGGCGCGGCGTCAGGCTGACGGCGCTGGCGGGCAAGAGATCGATGAACGGGTCGGGCTTGGCGGGCACGGCCTTGTGGACGGCGTCGAGCACGGCCTCGTATTGGTGCGGGCCGGTGACGGCGAGGACCTTTGGATGCGCGCCGGTGATGTATTCGGGTTCGGCCCCCAGACAGCCGGTGACGATGACACGGCCGTTTTCACTCAGTGCCTCGCCGATGGCCTCAAGGCTTTCGGCCTTGGCGCAGTCGAGAAAGCCGCAGGTGTTGACGATCACCGCATCGGCGCCCTTGTAATCGGGCGAGATGGCATAGCCCTCGGCGCGCAGGCGCGTCAGGATGCGCTCAGCAATCCACAAGCGCCTTGGGGCAGCCCAGGGAGACCATGCCGATGGTCGGCTGGCCGGGGCGGGGTGCCTCGCGAAGCTGGAGCTTGGGGGCGAGATCGGGGCGGAGGCCAAGGTTTGGCAGGGGCGGATTTTGCGACATGGGCCGGGGTATATCCGGATTTGCCAGCGCCGGGTAGGGGGCGCTTTGGTTTTGCTTTGCAGGCAGGCGGCGGCAAGATTTGTGGGAAATCTGCGGTGCCTCCCTTGTTCGGGGGATGCGGCGGCCTCTGCGGCGGCTTTAGGCTTTGGCAAGAGGATGCCGCTGGGACAGGGAGGCGAAGATGCAAAGAAAGACGAGGGTGCGGGCGGTGGCGCTTTGCCTGGTTGAAGTCATGGCCTTGCCGGCACTGGGCTGGGCGGTGCTGGTGCTCAGCGGCGCCTGAGGCGAGAGATCGCAGACTTGTGCCCGCAGGCAGGCGTGGATGCCTCCGGCGGGGATATTTCTGCCAAGATGAAAGCCGGGGCCGCGCCAGATGGTTTGCGGGGCGACGGGGCTGATCTGGGGCAGCGCTTGCGCGCAGCTTCGGCGCGCAGGCTCAGTATTTGGGTGGCACGTAAAGCTCGGGCGGCAGCACGGCGCGTTCGTAGTTGCGGGTTGAAGACGCGGTTGGGCAGGGTGACGTCTTCGTGCGGCACCGGTTCATAGGGGAATTGCGCCAAGCAGGTGGTCGATGCAGTTCAGCCGGGCGCGTTTCTTGTCGTTGCCTTCGACGATATACCACGGCGCCTCGGGGATATTGGTGCGGGCCATCATTTCTTCTTTGGCCTTGGTGTAATGCTTCCCAGCGCACGCGGCGATTGCAGATCCATCGGCGAGAGTTTCCACTGTTTCATCGGGTCGTGAATGCGCATCAGAAAGCGCATTTGCTGTTCTTCATCGGTGATCGAGAACCAGTATTTGATCACGGTGATCCCCGAGCGCACCAGCATGCGTTCAAATTCCGGCACGTCGTGGAAGAATTGCTCGACCTGATCTTCACCGGCAAAGCCCATCACGCGCTCGACCCCGGCGCGGTTATACCATGAGCGGTCGAACAGCACGATTTCGCCGCCTGCGGGCAGGTGGGGGACGTAGCGCTGGAAATACCACTGGGTTTTTTCGCGGTCAGACGGCGCGGGCAGCGCCACGACGCGCACGACGCGCGGGTTCAGGCGTTGGCTGATGCGTTTGATCACGCCGCCTTTGCCCGCCGAATCGCGGCCCTCAAACAGCACGACGACCTTTTTCTTGTGGTAGGACACCCAGTCTTGCAGCTTGATCAGCTCGGATTGCAGGCGGATCAGCGATTGGAAATAGACGTGGCGGTCGATGCCATCGGGGTGTTTGTCTTTGTAAATCTTGGAGATTTCCAGCGAAAGCTGGGCGTCTTCCAGCTCTAGCTCATATGCCTCGTCAAAGGCGTCGGCGAGTTCGGCTTCCAGCCAGTCAAGCGCTTGCGGGGTGGGGGTGATTTGGTCATGGCGCGGTCCTTGGCAGGGTCGTTTGCTGGCCGGGGTCGGGCGGTAAATCAGGGCAATGTAACAGGGCGGTGACGGGCAATGCCTCGGGCGGAGTGTTGCCAATCGGGGAGTGGCTTGTGTTCGCTGGCTTTGCGCGTAGACTGGGGCAAGATCGGTGAGGATACGATGCGGTGGATGATGCGTTCGGTTATCGCGTTGGTTTTGTTGGCGATGTTCTGGCGGTGGGTCGGTGTTTCTGATCCCGGCGGAGAAGATCGCGGGCATGGCGGTGGCGAAGTTCAACGCGCTGACCGGGCGGGAGTTGGTGATCTCGGGCGGCGGTGCGGCCGACGTTCTGGCCGCAGCTGGGGGTGAAGACCGGGCCGATTTCGATTTCCAACGCCGAATGGTCGCAAGGAAGGCCCGATGTTGCAGGCCGAGGGGCTGGCGATCACGCTCGATATGGCGGCGCTGATCGGCGGGCGAGGTGAAGATGACCGGGTCGAGGCGATCAACCCCGAGGATCGTGTCTGGAGCGGTCGGCCAAGGGCGAGGAAAACTGGGTGTTTGGCGGCGTGGTGCGGGCGGCGAGGTCAGCCCGGCGACGCCGGGGGTGGGCAAGGCCTTCACGCTGGACAAGGCGATGGTTTCAGATGGGTCGCTGCGTGTTTATCGACCATCAGGCGGGCTTGCGCTGTGAGGTGAGCGCGTGGCGGCAGAGGTCGGCATTCCCGATTATGCCGGCGCGGCCAAGCTGAACCTGACGGCGGTGATGCAGGACAGGCGGTTCGACGGCGCGCGGCTCGGTGGCGGAGTTTCAGGATTTTCTTGATGGCAAGGTGGTCGGCACCGAGCTTGACGCTGGCGGCGGGGGCGGCGAAGCTGAATTTCAACGGCCGCGCCGGCTATGGCACCGGCGAGGCCGAGGGCGATCTGAGCGCCGATCTGGCCGATCTGGCCGGCTTTCGGCGCTGTCGGGCGTGGCGATGCCCGCCTTGCCGGACGGTCTGGCGCAAGGGCGGTGTGACGGTTTCGGGTAAGGTGACGCTGCACCGCCAAGGGCGGCTGCTTCCTGCGCGGCGGCAAGATCGGTGCTGGGGCAGGCGGTGCTGGACGCCGATCTGGACTATGCGCAGGGCAAGGCGCGGCCCAAGCTCTCGGGCAAGATCGTGGCGGGGGATCTGAACCTGGCAGCCCTTGCCGGCGGTGAGGGCGGCGGCGCCAGCGGCGGTGCGCAGGCGGCGGGCTGGCCGCAGGACAAGATCGACGTCTCGGCGCTGGGCGCTCTGGATGCTGAGGTGGCGGTGACGGCCCAGAGCCTTGATCTGGGGCTGGTGAAATTCGGCGCCACCCAGGCGATTGTCACGCTGGACCGCGCGCGGCTGAACACCGAGATCCGCAAGGCCGCCGCCTATGGTGGCGCGATTGCGGGG
The DNA here is from genome assembly GCA_963815275.1 of uncultured Alphaproteobacteria bacterium. Lineage (GTDB taxonomy): Bacteria > Pseudomonadota > Alphaproteobacteria > Rhodobacterales > Rhodobacteraceae > Cypionkella. The sequence goes on from CAWFGD010000001.1 coordinate 16,392, forward strand.
AATTTCGTGGTCAATGGCCGGGGCGGCGTCTCGATGGGCGGCACGCTCGACTTCAAGGGCATGGATCTGCAGGCGCTGCTGCGCGATTTCGGCGGCTATGAGCGGCTGGTCGGCACCGGCGATCTGCAGGTGAAGTTCCTCAGCTCTGGTCCGACGGTGGATGCGCTCATGCATCAGCTGGAGGGGGCGGGCAGCCTGGCCTTGTCGCGCGGGCAGATCCTGGGGCTGGATATCGGCGGCATGCTGAAGCGGCTCGATACCTCTTATGTCGGCGATGGCCAGAAGACGGTGTTTGACAGTCTGGCGGCGGATTTCACCATTCAGGGCGGGGTGTTGCACAGCGAGAACCTCGCGATGCTGTCGTCGGATGTGACGGCGCGGGCCTCGGGCGACGTGGATATCGGCGAACGGCGGCAAAATATCCGCATCAAGGCGACGGCCTTTGCCGGTATCGGCGGCGAGGGTGGCATCACCGCGCCCCTGATGGTGACGGGGACCTGGGCCAATCCGAAGTTTGCGATTGATCTGCAGGCGCTGGCCGACGAACAACTGGCCGATGAAAAGGCCAAGCTGGAGGCGGCGGTGCAGGCCAAGCGCGATGATCTGGAGGCCAAGGCGCGGGCGAAGCTGCAAGACGAGCTGGGCGTGACCCCCTTGGAGGGCGAGAGCCTGCAGGATGCGGCGCGGCGCGCGGCAGAGCAGGCCTTGCAGGATCAGGGGGCCGAGGCCTTGCGGAATTTGCTGGGCGGCAACTAGCTTGCGCTTTGGGCGGCGAAGGCGGTGATATAGGCCCGCAGCGCCTGGTGTTGCGGCGCCTCAGCGAGGTAAACCGCGATTTCCTCGGGACTGCGTTTCATCAGATTGAAGCGTTGAAAGATCTCGGGCGCAAAGCCCGAGCTGACGGTGGCCAGCACAAGGCGCAGCTGCGCCAGCATATCCTCGCCGCGGTGCGAGGCGTGCAGCAGGGCGATGGGCTTGGCGATGATCTCGTCGCGCGAGACCAGCCAGTCGATGGCGTTCTTCAACCCGCCGGGAATGGAGTGGACATATTCCGGGCTGGCGATGATTACCCCCTCTGCCGCGCGGATCAGGGCGATGAAGTCTTGCACGGCGCGGGGCAGGGGCGCGGTTTCGAGATCGGGCGAGAACACCGGCAGGGCGGTGAGGCCGGTAAAGACCGTGATCTGATGCTCGGGGGCGGCGGCGGCAAGCGCGCGCAGCAAGGCGGTGTTGGTGGAACTGGCGCGGCCAGAGCCGGAGATCGCAAGGATATTCATGGCAGTTGGGGTAGCGGGTGTGGCGGGCGGGGTCAATTGCGAGCCAAGAGAATAGAATGGCTGCTGGGAGCCCATTGCGGCCGACTTCACCGTCGCCCCATTAGCCCGGAATCTAAGGGCGAAGCCCGCCGGGCCGCGCCCTCCCTCCCCACGGGAGGGCGCGTTGGCTGGGGGTGTCAGCGGAAATTCGGGGGAAGTCTCTGAGCTATAAAGTGCCTACATCGAAGCTTCAGCGCGCCTTCCCGAGGGAGGGCGCGGCCCTCTGGCCGTACCTTGTCGCTGCGTGCCATGAAAAAAGGCGCGTCCCGGGGGCGCGCCTTTTGCTTTGCGATGGCGGCGCTCAGCGGCGGCGGTCGCGGCGCGCTGACATCGGCTGGAAGGCAACGCCGACATGGGCGTCGCAATAGGGCTTGCCTGATTGCGAGGGCAAGCCGCAGAACCAGAAATCCTCGGTCGCCGGGTCGCCGATCGGCCATTTGCAGGTGCGCTCGGTCAGCTCCATCAAGGTGAGCTTCTTGGCGTGCTTTTCGACCTCGCGCACCGAAGCCAAAGCCTCGGGCGAGATTTCATTCGCCGAAGGTTGCGGCGGCAGCGGCTGGCCAGCCGGGATGATCGCCTTGCGGATTGGCAAGGGCGTGATCACGGCGGTGGAAGCAGGTGCGGCTGCGGCTGGGGCGGCAGGACGCTCGGGTGCCGGCGCAGGACGCTCGACCGGGGTCGGGCGCGGCGCTGCGGCTTCGGGCGCGCGCGGCGCGGCCTCGGCGCGGGGGGCTGCTGCGGCGGCTGCCGCGGGCTCATCCTCGCCGGCCCCACCGCCGACGCGGTTGGACAGGCCAAGGCGGTGCACCTTGCCGATCACGGCATTGCGGGTGACGCCGCCGAGCTCTTTGGCTATCTGGCTGGCAGACTGGCCCTCAGCCCACATTTTCTTGAGCGTCTCGACGCGCTCATCGGTCCAGGACATGGCGAACTCCGGTTGCAGGGCCTCAGAAATGGCCTTTGGCCCTATTCTATTCGGGATGGCGTGGGATACAAGCTCAAGGCGGCAAGATCAAGCCACGCTTGCGATTCGGTTCCACTGTGGTTTCGATGTGGGGGCTGCGGGTGGTTTGCGCAAGACAACGGGTGAAGGACGGACGGCAGATGCATGATTATCGCGAACAAAAGGCGGATACTTTTGAGACCTTTGCCAAGGTCGGGCGCGGCGTGAAGCTGCCCAAGACCGCCGTGGTGGTCTATGAGTTCGTCGCCGAAGAGGTTGATACCAAATGGGCGGCGGCCGAAAAGGCGCTGCGGGCCAAGGGCTTCAAGACCCACCATTCCGGCGATGTGCTCGAGGCGCGCATCGGGCCGATCACTATTGACGCCGAAACCGTCTGGCATTGGGAGCAGATCGCCACCGAAGCGGTTCTGCCGTTCGATTTCTATCCCGATGGCTGGGAATTGGCCGAGAGCTGAGCCTCTGCGGCGGCTGCGGCGCGCCAAAGCCTTCGGCAAAGCCCAAAGGCGCAGGCCCGGACAAGACATAAAGGGGAGGTTGCGCGGCATGTTGGACATCTGGCGAGCTTGCACGGCCGTCCTCCTGATCCTTGCCGCCGCCCCGACACTGGCCCAAGAGACGCCTTCCGCCGTCGGTCGGATCAGCTATGGCGAGAGCTTCAAGCCCGGGGCTGCGATCTGCACCGGCACTCTGGTGGCCGCCGATCTGGTGCTGACCGCAAGGCATTGTCTTGAAGGCGCAGTGGCGACCCCCGGCACGGTGCAGTTTGCCGCGGGCTTCGCAAAGGGGCAGAGCGCCGCACTGGGCCAGGGTGCCGAGGTGATCCTGTCCGGCGCGGCGGTGACCCGCTTGCGGGCGAATGATGTCGCCTTGCTGCGGTTAGAAGCGCCGATCGACGCAGAGGCAGTGGCTGCGCTGCCGCTGGCCCCATCGGTTCTTGCGGCTTTTCTGCGCAAATACAGCGTGATTGCCTATCGCAGGGACGCGCCGGCGCAGGCCGACCGCCGCGAGGATTGCGCGCTGGTCACCACTTTGCCCGGCCTCTTTGGCCTGTCCTGCCCGGTGGTCTCGGGCAATTCCGGCGCGCCGGTGCTGGTGTGGGACGGCAGCGGTTGGAGGGTTCTTGCCGTCATGGTGGCGTCAAACCGGGCCGGTCAGGTCCAGGCGCTGGCCTCGGTCGTGCCCGCCGATCTCGCGGCGCGGATTGCGGCAGAGCGGCAGCCCTGAGCGCGGGCACCCCCTGTGATCCACCGCGTTGCATGCCCGCCGGATCTAGGGCAAATTCGCCGCATGGACCTTTTTGAAGACAGCCCCGCCCCCGCCTCCAATTCCCCCGAGTTCTCGGTCTCCGAGCTTTCGGGCGCGGTGAAAAAGGTCATCGAGGGCGAGTTCGGGCTGGTCCGCGTGCGGGGCGAAGTGGGCCGCGTCAGCCGCCCTGCCTCGGGCCACCTCTACTTTGCGCTCAAGGATGACCGCGCCTCGCTGGATGCCGTGTCCTGGAAGGGTCAGGTTGCAAAAATGCAAGTCCGCCCGGAGGAGGGCATGGAGGTCGTGGCCACCGGCCGGATGACCACCTTTCCGGGCCAGTCGAAATACCAGCTGATCGTCGAGGATGTCGCCCCGGCAGGCGCGGGCGCTTTGATGGCGATGTTGGAAAAGCGCAAGGCGGCGCTGGCGGAAGAGGGGTTGTTCGACCCCGCCGCCAAGCAAAAGATCCCCTATCTGCCGCAGGTGATCGGCGTGGTCACCTCGCCCTCGGGTGCGGTGATCCGGGATATCTTGCACCGCTTGCGCGACCGCTTTCCGCGCCATGTGCTGATCTGGCCGGTGGCGGTGCAGGGTCAGGCCTGCGCGCCAGAGGTTGCGGCGGCGATTCGCGGCTTTAACGCCCTCGAGCCGGGCGGGCCGATCCCGCGCCCCGATCTGATCATCGTCGCGCGTGGCGGTGGCAGTCTGGAAGACCTCTGGGGCTTTAACGAGGAAATCGTTGTGCGCGCTGCCGCCGCCAGCCGCATCCCGCTGATCTCGGCGGTGGGGCATGAGACGGATACGACGCTGATCGACTACGCCTCCGACCTGCGCGCGCCGACGCCGACGGCAGCGGCGGAACTGGCGGTGCCGGTGCGGCTGGATCTGCTGGCCACGCTCGACGCCCTCTCGGCCCGCCAGTCGCGCGGGCTGGCACAGGGGCTGAGCACGCGCGGCCAACGCCTGCGCGATCTGTCGCGCGCCCTGCCACGGCTGGAAAGCCTGCTTTCGCAGCCAAATCAACGCTTTGACGCCGCGGTGCAGCGGCTTGGCGGCGCGCTTGGCATGGCCGCCAGCCGCAAGCGCAGCGCTTTCAGCACCGTCGCAGGCCGCTTGCACGCCCAGACCCTGCGCGCCCTGATCGCCCGCAAGCAAGACCAGACCGCGACGCAAACCAACCGCCTTGATGCCGCGTTAAGCCGCCGGCTTGAGCGCCAGAGCGACCGTCTTGGCAACCTGTCCAGCCGCCTTTCGCCCGCGCTGACCCGGCTGATCGCCGAGGCCAGCCGCAAATCCGCCGAGGGTCGCGCCAAGCTGGCGGGGCTTGACGCCCGCCTGCAAGCCGCCCCCGCCGCGCGCCTGCAGCGCCTGAGCCAGCGCCTCGACGCGCTCGACCGCACCCGCACGACGCTGGGCTATGCCGAGACCCTGAAACGCGGCTATGCCGTGGTGCGCGGCGATGGCCATGTGTTGACCACCAAGGCCGCCGCCGAAAAGGCCACGAGCCTCGAGATCGAATTCGCCGATGGTCGGCTTGCCTTGGGGAAACCCGCGCCGAAACGCCCGAAATCAGAAGGCCCCGAACAGGCAAGCCTGTTCTAAGGCCCTTTCAAGACCCCAGCGAAGCCGCTTGGCAGGCCGAAAGATCCGGCACGGCCACCGGCACGCCGGTCACTTCGCCGCCGTCCCATTCCATCGCCTGCAGCCCGGAGCCTCGCACCTCGATCCGCGCACAGACCCGCGGCAGGCCCGTGCCGTCCTGATCGTAGTAAAAGCAGATCTCCCCGGCCTCGGCCTGCCAGCTGCCCGGTCAGGCAGGTGCCGTCGGCCCCCAGCCAGACCACCCGCCGCGACGCATGATAAACCTCGCGGCCAAAACCCACGCCGCCCCGCGCATAGGCAAAGGCCTTGCCCTGCACAAAGGCCTCAAAGCCCGGCGCGTCCAGCGGCTGAGCCCCGGCCGGACCCGCCAGCAGCGCCAGGACCAGCGCCCTAAACCCCGACATCCGGCCCCGCGCAGCTCATCGGGCCCGCGCTCTGCGCGACCTCCGACAGCGAGGCCCCGCCGCCCACACCCATGAACTGCGCCTGCAAGCCCTTGGCACCCTTGAAGAACAGCCAGCACTGCGGGTCATTCGGGTCCTCATAGACAAAGCAGATCTGCTCGCCCGCCTCGTACCAATAGCCCAGCCGGCACTCGTCTTGGGTAAAGGCCCAGCGCACCTTGCGGTCCTTGCGGTACTCTTCGGTGCCATAGATCACGCCCTGATCGGCATAGGTCAGGGTGCGCCCGGTGACATAGGTCTCGAACTCCGCCCCGGTCATCGGCACCCCCAGATCGGTTTCCTGAGCGGTTGCGGGCAGGGCGAGCAGGGCGAAAAGGCCGAAAAGGGCAGGGCGCATGGCGGTCTCCAGTTTGCGCCACTCTGCCGTGCGGGGCTCGCGAAAACCAGCCCCTCTGCGCGGGTTAGGCAGGGCTTCGCCAGCGGTTCAGATGCGGCCGGATCGCGCGCTTCCACAGCGGCGGCACCAGCGCGATCAGGCAGGCAAAGGGCAGCGGCCAGGGCAGCATCGGCGCCGCCTCCGCCTCGGGCAGACGCAGCGCGGGATAGGGCCGCGCCGGATGGGCGTGGTGGTCGGAATGGCGCGGCGCGTTCAGCATATAGGCGCTGGAAAACCAATGCGGTGTGTTCCAGGAATGCTGGCGGGCCGACCGGCTCCAGCTTGCCATCGGCGCGGCGGGCGCGCAGCAAGCCATAGTGCTGAACATAATCCGACAGCAAAAGCTGGCTCTGCGCATGCACCGCCAGCCCCAGCCAGACCAGCACCCCCCAACCACCTGCAATCGCATAGCCGCAGCCCAGCGCCAGCAGGGCAAGTCCGCTATAGATCGCATAGGGATGCACCCCGCCGCGCCCGCGTCGCGCAAAGCCTCTCGGCCGCATAGCCGCGCCGGAAACTGCCGGTCCAGGCCCGCAGGGCAAAGCGGTAATAGCCCTCGCCCGAGCGGGCGGTGTTGGGGTCATCAAGGCTCGCCGCATGGGTGTGATGCACCAGGCGGTGCGCCGAGGCGTGGTGTCCGAACAACAGCAGCGCATAGACCAGCACGCCCAGCCGGAACAGGCCCCGGTCGGCGCGGTGGATCAGCTCATGCGCCGCCGGATTGGCAACCTGCCCCAGCCAGAACCCGGCCCCCAGAAACAGCGCCAGCCGCGCCCCAGGCGACAGATCGGAGGCCGCCACCGCCCAGACAATCGCAGGCAGCAGCGCCACAGCCGCCAGCGCCAGACACCACCAGCAGGCCATCGCCCGCCGGAAATTCCACGCCCTCCGCCGCCTCTTCCAGCGTGGGTCCGGCGAATTGATCCAATCCGGTGGCAAAGATCGTCATATAGATCGGCCCCGCCAGCGCCCAGAGCCCGCCCAGCCAGATGCCAAGCCCAAACAGCCCCAGCGGCGCCAGCGTCGCTGCGGCAAAGAGGCTAAGGCGGGCATGGGTCTGGCGCATGGCGCCAGGCTATCACGCCCATCGGCAAGAAACAGCGCCAAGGCGGTGCAAGGCCAAAGAATCCGCCGCACCACAGCCCCTTTCATTAGCCGTCCGAATTGACTAGGTGAAAGAAAACCCAATGCAGCCAGAGGCCGGAGGCCCGATGTCCTTTTTCAAAAAGCTGAAAGACCGGATGTTCCGCTCCTCCGACAAGATCGGCGAGGGGCTGGAGGCGCTGGTTGCGGAACCGCAGGCTCCCGCCGCTGGCCAAATCGAAGCTGAAACCGAAGCCGAAGCCGCGCCGCACCAGCTGGCCCCCGCAGCCCCGCGTCCCGCCGAAAGCCCCGCTGCCGCCAAACCCGCCGCAGCGCCGCCCATCGCGCCAATCCTTCCGCCGACAGAAAAGCCCGCCGAAAAGGCTGCTGAGAAATCAGGCGAAAAACCCGGCCTGATCGGCCGCCTGCTCGGCAAGACCGATGAGCCGCGTCGCCTGATGGACGATGCCATGCTGGAAAGCCTTGAGGAGCTCTTGATCACCGCCGACATGGGCGTCGAGACCGCCGCGCGTGTCGCCGCCAATATTGCCGAGGGCCGCTTCGGCAAGCGCATCTCGACGCCCGAGCTGCGCGATGCCCTCGCCGCCGAAATCACCCGCATCATGACGCCAGTGGCGCGGCCGCTGCCGCTTTATCCAACCAAACCGCAGGTCGTGCTGGTGGTCGGGGTCAACGGCTCGGGCAAGACCACCACCATCGGCAAACTCGCCTCGCAGTTCAAAGCCGCCGGCAAATCGGTGATCATCGCCGCCGGTGACACCTTCCGCGCCGCGGCGGTCGAGCAGTTGCAGGTCTGGGGCAACCGCGCCGGGGTGCCGGTGCTGACCGCACCCGAAGGCTCGGATCCCGCCTCGCTGGCCTTTGACGCCTTGACCAAGGCGCGGGCCGAAGGCGTGGACTTGCTGATGATCGACACCGCAGGCCGCTTGCAAAACCGCCAGGACCTGATGGAGGAGCTGTCCAAAATCGTCCGCGTCCTGCGCAAGGTCGACCCCACCGCGCCGCACAATACCCTGCTGGTGCTTGACGCCACCACCGGCCAGAACGCGCTCAATCAGGTCGAGATCTTCCGCAAGATCGCCGATGTCTCGGGCCTTGTGATGACCAAACTCGACGGCACCGCCAAGGGTGGCGTGCTGGTGGCGCTGGCCGATAAATTCGGCCTGCCGATCCATGCCGTCGGCGTGGGCGAGCAGATCGACGACCTCGACGCCTTTGACCCCGAAGACTTCGCCCGCGCCCTGACCGGAGCAAGCCGCTGAGGTCATCCTCTCTGTCCAAATATCCCACGGGGGAGGCCGCAGATGCCTTGGCATTTGCGGCGCGGGGGTGTGAAACCCCCGGCTCCACCGGCAAAGCAAAGTCCCGATGTCCAACTGGCTGATCTCCCTCGAAGGCACAGAGCAGGGCCATACGGTCGCGCTGATCCTCGCGCTGATGGCCGCGGTGCTGCACGCGCTTTTCGGCGCGCTGCAAAAGGGCCGCCACGACCCCTGGCTGTCGCGCGCGGCCATCGACATCTGCTATGGGTTGATGGCGCTGCCCGCTAGCGCTTTTCGTCGTGCCCTGGCCCGAGCCGCATATGTGGCCGATCTTTGCCGGGGCCTTTCGTGATCCATATCGTCTACAAGGTCTTGCAGGCGATGACCTATACCCGCGGCGCCTATACCGTGGTCTATCCGGTGGTGCGCGGCACCGGGCCGCTGTTTACCGTCATCGTCGCGGGCATCGTGTTTCAGGAACATTATGCGCCGCTGCAATGGCTTGGCGTGGCGATGCTGTCTTCGGGGATCTTCGCGCTGGCCGCCTACAACCTGCGCCACGTCACCGTTGACCGCGACACGCTGATCCCGGCGCTGCTTTTCGCTGTCGCCACCGGCGCGCTGGTCGCGGCCTATACCACCTATGACGCCTGGGGCATCCGCGCCACCGCCGACCCCTTCACCTTCCTCGCCTGGTTCTTCCTGATCGACAGCTTTGCCATGCCGATCTTTTCGGCCCACCGCTTGCGCGCCCTGCCGCGCGCCGAGATCGTGCCGCTGTTCAAGCGCGGCTTCATCGGGGCCATCGTCGCGTTTTTCTCCTTCGGCTCGATCATGCTGGCCACACGGCTTGACCGCGTCGGCGAGGCGGCGGTGCTGCGCGAAACCTCGACGGTTTTTGCCGCTCTGATCGGCTGGCTGGTGCTGAAAGAAAAGGTAGGGCTGGCGCGCGCCCTGCTGATGGGGCTAATTGCACTCGGAGCCGTCGTCATGGAAGTGTCTGGATAAATGCCACCCAAGAAAATCAACCCGATGTTGAAACTCGCGCTCGAACTCGGGCCGATCGTGCTGTTCTTTGCCGGGTTCAAGTACTTCAAGGACCGCAGCTTCCACATCCTTGGCAATGATTACTCCGGCTTTATCGTGATGACGGCGATCTTCATCCTGCTGATCGTCGCCACCACCGCGATCCTGTGGCAGCTGACCGGCAAGCTGTCGAAGATGCAGCTGATGACGCTGATCCTCGTGATCGTCATGGGCGGCCTCTCGGTCTGGCTGAATGACGAGCGTTTCATCAAGATGAAGCCGACGATCCTCTACCTCGCCTTCGGCGGCATCCTCGGCTTTGGCCTCCTGCGCGGCGAAAGCTATCTCAAGCTGGTGATGGAAGAGGCGCTGCCCTTGCAACCCGAGGGCTGGATGATCCTGACCCGCCGCCTCTGCGCCTTCTTCTTCGCCCTTGCCCTGGCCAACGAGGCGATCTGGCGGCTGTTCTCGACCGAGACCTGGGTCACCTTCAAGACCTTCGGCCTCACTGCGGCGATGTTCCTTTTCTTCATCAGCCAGTCCGGCGTGCTGTCGCGCTATGCGCTGCCCGAAGAGGGCGCAATTCCCAAGGACAAATCCTGACGCGAGCCTCGTCGGGCCTTGCCAAGGGCCTGCCCTGATGCAACTTTGCCGCGAGGTGCAGGGTAAGGGGTGTTATGTCGTTTGAAATTTGTGCTCTGACCAATTGCGCCGACGATCACTTCTACCTCACAAAATGGCTGGACTATTACAGCGGCGCGCTTGGCGGGCGCCAGAACCTCTTTGTGCTGCTCGACGGCCCCGATCCGATTGCGCGCGAGATCGCCGCAGGTGCCTCGGTGATCGAACTGCCGCGCCGCACAGGGGATATGCAGTTTGAACGCACCCGCTGGCGGGTTCTGCAATCCATGACCGAAACCCTGAGCCACAAGTTCGACTGCGTGATCTGCGGAGATGTAGACGAGCTTGTCACCCTTTCGCCCGGCGTCGCTGCGGCCAGCGGCCATAGCTTGCAAAGCTATCTGGCTGAAACAGCCCGGCGAGATAATCCCGACTATATCGCGCCACTCGCCTTTGATATCATAGAAAATATCGAACAAGAGGCCCCGCTTGACCCCCGGCATGCGGTCCTGGGGCAGCGCCGCTTTGGCAAGCTGAACTCAAAATATGCCAAGCCCTGCGTCATCTTTAAACCCACTGCGAACAAGCTTAGACCGGGCGGGCATATCGGGCCGGCCGAGCCGTGGAATCTCGACCCGAACCTGTTTCTCTTCCACCTGAAATCCGTCGATACCGAGATCAGCAACACCGTCTCAGCGGCGCGTCAGGCCAGGCTGTTTGCCCTTGAAAATGGCGGTATCGACCCCGAGGCGCATGGCATCAGGGGCTGGCGCGAAGGCACCAAATACATCGACGAAGCGCGGCTCTGGCTGGTCGAAAAACAGGCCGAGGCGCAGGATCTGGCAGCCCTCGACTTTGCCGCTCTGATCGCCCGTTACGAACGCCGCCGCACGCGCATCGGGCGCTGTCCCTCGATCATGACCGGACCTTTGACTCTGGGCGCAGAATGGCAGGAGGTCTTTTAGCGCCGCAAAGCTGTTGCCCCGCGCCAAACCCCTCGGCACGATTCTTCACCAGTTTCTGCAGCCAGATCAGTTGACGCCTGCCGCGATCCGGCGTAATTGCTTGCCCCGTGGCGCTTTGTTACCGGATTGCGGGCCACGTTAAATATTCCGCTAAAAGGGTCAGGGTAGGTTACCCCGAAGCCCTTTGGTTTCGGGGTTTTTCTTTGCCCGGAGGGCTATGCGATGACGAAAGATTGGAAAACGCGCACCAAACTGGTGCATGAAGGCTCGCGCCGCAGCCAATATGGCGAGATGGCCGAAGCGATCTTTCTGACCCAGGGCTTTGCCTATCCCACCGCCGAGTCGGCTGAGGCACGCTTTATCAAGGCGGGCGAGGATGAGTTCATCTATGCCCGCTACGGCAACCCCACCACCCGCATGTTCGAAGAGCGCATTGCGGCGCTTGAAGGCACCGAAGACGCCTTCGCCACCGCAAGCGGCATGGCCGCCGTCAACGGCGCGCTGACCGCGCTTTTGCGCGCGGGCGATCATGTGGTGTCGTCGAAAGCCCTGTTCGGGTCTTGCCTCTATATCCTTGAAGAGGTGCTGACCCGCTACGGCGTCCGCGTCAGCTTCGTCGATGGTGCCGACCTCGACCAATGGCGCGCGGCGGTGACGCCCGAAACCAAGGCCGTGTTCTTCGAATCGATGTCGAACCCGACGCTGGAGTTGGTCGATATCAAATCGGTCGCCGAGATCGCCCATGACCACGGCGCTTTGGTCATCGTCGACAACGTCTTCGCCACGCCGATCTTCTCGCGCGCGGTCGAGCAAGGGGCCGATGTGGTGGTCTATTCCACCACCAAGCACATCGACGGGCAGGGCAGGGCGCTGGGCGGGGTGATCTGTGCCAGCCGCGACTTCATCCGCAAGGTGGCCGAACCCTACCTCAAGCACACCGGGGCGGCGATGAGCCCCTTCACCTCCTGGCTGATGCTCAACGGCATGGCGACGCTGGACCTGCGCTGCCGGGCGATGGCCGACTCGGCGCTCAAGATCGCCCGCGCTCTGGAAGCCAACCCGGCGGTGTCGAAGGTGATCTACCCCGAGCTTGCCTCGCATCCCCAGCACGCTCTGGCGATGGCGCAGATCGGATCGGGCGGCACTCTGGTGACCTTCGAGATCAAGGGCGGCAAAGAGGCGGCGTTCAAGTTCTGCAACGCCTTGGAGATCATCAAGATTTCCAACAACCTTGGCGACGCCAAGTCGATCGCCACCCATCCCGCCACCACCACCCACCAGCGTCTGCCGCAAGAGCAGAAAGACGCGCTGGGCATCACCCCCGGTCTGATCCGCCTCTCGGTCGGGCTTGAGGATGCGGATGATCTGATCGCGGAACTCACCGCAGCCCTTGGCTGAGGCCGCGTGCTGATCCGCCGCTACCAGCCCGGCGATGCCGATGCGCTGGCGCAAATCTTCTTTGACGCGGTGCGCATCGGCGCCGCGCCAAAGTACCCGCCCGCAGAGCTTGCCGCCTGGGCGCCGATCCGCCCCTCGGCGGAAGTCTGGGCCGCGCGCCTCGCCCCGCTGACCACCTTTGTCGCCGAGGCCAGCCAGCCCATAGGCTTCATGTCGCTCGGGCCGCAAGGCTATCTTGACCTCGCCTTTGTCGCCCCGGATCAGCGCGGCCAAGGCGTCGCCGACGCCCTGCACGCCGCCATTCTTGCCTATGCGCAAAGCCAGTCGCTGCCCCGTCTGACCACCGAAGCCTCGCGCATGGCGCGGCCCTTCTTCCTGCGGATGGGCTGGCAAGAGCTCGCCCGCCAAAGCGTCGAACGCGGCGGTCAGCAGATCGAAAACTTCAAAATGCAGTTAATTTGTTGATAATTTCTGCTGCCAAGCGAAGCAATGTCGCTTTACTTACGGAAATCTTCGCTAAGGCTTTGGCGCGGTGCAAAACTGCCCTATATCAGGGGTCTGCTACCATGAGGGCGCTGCCATGAACATCCATATGCCGGATCGTGACCACAAACCGGGCCGAGAAGAGGCTGAAGCAGCGCTTGCCACGCTGCGGCTTTGGGCGTCGCGCGCGTCAGAGGCCGAAATCGTCGATCTCGCCCCCGAGGCAGGGGCTCTGGTCGGGCAGGGCTATCCGGTGCTGTCGCGCGCCTACCCCGCCGATTTCACCGTCACCGAGGCCTATAAGGATTCGATGCCCGATCTGCAAAACGGTCCCGCCAGCCTGATCGTCGGGGCCAAGCAGACCATCCAGCACGTCGGCATCTCCAACTTTCGCCTGCCGATCAACTACCGCACCCGCGACACCGATGGCAAAGTGGGCGGCACCCTGACGCTGGAAACCTCGGTGACCGGTTCGGTCAGCCTCGAGGCCGAGAAAAAGGGCATCAACATGAGCCGCATCATGCGGTCTTTCTACGCCCATTCCGAACGCGACTTCTCCTTTGGGGTGATCGAAGCGGCGCTGGAGGATTACCTGCACGACCTTGGCTCTTTCGACGCCCGCATCCAGATGCGGTTTTCCTTCCCGATGAAGGTCGCCAGCCTGCGCTCGGGCCTGCAAGGCTGGCAATATTATGATATCGCTCTGGAATTGGTCGATATTGCCGGGGTGCGCACCCGTATCATGCACCTCGATTTCGTCTATTCCTCGACCTGCCCCTGCTCGCTCGAGCTTTCCGAACACGCCCGCAGCACCCGCGGCCAGCTTGCCACGCCGCACAGCCAACGCTCGGTCGCGCGCATCTCGGTGAAGCTCGAAGGCCCCAAAGTGCTCTGGTTCGAAGACCTCATCGAGTTGGCCCGCTCCGCCGTGCCGACCGAGACGCAGGTCATGGTCAAACGCGAGGACGAGCAGGCCTTTGCCGAGTTGAACGCCGCCAACCCGATCTTTGTCGAGGATGCCGCCCGCAGCTTCTGCGCCGCCCTGCAAGCCGACCCCCGCATCGGCGATTTCCGCATCGTCGCCAGCCATCAGGAAAGCCTGCACAGCCACGATGCCGTGTCTGTCCTGACCGTGGGCGAGACCTTCGCCGCCACCTCGCTGGACCCGAAGCTGTTCGCCAGCCTCTACCACGTCGGCTGAACGGCGGCCCGAAGCGCGCCATAGGCCACATCCATGCGTCGCGGGCTTTCGGCCCTTTGCTAGGCCTTAGATCCGCGGCTTCGGCGCGGGTCCGCGATCCGAGTCACCCGAATTCGGCTCGCCCTTCGGCTCGATCAACATCACCTTGACCTCGCGCTCGGCGCGCGGGCGATGCACCACGCCCTTGGGCACGATGAACAACTCCCCCGCCCGAACGATCTGCGACGGCTGGCCCTCAAGGTCCATCACCATCTCGCCTTCCAGCACGTAAAAGAAATCGTCGGTGGTCTCGTGCTTGTGAAAGGGAAATTCGCCTTGGAACTTCACCACCATGACCTCGTTGCCATTGTAGTCGGCCACGACATGCGGGTCCCAATGGCTGGAAAACAGCGCCAGCTTGTCGCTCAATCGTATCGGTTTCATCGCGGACCCCCTTCGGTAGGATGGGGGATTCCCCCATCCTGTGAACGCTTTACTCCCAGCACGACACCAGCACGGTCATGCCCACCCCAGCCGCCGCCAAGGCATCCGGCGTCGCCAGATCACCCGAGGCAGCTGTTCCGGCGGTAATCCCCGCCGCCGTCAGCGCTGCCGTGATCACGCCCGATTGCGCCGCGAAAGCCACGCCCTCGGGCAAGAGCTTGGCACCGCCCTTGGCCGACGGCAACAGCATGCCAACCACAGCCCCGGTCGCATCCAGCACCGGCCCACCGGCGTCGCCCGGCAATACTGGGGCTGCCAGACGGCTCACCCCGGCCTCGCCATTCAACCCGGCATTCTCGGCCAGCGTGCCAAAGGTCAGCACTGCGGCAGGCAGTTTGCCCTCGTAGGAATAGCCCGCCACCGCGATCTCGCTGCCCTGACGCGGCGCGGCGCTCTGGAACTCGGCGAAGGCCTTGGGGGCCAGCGCCTGCACCGGCCGCAGAATCGCAATGCCACTTGCTGCATCCTGCGCCAGCAGCGTCGCCTCGGTGTCGCCGTCCAGGGTGATGCGGCCACAGGCTTGCACCGCCTCCACGCTGGTCACCACATCACCCATGGCATCGGCATAAAAGCCCGAGCGCGACAGCTTCGGCACCTTGACCTCCAGCCCCGACAAAAGCCCCGCCCGTGCCGCCTCATCCAAAGGCACCAGCCCCGGATCCAGCGCCTTGTCGCCAAGGCTGCGGAAGCTCGCCTTCAGCGCTGGCAAGATCCGCGTCATCCGCTCGGCATCGGCGGGCTTCCAGACCACCAGATAGCCCTTCACCGAGCCCTTTGCGGCCTCGGCATAGGCAAAGCTCTGCACCTTGTCCGAGGCGGCATTGATGGTAAAGCTCTTCTCATCGCGGCTGCGTTCGCCCGCCGCAGGCACGACTTCCAGCGTCTGCAGGATGTCGTAAAGCCCGTAAAGCGCCGCCGTGTCCCCCGGCTCCGAGATCAGGATGATCTGCATGCCCGAGCCGTTCTTCTCCGAGAAATGCACGAAGGGCGGCTCGTAATGGTCGAATTGCACCAGCGACAGCGGCAAAGTGATCTCGATACCCGCCTCGGATTCCGTCACGTTTTCAAAGCCGAACTCGGCCAGATCGCTCTTGTGATTGGCAATCAGCGTGCCGCGCTGCGCCGTTGTCAGCACGCCGGTCGGCTCATAGCCCAGCGCCACTTGCCAGTCCGCCATCGAATTGCGCGTGCCCGGCCCGAAGGCCCCGTCGATAGACAGAGGTGTAAAAGCCATACCAGGCCAGCGCCTGTTGCAATTCCATCCGCTCGTCGCGGCTCAGCGCCGCCTCGGCAGCCCGTGCCTCGCGCAGGGTTTCCTGCGGTTCGACGGGGGCGAGGTCGAGTGCGGGCTCAAATGCGGGTTCCAGCGGGGCTTCCATGGCGCTTTCCACTGCCGGGGCAGGGGCCTGGCCCACCGGCCAGAACTGCAGGCCATAACTGCTGCCGTCGGTGATATAGGAATCGCGCGGGATCAGGCTCTGCCGCTTCAGGTTCGCCAGTTCTCCCGCCGCTTCTGCCGGGGCAAAGGGGCCAAGCGCCACGGCATACCAGCCATTGCCAAGCTGAAAGCCTGCGACATTCTCCATGCCAAGGCCATAGGCCCGCGCCCGCTCCTGACCTTCGCGCAGGGTCGGCAGCGCCTCGACCTGCACCCAGGCCTGCGCTTGCGCCGCCACTGGGGCCAATGCCCCGAAAACCATCGTCATCCCCGCGCAAACCGCGACCAGCCAAGCCCAAATCCGCATAAATTCGCCTATCTTATATCTGCGCCCTGCCGCGCCTTTTGCCAAACCTAGCCTGCGTCGCAGAAAGTTGCACCCGCTTTCCGCGCCAACCCCTGCGCCGCATTGACCCTTGGCCGCGTCTTGCCTATGGAAAGGCTGCATTTCAAGAGGTCTGCCATGGCAAACGTCCCCATAGAGCCGCAAAGCTTTCAGGAAATCATCCTGCGGTTGCAAACCTACTGGGCCGCGCAGGGCTGCGCCATCCTGCAACCCTATGACATGGAGGTCGGTGCCGGCACCTTCCACCCCGCCACCACGCTGCGCTCGCTGGGCTCCAAACCCTGGGCCGCCGCCTATGTGCAGCCCTCGCGCCGCCCCACCGACGGGCGCTATGGCGAGAACCCGAACCGCTTGCAGCACTACTACCAGTATCAGGTCATCATCAAACCCTCGCCCCCCGACCTGCAGGAGCTTTATCTCGGCTCGCTCGCCGCCATCGGCATCGACGCGGCGCTGCACGACATCCGCTTTGTCGAGGATGACTGGGAAAGCCCGACGCTCGGCGCCTGGGGCCTGGGCTGGGAGGTCTGGTGCGACGGCATGGAAGTCAGCCAGTTCACCTATTTCCAGCAGGTCGGCGGCCACGACTGCCGCCCGGTCTCGGGCGAGCTGACCTATGGGCTTGAACGGCTGGCGATGTATGTGCTGGGCGTCGATCACGTCATGGACATGCCCTTCAACGACCCGCAATCGCCGATCCCGCTGACCTATGGCGATATCTTCCGCCAGACCGAGGAAGAATACTCGCGCCACAACTTCGACGCCGCCGACACCGAGATGCTTTTGCACCATTTCGAGGATGCCGAGGCCGAATGCCAGCGCCTGCTCGACTTCCCGCCGCAGGACCCCAAGACCGGCAAAGCGCATCATCATGGCGCATCCCGCCTATGACCAGATGCATCAAGGCCAGCCATCTCTTCAACCTGCTCGACGCGCGCGGGCGTGATCTCGGTCACCGAACGCCAGGCCTATATCGGCCGCGTCCGCGCGCTGGCCAAGAAATGCGCCGACGCGTTCCGCCTGACCGAAGCCGGCCGCGACGCAGAGGTTACCCCGTGAATGGCAAGATCGTCGGAGGTTTCATCGTGATCGTCGCAGCCCTCGCCGGCGCCGCCATCTACTATCTGCAGGAATACGCCTATTACACCAAGGCTGTGTTCCAGACCGGCCGCGAGATCGAGCTGACCCTGATCGAAAGCGGTCAGCCCGAACCGATCCTCGCCGAGGACGTCGAGGGCATCGACGCCGACAGCTCTCCGCTGCGGTTTCGCGCCTGTTTCCACACGCCGATGACCCAGGCCACCCTGACCGAGACCTACCAGGTCTATCACGGCGCCGTGCCGCTCAACGCGCCCTCCTGGTTCTCCTGCTTTGACGCCGCCCACATCGGCGAGGCGCTGGAAAAGGGCGAGGCGCTCGCCTTCCTCTCCCAAGCCAACATCGCCCCCGAAATCGACCGCGTCGTCGCGGTCTTCCCCGACGGGCGGGCCTTTGCCTGGCACCAACTGCACCCCGGTGCCGATGGCGGCGCGCCATGAGCGAAGACCTGCAGGCCGAGCTTGATAAACTCAAGCGCAAGCACCGCCGCGACCGCCGCGACTCGCATGGCCGCGGCCTCATGCAAGGCATCCTCTCGATGCTCCAGCCTTCAGACATCGTGATCGACTGCGGCGCAAACCTGGGCGAAATCGCAGGCCCGCTCGCCGAGACCGGCGCCCATGTCCACGCCTTCGAGCCCGACCCCTACAACTTCGCCAAGCTCGCCGAGCGCCTCGGCCATCTGCCCAACGTCACCCTGCACCAATCCGCCGTCGGCACCAGCGCAGGCTCGGTCCGCCTGATGCGCGCCGCCAATTGGGACGACAACCCCGACCTCGCCTCGGTCAAAAGCACCATCATCAGCGGCGGGCGCAACATCGCCGACGCCGAGGGCATCGACGTCGCCCTCATCGACTTTCCCGCCTTCCTGCAGGGCCTCGTCGCCCAGCACGGCCAGATCGCCTTGCTGAAAATGGACATCGAAGGCGCCGAGCTTGACCTTCTGGAAGCGATGGAGCGGCAAGACCTCTTCGCCCCGATCCGCCTGACCGTCGCCGAAACCCACGAGCGCAAGTTCAAAGACCTGCGCCCGCGTTTCGAAGCCCTGCGCGCCCGCCTCACCGAGGCTTACCCCATCACCAAGGTCAATCTCGACTGGATCTGACCGCCCGCCACAAGAACGGACACCGCAATGGCCGACCTGCTGATCGAACTCTTCTCCGAGGAAATCCCCGCCCGCATGCAGGCCCGCGCCCGCGCGGATCTGCAAGCCGCTGGTGACCAATGGCCTGGTCGAGGCTGGCCTGACCTATGCCGGCGCCGCCGCCTTCTCCACGCCGCGCCGCCTGACCCTCGTCGCTCGAAGGCCTCTCGACCGAGAGCCGCCCGACGCGCGAAGAGCGCAAAGGCCCCAGCGCCACCGCCCCGCAGGCCGCCATCGACGGCTTTCTGCGCGCGACCGGCCTGACCCTCGACCAACTCGAACGCCGCGCCGACAAAAAGGGCGAAACCCTCTACGCCGTGATCGAAAAGCCCGGTCGCGCAGCCCCCGCGATCATCGCCGAGGTGCTGGAAACCACCATCCGCAATTTCCCCTGGCCGAAGTCGATGCGCTGGGGCACGGGCACGCTGCGCTGGGTCCGCCCGCTGCACTCGATCCTCTGCCTGCTCACCAGCGAGACCGGCGCCGAGGTCGTCCCCCTGACGGTCGACGGCATCGACGGCCGGCAACACCACCGCAGGCCACCGCTTCCTCGCGCCCGCGCGCTTCGCCGTCACGCTCCTTTGACGACTACGCCAGCAAACTCAAACGCGCCCATGTCGTGCTCGACACCGCCGAGCGTGAAGCCGCCATCTGGCAAGGCGCGCAAAACCTCGCCTTCGCGGCGGGCATGCAAGTGGTTGAGGACAAAGCCCTTCTTGCCGAGGTCGCAGGCCTCGTCGAATGGCCCGTCGCCGCTGATGGGCCGCATCGACGACGCCTTCCTCGCCCTGCCGCCCGAGGTGCTGCAAACCTCGATGCGCGAACATCAGAAGTTCTTCTCGGTGAAAAACCCGAAAACCGGCCGGATCGAAGGCTTCGTCACCGTCGCCAATACCGAAACCGCCGACCATGGCGCCACCATCCTCAAGGGCAACCAAAAGGTGCTGTCCGCCCGCCTGTCGGATGCGAAATTCTTCTGGGAAAACGACCTGCGCATGGCCAAAGCGGGCATGACCGATTGGCTCGACGGGCTGAAATCCGTCACCTTCCACAACAAACTCGGCTCCCAAGCCGACCGCATCGACCGCATCGCGGCGCTGGCCCGCGAAATCGCCCCCCTCGTCGGCGCAGACCCCGACCTCGCCGAACAGGCCGCCACGCTCGCCAAGGCCGACCTGCGCTCCGCCAGATGGTCGGCGAATTCCCCGAACTGCAAGGCCTGATGGGCCGCTACTACGCCCGCGAAGCCGGCCTGCCCGACGCCGTGGCCGCTGGCCGCCCGCGACCACTACTCGCCCCTCGGCCCCACCGACGCCGTGCCGACCGAGCCGGTCTCGGTCGCCGTGGCGCTGGCCGACAAGATCGACACGCTGACCGGCTTCTGGGCGATCGACGAAAAACCGACCGGCAGCAAAGACCCCTTCGCGCTGCGCCGGGCGGCGCTGGGGGTTATTCGGTTGATTTTGGGGAATCAAGGTGATAGCTCGATCTCCGCTCGACTGCACTGAATCGCGAAGCCATGCGCTCGTGAGCGATTGAGCTCGCTGCAAGACCTGCGAGATCAGTGCTTGATCCGCGATCGCGGACGCAACTGTCAGCGATGGATCGCAGTTTGCCTGCGATCGGTGCCGACCTCCTCGCCTTCTTCCACGACCGCCTGAAGGTCTTCCTGCAAAGACCAGGGCATCCGCCACGACGTCATCGACGCCTGCCTCGCCATGCCCGGCAATGACGACCTGACCCTCCTCGTCAAACGCGCCGAGGCCCTCGCCGCCTTCCTCAAAACCGACGACGGCGCCAACCTGCTGCAAGGCTTCAAACGCGCCAACAACATCCTGACCCAAGCCGAGGCCAAAGGACGGCGTCGAATATTCCTTCGGCGCAGATATCAAATTCGCCGAGACCGACGAAGAACGCGCCCTCTTCGCAGCCCTCGACCAGGCCGAAGCCGCGATCACCCCCGCGATGAAAGCCGAAGACTTCGCCACCGCCATGGACGCGATGGCCAGCCTGCGCGCCCCGATCGACGCCTTCTTCACCGCCGTGCAGGTCAACGCCGAAAACGAGATCCTGCGCCGCAACCGCCTCAACCTGCTGCACCGCATCCGCGCGATCTGCCTCTCGCGTCGCCGACCTCACCAAACTCGACGGCTAACCCGCCGCCCGCTTTCATCTTGGCCCAAATATCCCGGGGGAGGCTGCATTGGCCAAAGCCAATGCAGCGGGGGGGCTGGCCCCCCGTCCCGAAGGTACCCACGCAAGCCATACGTCAGCCATACGTAAACCCTACCTAAATCATACCCCGCAACCAGATCGCTTGCGCCACAGAACATCCCGTGTATCCTGCGCCCGCATATCAAAGGTGCCGCAGTGCAGAAAATACCCCAAGTCTCTGATTTCGCAGAAATAACCCAAACGGCCGAAATCCGCGTCGCCGATCACGGCTGGCGGGCGAAGTGCCTGCAGCGCCTGATCCGTCTTGATCTGCCGGTGCCAGAGACCGTGGCCCTCCCCGCCCAGACCGTCCGCTCGATTGCGGCGGGTCATCCCCTTGATTGCAAACAGATTTTGGCTCACTTTGGCGAGATGCCGCTGATCTCGGTGCGGCCCTCGCCTGCCAACCCCGAATGGGGCGGGCCGGGCACGATCCTCAACATCGGCATGAACGCTAACCGTCACAAATCCTTGATAAAAACCCACGGTCGCGACGCCGCCGATGCGCTCTACCTGCGCTTTGTGCAGGCCTACGCCACCCACGTCGCCCGCCTCGACCCCGACATGTTCGACACAGCCACCCCCTCCGCCGACGCCCTCCGCGAGGCGCTGCGCCACTACGAACGCGAGATGGAGGAACCCTTCCCGCAAAGCGCAGAAACCCAGCTTTCTGAGGTACTTAGGTCGATGGCCCGCGCTTGGGAAGGCACTTCCGCGCGGCTGTTGCGTCAGGCCAAAGGCGCCCCGACCGAGGCCGCCCTCGGCCTTGTCGTGCAGCAAATGGCGCAAGGCATCGGTCAGGGCATCTCCGGCTCTGGCGTCATTCAGTTCATCGATCCGGTAACCGGTAACCCCTTGGTAAAAGGTCGTTATCTCGGCCAAAGCCAGGGCCGCGACGCGCTGAAAAAGACCGAAGCCATCTACCTCACCCGTGACAAGCGCGGCCCCTCGCTGGAAGACATCGCCCCCGAGATCTTCGCAGATCTGGTGGTCCAGGGTGCCGCCTGCCGCAAGCGCTTGCGGGAAGAGATGCAGATCGAGTTCACCGTCGAAGACGGCAAGCTCTCGGTGCTCGATGCGGTCAAGGTCGCCCGCTCCGCCCGCGCCGGCCTGAAGATCGCCGTAGCCCTCGCCGATGATGGCGTGATCAGCGAAAACGAAGCCGTGCTGCGCGTAGAACCCCGCGCGCTGTCGGAGCTTCTCCACCCGCAGGTTGACACCTCCGCCGCCCGCGATGTCATCGCCAAGGGCATCGCCGCCTCGCCGGGCGCGGCCGTCGGCCGCATCGTGTTTTCCAGCCAGGCAGCCCAAGCCTCTTTCGCCCGTGGCGAGCCCTGCATCATGGTGCGCCGGGAAACCGCGCCCGAGGATATCCGCGGCATGCATGCGGCGGCTGGTGTGTTGACCGAACGGGGCGGCGTGACCTCGCATGCCGCTGTGATTGCGCGCGGTCTTGGGGTGCCTTGCGTGGTAGGGGCCTCGGCGATGCGGCTTGACCCGAAGGAGCGCCGCATGATTGCCACCGATGGCCGCATCTTCAGCGAGGGCGATCTGATCACCGTCGATGGCACCAAGGGCGAAGTCCTTGCGGGCGCTGCAGAAATGCTTGCCCCGGCGCTGGATGATGCCTTCCGCAAGCTGCTTGGCTGGGCCGACAATGTCCGCGATATCGGCATCCGCGCCAATGCCGACACGCCCGCCGATGCCGCCACCGCCCGTCAGTTCGAGGCGCAGGGCATTGGTCTTTGCCGCACCGAGCATATGTTTTTCGACGAAGACCGCCTTGTTGTCATGCGCGAGATGATCTTTGCCGATACGTCCAAAGACCGCGCTGCCGCTTTGGCGCGGCTTTTGCCGATGCAGCGGGCTGACTTTGTGCAACTCTTTGAAATCATGGCGGGTCTGCCGGTTTGTATCCGTCTTTTCGACCCGCCCTTGCACGAATTCCTGCCGCATTCCCGCGAAGGCTTGCGCGAATTGGCCGAGGCGCTTGACCGCCCGCTGTCGGAAGTCACCCGCCGCGCCGAGGCTCTGGCCGAGTTCAACCCGATGCTTGGCATGCGCGGCGTGCGGCTTGGCGTGGTGCTGCCCGAGATCTATGCCATGCAGGCGCAGGCGATTTTTGAAGCGACGGTGGCGCTGGCCCGCAAAGGCACGCCGGTGGTGCCCGAGATCATGATCCCGCTGGTTTCGGCCAAGCGCGAGGTCGAGCTGGTCAAGACCCATATCGACGCGGTCGCGGGTGCGGTGCGGATCAAATCCGGCGTTGCTTTCGAGTTCAAACTGGGCGTCATGGTCGAAACCCCGCGCGCGGCTTTGCGGGCGGGCGACATCGCGCAACACGCGGCTTTTCTGTCATTCGGTACCAACGACCTGACCCAGATGACCTATGGCCTGTCGCGCGACGACGCCGGTCGCTTCATGAACACCTACGTCCAGCAGGGGGTGTTTCCCGAGGATCCCTTCCACGTTCTGGACACCGATGGCGTCGGGGAACTTTTGTTGATCGGCACGGAAAGGGGCCGCTTGACACGGCCGGACCTGACCGTTTCCCTGTGTGGCGAGCACGGCGGCAACCCCGAAATCAATCGAGTTTTGTCGCAAGGCGGGCTTTGACTATGTGTCTTGCTCCCCATATCGTGTGCCTCTGGCCCGTTTGGCCGCTGCACATCTGGCTTTGCGGGATAAAATGTATATTCCTGATTAATTAATAAAAATCAGTTAGTTGCAAGATATAGTTAAGATTTCACCTTAGCTTTTCGGCAGGTTTCCGCTCATCTTTGGCCAATTCCGGGGCTTATTCGGCTGGGTGGGTAGACCAAGTGCCCCTCTGTCGTCTAGGCCCAGCCACTGTTGCGTGGGGGAACAAGCGCAGCTCTGTTGAAACAGACCGGGACTATCTGATATGCGCTTGCACCAAGCCTGGACCATTGCCGCAGCTGCGGCCTGGTTCCTAAGCGGGGCGGCCTTCGCCGATGTGACGGTGAGCCATTCCAACGATCCGACGTCGTTGCTGAGTAGCCAGTTTGCCACTCTTTTCGGGGCAGAACACAAGGCTGCCGACGCGCTGCCTGCCGAACGCCTGCAACAGATGGTGGTAGGCCCCAAGGCCGCTGCCGCCAAGAAGGTGTTGTCCAATACCAAGACTGGCGCCCAGCTCCAGCAACCGGTGTTGATCCAGTATTCCACCGCCTGGCTGGGCTCTCAGCCCAAGCCCACCGGCGACGAGCAATGGCAATGCCTGCGCACCGCGCTTTATTTCGAGGCACGGGGCGAGGGCGTCAAAGGCCAGTTCGCTGTGGCCGAAGTTATCCTGAACCGCGTCGACAGCGGGGCTTATCCGGGCTCGATCTGCGGTGTGGTCAGACAGGGCGGCAAGGGCGGCTGTCAGTTTTCCTATACCTGCGACGGGTCCAAGGATGTGATGCGCAACCCGGAGGCCGCTGATATCGCCGGGCGGATCGCCCGCGTGATGATCGACGGTGCGCCGCGCACGCTGACCGCAGGGGCTACGCATTTCCACACCCGCGCGGTCAATCCTTCGTGGTCGCGGCGGTTCGCCAAGACCGCCTCGATCGGCGCGCATCTGTTTTATCGGATGCGCTAAGGTCGCGGGCCTTGCAGAGCGCGTCGGGTTCGGACTAGGGGCTAGGGGCGGCAGAGGTTAGTCTGCCGTCTGATGCTTTTGCCGCGCGAGGGGCCCATGACCACCGACGTTTCCCAAGCCTTTGCCCATCCCGAAGAGCGTAGCCTTGCCTCGGCTGGGGCCGATCCGCGCGACCGGATTTCGCTGCGCGATCATATCGTCGAGGTCGAGATCGGTGCCTTTCAGACCGAACGCGGCCATACCCAGCGCGTCATGTTCAACATCGTGGTCGAGGTGCGCCCCGCGCCGCAGCCTTTGAACGATGATGTCGACCGCATCCTGTCCTATGACAAGTTGACCGAGGCGATCGCCGCCGAATTGGCCGCCGAGCGGCTGAACCTGTTGGAAACCCTTGCCGAGCGTCTGGCCGAGAGGATCCTTGCCGAACCCCAGGCGATGCGGGTCTTTGTGCGGATCGAAAAGCTGGATATCGGGCCCTACAAGCTGGGCGTCGAAATCGTGCGCTCGCGCGCCGAGGCAGCGGTGCAGGTGGTGGGGCAGGACGGCGAGGCTGAGGCGGTGCATCCCTTGGTGGTCTATCTCGACAATGCCGCGATTGCCGCAGCCGATCTGTCGCAGCGTCTTGACGCCTGGCAGGCCGAGGGGCGTCCGGTGATCCTGACGCTGGGCCTGCCCGATGTCGCGCCGCCCGAAACCCATCACCGCCCGACCCAGCGCCGCATCGACCTGCTGGCCATCGAGCAGAACGCCTGGGTGCTGGCCGCCCGCGACCCGCGCTGCATGGTGATGGCGACGCGGACCGAGATCGACTGGGCGATCAAACGCGGTCAGATGGTGGTCTGGGCGCCCTCCAAACTGGTCTTGGACGCGGTCGATGGCCCGCACAGCCGCGCGCCGGTGGCTTTGGCGCTGTGGCTCGCCGAGTTGATGGCGGCGGAGCGGCTGATCGTTCACGGCGATGTTGCACTTCCGGCGGGAAGCCGCGTGAGGCTGGAGCGCGCCTGAGCCTTCCCCCTTGCGACGACGCCTGTGCCGTTTTACGACAGTGCGATGACATATACCCGACCGATTGCCATGACCGATCCTGCACGCCCCGAGGCGGCGCTGTCGCTTGCCGGCGGCTGGTGCTGGTTTTCCCATGTCGAGGTTTTGCAACGAGGTGCCCCGCCGCGTCTTATCCCGGTCAGTGAGCTGGACGCCGCAACGCGGGCGCGGCTTTCGGCGCCGCGCGCGGATTTTGGCGGATTGTCGATGTCGCAACCACGCATCATGGGTATTTTGAACGTGACGCCGGACAGCTTTTCCGATGGCGGCGCGTTTCTGCGCCCCGAGGCCGCAGTGATGCAGGCGCGGCGGATGGCGGCAGGGGCGGATATTCTTGATATCGGCGGCGAAAGCACCCGCCCCGGCGCGGCCGAGGTCGCGTTTGAGGAAGAAATCACCCGCACCGCCCCGGTGATTGCTGCCCTGCGCGACGGCGGCCTTGATCTGCCGATCTCGATCGACACCCGCAAGGCCGCGGTGGCCAAGGCGGCTTTTGCCGCTGGGGCGACGATCCTGAACGATGTCACGGCGCTGCAGTTCGATCCGGCGATGGCCCGGACTGCCGCCGATCTGGACGCCCCGGTGATCCTGATGCATTCGATTGCGACCCCTGCCACCATGCAGGACGATCCCGAATACGACGATGTGCTGCTCGACGTCTATGACGCGCTTGCGCTGCGGCTGGCCGAGGCCGAGGCGGCGGGCATTGCGCGTTCAAGGCTGGCGGTGGACCCCGGCATCGGTTTTGGCAAGACGCTGGCGCATAATCTGACCCTGCTGGCGCGGCTGTCGCTGTTTCACAATCTTGGCGTGCCGGTGCTGCTGGGTGCCTCGCGCAAGCGCTTTATCGGCACGATTGCCACCGAGGCCGATGCGCAAAAGCGTCTGCCCGGCAGCCTTGCCGTGGCCTTGGCGGGCGTTGCCCAAGGCATGCAGATGATCCGTGTTCACGATGTTGCCGAAACCCGGCAGGCGCTGTCGCTCTGGCAGGCCGCAACCACAGGAGGCGTGGCATGAGCCGCAAACTTTTCGGCACCGATGGCGTGCGGGGCACCGCCAATAGCTATCCGATGACGGCCGAGATGGCGCTGAAGCTTGGCGCGGCGGCGGGGCGGTTCTTTCGCCGCGACGGCTCTACCGCGCACCGCGTGGTGATCGGCAAGGATACGCGGCTTTCCGGCTATATGCTGGAGAACGCCCTGACGGCGGGGCTGACCTCGACGGGGATGAATGTGTTGCTGCTTGGCCCGGTGCCGACGCCCGCCGTGGGGTTTCTGACCCGCTCGATGCGGGCTGATCTGGGCGTGATGATCTCGGCCAGCCACAACCCGCATTACGACAACGGCATCAAGTTCTTTGGCCCCGATGGCTTCAAACTCTCGGACGCTGCCGAGGCGGAGATCGAAGCGATCGTTGCGGGCGAGATTGACCCCGCCAAACCCGAGAATATCGGCCGCGCCAAACGGATCGACGATGCGGTGGGTCGCTATCAGGAATTCGTCAAGACCACCTTCCCGGGCGGGTTGCGGCTGGATGGCCTCAAGGTGGTGATCGACTGCGCCAACGGGGCCGCCTACAAGGCAGCCCCCGAGGTGCTGTGGGAGTTGGGGGCCGAGGTGATCCCGGTGGGGGTTGCGCCCAACGGCAAGAATATCAACGACCACTGCGGCTCGACCTATACCCAGACCGCTGCCGAGGCCGTGGTGGCACATGGCGCGCATATGGGCATTGCGCTGGACGGGGATGCCGACCGGGTGATGATCCTGGATGAAAAGGGCAACGTCGCGGATGGCGATCAGATCATGGCGCTGCTGGCCGGTCGCTGGGCCGGGGAGGGGCGGCTGAACGGCGGCACTCTGGTGGCGACGGTGATGTCGAACCTCGGGCTCGAGAGGTTCATGACCGGGCGCGGTTTGCGGCTGGAACGCACGGCGGTGGGCGACCGTTATGTGGTCGAGGCGATGCGGCGCGGCGGCTTCAATCTGGGCGGCGAGCAATCGGGCCACATCGTGATGACCGATTATGCCACCACGGGCGATGGCTTGATTGCAGGCTTGCAATTCCTTGCCGAGATGGCGCGGACCGGGCAGGCGGCCAGCAGTCTGGTGCGGCAATTCGAGACGGTGCCTCAGATGCTGAAGAACGTCCGCTTCGAGGCGGGCAAAGAGCCTTTGAAGGCCGAGGCGGTGCGGGCGGTGATCGCGGCCAAGACCGCGCAGATCACCGGCAAGGGTCGCATTCTGATCCGCAAATCCGGCACCGAGCCGCTGATCCGGGTTATGGCCGAATGTGAAGATGCAGCGATGCTGCGCGATGTGGTGGATGAGATCGTCGGCGCGGTGCAGGCGGCGGTCTGACGGGGTCCCAAGGCGGGACCTTGCTTGCTGTAAATAAAATCAATGGCTTGCTGGCGCGACTTTAGGAAGTCTTAACCTTTGGGCGGCCCGACTGACTGACCGCCATGCCGCTCAGGATCAACAGCAGGGCGGCATAGAATGTCGGCGGCAGGGCTTCGCCCAAGATCAGTGTGCCAAAGCCCATCGACCACAGCGGCATTTGATAATTGGTCAGGGTCATGAAGCCCGAGCCAACGCGGCGGATGGTGATGACGCGCAGCAAGGCGGCGAGGGCGGTGGGCACCAGACCGAGGAAGATGATCGCCATCGAGGGCTTTGAGCCCGCCCACTGCGGCAGACCTTCGGCCAGCAGCATGGCGGGGATCAGCAGCGCCGCCCCGACGAGCAGCGTCGCGGCGGCAAAGGCGATCGGGTCGACCTTGGGGCAGCGCCGGGTCAGGATCGACGAGACCGCATAGCAGAGCGCCGCCGCAAAACAGGCGGCGCGTGGCAAAAGCGCCTGACCCGTGCCAAAGGCTTCGGGGCCGAGCACCAGCGCCACCCCGGCAAAGCCGAGGCCAAACCCGAGCAGCTTGCGGGGCCGCATCAGTTCATCAGAAAACACATGCGCCAGCGGCAGCACGAAAAGCGGCACCGAGGCCATCGACAGGCCCGCAAAGGCCGAGGCCACCGAACCTTGCGCCCAGGACAGCAGAAAGAACGGCAGCGCGGTTGAGAGCAGGCCGGCAGGCAGAATGAAGCGCCAGACCGCCCAGCCCAAGGGCAGGCGCTTGCCGGTAAGGGCCAGCACGACCAGCAGGGTAACCGCGCCGAAAGTGGTGCGGGCGCAAGCGACGGTCAGCGGGCCATAGCCTTGCAGGGCAAAGGAAATCACCATGAAAGTGCCGCCCCAGACGAGGCCGAGCAGGGCGATGGCAAGCCAATCGAGGGGGGAGGGTCTGGTCATGTCTGCCTTCTATCTCTGCGGTCGGTGATGCACCAGCGAGTCGTCCGGGGCGCCGTCCCGCTCGGTCATGGTGTAGTCCCGCATCACGGTGGCGACGCGCAGCCGATAGTCTGCAAAGACGCCCTCACGCCCGGCCGTCTGCGCGGCGCGGTGGCGGGGCAAGGCGCGCCACTGGGCGACGGCGGCCTCGTCGGCAAAACAGGACAGCGACAGCAGTTTGTTCGGCTGTGACAGGCTGCGAAAGCGCTCGACGCTGACAAAGCCCGGCTGTTGGTCGAGCAAAGGGCGCAGGGCGGCGGCCTGATCAAGGTAGGCAGCCTCGCGGCCCTCGGCGATTTCAACCTCGAAAATGACGGCGATCATTGGCCCGCCTCGCCATGCGAGACGCGGCGCAGAAAGCAGCGGTCTTCGCGCAGCAGAAATTTCTCTTGCTGGGCAAAGCGATAGTTTTCCTGCCCCAAGGGATCGGCGGCGAGGCGGGCGCGGTAGGCTTCATAGTCTGCCAACGAGGCTATATTATAAATTCCGTAAGCCAGCGTGCTGGAGCCTTCATGCGGCGCGTAATAGCCGATGAGATCGGCACCGCAGCGCGGGATCGCCTCGCCCCAAGCGCGGGCATAGCGCGCAAAGGCGACGTGTTTGGTCGGGTCGATGTGATAGCGGATGATACAGGTCAACATTGTGGTCTCCTTTGCCCCTTGATAGCGGATTGACCTGCGGTAATGCTTCGTTCAAGATCGAAGTATGAAAACTGGCCCCGACATTTCCCGGATTGCAGCGCTGATCGGTGATCCGGCGCGGGCGAATATTCTGACCGCGCTGATGGCGGGCAAGGCGCTGACCGCAAGCGAGCTTGGCGCCGAGGCGGGGGTGGGGCTGCCCACAGCCTCGGCGCATCTGGCCAAGCTGGGCGAGGGTGGCTTGATCGCGGTGGAAAAGCAGGGGCGGCACCGCTATTTCCGCCTTGCCGGGCCCGAGGTGGCGCGGCTGATCGAGGCGCTGATGGGCTTTGCCGCAGGGCAGGGATTAAGCCGGGTGCGCACCGGGCCGCAGGAGGCTTCGTTGCGCGAGGCGCGGCTGTGTTACAACCACCTTGCCGGGCGGCGCGGCGTGCAGATCTATGGCTTTTTGCAAGAGCGCGGCTTGATTGCAGGGCAGGAGGTGGTGGAGCTGACCGCGGCGGGTGTCGGCTTCATGGCGGAGTTTGGCATCGATCTGGCGGCACTTGGCCGCAGCCGGGTGCCGCTGTGCCGCAGTTGCCTTGATTGGTCAGAGCGGCGGCATCATCTGGCGGGCTCGCTGGGGCGGGCGCTGCTGGCCGAAATGGAGACGCGCGGCTGGCTGCGCCGCGACAAGGCCAGCCGGGCGGTGCTGTTCAGCCCGCAGGGCGCGCAGGCCTTTGACCGGGTGTTTGCGCCACGCTAGGCGAGGGCCTCGATCTGGGCCTGCATGGCCAGGATGCGCGCTTTGTCTTCTGCCACCACCAGCGCGGATTTGGCAAGGGTCACGGCCCTTGCGGATTGCTGACGGGCGGGGTCAAGAAATTCGGCGGGATCGGCGAGAGCGAGGGCAAAGAGGGTCTTCTGCAGCCGGGTCTGCACCTCGATCACGCCGGCGCCATCGCGGGCAATCGGGCCGAAGGCATCGCCAAAAAGATCATCAATCGCGAGGCTTTCGACGATGAGGCGGTCAAACAGCACCTCATGATCGGGATGGTTTTGCCAGAGGGACAGGATGCGGTGCTGGCGGGTCAGGATGTCGATGGCGGTGCCGGGATCGTTGACCGCAGACGAGAGCGCGCGCGAGGCGACCTCGGCCAGCACGACGAGGCCAAAACGCGGGTCCTGATCGTAGGTGCGATTGTTGCCAAAGGCATAGCTGTCGAGCAGATCTTCCTTGAGACCCTCTGGCATGGTGGGCGCGAGGACGCGCAGCAGTTCGGTGCCGGGATGGACAAAGCTGCCGGGCAGGGCGGTGAGGGCAATTTCGACCTCTGCTGACTTGGCGCGGGCCTGCAGGGCGGGCATGTCGATGAATTGCACATAGCCGATGCAGGGCGCGAAAAGCGCCACCCCTGCCGCGCGTCGCTCGCTCAGGTCGGGGCCGGCGCTGCGCCCGCCAAGGTAGGGGCGCGCCATGCGGGCGGCGAGTGAGGCGCTGGCCGCCTTCTCCAGCCGTTCCATCGTGTCGTAGAGGCGACCGAAATCGGAAAGATGCCCGATCCAGCGCACCAGCTGCCAGACGATGGCGGCGATGACGAGGATGGTGACGAGAAAGAGGATGAGCCGTCCCGAACGCTCATAAATGCCGGTTTGCAGCCCGATGATGCCGGAGAGCGAAAAGATGAAGGCGCCGGTGAAGGTGGCCAGCACCGAGCGGGTGACGGCGTCGTCCTTAAGCAGCACCGTGGCGCGCGGCGTCGCCGAGCTGGTTGCGGCGGCAAAGGCGGAAAAACGGATCGACAGGGCGAAGGTGGTCACCGCCAACATCGAGGAGGCGAGGATGTTGAGCAGGGTCGAGACCGAATCCGAGCCGATCAACTCGGGGAGGTCCGCCGGGACCAGGGGTTTGAGCGCCACGGCGGCCACGGCGGTGAGCACGCCAAGGATGCCGAAGATGGTGATCGGGAACCAGATCTTCTTGCGGAAATTCTGGAAGTTCCAATGCCATAACCCGTTCATCGCAGACCCTTTCACCGCTTGCAGTGACGAGATAACGCGCAACCGGCGATGTCAATCGTCGCTAGATCGCGGTGAAGGCATTGTCGACGAAGAGATGGGTGCCATTGACAAAGCTCGCCTCGTCCGAGGCGAGGAAGAGTGCGGCTTGGGCGACTTCTTCCGGCTTGCCGATCCGCCCCTGCGCCGCCTTGATCGCAGCCTCCGACACATCGACGCCGAGGGCTTGCAAATCGCGCAGCTCGCGCTGGCCGTGCGGCGTCTCGATAAAGCCGGGGCAGACCGCATTGCAGCGAATCCCCTGATCGCGGAATTCCACGGCAATCGCGCGGGCGAACATATGGACCGCGCCCTTGGTGGTGTCGTAAAGCACCTCCATCGGTGTGCCTGCCACGGCAGAGATTGACGAGGTGCAGACGATCGAGCCGCCGCCCGCCGCGATCATCTGCGGCAAGACCGCCTTGGTGGTGAGGAACATGCCCTTGACGTTGACGGCGTGCAGCCAGTCCCAGTCTTGCTCGGTGGTCTCGAGGAAGGGTTTGATGACGATGGTGCCGGCATGGTTAAAAAGCACAGTGATCGGGCCGAAGGCGGCGCTGACGGCTGCGACAGCGGTACTGACCTGAGCGGCGTTGGAGACATCGGCCTGCACGGCGAGCGCTGTTCCGCCTGCGGCGGTGATTTCGGCAGCGGTGGCCTGCGCTGCGGCAAGGTTGTGATCGAGGATGCCGACCTTGGCGCCTTCGGCGGCAAAGAGACGCGAGGCGGCCCCGCCCATGCCGGTGGCACCGCCGGTGATCAGAGCGACTTTACCGCTTAGGCGTCCGGGCATGGTCTGGCCTTTTGGCTGGGGGGTAGGATGGGCAGTATTGCCCATCCTACAGATCAGGTCAGGTCAGTTGCGGGCGCGGTCGACCATCTTGCCTTTGGAGATCCAAGGCATCATGTCGCGCAGTTTCTTGCCGACGAGTTCGATCTGGTGCTCGTCGTTGGAGCGGCGCGAGGCTTTCAGCGTCGGCTGGCCGACGGTGTTTTCCAGCATGAAGTCGCGGACGAATTTGCCGCTCTGGATGTCCGACAGCACTTCTTTCATGCGGGCCTTGGTCTCTGCGTAGGGCAGAATCCGCGGGCCGGAAACATATTGGCCATATTCTGCGGTGTTCGAGATCGAGTAATCCATATTGGCGATGCCGCCTTCATAGATCAGATCGACGATCAGTTTCACTTCGTGCAGGCATTCGAAATAGGCCATTTCCGGCTCGTAGCCAGCTTCGACCAGGGTTTCAAAGCCCATGCGGATCAGCTCGACCAGACCGCCGCAGAGCACGGCTTGCTCGCCGAAGAGGTCGGTTTCGCATTCCTGACGGAAGTTGGTCTCAATAATGCCGGAGCGGCCGCCGCCGATGCCCGAGCAATAGGACAGGCCGATTTCCATCGCCTTGCCGGTTGCGTCGGTGTGGACCGCCACGAGGCAGGGCACGCCGCCGCCTTTGGTGTATTCGCCGCGCACGGTGTGGCCGGGGCCTTTGGGGGCCATCATGATGATGTCGACGCCCTTTTTCGGCTCGATCAGGCCGAAGTGGATGTTCAGGCCATGGGCGAAGGCAATCGCAGCCCCTTCACGGATGTTGTCATGGACGTATTTCTTGTAGGTTTCGGCCTGCAGTTCGTCGGGCATGGTGAACATGATCAGATCGGCCCAAGCGGCGGCTTCGGCGATGCCCATGACCTTGAGGCCTTCGCCTTCGGCCTTCTTGGCGGAAGGCGAGCCTTCGCGCAGCGCCACAACCAGATTTTTCGCGCCCGAATCGCGCAGGTTCAGCGCATGGGCATGGCCCTGCGAGCCGTAGCCGAGGATGGCGACTTTCTTGTCCTTGATCAGGTTGATGTCGCAGTCACGGTCATAATACACGCGCATGGGGCGCTCCTTTGCTGTTGATGGGGGCAGCATAGGGATTTTAGGGGTGTTTCGGCTGCAATTATGTGAGTATTTAGCACCGGTATGAAAGCTTCATTCTTGAATGGTCGGTTTGGCGAATAAATCATGCAGATGGATGAGACGGATCGGCGGATCTTGCGGCATTATCTTGGCGAGCCTGCGCAGCCGCGCGGCGCCTTGGCGGCGCGGGCCGGGGTGACCTTGGCGACGCTGGGGCGGCGGCTGGAGCGGCTGGTTTCCGCCGGCGTGATCTCGGCCCCGCGCGCGGTGATCGACTGGCGCAAGCTTGGCTATGAGGTCGAGGTGTCCTTGCGCTTTACCCTCGACAAGACCAACCCGCGCGCCTTTGACGAGTTCATCGCCGCCGCGCGCGAGGTGCCGGAGGTGCTGGGCATCGAGACCTTTCTGGGAAGGGTCGATGTGCGGCTGAACGTGATCGCGCGCGACATGGCGCATTATCAGGAGGTCTACCGGCGCCGGGTTCTGGCTCTGCCGCATATCGCCGAGGTTGATGCCTTGATGCTGATCTCTACCATCAAGGACAGCGAGGGCCTGCCGCTGTGATTGATCTGGATGATCTGGACCGGGCTTTGCTGCGCGCACTTTCGCTGGATGCCGGGCTGTCGGCGGGGGAATTGGGGCGCAGGTTGGCGATCAGCCAGCCCGCGGCCTGGCGGCGGATCAAGCGGCTTGAAGAGGCCGGCGTGTTGGCGGGGGCCTGGGTTGATGCCGACCGCGCGGCCCTGGGCTTTGGTGTGACGGTGTTTCTGGGGGTGAAGCTGGCGACGCGGGGGCGGATCTCGCTGGAGGATTTCGAGCGGGCGGTGCAGGCGATTCCCGAGGTGCAGGTGGTGCAGCACGTTCTGGGCCTGTTTGATTACCGTCTGCGCGTGGTGGCCCGCGATATCGCCGATTTCGAGCGGGTGTTGCGGCGGCGGGTGATGACCTTGCCGGGGGTGGGCCAGGTTGAGGCCAATGTGCTTTTGACCGAAGAGCGCCGCGCGGGGCCGCTGGTCTAGGGGGGCCAGCCCCCCGGCGTGCCGCCGCCCCCCGGGATATTTGCGGGACAGATGAAAGGGGTGGTTTTCGCCCTTGTGGCTGGGGTAGGCTCTGGCGAAAGCTGGAGGACTGCTGATGAAATTGCCGCATGACCATATCGACCCCGAGGGTTTGGAAGAATTCTCGGTGGTGTTCACCGATCGGTCGCTGAACCATATGTCGGCGAAGTTTCAAGGGGTTATGCGCGAGGTCTCGGGGCTGTTGCGCGAGGTTTACTCTGCGTCGGCGGTGGCTTTGGTGCCGGGCGGTGGCACCTATGCGATGGAGGCGGTGGCGCGGCAGTTCGGTCAGGGCGCCAGTTTGATCGTGCGCAATGGCTGGTTTTCCTATCGCTGGAGCCAGATCTTTGACGCGGGCGGTTTTGCGCAAGCGACCGAAGTGGTGATGGCGCGGACGGCGGGCAATGCCGCCAAGGCGGGTTTTGCGCCGCCACCAGTAGAGGAAGTTTGTGCCAAGATCCGCGAAGTCAGGCCCGAGGCGGTGTTTGCGCCGCATGTCGAGACCTCGAGCGGGATCATCCTGCCGGACGATTATATCGCGCAGGTCGCGGCGGCAGCGCATGAGGTGGGGGCGCTGATGGTGCTGGACTGCATCGCCTCGGGTTGCATCTGGGTGGATATGGCGGCGGTTGGCGTGGATGTGCTGATTTCGGCGCCGCAAAAGGGCTGGTCGGCCTCGCCTGCCGTGGGTCTGGTGATGCTGAGCCCGGCGGCGGAGGCGCGGTTGGAGGCAACGGCTTCGAATTCCTTTGCGCTGGATCTGAAGAAGTGGCGCGGCATCATGGCGGCTTATGAGGCGGGCGGCCATGCCTATCATGCCACAATGCCGACCGATGCGATTGTCGGCTTGCGCGATGCCATGCGCGAGACCAAGGCGATGGGATTTGCCGAGGCCAAGGCGGCGCAATGGGCCTTGGGGAGCGCGGTGCGCGGGCTTTTGGCCGCGCGGGGCGTGGCCTCGGTGGCGGCCAAGGGCTTTGAAGCGCCGGGGGTTGTGGTGAGCTATACCGACGACCCAGCAGTGCAGAATGGCAGCAAATTCCGCGACTTGGGGATGCAGATCGCCGCAGGCGTGCCTTTGCAGGTCGGCGAGGGGGCGGAGTTTCGCACCTTCCGGCTGGGGCTTTTCGGGCTCGACAAGATTGGCGATGTCGAGGCCACCGTCGCGCGGCTGAGGCGCGGCGTGGAGGCGGTGCTTTAGCGCAGGCCGAGGCCGGCTTTCATCAGGGTTTTGCGCAGGGGGGCCAGCGCGTAGAGCCGGTCGAGCGCGCCTGCGCGCAGGTCGCGCAACAGCTGGCCCTCGACCATCGAGGCGCGGTTGAGCGCGTCGATGCCTGCAACGCGGATCTGCACCTCGGGGTGGCGACGGCGGTGGTAGGCCTCGAGCATTTTTGCCGAGCCAAGGTTTGCGGGATCGGCCTTGGCCAGATCCAGCAGGCAGCTCAGATCCGCGAGGCTCATGTTGAGGCCCTGCGCGCCGATCGGCGGCACGACATGGGCAGCCTCGGCCAAGAGGGCGGTGCGCTCGCCCGCCATGCGCGCGGCGATCTGGGTGATGATCGGCCAGAGCGAGCGCGGTGAGGCGAGGGTGAGCGGGCCGAGGATATGGCAGGAGCGGGCGCTGGCTTCGGCCTCGAACTCCGGGGTGGGCAGGGCCGCGAGGCGCTGGGCCTCGGGGCCACGCTCCATCCAGACCACGGCAGAGCGCGGCAGGCCGTTCAGGTCGGGCAGCGGCACCAGGGTGAAGGGGCCGCCGCTGCGGTGAATCTCGGTCGAGACATTGGCGTGGGGGATCGGATGGGTGACGGCGAAGACCACAGCCTTTTGGCCGTATCGGGTGGTTTTGACCGGGATATCAAGCGCTTGGCGCATGGCGGAATCGCGACCATCGGCGGCGATCAAGAGGCGGGCCGAGAGGGTCTCGCCATTGGAAAGGCTGACGATGGCTTCGCTTTCGCGGGTCAAGAGGCGGGTGGTGGCAAGGCCGGGGCGGAAGTCGACATTGGGCAGATCCGCAAGGCGCGCCAGCATTTCGCGGCGCAGCAGCCAGTTCGGCAGGTTCCAGCCAAAGGGCTGATCCGAGATTTCGGCGGCATCGAAATCCTTGATCACGCGGGGCTCGGCATCCGGACCGCCGGCGTCGATGATGCGCATGATCTGCAGGGCGGCGGCATGGGGCAGCAGGCGCTGCCAAAGGCCAGCCTCTGCCAGCACCTCGGTGGCGGGAAGCAGAAAGGCGGTGGTGCGCAGGTCGGCACCCTCGGCCTCGGCAGAGGTGACGGGGGGCGTCGGGTCAAGGCAGATCACCTTGAAACCTGCGGCCCCGAAGGCGGCAGCTGCGGTCAGACCCGCGACACCGCCGCCGGAAATCAGGATATCGGTGCTCTCGCGCATGGTCTTCCCCTTTGGCTAGGAACCTAGCGCGGGGTGCGGGGAAAGCGAAGCGACAAAGCGTCTCGGGCTGGGGCGTCTCGGGGTGCGGCGTCTCGCGGTGGCGCGTCTCGGATCAGGGCAGGGTGACGGCGATGAAAAAGGCGAACATCAGCGGCACAAGGCAGAGGTAGGCCATCACCAAAGCGGCGAGGCCGAAGGTCTTGATCGCCAGCACCACGACGGTGGCGAGGATCACCAGAAGATAGAAGACCAGCGCGTGGTCCTTGCTGATGGCGCGCGAAAGCGGGCCAATCAGCGGCGTGGCGGCAAGGATGCGGTCAAAACGGTCGGGGTGCTGGGCGAGGGTGGACATGCGGCCTCCGGTTAAAGATGGCTCTCACATAAAGCTTTGAGCCGCCAGGGCGAGGCGATGCTTTGTCGCAGTCAGATCAGTTTCGCCAGAAATGCGGCCAGATCAGCGGTGTGGTGGTCAATATGTCGCGCCTTGAGGGCTTTGGGTGCGACATGCACGGTGCGCATGCCCATGGCGTGTGGGGCTGCGAGATTGCGCGGGTCATCCTCGAACATCGCAGCTGTGGCGGGGCTGAGATTGTCTTGCGCGAAGATCGACTCGAAGGCCTCGGCCTCGGGCTTGGGACGAAAGCCCGCGTGTTCAACGCCGTAGATGGCATCGAACAGGCCCGAAAGGCCGCGCGCCTCGAGCACCCGCTCGGCATAGGGCGCGGAGGCGTTGGTGTAGACGATGCGGCGGCCGGGCAAGGCACGGATGGCGGCGGCAAGCTTTGGATCGGCAGGAAGCACTGAAAAATCAATGTCATGCACATCGGCCAGATAGGGCAGCGGGTCAAGGTTATGCTCGCGCATCAGGCCGGCGAGGGTGGTGCCATAGCTGTCCCAATAGTGCTGGCGCAGCCGGTTGGCCTCGGTCTGGCCGAGGTTGAGCGCGTGACATGACATAGGCGGTCATGCGCAGCTGGATCTGATCGAAAAGCCGGATCTGCGGCGGGTAGAGCGTGTTGTCGAGGTCGAAGACCCAGGCGGTGACGTGGGAGAAATGCTGTTTGACCATGTCTGAGTGATAGCGCGGGCAGGGCGCTGCGGCAATCCGCTTGATCCTGCGCGGTGGGTGGTTAGTCTGGCGCGAAAGGGAGGCCGAGCCTGTGCAGAAAGATGCCTATACGTTGATGCTGGAGGCCATCGAGGCCGGGATTTACAAGCCCGGCGACCGGTTGGTGGAAAGCGAGCTGGCCGAGCGCATGGGCGTGTCGCGCACGCCGGTGCGCGAGGCTTTGCAGCGGCTGGAGACCCAAGGCATGCTGACGCGCGACGGGCGGTCGCTGATCGTGGCCTCGCTGGATCACAACCAATTGGCCGAGCTTTACACGGTGCGCACCGAGCTGGAGGGGCTGGCGGCTCGGCTGGCGGCGCGGCATGCCTCGGATGAGGAGGTGCGGGTGTTGCGCGGCATGGTCGAGGAGGATCAGGCGCTGCTTGGCGGCGATCCGCGGCTGTTGAGCCGGGCCAACAAGCGGTTTCACCGGCTGATCCATCTGGCCAGCCACAACCGATTTCTGGTGCAGCAGCTGGATCTGGTGCACCGCTCGATGGCGCTGATGACCAACACCACCTTTGCCGCCGCCGGCCGCGACGAGGAGGCGCTGACCGAACATTCCCAAATCGTCTCGGCGATCGAGGCACATGACGGCGAGGCGGCCTATCAGGCGCTGAAATCGCATATCTCCAAGGCCTTTGAGACCAGGCTGCGGGTCGATGCGGGCGAGTTGAAGACGCGCTAGAGGTCGAAATGACCGTGACTGGTCTTGTCCCAATAGAAGGGTTTGGTCAGCAGCTCCCACAGCGCCTTGTAGGCGGCGAGGGTGGCAAGAGGTTGATAAAGCAGCAAGGTTATCGCCCAGAGCGGGCTCATCCGATGTTTGGTGCGCCCAATGCCGACCATGTCGAAGGCGGTCACCATCAAGCCGCAGAGCGCCATGGTGACATAGAGCAGGACAAAGCCCGCATGCGGCATGACCTCGATCACCGGGTGGCGCAGCCCGAAGGGCACGACCCAAAAGCTCCATAACAGGGGGGCGAGCAGGGTCTGGGTGGTGGTGGCCATGAATTGCACCTGCATGCCGATAAAGCGGCGGGGGCCAAGCTCGCGCCACAGCCGGCGCGGGTCGCGCATATGGGTCATCCAGGTCATCATATAGCCCTTGATCCAGCGCGACCGCTGTTTGATCCAGGGCAGGCCACGGCAGTTGGCCTCCTCAAAGGTGGTGGTTTCGACAAGCTCGGTGCGGTAGCCGTGGCGGTAGAGGCGGATGCCGAGATCGGCGTCCTCGGTGACGTTTTGCGCATCCCAGCCACCGAGTTCTTCCAGCGCGCGGCGGCGGAAGAACAGCGTGGTGCCGCCGAGGGGAATCGCCAGACCCAGCCGCTCGATCCCCGGCAGAAACACCCGGAACCAGGCGGCGTATTCGATGGTAAAGCAGCGCGCCAGCCAGTTGGTGGTGGGGTTGTAATAGTCGAGCTTGCCTTGCAGGCAGGCCACCTCGGGCCCGCGACTGGCAAAGCGGGCGACGATCTTGTGCAGTTGATCCGGCTCTGGCGCGTCTTCGGCGTCATAGATGCCGATGATCGAGCCGCGACAGTGATCCAGCGCGTAGTTCAGCGCGCGCGGCTTGGTCTTGACCGAGCCGTCCGGCACGACGATCACCCGCATCCAGCCCGGCAGATCGACACGGGCCAAAGCGTTGCGGGTCAGATGATCATCCGCCTCGACCACCAGCAGGATATCGAGCAGATCGCGCGGATAGGTCAGCTTGTCGAGACGCGCCGCAAGGCGGGGGGCAATGCTGTCTTCGCGGTAGAGCGCCACCATGATCGAGACGATGGGCAGGTGCAGCAGATGTGGCGCGCTTTGGGGCGGTGATTCGCGGACCGCGGGGGTGAACAGCGCGACCAGCTTGAGAAGATTGGCGGAAAGCATGGCAAAGGCGGCCAGAGCGAACAGCGCCACCAAGAGCGCCATCGGCGCGAGATAGGTCACAAGCGCCGCCAGCGTCAGCAGCATGGCGGCGCGGAGCCGCAGCACCCGAGAGCTGTAGCTGCGGCAGCTTTCGGCGGCGTCGACGCGGGTTTCCGCGCCTTCGGCCAGTTCCGCACCATGCAGCGCCAGCAGGGCCGCCTCGATCTCGCGCAGCGGCGCCACCGCCATGGCAACCGGGCCGAAACGGCTTTCCAGCCAGGGGATATGTTGGGCAAAGAGATCGGGGTAAGCCACTGCGATCACAGTGACATTGCCGATCTTGCGCCAGGGCAGCA
The DNA here is from genome assembly GCA_963815275.1 of uncultured Alphaproteobacteria bacterium. Classification (GTDB taxonomy): domain Bacteria; phylum Pseudomonadota; class Alphaproteobacteria; order Rhodobacterales; family Rhodobacteraceae; genus Cypionkella. Next base: position 56,492 of record CAWFGD010000001.1, read on the forward strand.
GCCCCTCGCGCAGGGCGGTGATATGGTTCATCTGCCGGGTCAGGCGGCGGTCGGGCGGGGCGGCGCGCAGGTCGGCCTGACCGATCTGCCAGTGCCGCGCCATGGCGTCGAACAACAGCGGCGGCGCTATGGCCTCGCGGGCCAGCAAGATCTCGGTCAGGTGGCGGCGGTGGCTTTGGTGCATCGCCAGGGCTTCGACGATCTGATGCGGGGCGATCAGTCCTTCGGCCAGAAGGCGACCGGCCAAGCCGCGGGCGGTGAATTGCGCGCTGGCCTTTGGCACCTCGGCCAAGGTCAGCTGCGCGATACGATGGCTGGGCCGAAGCTGGATGACGGACACGGCAAACCTCCGGGCTGGGCCATCAGGCTAAGCGCGAAGTGTTAAGTCTTTCTTAACTGCCTTTGTTAACCGTAACCTTTGGCCGCTGAGGTCTCAGGCCGCAGGCTTCAGGTGCGGCGGGCGCGCATGGCTTGTGCAAAGCGGTCAAACAGGTAGTAGCTGTCTTGCGGACCGGGCGAGGCTTCGGGGTGGTATTGCACCGAGAAGACCGGCTTGCCATCCAGCGCGATGCCACAGTTCGAGCCGTCAAACAGCGAGATATGGGTTTCCGACACGCCGCGCGGCAGGGTCTGGCTGTCGACGGTAAAGCCATGGTTCATCGAGGTAATTTCAACCTTGCCGGTGGTATTGTCCTTGACCGGATGGTTGGCACCGTGATGACCGTGGTTCATCTTGACCGTCGTGGCCCCCAGAGCCAGAGCCAGCATCTGATGGCCGAGGCAGATGCCAAAGATCGGCAGATCGGCATTCAAAATGCCCTTGATCATCGGCACGGCATATTCACCGGTTGCCGCCGGATCGCCGGGGCCGTTCGAGAGAAAGACGCCCTCGGGGTTATGCGCCAGCACCTCTTCGGCGGTGGCGGAGGCGGGCAGGACGGTGACTTCGCAGCCCGCCGAGGCGAGGCAGCGCAGGATATTGCGTTTCGCGCCGTAGTCGATGGCGACGACGCGCAGGCCGGCGCCGCTGCGTTTGGTATAGCCCTCGGGCCAGGCCCAGGTTTTCTCGTCCCAGCGATAGCTTTGCGCGCAGGTGACCTCTTTGGCCAGATCTAGACCGACGAGGCCTGCCCAGGCACGGGCCTTGGCAACCAAGGCGCCGATGTCGAAATTGCCCGCGGGGTCATGCGCCAGGGCCACATGCGGCGCACCTTGCTGACGGATGGCGCGGGTCAGGCGGCGGGTGTCGATGCCACCGATGCCAATGCGGCCCTTGGAGGCGAGCCAGTCTTGCAGATCGGCGGTGGAGCGCCAGTTCGACGGCTCGGTCGGGTCCCATTTCACCACCATGCCGGCCGCGACGGGCTGGGCGGTTTCATCGTCTTCGATATTGGCGCCGGTATTGCCGATATGGGGGAAGGTGAAGGTGACGACCTGACTGGCGTAGGAGGGGTCGGTCATGATTTCCTGATAGCCGGTCATCGCGGTGTTGAACACCAGCTCGGCCACCGTCTCGCCGACAGCCCCAAAGCCGCGGCCATAGAACACCGAGCCATCCGAGAGCGCGATGCAGGCTGTAGGGCGGAGTTCGGTGGCGGTGGTCATGTGGCGACTCCCATTGGCAAAATCTGCCGGACACTAGTTGCGCGCGGGGCGAGGGTCAAGGGTTTGCGGCAAATGGATTGTTGTGGTTTCTCAAGGACTTGGGGAAATTGGCTTTGGTTGCGCGAAATCTGGGGCTGGGCTATGGTCCGGGTTTGGAGATCAAGGAGAGTGCAATGGCACTGCGCGAAGAGTTACAGGCGGCGGTCAAGGATGCGATGCGGGCGAAAGCAGCGGAGCGGTTGTCAACGCTGCGGATGATGACATCGGCGGTTAAAGATCGTGAAATCGCAGCGCGCGGTGAGGGCGGCGAAGTTGGCGAAAGCGATCTGCTGGCGCTGTTCGGCAAGATGGTCAAACAACGCCAGGAGAGCGCCAAGGCCTATGCGCTGGGCGCGCGTCCCGAGCTTGAGGCCAAGGAACTGGCTGAAATCCAAGTGATTTCCGAGTTTCTGCCCAAGCAGTTGGCCGAGGCCGAGGTAGCCGCTGCAATTGCGGCGGCGATTGCCGAGGTCGGGGCCAGCAGCCTCAAGGACATGGGCAAGGTCATGGCGGTGCTGAAGGGCAAATACACCGGGCAGATGGATTTCGGCGCGGTCGGGGGTTTGATCAAGGCGCAGCTCGGCTGAAGAACCACGTCTGATTTGAGTAGGGCGGGCGTATGGCGAAGGTATGGCTTAGGGCCATACCTTTTTTCATCGACCGAGACAGGGCGAGACAGGGGACGGCGCCCTTTTCGGGCCGCGGAGCGGGGGTTTCACACCCCCGCGCCCCCGTGGGATATTTCTGGACAGATGAAATCAGCGGTGGGGGTTTAGGGCGAGGCTGAGCTCGCCGTGCAGGCGCTTGCGTTCTTCGGAGGTCAGGAAGGCGCCAAGCTCGACTTCGCGCGGGCCGCCTTGCAGGGTGAGGTAGTTGGGCACCGGGCCGGATCTGGCATGCAGGGTGGGGCGCACCCAATGCGGGTTGGCGACCCAGGTTTTGACGCGGCCGCGATGGTGGTGGGTCAGTCTGATTTCGGTGGCGGAGAGGGTCAGCTCTTCGAGGATCTCGCCATCGGCAAAGCTGCGGTTCAGCGCGAACCACAGGCCCCAGATCGCGGCGAGCAGGAAGGGCAGCAGGCCCCAGAGCACCTTTGATCCGATGACGGCGGCGAGGGGCAGCGAGATCAGGGTGATGAAACCGGCAAGGAAGGCCACCATGCCGCGACGGGGCAGCGAGCGGTAGGGCCAGAGGTGCAGGCGCTGGGTGTCGCCTTCGGGGGGGAGCCATTCGTAGGGCATTCAGGCGCGCAGCTCGTCGTAGGAGATCATCACATGCTCTTGAAAGGCGGGGCGGCCGGTGAGGTCGCGGTAATAGCGCGCGAGATTGGGCAGGGCTGCGCGCGGGATAGCGATATCATAATAGCGGTAGAGCAGATGGCCGAACTGGATATCGGCGAGGCTGAAGGCGGGGCCGGCGAGAAAGCGGTTTGCCGTCAGGCGCTGCTCGGCGATGACGAGGTATTTTTCCAGGCTGGTGACGGCTGCGGCGATGGCCTGCGGGTCGCGGTGCGCGGCAGGGGTGCGCAGGACGCGCCAGAAAACCGGGACGGTGAAGCCGAGGGCTATGTTGATCTTGGCCCATTCCGCCCAGCGGTCGACCTCGCTGCGGGCGAGCAGGTCGCGCGGCCAGAAGCTTTCGGGCGCATAGGCGTTGGCAAGGTAGCGCAGGATCGCGCCGGTTTCCCACAGCGGTGGGTTGGTGCCGTCTTGCAGCACCGGGATGGTCTGGTTCGGGTTCATCGCGATGAATTCGGGGCTATCCGTGCCGCCGAAGCTGTGGCCGATGTCATGGCGTTTGACCGGCAGGCCGAGCTCGGCGGTGCACCACATCACGGCCTGGACATTGGAGGAGGTCTTGCGGCCCCAGACTTGCAGCATGATGGCGATCCTCGCGGGCAGCTTTGCGGGTCAGATTAGTGACGCAGGCGATTGGCACAAGGGGCCTTGGACGGCAGTTGGTCGGTAGGATGGGCGGTTCGCCCATCCTACGAAAAAGGCCCCGCAGATGCGGGGCCTTTGAGCTGTGACGCGGCGCCTTAGTGGCCGTGGGCGTGGTCCCAGTCTTCGCGCTTGGGCAGCTGCTCGAAGGTGTGTTCGGGCGGCGGGCAAGGCAGGGTCCATTCCAGCGTATCGGCGTATTCGTTCCAGTAGTTGTTCACGGTGATCTTGCGGCCGTAGCGCAACGAATAGAACACGATACCGATGAAGAACAGGAACGAGGCGAAGGAGAGGAACGCGCCCATCGAGGAGACGTAGTTCCAATAGGCATAGGCCTCGGGGTAGTCGATATAGCGGCGCGGCATGCCTTGGCGACCCAGGAAGTGCTGCGGGAAGAAGGTCAGGTTGGCGCCGATGAACATCATCCAGAAGTGCAGCTTGCCTGCCCATTCCGGATACTCGCGGCCCGACATCTTGCCGAACCAGAAGTAGATGCCGCAGAAGATGCCGAAGACAGCCCCCAGCGACATCACGTAGTGGAAGTGCGCGATGACGTAGTAGGTGTCGTGATAGGCGCGGTCCACCGGGGCTTGGCTCAGCACGATGCCGGTCACGCCGCCGACGGTGAAGAGGAACAGGAAGCCGAAGGCCCAGAGCATCGGCGTCTTGAACTCGATCGAGCCGCCCCACATCGTCGCGATCCAGGAGAAGATCTTGATGCCGGTCGGCACGGCGATGACCATGGTGGCCAGCATGAAGTAGCTTTGCTGGGTCACCGACATGCCGACGGTATACATGTGGTGCGCCCAGACGACGAAGCCGAGAACCCCGATCGCCACCATGGCATAGACCATCGGCAGATAGCCGAAGATCGGCTTTTTCGAGAAGGTCGAGACCACCTGAGAGATGATGCCGAAGGCCGGGATCACGATGATATAGACTTCCGGGTGACCGAAGAACCACAGGATGTGCTGATAGAGGATCGGGTCGCCGCCACCAGCGGGATCGAAGAAGGTGGTGCCGAAGTTACGGTCGGTCAGCAGCATGGTGATGGCACCGGCCAGAACCGGCAGGGCCAGCAGGATCAGCCAGGCGGTGACAAAGATCGACCAGCCGAACAGCGGCACCTTGTGCAGGGTCATCCCCGGTGTGCGCATGTTCAGGAAGGTGGTGATCATGTTGATCGCACCGAGGATCGACGAGGCCCCCGACAGGTGAACCGCGAAGATCGCGAGGTCCATCGAGTAGCCGCCTTCTTTGGTCGACAGCGGCGGGTAGAGCACCCAGCCGACGCCGGAGCCAAGCTGGCCGCCTTCGGAGGGCGAGAACACCGAAGCCACGGCCAGCGAGGTGCCCGCGACATACATCCAGTAGGACAGGTTGTTCATCCGCGGGAAGGCCATGTCCGGCGCGCCGATCTGCAGCGGCATGAAGTAGTTGCCAAAGCCGCCGAACAGCGCGGGAATCACCACGAAGAACATCATCAGGATGCCGTGGGCGGTGACGGTGACGTTCCAGAGGTGGCCGTTGGGGGTACAGGTCTGCGCGGCATCCGCCACCAGACGCGCGCCCTCGGCGCACATGTATTGCACGCCGGGGTCCATCAGCTCGAGGCGCATGTAGACGGTGAAGATCACCGAGATCAGGCCGACGAAGGCCGAGGTGAAGAGATAGAGAATCCCGATGTCTTTATGGTTCGTCGACATGAACCAGCGGGTGAAGAACCCACGTTGATCATGGTCGTGGCCATGGATGGCAGCGTCGGCCATTGGCGTCTCCCGTTGTCGTTGCATTTCCGCCCGCGCGTGGGATGCCACGCCGGATTACAGCTTTGTGTTTAGTTTGGGGGCGGGCGCAGGGCAATGTCTGAGATTGATCTGGATCAACTTTTCCTGCGCTTCTGTCACCTTTTTGAGGGGGGTGTCTGTCGTGGGTCAGGCGAAAGGTCGCAGAATTGCGGCTTGGTGCAGAATCGCGGCGGGTTGTGGGGGGTGGGTGAAGTGGAGCGGAGCATTGTAGGTGCAGGCGGGTTGGTGCCTTTGATTGCGGGGCGTGGCTGGCGATTGTGGAGGTGAGGGGCGGGTTTGAGGTCGTGGCGGACCCTGAGCAATCCCGCCCATTTGCCGGAATCAAGGCGCGCATGCGCCGCCGGGCCGCGCCCTCCCTCCCCACGGGAGGGCGCGGTGGCTGGGCGTGCCAGTTGAAATTCTGGGGAAGTTTCTGAACTATAAAGTGCCTACGTCGGAGGTTCGGCGCGCCATCCCGAGGTCGGGCGCGGCCCTCTGGTGTGCAGGCTGCTTGGTCCGCTAAGCCAGCCCTTGCGCCCTGGGGGCCTCGTCTCAGGCCCCGCCCTTCGCCGCGATCAACTGCCGCGCGATCATGTCGTGATTGAGCCAGAGCACCGGGCCTGCAGGAGCACTGGCGGCGCCGAAGATCAGGGCACCGCTGGCAGAGAGGACGTGCTGCGAGAGCAGGTCGCTGACCAGAAGCTTGGGATCGGCGTGCATCTTGAGGATATCACCCGAAGTGCCGACGGTCTGCTCGGCCTGATCGGCAGAATTGGGCAGCGGCCAGGCGGTGAAATCATAATAGGGCTGCATCGCCGGATCGTTCTGATAGGCCGCGACGCGGGCCAGCAGGTCATCGAGCGTCACGCCTTCGGCCAGCAGCGACTGGCAGGCGGCCCAGACCTGATCGGCCCATTGACCGCCGCCCTCTTTGCGCAGGGCCAGCAAGAGCGGCAGCAGCGAGAGCTCGATGCCGGCAAAGACATCCGAGGAATTGGTGCGAATCTCGGGGCAGTTGAACACCGTGGCCTTGATGCCCTGATCCCAGGCGGCCTGGGCAAAGCCTTCGAGCCGCATCTTGGCGTAGCCTTGGGTATAGTTGGTGTAGGTCTGCCAGGTATAGGCGTCGTTGATCAGCACCGAGGTGCCGTGGTAGCCATAGGCGGTGTAGCGGGTCTCGCCGCCGGTGGCTTCGATACGGTCGCGGATCGCGGCAGAGGCCTCGATCAGGTGCTGGAAGGTATTGGCCGAGACCTCGTCGAAATTCTGCAAGATCAGCTTGCCGAGATCACTGTCGATCAGCGCCTGCGACGACATGTGCCGCGCGCCGCGGCCCTTGTAGATGCGGTTGGCGATGACGAGGAAGACCTTGGCCTTGGGGATGCCGCCCGCCATGGTATGGGCGAAGAGCACGTTCTTGCCATCGGGGATCAGGGCATCGATCTGCGCCATCACCTCGGCCAGGGTGGTCTTGAACCGGGTGACCCCGATCTCGCGGCAGGTGGCGAGGTGGTCCCAGTCGAGCTTGTCGCTTTCCCAGCTGTCGATGGTCATCTTGTTGACGAGGTCGGTGGCGGTGGGCTGGCCTGCCGGGGCATCCAGATCAAAACCCGCCATCAGTGGCAGATTGATGATGGTGCCGCCGAGGTTGGCTTCGGCGGCTGCCAGCTCTTCCTCGGTCAGGTTGCGCAAGGCCCCGGTCTCGTCGCGGCGTCCGACGGTGATGCCGATGATCTGCATGCCCGCAGCGCGGGCCTGATCCAGAAGGCCGGTGGCATAGCCACGTCCGAAGAGTTCGCCGAACAGCACAAAGACATCGCCCTTTTTGAAGAGCGTATTGCCGGAGAGGGTGTCGAGCGGGATGGGGTGCTTCATGGGGGCCTGCTGTTTGCGCTTTTGTTACACCGGGGGTTAGCACGGCTCGCGCGGCAGGTCACTAGGCCTAAGGTTGTCTTCTGCGTCTGATTGCCCCGGGGTCGGGACAATCAGGGTCGGGGCAATCAGGTTTGCCAGATCAAGGGCTTCGGGATCACTCTGCGGGTTTGACCGAGGCGAGGTAGGCCGCAACGTCTTCGCCGCCCGAGGCCAGCTTGAAGGACATCTTGGATTTGGCAGCAGCGCTGCCGTCCTTGGCCTTGAGCCAGGCAGAGGGGTCTGCGACGTAAGAAGCCAGCTCGACCTCGTCCCAAACCGTGCCGTCCGCGCCGGCGGCAAGCAGCAATTCGCCATAGGCGAAGTCGGGATAGCCGCCGATCTTGCGGCCGATCACGCCATAGAGGTTGGGGCCGACCTTGCCGCCTTTGATGACGGCGGTGCCGTCTTCCTTGATGATCGAGTGGCAGGCCTTGCATTTGTTGAAGACCTTTTCGCCGAGCTTGGCGTCGCCGGCAAAGCCGGGCGCGGTCAGGGCGAGGCAGGCTGCGGCTGCGGTGAGGGCGGTTTTGAACATGGGAACCTCCGATGGTAGAGCGAGGGCGCGGCGCAAAGCGAGTCGCGCGTTTATTGTCTGCGGGCCCTTAGAGCGCCTTTCGGGGGGGGGAAGCAAGAAGACTAAGGTCGCAGGGCCATGTCGCAGGGCCATGTCGCAGAGCGCGCGCGCAGTGTTTGGGGTCAACCGGGGAAGGCGCGGGGGAAGCAGGCGATCAGGGCGGCGTCGAGATCGGCGAGGCTCACCGGCAGGCCGAGGTCGACCAGCGAGGTGACGCCATGATCGCGGATGCCGCAGGGCACGATGCCGGAGAAATGCGCGAGGTCCGGCTCGACGTTGATCGAGATGCCGTGGAAGCTGACCCAGCGGCGCAGCTTCACGCCAATGGCGGCGATCTTATCCTCGCGCAGCGTGCCGTCGGGATTGGGGGCGCAGTCGCGGCGCACCACCCAGACGCCGACGCGCCCGGTGCGGCGTTCGCCCTTGACGTTGAATTCGGCGAGGGTGGCGATCACCCAGTTTTCCAAGGCCCAGACAAATTGGCGCACGTCGCGGCCGCGTTGGTTGAGGTCGAGCATGGCATAGGCGACGCGCTGGCCGGGGCCGTGGTAGGTATACTGGCCGCCGCGCCCGGCGCTGTGCACCGGAAAGCGGTTCGGATCGGTGAGATCTTTGGCATCGGCGGAGGTGCCTGCGGTGTAAAGCGGCGGATGCTCCAGCAGCCAGATCGCCTCGGGGGCAGTGCCTGCGGAAATCGCGGCCACGCGGGCCTCCATGGCGGCGAGGGTCTCGGCATAGGGGGCGAGGCCGGGGAGGTGGGTCCATTCAGGCATGATCGGTTCCGGGTGATTTGCGCTATAGATGGCGCTTGGCGGGGCGGGATGCAATCGGGGCTTGGCGGATTTGCCGGGGTTTGGGCGGAGGGGGCCTGAATTTGGCAAAGGCCATCGCCTTTGCTCTTCGGCCAAGCTTGCCAAGCAACAGACGGTGGCCCAAAGCCACCGGCCAGCACCCGCCCCTCCCGTGGCGGGTGCTTCTCACCCGCCGGGGCGGGCACTGGCCTTTGGAGTGGGTGGCATCGGCGGGTCTTGGGGAGGGCGTGGGGCTTGGGCGGGAAAACGCATGCGTTTTCTCGTCCGCCCATATTCTTGTAAGGTGTCACGGCAAAAGCCGGTGTGGGCTAAGTCGCTGTCTCGCTGCGGTCGCCCATCAGATAGCGCGGGCCTGCGCCTTTGCGGGCGGCGGCGTCGTCGGTGTTCCACAGCGCGCATTTGTCGAGCGAGAGGCAGCCGCAGCCGATGCAGCCGTCGAGTTGGTCGCGCAATTGGGTGAGGGCGGCAAGCCGCGCCGCGATGCTGGCCTGAAAGCCTGTCGAGATCCGCGCCCAATCCTCGCGGCTTGGCGCGCGGTGGGCGGGCAGGGCGGCCATGTGGCTGGCAATCTCGGCCAGCGGAAAGCCAAGGCGCTGGGCGATCATCGCAAAGGACAGCCTGCGGATATCGGCGCGGTCATAGCGGCGGTGGCCGCCGGCGTTGCGCAAAGGCGCAAGGATGCCCTTGGCCTCGTAGTGCCGGATCGCCGAGACGGCGAGGCCGGTGCGGGCGGCAAGATCGCCAATCGTCAGATTTCCACTGGTCGGGAGGGTGGGACATTTTTCGCTTTACCTCAAGTGCACTTTAGAAATTACACCTAAGTCGCGGCAAAGGGAAGGCTGGCAGGATGCGCTTGATGATTTGGGCTTGGCGGCGGTTAAACAGGCGGCGCAGTGCCTGCGGCCTTTCAGCCCATCTTTGCCGCGATATCGGATTGAAACTGGAGGATGAAAGATGGCGCGACTGGAACATGTGAATATCACGGTGGCTGACCCCGATGCGACAGCACAGGTCTTGTGTGATCTGTTTGACTGGCATTTGCGCTGGGCGGGGGCGGCCAAGAACGGCGGGCGCTCGGTGCATGTCGGTGAGGCAGAGAGCAACGCGTCGGACAGCTATCTGGCGCTTTATAGCCCCGGCAAGCCGCTGGGTGCTGCGGTCGACAGCTATCTGACGCTGGGCGGGCTGAACCATATCGGGCTGGTGGTGGCTAATCTTGACCAAGCCGAATCGCGGGTGATCGCGGCGGGATATACCCCGCACAGCCATGCCGATTACGAACCGGGGCGGCGGTTCTACTTTCACGATGGCAATGGCGTCGAGATCGAAGTGGTTTCTTACGCCAAGGGTTAAATTGCCCCTTCCCTTATCTGGAGGCCTTCGCTAAATAGCCCCCACCCAGCCGGATCCAGTGCGGATGTGGCGGAATTGGTAGACGCGCAGCGTTGAGGTCGCTGTTCTTTAATCGGAGTGAAGGTTCGAGTCCTTTCATCCGCACCAATCCGGCAGGGTATGCGCCAAAGGCGCTGAAAATCTCTTGAAAATTTTAGGTGCCGGGCGGGGTTTAACCCTGTCTTAGAACCTTTTGGCGATGATCGTGGCGCGGGTGTCTGTGCTCGCGCAAGATCAGGTTTTCCGCGGGATATGCCAGGAGTTTTCGTTTCTGAGGCAGCCTTGGGGCTGACACTTGCGCTGCCCTGGCACAGGTCGGGGGGGCGGGCATGACCACCTTTTACGGCGGCAGCGGCAATGACAGCAACGCGGGCAGCGCGGGCAATGATCTGCTTTATGGCAATGGCGGCAATGACACGCTGTCGGGCGGCAGCGGCAATGACACCATGTCGGGCGGCATGGGCAATGACAGCCTTGATGGCGGCGGTGGCGACGACACCTTGGTCGGCGGTCAGGGCAAGGACAGCCTGCTTGGCGGCGCGGGCAATGATTCGATCATCGGTGACGGGCAATGGCTCTCGCCTTCGGATTATCCAAGCTCGCTGATCGGGTTGCCTTGCACCTTGCATGTGGTCAATGCCTCGGACGGGCCGATCAGCCTTTATGCCATCGACATCTTTGGCGCGATCTCGCTGGTCAGCGACATCGCCGCCGGGGTGACCTTCAATTACCTCACCATGTCGGGCTTCAACTTCCTGCTCAAGGGGCCGCAGGGCTATTACCTTGATGTGATCGAGGGGGGCAACCAGACCTTTACCTATGCAGCCCTGCAGGGCGATCTGATCTATGGCGGCGATGGCAATGACACGATCATAGGCCAGTTCGGCAACGAGACGATCTATGGCGATGCCGACAATGACAGCCTCGACGGCGGCACCGGCAATGATCTGATCTATGGCGGCACCGGCAATGACACGCTCTTGGGCGATGCGGGCAATGATACGCTTTATGGCGATGCCGGAAACGACTTGATCGATGGCGGGACGGGTCATGACCTGATCGAGGGCGGCCTTGGCGCTGACAGTCTTCTGGGCGGCAGCGGCAATGACACGATCAATGCGGGCGCGGGTGCCGACACGATCTTTGGCGGCAGCGGGGACGACAACATCCACGGCTATTGGTTCATGACCTCGCCGACCTATCAGGATGGCAACGATCTGATTTATGGCGAGGCGGGCAATGACGCGATTGCCGGCGATGAGGGCGACGATACGGTCTACGGTGGTGCTGACAACGATGCGCTTTGGGGCTGGTTCGGCGAGGATCAGCTTTACGGCGATGCCGGCGACGACCAGCTCTACGGCGAGGACGACAACGACCGGCTTTATGGCGGGCTGGGCAATGACAGCCTTGACGCGGGCAGCGGCAATGACTCGGCCTATGGCGGAGTGGGCAATGACAGCGTCACCTTGGGCGATGGCAACGACGTCTTTGGCGACTGGGGCATCGACGAGTCGGGCGATGACACGATCTATGGCGGGCTTGGCAACGACGCGATCATCGCCGGCGCGGGCAATGATGCGGTCTATGGCGATGCGGGCGATGACGCCCTGTCGGGCCAGATGGGCAATGACACGCTTTATGGCGGCGCGGGGGCGGATGTCTTTGTCCTCTCGGACGACCATGAGGGCGACACGATCTTTGGCGGCGAGACCGGAACCGACCGCGATCAGCTGAGTTTTGGCAGCTATCTGTCGGGCCAGGGCGTCGCGGTCAGCTTCACCGGTGACGAGGCGGGGACCTACGGCTTTGTCGGCAGCAGTGGCGCGGGCGTCTTTTCGCAGATCGAGGTGATTTCGGGCACGGCGTATAACGACACGATCGACGCCAGCGCCGCGACTTCGGCGCAAGAGATCCATGGCAATGCCGGGTCCGACAGCATCACCGGCGGCTCGGGCAATGACACGATCTATTTCGGCGCGGGCGATGACACCGCCTATGGCGGCGCGGGCGATGATGTGATCGACGACAGCAGCGGCCTGCAGCAGAGCGGCAGCAATCTGGTCTATGGCGGCGCAGGCAATGACACCATCTGGCTGGGGCAGGGCAGTGATACGGTCTATGGCGGCAGCGGCAACGACCTGATTCTCAGCGAGGACAGCACGGCGCTGATCTATGGCGGCGAGGGCAATGACAGCCTTCATGGCGAGGACGGTGCCGACACGATCTTTGGCGATGATGGCGCGGATGCGATCTATGGCGGCGCGGGCAATGATCTGCTTTATGGCGGCTTGGGCAACGACGTCCTGATCACCCAGACCGGCGGCGGTGATGACACGATCTGGGGCGGCGAGGACCCGGGCGGGGCCGACCGCGATCTGCTCTGGATCGAAAACACCGACAATCTGCTGATCACCTTCACCGGGGATGAGAGCGGCACGATGCTCGATCTTGGCGTCTCGGGTGGCACAACCAGCTTCTTCGAGATCGAGGATATCTGGTCGGGCGACGGCAATGACACCATTGATGCCAGCCTGACCACCAGCGGACATTCGATCGCGGGCTCTCTGGGCAATGACAGCCTGATCGGCGGCAGCGGCAATGACACACTGGACGGCGAGGCGGGCAATGATACGCTGATCGGCGGCGCGGGGCGGGATGTTTTGACCGGCGGCGACGGGCGCGATGTCTTTGGTTTCCTTGACGGCAGCGGCATTGATACGGTCAGCGATTTCGAGATGACGCTGATCGGCGGGGTGACGACGGACCGGCTGGATGTCTCGGATCTGCAAAATCCCGATGGATCGCCGGTCAAGGCCTGGCAGGTGGTGGTCAGCGATGACGGCGCTGGGCAGGCCTTGCTGAGCTTTCCCTCGGGCGAGCAGTTGCTGTTGCAGGGGGTCAGCCCGGCGAGCGTTTTGCAACCGGGCCAGCTTAACGCCATGGGGGTGCCCTGCTTTGCGCGCGGCAGCCGGATTCTGACGCCACAGGGACCGCGCAGGGTGGAAAAGCTGCGGCCCGGCGATCTGGTGACCACAACAGCGGGGCCTATGCCGGTGCTGTGGCATGGCCAGCGGCGCCTGAGCATGGCGGAGTTGGCCGCAGCGCCGCATCTGCGTCCGGTGCGTTTGCCTGCGCTGGCGGGGCAGCGGGTGCTGAAGCTGTCGCCGCAGCATGGCGTCTATCTTGCCGGGCTGGAAGGGCTGGCGCGGGCGGCGCATCTGGTCGAGTTTGGCGCGGCCACAGTGCTGGGCCCCGGATCTGGGCCGGTGGAGTATCACCACCTTTTGCTGCCTTGCCACGCCCTGCTTCGGGTGGAGGGGCATCTGTGCGAGAGCTTTTATCCCGGCCGCATGGCGCTTTCGGGACTGCAGCCCCAGGATCTGGTGGCGGTGACCCAGGCAGTTCTGGCACTGGCGGGGCGCGGTCCTGTCGCTGTGGCGGCGGGCGGGGCGGTCGCGCTTGCAGCACTTTACGGCCCGCGCGTCGCCCCGCTGTTGAGCCGGCGCCGCTTGCGCGGGCTTTTGCTGCCGCCGGAGGCGGGTGCAGCGGCATTGCTGCAAAGCAGAATCACCCTTGCCTCAGACCGCAGCCCTGCGCCCGAGCTGAGGCTGCGCCGTGGTTTTCCCGCGCAACAATCTTTCGGCTGATTTTTGAAAACTGCCGCGCAGAGGCCAAAATGCGGCGCAATATGCCCAATCAAAGGGCAGGGGTCATGGGATTGACACAGAACGAAATCGGGAATTGCCTTTGGCGGCTACGATGCTTAGCCTAGGGTCAAGCGCAGGAAAACTGCCGGACAAACAGGGAGATTGGCGTGGTTGCATCCAGCCCGAACGACGCTTTCGTCGCATTTGAGCACGTGCAAAAGAGTTATGACGGGGTTCAACTTGTCGTAAAGGATTTGAACCTTTCCATTGGAAAGGGCGAGTTCTTGACGATGCTGGGGCCTTCAGGCTCTGGCAAGACCACCTGTCTGATGATGCTTGCAGGCTTTGAGACGGCCACCAATGGCCGGATTATGCTCGACGGGGTCAACATCAATGAGGTGCCGCCGCACAAGCGCGGCATCGGCATGGTGTTTCAGAATTACGCGCTGTTTCCGCATATGACGGTGGGCGAGAACCTTGCGTTTCCGTTGGAAGTGCGCGGCATGGGCAAGTCGGAACGCGATGCCAAGGTGACCCGGGCGCTGGATATGGTGCAGATGGGGGCCTTTGCCAACCGCCGCCCCGGTCAGCTTTCGGGTGGCCAGCAGCAGCGCATTGCCTTGGCCCGCGCGCTGGTCTTTGATCCCAGCCTTGTGTTGATGGACGAGCCGCTGGGCGCGCTGGACAAGCAGCTGCGCGAGCATATGCAGTATGAAATCAAGCACTTGCACGAGACGCTTGGCATCACCGTGGTCTATGTCACCCATGATCAGGGCGAGGCGTTGACCATGTCTGACCGTGTCGCCGTGTTCAACGACGGACGAATCCAGCAGTTGGCCACGCCTTCCGACCTTTATGAGCGTCCTGACAACAGCTTTGTCGCCCAGTTCATCGGCGAGAACAACAAGCTGCCCGGCGTGATCGAGTCGATCAACGGCGAGAGCTGCACGGTGCGTCTGGAGACCGGCGAGGTGATTGATGCGACCCCGGTCAACGTGTCGCAGAAGGGCGCGAAAACCCTGGTCTCGATCCGGCCCGAACGCGTCGAGTTCAAGACCGAGATGATGCCCGAAGGCGCGCATACCATCGAGGCCGAGGTGATGGAGTTCATCTATATGGGCGATCTGTTCCGCACCCGGCTCAAGGTGGCCGGTTCGGACGGATTCGTCATCAAATCGCGCAATACCCTGGGCCAGCGCATGCTGCGTCCCGGCGAGAAGATCAAGATCGGCTGGGCGCCGCAAGACGCCCGCGCGCTTGATCCAATGTGATCCCCCTGCAAAGGGGTTGGCCGCAAAGGACGCGGCCCTAATAATCGTCCTACTACAACTTGGGAGCTACGAATGAAAAAACTTCTCGTTCTGTCCACTGCCTTGACTGCCGTTTCGTTTGCCGCACAGGCTGACGTCACCGTGCTGTCCTGGGGTGGCGCCTATACCACCAGCCAGGTGGAGGCCTATCACAAGCCGTTTACCGCAGCGACCGGCATCAATGTCATTTCGGTCGACTCTGACAACCCGGCACCGCAGGTGAAAACCCAGGTCGAAGCTGGCAACGTCTCGGTTGACGTCGCTGACGTCGAATATGCCGATGCGATCCGTCTGTGCGACGAAGGCATGCTGGAGCCGATCGGCATGGACGCGCTGCCCGCTGGTGCTGATGGCACCCCGGCGGCAGACGACTTCCTGCCCGGCGCTGTCACCGATTGCGCGGTTGCGACCATCGTGTTCTCGACGGTTTACGGCTACGACGATACCAAAATCGGCGACGTCAAACCGACGACCATGGCGGATTTCTTCGACACCGCGAAGTTCCCCGGCAAGCGCGGCATGCGCAAGGGCGCCAAGGCCAACCTCGAGATGGCTTTGATGGCGGACGGCGTACCGGCAGCGGACGTCTATGCGAAACTGGCTACCCCCGAGGGCGTCGATGCGGCTTTTGCCAAGCTCGACACCATCAAGAAGGACGTGATCTGGTGGGAAGCTGGCGCGCAGCCGCCGCAACTGCTGGCTGACGGCGAAGTTGCGATGACCACTGCTTATAACGGCCGTCTGTTCTCGGCCGCTGTCGCAGAGGGCAAGCCCTTTGTCACCGTCTGGGACGGTCAGGTCTATGAATATGACCTGTTTGTCATTCCGAAGGGGGCGCCGAACCTTGAGCAGGCAATGGAGTTCGTGAAATTCGCGACTTCGACGCAAGCTCTGGCCGATCAGGCCAAATGGATCGCCTATGGTCCGGCCCGCAAATCTTCGGGCGCGCTGGTTGGCATGTTCAACGACGGCAAGACCGAAATGGCACCCTATATGCCGACCTCGGCGGCCAACCTTGGCAATGCTCTGGCCTCGTCCTACGAGTTCTGGGTTGACCATGACGGTGAGCTGAACGACCGCTTCAACGCCTGGCTTGCGGCGAACTGATCTGAACACGGGCGCGGAGGAGACTCTGCGCCCGCATTCTATGCGATGAAGACTTTGCGAAGGATGGATGATGGCTGATCTTGCTGCCAGTGGAAGCGAATTGCTGAAAACCTCGGACGGGCGTCCGTTGAAAGAGGCCTTGGCGCAGGCGCAATCCAAGGCAAAATGGCGCGCCTTTACGCTGGTGCTGCCGCTGTTGGCCTTTATCCTGATCACCTTTGCCTGGCCGATCATTCAGGTGCTGCACCAGTCGATCTATAACCCCAGATTTTCCGAGAATATGCCGCAGATCGGGGCCTGGTTTGCCGCGCATCCGAATGGCACTGCGCCGGATGAAGAGGCCTATACCGCGCTGGTCGGTGATCTGGTCTCGGCCGGAGAGGCCAAGACCGTGGCGGTTGCGGGCGAGCGGGTGAATTATGAGATGCCGGGCACGCGGTCCTTGTTTACCAAGGCGGGGCGTGAGGCAAAGAAATTGACGCCACCCTATATGGAGAGCTTGCAAAAGCTCGACCCGGTCTGGGGATCGCCCGAGCTTTGGGGCGTGATGCGGCGGGTTTCGAGCGCCTATACCGGCGATTTCTATCTGGCTGCGGTTGACCTTGAGCGTGCGCCCGATGGCGCGATCCAAAGGGTGCGACGAGAACCAGCGGGTCTATGTGAACCTGTTTCTGCGCACCTTTGCGCTGTCAGCGGCGATCACGGGGCTTTGTCTGATCATCGGCTTTCCGGTGGCCTTTCTGCTTTCGACCCTGCCGATGCGCTATTCCAGCCTGCTGATGATCCTGGTGCTGCTGCCGTTCTGGACCTCGCTTCTGGTGCGGACCACGGCCTGGATGGTGCTGTTGCAGGGGCAGGGGGTGATCAACTCGCTTCTGGTCTGGATGGGGATTATCGCGGATGATCAGCGGCTGGTGATGATCAACAACCTTACCGGCACGATCATTGCGATGACGCATATCCTGCTGCCCTTCATGATCCTGCCGCTTTATTCGGTGATGAAGCCGATCCCGCCAAGCTATGTCCGCGCGGCGCGCAGCCTTGGGGCCTCGTCCTGGACGGCGTTTCGCAGGGTCTATCTGCCGCAGACCGTGCCGGGAATTGGCGCAGGCGGGTTGTTGGTGTTCATCCTTTCGGTTGGCTACTACATCACCCCGGCTTTGGTCGGCGGCGCTTCGGGGCAGCTGATCTCGAACCTGATCGCCTTCCATGTCAACAAATCGAACAACTGGTCGCTGGCCGCCGCCTTGGCGACGATCCTGCTGGCCTCGATCCTGCTGCTTTACTGGCTTTACGACAAGCTGGTCGGCATTGATAAACTGAAACTGGGTTAAGGGGCATAACATGGCACTTCCTATTTACGCCTCGCCGCTGGAACGGGTGTGGTATTACACCTTTCGCGTCATCTGCGGGCTGATCTTTCTGTTTCTGATCGCGCCGATCCTGATCGTGATGCCGCTGTCGTTCAACGCCGAGCCCTATTTCACCTTTACCCAAAAGATGCTGTCGCTGGACCCGACGGGCTATTCCCTGCGCTGGTATGATCTGCTGCTGACCCACCCGAATGTGCCCACCGATGTGCCGCGCGATGCGAGTTGGTGGGGCACAGTCTGGCGCGAGGCGGCCTGGGTCAATGCGGCAAAGAACTCGATCATCGTCGGCTTCTTTGCGACGATCACCGCGACCTTTCTGGGGACTTTGGCTGCGCTGGGTCTGTCGCGCCCCGAGATGCCTTACCGGCGGACGATCATGGCGGTGCTGATTTCGCCGATGATCGTGCCTTTGATCATCATCACGCTGGGCTTGTTCTTTTTCTACTCCAGCATTGAGATCAACAAATGGGGTATTCCCTATCTGGGCGTGATCATGGCGCATGCCACCTTGGGCATTCCTTTCGTGATCATCACGGTGACGGCGACGCTGTCGGGCTTTGACCATTCGCTGACGCGGGCGAGTGCCAGCCTTGGCGCCAATCCCACGACGACGTTCTTCAAGGTGATCCTGCCCTTGATCCTGCCGGGGATGATCTCGGGCGCCTTGTTCGCCTTTGTCACCTCGTTTGACGAGGTGGTGGTGGTGCTGTTTGTCGGCGCCAATGACGAGCAGACCATTCCACGGCAGATGTGGAACGGCATCCGCGAGGCGATCAGCCCGGCAATTCTGTCGGTGGCGACGATCCTGGTGATCTTTTCGATCACCTTGCTGGCGACGATCGAGCTGTTGCGGCGCAGGTCGGAGCGGTTGCGCGGCCTTTCACCCTCCTGAGGCCCTGCGGTCAGGCATATCGGAAAAGAGCGCGGTTTCGGCCGCGCTTTTTCATTTGGTTTGGGTGGTTTGCTGCGGACCTAGGGCAGCAGGTGCAACCAGCCCCAGGTGGTAAAGATCGACAGCGCCGTGGCGATCAGCACAGAGGAGGCGGCGACGCGTTTGCCGACGCCATACATATGCGCGAACAGATAGGCGTTGACGCCGGGGGCCATCGCGGCGGTGATGGTGACCGAGCGCAAGGATGCGGTGTCGATGTTGAAGACGTAATGCGCCAGCACATAGGCCACGCCGGGATGCACCAGCAGCGAGGCGGCGCAGACCATGGCGATGGTGGCGCGGTCGCCCTCGGGGCGGTAGCGGAACAGCACGCCGCCGAGACCAAAGAGCGCGGCAGGGATGCCGGAGCGGGCCATCATCTCGACCGCAGAGGCGGCGAAACTGGGGATGGTCGCGCCCGAGAGGTTGACGGCAAAACCGCAGAGGATGCCGATGACGAGGGGCTGGGTGATCACGCCCTTTCCGACATCGCGCAGCAGGGCGGGCAGGTTGCTGACCTGGCCGCGCGCGCGCGCCCCTTCCATCATCAGGATGCCGAAGGTGTAGAGCAGCGGCGCATGGATCGAGATGATCGCGTAATTGCCTGCCAGCGCCTCGGTGCCATAGGCGCGCTCGGTGATCGGCAGGCCCAGAAGCAGGGTGTTGGAGAAGAGGCCGGCAAAGCCGATGGCGACTGAATTGGTCAGCGGGCGTTTGAAGATGTAACGTGCGCCCGCGAAGGCAAAGCCAAAGCCTGCGAAGGAGCCGATATAGAAAGACAGCATCAGGCCGGGGTTATAGGCCTGCGACAGATCCAGCGCAGAGATGGATTTGAACAGCAGCACCGGCAGGGCGAAGCTTTGCGCAAAGCGCATCACGCCATCGACATTGCTGTCGCTGAAGACGCCAAAGCGCGCGGCGGCATAGCCAAAGCCGATCAGCAGGAACACCGGCAGGATGACATCGAGCAGCGCGCTCACGGCTGGTTCTCGAAGCTGAGTTGCATCATGTCATAGGCGGGGGTGACGCCGCGCGGCAGCTCGGCCAGCAGCGTCGTCGTAATCCAGATCAAGGTGCATATTGGTCAAGACGCCCAAGGCCGGTTTGGCGCGGGCGATCCATTCGAGGGTGAGCGCAAGATGGGCATGGGTCGGGTGCGGCGTGCGGCGCAGCGCGTCGATGATCCAGCAGTCGAGGCCTTGCAGATGGCTCCAGGCCTCTTCCGGGAGGCGGACAACATCGGGGATATAGGCGGTATTGCCGATGCGAAAGCCAAGCGCGTCGATGGTGCCGTGATCGACGGTGATGGGCTCGAAGCGGATCGGGCCTGCCGGGCCGTTGACCTCGAAGTCGCCGTCGATCTGATGCAGGTCGAGGATCGGCGGGTAGGGCGAATCCTTGGGGGCGACAAAGGCATAGGCAAAGCGCGTCAGCAGCGATTCCTCGGTCTTGCCATCCGCCCAGACGGCCAGGCGCTTGCGCATGTTCATCACGATCTGGCGCAGGTCATCAAGGCCGTGAACGTGGTCGGCATGGGCATGGGTGTAGACCACGCCATCAAGGGTGCCGACTTCGGCGTCGAGCAGTTGGTGGTACAGGTCGGGGCCGGTGTCGATCAGCACGCGGGTGACCGCCTCGCCTTGCAGACGTTCGACCAGCAGCGCGCAGCGGCGGCGGCGGTTTTTCGGGTTGCTCGGGTCGCAATCGCCCCAATGGCCGCCGATACGCGGCACGCCGCCCGAGGAGCCGCAACCAAGGATGGTGAAGCGCAGGGTGGCCATCAGCTGGCCTTGGCGCGGGGGAAGAGCCGCTCGAAATTCTGGGTGGTGGCTTTCGCGAAGACCTCTTCGCTGACGCCAAAGACCTGCGCGCCGGCCTTGGCGGTGAAGGCGGTGTAGGCGGGTTCATTGCGCCGACCCCGGTGCGGCGGCGGCGCGAGGTAGGGGCTGTCGGTTTCCAGAAGGATGCGGTCCAAGGGGGCCTTGGCGAAGATGTCGCGCAGCTCCTGGCTTTTGGGGAAGGCGGCGATGCCGGACATCGAGAGGTAAAAGCCCATTTCGATGGCTGCCATGCCGAGGGCTTCGCCGGAGGAGAAGCAGTGCATGACGCAGGTGTAGGGTTTCACCGCCATGCCCTCGGCCAGAATGCGGGCCATGTCGTCATCGGCGGCGCGGGCGTGGATGATCAGCGGCAGGCCGGTTTCCTGCGCCGCTTCGATATGGATGCGCAGCGAGCGTTGCTGAATTTCGGCGCTTTCGGCGGTGTAGTGGTAATCAAGCCCGGTCTCGCCGATGCCGACGAATTTCGGATCGGCAGCGAGGGCCACCAGGTCGGCGACCGAAACGGGCGGGTGTTCGGCGGCGGACATCGGGTGGATGCCTGCGGCGTAGTAGACCATGGGATAGGTGGCGACGATCTCGCGGACGCGGGGCAGGTTGACCAGTTTCGTGCAGATCGTGACCATGCGCGACACGCCAGCCTCGGTTGCGCGGGCGATGATCTGGGGCAGGTCGTCGGCGAAATCGGGGAAATCGAGGTGGCAGTGGCTGTCAACAATTTCAAAAGCCATGCGCATCACCCCGTGGCGAGCCTGGCCGCCGTCTCGTTCATCTGCAAAAGCATATCCATCAGAAGGGCGGCAGGGTCAAGGTTCACTGCCTTGCCTTTGCGGGCGCGCAAGCCAAGGTGTTGCGCCAGATCGGCCCAGTCGCGGGCATGCCAGGGCGAGGGCGAGAGGCGGGAGATCAGATCGCCTTCACCGCGCGCCGCCTCGGGTGGCAGGGCCTGCAGGGTGCCCGCGCGGGCGAGGCGGGCGAGAAAGAGGTCAAGCAGGGTGACGATCAGATCGAACTGTTCCTCGGCGCCGCGACCTGCGCCTTTTTCCGCGAGGGTAAGGGCGCGGGGGCGGTCGAGGCGGGGCAGGGTGGAAAACAGGCTGATCAGGCTGTCGTAAAGTCGCAGGCCTTCGAGGTTGGTCATGCGGAAGGCCTCGCCGACCGAGCCACCGGCGAGTTCGGCAAGCGGAATGCGTTCGTTTGGCGAGACTTCGCCCCCCGCCTGGGTCAGGGCGTCGGAGAGGTTTTCGGCGCTGAGCGGGCCAAGCCGCAACTCGCGGCAGCGCGAGCGGATGGTGGGCAGAAGTTTGGCGGGTTGGTGCGAGATCATCAGGATCGTGACGCGGGCCGGGGGTTCTTCGAGCAGTTTCAGCAGGGCGTTGGCGGCGGCGGGGTTCATCTCGTCGATCGAGTCGATGATCGCGACGCGGCGGCCACCGTCGGCGGCGGAGAGGGCGAAGAAGGACTTCATCTTGCGGACTTCATCGACCGAGATGATCGATTGCAGCTTCTTCTTCTCGTGGTCCCAGGCGCGGCGGAGCAGGAAGAGGCGGCTTTCGGTCAGGGCGGCGACGCGGTGGGCCACCGGGTTGGTCTCGGGGATGTCGAGGCTATCGGGGGCGGGGGCTGCGAACATGCCGCCGTCGTCCTCGGGCGTGGCGAGCAGGAAGCGGGCGATTTTCCAGGCGAGGGTGGCCTTGCCAATGCCGCGCGGGCCGGTGATCAGCCAGCCGTGGTGCAGGTGCTTGCCGTTGAAGGCGGCGAGGAAGGCGGCCTCGGCGGCCTCTTGCCCGATCAGCCGGGCGGTGTGGCGCGGGTGGGGCGCGCCTTCGATGCGGTCGGGTTCGGGGTGCTCGTCGCTCATGTGAGGTGGTCGAGCGCGGCTTGGGTGACAAGGGCTGCGACAGCTTCCGGGGCGGCATCGCCCTGGATGACACGGAAGCGGGCGGGGTGGGCCTTGGCCAGGGCCAGAAAGCCCGCGCGGGCTTTTTCTTGCAGGCCCAGCCCCATGCCTTCAAAGCGCTGTTCGGCCCCGGCGCGGGCCATGGCGCGGGACAGGCCCTTGGCGGGGTCGATGTCGATCAGGATGGTCAGGTCGGGTTCGGTGCCGATCATCAGGGCGTGGAGCTGATCGACCGATGCAGAAAGATCACCGCGGGTCAGGCCCTGATAGATCCGGGTGCTGTCGGCGAAGCGGTCGGAAATCACCACCTCGCCGCGGGCAAGTGCCGGGCGGATGGTCTTTTCCAGATGATCGCGGCGCGCGGCGGTGAAGAGAAGAAGCTCGGTCTCGGTGGACCAACGCTCGGCCTCGCCTTCCAGCACAAGGCGGCGGATCTCCTCGGCCCCCGGACTGCCGCCGGGTTCGCGGGTCAGGGTGACCTTGCGGCCCGTGGCCCGCAGAGCCTCGGCCAGCAGGCGGGCCTGGGTGGATTTGCCCGAACCGTCAATGCCTTCAAAACTGAGAAACCCGCCTGGCATCAGCTGGCGGCTGCCTTGTTGCCCAGGTAATCGGCGTAGAGTTTTTCGGCGGCGGCGGTCAGGCGGCTGACAAAGCCACCCTGTTCGACGGCGGCTTCGGTGACCAGGGGCACGCGGTGTTCGGGCAGGCCGGGGACGTCGATGACCAGCTCGGCCACTTCGGTGCCTGCGGCGACGGGGGCCCGCAGCGGGCCGGAGTAGACCACCTTGGCCTGCAAGCCGTCTTGGGCGAGGGCGGGGATCAGCAGGCGGATGTCCTCGCGCGGCACGAGGCCGACGGTCGGGGCGTTGCCCATGAAGACCTGCGCCTCGGCGATGCGGCTGCCTGCCTTGGCGGCGGTTTTCAGGGCGAACTGACGGAAGGCCCATTGCGAGATGCGCTCGGCCTCTTGGGCGCGCTCATTGGCCGAGGTCAGGCCGGTGATCGCGAAGATGATGCGGCGCTCGCCCTGCTTGACCGAGCCGACCATGCCGAACCCGGCCTCGTCGGTGTGGCCGGTCTTGAGGCCATCCGCGCCGATGCCAAGCGCCAGCAAGGGGTTGCGGTTGTTGGCATTGGCCGGGGCGCGGTTTTTGTAGTTGAACTCGGTCTCGGCGAAGACGGTGTAAAGCTCGGGGAAGACCTCGATCAGGCGCTGCGACAGCACACCGAGATCCTTCATGCTCATCCGTTGTGCAGGATCGGGCCAGCCGGAGGCATTGGCGAAGGTCGAATTTTCCAGCCCCAGCGCCTTGGCGCGTTGGGTCATCTGCTGCGAGAAGGCCTCTTCGGTGCCCGCCAGCCCTTCGGCGACCACGACGCAAGCGTCGTTGCCCGAGTTGACGATGATGCCGCGAATGAGGTCATGCACATTCGGGCGGTCACCCTTTTGCAGAAACATGGTCGAGCCGCCGGCCTCGGTATAGCTGATCGCATGATCCGAGACGGCGAAGGTGGTGTCCATGGTGACGCGGCCATCCTTCAGCGCCTCGAACAGCATGTTGACGGTCATCAGTTTCGACATCGAGGCCGGGGGGACCGGAGCCTCGCCGTTCTTGTCCATCAGCACGGTATGGGTCGCGACATCGAAGACCCAGGCCGAGGTGGCGCGGGACTCGAAGCTTTGCGCCGAGGCGGCGCAAGCACAGGCGAGCCAGAGCAGTGTAGACAGAAGACGGGTGAGCATAATTAGCCTTTCACAAAGTAGGCGTCCTGGAAGCCTGCTTTTTTCACTTTGTCCAAGGTGGCCTTGTCGCCACGCGAGGTGACGGACCAGAAGCTCTTGCCTTGGCTGGTTTCCTTGCGGACCTCGGCTGCGAGGCCAGCGGCTTTGAGGGTGGCTGCGGCGCGGTTGGCGTTGGCCTCGACCGAGAAGATGCCGATCTGGATGGTGCTGCCTGCGCCGGAGCTTGCGGGTTTGGCGGAGGCTGCTGCGGGTTGCGAGGCGGCGGTATTGGCCGCACTTGGCACGATGGTGCCTGCGGGGATCGCCTCGGCGGTGATGGTGGGGGCAGCACCGGGCGAGGTTGGTTTGGCGGGCGGCTTGGCCGTGGCGCGGTCAAGCGCTGCGGCGGCGCCGGGGATCGGGTCAAGGGTCTCGGTCGCAACGGTTTCCGAGGAATCGAGGATCGGTTTGCTGGCGTCGGGGCTGGCCGCGGCCTCTTCGCGGCGCAGCGCGGTGACCGAGATCTTGGCGGGCGCGCCAGCGAGCATGCCAAGTGCGGAAGCCGCGTCAGAGGAGATTTGCAGTTTCGGTCCCGGATTGTCGATCTCGCGGCGGAACAGCGCGCCGATGACGAATTTGCCGTTGGACGGGTTGCGCAGGATCACCCGCTCGGGGTCCTTGGCATCGGGCGAGGCGACCCAGACACCGCCGAGCGAGGGGCGGCCATCCCAGAGCGCGTCATCCGTGGTTTGAAACACCTCGGGTGCTTCGGTGTCGCGGTCGACGAGTTTGACCGATTTCGCGCCTGCGACCGGCGACTCTGTGCCTGTCGCTGCCTTTTTGGCGAAGGGGCCGCCAGAGCCTTCCTGACAGCCCGCCAAAAGTGCCGTTGCCGCCGCTGCCAAACAAAGACCACGGATTACCGATGCCGTCATGCCCACTCCTCTGCGCGGAATTCTGTGCCCCGCGCCCCCCTGATACCCACCTTGTTGGTGGCTTTTATGCTGCCAAACGGCCCTGAAAGGCCGGTTTTGCGGCATGATATCGTGAAGGCTGCGGGCTGGGAAGGGTTTGCGTGGCTTTGCAGGGAAAACCTTCGTGATCCTGCCGAAGGCCCGCCGATGCCGTGCCGATGCCGCGCAGCGCGCCGGTGGGGCTGTTGCGCGAAAGACGCGGTAGGGCCTTGTCCGTATAATCGCAACAGCGCCAGACTTGTCCATTTTCTTGCCACAGTCCAAACCGATAAAAAGCCACGCGGGCGCAGACCCTTGGGCAGTTGGAGCAGCAGCATTATGATCATCAAGGCGTTTTTGACGGCCGCAGCCCTCTGTGCGGCGCTGCCTGCCCTGGCAGAGGAGCGGGTGACGCTGGGCTGGGGACGGCTGTTCGCCAATGACGCCTTGGCCGACGGCAAGGACCGCTGGCGCACCGGCAGCTATCAGGTCAGCATGGTGCGCGGGGTGGCTTTCTCGGGCGAGTTGCCGACGCGTCTGGGCGAGGTGATGGAATACCGCGCCAGTTCGCAGATCGTCGCCCCCGCCAGCCTGACCAGCGCCGGGCCGGGTGACCGGCGCTATGGCGGCATGCTGTCTTTGGGGGCGCATAGCCAGAGCGCTTGGCGCGGCAATGAGATCAGCCTCGGCGCCGATCTGGTGATGCTGGGGCCGCAGACCGGCATCAGCAACTTTCAGAAATTCATCCATAATGCGATCAATCTGCCCGAGCCGACGGTGGTGTCGAACCAGCTGGGCAATGGCTTTTACCCGACCTTGCAAGCCGAGATCGGGCGGCCCTTTGTGCTGAACTCGAACGTCACGTTGCGGCCCTTTGCCGAGGCACAGGCCGGGGTCGAGAGCTATGTGCGCGTCGGCGGCGATCTGGTGATCGGCCAGTTCGGCACCGGCGCTGTCATGGTGCGCGATACGGTGACGGGCCAGCGCTATCGCGCGGTGGAAAGTGCGCATAACGAGGGCTTCAGTCTGGTGCTGGGCGGCGATCTGGCGAAGGTGTTTGATTCAGCCCTGCTGCCCGGCGGTGAGCCTGCGGTGATGGTCGATGAACGCTCGCGCCTGCGGGCGGGGGTGCATTGGCAGGCGACACGGGCTTCGGTGTTCTACGGCGTCAGCTATCTGAGCCGCGAATTTGAAGCACAACCAGAGGGGCAGCTGGTTGGGGCGATGACACTTAATATGAAGTTTTAAGCAGAAATCACGCGATTTGCGGCAAAGTTATCGCTTTTCTGTTGCCGTTTTACAATAGCGCGCTGCCGGATGCTCTGCTAACCTTTTGATATAACAAGTCGAAAATCGACGAAAAAACGAGCAGGCAAACAGGCATGAAAACGGGCTCCTTGGGCACGTTCGTCATCTCCTGGTCTCAAACCGAAGTCGACGGCCTTCAGGCTGCGCGCATGGATCTTCTGACCGTAGGCACCGTCTGGCGCTGGACGGGAGCGGCTGTGCGCGTGGACGGACCTCAGGGAGTGTTGCTTTTGGAGGGGGCCGAAGGGGCGGCGGATATACGGAAACGCGCGGCGCGGATGGTGCGGCGACTGGTTGGAGCCGCTGTGGCAGGCGCGGCCAAGGCGGAGGTGATACTGGACGAGATCGACGAGGCACTGCCGGATCAGTCCTTTATCGTCACCGACGGGCACAAGAGTTTTACCGTCACCCTGATCCCGGTGCCCGACACCGGCGCGCATCTGGCGATGCTGGTCGGCGATCTGCCGCCGGCGGATCAGGATCTTTGGGTGGTGCGCACCTCGATCGACCTGACCCATTCGGGGGCGGGCGCCCGGCTGGCCGGCGGGGTGATCTGTTTCACCCCCGACACCCGCATCGCCACGCCAGAGGGCGCGCGGCAGATCCGCAATCTGCGTCAGGGCGACAAGATCCTGACCCGGGACAACGGCGCGCAAGAGGTTTTATGGACAGGTCATCGGCGGATGAGCGGCGCGCGGCTTTATGCCATGCCGCATCTGCGGCCCATCCGGTTCAAGATGAACGCCATGGGGCTCTACCGGCCCGACGAGGATCTGCTGGTCTCGCCGCAGCACCGCATGTTGGTCAAGGGGGCCGCGGCGCAGGCGCTGTTCAATACGTCGGAAGTGCTGGTGGCGGCGGAAGATCTGGTCAACGACAGCACGATCACCGTGGATCAGGCGCTGCGCGAGGTGACTTACGTGCATATCCTGCTGGAGCACCACAATGTCGTCTGGGCCAATGGGCTGGAGACCGAGAGCTTCCATCCCTCCAACACCGCGCTGGATACGGTGGACCCGGTGCAGCGGTTGGGGCTGACCGAGATCCTGCCGGGGATCGAGGAAAACCCGCATGGCTATGGCGAATACGCGCGGCGCAATATCTCGGCCTCGGAAGCGGCGATCTTGCGGCATGAGTTGGCGGCCTGAACTGGCCGGGCAGGGGGGCCTTCTGCCCCCACGCGCCGCTGAAGCAGGCGCTCCCCCCGAGGATATTTTTGCCAAGATGAAAGGGCTTGGGAAAAGTGCCCAAGGGCTTGTTGACTCTGGGGGGGCGGGCTGTATAAGCCGCCCAGTGCCGGATGAGAGTCCGGCGCTTTTCATTGGTGTTGGTGGCCCTTGCAAGAGGAAGCCTGTCGCCCTTCGGGGAAGAGGACAACGCCCTTCGTAACTTAAGAAGGAGATCAGAGATGACAAAACGCACCTCTGCCAAGTACAAGATTGACCGCCGTATGGGCGAAAACATCTGGGGCCGTCCGAAGTCCCCGGTGAACAAGCGCGAATACGGCCCCGGCCAGCACGGCCAACGCCGCAAGAACAAACTGTCGGATTTCGGCACCCAGCTGCGCGCCAAGCAGAAGCTCAAGGGCTACTATGGCGACCTGACCGAAAAGCAGTTCCGCAAGATCTACACCGAAGCCGAGCGGGTGCGCGGCGATACCGGCGATCTGCTGATCGGTCTGCTGGAGCGTCGTCTGGACGCAGTGGTCTACCGTGCGAAGTTCGTGCCGACCGTTTTCGCGGCACGTCAGTTCGTCAACCACGGCCACGTCACCGTCAACGGCCAGCGCGTCAACATCGCCTCTTACCGTGTCAAGGAAGGCGACGTGATCGCCGTTCGTGAAAAGTCGCGTCAGATGACCGCGATCATGGAAGCGATTGCCCTGACCGAGCGCGACGTGCCGGATTACATGGAAGTCGACCACAACAAGCTGACCGCGACCTTCGTGCGCACGCCGGGCCTGACCGACGTGCCCTACCCGGTTCAGATGGAACCGAACCTGGTCGTCGAATACTACGCCAAGAACTGATCTGGTCGCTGATCCCTTCGGGTCTGCTTGTCCAATCCGAAAGGCCCGCCGTTCTGGCGGGCTTTTTGTTTTTGCCCCTCTGGGTGCTGCGGGCCCGGTGGTGTTTTGGCCAAAGCCATGGAACGCCTTGCCGGCTTTCGCGTTTGCTCGCTACCAACCCCCAACAGGAGCGATGCAATGAAGACCATGGCTGAGGCTTTTCACCACACCTTGCAGGACATCTATTACGCCGAGGGCGCGCTGGTCAAAGCGATCCCCAAGATGATCGAGGCGGCTCAGGACGCCGCGACCAAGCAGGCCTTTACCCATCACCTTGCCGAGACCAAAGAGCAGATCAAGATCCTGCAAAAGGTCTTCAAGACCATCGACGCGCCCGCCAAGGGCGAAAAATGCGACGCGATTGAAGGCCTGATCAAAGAGGCCGAGGGTGTGATCGAAGAGGCCAGCGGCAAGGCGCTGGGCGCAAGCCTGATCGCGGCGGCGCAGGCCGTCGAGCATTATGAGATCGCGCGCTATGGCACCCTGCGCCAATGGGCCAAGGAGCTGGGCAATCAGGAGGCGCATGAGATGCTGACGCAGATCCTCGATATGGAAAAGGCGGCCAATGCCACCCTGACCGGGATCGCGGTTTCCAAGGCTGCCTGAGGCTTAGGCCGCGCTGGTCGCACTGTGGGGCGCTGTGGCGAAGGCTGCAGCGCCGCTTTTGCGTTCTGGCCGCGGCGGGCGCGGGATATTCGGTGATTTGTCGCTGGCAATGAGGCGTCGCGAAAGCTAAAACCCGCGCAAGAGTTTGGGGAATCCGATGAACGACGCAATCCGCCCGCAACCCGGTATCATGGAGATCGCGCTTTACGAGGGCGGCAAGGCCTCGGTGGCGGGGATGACCAATGTCGTCAAGCTCTCGTCGAACGAGAACCCCTTCGGGCCATCGGACCGCGCCAAGGAGGCCTTTGCCCGTTCAGTGCATCAGCTGCACCGCTATCCCTCGACCGATCATCTTTCCTTGCGCACGGCGATTGCCGAGGTGCATGGGCTGGAGGCAAGCCGGGTGATCTGCGGCGTCGGTTCGGACGAGATCATCCACTTTCTCTGCCAGGCCTATGCCGGGCCGAAGGATGAGGTGGTGTTCACCGAGCACGGCTTTCTGATGTACCGCATCTCGGCGCTGGCTGCGGGGGCAACCCCGGTGCAGGTGGCCGAGCGCGAGCGCACCACCGATGTCGATGCGATTCTGGCGGCCTGCAACCGGCGCACCAAGCTGGTCTTCATTGCCAATCCGAACAACCCCACCGGGACGATGATTTCGGCGGCGGAGGTCGAGCGTCTGGCCGCCAAGCTGCCACCGCAGGCCATTCTGGTGCTGGACGGCGCCTATGCCGAGTTTGTCGAGGGCTTTGACGCCGGGCTGGCGCTCATCGAGGCGCGCGACAATGTGGTGATGACGCGGACCTTTTCGAAGATCTACGGCCTGGGCGGGTTGCGGGTCGGCTGGGGCTATGGCCCGCAGCATATCATCGAGGTGCTGAACCGCATTCGCGGGCCGTTCAACATGTCGAACACCCAGCTGGAGACCGCTGAGGCGGCGGTGCGCGATCAGGACTATGTCAGCCGCTGCCGCGCCGATAACGCGCGGATGCGCCATTGGCTGGCCGAGGCGCTGGCCGAGCATGGCATCCCCTCGGACACTTCGATGGCGAATTTCGTTCTGGCGCGGTTTTCCTCGCCCGAGGAAGCGGCGGCTTGCGATGTTTATCTGCAGGCGCAGGGGCTGATCGTGCGGCGGGTCTCGGGGTATAATCTGCCGCATTGCCTGCGCATCACGGTTGGCGATGAATCCTCTTGCCGCCGGGTTGCCCATGCGATTGGCCAGTTCAAGGCGCAGGGATGAGCGTGATCTACCAACGCGTTGCCCTGATCGGGCTGGGGCTGATCGCCTCGTCGATGGCGCATGCCATGCGGGCGGCGGGGCTGGCAGGCGAGATTGTGGGCCATGCCAAATCGGCCGAGACGCGGGCGACGGCGCTGGAAATCGGCATTTGTGACCGGGTCTATGCCACGGCGGCAGAGGCCGTGCAGGGTGCGGATCTGGTGGTGCTGGCGGTGCCGGTGGGGGCGATGGCTGTGATCGCCGAGGAGATCGCGCCGCATCTGGCGGCGGGTTGCACGGTGACGGATGTCGGCTCGGTCAAGCAGGCGGTGATTGCGGCGGTGCAGCCACATATGCCTGCGGGGGTGCAGTTCATTCCGGGTCACCCGCTGGCGGGGACCGAATATTCCGGGCCGCGTTCGGGTTTTGCCACGCTGTACAAGGGCAGATGGTGGCTGTTGACGCCGTTTGAAGATACCGATCCTGTGGCGCTGGCGCGGTTGCGCGGGTTGCTGGAGGCGATGGGGGCCAAGGTCGATACCATGGATGCCGCGCATCACGATCAGGTTCTTGCCGTGGTCAGCCACACGCCGCACCTGATTGCCTATACCATGGTCGGTGTGGCGGATCATCTGGCGCAGGTGTCGAATTCCGAAGTGATCCAGTATTCCGCCACGGGTTTTCGCGATTTCACCCGGATTGCGGCCTCTGACCCGGTGATGTGGCGCGATGTCTTTCTGACCAACAAGGAGGCGGTGCTGGATATTCTGGGCCGCTTTACCGAGGAGTTGTTCGTCTTGCAGCGCGCCATTCGCATGGGCGACGGCGAGCAGTTGCACGATTATTTCACCCGCACCCGGGCGATCCGGCGCGGGATTATCGAGGCGGGACAGGACACCTCGGCCCCGGATTTCGGCCGGGTGCCGGGCATCGAAAAGAGCTGATGCGGGGCTGGCTTCTTGCGGCGCTGCTGATCGCCGGCCCGGTTTTGGCGGAGGCTCCCAAGACCTCGATCAGACCAGTGATCAACCCGCAGATCGCCGCGGCGACGCTTTTGCCCAGCAGCGTGACGGCAGCTGTGGCGGGAGGTGCGCTGGTGGTGCCGCACCCCAGGGCACGTCCGCTGGGATTGGTGGCGGGGGTGCCTGCGGCGCAGGCGGCGGCGATCAGGCCGGAGGTGATTGTGCGGCCGCGCCCGAGGCCGGCTTTTGCAATGCCAGAGCTGGCCTCTGCGCCTGTGGCCTCTGCACCTGGGACCCCGGCGGCGAAGCGCAAGAAGGCCAAGCAGCCCAAGCAGAGCCTGAAGGGATCGGTTTGCGGCGATCCGCAGATCAGGGGCGAAGTTCTGGCCCCGATTGGCGCGAAATCCAAAGGCTGCGGCATTCCAGAGCCGGTCAAGGTGACCTCGATTGCCGGGGTCGGCTTCAGCCAGCCCGCGACGATTGACTGCGCCACCGCGAAAGCCCTGAAAACCTGGATGATCAAGGGGATGCAGCCCGCCTTTGGCAACCGCGAGGTGGTCAAGCTGCATATCTTCGGCAGCTATATGTGCCGCAGCCGCAACAATGTGCGCGGGGCCAAGGTCTCGGAGCATGGTCGCGGCAAGGCGGTGGATATCGCAGGCTTTGTCTTTGCCGATGGCAAGGAATGGACGGTGAAGCGCGATTACAACAGGCAGATCCGCCGCGCCCAGAAGGCGGCTTGCGGAATTTTTGGCACCACCTTGGGGCCGGGGTCAGATGGCTATCACGAGGACCATCTGCATTTCGACACCGCCCGCTATCGCAGCGGCTCTTACTGTCGCTAGTTGACCAGAGGTGCCATGCGTGGCGCATCCCCCAGCGGGAAGGGGCCGAGCGACAGTCGGCCATTGGCGGCAATCAGCTTGATTTTCAACACCTTGTCATCGCCGCCCTGCTGGGCAAGCGCGCCCATCATGCCGGTCATGGTCTGCTGCATCTTTTCCTGCACCACGCCAAGCGCCACCAGCAGGGGCGGCAGTTTCTGCCAGTTCTGCAACTCCAGCGCAATCTCGCCCGAGGCGAAGCCCTGCGCATCGGGCTGGATCACGCCCCTGGCCGACAGCCCGAGATCGCCCCAGGTGAGGCGGGTGTCGGTGAGGTTGAGCGAGGCCAGTTGCGGCTGGATCTGGGCGGCGTTGCGGTCGAGCGGTGCGGTGAGATTGGCCAAAGCGTCGATATAGACCTCATCGACCAAGGCGGGCAGGCCGGCTTTTTCCAGCGCAGGCAGCAGGCTCGCGTCGGGGGAAAGCTGCCGCGCGCGCAGACCGAGGCGGTAACTGTTGGCAAGGCTGGGGTCTTCGCGCAAAGAGGCGACGGCGGTTTGCAAGCCGATGATCCAGCCCTGATCCGAGGCGAGGCTGAGATCCTTGGTCTCGACCACCACCTCGTTGAGCTTAAGCGCGGTCGAAGGATGCACGATGACATCGCCCATCATCGAGGTGTTCTTCAGGGTAATGTCCTGACCCTGATAGAAAATATGCTGCTCGGGTGGCAGGGCGCCGATCAGGTGCCAGGGCTTCCAGGCCATGGCGAAGACCTGCGCAAAGGGGCTTTGCCAGCGCAGGCCGAGATCGGGGCGGGTGACCTCGACCTCGGTGAGGGTCAGGTCAAAGCGGTTGGGGATGCCGTGCACCTCGGTCGAGCCGACAGATATCTGATCGGCGGGTTGGCTGGCAAGAAACTGCGTCACGCCGTTTTCGATGGCGGTGGAGCCGGCCCACCAATACCCCGTCCAGGCGGCGGTCGCCAAAAGCACTGCTATGATCAATCCGCGCATCCCTGCCCCTTTTCAATGCCCTGTTCGATCATTACACCAAAGCCGCGCAGGAGGGCCAGTTATGCCAGATGAAATGTGGGTTTTCGGCTATGGATCGCTGATCTGGAACCCGGAGTTTCCGGTGGCCGAGCGGCAGATTGCCCGGCTGGAAGGCTGGCGGCGGTCGTTTTGCATGTGGTCGATCCACCATCGCGGGTCAGAGGCCGAACCGGGGTTGGTGCTGGCGCTGGATCAGGGGGCAGGCTTTTGCGACGGGGTGGGGTTTCGGGTGACCCCGGGGGCAGAGGCGGAAACGCTGGCCGCCCTGCGCGAACGCGAGCTGATTTCCTCGGCCTATCTGGAGCGGCATTTGCCTTTGCGCCTGGCCGATGGGCGGCAGGTGGAGGCGCTGGCCTTTGTGATTGACCCGGCGCATGTGCAGTATTGCGGCGGTCTTGCACTGGAGGCCCAGGCCGAGATCATCGCCCGCGCGGTGGGGGGGCGCGGGCCGAACCGCGATTATCTTTATGCCACCGCCAGCCACCTCGCCGAATTGGGCATCGAAGACCCCGATCTGAGCGCGCTTGCGGCACAAGTTCGGGCGATGCCATAGGGTTTTGCTTGGCAGGGGCCGATGGCCTGCTATGGTTTACCCAGAGCAGAACAGCCGGATTGAACCGCCGAAATGGACAGACCCAAGGCCTATGTGACCTACTTTAGCCAACCGATCCGCCAGATCGTCACCATGCTAATCGTGGTGGTGCTGGTGGCAGCCGGCGGTTGGCTGATCCATGGCAAGGTGATCGGCATCGTCAATGCCAATCCCTGGCTGAATGGCACCATCGGGCTGGTCTTTGTGCTGGGGGCGCTGGCCTGTTTCTGGCAGGTCTTTACCCTGATGCAATCGGTGCATTGGATTGAGCGGTTCGTGCGCCATGACGTCGGCTTTGAAGAGGCGCGGCCGCCGCAGTTGCTGGCGCCCTTGGCGCATTTGCTGCGCACGCGCGGCGCGCGGAGGCAGATCTCGTCTTCCTCTTCGCGTTCGATCCTGGAATCGGTGGAAAGCCGGATCGACGAAGCGCGGGATATCACGCGCTATCTGACCAACCTTTTGGTTTTCCTTGGGCTTTTGGGCACTTTCTATGGGCTTGCCACCACGGTCCCTGCGGTGGTGCAGACCATCCGCTCGCTTGCAGCCGCAGGACGGCGAGACCGGGATGGAGGTGTTCGGCAAGCTGATGTCGGGGCTGGAAAGCCAGCTCGGCGGCATGGGCACGGCGTTTTCTTCGTCTTTGCTGGGTCTGGCGGGGTCGCTGGTGGTGGGTCTGCTGGAGCTTTTTGCGGGTCACGGCCAGAACCGATTTGTCCGCGAGCTGGAGGAGTGGCTGTCCTCGATCACCCGCGTCGGTTTTGCCTCGGGCGATGGCGAGGGCAGTGAGACCGGGGCGGTTTCGGGGGTGCTGGAGCATCTGTCAGAGCAGGTCGAGGTGATGCAGAGCCTGTTTGCCCAGGTCGAGGCCAATCGGGCGGGGGGCGAGCAGGCGCTGGCGGAATTGAACGCCTCGCTGGCCGCGCTGACCGCCAAGCTGAGCGCGGAATCGGGTCAGACCGAGGCGCTGAAGCGGATTGCCGAGGGGCAGGAGCGGCTGATCGTGGCGCTGACCGGGGCGGAGGGTGGCGCGCATTCTGATGCGGAAAGCCGGATGCGGCTGCGCTCGATCGACGTGCAACTGCTGAGAATCCTTGAGGAACTGTCGGCGGGGCGGCAGGAAAGTCTGGCCGATCTGCGCGGCGATCTTTCGGCGCTGACCGCCTCGGTGCGGCAGTTGGCCCGTGGCGTGCCGGGGCGCAGCTAAGATGGCGCTGCGCCGCAAACGCGATAGTTCGATGATCTGGCCGGGGTTTGTGGACGCGGTCACCACGCTGTTGATGGTGCTGATGTTCGTGCTGACGATTTTCACCGTCATGCAATCGGTGCTGCGCGACCAGATCACCAGCCAGACCAGCGAGTTGGACCAGTTGACGGCGCAGGTGGCGTCTTTGGCCGATGCCTTGGGGTTGGAGCGT
This sequence comes from uncultured Alphaproteobacteria bacterium, assembly GCA_963815275.1. GTDB lineage: Bacteria > Pseudomonadota > Alphaproteobacteria > Rhodobacterales > Rhodobacteraceae > Cypionkella. Next base: position 91,389 of record CAWFGD010000001.1, read on the forward strand.
AACAAGGTCAGTGGGCTGACGGCGGAGGTTGGCACGCTGACCAGCACTCTGGCGGCAGCGCGGGCCAAGGGCGAAGAACAGACCGCGCTGATCGCCGCGCTTTCCGGGCAGATTTCCGAGAAAGAGGCGGCGTTGGCGCAGGCGCAGGGGCGGATCGCCAGCTTTGAGGCGCAGGTCGCCTCGCTGCTGACGGAACGCGATGCGGCGCAGGGGCAGGTGAGTGCGCTGACCGCGACGGTGACGGATTTGCAGGCGGCCAATGCCAAGCAGATCTCGGAAGCCGAGGCGATGCAGCTGGCTCTGGCCAAGGCGCGGCAGGAGATTGACAAGACGGCTGAAGAGGCGCGGCTGGCTGCGGCCAAGCGTGAGGCTTTGGAGGCCTTGGTCAAGGATTTGCAGGCCAAGGAAGGCGCGGCCCAGGCCAAAATCTCGGAGGCCGAGGCGGCGCGGCTGGTCGATGCGGCGGCGCTGGAGGCTTTGCGCGAAAAGATCAAGGGCTCGGATGCGGCGCTGACGGCGATGACGCTGGCGCTGGAGGAGCAGCGCAAGCAGGCCGAGGAGACCCTGACCCTGCTGGCCGCAGCGCGGACCGAGGCGGCGCAAGCGGCGGCGGCGGAGGGCAGCAAGGATGCGGTTCTGGCGGCGGCGCAGGCGGCCTTGAGCGAGGAGCAGCAAAAAACGGTGCAGGCGGCGCTGAAGGTCGAGGCGCTGAACCAGCAGATTGCGGCCTTGCGGGCGCAGTTGGGCGAATTGCAGGGGCTGCTGGATGCTTCGGCGGCCAAGGACGCCGGGGCCAATGTGCAGATCGAAAACCTCGGCAGCCAGCTGAACGCGGCTTTGGCGCAGGTGGCGGCAGAGCAAAAGAAACGTGCCGAGCTGGAGGAGGCCGAGCGCAAGCGGCTTGAGGCGCAGAACGCTGATCTGGAGAAATTCCGCAGCGAATTCTTTGGGCAATTGTCGCAGCTTCTGGCCGACACGCCGGGGGTGCGGGTGGTTGGGGATCGCTTTGTGTTCTCGTCGGAGGTGCTGTTTACGGCGGGGTCTGCGGATCTGGCGCCGGAGGGGCAGGCGCAGATTGCGTCTGTGGTGCAGATTCTGGACGATGTCGCCGAGAAGATCCCGCCGCAGCTGAACTGGATCATCCGCGTCGATGGCCATACCGACAATGTGCCGCTGTCGGGCAGCGGCGCGTTCAAGGACAATTGGCAGCTTAGTCAGGCGCGGGCGCTGTCGGTGGTGCGGTTCATGCAGGACAGGCTGAACTTTCCGCCCGAGCGGTTGGCGGCGACGGGGTTTGGCGAATACCAGCCGGTGGCGGCGGGAGATTCGGCGCAGGCGCGGGCGCAGAACCGGCGCATCGAGCTGAAACTGACGGAACGCTAGGGGATTTCGACAGAGGTTTCGACGCGGCTGACCTCGGTTGCGCCGCGCATCAGGCGGGCGCTGCCTTGGTAGGTGCCTGCGGGCCAGCTGGCGGTTTTCAGCTTTTTGCCGATGGCGCGGAAGGCGAGGGCCTGAGGGCGCTGGATCTGGCTGCGTTCGGTCAGGATGGTGCCCTCGGGCCCTTGGATTTCAAAGAGTAGTGCATCGGCGGCCTGCACGCCAAAGAGATAGACCCAGAGCACAAGTGCGGGGGCATCTTCGGGTAAGGTGGGGGTGTCGAGGCCTGCTTTGATCGCGGCGTAATCGGGGATCGCTGCGGTGAAGCCCGCGCTGAGCAGGCCGCCGGGCTGGTAGGGGATGGGGGTCTGCCAGAGGGTTGTTTCTTGCCGCCCGCAGGTGGTGGCCGGTTCAGGCGCGAAAGGGTCAACCGCGCGGCCCCCTTGGCGCAGGGTGAGGTGGAGGTGGGGGAATTGCGCCAGGCCGGATTGGCCGACCTGGCCGAGGATTGCGCCTTCCACCACCGCATCGCCGGGCTTCACTACGACAGAACCTTGTTTCATATGGCAATATTGGCTTTCCCAACCCTCGGCGTGGCTGAGGATCACGCCGTTGCCGCATGCCTTGCCGGCGATGACCGGGGCGAAATCTGCCACATCGTTGCGGATGGATTTGACCCGACCGGGGGCGGCGGCAAGCACATCGACGCCCGCCTGCATGGCGGCGACGGTCGGCAGGGCGAAGTCGGTGCCGTTGTGGCCATCGTAAGACAGCCCGCCGCAGGTGAAATCGCGCGCGGCGGGGCTGGCGTCGTGGTCGGCGTATTGCTGGATGTAGCAGGTCTTGCCCAGGCTGCAGGCGAGGGGGAAGCCCAAATCAAAAGCCCCCGCCGATGTGGCGAGGGCTGTGAGGATCAGGGCCGTAAGGATCAGGGCCGGCCGGATCATTCCGCCGTCAGAAGCGGGGTCTTGTTGCCGGTGATCCGGGCCTTTTGCGGCTCTTCGTAGCTGAGCACGATGGCATCGTCCTTGACGCCGACATGGACCACACCGCCCTTGACCAGCTTGCCGAACAAAAGCTCTTCGGCCAGCGGGCGTTTGATGTGTTCCTGAATGACGCGGCCAAGCGGGCGCGCACCCATCTTGTCATCATAGCCGCGTTCCCCGAGCCAAGCGGCGGCTTCGGGCGAGAGGTCGATCACCACGTTGCGGTCCATCAGCTGGGCTTCGAGCTGGAGGACGAACTTGGTCACCACCTCCATGATCACGTCTTTGCTCAAGGGGGCAAAGGCGATCACAGCGTCGAGACGGTTGCGGAACTCGGGCGTGAAGGTGCGCTCGACGGCGGCGGTATCCTCGCCGGTGCGGCGGGAGCGGCCGAAACCGATGGCCTCTTTCGCCTGCTCGGAGGCCCCGGCGTTGGAGGTCATGATCAGGATCACGTTGCGGAAGTCTACGGTCCGGCCGTTATGGTCGGTCAGTTTGCCGTGGTCCATCACCTGCAAGAGGATGTTGTAGACATCCGGGTGCGCCTTTTCCATCTCGTCGAGCAGAAGCACGCAATGCGGGTCCTGATCGACGCCATCGGTGAGCATGCCGCCCTGATCAAAGCCGACATAGCCCGGAGGCGCGCCGATCAGGCGGGAAACCGCGTGTTTCTCCATGTATTCCGACATGTCGAAGCGCAGCAGTTTCAGGCCGAGCGAGCTGGCAAGTTGCTTGGCCACTTCGGTTTTGCCCACACCGGTCGGCCCGGCAAAGAGGTAGTTGCCGATGGGTTTTTCCGGCTCGCGCAGGCCAGCGCGGGCGAGCTTGATCGCCGAGCAGAGCGATTCCACCGCCTTGTCCTGACCGAAGACGACGCGTTTGAGGGTCTTTTCCAGATCGCGCAGGGTTTCGGCATCGTCCTTCGAGACCGATTTCGCCGGGATGCGGGCGATTTTGGCCACGACAGCCTCGATCTCTTTGGCGCCGAGGGTCTTGCGACGCTTGGATTCGGTCAGCAGGTGCTGGGCCGCCCCCGCCTCGTCGATCACGTCGATGGCAGAATCGGGCAGTTTGCGGTCGTGGATATAGCGCGCGGCGAGTTCCACGGCGGATTTGATCGCGTCATTGGTGTAGCGCAGGTCGTGATGTTCCTCGAAATGCGGCTTGAGGCCCATCAGGATCTTGATCGCATCCGGCACCGAAGGCTCGTTCACGTCGATCTTCTGGAAGCGGCGCGCGAGGGCGCGGTCCTTTTCAAAGTGCTGACGGAATTCCTTGTAGGTGGTCGAGCCCATGCAGCGCAGCTTGCCGCCCTGAAGCGCGGGCTTCAGCAGGTTGGAGGCATCCATCGCGCCGCCGGAGGTGGCACCAGCGCCGATAACCGTGTGGATTTCGTCGATGAACAGGATCGCGTCGGGGTGATCCTCCATCTCTTTCATCACGGCTTTCAGGCGTTCTTCGAAATCACCACGATAGCGGGTGCCTGCGAGCAGAGCGCCCATATCAAGGCTGTAGATCGTGGCATGGGCGAGAATTTCCGGCGTTTCGTGGTTGACGATCTTGCGCGCCAGCCCCTCGGCAATCGCGGTTTTGCCCACGCCCGGATCGCCCACCAGCAGCGGGTTGTTCTTGCGACGGCGGCAGAGCACCTGAATGCAGCGCTCAACCTCGGATTCGCGGCCGATCAGCGGATCGACATCGCCCTTGCGCGCCTTGACGTTGAGGTCAACGCAATACTTGGACAGCGCGGATTCCTTGGCTTCGCCCGCCTCGGCCTTGGGGGTTTCGTGGTGCTGTTCTTCCGAGCCCGACACCGGGCGCTGTTCGCCGTAGGAGGGGTCTTTGGCGACGCCATGGGCGATGAAATTCACCGCGTCGTAGCGGGTCATGTCCTGCTCTTGCAGGAAATAGGCGGCGTTGGATTCGCGTTCGGCAAAGATCGCGACCAGCACATTGGCGCCGGTCACCTCGGTGCGGCCCGAGGATTGCACATGGATCGCCGCGCGCTGGATCACGCGCTGGAAGGCGGCGGTCGGCACGGCTTCGGAGCCTTCGACATCGGTCACCAGGGTGGAAAGATCATCGTCGATGAACTCCACCAGGGTCTTGCGCAGAGCGTCAAGATCGACCGAGCAGGCCTTCATCACGCGGGCCGCGTCGGGTTCGTCCAAGAGCGAGAGCAACAGGTGTTCCAGCGTCGCCAATTCATGGCGACGGGCATTTGCAAGCGCCAGAGCGCCATGGATCGCTTGTTCTAGGGTCGTCGAAAATGATGGCACGTTCGTGCTCCTGTCCTGCGGGCGGGACGGGCGGGAGAGCCCGTGACTACCCTGGCCTCATAAGGTAAAGGATCGGTTTTATTTTCCGATCTTCAAGCCCTAAATCTACGGGAAAGCGTAATTTTCGGCTTGGTGGTTAAAATGTGATCGATGCGCGACGCTATGGACTTAGAACTTGTCCTTGAGCGCACGGATTTCGGCGAAAACCTCGGCGGGGCTGGCATCTGCCATCCCGAGGCTTGCCTTTATGTAGGCATCATCGCTGCGAAGAAAAGGGTTGGTCGCCAATTCTCCGGCAAGGCGCGAGGGCACGGTGGCGCGGCCTTCGGCGCGGGCTTTGGCGACACGCGCGGCGCGGTCTTGCAGGGCCTGGTTCTGCGGGTCGATGCTCAGGGCGAAGGCGAGGTTCGAGGTGGTGTATTCGTGGCCCGAGCAGATCAGGGTTTCGGGCGGCAGCGCCTTGAGCTTGGCGAGGCTTTCGAACATCAGCTCGGGCGTGCCTTCGAACAGGCGGCCGCAGCCGCCGGCCATCAGGCTGTCGGCGGTGAAGGCCATGCCGCTGGTGGGCAGGTAAAAGGCGATATGGCCGAGGGTGTGGCCCGAGACGTCGATGACATGCGCCGACCTCTGAGCCGATCTCGATGGTGTCGCCCTCGACCAATTCGCGGCTGAGCGGCGGCAGGCGGTGGGCATCAGCGGCCGCACCGAGCACGGCGGCGGAGGTGGCCTCGACCAGAGCCGACACCGCGTCGATGTGGTCCGAGTGGTGGTGGGTCAGCCAGATCGACTCGAGGCTCCAGCCGCGCTTTTTCAGCTCTGCCAGGATCGGGGCGGCTTCGGGGGCGTCGATCAGCACGGTCTCGCTCGAGGCAGCGTCGTGCAGCAGGTAGGCGTAGTTGTCTTTCAGGCAGGGGATGGTGACGAGGTCGAGGGCCATGGGACTGCCTTTCGGTCCGGTGGGCAGAGATGACGGGGCGCGAGTAGATCGACGGAGAGAACGGGCAGAGAGGGGTGGTGTTGCAGGGTCTTTGGGCTATGATCCTTGCATCTGGCGATAAAGGTTTGGCGCTGCAATGCATCTTGATGTGCTCGATCTGCGGAATTTCTACTATCGCACGCGGCTGGGCCGGGTGGCGCAGCGCGCGATCCGCGATCAGCTGGTGCGGATCTGGCCGGTTTTGCAGGGGCAGACGGTGGTGGGCTTTGGCTTTGCCGTGCCCTTGCTGCGGCCCTACCTTGCCGAATCGCGGCGGGTGATCGGGCTGATGCCGGGGCCGCAGGGGGTGATGCCCTGGCCTGCGGGGATGGAGAATGTCTCGGTCTTGTCGGAGGATACGCAATGGCCGGTGCCGACGGGCTTCGTTGACCGGCTGGTGGTGATGCATGGGCTGGAAACCTCGGACAACCCCTCGGCGGTGCTGGAAGAGGCGCACCGCGTGCTGGGGCCGGGCGGGCGGGTGGTGTTCGTGGTGCCGAACCGGGCCGGGCTTTGGGCGCGGCGCGATGGCACACCCTTTGGCTTTGGCCGGCCCTATTCCGGCGGGCAGCTGGAGGCGCAGCTGAAGGATCACGGCTTTACCCCCGAACAGCAGCATGACCGCGCTGTTTCGCGCCGCCCTCGGAAAGCCGCTTCTGGCTGCGCACCTCGAACTTCTGGGAAGGCTTCGGGCGGCGGTTGCCCTGGCTTGCGGGCGGGGTGCTGATGGTCGAGGCCTCCAAGCAGGTCTATGCGCCGACGCGCGGCAGCCTGGCCTCGGCGGTGCGCAGGCCGCTGCGGGTGCTGGAGGGTGTGGGGGCCGCGGTGCCGACACCGCGTGCCGAAGGTCAGCGCCGGGCCTGCGACTGACACGCGGCGGTGCGGCGTGGTCTGGGAACCGCTGCGGTGGCAGAGCGGCTTCTGCGCTGCAAAACCGCGATGCGCCGCGAGTTGTTAATGATAACAAGTGGTTAACTTAGGCGGGCCGCTTTGCAGGCGGGGCGGCTGTTGCGGGGTGATGGTTCCGGCTGGCGCTGCGTCCGGCAATCGCCGCCCTGCCTGCGGCAATTTGCCCAAAAAGCGGCAGCTTTCACGCAGATATTCCGTGTCCTTGCCTGTTGCGGGACGCGATTTGCTCTGTTAGAGACGCGCGCAAATCGAAAAGACGCATGCCCTAAGTATGCGCCGCAAGTCGGGCTGAAATCCGCGAGCGGTCATCGCGAGGGGCCTATACAGCGGAAGGGTTGACGTGTCCGAACCAGCTTCAATCTCCTTGAGCATCGCTTCGCGCTACGCGCAGGCCTTGTTCGAGATTGCGAAAGAAGAAAACGGTCTTGAAACGCTTGAGGCCGATACCGATGCGCTGGGGGCCGCGCTGGCTGCCAGCCCAGAGCTTGCCGGCATGATCGCCTCGCCGGTGGTGTCGCGCGATGAGCAGGCCGGTGCCATGGCGGCTGTCGCTGGCCAAGATGGGCCTTTCGACGGTGATGGCCAATACCATCGCGCTGATGGCCTCCAATCGCCGCCTGTTCGTGCTGCCGCAACTGGTCCAGGACCTGCGCGCCCGCATCGCCGATGAAAAGGGCGAAGTGACGGCTGAGGTGACCTCGGCCACCAAGCTGTGCGCAGCGCAATCCAAGGCGCTTGTCGCGACTCTGAAGGCCAAAGTCGGCAAGGATGTCAAACTGAACACCACCGTTGATGAAAGCCTCATCGGCGGTCTTATCGTCAAGCTCGGCTCGACCATGATCGACACCTCGGTCAAGGCGAAGCTCGCAGCGCTCCAGAATGCAATGAAAGAGGTTGGGTGATGGGAATTCAGGCTGCTGAGATCTCTGCGATCCTTAAGGATCAGATCAAGAACTTTGGCAAAGACGCTGAAGTGGCCGAAGTGGGCCGCGTTCTGTCGCGTCGGCGACGGGATTGCCCGCGTCCATGGGCTGGACAATGTCCAGGCCGGCGAGATGGTGGAATTCCCCGGCGGCATCCGCGGCATGGCGCTGAACCTCGAAGTCGACAACGTCGGCATCGTGATCTTCGGTTCCGACCAGGACATCAAGGAAGGCGACACCGTCAAGCGCACCAAGTCCATCGTGGACGTGCCGGTTGGCAACGGCCTGTTGGGCCGCGTCGTGGACGGCCTTGGCAACCCGATCGACGGCAAGGGCCCGATCGCCTCGACCGAGCGTCGTGTGGCTGACGAAAAGGCCCCCGGCATCATCCCGCGCAAATCGGTGCATGAGCCGATGGCAACCGGCCTGAAAGCCGTTGACGCCATGATCCCGGTTGGCCGTGGCCAGCGCGAACTGATCATCGGTGACCGTCAGACCGGCAAAACCGCCGTGGCTCTGGACACCATTCTGAACCAGAAGTCCTATAACGAGGCTGCTGGCGACGACGAAGGCAAGAAGCTGTACTGCATCTATGTGGCTATCGGTCAAAAGCGTTCGACCGTGGCGCAGCTGGTGAAGAAGCTCGAAGAAACCGGCGCGATCAAATACACGATCGTCGTGGCCGCAACCGCTTCCGACCCGGCACCGATGCAGTTCCTGGCCCCCTATGCGGCGACCGCGATGGCAGAATTCTTCCGCGACAATGGCCGCCATGCCCTGATCATCTATGATGACTTGTCCAAGCAGGCCGTGGCCTACCGTCAGATGTCGCTGCTTGCTGCGCCGCCCGCCGGGCCGTGAAGCCTATCCGGGCGACGTGTTCTACCTGCACTCCCGTCTGCTGGAGCGTTCGTCGAAGCTGAACGACGATTTCGGCTCGGGCTCGCTGACCGCTCTGCCGATCATCGAAACCCAAGGCGGCGACGTTTCGGCCTTTATTCCGACCAACGTGATCTCGATCACCGACGGCCAGATCTTCCTTGAAACCGAACTGTTCTACCAGGGCATCCGCCCGGCTGTGAACACCGGTCTGTCGGTGTCGCGCGTGGGCTCGTCTGCGCAGACCAACGCGATGAAATCGGTGGCTGGCAAGGTGAAGCTGGAACTGGCGCAGTACCGCGAAATGGCGGCCTTTGCGCAGTTCGGTTCCGACCTTGACGCCTCGACCCAGCACTTGCTGAACCGCGGCGCGCGTCTGACCGAGCTGATGAAGCAGCCGCAGTACGCGCCGCTGACCAACGCCGAAATCGTCTGCGTGATCTATGCAGGCACCGCCGGTTACCTTGGACAAGGTTGCCGTGAAAGACGTCGGCCGCTTTGAAGCGGGCCTGCTGAAGCATCTGCGCGGTCGCGGGCAAGGCTTTGCTGGATGACATCACCAAGAACGACCGCAAAGTCGCGGGCGATCTGGAGAAAGCCATCAGAGCCGAGATCGACGCATTCGCGAAAGACTTCGCCTGAGGGCGGGGCAGGGGAGATAACGCATGCCCAGCCTTAAGGACTTAAAAAACAAGATTGCGAGTGTGAAAAACACTCGCAAGATCACCAAGGCCATGCAGATGGTCTCTGCGGCGAAACTGCGCCGCGCCCAGGAAGCCGCTGAAGCTGCCCGGCCCTATGCCGAGCGGATGAATGCGGTGATGGGCGGACTTGCCGCCTCGGTTGGATCATCGGCCAGCGCGCCCCGGCTTCTGGCCGGGACGGGCAGCGATCAGGTGCATCTGCTGGTCGTGATGACCTCAGAGCGCGGGCTTTGCGGCGGCTTCAACTCGACCATCGTGCGGCTTGCCCGGGTGCGGGCCAACGAGCTGATCGCCGCCGGCAAGACGGTGAAGATCCTCACCGTCGGCAAAAAAGGCCGCGAGCAGCTGCGCCGCGATTTTGCGGCCAATATGGTCGGCCATGTCGACCTGTGCGACGTCAAGCGCGTCGGCTATGTCAATGCGCAGGCCATCGCGCGCGACGTGCTGGCCCGCTTTGAAGCGGGCGAATGTGATGTGGTGACGATCTTCTACAACCGCTTCCAGTCGGTGATCGCCAGATCCCGACCGCGCAGCAGGTCATCCCGCGCCTATGAAGCCGGTGCTGCGGCCTCGGCGCTTTACGACTACGAGCCCAGCGAAGAGGCCATTCTGGCCGATCTGCTGCCGCGCGGGGTTGCCACGCAGATCTTTACGGCTTTGCTGGAAAATGGTGCCTCTGAACAGGGCGCCCGGATGAGCGCGATGGACAACGCGACGCGCAACGCAGGCGAGATGATCACCAAGTACACGACGATCTATAACCGCTCGCGTCAGGCTGCGATCACCAAAGAGCTTATCGAAATCATTTCGGGCGCCGAGGCGCTCTGAGGAACCGGAGAAACAATATGGCAAAAGCACCGAAAGCAGCTGCCGCGGCAGGCAAGGTGACGCAGGTCATCGGCGCCGTGGTTGACGTGCAGTTCGAAGGCGAACTTCCCGCAATTCTGAACGCATTGACCACCGACAACAACGGCAAGAAACTGGTCCTTGAAGTGGCCCAGCACCTTGGCGAAAACACCGTGCGCACCGTGGCTATGGACGCGACCGAAGGTCTGGTCCGCGGCGCCGCCGTGACCGACACCGGCGCGCCGATTCAGGTTCCGGTCGGCACGGCCACCCTGGGCCGCATCATGAACGTCATCGGCGAGCCGGTTGACGAAAGAGGCCCGGTCAACGCGACCGAAACCCGCTCGATCCACCAGCCTGCTCCGGCCTTCTCCGAGCAAGCCACGGAAAGCCAGATCCTGGTCACCGGCATCAAGGTGATCGACCTGCTGGCCCCCTACACCAAGGGCGGCAAGATCGGCCTGTTCGGCGGCGCTGGCGTGGGCAAGACCGTTTTGATCATGGAATTGATCAACAACATCGCCAAAGTGCACTCGGGCGTTTCGGTGTTCGCGGGTGTGGGCGAGCGGACCCGTGAGGGCAACGACCTTTACCACGAGATGATCGAATCCGGCGTTATCGACCTGGAAGACATGTCGAAATCGAAAATCGCGCTGGTTTACGGCCAGATGAACGAACCGCCGGGTGCGCGTATGCGGATCGCTCTGTCGGGTCTGACCATGGCCGAACAGTTCCGCGACGAGACCGGCGCTGACGTTTTGTTCTTTGTCGACAACATCTTCCGCTTTACCCAAGCCGGTTCGGAAGTGTCGGCTCTGCTGGGTCGTATCCCTTCCGCCGTGGGCTATCAGCCGACGCTGGCGACCGACATGGGCGCTATGCAGGAACGCATCACCTCGACCAAGAACGGCTCGATCACCTCGGTGCAGGCCGTCTACGTGCCTGCCGATGACTTGACCGACCCTGCACCGGCCACCTCGTTTGCCCACCTTGACGCAACGACGGTTCTTGACCGGTCGATCTCGGAAAAAGGCATCTATCCGGCTGTGGACCCGCTGGGCTCGACCTCGCGTCTGCTTGACCCGCTGATCATCGGCGAAGAGCACTACAAGGTTGCGACCGACGTGCAGAAGGTGCTTCAGCGCTACAAATCGCTGCAAGACATCATCGCCATCCTTGGCATGGACGAACTGTCGGAAGACGACAAACTCGCCGTGGCCCGTGCGCGCAAAATCGAGCGTTTCCTGTCGCAGCCGTTCGACGTGGCGAAGGTCTTCACCGGCTCTGACGGTGTGCAGGTTCCGCTGGAAGACACCATCGCTTCGTTCAAGGCAGTTGTGGCTGGTGAATACGACCACCTGCCGGAAGCGGCCTTCTACATGGTTGGCGGCATCGAAGACGTGAAAGCCAAAGCACAGCGTCTTGCCGCGGCTGCGGCCTAAGGGGGCATCATGGCTGGAACGCTGCAATTCGACCTCGTGTCGCCCGAGCGCCGTCTGGCCTCGGTTGTGGCGTCCGAGGTGCAAATCCCCGGCGCCGATGGCGACCTGACGGCGATGGAGGGGCATGCCCCCACCATCACCACCCTGCGCCCCGGCGTGCTGAAAGTCGTCTCGGCCGAAGGCGCCAAATCCTTCGTCGTGACCGGCGGTTTTGCCGAAATCACCGCCGACCGGCGTTTCGGTTCTGGCCGAACGCGCGGTGCCGGTGGAAGAGCTGAACGCCGCGCTGATGGATCAGCTGATCGCTGATGCGTCCGAGGCGACCGCCGTGGCGGTTGACAAGGATGCCGCCGACAAGGCGATGGCCGATCTGGTGGCAATGCGCGCTGCCGCGGGCTTCTGAAGCCCGCAAGGAATGACCAGAAGGCCCCGCCTCGGCGGGGCCTTTTGTTTTTAGGGCTTTTTCTTGCCCGCAATTCCTTGCTAGGTTGCTGGCAGGGAAGGGGAGCGCATGAAACGCATTACCTCAAATTCCGTCGGATTGCAGCAGGGCTCGCGCGTCCTGTTTTCGGATTTTGCCGATGGCGGCGTGATGTGGACCGGGCAGGGCGCCCGCGAAAGCCGCCATGTGGTCACGTTCAAAGAAGCCCTTCACCGACAGCGCCGACGGTGCATGGTCTCGATCTCGATGTGGGACATCGACCACAAACACAACTGCCCGCGCCGATCTGACCGCCGAGAAGGTGACCGAAGACCGGCTTTCATCTGGTGTTCCGCACCTGGGGCGATACCCGCGTGGCGCGGGTGCGCGCCGATTGGCTCGCGATTGGCCCGGTGCGGGATGAGGATGACTGGGATATTGCCTGATCCCCGGGGTCTGGACGTTGGGGCCTAAAAGCTGAAGGCCAGTCGCAGCCCGCCCCAATGCCTGCCGCCGACAAAGATCGGTGCCGAGACATCCTTCATCATGGCGAACTTGCCGCCGCCCATGTCGCGGCGGTAGATCTGCATCAGGAAAGGCGCGGTCGAGCGGCCAGCGCCCAAGCCGACCCGATCATCGAACACCCGGCGATTGCGGCAATTGGCGGCGTTCCAGACCGGGTCCTTGCCCTGTGGTGCGGCGAATTTCAGATTATGCGTCGGCAGATAGCCGTTGCGGTCGACGGCGGCGCAGAACACCACCCGCCTGTCCAGCGCAAGTGCAGGTTCCTGCACCTGCGGGAAGAGCCGGTCGGTCAAAGCGGTAAAGCGCGCCATCAGCTGGCGCGGGTCGCTGCCGGGGATGACAGAGAAATCGGTGCTGAAGAGATCGGCCTGCGAGATTGACCCGTTGCGCAGCGCCTCTTCCAGCAAGCCGCCAAGCCGGGCGGCGCGGGCCTGCACCTCGGCAATCAGCGGCTTGTCTGCGGTGGCGCCGCCGGCCTCGAAGGCGCGTTGCAGCATGGTTTCGCCTTGGGTGATCAGCCCCGCCACCCGCTTGCGCGCGTCGCTGACCAGCGCCGATTGTGCGGCGACGCTTTGCGCGATGGTTTGAAAGCTTGGCCCGAAGCTGGCCAGATCGGGGCGCATGCTGTCGGCCTGGTGTTTCAAGCCCTTGAGCGCCACCTCGCCAAGGCGGGAATTTTCGCCCATGCCCTCAAGCACCTGCTCTGCCGCCGACAACTCGTGGAGCCCGGCGCTGGCCTGCCCTGCGACGCTGGACGCCTCCGAGCGCAGGGCGCTGATCTGACCCTCGACCGCGGTGGCGCTGGTTGAAATGCCGCTGGCGGCCTGCGCGGTTTGCAGCGCCAGCGCCTTGATCGCATCGGCCACCACGGCAAAGCCGCGCCCTGACTCGCCCGCCCGCGCCGCCTCGATCTTGGCGTTGATCGCCAGCATCTGCACCTCGCGCGCGATCGACAGGATGCGGGTGTTGAAGGTTTGCGCCTCGGTGACGGCGCGTTCAACGGCGGCAAGCTTGGCTTCGACCTCGGAGACCCAGCCAAGCACCTCGCGGCTTGATCCCGTGGCCTTGTGCAACTGCGCGGTCGAGGCGGAAAGGGCGCTGATCAGCCCCGACATCGCGACATCAAGCCGCGCTGTGCCGTCAAGCATGGCGTTGGAACCCTTTTCCACCGCCCGCGCCGAGCCCTGCACCCGGCCAAGATCGGCCAGAGTTGTCTGCGCCGCCTTATCAAGGCCATCGAGAAAGCCCGCCACATCGACAATATCATGGCCCAGCCGCACCGAGGCCGCCGCCATGTCATTCAGGGGTCTTGTGTCTGGCACAGCGGGTTGCACGGCAGCAAGCGACATGGGGCAGGCCTATCGACTGTTGAACTTGGGCCAAAATCGCCCAAGAACCTTTCGATAGGTTTAACCCCGCCGCTCAGCCGCGCTGATACATGCCTTCGTAGATCGGCACGAGGGTATCGGTTTCGAACAGCGAGGAGACCGAGGTGCCGTTCCAGATGTTCAGAATGGCTTGGGCGAACATCGGTGCGGTCGGCACGATGCGGATGTTCTTGCAGGCCTTGACCTGATCGGTGGGCTCGATGGAATCGGTGATCACCAGGGATTTCATCACCGAATTCTGCACCCGCTCGACCGCAGGGCCGGACATGACCCCGTGGGTGATATAGGCGTGAACCTCGGAAGCGCCGCTTTCCATCAGGACTTCGGCGGCCTTGCACAGCGTGCCTGCGGTGTCGCACATGTCATCGACGATGATGCATTTCTTGCCTTGGACGTTGCCGATCACCGTCATTTCGGCAATCTCGCCAGCCTTTTCGCGGCGCTTGTCGACGATGGCGAGGGGGGCGTTGATGCGCTTGGCCAGCTCGCGGGCGCGGGCGACACCGCCGACGTCGGGCGAGATGATCATCAGATCGTCCATCTGGCCTTTGAAATTATGTTCGATATCAAGGGCAAAGACCGGCGAGGCATAGAGGTTGTCGACCGGAATGTCGAAGAAGCCCTGGATCTGGGCTGCGTGCAGATCAAGGGTCAAGACCCGTTCGATGCCAGCCTCGACCATCATATTGGCCACCAGCTTGGCCGAGATCGGCGTGCGGGCCTTGGTGCGGCGGTCTTGGCGGGCATAGCCGAAATAGGGGATCACGGCGGTGATGCGGCTGGCCGAAGAGCGGCGCAGCGCGTCGGTCATGATCAAAAGCTCCATCAGGTTGTCATTGGCCGGATTGGAGGTCGGCTGGATGATATACATATCCTCGCCGCGGACATTCTCGAAGACCTCGACAAAGATCTCTTGATCGTTGAAGCGCTCGATCCGCGCATCGACAAGGTTCACCGACATGCCCCGGTGCATCGACATGCGACGGGCGATGGACTTGGCGAGGGATAAGTTTGCATTCCCCGAAATCAGTTTCGGTTCGGTCATTGCAGCCATGGGGGGTCACTCCGGTGGGCAGATTCGGATTGTTGACTTCGCTTATCACCCGACTAGGGTCTTGGAAACCAAGAGAACCCGAGGGCGCGCGTAAATGTCACAAATTGATTACTATTTCACGCTGTTGTCGCCCTATGTTTACCTTGCCGGGGACCGGCTGGCGGCGATTGCGGCGCGGCATGGCGCAAATGTGCGCTATGTGCCGCTGCATTTCGGCAATCTGGCGGCCCGGACCGGGGGCGTCGCCATGACCGATGCCTCTGAGGCGCGCAAAGTCTGGTATGCGCAGGATCTGGCGCGGCAGGCGGCCAAGCAGGGCGTGCCGATCACCATCTGGCCGAAGCATTGGCCGACCAATGGCGCGCCGGCCTCTTATGCGGTGATCGCGGCGCAGGCCCATGTCGAGGCGGGCGGGGCGGGGGATCTGGCGGGATTTGTCACCGCGCTGAGCCGGGCGGTCTGGGCCGAAGAGCGCGACATTGCGCAAGCTGAGGTGCTGGCCGAGATCATGGCAGCGCATGGCTTTGATCCGGCGATTGCCGACCGGGGCATGTTCATGGCGGCAGAGCGCTACAGCGAAAATCTGGAGGAGGCGGTGCAGCGCGGCGTGTTTGGCGCGCCGTTCTATCTCGTCGGCGAGGCGCGGTTCTGGGGGCAGGACCGGCTGGAGGATCTGGATCTGCATCTGGCGGGGCGCTTGTGAGCCTGCCATCGCATCGGACTTACGACCGGGGCGGGGCGCGGCAGCTGTTGGCGCTGCATTGCAGTCTGGCGCATGCGGCGGCCTGGGCGGGGGTGGCGCATGAATTGCAAGGGGTGAGCCTGACCGCGATTGACCAGCCCGGCCATGGCCGCGCGCCGGATTGGGATGGGGTCAGCGACATTCACCGGCTTTACACCGATTGGGCGGTCGCGATGGCCGAGGCTTTGGGCGGGCCGCTGGATGTGATCGGCCACAGCTATGGCGGCACCGTGGCGCTGCGGCTGGCCGAGGAGCGGCCGGATCTGCTGCGCTCGCTGGTGCTGATCGAGCCGTCGATCTTTGTCGCAGCCGAGGGCGGGCCGGGGTTTGAGGACCTGATCGCGCGGCTTGCGCCGTTTCATGCGCTGGTGGCCGAGGGCAAGACCGCCGAGGCGGCGGCTTTGTTTCAGACGGTCTGGGGCGATGGGTCGGATTTTGCCGATCAACCTGCGGGGCGGCGGCGCTATATCATCGACCGCATCGGCTTGATCGAACCGCAAAGCGCGTTTCTGGAATTAGATGGCGCGGGCTTGCTGCGCCCTGGCAGGCTGGAGGCGATCAAGGTGCCGGTGCTGATCCTGCGCGGTGCGGCGAGCCCGCCGGTGGTGGCGGAAGTGTCGGCGGCTTTGGCGCTTCGGCTTGGCGATGTGCAAGAGGTTTCCGTGGCGGGGGCGGCACATATGGTGCCGATCAGCCATCCGGCCGAGACCGCCGCCGCGGTGCAGGCGCTGCTAGAGCGCGCTTAGGAAGCCATCAACCTCGGCTTCGGTGGTGCAGAACGAGGTGACGAGGCGCGCGGCCTCGCGGCCCTGCGGGGCGGGCATGTCGTAATAGACCGCCCCTGCCTTGGCGAGGCGGGCATGGGTGCCTGCGGGCCATTCGGGGAAAAGCATATTGCCGTCAACGGGATGGCGCAGGGCCACGCCCGGCTTGGCGGCAAGGCCAGCGGCCAGGCGCGCGCCCATGGCATTGGCTTGGGCTGGCAAGACGCAGCCAGAGATCGCCTTCCAGATAGGCCTCCATCTGCGCCGAGAGGAAGCGGTGTTTCGAGAAGAGATGGCCGCCCCGTTTGCGGCGCAGTTCGAATTCCCAGGCCTTTTTCGGGTCGAAGATCACGACGGCCTCGACGCCCAGGCAGCCGTTCTTGGTGCCGCCAAAGGAGACCACATCAATGCCCGCCTTCCAGGTCATTTCGGCAGGCGTGGCCCCAGTGGCGACCAGAGCATTGGCAAAGCGCGCGCCGTCGAGGTGGCTGGCCATGCCGTGCGCTTTCGCCAAAGCCGTCAGTTTGGCGATTTCCGAGGCGCTGTAGACGGTGCCCGCCTCGGTGACGTTGGTGATCGAAAGCGCGCCGAACTGCACGCCATGCACGCCGCCCGTGCCATAATGCGACAGGGTCTCGGTCAAGGCTTTCCGGCGTCATCTTGCCATGCGCGCCGGGCACGCCGACCAGTTTTGCGCCATTGGTGTAAAATTCGGGCGCACCGCATTCGTCGACGGCGATATGCGCCTCGGTATGGCCGAAGATCGCGCTCCACGGCTGGGCAATAGACCGCCAGCGCCAGCGAATTGGCGACGGTGCCGGTGGGGACGAGATAGACGGCGGCCTCGGGGTGTTCGAAGACCTCGCGCAGGCGGGTGGTGACGCGGTCCATGATCGTCATCGGCGCCATAGCCGCGGGAGAAGCCTTCGTTGGCGCGGCTGCACGGCGGCCATGATTTCGGGGGCAGCGCCGGAGGCGTTGTCAGAGGTGAAAAACATCAGTGGTCCTCTTGGATGATATAATCGTCCCAATCGTCTTCGGAGACTGCGGCCTCCGAGACGGTCTGGCCCGCGCATGGAATTGCCCGAGGTATGGGTGGATTCCGGGTCGCCGGTGATCAGCGGGTGCCAGTCGGGCAGCGGCTTGCCTTGATTGAGCAGCTTGTAGGCGCAGCTGGAGGGCAGCCAATAGGCGATGCGATTCAAGGTCTTGGGGTTCAGCCGGATGCATTCAGGGACGTATTGAAAGCGGTTGGCATAGTTCGAGCAGCGGCAGGTTTCATTGTCGAGCAGGCGGCAGGCGACGCGGGTGTATTCGACCTCGCCATTGTCCTCATATTCGATCTTGTTCAGGCAGCACTTGCCGCAGCCATCACAAAGCGCCTCCCATTCGGGGGCGGTCATTTTCTTCAGCGGGACGGTTTCCCAGAATTTCGGGCGCAAATCACTCATGCGCGCAGGGTGACGGGGCGGCGCGGAAAAGGGAAGGGGTTAAAGTGCGGCGAGGATCTCGCGGGACTGGTCGCAGTCCTTGGCCATCTGGGCCATCAGGCCGGGCAAGCCGTCGAATTTCATCTCGGGGCGCAGATACTCGACCAGACCGACCGAGACGTGATGGCCGTAAAGATCGCCGGTGAAATCAAAGATGAAGGTTTCGAGGTTGGGCTTGTTCTCGCCAAACATCGGCCGGACCCCGAGGGAAGCCGCGCCGAAATAGCTGCCCGCTTGCGAGCCGGTCAGCACGTCGATCTTGACGGCATAGACGCCGAGTTTGGGCAGGTGCAGGCCTTTGACCGACATATTGGCGGTGGGATAGCCAAGCTCGCGGCCACGTTTTTCGCCGTGGATCACCTCGCCGTCGATGCGGTGCCAATGGCCGAGCATGGCGGCGGCATCGCGCGGGCGACCCTCGGCCAGAGCGGTGCGAATCGCGGTCGAGGAGATGTCGATGCCGTCGATTTTCTTCAAGGGCGCGATGGTGACGCCGAAACCCAACTCGCGGCCAAGGCCGAGAAGGTCGAGCGCGGTGCCGCTGCGGCCCTTGCCAAAGCAGAAATCCTCACCCACCACGATATGGGCGATGCCGAGGCCTTTGCACAGCACGTCGCTGGCAAATTCGGCGGGGGTCATCGTCGCCATCGCCTCGTTGAAGGGCAGTTCAAAAAGCTGGCGCACGCCGAGCTTGGCCAGCCGGTTGCCGCGGGTTTCGGCATTGGTCAGCCGGAAGGCGGGGGCCAGCGGGGTGAAGTATTCGCGCGGATGCGGTTCGAAGCAGATCACGCCAAGTGGGCCATGCGGGCGGGCGAGGTCGATCACCGCCTGATGGCCGAGATGGATGCCGTCGAAATTGCCCATCGCCACCGATGCGCCCCTTGCGGAGGGATCAAGCCCTTGCCAGTGCTTATGGATCTGCATTCTACCCCGGGTTTGGGGCCGATGCCCCTAGTCGAACTTGCGGCTTGGCGCCAGAACCAGCGCCTCGCCCTTCAGAACAACGGTATTGCCCACTGCGCAGTGGGTTTCAAGGGTCACCCGGCGGCGCGCGTAATCAATCGACAGCACCTTGACCACGGCCTCGACCAGATCGCCGGGGCGGACGGGGGCAAGGAATTTCAGGGATTGTCCAAGATAAACAGTGCCATGGCCGGGAAGCTGTTCGCCGATCACCGCCGAAATCAGCCCCGCCGTCAGCATGCCATGCGCGATGCGGCCCTGAAAAATTGTGTCCTGAGCATAGGCCTCGTCCAGATGAACGGGGTTATGATCGGTGGAAACCTCGGCAAAGAGCTCGATATCGCGGTCGGTGACGACCTTGTGCAGCGAGCGGATCATGCCGATCTCGAGATCTTCGATGCAGATGGTGCCGCGCGGTTGATTATCGAGCATGGTCGAACCCCCTAGGACTGACCCCTGCATAGCAAATGCCGCAGCGCAGCGCAATTCCTTTGCGCAGGAATTGTGCGCAGGTAGGACCTAAGTGGTAATTTTATTGCGAGGATGTCAGCGGAGGCGGCCGATGGCAAAGGTTGGCGAGATCATTTTGACGTCGAGCCAGTCTTGCAGCAGCTCGGCCACCGGGGTTTCGGCATTGTCGCCGAACTCGGCTGCGGCGAGGCCACCCGAGACGAAGAGCGAGTCGAGGTTTTCGCCCATCGCGCCTTGGATATCGGTGTGAATACCGTCGCCGATGCAAAGGATCTGCGGCTCGCCCTTGCTGCCCAGCAGGCCAAGGCGGCGGCGGGCGAGGTCGTAGATCGGGGGATGCGGCTTGCCGAAATAGAGCGCGGTGCCGCCCATCTCTTCATAGGCCTGGGCCAGCGCCCCGGCGCAATAGAGCAGCCTTTCGCCGTAGTGCACGGTGATATCGGGGTTGGCGCAGAGCAGCGGCAGGCCAAGCTGTTTGGCCATCATCAGGGTGGCGTGGTAATCTTCGGGGGTTTCGTGCAGATCATCGGCAAGGCCGGTGCAGACGATCCCCTCGGCCTCGGCGAGCGCCACGCGGGTGATCGGGGGATTGGCGCGGGCGACCTCGGCCAGATCGCCGGAGAAATCGGTGAAGAAATTCTCGTCCTTCTGCGCGCCGATGAAATAGACGCGGCGGCCGACAGCCCCGGTCAGCATGGCATATTGCGCGGCATCGCCCGAGGTGACGATATCGTCCCAGGCGTCGCGGGGCACCGACATGGCGTCGAGGTGCTTTGCCACATCGGTCTTGGGACGCGGCGCGTTGGTCAAGAGGATGACGCGGCCGCCCTGAGCGCGAAAGCCCTGCAGCGCGGCAACGGCGGCGGGATAGGCCGCGACGCCATTGTGCAGACAGCCCCAGAGATCGCAGAACACCGCGTCATAGCGGGGGGAAACTTCGGCGAGGGCGGGGATGATCTGGGTCATGGCGGGCCTTTGCAACGGAGAGGGGCGAAGGGAACTTTGCGCGGCCTGCGGCGGAAGCGCGCGCGTTCCGCAGGGGTGAAGTGCAGCCGATGCCTAGAGAGGTCGGCGGCGCTTCAACGCAGCAGGGGCTCAAAGCTTGAGCGACGGAATGATCTGTTTCTTGCGGCTCATCACGCCGGGCAGAACCACGGTGTCGCCCGAGACGGTGACGCCGAAAGAGGCTTCCGCCATCTGTTTGACCAGATCGTTGGGCACCAGGAGGGTGGCTTCCTCGTTCAGGATATCGACGACGAAGAGCAGCACCTGATCGGCGCCATCTTCTTGCGCCACGCCACTCATCGCGGCCATCAGACTGGCCTTGCGGTCCAGGATCAGCTTGGGAGCGGTGGTTTCCAGCACCGAGATGCGCAGCTCTTTGCCCGCGACGGTGTATTCCTTGCTGTCCATGCGCAACAGCTCGGCATCCGAGAAGGCGCCGACGTCGGATTTCGCCTCGAAAAGCTCGGCGGCATAGGCCGGGATGGCGATGCGCAACTCGGCAGCCAGCTTCTCGGCCACCGAGCGATCATGCGGCGTGGTGGTCGGCGAGCGGAATTCCAGCGTGTCGGAAAGGATGCAGGACAGCATCAGCCCCTTGACCCAATCGGGCATCTGCGCGGTGTCGCTGCCCATCAGATCGTGCATGAGTGTGGCGGTGCAGGCGAGCGGGCGGATGGTGATGTCGATCGGGCCCTTGGTCTCGATGCCGCCGACCAGCTTGTGGTGGTCGATGATCGCCACCACGTCGAGCGCGTTGATATTGGCGGGAAGTTCGGCGGGATTATTGGTGTCGACGACCACGGCGCGGGTGCCATCGGCGATCTGCGAGACGATGCGCGGCTTGGGGCAATCCCAGCGTTTCAGCACGAAGGCGGCTTCGGTGTTGGGTTCGCCCAGCAGCACCGCTTCGGCGGCGATGGATTTCACCTCGTTGAGATACCAGGCCCAGATGATCGGCGAGCCGGTGGAATCGGTGTCGGGGGATTTGTGGCCGAAAACGAGCGTGGTCATGGGAGCTGCCTTGGTAAGGATCTTTGCCGCTATATAGGCAGGGCGGGCGGGCTTGTCACGCCTGCAGGCGGGATTTTGCGCTTAGGGCAGCGGCGCAACCTAGGGCAGGGCGAGACGCTCGATCCTGTAGCCGTCGTTTTCCAAAAGCCGCAGCACCCCCCCGTCGCCAGAGAGATGCAAGGCGCCGAAGCCGACCAGCAGAGGGCCTTTTTCGGCAGCATCCTTGATCACCGGGAGCCAGGCGCGGTTGCGTTTGATCATCATGGTCTGCTCCATCACCGCCATTTCGGCATCGACGCGCTCGGGCGTATAACCGGGGGCTGCAAGGGTCTGGGCGCGAGTGAATTCCCAGATCAGCCGGCCTTCCTGGGCGAAATAGCTGTCGGCAAGGGTCTGGGTCATATCGGCCGAGACCGCCTCGACCGCGAGGGCAGAGGTGAGCATGTCGATCTGTTCTTGCTGGCTCATGCCCTTGAAGATGGCAAAGACGGTATCATAGGGCTCCAGCGCCTTGACCGGCACACCGGCGGCATGAGCGGCGCGGATCAGGCGGGTGTCGAGGCCATTCGGCTCGGTCGCGGTTTCCAGCCCACAGGGCGGGATTGACAGCAGCATCGACACATACCAGGGCCGGAACTTGGCGACCATGAAGGCCGGCAGGCCGCGCGCCTTTACGGCATCGGAGAGGCGGGTCCAGTCTTCGGGGGCCATAACCTCGGGCAGGGTGGGGCCATCGGTGTTGACGATCAGCGAGGGGTCGTCGGCGATGCGGGCTTTCAGCGATTCTTCCTCGGCGGGGCCGGCCTCGACAAGCAGGGTTTTCGCTTGCGCCAGAAGGGGGTCGAGCCGCTGCATCGTGGCGTCATGGCGCGGATCGTCGAAATGATAGGTGCCGATCAGGTGGATGACCTCCGCGCCGCGGGTGGCGCGCCAGAAATTGCCGACGGCATAGGGCACTGCCTCGGCCTTTGCGCGCAATTCGGCCTGTTCGGCGGCGGGCATCGCGGCGATCAGGTTGCGGCCTTGACAGTCGGCCTGAAGCGCGGAAGGAAGCAGCAAGGCGCAGGCCAGGCTCAGCAAAAGCGAGAGTTTCGTCATGGGTGCCCCTTTGGTTGCGACCAAGGTGCCACTTTGGGCGCGACAGGCCAAGGGCCAAGGCGGGGCAGGCAGCGCCAGAGCCGCAGAGTTTACAAAGAATTCACCGAAGGGGCGGTTGACACAGCCGGGCGCAGGGCCTAATTCAAGCGCCGTTAGCACTCGCAAGACGTGAGTGCTAATCCACATTCAAACCTGGAAACTCAAGGGAGTCTACCCAGATGGCATTCACACCGTTGCAAGACCGCGTTCTGGTTCGCCGCATTGAAGGCGAAGACAAGACCAAAGGCGGGCTGATCATTCCCGATAGCGCCAAAGAAAAGCCTGCTGAGGGCGAAGTCGTCTCGGTCGGCGCTGGCGCGCGCAAGGATTCGGGCGAGCTGATCGCGCCCTCCGTCAAGGCTGGCGACCGCGTGCTGTTCGGCAAATGGTCGGGCACCGAGGTCAAGCTGGACGGCGAAGACCTGCTGATCATGAAAGAAAGCGACATCCTCGGCATCATCGGCTGAGCCGCTGCGCGGGATGGGCAGCATTGCCCATCCTACCTGCCGGATACCCTTTCTTTTCAACATCTAACGAGGAGTTAGCCCCATGGCTGCTAAAGACGTACGTTTTGACACCGATGCCCGCGACCGCATGTTGCGCGGCGTGAACATCCTTGCCGACGCTGTCAAAGTCACCCTCGGCCCCAAAGGCCGCAACGTGGTGATCGACAAGAGCTTCGGCGCCCCGCGCATCACCAAAGACGGTGTGACGGTTGCCAAAGAAATCGAGCTTTCCGACAAGTTCGAGAACATGGGCGCGCAGATGGTCAAAGAAGTGGCCTCGCGCACCAATGACGAAGCTGGCGACGGCACCACCACCGCCACCGTTCTGGCGCAGGCCATCATCAAGGACGGCTTGAAGTCGGTGGCCGCTGGCCTGAACCCGATGGATCTGAAGCGCGGCATCGACATGGCTGTGATCAAGGTTGTGGCTGCGATCAAAGCCGCCTCGCGTCCGGTCAAAGACAGCGCTGAAGTTGCCCAAGTCGGCACCATCTCGGCCAATGGCGAAGCGGAAATCGGTCGTCAGATCGCCGACGCGATGCAAAAAGTCGGCAACGAGGGTGTCATCACCGTCGAAGAAAACAAGGGTCTTGAGACCGAAACCACCGTTGTCGAAGGCATGCAGTTCGACCGTGGCTTCCTGTCGCCCTATTTCGTCACCAACCCGGACAAGATGGTTGCCGAACTGGAAGACGTGCTGATCCTGCTGCACGAGAAGAAACTCTCGTCCTTGCAGCCGATGGTTCCCTTGCTGGAATCGGTGATCCAGTCGCAGCGTCCGCTGCTGATCATCTCGGAAGACGTCGAGGGCGAAGCTCTGGCGACGCTCGTGGTCAACAAGCTGCGCGGCGGGCTGAAAATCGCGGCTGTCAAGGCTCCGGGCTTCGGCGATCGCCGCAAGGCCATGCTGCAGGACATCGCAATCCTGACCGGTGGTCAGGTGATCTCGGACGATCTGGGCATGAAGCTTGAATCGGTCACCATCGACATGCTTGGCACCGCCAAGAAGGTCACGATCACCAAAGACAACACCACCATCATCGATGGCGCTGGCGTCAAGGCCGAGATCGAAGCCCGCGTGGGCCAGATCCGCACCCAGATCGAAGAGACCACCTCGGACTATGACCGTGAGAAGCTGCAAGAGCGCGTGGCCAAACTGGCTGGCGGTGTTGCGGTGATCAAGGTCGGCGGCATGACCGAAGTTGAAGTCAAAGAGCGCAAAGACCGCGTTGACGACGCCCTGAACGCGACCCGTGCGGCCGTGCAAGAAGGCATCGTTGTCGGCGGTGGCGTGGCTCTGGTTCAGGCTGGCAAAGCGCTGGACGGTCTGAAGGGCGAAAACTCCGACCAGGACGCAGGCATTGCGATTGTTCGCCGTGCTCTGGAAGCGCCGCTGCGCCAGATCGCTGAAAACGCTGGCGTCGATGGCGCTGTCGTGGCTGGCAAGGTTCGCGAGTTCGAATGACAAGAACTTTGGCTTTAACGCGCAGACCGAAGAATATGGCGACATGTTCAAGTTCGGCGTCATCGACCCGGCCAAGGTTACCCGCACCGCGCTGGAAGATGCAGCTTCGGTGGCCTCCTTGCTGATCACCACCGAGTGCATGATCGCAGACCGTCCGGAGCCGAAAGGCCAGGGCGGCGGCATGCCCGACATGGGCGGCATGGGCGGCATGGGCGGCATGATGTAATCTGCCCCAAGGCATGATAGGGACAGGGCGTGGCCGCGAGGCTGCGCCCTTTTCTTTTGTCCTTGGTGGCGGGGGTCTTGGTGTGGAAGGGATGGCGGTTTGCAACTGGTGATCTGGACCCTGGTGGCGATGCTGGCTTTTGCGGGCAATTCGATTTTGAACCGGCTCGGGGTCGGGGCCGGGGCGATTGATGCGGTGAGTTTTGCGCTGATCCGGCTGGCGTCGGGGGCCTTGATGCTGGGGGTGCTGATGCTGGGGCGGCAGGTGGCCTGGCCGGGATGGTCGGGGCGCGGGGTCGGCGTGGCGGCGCTGCTGGTCTATCTGTTCGGATTTTCCTTGGCCTATACGCAATTGAGTGCCGGCACCGGGGCGCTGATCCTGTTCGGGCTGGTGCAGTTGACCATGTTCGGCGCGGCCCTGCACGCGGGTGAGGTGGTGGCAGGGCGGCGCTGGGCGGGGGTTGTGCTGGCTTTTGCGGGTCTGGTCTGGCTGGTCTTGCCGTCTTTGGCGCTGGGGTCTTTGCCGGCGATGGCGGCGATGGCCTGCGCCGGTATTGGTTGGGGGATCTATTCGCTGGCAGGGCGGCGCGCGGGGGATCCTTTGGCGGTGACCGGGGCGAATTTCATTCTGGCCTTGCCTGTGGCTTTGCTGATCTGGGCCTCGCAGGAGGGGAGTTTTGCCTCGGTTCAGGGGGTTTTCCTGGCGGTGATTTCGGGGGCGGTGACCTCGGGGCTGGGCTATGCGCTGTGGTATCGGCTGCTGCCGCAGTTGGGCGCGGTGCGGGCCTCGGTGGCGCAACTGACCGTGCCGGTGCTGGCGGCTGCGGGGGGGCTGCTGCTCGGCGAGGGTATCAGTCTGCGCTTTGTGGTTTCGGCTTTGCTGGTGCTGGGCGGCGTGGCTTTGGCCAGCCGCTAGAGGGGTTTGACAAGGCGCTGGATCGTCTTGGTGACGCCGCCCTCGGTGTCGAGGCGGCTGATGCCGGTATCGGCAAAGCCCTGCCTGATCCAGAAGGCGCGGCCCTTGGGGTTGTTGTCGAGCACGCCAAGATAGAGACGGCTGTGGCCCTTGGCGCGGGCGCGGCTTTCGACCTCGCACAAAAGCTGCACGCCCTGACCCCGGTTGCGCGCCCAATCCGCCAGGATCATCAGCCCGAGATAGGCGTCCTCGGGCGTTGGAAAACCAAAGGACAGCTCGGCGATGCCGGCCAGACGCCCGCCGTCGAAGAGGCCAAGGCGGTGGCTGGCGGCAGGGTCGCAGTTGGGCGGCGCATCGGTGAAGAAGCCTTGGGCGAGCGCGGCGGTGTCGATCCTTAGCCGGTCAAGCGCCCAGTAATCCAAGGCGTGGTCATAGACCTCTTGCACGGCGGCAAGGTCGCTTGCGGGGTCAAGGCTGCGGATCTGCATGGGTGATTGCCGTGATTTCAAGGGGGGTGGGGCCAGAGGGTTTGCGCCAGATCACCATATCGCCAACCTCGGCGCCCAGCAGGGCGCGGGCGAGGGGGCTGGAGGGGGCGATGCGGCCGAGGCGGGCGTCGGATTCGTCCTCGCCGGTGATCTCGTAAGTCTGGGTGCTGCCCGCTGCGTCGCGCACGGTGACGCAGAGCCCGAAGGCGACTTCGCTCAGCGGCAGGCTTGACGGATCGGTCAGGATCGCCGAGCGCAGGCGGGCTTCGAGATAGCGGATGTCGCGCTCGGCGGCGGCTTCGGGGAGTTTGTTGAGCCGATCGGGCCGCGCGCGCAGGGCGGTGAGGCTGGCTTGGGTCTCCAGCAGGCGGGTTTGCAGCGCAGCCAGGCCGCGCGGTGTGACGTAATTCGGATGCGGCGAGAGCGGCAGGTCGGGCAGCGGATCAAGATCGCCGTCGCCTTCCTTGACGAAGGCGCGGCTCATTCGGGCGCTCATCGGATCATCACCTCGAGCGGATCGTAGAGCAGGCTCTGCCCCCAGGCAGCCTCGGGCAGGCTGTCGGGCTTGAAGCGGATACGGCCCATTTCGAGATCGGCGCGGGTAAAGAAGCGCCGCTGCGTCACCACGCCTTCGGGATCGCGCCAGCTGGCGTCGATGGCCCCGGCGCTGATCGTGCAGTGAAAGAACAGATCGACCTGATGGAAGCCCGAGGCGGGGTCGTAGAACTCGTTGATCAGGGCGGGGGCACCGACTTCGACGCGCAAGCCGGTCTCTTCATGCACCTCGCGGGCGAGGTTGTCGGGCAGCGAAGAGCCGGAATGAACCCCTCCGCCCGGGGCGCACCACAGGTCCGAGCGCCCGCCCGGATAGGCGTTGACCAAGAGGAGCCTATCCTCATGCAGGATCAGCGCGCGGGTGGCGAGACGGGTGGGGCGTTTGGACATGCGGGCAGGCTGATCTGCCTGCCCGGCAAGGTCAAGGGCTTATGCGGGCTGGGTCGCTCTTTGGCCCTGACGTTCGGACCAGAGCAGGTAGGACGAGCCGGCAAGGATCAGCAGGATGCCCAGCCAATAGCTGCCTTCGGGGGCGAAGTTCAGAACGATCCAGCTGACCGCGATATTGGAGAAAAGCTTCAGATCGTCAAAGGGTTGCACAAAGCCCGCATCGGCTGCGGCATAGGCCAGCGTCAGAAAGTGCTGGGCTGCATACATGATCACGCCGCCCAGCAGCAGAAGGGCGAGGATCTCGCCCGTCGGGATCTCGAAGCCGGCTTGCAGCGAGAAGAGGCCGTTGACCGGGGTGAGCAGCACCAGAAGCCACATGGTGATGGCGGTTTGCGGTTCATCCGCGGTCAGGCGCTTGGTGATCAGCGAGGCCCCACCCCAGCAGATCGCGGCGGCAACCGGCAGCAGGGTGGCCGGGGTGAGCGCGCCCTCCCAGGGGCGCAGCAGGATCATCGCCCCGGCAAAGCCGAGCAGGGCAGCGAACCAGCGGTTGGCCGCGACCCTTTCGCGCAGGAAAAGCGCCGCCCCGATCATCACGAAGAAGGGCGAGGTCATCACCAGCGCCACGACATGCCAGGGTGCCATGCCCGAGGCGAAGGCCTGGGTGAAGGCCTGCACGCCAAGCACGGAAAGCAGGATGCGCATCCCGTGCAGCAGGGGATGTCTGGTCTTCATGCTGGAGAGCCCCTGACGGAAGATGAAGGGCAGCGAAAACAGCGTGGCAAAGCCGTATTGCCAGAAGGCATCGGATTGCGCCTTGAAGCCCATCTTGTAGGTGACGGTCCAGGTGATGGCATTGGCCAGCGCAAAGGCAATGCCCGCCAGCACCATGAAGAGCGCGCCGCGCAAGGAGGTGGTCTGTGAGTGAGTCATACGTGGTTCCTTTCAAGCCCCAACCGTGACCCCCGGGGTGAAAGGTAAGATCCTGCGCGCCAGACAGCCCAAGGCCGCCCCTGCTGCGCAGAGCCTCCCATTCTCTTTCATCCGGACTATACCGTCGGCCCCGGAGTTACACCGGATCTGCTGACCCAAGCGTTTCACGAGGAAACGCAAGGCGCTCGCGGGCTATACCGCCGGTGGGGAATTGCGCCCCGCCCTGAGAATGCCGGACAAAGCGCCCGACCAGGGGCTTTTAGCAGGCGGGCGGATCTTGGCCAAGCGGATTTACAGGGCAGGTGGCGCGCAGAGAGGGTGCGGATTTGTGAGGAGAGGCACGACACGAGGGCGTTTTTGCGGTGGCGGTCGGGTGGGTGGTCTGAAGCTTTGCTTCAAGCCGGGGTTTTAGAGTGCGATGGCTGAGGGGCTGCTATGCGGGACGAAGCGGACGTTCGGATTATGCACAACAGAGGGTAGTGCTTGACCGCCGGGTGGGCGCAGCAACATCTGAATTAGGCACTTTATAGGTCAGACTCTTCCGCCGAATTTCCGCTGGTACCGCTGCAAAAGCGCCCGCCCGAGGGGGCGGTCGGGCGCTGCCCGGCGGGCTTCGCCCTTGATTCCGGGCAAAAAGGGAGGACATGGCTCTGGGACCGCTTAGGGCTCGAAGCCGACCTTCGCCGCGTGTGCAGGCAAAATCTACTCCGAGTCGGTAGCTGAGCGGCGGCAATGCAGGACGAAGCGAACGGTCAATACTTCGGCCAAGGACTTATGGCCCGATGGTACAATCATGCAGGTCTTCTGACCCATAGATGATTTTGCGCCGCCCAATGGGTGCAGCCAGATTTGCTGATGGTGTTCGCCCTGGCCCATAGTACCAAAGGTGATACCTGCATCCGACCTTCCATGTCTCCACCATATCTTTCCGGTTCATCGCAAATGGGTTCAGGCTGTTTGTCGGTATGACCGCCATTATGCCCATGGTCGTAAAGATGTCGCCGCAGACGGATGATCCGCCATGTCCTGCCGGTAAAGCAGGTGCGCCTGTTTCGAAAAACCCTGTGCGGCAATCGGGGGTCGTGTTGCGCAGGTCGAGGATATGCACGGTCACAGTCCCTCGCGATAGGAAGAATGATTCGGACGGTCTCAATATTACGATTGCCAGGACGCACAGCAGAATTAGACTGGTCTTGCTCGTCTTGTCTTTGTTAAATCGCCGCTGCATTCCACGCCTCACTTAAACCAGTGCGATGACTTGCATGGCATTCAGGCCAGCAACAAAACCGGCCCGGGCGCCACCTCATGTCTCAGTCAACCCGCCACGCGGGCCGACGTCAGATCGACAGTTTTCAAAGGATTGCGGCACCCAGATGGCGGCAAGGGGCTCGAAGCCGACCTTCGCCGCGTGTGCACTCCGAGTCGGAAGCTGAGCGGCTGCTATGCGGACCGGAACTGCCAGTCGTCCCCCGATGTCCTTCGCCAAATCTGAGCGGAGGTGTCGGGCTAGAGGGCCATACTCATTTCGATTTCGCCCTCTACCATCCGCCCAGTTTTTCTCAGGCCCAGACCCTCGTAAAATCTGGTAGCGGCCTCATTGCCTGGAACTACGCTTGTCTGAAAACAGCTGTTTCCGCGCCGACGCGCCCAGTCGAATGCAAGTTGCATTGCGGCGCTGCCAATGCCGCTACGCTGAAAAGTATCTGCGACCATCATTCGCATCAGAAAGGCGGCATTCGGATCATCACCCTCCACAAGTTCGCTGTGTTCTCGAAAATCGATGATCCCCATCAATCCAACGATTTCACCACGACGCTTGATGGCAAAAACATATCCACCAGAGATATAGGCGAACTCTGCAATCGATGTTGTATTTGGTGCAACAAATCCCCGTTGCTCTGGTTGGACCTCCAGCGCAAACAGAGCGTCAAGATCCGCTCGGATGACAGGTTGAAGCGTCACCATAACCCTTACCCTCCGATCCGGTGAGACGACCCTGCCGTCTGTCTCAAAAAGTAACCGTGAAAATTTCAGGTGGCAAGATAACCGGATCTGCGCGCAAAGTTCGAAGCTTTGCTTGTGGCGGGTTTATGCGAGGCCACTCTGGGCTCAGCGCCGCCCTTGCACTTTCAGCGAAATCTCCCGCGCGGCGCGGATCATTGCGGCATTGTCGGGGGCAGGGCTGCCATCTGGCATCAGCTTGCCATCCTCCAGCCCGATGCGGGTGGAAAAGCCTCTTTGGGCGGCGAGGTTGACGAAATGCCAGATGGTGGCATCGAAGCCGTGCAGCAGGATCTGGCGGGTGAGACCGGCGCGGGCCAGCACGGAGAGGATGCCTGTCATATCGGCTTCGGCCTGGGCGATACTCTGGTTTTCCACCTCGATCAGGATGCGAAACACCGTTTTGGCTTGGGGCAGGGTCACCAGCCGCTCGGCGCAGGCGGGGGTGGCGAGGCCTGCTTCAACACCGACGCAACGCTCGGTCAGCAGGGCGATGACGGCAGGGGCGTCGGGTTCAGACAGGTTGACCGAGGCGTAGTCGGGCAGGGCCTGCCAGCCTGCGATGGCCTCGCGGGTTTGCGCGGGATCGGCCTCGATCCAAGCGCCGGTCGAGACCCCGATCAGCGTGCCGGGGCAGGCGGGGCGCAGGGCCTGCAGCAAGGGGGTGACCGCATGCAGGCTCTCGCGGGTCGAGGCGTCGCGCGGGTGGATGTGCAGCTCGTTCGCCCCTGCCGCCACGACCGCCTGCGCATCGGCAAGCATCGCGGCCAGGCTCAGCGGCAGGGCGGGGTGATAACCCGTGGGTCGCGCGCCGTTCAGGCAGGCTTGGAGGATCATGGCTGGCGGCCTTTCAAGCAAGATTGCGTGAGAATGCCAAGGCCCGGGGCCCGCGTCCAGACGGGTGCTTGCCAAAACGCCGCCGCGGGTTTTAATGCGGCGATGATCCGCGTCCTGATCCTTGCCCTTTTCGCCTGTCCCGCGCAGGCCGATTGCGTGGTGCTGCTGCATGGCCTTGCGCGCACGCAAACCTCGCTGATCGCGATGCAGGCGGCGCTGGAGGCGCAGGGCCATCATGTGATCAACGAAAGCTACCCCTCGACCAGCTTTCCCATCGCCGAGCTGACCAGGCGCGTTGGTGAAAGGGTGGCGGAGTGTGGGCCGGAGGAGCGGGTGAGTTTCGTCACCCATTCGATGGGCGGCATCCTTGTGCGCAGTTGGCTGCGCGATCACCGTCCGGCGCATATGGGCCGCGTGGTGATGCTGGCGCCGCCGAACCAAGGCTCGGAGCTGGTCGATGCCTTTGGCGAGATCGGGGCGTTTGAATGGCTGAACGGGCCTGCGGGCTTGCAGCTTGGCACCGATGCGGCGGCGGTGCCGAACCGCCTGCCACCGGTGGATTTCGATCTGG
Organism: uncultured Alphaproteobacteria bacterium; assembly: GCA_963815275.1. Lineage (GTDB taxonomy): Bacteria > Pseudomonadota > Alphaproteobacteria > Rhodobacterales > Rhodobacteraceae > Cypionkella. Next base: position 122,571 of record CAWFGD010000001.1, read on the forward strand.
GGGTGATTGCCGGCGACCAAAGCCTGAGCCCGGTCGCCTCGGCGGTGATCCCCGGGCCGGATGATGGCAAGGTCTCGGTGCAAAGCACCGAAGTGGCGGGGATGGCGGCGCATATCACTTTGCCGGTGACCCATACCTTCATGATGCTGAACCCGGTGGTGATTGCCCAGACGCTGGCCTTCCTTGAGACCGGGCATTTCGACGCAGATTTGGGTTATGGCGCGGCGCTTAAGGCAACCTTGGGAGGCGGCAACTGATGGCGGGCAATATCTACACGCGCATGGCCAAGGCGGTGTCGCGCTATTGCGGCAAGCCGACGACCTTTCTGCTGGCGGTCGGGGTCGTCGGAGTCTGGATCATCACCGGGCCGATCTTCAACTATTCCGATACCTGGCAATTGGTGATCAACACCGGCACCACCATCGTGACCTTTCTGATGGTGTTTCTGATCCAGAACACCCAGAATCGCGACACCCAAGCCATTCAGATCAAACTGGATGAGTTGATAAGGGCGCATCAGGGCGCGCATAACGCGCTGTTGGATCTGGAAGAGCTGGACGAACGCACCTTGGAGGCGTTTCGCGACAAATATGAGGCGCTGGCGGCGGCGGCGCGCAATCAGTCCGACGATACCGATACGCCTGAGGCTTAGCTCCCAGAGGCTCAGGCCTTGCGGATCACCCGGTTGACGTGGCCCATCTTGCGACCGGGCCGCGCCTCGGCCTTGCCGTAAAGGTGGATCGCGGTGTCATTTTCAGCCAGAAGCTCGGGCAGGCGCTCGATATCATCGCCGATCAGGTTTTCCATCACCACATCGGAATGGCGCGCGCCATCGCCAAGCGGCAGGCCGGTCACGGCGCGGATGTGCTGTTCGAACTGATCGACCGCGCAGCCGTTCTGGGTCCAATGGCCGGAGTTGTGCACGCGCGGGGCGATTTCGTTGACGATGAGGCCCGATGGCGTGACGAAGAGCTCGACCCCCATGACGCCCACGTAGTCCAGCGCATTGAGGATGCGTGCCGCAAGCAAGATCGCGTCGGTGCGCTGGCTGGGTGACAGGCGGGCGGGCAGGGTGGTGGAATGCAGGATGCCGTCGCGGTGGACATTCTCGCCCGGATCATAGCAGGCGACCGAGGCGTCAAGGCCGCGGGCGGCGATCACCGAAACCTCGTGGCTGAAGCTGATAAAGCCTTCCAGCACGGCGGGCTGGCCGTTCATCGCGGCAAGGGCGGCTTCGGCGTCTTCGGCGGCTTTCAGGCGGGCCTGACCCTTGCCGTCATAGCCCAGCCGGTTGGTTTTCAAGATCGCAGGGGCGCCGATTTTGCGCGACGGCCTCGGCCATATCGGCGGCGGAGTTGACCGGGTGATAGGGGGCGCAGGTCAGGCCCAATCCGGTCAGGAAATCCTTTTCGGCGATGCGGTCCTGGCTGATGGCCAGAGCGCGGCGGTTGGGACGGATCGGGCGGATCGCCTCCAAAGCGTCCAGCGCTGCGGTGGGGACGTTTTCGAATTCATAGGTGATGACATCGACCGATTGCGCAAAGCCGCGCAGGGCGGCCAGATCGTCATAACCCGCCGTCGTCACCGCATGGGCCACGTCAGCGGCGGGCGGGTTGGCGGCAGGTTCGAAGATATGGGTCTTGTAGCCCAGACGGGCGGCCGCGACCGAGAGCATGCGGCCCAACTGGCCGCCGCCCAGGATGCCGATGGTTGCGCCGAGCGGCAGGCTATTCATCTTTCGGCTCCTCGGGGATCGAGGCCGAAAGCGCCGCGCGCCAGGCATCGAGCCGTGCCGCCAGAGCTGCATCGGACAGCGCCAGAATGCCTGCAGCCATCAAGCCCGCATTGGCCGCCCCTGCCGCGCCGATCGCCATGGTGGCGACCGGGTAGCCCTTGGGCATCTGCAAGATCGAATAAAGGCTGTCGACCCCGGACAGCGCCTTGGTCAGCACCGGCACGCCGATCACCGGCACGCGGGTTTTGCTGGCCATCATGCCGGGCAGATGCGCAGCCCCACCGGCGCCCGCGATGATCACCTTGACCCGTCCCGCCGCCGCTTTGCCATAGGCCCAAAGCCGGTCTGGCGTGCGATGCGCCGAGACGATCTTGGTCTCGTAGGCGATGCCCAGCTGATCAAGGATCAGGGCGGCCTCTTTCATCGTCGGCCAATCCGATTGGCTTCCCATGATGATCCCGACATCAACCGTCATCGCGCACTCCCGCTTTTGCTTGCGGTTTTAATAGCGATGCGCCGGGCAGAGGCAAGGAAAAGCCCGCAGTTCAAGCGATGATATCGGGGATAAGTTTGTTTTCGATCCGGGTGATCTGGTCTTTCATCGCCAGCTTTTGTTTTTTCAGCCGCCGCAGGGTCAACACATCGGGCCGCCCGGAAAGCTCCAGCGCGCGGACAGCCTCGTCCAGATCGCGGTGTTCCCGACGCAAAACCTCCAGCTTGACGCTGAGCATTTCGTCGAAATCCATTTCGGGGGAGACGTTCATGGCGCGATTGGTCCAGTCTTTTTTCTTTATGCGCTGATTATAGCGAGTTCCTGCGCCTTTTGGGTAAAAAAGTCGCGCGACCTGTGACTTTTCTCGCGCCGCAACGCTCTTGCAGCGTAAGCGATCCGCCCCCATATTCAACAGACGGGTGCCGCGCGCGGGCCCGCCCATGTCGCTTGTTGAAAGGGCATTGCCATGACGAAACTGACCTTTGGGGCGCATCCCTTTCTTTTGGGCTTTGAACAGCTGGAACGGCTGGTCGAACGCACCGCCAAGACCGCCTCGGAGGGCTATCCGCCTTTCAATATCGAGGCGACCTCGGATCATACCTATCGCATCACCTTGGCCGTGGCGGGATTCCACGACGAGGATCTGTCGATCACTGTCGAAGACCGCCAGTTGGTCGTGCGCGGGCGGCAGAGCGAAGACACCAGCGAGCGGGTCTTTCTGCATCGCGGCATCGCGGCGCGGGCGTTTCAGCGCTCTTTCGTGCTGGCCGACGGGGTCGAGGTGGCCGGGGCCGATCTGGATCACGGGTTGTTGCACATCGACCTGCGCCGTTCGCTGCCTGATACCATCGTGCAAACCATCCAAATCGGCCGGAAATAGGAGATCATCATGGATGTGAAATACCAGGCTTTCCCCGAGACCAGTGACCGCATCGTCTACGTGCGGCCCTTGCCCGTGGCCGATCTGCCCGACGAGGTCCGCGCCCAGCTTGGCGAGACCAAGACGGTCTATGCCGTGCATGGCGAGAATGGCGAGCAGTTGGCGCTGGTCGCTGACCGGGCGCTGGCCTTCAGTCTGGCGCGGGCGCATGATTTTGCGCCGGTAAACGCGCATTAGGCCCTATAACTCCGGGAGGAGTTGCACCAAAGGCCAATGGACCGACGGAAGACTGCGTCATATACGTTAATGTCTGACAGGACACCTGACGCATTCCCTTTCAGCGAGGACCAACCATGGCCAAATCCTACTCCGCCCTGCAAATCGCCCTGCATTGGGCGATCGCAATCCTGATCGTGGCGAATTATCTGATTTCCGATCAGATGGGGCGCCTTTTGCACACAAAGCTCGACGGTGGCGTGGTCAGCGGCTTTACCGTCATGTGGCACGTCTGGGCCGGTGTGGCGGTGCTGGTGCTGGCGCTGATCCGGCTGGCGGTGCGGCTGATCTCGTCCGAGGGTCCCGCGCCTGCGGTGACGCTGATCGACAAGGCCGGGGTCTGGGCGCATTGGGCGCTTTACGCGCTGATGGTCGCGGTGCCGGCGCTGGGCGCGTTGGCCTGGTTTGGCGAGGTCGCCGAGGCGGGGGATGTGCATGTCGTGGTGATGGACATCCTGATGATTCTGGTGCTGGGCCATGCGGCTATGGCGCTGTTTCATCAATATGTGCTGAAAGACCACCTGCTGCTGAAGATGATGCGGCCGCGTTAAGGCCAGGCTTTGCGCAGGGTTTCGCGCAAGATCACCTGCGGGTCGAACAAGACCAGATGCGTCAGATGCGGCTGCGAGCGCGAGGCATAGAGCAGGCCTTGCGCCCCCTTGGCCCGTGCCGCATCGGAAAATCCCCAGGTGGGCGAGGCAGCACCCGTCGCGCGCAGATCCTGCCAGACCATCCGTGCGGCGGGCTCATCGCGCAGGTCGCAGATCTGCGCGGCGTCGATCTGCAGGCAGGCAATTTCGCGCGGGCCATCTTGGGGGGCAAGATACCGCGCGATGGCGGTGGCGCAGCCCTCTTCCGTCAGGGACGTATAAACCGCAGGCTGGCCGGCGTGGTGAAAGCGCCCCTCGGGGTTCTGCACGGGGGCAAGCGCGTCCTGCCCCTGCCAGACAATCCGCCAGGCCAGCCCGGCGTAGCAGATCATGCCTGCTCGGACAGCCAGCGCTCGGCGTCCAGTGCCGCCATGCAGCCCATGCCCGCCGAAGTGACCGCCTGACGGTAGACATGGTCGGTCAGATCGCCCGCCGCAAAGACGCCGGGGATCGCGGTGCGGGTGCTGCCGGGTTCGACCTGAACATAGCCGCCGTCGTGCAAGGGCAGTTGGTCCTTGACCAGTTCCGAGGCCGGTGCGTGGCCGATGGCGACAAAGAAGCCCTCGCAGGGGACGACTTTTTCCTCGCCGGTCTGGACGTTGCGGGTCTTGACCCCGGTGACACCCAGCGGGGTTTCCGCGCCGATCACTTCGGTGACTTCCGAGTTCCACAGCATCTCGATCTTGGGGTGCTTGAACAGCCGGTCCTGCATGATCTTTTCGGCGCGCAAGGTGTCGCGGCGGTGGATCAGCGTCACCTTGGAGGCGAAGTTGGTCAGGAACAAAGCCTCTTCGACCGCGGTGTTGCCGCCGCCGATCACCGCGATTTCCTTGCCGCGATAGAAGAACCCGTCGCAGGTGGCGCAGGCCGAGACGCCAAAGCCCTTGAACTTCTCTTCCGAAGGCAGGCCGAGCCATTTCGCCTGCGCGCCGGTCGCAAGGATCACGGCGTCGGCGGTATAGATGGTGCCCGAGTCGCTTTGGGCGGTGAAGGGGCGGTTTTGCAGATCAAGGCTGGTGATGTAATCGGTGATGACCTCGGCCCCCATCGCCGTGGCATGCTCTTGCATCCGCACCATCAGATCGGGGCCCTGCACATGGGTGTCACCGGGCCAGTTTTCCACCTCGGTGGTGATGGTCAGCTGGCCGCCGGGCTGCAGGCCCTGCACAAGGATCGGCTCCAGCATGGCGCGGCTGGCATAGACGGCGGCGGTATAGCCCGCAGGGCCAGAGCCGATGATCAGAACTTTGGTGTGACGCGTCTCGGCCATGGTATCCCCCGGAATCTCTGGCCTCCGATATAAGCGCTGCGACGCAGCGGGGGAAGCCCTGCAAAGCCGCTATGCAAAAGCTGCAGTCAAGGCAGGTTTTCTGAAGTTTTGCAAAGAATTGGGCTGGTACACGAAAGAATATTGCGCAACTTCGGGGTTCGTCCTAGATACGGGGGCAAAGGGGAGACCTCATGGCAGCCAACAAGCTTGATCCGATCGACCGCCGCATTCTGGCAGAATTGCAGGCAGACGGGCGGATGACCAATGTCGAACTGGCCAGCCGCGTCGGTATCTCGGCGCCGCCTTGCCTGCGCCGGGTGCGCACGCTGGAAGAAGCCGGCTATATCAAGGGCTACCACGCCGACATTGATGCCCGCGAGATGGGCTTTGAGGTGCAGGTTTTCGCCATGGTGCGGCTGCAAAGCCAGGCCGAGGCGGATCTGGCGACCTTTGAGGCGCGCTGCCGCGCCTGGCCTCTGGTGCGCGAGTGCCACATGTTGAACGGCGAGATCGATTTCATCCTGAAATGCACCGCCCCCGATCTGTCAAGCTTTCAGAGCTTTCTGACCTCGGAACTGCTCAAGGCGGCGAATGTGGCAAATGTGAAAACCTCGCTGGTGATCCGCTGCGCCAAGGATGAACCGGGTCTGCCCTTTGATGTGCTGGAAGAGCGGCTGGCGAAACACGCCTGATCGGAAAATACTGCTTTGCCAAATGATTAGGCGGCCCCTTGATGGTGTCAGAGGAACACCAGGGCCGCCTTAACCGAGCAAATCCGCATCCGGCGCAAGCCGGATTTTGCAATTTCAGAGGGGGCCGTTTCCGCAAGGATCAGGTCTTACCGCGCCCGTTATCGCCAGTTTTCACAGATGAACATCTGTGGGCGCAAACTCGCTGAAGTGGGCGGGAGTGTCAAAGCCTATTCGCCATTGCGACAAGGGCAGGCGACGATCCAGCCTTGGGCTCCGGATTGTACGCGGCAGTGCAGCAATCGCAGCGCGATCGCGGATGGAGATGTCAAAAGGCCGGTCGAAATCGGCCCTTGAAGGCAAATCGTGGGGCCTGGTTCAGCGGGCGGCGATGGCGCGGGGCTTGGACACTTCGGCGGTTTTGAACGCCTCGGGGCGGCGGCGTGTGCCTCGCGCCCAAGGCAGGGTGGTCTGGCAGTCAGTGCTGGCAGCGATGGCAGATTTCATCCAGCGACGGTCTTTTTTCATGTTTCAATCCTTTTGGAGATCAAAGCTTCGTTGCAGCCAATATCCTCCCGCATTGCGGCAGGGATTTGGCCTGCGCTCGGGGCCGCGCACAAATATTGGCCGGGGTTTTCGGCTGATTGTGGCGCGGGCTGCGCGGCAGAGAAGCGGTGCGAAGTGGCTTATTCTGCAGGAGTTTGGAAACAGTCCCGGTCAGGCGTGAGGTTTTGTTGCTTCAATTGCGGCAATCGCGCGGCCAATCCGCGCCTGAATGCCGCCGCAATTCACAGCCGAATCGCCGAGATCAGCCGACCATAATCGGCCTCGCCTGCATGAGTCGTCCGCCGGAAGGAGAAGAATCGCGCGGGGTCCGAGAAAGTGCAATGCCGCGTCCATTCGGCTTGGCCCACCCCAGCCTCGCGCAGACGCCAGAGGCCATAGCCGGGCAGGTCGAACAGCATGCGGTCGGCCTTGCCGCTGGCAAAAAAGCGCCGGGTTTCGGGGTCGTCGTCAGTGAAGGCTTCAAAGAATTCGGGGCCGACCTCATAGGCGGCCTGGCTGATACAGGGCCCGATCACCGCGACTGTGCGCGCGCGCCGCGCGCCAAGCCCCTCCATCGCCGCCAAAGTCGCTTCCAGCACGCCGGCTTTTGCACCGCGCCAACCGGCATGGGCCGCGCCGATCACGCCCGCCTCGGCATCGGCAAAGAGCACCGGCTGGCAATCGGCGGTCAGGATCGACAGCGCCACGCCGGGGGTCGCCGTCACCATGGCATCGGCCTGCGGCCGGATCGCCATCGGCCCGCTCACCAGTTGCACATCGGGCGAATGCACCTGATGCACGCCAACCAGATGATCCAGCGGCACCTCCATCGCCTCGGCAACGCGGGATCGGTTGATCGCGACGATATCGGCCTGATCGCTGGAGCCAATGCCGCAGTTCAGCCCGGCGAAAATGCCGGAAGAGGCCCCGCCCTTGCGGGTAAAGAACCCGTGGCGGGGGGAAAGGGAATCGGATCTGATGATCTCGAGCATTACTGGAATCCCGCGGGCTTGGGCCCCCCTGCCGGAAAGACGGCGAGGGCTTTGAACAGGTTCCCCATTTCTTCGGGCGCGGTCAAGCGGTGCGTCGCGGCGTGATGGCGCGCAAGGGCCTCGCCCGACAGGTTGCGCGCCAGTTGCGCCGCGCGGGCATCAAGGCCCAAGGCCTGCAAGAGGGCGCCTTGGGTGGTGTAGGCATGGGAGGGCGTGCCTGCGGCAAGGGCGGCGAAATCGACATGGGCGGTCAGATCAGCCTCGCCGGGTGCGGCGAGGGGATCGGTGAATTTGTGATCCTTCAGCGCCTGAAAGGTATCGCCGCGCGAGCTCCAGCCGCCGTAATCCACGATCAGCGCCAGCCCGCCGTGCCGCGTGATACGGCCGTTGATCTGATCCATGATCGCGGGGGCTGCGGGGCAGATCTCGATGATCTCGCCCTCGCTTGTATCGGCCAGCCGGTGCTCCAGCGCCGCCAGCGGGGCAGGGGTGGCACGGCCCAAGAGCCAGCGCGCCCTCGGCCAGGCCGACCATCGTTTCGGCCCAGGCTGCGCCTGCGCGGGTGAACTGGCGGATCGGCAGGGCATCGAAGAACTCGTTGGCCAGAAGGAAAAGCGGTGCTTCGGGCAGATCCTGCGCTTGATCGTGCCAAAGCACCGGATGCGCCGCCAAGGTCTGCCGTTGCCGCGCGCGCAACACCGGCGAGGCCTCGACCAGACAGACTTGCGCTGCCGCGTGAAACCCCGGCACCCGTGCCGTGGCGCGCAGCACATCGGCCATCAGCGTGCCGCGCCCCGGACCCAGCTCGGCCAGGGTAAATGCCGCCGGCGCACCCTGATCCAGCCAGCTTTGCGCCAGACAGAGACCCAACAGCTCGCCAAACATCTGGCTGATCTCGGGCGCGGTGATGAAATCGCCCGCCTGCCCAAAGGGATCGCGCGTGGCGTAATAGCCGTGCTGCGGATGCAGCAGGCAGTCGGCCATATAGTCGGCCAGGCTGATCGGTCCCTGCAGCGCAATCCGCCGCCGCAGCAGATCGCCCAAAGGCGTCATGCCCGCCGCGCCCGGAGCAGAAACCACAGGCCGACCAGAATCATCGGGATGGTCAGGATCTGCCCCATGGTCAGGCCATAGCCGCCCATCTGCCAGGCAAGGCCCAGCGGATTGCCTGCAGAGATGAACTGCGCGTCGGGCTGGCGGACGAATTCGACCAGAAAGCGGGCGAGGCCATAGCCGATGAAGAACAGCCCGGCGATGCGCCCGGGATACTTCAGCCAGCCGCGCCGCCAGATCAAATAGGTGAAGAGGATCAGCAGCAAGCAGCCCCTCCAGCGCCGCCTCGTAAAGCTGGCTCGGGTGGCGGGCGCAGACGGTCAGCACGCCTGCGCAGCTCTGCGCCGCCTCGCCGGGAAAGGCCACGCCCCAGGGCAGGTCGGTCTGCCGGCCCCATAGCTCGGCATTGATGAAATTGGCGATACGGCCAAGCAAGAGGCCAATCGGCACCACCGCCGCCATCAGATCGGCCATCGGCAGCATCGGCACCTTGTTGAGGCGGCAGAACAGCATCCCCGCCACCACCACACCGATAAAGCCGCCATGAAACGACATGCCGCCCTCCCAGACCCGCAACAGTTGGAGCGGGTCCGACAGGAAATGGTCCGGCTGATAGAACGCCGCATAGCCGAGCCGCCCGCCAATGATCACGCCAAGGATCACCCAGGTCAGCAAGCGCTCCACCGCCTCGGGGGCAAGCGGCGGCTTTCCGGCCCAAAGGCGTGGCGTCTTGAGCATCTTGACGATCAGCTGCCAGCCCGCGAGCAGGCCGACGATATAGGCCACCGCGTACCAGCGCAGCGCAAAGGTCACCGGGCCGATCGGGATACTGAAGATATCGGGCGAGAGATTGGGGAAGGCGATGTAGGACATGTGAATTCCGGGCGCTGCTTTGCCCTGCTTGTCGAAGGTTGGCGGCGCGATGTCAACAAAGCCGCGTTCCGGCTTGCGACCTTGCGCGCAAGGCAGGCGCGGCCCATATAGGGGCAAAGCGAAAGGATGCCGCCATGACCGCCGGAAACAAACTCTTCGACGATATGTCCAAGCTGATGACCAATGCCATGGGTATGGCGCAAGGCGCCAAGACCGAAGCCGAGACCGCGATGAAAGGCTTTGTCGACCGCTGGCTCGCCGACCGCGACTTTGTGACGCGCGAGGAATTCGACGCCGTGCGCGCCATGGCGCAAAAGGCGCGGGAGGAGAATATCGCGCTGGCCGCCCGCATCGCCGCCCTGGAGGCCAAAGGCTAAGCCAGCCGTGCGGCCTCTGCGATGAATTCCTGATAGCGCGGGTCAGCCTCGGCCCGCCCGCCCGCCTTTTCCACAATCGCCTTCACATGATCGGCGCAGCACAGCGCATGCAGCCGCGCCACCTCGGGCAGCGCCATGGCGCGGGCATATTCGGCATCGAAGGCGTCGGAATAGCGAAAGGCCGAAGTATCAACCTCGCGCCCCGCTTCGCAGGCCTCGAAATAGGCCTGCGTGTAGCGGTCATTCAGCGCCACCGGCGAGAGCGTGCCGCGTTTCAGACTGAAGCTTTCGGCCGAGCGCAGTTTGTAGTGGTTCACCTGCGCCACCTGATGCGTCACCAAAGCGGGGGGCAGCACCGTCATATGGCCCTTGATCGGTGCCCAGCGTTTCAACGGACGTCCTGCCGAATTGACCCAGACCATGCCGGGCTCGCCCCAGGCCTTGGCGAATTTGGCAAGGTTCAGCTTGGTCGGGCTATGCTCGGTCCATTTGCCAAAGCGGCGCGGCTGGCGAAAGATCGACTTCACAAAGCGCGATTCGTCATGCGCGCGCGAAGAGGCATAGACGAATTGCCGGTGCACCGGGCGGTCCTCATAAGCGCTGCGCCCCGAGGTGCCAAACACCCGCCAGTTGATCGACATGCCCAGATAGGCGGGCGCTTCGCTCAGATCGAGCAGATCTGCCAGCTTGCCACCGCCGCGATGGATCACCAGAAATTCATCGACATCGCAGATCATCAGCCAATTGGCGCGGCGTACCGCGCGCAGGTCCATCGCCGCCGCCAGCTTGGCCCGCGTCACCCGCGCGCCTACAGGCAGATCCACGCGCAGATGCTCGACCCAGCCCGCCTGGGCCAAGGCATCGAGCAACTCGGGCGAATGGTCGGTGCAGTCATTGGTCACCACCGCCACGGTGGAAAACCCCAACATCCGGTACCAGGCCACCCATTCGACGATGAAGGGCCCCTCGTTGCGCATTGATGCCAGAACCGCTGCCCGCACGAAATCTCCTGAACTTGCTGCTGTTGCGCCCCCCGTATCGCGGCCGGGGCCGGGGCTGTAAAGGCCTTTGCCCGGCAAGCCTGCCGCGTCCGGCCCCGCCCGGACCTCGCCAAGTCTTGCCTTTGGCGCGGTCCCAGCCCATTTTGGCGCGGCAGGACTGCGCAGTGAAGATGGCTGCGCTAAAGATGCGGTAAAGAAACGGGGAAGCGGCGGATGAAACTCTTTGTAGGCCTCGGCAATCCCGGCGCGAAATACGCGGGGAACCGGCATAACATCGGCTTCATGGCGCTGGACCGCATCGCCGAGGATCACGGCTTTTCGCCGTGGAGAAAGGCGTTTCAGGGGCTGGTGAGCGAGGGGCGGCTCGGGTCCGAAAAACTTATCCTGCTCAAGCCGGAAACCTTCATGAACCTCTCGGGCCAATCGGTCCGCGCGGCGGTGGATTTCTACAAGATCGACCTCGCCGAGATCACCGTCTTTCACGACGAGCTTGACCTCGCTCCCGGCAAGTTGCGCGTCAAACAGGGCGGCGGCCATGCCGGACACAACGGCCTGCGCTCGCTCCACGCCCATCTTGGCGAGGCCTATGCCCGCGTCCGCCTCGGCATCGGCCACCCCGGTCACAAGGACAAGGTTGCCGCCTATGTGCTGAATGATTTCGCCAAGGCAGATCAGAACTGGCTCGACGACCTTATGCGCGGCATTTCTGACGGGGCCGAGGCGCTGGCGGCAGGCGATGCCGCGCGCTTTCAAAACGCCGTCGCCTTGCGCATGACCCCGCCGCGCCCCTCGACCGGCACGCAAAAACCGGAAAAGCCCAGCCCGGTCACGGCCACGCCCACGACCCCGCCAGCCCCAGCCCCAGCCGACCTCTCCCCGCTCGCCAAGTTGAAAGACTTCTTCCGCTAAGGCTTTCATACTGGCAAAAATATTCTCCGGGGGAGTTCCGCCCGGACGGGGGGCGGAAAGCCCCCCAAGCCCGGCTTCCCCAAAGCCCGGCCTTGCGATAGAAGGGCGCCATGGCCATCACCCTCACCTCGCTCGCCGATCTCGCCGCACAAGGTTTCGATGACATCATCGACGCCCGCGCCCCCGCCGAATATGCCGAAGATCACCTGCCGGGCGCGATCAGCCTGCCGGTGCTTGATGACGCCGAGCGGGCAGAAGTCGGCACGATCTACAAGCAGGTCAATCCCTTCACCGCCCGCAAACTCGGCGCGGCGCTGGTGGCGCGCAATGTCGCGGGCCATCTGCAGGGGGTCTTGGCCGACAAGCCCGGCGGCTGGCGGCCGCTGGTCTATTGCTGGCGCGGCGGCCAGCGTTCGGGCTCTTTCGCGCTGATCCTGCAGCAGGTCGGCTGGCGGGTCGAGACCATCGCGGGCGGCTACAAGGCCTGGCGGGCGCTGGTGGTCAAGGCGCTTTATGAGACGCGCGTTCCCCTGCAGGCTGGTGGTGCTGGACGGCAATACCGGCTCGGCCAAGACCGAACTGCTGCATCTTCTTGCCGCGCGTGGTGTGCAGGTGATTGATCTGGAAGGCCTCGCCCATCATCGCGGCTCGCTGTTTGGCGGCCTGGGCGGGCAGCCGAGCCAGAAGGCGTTTGACTGCGCGCTGGCCATGGCGATCTCGCGGCTTGATCCGCAGCGGGTGGTGGTGATCGAGGCGGAAAGCTCCAAGGTCGGCAATTGCGCCTTGCCGCCGCCGCTGTGGAAGGCGATGCGCGCAGCGCCACGCCTTGCCATCGCGGCGCCCGCGCGCGGCACGGGCGGCCTATCTGATGCGCGCCTATGCCGATATGGTGGCGGACCCCGTCGCGCCTGGCCGAGGTGCTCGAAAAGCTGCGTCCCCTGCATCCGGCGGAGCGGATGGAGCTGTGGCTGGCGCAGGCCGCCAGCGGCGATTTCACGGGTCTCGCCGAGGGGCTGATGCAGCACCACTACGACCCGCGCTATGACAAGCACCGGGCGCGGATGGATGCGGCGTTTACGGAACTCGCCACCCCCGGCCTTGACCGCGAGGATCTTGCGGCTTTGGCCGACAGGATTGCCGCGCATGCCTTGCTGCACCAAGGCTGATCTGATGGAGCGGCTGCGCCGCAGGATTCTCGACTCGACCGCGGCTTGCGCCGCAGATCGCTCCGGGGGGCTGGGGCCGACTGTCAGCGCAGGGTGATGCGCGGCGCGCCTGCCACGATCTCGCCGATGATCGCGCAGCGGTAGCCGAGGGCTGCCAGTTGCGCCAGCAGGGCAACGGCTTCTTCGCGGGGCAGGGCGGCGAGCAGGCCGCCTGCGGTTTGCGGATCGTAAAGCAGCGCCTTCAGCGGGCTTTCCGGCCCCGGCGATGCGGCCAATTGTGGCGGCACGGTTGGCGGGGGCGAGGCTGGAGGCGGAGCCTTGCGCCGCAAGGGCGAGGGCTGCGGGCAGCACCGGCAGGCTTGCGCCGTCAAGGCTGGCAGCACAGCCTGAAGCATCGAGGATTTCCAGCAGATGGCCGGCCAGACCAAAGCCGGTGACATCGGTCATCGCATGGGCATGCGGGGCCAGCAAGGCGCTGCGCCGGCCCATTCGATTGCTGCATCAGCGCCAGAGCTTCGGCCACGGCTCGCCCAGATCAGGGCTCGGGCAGGCGTCTCCAGCGCCATCTCTGCCGCCATGATGGTGCCGATGCCGATGGGCTTGGTCAGGAGCAGCACATCGCCGGGCACAGCGCCGCCCTTGCCGATGGCGCGGGCAGCAAGGCCGGTGACGGTGAAGCCGATGGTCAGCTCTGCCCCCAGCGAGGTATGGCCGCCGACGATATCCGCCCCGGCTGCGCTGAAAACCTCGCCCGCCGCCTGCCATGATCTCGGCCAGCATCTCGCCGCCCTTTTCCGAGCGACAAGCGGCGGCAGGGTGATCTGCGCCAGCGCCACTTGCGGGGCGGCGCCCATCGCCCAGACATCGCCCAGCGCATGCATCGCCGCGATCCGCGCCATCAGCGCTGCGTCAAGGGTAAAGGCGCGCAGATGGTCGGTGGTGATCACCTGCACGCCTGCGCCGTTGCCGTCAGCACCGCGGCATCATCGCCGCGGCCCGAGATCACCTCGGCGCGCTGCGGCTTTGGCACCACGGCCAGCGCGCCGTGACAGATCGGCCGCACCGAGTTTGGCCCCGCAACCGCCGCACAGCGGCTTGTCGTCCCATCGCCTCGGCCAGGCCCGCGGCGGCTTGCGCGGGCAGGGGCTGGGCCATCGCCGGATAGTCCGCGAATTTCGCCATGAACTTGCGGTCGATGCGGTCTTTCCATCTGCCAAAGCCACGCGCCGTCCAGCGGCAGGCCCCATTTGTCGGCCACCGCCGCCTTTGCCGCCGGTCGAGATCAGCTTGAGGTAATCGCGCTGCGGCGAAAACCGCCGCATCGGCCGCCTGCAAGGGCTGCGCGCAGGTTGTGCAGCAGGATCGGGGCGGCGCGCACGGCATAGACCCCGGCCTTGGGGCGCGGCGCAAAGGCCAGATGGGCGCAGTCGCCTGCGGCAAAGATCGCCGGGTCCGAGCTTTGCAGGGTCGGCCCGACGGTGATGAAGCCGTCGTGCAGTTCGAGCCCGATCTCTGCCAGCCAATCCTGCGCGCGGCTTCCTGCCACGGCGAGGGTGAAGTCGACTGGGCAGGCGGCGGCCATCCTGCAAGACCACCGCCTCGGCCTCGATCCTCGCAGGCTCGGCCGCGCAGCAGGACCTCGATCCCGGCGCGCTGCAAGATGCGCCAGCAAAGCCCGCCGCGCGCCCGTGCCGATCAGCGGCAGCGCGGTCTCTGAACGCTGCACCAGCGGATACCTTGGCCCGCCCGCCCAGGCGGTGCTGGCTGGCCAGCGCCAGCTCCACCCCGCCGACGCCCGCGCCGATCACCACGACGCGCGGCTGCGCCAGATTGCGGGCGACGAAAGCCTCCCACCGCGCGGCATAATCGCCCAAAGGCTTGGCCGCGACAGCATGGGCGGCGTAGCCCGCGCACCTCCGGCAGGTCCGAGGAGATGCCGATGTCGACACTGACCACATCATAGGAAATCGGCGGCCGCCCGGCCAAAATCACCTGCCGCGCGGCAGGGTCGATCCCGACACAGCGGTCAAGGATAACCCGCGCTCCGGCGAACCGTGCGAGGCGCACCAGGTCGATCATGATCTCGTCGCGGCTGTAGTGCCCCGCGATCAGGCCGGGCAGCATGCCGGTATAGGGGGCGACCGGCGCGGGGTTGATCAGCGTCAGGCGCACGCCGGCCAGTGGGTCCATCGCCCACATCCGCGCCACCAGCGCATGGGCATGGCCGCCGCCCACCAGCACCAGATCCTTGATCACCGGAAATTCGCGTTGCATGCCACCCTCTTTGCCGCGCAGTCGTAACCCTGCCCGCCGCAAATGGCCATTGCTGCAAAGCGTTGCGGTGCTGCGGCCAAAGTCCTAGCCTTGCGCCATGAGAAACCCCCAGCGGATCGGCCTGACCCAGACCCAGCGGCTTGCGCTGAACACCAGCCTGCAAGCCTCGATTGCGCTTTTGCGCACCGATGCGGCGGGGCTGACCCGCTATCTGGAGGAGCAGGCGGCGGAAAACCCGCATCTGCGGCTGGGCCGCCGCCGACCTGTGCCGCAGGATTGGTTGCCGCGCTGGGCGGGGGCCTTTGCCGCATCGGGGCTGGGCGAGGCCGGGGCGATGCAGGGCGCCGCCCCCAGCCTGATCGCCCATGTCTTGGTCAGATCGAGGCGCTGGACCTGCCGGCGCGCGCCGCCGCATCGCGCTGGAACTGGCCGAGGGGCTGGAGCCTTCGGGCTGGCTTGGGCCGCCGCTTGAAGAGATCGCCCGGCGCGTGCTGGCAGCCGTGCCGAGGTCGAGGCGGTGCTGAAGCGCCTGCAACAGCTTGAACCAACAGGGATTTTCGCGCGCGTATCTGGCGGAATGTCTGCGCTTGCAGGCCGAGGCTGACGCGATCCTGACCGCCGAACTGGCGCTGGTGCTGGACACATCTCGACTCTGCTGGCGACGGGCGATTTCGCCCGGCTGGCACGGGCGACCGGGCTGAGCGAAACCCAAGTCGGGGCCGCGCTTTCGCGTGATCCGCACGATGAACCCCAAACCGGGCGCGGATTTCGACGCCGATCAGTGCCGGCGCTGCGCCGCGAGCCCGATCTTGTGCTGCGCCAAGAGGCTTCGGGCTTGAGCGTCGCGCTCAATCGCTCGTCCTTGCCCAGCCTGCAGATCGACCCGGATGCGGGCGGGGCTGCCGGGGGCTTGGCGGCCGCCCGCGCCTTGCAGCGCATGGTCGAGGCGCGCAATGCCACCCTGCTGCGGGTCGGTTTCGAGGTGGCGACGCGCCAGCAGGAAGCCTTTCGCCAGGGGCTGATTGCGCTCGAGCCGATGAGCATGGCCGATGTCGCCGAGGCGCTGGACCTGCACGAAAGCACGATCAGCCGCGTCGTGGCAGGCTCCAGCATCGACACACCACGTGGCACCTGGTGGCTGCGGGCGCTGTTCTCGCAGGCTTTGGGCGGCAACGGCCAGCCGGTGCTTTCGGGCGCGTCGCTGCGCCAGCGGTTGGCCCGGCTGATCGCCGCCGACCCAGCCGATGCCCCGCGCAGCGATGCGGCGCTGGCCACCGCCTTGGCCGAGGAAACCGGCATCACCCTCGCGCGGCGCACCGTCGCGAAATACCGCGAGGACCTCGGCATCCCGCCCGCCCACCGCCGTCGCCGCAAAAAGCTGCCGCCTTTGGGCACGAAAAGGTCGCTTCGAGGGCTGACGCCGTCCGCGCCGCCCGCTATCTGCCAGAGGCAGAACAGAGCGAGAGAGCGAATGGCCTATTTTCTTGGCGTCGATACCGGCGGCACCTATACCGATGCGGTGATCCTGGACGAGGCCGCCGACCAGGTGATCGGCTCGGCCAAATCGCTGACCACGCGGGGCGATCTGGCGCTGGGCATTGGCCGCGCGGTCGATGCGGCACTGGCGCAATCGGGGGTTTCGGTGGCCCAAGTGGCGCTGGTCTCGCTCTCGACCACTTTGGCCACCAATGCGCTGGTCGAGGGCCAGGGTGGCCGCGTCGCGCTGATCTTCGTCGGCTTTGACGCCGGCGATCTGGAGCGTGGCGGCCTGACCGAGGCGCTCAAGGGCGATCCGGTGGTGCAGATCGCAGGCGGCCACAGCCATGCGGGCCATGAGACCGCGACTTTGGACCTGGTCGGGCTGGAAGAGCACCTGCGCGACCTCGGCCCCGAGGTGATGGGCTTTGCCGTGGCCGCGCGCTTTGCCACCCGCAACCCGGCGCATGAGCTGGCGATCCGCGATCTGATCCGTCGGGTGACGCAGCGCCCGGTGACCTGCTCGCACGAGCTGTCTGCCCAGCTCAACGGCCCGAAACGCGCGCTGACGGCGGTGCTGAACGCGCGGCTGATCGGTATGATCGACCGGCTTGTCACCGCCTGCGAAAGCCACCTCGCTGTCCTCGGCATCAAGGCGCCGCTGATGGTGGTGCGCGGCGACGGCGCGCTGATCTCGGCCGCCATGGTGCGCGAGCGGCCGATCGAGACCATCCTCTCTGGTCCCGCCGCCTCGATCGTCGGCGCGCGTTGGCTGACCGGGGCGCGCGATGCATTGGTCTCCGATATCGGCGGCACCACCACCGATGTGGCGCTGCTTGCGGGACGGCCTGCCCGAGATCGACCCGCAAGGCGCCAGGGTCGGCGGGTTTCGCACCATGGTCGAAGCCGTGGCGATGCGCACCACCGGGCTTGGCGGCGATTCGGAGGTGCATCTGAAAACCGAAGGCCTGACCGGCGGGTTGCGGCTTGGCCCGCGCCGCTTGATCCCGGTGGCGCTTCTGGCCGCCGAACACCCCAAGCTGGTGCATGACGCGCTCGACCGCGCCCTTGCCACCGAGACCGCTGGCGAGTTCGACGGCCGCTTTGTGGTGCCGATGTCGGCGCAAACCGCTGGCCTGACCCCGCGCGAAGCGACGGTGCTGGCCCGCATCACCGCACCCATGCCCATGGCCCGCGCCCTGACCACACGGCTGGAAGTCGCAGCGCTGGAACGCCTTGTCGCCCGAGGCCTGGTGATGATCGCGGGCGTCACGCCTTCGGATGCCTCGCATATCCTGGGTGGCCTTGCCTCCTGGGATGCCACAGCCTCGGAAAAAGCCCTGCGCCTGCTCGGCCGCCGCCGCAATGGCGCGGGCGACCGCTTTGCCAGTGATCCGGCGCAACTGGCGCAAAGCATCATCGACCAGCTGACCCAGCAA
The DNA here is from genome assembly GCA_963815275.1 of uncultured Alphaproteobacteria bacterium. Lineage (GTDB taxonomy): Bacteria > Pseudomonadota > Alphaproteobacteria > Rhodobacterales > Rhodobacteraceae > Cypionkella. Next base: position 140,670 of record CAWFGD010000001.1, read on the forward strand.
ACCGTCGACTGCCTGCTGGAAGCGGCCTTTGACGAGGATGAGGGCTTTGCCGGACAAACCCCCGAGACCCTTGCGCGGCACCCGCTGACCGCGGCGGCTTTCGCCCGGCACAAGGGCATTGTCCAGCTTGAAGCCCGCCTCGGCGTCCCGGTCATCGGTCTTGGCGCCTCGGCACCCAGCTATTACGGCGCGGTCGGCAAGCGCTTGAATTGCGAGATGATTCTGCCCGAACACGCCGGTGTCGCCAATGCCATCGGCGCGGTCGTCGGTCAGGTCAGCCAACGCGCCAGTGCCATCGTCACCCAGCCCTCGGTGGGCCGCTTTACCGCGCATCTGCCGCAGGGTCTGCAGAATTTCTCGGACCGCGACGCGGCCCTTGCCGCCACGGAAGCCGCGCTGATCGCCGAGGCCAGCACCCGCGCCCGCGCCGCCGGGGCCGAGGATCTGCACATCACCACGGCGCGCCAGATCCGCGAGGCCGAGGTTGAAGGCAGCCCGATGTTCATCGAGGCCAGCCTGACCGCCACCGCCTCTGGCCGGCCCCGCGTCGCCCATGCTCTGGCCGAAACCCCCTGAGGTCTTCCTCTCTTGATAAGGGTCCTCGGGGGGAGGCGGGATTGCTGTGCAATGCCGCAGGGCGCAGACGGCCCGCCGACAACAGAAGCCACACTTCCCGCGTTTTTCCCCTTGACGCCTTCCGCCACCTAAACTACCCACCGCGCCAGTGGCGAGGTAGCTCAGTTGGTTAGAGCATACGACTCATAATCGTAGGGTCGAGAGTTCAAGTCTCTCTCTCGCCACCACTTCAACTTCCGCGATAGGTCGAATAGGCGAACGGGCTGATCAGCAGCGGAACGTGGAAGTGCTGGCTGGCATCGGCCACGCCAAAGCGGATCGGAATATCCCCCAGAAACAGCACCGCGCCTGCCGCCTGACCCGAGGCGCGCAGGTAGTCCCCCGCGGCAAAGACCAGCTCATAGACCCCCTCGCGCAAGGCCTCGCCTGCCAGCATCGGCGCATCGGTGCGCCCGTCCTGATTGGTCAATGCCTCGGCGATCTTGGCGCGGCTGTCGCCCTCGATGCGGTAAAGCGCGATCCGCACCCCCGCAGCAGGCTTGCCCCGCGCCGTGTCCAGAACATGCGTCGTCAAACGTCCCGCCATCGCCCACTCCTTTGCCTCATCTCTAGCCAAGCTTGCCCGCGCCCCGCATCCCTGCCAAGACGGAAAGCTCTTTCGTGCATTATTTGATAAACTTGCCCGAGGTTTCCGCCTAAGCTGGCGCAAAGCAAGGAGATCCCATGCCCCGCTACCCCCGCGACCTGCTCGGCTATGGTGCCAATCCGCCCGATGCCCAATGGCCCAATGGCGCAAAAATCGCCGTTTCGCTGGTGGTGAACTATGAAGAGGGTGGCGAGAACAATATTCTGCACGGCGACGGTGGCTCCGAAGCCTTTCTCTCCGACATCGCAGGGGCGGCGCCCTGGCCTGGCATGCGGCACTGGAACATGGAATCGATCTACGACTACGGCGCGCGAGCCGGGTTCTGGCGGCTGCACCGGCTTTTCACCGGCTATGACATCCCGGTAACGGTTTATGGCGTGGCCAGCGCTTTGGCCCGCAGCCCCGAACAGGTTGCGGCGATGCAGGCGGCTGGCTGGGAAATCGCCAGCCACGGTCTCAAATGGGTCGAACACAAGGATATGCCGATCGAGGACGAGCGCGCCCAGATCGCCGAGGCGATCCGCCTGCATACCGAGGTTACCGGCGCTGCGCCGCGCGGCTGGTATACCGGGCGCTGCTCGGTCAATACCGTCGATCTGACCGCCGAGACCGGCCAGTTCGACTGGATCTCCGACACCTATGACGACGATCTGCCCTATTGGCGCGAGGTGGGCAGTCGCGATCAGTTGGTGATCCCCTATACGCTTGAAGCCAATGACATGCGCTTTGCCACCTCGCCGGGCTATACCGAGGGTCAGCAGTTCTTCACCTACCTCAAGGACAGCTTTGACACCCTCTATGCCGAGGGGCAGGCGGGTCAGGCCAAGATGTTCTCGATCGGGCTGCACTGCCGCCTGATCGGCCGTCCCGGCAAGATCGCCGGGCTGAAGCGCTTTCTCGACTATGCAAAATCCCACAAGGACGTCTGGTTTCCGCGTCGGATCGAGATCGCCGAACATTGGGCAAAAACCCATCCGCACAAACGCTTCGCCCGGCCCTCGCAGATGGCGCGCGCGGCTTTCGTCGCAGCCTTCGGCAGCATTTTCGAACATTCGCCCTGGATCGCCGAACGCGCCTTCGATCTCGAACTCGGCCCCGCCCATGACACCGCCATCGGCCTGCACAACGCCCTGGCCCGCATGTTCCGCTCGGCCAGTCCTGACGAGCGCCTCGCCGTGCTGCGCGCCCACCCCGACCTTGCCGGCAAACTCGCCGCAAGCCCGCCGCCTGACGCCCGAAAGCACCCAGGAACAGGCCTCCGCCGCCCTTGACGCGCTGACCGACCAGATGCGGGCGCATTTTCAGGCGCTCAATGAGGCCTATGTTGCCAAACACGGCTTCCCCTTCATCATCGCGGTGCGCGACAATAGCAAAGACAGCATCCTGCACGCCTTCGAAACCCGTATCGACAACGACAGCGCAACCGAGTTCACCACCGCCTGCGCTCAGGTCGAACGCATCGCCCTCTTGCGCCTGAAAGCCCTCCTGCCATGAGCCAGTATTACGCCCCCAAAGGCGGCTTGCCGCCGCAAACCGCCCTGATGACCCAGCGCGCGGTCTTCACCAATGCCTATGCCTTCATCCCCAAGGGCTGCTTTTCCGACATCGTCACCAGCTACCTGCCGCATTGGCGGCAAACCCGGCTCTGGCTGATCGCGCGGCCGATGTCGGGCTTCTCGGAGACCTTCGCGCAATATGTCATGGAGGTCGCCCCCGGCGGCGGCTCCGACGCGCCCGATGCCGAGGCGGGGGCCGAGCACTGTGCTCTTCGTCACCCATGGCCTCGTCACCCTGACCATCGACGGCGAGGGCCACGACCTGACTCCGGCGGCTATGCCTATATCCCGCCCGATACCACCTGGACCCTGCTCGCCGAAGGCACCGAGCCCGCCCGCTTCCACTGGATCCGCAAGCTTTACGAACCCGTCGCAGGCATCAAGCCGCCGCCCGCCTTCGTCACCAACGAGACAGCGATCAAGCCCCTCGCCATGCCCGACACCAACGGCGTCTGGGCCACCACCCGCTTTGTCGATCCCACCGACCTCCGCCACGACATGCATGTCAACATCGTCACCTTCCAGCCCGGCGGCGTGATCCCGTTCGAGGAAACCCATGTCATGGAACACGGGCTTTACGTGCTGGAGGGCAAGGCCGTCTACAAGCTCAACCGGACTGGGTCGAGGTCGAGGCCGGCGATTTCATGTGGCTGCGCGCCTATTGCCCGCAGGCCTGCTATGCCGCCGGCCCCGGCCCCTTCCGCTATCTGCTCTACAAGGACGTCAACCGCCACGCCACCCTGCGCGGCCCCGGCGCCTACCGCCCAGCCTCTAACCCTTTCATCTTGGCTCAAATATCCCACGGGGGTCCGGGGGTGTGAAACCCCCGGCGGCTTGCCACAAGGAACCCAATGCAAACCCTCAGACCCGAACCCCTGACCGCCGCAGCCTTCGCCCCCTTCGGCGATGTGCTGGAGGCCACCGGCGATTTCCGCCTGATCAACGCGGGCCTCTGCCAACGCCACCACGACCGCGCCCGCATCGATTTCGGCCGAGATCGACGCACCGCGCCGGCATCTCGATCTTTCAAGGCCGAGCCGCGCGCCTTGCCCTATGACTTCGACCTGATCGAGCGTCATCCCGAAGGCAGCCAGGCCTTCCTGCCGATGACCGAGCATCCGTTCCTCGTCATCGTCGCGCCAGGACCCGGACGCAGGCCCCGCGCGCCTTTCTGACCAATGGCGCGCAGGGCATCAACCTGCATCGCGGCACCTGGCATGGCGTGCTGACGCCGCTGCACGCCCCCGGCCTTTTCGCCGTGGTCGACCGGATCGGCGCATCGGCCAATCTTGAGGAATACCGCTATCCGCAGCCCTGGCGCGTGCTCGGCTAGGTCTCCAGCCGCAGCCCCGCTGCCAGCTCCCCGGTGCAAAACCGACAAAGTCCGGCGTCAGATAGCGCGCCATGCTCCACCTCTCCCTTCAGATGCAGCCCCAGAAAGGCCGCCGCAAAATGCTGGGCGATGCCGTTCATCCGCAGGGTATCCCAGAGCGCATCGGCGTAATGCTCGGCGGGCAGAAACTCCAGGTTGGGCGAGGGCGTGAAAGCCTCCTTCGGGGCAGGGAAGGGCGCGGCGGCATTGTGGCCTGCGCCGTCAAAGGTCAGCAGCATCGCGCCCGGCGCTTGCTTGATAGATCAAGCGCATACCGTTCTCGTAGCCCGAGACCTCATCCGCCGAGCCCGCCATGATCAGCGCAGGCACCTGCAGCCCCGCAAGCCCCGCCGCGTCCCAGATGCCGTGCTTGCGCCCCCAAGGCCCGATGGCAATGATCGCCCGCAAGCGCGGATCAACCTCGATCTTGCGATGCCGCGCCAAGGCCGCGCCAAATTCCGCCACCGCCGCGGCTGAAACTGCCGCCCCGCCAGACACCAGCGCGCCATAGCCGCCCATCGAATAGCCAATGATCGCATAGGCTTTTGCGCCGAGATGATTGGCGAGAAAGCCTGTGTCCAAGGGGCGGTTGACCAGCGTCTCGAGAAAATCGCCCTTGTCGGCATAGGTGCTCAAGGTGTGATCCAGCGCCGCCACCAGATAACCCCGGCTCGCCAGGGTTTCGCCCAGATGCCCCATCAGCAGCCGGTTGCCCGGATAGCCATGCGAGATAATCACCAAGGGCCAGTCGCCAGCCCGCGCCGCCGCATCGCGAACCGCACGCCCCTGCAAGCGGATTGCCGTCACGCCATCCCTTAACAGAGTGTCATAAACCCCGCCGGAAGTGGTTAATGGACTGTCATAAAGGGGGCCACAATCGGGGTCACCCTCGGCGGGATACCAGATCTCCGCCACCAGCCCACGATGCGGCAAGGCCTCGCTTCGCACCCCGACGGTCAGCGCGCCATAACCTGCCAAACCCGGCGCATCGGCGGCAACCCCGTCGATGCGGTTAGAGCTTGATGTCATAGGTGACCCATTTGGTCCGCTCGGCCAGCCGGTCGTAAAGCCCGCGGGCGCGGTAGTTGTCCTCCGCCGTGATCCAGCGGATCACCACCCAGCCGCGGGCCCGCCCGATCCGGCTGATCTCGTCAGATCAAAGCTTCGGCTGCCCCCGAACCGCGCGCCTCGGACTCCACGAAAAGGTCGTTGAGAAAGCCGCCCGTCGAGGCCGCCAGCGGGCGCGCGAAAGCGCCGAAATGCGCGATGCCGATCCGCTTGCCGCCGGCTTCGGCGATCAAACCTTCGGTGGAATTGGCCGGATCCATCAGCCAGCCCCAGACCGTGTCGCGCATCGCTTGGGTCTGTTCGACCTTGTAAAACGCCGCATAGCCGGCATAAAGCCGCGCCCAATCCGCCTTGTCGCCCTCGGCCAGCGCCCGTATCGTCACCATGATCTTACCCCGTCACACGTTCCTTCAACACCCGCCGCAGGATTTTTCCCGAAGCGGATTTTGGAATGGCATCAATCGCTTCGATGCGCTTGGGCACCTTGTAGGAGGACAGCGTCTTGCGCAAGAACGCGGCGATCCCCGCCACGTCGACGCCATCGCTCAGCACGACAAAGGCCATCGGCACTTCGCCTGCCTCGTCATCGGCCACGCCGATCACCGCGGCATCCAGCACGCCGGGATAGGTCTGCAAGGCGGCTTCGACCTCGGCCGGAGCGACCTGAAAACCCTTGACCTTGATCAGCTCCTTGAGTCGGTCGCGGATATAAAGCTGGCCCTCGGCGTCAAAGGCGGCGATGTCGCCGGTGTGCAGCCAGCCCTCGGCATCAATCGTGCGCGCCGTGGCCTCGGGGTTGTTCAGATAGCCCATCATCACCTGCGGCCCCTTGATGCAAAGCTCGCCCTCCTCCTCGACGCCCAGCTCGGCGCCATCTGGTCCGATCACCTTGCAGAGCGTGTTCGGAATGGTGATGCCCACCGCGCCGGGCTTGGCGCGCTCTTCGTTGGAGAAATGCGAGATCGGGCTCAGTTCGGTCATGCCGTAACCTTGCATCGCCTTGGCCCCGATCCGCGCGCCGCAGGCATCCGAGAGCTCTGCACCCAAGGGGGCAGCGGCCGAGACGAAAACCTTCAGGCTCGACACATCATATTGATCTACCAAGGGATGCTTGGCCATGGCATTGGCCACCGGCGGCACCGCCATGACCATGCGGACGCGGTGTTCCTGCACAAAGCCAAGGAAGGCCGGCAGATCAAAGCGCGGCATGCAGACCAGACGCGCCCCGGCGATCAGATGGGTGTTGAGCATCACATTCATGCCGTAGATATGAAAGAACGGCAGAAAGGCGACCATGGTCTCGTCTTCGAGGATCCTGATCACGGCAAGGCCCTGATCGACGTTGACCACCAGATTGCGGTGGCTCAGCATCACGCCCTTGGGCAGGCCGGTCGTCCCCGAGGAATAGGGAATCGCAAAGATATCGCGGTCCAGATCGACCGGCACTTGCGCGGCCAGAGGCGCAGCCATCCAGGTGGACATATCCTCGAGCAGTACCAGCTCGCGGCAGCCAGTGCCCGCCATGCCTTCGCGCGCAATCGCCTCAAAGGCTGCGATGGTGAACAGCACCTCGGCGCCCGAATCCTTGAGCTGATGCCGCACTTCGGCGGCGGTATAGGTCGGGTTCAGCGTGGTCAGGGTTGCCCCGGCCCAGCCGACCGCATGGAAGACCACGGCGAATTCGGGGCTGTTCGGGGCCATCAGGGCGATGCGGTGGCCTGTGGAATATCCGCGCGCCACCAAGCCGCCCGCCAGTGCCTTCACCCTTTCGATCAGGCGCGCCGCGGTCCAGGTCTCCCCGGTTGGCCCATCGATCAGCACGACGCGGTCGGGGGCTTTTTCAAGCGCCTCGAACAGGGCCTGGGTGATGGTCAGATCGCGCAGCGGCACATCCGGCAAAGGGCTGGCAAACAGGGTCATTGGGTCTCCTCCTCTGGCCAGCCTAACAGCGCGGTGCGGGCTTGTGTGCAAAATCTCGGGCTTGATTTCGGCCGCGCCGCGACCCAGTCTGCCGTGATGAAACTCTTGAGTTACAACATCCAATACGGCTTTGGCGGCGATGGCGTCTATGACCTTGCCCGCGCCGCGCGGGTCATGCAGGGCGCCGATATCATCGCGCTGCAAGAGGTCGAACGGCATTGGTCGCGCAGCGAATTCGACGATCAGCCAGCGCGGTTGGAGAGGCTGCTGCCCGACTATTACACCGCCTATGGCCCGGCCTTCGACATGGATGCCTCGACGCTTGAAGGCGGTCGCGTGATCAACCGCCGCCGCCAGTTCGGCACGATGATCCTGTCGCGCTGGCCGATCCGCTGGAGCCGGCTGCACCTCTTGCCGATGCGGCGGATGATCGCGCCGCTGAACACACAGAACCCGGCGCTGGAGGCGATGATCGACACGCCGCTGGGCCCCTTGCGGCTGTTGTCGATCCATCTGGCGCATGTCGGGGTGGAAGAGCGGCTGCTGCAGATCGACCACCTTTTGGCGCTGCACCGCAGCACCGCCGCGACGGGCGGACCGTGGAGCGGCAGCGACGATGAGCCAAGCCGCAACTGGACCGAGGGCGAGGCCGAGCCGCTTGCCCCCGAAACCGCGATCTGGCTGGGTGATTTCAATTGCGAACCGGGCAGCGCCGAGCATCGCCGCATCACGGGGAGCGCGCCCTATCACCCCGGCGCGCGCTATGCGGGCGGTCTGGTTGACGCGGTGGGGGGGGCGCAGGCGGGGGGGCCGCTGCATACCCATCGCAAGGTGATCGCGGGGGCCGAGCGGCTGCGCCAACTCGACCATGGTTTTGTCACCGCCGACCTTGCGCCACGGGTGCGAAGCGCCTGGACGGACAACGCCGAGATGGCCTCGGATCACAGCCCGCTGTGGATCGAACTGGCTTAAAGACGCCGCAAGACCGCCTCGAAGGCCGCGAGGAAATAGGCGACGTTGTCTGGCGAAAACACCAGCGGCGGGCGGATTTTCAGCACATGCGCCTGCGGTCCGGTGGCCGAGATCAGCACCCGGGCGGCGCGCAGGTCATTGACGATGCGGGCCGCCAAAGCGGCATCCGGCGCGCCGTTGCTGACAATATCCTGGCCAAGGAACAGCCCCACCGCGCGCAAATCCCCCAAGGCTTCATAGCGCTGCGCAAGACTGCGCAAACCTTCGGCAAAATGCGCGCCGACGACGCGGGCATTGTCTTGCAGGCCCTCGTCCTGCACCACCTCCAGCACGGCCATGGCGGTGGCAGCCGCCACAGCATTGCCGCCGAAGGTATTGAAATAGCGCACCTTTGTGCCAAAGGCCTGCAAGATCTCGGGGCGGATCACCAGCCCCGCCACCGGATAGCCATTGCCCATCGGCTTGCCAAGGCTGGCCATATCCGGCACCACCCCGTGACGCTGAAAGCCCCACATCGCGGCCCCGGTGCGGCCAAAGCCCGGTTGCACTTCATCGGCGATGAACACTCCGCCCACCGCGCGGATCGCGGCCACCGCAGGGGCAAGAAAGCCCGCAGGCTCGACGAAGACGCCATCCGAGGAAAACACCGTGTCGACGATCAGCGCAGCAGGCTTAACACCATGGCGCAGCAGGTCGTCAATCGCCGCCTGCACCCCGCTTGCAAAGTCCGCCGCGACATCGCCGCCAGAGCGCGGAGCGGGCACCACACGCACATGCGGACCCAAGGCCACCCCCGCGCCAAGGCTGGGCGACATGCCGGCCAGCACATGGGTCACGCCGTGATAGGCGTTCTCGGTCACGATGATGCCGGTGCCGCCGGTGTGGGCGCAGGCAATGCGAAAGGCCAGATCATTGGCCTCGGAGCCGGTGCAGGTGAACATGGCATGGCCCAACTCGGGCGGGAAGGTCGCCAGCAGCTTCTCGGCATAGTCGAGCACGCCTTCGTGTAGATAGCGGGTGTGGCTGGCAAAGATCGCCGATTGCCGCGCGGTGGCTGCGACCACATGCGGGTGGCAGTGGCCGACGGAGGCGACGTTGTTATAGGTATCGAGGTAGGCATTGCCTTCGGCGTCGTAAAGCCAGACGCCCGCGCCGCGCACCAGATGCACCGGGGTTTCGTAAAACAGGCGATAGGCCGGCCCCAGCGCCTTGGCGCGGCGTTCCACCAGCGCCGCATCCGCTGCAGAGAGCGCGCCTTTGCCCGGCACGTAAGAGTTCACCATGGTTCCGTCGCGTGTCATAGGCTCTCCAGTTCGGCAAGCAGGGCAGGGGTGTCAAGGCGGGCCAGCGCGCGCAGGCCTGCCGCAGAGAGGGCGCAGTTGCGCAGGATATAGGGCGCATTCTCGGGGTAGCGCGCGGCCCGGGCCGAGGCGATGGCGAGGGTGGTGACAAAGCGCAAGCGCACCAGATCGGGGAAAAGCGCGCGCTCGGCCTGGCTCAGCGGCAAGATCGCATGATAGGCGCGGGCAAAACCGATCAGGCTCGCGGCGGCGTCGGCGGCGTCAAGCTGATAGGCGCAGGCAATCGCCGCGTCGCAGACCAAAGGCGTCTCGACCATATCGCCGAAATCCAGCACCCCTGCGATGTGGTCCGGCTTGGCAGGATCGACCAGCACGTTATGCGGGTTCAGATCATTGTGCACCACCTGCCAACGCAGCGCGGGCAGGGCCGGGGCGATGCGCGCGGCAAAACCCGCAAGTGCTGCGGCGCAGAGCGCGCGCAGGTCAGCTTCGGCGATGGCCGAGAGCAGCGGCGCGAGGTCTGCCGCCTGCTTGAGATCCCATTGCAGATGATGCCGCGCCGCCGGATGCGAGAATCCCGCCAGCGCCAGAGAAAGCCGCGCCGCCATCCGCGCCATATTTGCCGCCTGCGCGGGAGTGGCGGGCGTGAGGTGCTGGGGCTTGCCTTCCAGATAGGTCAGCACGCGCAGCCAGCCCTGTGGGATCGCCACGCCGCTCGCGCCGGAGCGCGCAGGGATCACACGCGGCACCGGCAGCCCGGAGCCTTCCAGATGCAGCAGGGCGCGGGTCTGGAAATCGGTGACCTCGGCAGGCTCGGCGGGATTGGCGATTTTCACCACATAGCCTTGGCCGGGCGTGGCGAGGTGATAGTTCAGATCGCGCTCGGAGGTGAGCAGTTTCAGCGGGCCTTGCAGGCCATAATGCTGATCGACAAGCGTGCTCAGCGCCGCGGCGGGAATCACGGGCGGGGCGGAGCCAAGCAGGTTGCCAAGGGAGGGCGCGGACATCAAAAACTCCGGGGGGTGCGGCGTCACAGGGCCTTGCCGCGCGGTGGAAGTCAAGCGGTGGAGGTCACGCGACGGCGGTTAAAAGGCGCGCCTTGCGGCGCAAGAGGGTCCTCGGCACTCCGGCAGGGCCGGAGTGCCTCAGGTGGGACCAGCACGGCGCTTGCACCCGGGCGTCAAAGCGCTAGCTTTGCCACCAAGGAGTGCCCATGCCGCCTGTCTTGATCATCGCCCACGGACAACCTTCTGCGCCCGACGTGGCGGCGGCGGAGCTTGCGGCTTTTGCCGCGAGGGTGGCTGTGCTTTTGCCCGAACGGCGGGTGGTTTCGGCGACACTGGCCGAGCCGGAGGCCGTGGCGCGGGCGGTGGCAGAGCTTGGCGCCGGCGGTCGGGTGTTTCCGATGTTCATGGCGGGCGGCTGGTTCACCAGGGTGCAGATCCCGGCGCGGCTGCGCGCGGCGGGGGCGCAGGGCTGGCAGGTGCTGGAACCCTTTGGCTGCGAGGCGGCTTTGCAGGATCTGGCGGTGCAGATCGTGCGGGAGGCCTGCGCCGTCGAAGATGGCCTGCGCAAAGAGGACGGGCGCGAGGTGATTCTGGCGGCACATGGGTCGTTCAAAAGCCCGGTGCCTGCGGCGATTGCGCTGACTGTGGCGGCGCGCATTGCCCGCGAAACCGGGGCGGTGGTGCGCGCGGGCTTCATCGACCAAAGCCCGCAGATCGGATCGATCCGCGGCTTTGGCACGCTTTGCCTGCCGTTCTTTGCCGCAGCGGGGGGGCATGTGACCGAGGATATCCCCGCAGCCCTTGCCAAGGCGGGCTTCAGCGGGCGCATCCTGCCGCCCATCGGGCTTGACCCCCGCGCCGCGGATTTGGTGGCCCGCGCCATAGTGGCGGACCGGGCGGTCTGTGCGCAGGCCTGCCGGTTTGCCCCGCTTCAGACGGCAAGCGCCTAGACCGTGTGCAGATAGAGGTCGAAGTCGACCTCTGACACCCGGCGCTGCACCCTTGCGTATTCTGCGGATTTGATGGCGCAGAAGGTGCGGTGCAGGCCTTCGCCCAAGGCGGCCTTCAGGAACTCCGACGCCTTGGCGGCTTCGATCGCCGAGCGCCAGTCGACCGGAATCGCCGGGGCCGCTGCGCCGTCTTCATAGCCGTTGCCGGTGGTCTCGGGGCCGGGATCGATCTGATGCGCGAGGCCGTGGCGGATGCCCGCCAGCACGGTGGCCGCCACCAGATAGGGGTTGGCATCGACGCCAGCCGGGCGATGCTCGACCCGGCGTGCGCGGATATCGCCTGCCGGAATGCGCAGCGCCACCGAGCGGTTGTTCACCCCCCAGGTCGGGCTGACCGGGGCGTAGGAGTTGGAGGCAAAGCGCCGCCAGGAATTGGCATGGGGCGCAAAGACCAGCATCAATTCGCCCATGGTTTCGCGCAAGCCGCCGATGGCATGCAGGATACGCGGCGAATAGGTCTCGTCTGCGGATTCGACAAAGACGTTATGGCCTGCTTCATCCACCATCGAGATGTGCAGATGCATGCCCGAGCCTGCGTAATCCTCGTTCGGCTTGGCCATGAAGCAGGCGGTCACCCCATGCAGCCGGGCATGGCTGCGCACGATGCGCTTCAAACGCATCAGGTCATCCGCCGCCTGCATCACATCCTCGCGGTAGTGCAGGGTCAGCTCGTATTGCCCCGGCGCAAATTCGGAAATCAGCGTCTCGGCGCGGATGCCGGCCAGCTTGGCATCGGCATAGATGTCGTTGAACAAGGGCAACATGCCATGCAGCTGATCGACCGAATAGACATCGGTCTTGGAGTTGCGCCGCCCGTCCAGCACATCGCGGGCCGGGACCATCTTGCCGTCCGGGCCACGCTCGTTTTCCAAGAGGAAGAATTCCAGCTCGAAGGCCCCGGCCGGGTAAAGCCCCTCGGCGGCCAGGCCTGCGATCTGTGCGGCCAGGGCGTGGCGCGGGTCTTCGGCCATGGGGTCGCCGTCCAGCGTATAGACCGTCATCAGCAGCTCGCCGCGCGGCGGTTTACTGGCGTGGATGGCGCGCAGGCTGCCCGGCACCGGCCAGGCCCGGCGGTCCCCATCGCCCTGATCCCAGATCAGCCCGGTTTCATGCACATCCTCGCCACAGACATCCAGACCCAGGATCGAGATCGGCAGATGCCGCCCGCCCTTGTACATGCCAAGCAGCTCATGACGCCGGATGATCTTGCCCCGGCCAATGCCATTGGCGTCGTGCAGCACGATGTCAAAGGCTTCGATATCGGGATGGGCCTCGAGGAAGGCTTCGGCCTCGGCGACGGTGGAGCCAGAGGGGGAGAGGGCTTGGGTCATGGCTGGAAAACTTCTGTAAGGATTTCGTCAAAGGCGGCGATCAGGCGATCCACCTGACGCTTTTTCGTCGCGGGCGAGATCAGCATCATGTTGTGGAAGGGCGCAATCAGGCTGCCCCGGTTCAGAAGGGCTGTATGCAGGGCGGCCTCCAGCGCGGGCTGATGCGCCAGCGCGGCCTCTTGCCCGTTGCGCAGCGGGCCGGGGGCGCAGATGAATTCGACCCGCGCCCCAACCCGCAACACATGCCAGGGGGCCTTGTGCTGGGCAACCGAGCGGGCCAGCCCCGCCTCCAACCGCGCCGCGAGCTTTTCCATATGCGCGTAGTTTTTCGCCGTCATCACTTCGGCAAGGGTAGCTTGCAGGCAGGCGAATTGCATCGGATTGGCCGAGAGTGTCGTGCCCATGCCGGAATGGCCCGCGGCGCGGGCCGCATTGGCCAGAGCGTAGCGCGCAGCAACCGCTTCGCTCAGCCCCCAGACCGCAGTCGGCATGCCGCCTGCAACGCATTTGCCAACCACAAAGATATCCGGCTCCAGCCCGTGGACGCGGGTATAGCCGCCAAGGCCGCTGGAAATCGTGTGGGTCTCGTCGATCATCAACAGCGTGCCATGCGCCTTGGTCAGCGCCCTCAGCCCTTCGTGAAACCCCGGTTCGGGCAGGACCATGCAGGAATTGGTCAGTACCGGCTCGGTCAGCACGGCCGCGACATCGCCCTTGCTCAGCGCCGCCTCCAGCCCCGCCAGATCGTTGAACTCGACGCAGACTGCGCCGAGGCTGAGATCGGCAACCTGTCCCAAAAGTCCCTGCCGGTTCTGCGTCACGCCATCCCGCAACTCGACCATGACGTCATCCGCGGTGCCATGATAGCAGCCGTTGAAGACCAGAATCTTCGGCCGCCCCGTCACCGCGCGGGCGACGCGGATGGCAAAGCGGTTGGCATCGGTGGCCGTGGTGGCGATCTGCCAGCGCATCGGCCCGAAACGCTCACATAGCAGCGCACCGACCTCCAGCGCCTCTTGCGAGGGCAGCATATAGGTCAGCCCGCGCGAGGCCTGGCGACGGATCGCCTTGGCGACGGGGGCTGGCGAATGGCCAAACATCGAACCGGTATCGCCAAGGCAGAAATCGTCGATCTCATAGCCGTCGATGTCCTCGATCCGCGCACCACGGGCACGGCTGATCACGGGCAGATGCGGCATCGACCAGTCGCGCATCCAGTGCAAAGGCACCCCATCCAGAAAGGCCGAGGCCCCCTTGTCCAGTGCCGCCTTGGCGCGGGGGCGGGCCTGGGCAAACCTGCGCGCCTCGCGCTGGGCAAGCGTTTCCAGCCGATCACGGCGCACTCCGGCAATCATCGAATCTGACATAGGCATCTCCCTCGCGAGCATATGCCAAATAATTTGATCAAAAGTAAAGAGGCTAGAGTTTCACCCTGATTTCGATCAGCCTTGGCCCCTTATGCGGTTGCCCCAGCGCCCAATGCAGGGTTTCCACATCCTGCGGCACCGACATGAAGGGCAGATCGCAGGCCTCGGCAAAGGCTTCCATCCGCAATGGCGAGGGCGAACAGCCGATCACCTCGGTCTTGGCCTCGCGCATCGCATCGGCGATCTCGGCAAAGGCGGCGTTGTTCCAGACGAGGAAGGTGATGGGCAGGCCCTCATCCACCGCCGTGCGCAATTCGCCCGGCGAGAATTGCAAACCGCCGTCGCCGATCAGACAGACCACCTCGGAGCCCGGCGCCGCCAAGGCAGCCCCCACCGCCGCCCCCGGCCCATAGCCAAGCGCGCCAAATCCTGTTGCCGCGTTGAAATAGCCGCCGGGGCGGTCGTGACCGTAGAAAAGATTGGCGGCATAGATCGGCTGAGTGCTGTCGCCGACGATCAGCGCCTGTGGCAGGGCCGCGCGGATGCATTCGACCAGATCCAGCCGTCCCGGCATCAAGGGGTCCAGCCCGAACAGCTCTGCCCGCGCCACGTCCCGCGCCGTCGCCGCGCGCGCGGCCCCCGAGCCAGACTTGCGCGTCACCAGCGGAGCAAGCGCCGCCAGCACCGCCGCAGCCTCGCCCTGCAGACGCACCTCAGCCGGATGCCGCGCCAGTTGATCGGCGCAAAGGTCTATGCGGATCATTCCCGAAATATCGGGAAAGCCGCCACGCATATACATGTCGTAGTCAGTCGGCCCCAATTCGGTGCCCACCGCCAGCACCTGCCGCGCTCCGGCAATCAGCGCCCGCGTCGCCTCTAGGCTGGGCGAGGCCGGCACCGCCAGCGGATGATCATACATCAGACCGCGTGCGTTCACCGTCTGGATCACCGGCGCGTCCAGTTTTTCGGCCAGCGCTTGCAGCTCTGCCTCGGCGCGCTTGGCGCCACCGCCAGCAAGGATCACCACATCCGCCGCCGCATTCAGCCGCGCTGCAGCCTCGGCCAGCTCCGGCAGGGCTGGGCGCGCGAGGGCGGCAGGCGCAGGCAGCGCCGCGCAGGCCAGCGGCATCACATCGGTCGGCACCTCGATATGCACCGGGCCGGGGCGGCCCGTCGCCAGGGTGGCAAAGGCCCAGTCGAGCACCTCGGCCACTTCAGAGGCCTTGGTGATCTGCCGCGTCGGGCAAAGCGGCCGCACCATGGCCGCCTGATCGGGCAGCTCATGCAGAAACCCCAGGCCCTTGCCCAAAGACTCCCGCCGGTTGACGCCCGAGATCACCAGGATCGGCACCGAATCCGCCTTGGCCTGCGCCATCGCCGTCAGCGCGTTCAACAGCCCCGGTCCGGTGATCACCAAGGCCACCCCCGGCTTGCCGGACACCCTTGCATAGCCATCGGCCATAAAGGCGCAGCCCTGCTCGTGGCGGGCGGTGACATGACGGATCTTGCTGCCCGAGAGGCCGCGATACATCTCGACTGTATGCACACCGGGGATGCCAAAGATCACCTCGACGCCCCGCGCCGCCAGACCCTCGACCATGCGCTCGCCAACTGTGCTCATGCTGCCTGCTCCTGTGCCCTTGCGGCAAAACGCGCGATGCGCTCGCAAGCCTCAAGGATCAGCGCATCCTCCAGCGTCAGGCTGATGCGGATCCAGCCCGCCAAGGCGCGGCCAAAGCTTTCCCCGGCATCACCGCGACCTTTTCCTCGGCCAAAAGCGCTGCCGCAAAGGCCTCGCCCGAAAGCCCGCTCGCCGAGATATCCACCACGGTGAACATCCCCGCCTCGGGCCGATGCACCCGCAGGCCCTGCACGCCGTCAAGCCGCGTCGCAATCAGCGCGGCACGTCGCGCCGAACCGCTCTGCCATGCCGCGCGCCACCGCTGAGGGGGCCGAGACCGCCAATTCGGTCATATCGGCGATAAAGGGCTGGTTGCCGAACAGCATGGTCTCGGCCACCGGCAGCAAGCGGTCGGCAAATTCCTGCGGCCCGACGCACCAGCCCGAACGAAAGCCGGGGGCTGCGTGGGATTTCGAGATCGAGGCCGCGACGACGACCCGCTCGGCCAGATCCGCCTGATCAAGCGGCGAGGCAAAGGTCGCGCCGTCAAAGATCATCTCTTCATAGACTTCATCGCTGAGAATCCACAGATCCCGCGCCTTGGCCACGGCCCCGATCGCCGCGATATCCGCCGGCACTCAGGATCGCCCCGGTCGGGTTGTGCGGGGTGTTGAGGAAGATCAACCGGCTTTTCGGCGTCACCCGTGCCGCGACATCCGCCGCTTGCATGCGAAAGCCATGCTCGGGCCGCAAAGGCACCGGCACCGCCACAGCCCCGGTCGCGGCAATGATCCCCTCATAGGTGGCATATAAGGGATCGCCGACCAGTACCTCATCGCCCGGCCCGACCAGCGCCGTCATCACCGCATAAAGTGCGGTCTGCGTGCCGGGAAAGCAGGTGATTTGCGAGGGCGCAATCGCCCGGCCCGAGCGCGCCGTATAGCGCTTGGCCAGCGCCGCCAGCAGCCCCGCCTCGCCGCGCCCGTTGGAATAGCCGAGCCGCCCCGCGTCCATCGCCGCCTTGGCCGCGGCGATCAGCGGCGCGGGCGTGGCCACATCCGGCTCGCCGATGGTCAGCTGGATGACCCGGTCTCCCTTGGCCTGCATCGCGCGGGCGCGGGCATGAATCTCCCATTTCGCGCCGCCCAATCCGGCCAGACGCGTGGTAATCTCGGCATATTTCATGTTCTGTTCCGATAGGTTTGATAGGGGGGCATCAGCGCGCAGCCCAGGATAGCACCGGCGGCGTGCAGGGCGATGGTGACGATTTCTTCGGGCGCAAAGGCCTCGGGCAAGAGGCCGCTTTCCATCCACAACCCGTCGATCAGCGCATTGCAGGCAATCGCCTTGGCGCGGGCATCGGCGCCATCTGCCGCTTGCGGCAGCGCCATGATCAGCTCTTGCAGCAGATCGCGGAAGGCGAGGTAGGTCAGCGAATGCACCTCGCGCATCTCCGCGTCACGGCGCACGACATGCACAAAACCCGACCACAGCGCCACAGCCTCGGGGTCCGCCACCGGGGGGCTGACGGCTGCGGCAATAAACAGTGCAATCCGCAGCGCCGGATCCTCGGGCGCGTCTTGCAACACTACAGCGCTCTGCGCCGTCATCTCGGCCATCAGATGCGCATAGGCGGTCCGGGTCAGTTCGTCCTTGCTGGCGAAATAATGTCGGATCAGCCCCGGCGTCACCCCCGCCTTGTGCGCAATCGCCCGCACCGTCGCCGCCTGCGCCCCACCCTCGGCGACAAGATCAAGGGCTGCGCCAATCAGATCCTCTCTGCGGCGCTCTTCGGTCTCTCTGCGGTAGGGGCGGCGATCCATCTTGGCTGGGCCTTGTTATACAAGTGTGTAATTGGCCTAATCCTGTCTCATCTTGTCAGAATATACAAGATTGCCCGCAGGCCCTATGAAAAAACCTTCGCGTAAACCCATGTTGCAACCAGAGCGGGAATAATCTAGCGCGCGACATCCTTGTGAATGATCACATCGGTCTGCGGATAGGTGTTGAGGATCTCGCGGCGCAGCCTGGCCCCGATGTCATGCGCCTCGCGCAGCGACTGATCGCCGTCCAGCTCGATATGCAGATTGACGAAGACCCGGCTGCCCGCCGTGCGCGTCTTGAGGTCGTGAAAGCCGCGCACTCCGGGCCAAGCGCTTGCAATCGCAGCAATTCCCGCGACGATCTCGGCATCCGCAGTGCGGTCCATCAGCGCATCAAACGCCCCCTTGCCGATGCGCAGCGCGCCAATCGCCAGCAAGCCCGCCGCCGCCAGCGCCACAATCGAATCGATCGAGGCCAGACCAAAGGCCTTGGAAGCCCAGAGCGAAATGATCGCGCCGACGTTCGGCAAAAGATCGCCCAGATAGTGCAAGCGGTCCGCCGCCACCACCCGGCTGCCGGTGCGTTTTGCAACCCGGCCCTGCCACCAGACCAGCCCCAGCGTCAGCGCCACCGAAGCCGCCATCACCGCCATGCCCGGCCCCTGCGACGTCAGGTTCTCGGTCCCCGGATGCAAAAGCCGCGTCACCGCCGCCCAGCAGATCACCCCCGCCGAGATCAGTACAAACAGCGCCTGACCCAGCGCCGCGAGATCCTCGACCGAGGTATGGCCAAAGGCGTGATCCTCATCGGCAGGCTTGGCGGCATAGATCAGCGCCGCCATCGCCCCCAGCGAGACCATCAGATCCATCGCCGAATCCGCCAGCGAAGCCGCCACCGACAGCGATCCCGTCGCGCCCAAAGCCCAAAGCTTCAGCGCCACCAGCCCGCCTGCGACCGCGACCGAAGCGAGGCCCGCCGAGATGTTCAGTCTTGCCTGATCTGATCTGCTCATCACGCCCTCGCTGCAAAGTCCCGCGCTCTAGCCCCGGGCGCGGCAGCGTGCAAGCCCAAGCCTAAACTTAAGCCCAAGCCTGAACCTGAGCCTAATTTAAAATCTCGCCAGGATCGACACCCCAAAGTGCTGTCTTCTCCACCCAGCCCTTGTTGCCATCGGTGCTGACGCGGCACCAGTCGCTGTTGCATTCCAACAGCTTGCCGATCACGTCGCGCTCGGCCTCGAACTCGACCCGCGCACTCGCGTCAGGGGTCGCTCGAAACTGCGCCATATCCTGCTTGATCAGCACCGAGCGCACGCCCGACAGCAGCGAGTAATGCACCCAGCCGCCCATGCCTTCGGCATCCTCGACGCGGCGCCAATGCTCGAATTCTGCAGTGACGCGCAGCGGCATGCCGGGGGCCTGAAACACCCAGTCGATGCGGTGGGTCAGGCCGGGGCCGCGCCGGGCGTTGCCCTCGCGGCCCTTCAGGCTGACATAGCGCGGGATCGGCAGATTGGTTACCGCGCCCTTGGACGGGTCGCGCGGCGGCTTGGCGGCCTCGTTTGGTGCAGCGGCGGCTTCTGCCGCCTTCGCCGCCGCCTCATCGGCCTCGGATTCCTGCGCCCAGAGCGGCCGCGACCCTGCCGTCGCCAGGCCTGCAAGGCCAAGTGTCAAAAACTGCTTCCGGTTCATCCTGCGGCCTCTTTGCGCGGTTCGGCTTATGTTTGGGGGCTTGTAGATTGCCCCGCTTGCCGTCACCTTGCCAAAGATTGCAGTGATTTGGAAGTGCAGGGAGGCCCCGATGCCCGCAACCCGGTTAAACGTTGTCGTGACCCGTCGATTGCCCGAACCGGTCGAGACCCGGATGAAGGAGCTCTTCGACGTCGAACTGCGTGATCCCGACACTCCACTCAGCCGTGACGAGTTGGCCGCTGCCATGCGCAACTGCGATGTTCTGGTGCCCACCATCACCGACCAGATCGACGCCAGCCTGATCGCCCAGGCCGGCGAGCGGCTGAAACTCATCGCCAATTATGGCTCTGGCGTTGACCACATCGACGTCGCCACCGCCCGCCAGCGCGGCATCCTGGTGTCGAACACGCCGGGCACGGTGACCGAAGATACCGCCGACATGACGCTGGCGCTGATGCTCTCGGTCACCCGCCGCATTCCGCAGGGGCTGGCCGAGATGCAGGCAGGCGCATGGCAGGGCTGGTCGCCGATGGCGCATCTGGGTGGCAGGCTTGGCGGGCGTCGGCTGGGCATCCTTGGCATGGGGCGGATCGGCTCGGCCGTGGCGCGGCGCGCCCGCGCCTTTGGTCTGCAGGTGCATTACCACAACCGCCGCCGCCTGCGCCCCGAGGCCGAGGCCGAGTTGGAGGCGACCTATTGGGAAAGCCTTGACCAGATGATCGCGCGGATGGATATCCTCTCGATCAACTGCCCGCACACGCCCTCGACCTTCCATCTGCTCAATGCCCGGCGGCTGAAACTGCTCAAACCCTCTGCCGTGATCATCAACACCTCGCGCGGTGAGGTGATTGACGAAAACGCCCTGCAACGCGGCCTTGCGGCGGGCGAGATCGCCGGGGCAGGGCTCGACGTTTACGAACATGGCGCCCAGATCAACCCGGCGTTGCGCGATCTGCCCAACGTCGTGCTCTTGCCGCACATGGGCTCGGCGACGCTGGAAGGCCGCATCGAGATGGGCGAGAAAGTCATCATCAACATCAAGACCTTCGCCGATGGCCACCGCCCACCCGATCAGGTGGTGCCCGCCTCGCTCTGACCCTGCCAATTCAGACCGCCCGGTTCAGAAATCGCGGATCACAAGTGCTTGAAGCCGCCTTTCCAAGCGCCTAGGTAGGGGCCAGGCAATCAATCTGGTGAGACATGGAAATTTTTACCTACGCAGGCTTTGTGGCTCTGCTCCAAGTCATCGGCATTGATCTGGTCCTTGCTGGCGACAACGCCATCGTCATCGGTCTTGCCGCCGCAGGCCTTGCCAAAGAGTTGCGTGCCAAGGCAATCCTCATCGGCATCCTCGCCGCCACGGTGCTGCGCATCGGCTTCGCGCTGATCACCACCCAGCTGCTGGCGCAGGTCGGCCTCTTGCTCGCGGGCGGCATCCTGTTGCTCTGGGTCTGCTGGAAGATGTTCCGCGAATTGCAAAGCAGCCATGCCGAGGCCAATGCCGCGGCGGAGGCCCTTGCCAATGAGGACCTGAACGCCGACGGCACCGTCGCAGGCGGCGCGCCGACCAAGACCTTCGCGCAGGCCGCCTGGCAGATCGTGCTGGCCGATGTCTCGATGTCGCTGGATAACGTGCTCGCCGTGGCTGGTGCTGCGCGCGACCACCCCACAGTGCTGGTGATCGGCCTGATCCTCTCGATCGCCATGATGGGCCTCGCCGCCAGCTTCATCGCCCGGCTGTTGAACCGCCACCGTTGGATCGCCTATGTCGGCCTCGCGATCATCTTCTATGTCGCGATCGATATGATCTGGCGCGGCTGGACCGAGGTTGCGCCCCTGGTCACCGCCTATCTGGGCTAACCCGAAAACCTGGTTGCTTCAGAGCTTGCAGCTTGGCTAACCTATCCAGACTGGACTGCCCGCAGCCCAGTCTGCCTCAACCCAGTCTGCCGCAGTCCAGTCAGCCGCATGCACCCTCAACCGCCTCAGAACCGCCCCACCCGATAGGGCGCTAAATCGATCCCCGAGGCTCGCCCCGCCACCAGATCCGCCACCAGCGCTGCGGTGATCGGTGCCAAGGTCAGCCCGATATGGCCGTGACCATAGGCATGGATCACCTCCGCCCCGGCCGCACTCGCGCCAATCACCGGCAGGCTATCCGGCATCGAAGGCCGGAACCCCATCCAGCTGCGCTCGGGCGTGCCCAGATCGGGAAAGATCACCCGCGCCCCTTCGGCCAGTTTCTCCAGCCGATGCGCCGAGGGCGGGGCGGTCAGCCCGCCCAGCTCCACCGTCCCCGCCACCCGCAGACGCCCCGTCATCGGGCACAGGTAAAACCCGCGCGCGGTCGGGCAGCAGGGCCGCGTCAGGCGCGGCGAAGCCATGTCCCACTCCAGATGATAGCCGCGCTCGGTGTCCAAAGGCACCCGGTCGCCCGCCACCCGCGCCAGCGCTTTGGAATGCGCCCCCGCCGCGATCACAACACGTCTGGCCCGCAGATTAAGCCCAGCCCCGCCGATCCGCACCGATCCAGCTTCACGCACAATCGTCTCGGCCCGGGCTTGGATAAATCCCGCCTTAGCCAGCACATCTTGCGCCAAAAGCTGCACCATCTCGCCGGGGTCGGCCATGAACACTGCCTTGGGAAAGAACGCGGCCCCCGCCATCGGCGGCAGCCCCGGCTCCATCGCTGCAAGTGTGGACGCGTCAATCAACTCCGCCGCAATGCCGATGCTGCGGCGAAAGCCGATATCGGCGCTAGCGGCGCGAAACGCCTTTTCGGTTTCGTAAAGGTACAAACAGCCGCGCGGCTGCAAGATCGACGTGCCACCAATCTGGCCCGCCAGCGCCTGCCAGCGCGGACAGGCATCCGCCACCAGCGCCGCAATCGCCTGCGCATTGCGTGCCGCTGCCGCAGGCAAGCACTGCCGTGCAAAGCGCATCAACCAAGGCGCAAGGCTCGGCAGCGCCGCACGGCGAATCGCCAAGGGGGAGGACTTGTCAAACAGCAGCGACGGCAGGTTGCGCAAAACATCCGGCGTGCCCACCGGCATCACCGCGTAATCGGCGATGGTCCCGGCATTGCCATAGGACGCGCCCATGCCCGGCGCGCTGGGGTCCACCAGCACAACCTCACGCCCCTCGGCAAGCAGCGCCCGCGCCACCGCCAGCCCGACAACGCCCGCGCCAATGATCGCGATTTCAGTCACCACTTCCATCGGCGCGGGCCTTTTCGCTTACATGCAGGCGTCAAACAACGCGCGGGTATTTTCGCGCGTCATCGGCGATCGGATTGCCGCCACAAGACGGATCTTCCAGCGCCATCTCGGTCAGCATGTCCAGATCGCCAAACTGCACCCCCATCGCCGACAGGTTCTCCGGGATGTTCAGCAAGGTCCGCAGCTCCATGATCTCGTCGTGAAAGCCCGCAAAACCGCCCGCGATGCCCAGATAGGCCGCCGCCTTCTCGATGCGGTCTTCGATGGCCGCGCGGTTGAACTCCAGCACCATCGGCATGACCACAGCATTGGTGGTGCCGTGATGCGTGCCATAAACCGCGCCAATCGGATGGCTCAGGGAATGGATCGCGCCAAGCCCCTTTTGGAAGGCCACAGCCCCCATCGCCGCCGCCGACATCATATGGGCGCGTGCATCCAGATCGTTCGGGTCGGCATAGACCTTGGGCAGGTTTTCAAACACCAGCCGCATGCCTTCCAGCGCGATGCCCTGGCTCATCGGGTGATAGAAGGGCGAGCAATAGGCCTCCAGACAATGCGCCAGCGCGTCCATGCCGGTGCCTGCAGTGATGAATTTCGGCATGCCCACGGTCAGGGCAGGGTCGCAGATCACCACCACCGGCAACAGCTTGGGATGGAAGATGATCTTCTTCTTATGCGTCACCGAATTGGTCAGAACCCCGGCGCGACCCACTTCCGAGCCGGTGCCCGCCGTTGTCGGCACCGCAAGGATCGGCGCGATTTTCGAGCCATCGGCACGGGTGTACCAATCGTCGATATCCTCCAGATCCCAGACACTTAGATCAGACTTCTGATGTGCCATCAGAGCAATCATCTTGCCCAGATCCAGCGCCGAGCCGCCACCAAAGCAGATCACCCCGTCATGGCCGCCGGCAAGGTAGACCTTGATGCCATCGGCCATGTTCATCTCGTTCGGGTTCGGATCGACTTCCGAAAACACCGCAGCCCCCAGACCCGCGTCGTTGAGGCTGGCCACGGCTGCCGCCGTGATCGGCAGGCTGGCAAGCGCCTTGTCGGTGACAAACAGCGGCTTGGTGACCCCCGCCGCGCGGCACTGCTCGGCCAGCTCCGCAATCCGGCCAACGCCGAATTTGATCGCGGTCGGATAGGACCAGTTCCTATTGGGCACAGAATGGCTCATGGCTCAGACTTTCTTCAGATGATAGGATTTCGGACGGGTTACCGAATGGAAACCCAGATAAGACAGCGAGCCACCCCGGCCGGTGTCCTTGCAACCGGTCCAGCACAGGGCAGGGTCCAGATAATCGGCGCGGTTCATGAAGACGGTGCCGGTTTCGATCTGCGCGCCCAAAGCCGCTGCGGTGTCGTAATCCTCGGTCCAAACGCTCGCGGTCAGGCCATAGGGCTAGTCGTTCATCAACCGCAAGGCCTCGGCATCATCCTTGACCTTCATGATGCCAACGACCGGGCCGAAGGATTCCTCCATCATCACCCGCATCGAATGATCGACATCCACCAGGATCTGCGGCGCAAGGTAAGCCCCGCCATCGTCTGCCGGAAACAGCGCCGGATCAATCAAGGCCTTGGCCCCGGCCGCCACCGCCTCGGCAATCTGGCCGCGCACCACCGCCGCAAAGCGCTTGTTGGCCATCGGCCCCAAGGTGCTGTCGGCGTCAAAGGGATTGCCAAGCTTGAGGGCCTTGACCCAGGCCACCGCCTTTTCAACAAAGGCGTCATAAAGGCTCTCATGCACATAGATCCGCTCGATGCCGCAGCAGCATTGCCCCGCGTTGTACATCGCGCCATCCATCAGCGTATCGACGGCCGCATCCAGATTGGCATCGGCGCGGACGTAACCCGGATCCTTGCCGCCAAGCTCAAGGCCCAAGCGGCGTAAAGGTCCCCGCCGCCGCGCGCTCAATCGCCTGACCGCCGCCGACCGAGCCGGTGAAGTTGACGAAATTGAACGCCCGCGCCGCGATCAGGGCCTCGGTGGTGGCGTGGTCCAAGCACGACGTTCTGGAACACATCCGCAGGAACGCCCGCAGAATGGAACGCCTCGGCCATCCGCTCGCCCACCAGCAAGGTCTGGCTGGCATGCTTCAGCACCACCGTGTTCCCCGCGATCAGGGCAGGGGCCAGCGTGTTGATCGTGGTCAGGTAGGGGTAGTTCCAGGGCGCGATGATGAACACCACCCCCAAAGCCTCACGCGCGAGATAGCGGCGGAATTTGGCGCTGTCTTCAATGACATGCGGCGCAAGCGTCTCGGCGGCGATCTCGGACATGTAGTCAGTGCGGGCGTTGACCCCGCCAAATTCGCCGCCAAAGCGGGTCGGGCGGCCCATCTGCCAGGCCAGTTCCTCGACCACACGCGGCGTCATCGCGTTCAGCGCGGCGACACCCGCCTTGACCAGCGCAATGCGCTCCGCCAGCGGCCGCGCCGCCCAGGCCTTCTGCGCCGCCTTGGCCGCGCCGCCACCGCAAAGGCGGCCGCCTGTGTCAGAGGCATGCGCTCGGCATAGACCGAGCCGTCGACCGGCGAAATCAATTGTATCGGTTTCATTTTCTCACCTCGTAGGATGGGCGATCCGCCCATCAATCCTCAAGCCAAGGATGGGCGCAGCGCCCATCCTACACTTACGCGCGTTCCAGCAGGCGCTGCAGTTCAAAGTCCGTCACCACGCGGTCGGTCTCGGAAATCTCCCACTGCGCGGCGTGGTGATAATGATCCACCACGTCATCGCCAAAGGCCGCGCGCAGCATCGCCGAGCCCTTCAGCCGGGCCGCCGCATCGCGCAGGTTATGCGGGATCTCGCGGATGCCTTCGGTGGTATACATATCGCCCGACAATTCCGGCTCCAGCTCCATCTTCGCCTCGATCCCCGCCAGACCTGCAGCCAGAAGCGCGGCACAGGTCAGATAGGGGTTGGCATCCGAACCGGGAATGCGGCATTCCACCCGCACCGCCTTGGACTCGACCCCGCAAACCCGGAAACCCGCCGTGCGGTTGTCCGCCGACCAGACCGCCTTGGTTGGCGCGAACATCCCGATGGAAAACCGCTTGTAGCTGTTGACATAGGGCGCCAGAAACACCGTCATCTCTCGGCATGGGCCAGCTGCCCGGCGACGAACTGCTTCATCAGCTCGGACATGCCGTATTTGTCGGTCTTGTCGTAAAACGCAGGCTTGCCGTCCTTGGTCCACAGGCTCTGGTGCACATGGCTCGACGATCCCGCGCGGCGGTGGTCGTATTTCGCCATGAAGGTCACCGACTTGCCCTTGGCAAAGGCGATCTCCTTGACGCCGTTCTTGATGATCACATGGTTGTCGGCGGTGTCGAGCGCGTCGGAGTAGTGGTAGTTGACCTCTTCCTGCCCGGCATCGGCCTCGCCCTTGGAATTCTCGATCGGGATGCCTGCGCCATAAAGCCCGTTGCGAATCGCGCGCATCACGTCCTCTTCCTTGGTGGTCTGGAAGATGTGGTAATCCTCGTTATAGCCGCTTACCGCCTTCAGATCCCGGCAGGCGTTGTCGCGCAGATCGGCATAGGAGTTCTCGAACAGATAGAACTCCAGCTCCGTCGCCATCATCGGCTCGAACCCCATGGCCCGCGCCCGCGCCACCTGTTTTTTCAGGATCGCGCGCGGCGAATGCGGCACCTCATGGCCGTGGTGATCCAGCGTGTCGCCCAGCACAAGCGCAGTGCCCGCCAGCCAGGGGATCAGCCGCAGCGTCGCGAGGTCGGGCTTCAGCACATAATCGCCATAGCCGGTCTGCCAAGAGCTCGAGGCATAGCCCTGCACCGTGTTCATCTCCATATCCACGGTCAGCAGATAGTTGCAGCAGTGGGTTTCCTTCCAGCCGCCATCGACGAAGAAGGCCGCGTGAAAGCGCTTGCCCATCAGGCGGCCCTGCATGTCGATGCCGCAAACCAGCACCGTATCGATCTCGCCGCGTTTAACGCTGGCTTTCAACTCGTCCAAAGTCATATTGCCGGCCATATCCGGATCTCCTTTGATGTTCCGCGCCTTGGCGGTCGCTTCAAATTCAAGGGCGTATCGCCCCGCTCCGTAGGGGGCCTCAGCTTGCCTTCGCCTGCCGCTGGATCTCGACCAGCCCCATGTTCAAGACCTGCGCCAACTGGTCCGCCATCGCCGCTTGTTGTGCCGCTGTGGCGATCAGATCATTGCGGATCTCCAGCATGACATTCGGCAGGCCGTAGGGCGTTGCCTGCAAGCGCAGGGTATGGGTCACATCATCCGCCGCCGAATAGGGCGCGTTCAACTGCGTGTTGAGCCGCGTCAGCCTGGTCGCCGCCGATTGCACCGCCACCGCAAAATGCGCGTCGGCGTCATGGATCACGCCGAATTCGACCCGACGCTGCTTGCCGTTATAGACCGGGGTAAAGCTGTGCACCGTCACCACCACCGGGCGCAACCCCAGCGCGATCCGCCGGGCGATCAGCCCGTGCAGACCTTCGACCCAGGGCAGATAGATCGCCTCGACGCGGGCCAGCCGGTCTTGCGGCGTGATCGCGGCATTGCCCGGAATGGCAAAGACCTCGGATTGCGCCGGCATCGCCCCCGCCATATCCGGCGCGCGGTTGCAGTCATAGACCAGTCGGCTGACCGGGGCATGGATCAGCACCGCCTTGAGCCGCGCCGCCAAGCCCCGCGCCACCGCCAGCGCACCGGGATCCCAGGCAATATGCGCAGCCCGCGCCGCGGGCTCCAGCCCCAGATCGCCCCAGGCGGCAGGGATCACCTTGCTGGCATGCTCGCAGACCAGCACCACGCGCCCCTGCGCGGCCTCGTTTTCGATCACTGGCGCAAAGCGCTCTGCCTGCCGATCCGCCGCCATAGCCACGAGTCATCTCTCCCGTATTTTCTCAAAGGCTGATCTTTTGCTTGCATTCTGTCAAGAATGTTTCTTGATGGTATGTGTCTGGAACAATACTTCCAAAATCGAGGCGGCATGATCGAAAAACTGACACTCGACGAACAGTTGCGCAGCGCGCTTGCCGATCTGACGCGGGCCGAACGGCAGCTCGCCACCCATATCCTGTCGCATTATCCGGTGGCAGCGCTGGGCTCGATCACGCATTCTGGCCAAGGCGGCGCAGGTCTCGACCCCGACCGTGGTGCGGCTGGCGCAAAAGCTGGGCTACAAGGGCTATCCGGATTTTCAGGCCTCCTTGCGGCTCGAGGTCGAGGCGATGCTGGTCTCGCCCCTGACCAAGCACGACCGCTGGGCGGGCGGGCGTGCCCGATACCCATATCCTGAACCGCTTTGCCGATGCGGTGGTGGCCAATCTGCAAGCCACGCTTGGGCCAGATCGACCATGCCGAATTCGACGCGCGCCGCAGGCCTGCTGGCCGATCCCGCCCGCACGGTCTTTGCGATGGGCGGGCGGATCACCCATGTGCTGGCGGATTACTTCACCTCGCTGATGACGGTGGTGCGGCCGGAGGTGACGCTGCTGTCGGACAGTTCGACCACCTGGCCGCCGGCGCTGCTGGATATGAAACAGGGCGATGTGCTGTTGGTCTTCGATATCCGCCGCTATGAAAACGCCGTGCTGCAGGTGGCCGAGATGGCCAAGGAGCAGGGGGCCGAGATCATCCTGATCACCGACCGCTGGGTCTCGCCCGCCGCCGCCCATGCCCGCCATACGCTTTGCCTGCCATATCGAGGCCCCCTCGGCCTGGGACAGCAACGTCAGCGCTGATGGTGCTGGTCGAAACCCTGCTCGCCGCGGTGCAAAGCATGACCTGGCAAGACACCGAAGCCCGGATGAAACGGCTGGAAGAGCTTTATGCCAGGACAAGGTTTTTCAGGCGGTATCGCTAGGGGAGGCGGCGGCTAAGCAAACGAAACTGCCGTTGACACCTGCACACCAGAGGGCCGCGCCCGACCTCGGGATGGCGCTCCGAACCTCCGCCGTAGGAACTTAATAGCGCAGACACTTCCTCAGAACTTCAACTGGCACCCCCAGCCAACGCGCCCTCCCGTGGGGAGGGAGGGCGCGGCCCGGCGGGCTTGCGCCCTTGATTCCGGGCAAAGGGGATCTGTGGATGAAGTCCGCAAAGGGCTCTTAGCCGACATTTGGCCTGCCAAAGCCAGAAGCGGTAAGCAGCCCCTTCTCCTCCGCTACCAGAACGCAACGCGCCAAGTTCCCGCCTCACTCCGGCAGATAAACCAGCCGCAAGACATCCTCACCGATCTGGCTGCAGTCTTCCAGCCGCAGCCGCGGGCGGGTCGCCTTGAAGAAAGGTGTGCCGCTGCCCAGCACCACGGGGTGCAGATAGATGCGGTATTCGTCGATCAGCCCCAGCGCCGTCAGGCTCGCCGCCAGATCTGGCCCCGCCACCTCGATCTCGCCCGCCTCGCGCGCCTTCAACGCTTGCACCGCCTCGGCCAGATCGCCGGTCACAAGCGCCGCGTTCGGCCCCACCTCGACGCCCGAGCGCGAGACCACCCATTTCTTCTGCCGCTGCCAGGCCGCCGCAAAGGCCCGCTCGGGCGCACCCCACTCGGGCCGGTCCTCTTCCCAATAGCGCATCAGCTGATAGACCTTGCGCCCGTAAAGACTGACACTCTGCGCCTCGGCCTCGGCGATGAAATGGCCAAACAGCACCGGGTCCGGCGCAAAGGCCTCATGATCGACATAGCCGTCCAAAGACTGATTTATCCCGAAAACAAGCCGCGCCATCCGCTGTCCTCCTCTATCCTGTCATATTGCCTGCCACAGCTGGATCGGATTGCCCTCAGGGTCGGCCAGCTGGGCAAAGTGCCCGTTGGGATAGACCTCTGCGTCCAGCGCAACCGCGATCCCCGCCGCGCGCAACTCCGCCACCGCCGCCGCCAGATCCGCGACGCGAAAGTTGATCATCCAGGCCTGCTCTGGCCGCCCGAAAGCGCTGGTATCGGCGGGGAAGGGGGCAAAGACCGTCTCGCCCGCCTGCTGGCGCCAGACCTGCCCGTCGTAATCGGCTGGCACCTCGTCAATTCCCAGATGCCGCGCATACCAGGCCGCCAAAGCCGCCGGGTCCTGCGCACGAAAGAAAAAGCCACCGATCCCCAAGACCTGAACCATGCGCTCACCTCCGCCAGACATACCGCCCCGGCCCCTGCGCGGCCAGAATAAGCAGACCGCCCGCAATCGACCAGTTCTTCACCATGATGCTGACCTGCCAGGGATCCGCGCGCAACTGCCAGTGAAAATAACTGGTGAACAGGCAATATCCCGCCAGCACCACAGCCCAGGCCCGCACTCTGGGCCCAAAGATCAACCCCAGCGCTGCCACCAGATTGAACAGTGCCACTGGCCAGATCACCCAGACCGGCAGGTCAATCGAGGCAATCATCGCCTCCACTGGCCGCGGATCGGTAAATTTTTGCGCCGCGCCGCCGAAAAACAGCAGCGCGATCAAGATCCGCCCGATCAGGTTCAAAAGATTGTTCATCGCGCAACTCTAGCATGCCATCCCCCGCCTGCCAGCCCCCCGGTCATCCTCTCTGCGCAAATATCCTCGGGGATAGGCTTTGGCCCTGGCCAAAGCCGTAAGGGGCGGAAAGCCCCTTCGCGCTTCAGTAGCCCCGCGTCCGGTCGACGCGGTTCAAAAACGCCTCGCCCGCTTCCCCGCGCCGGATATTCTCGACCAGCACCCGTGCGGCCCCCGCGGCGCGGGTATCTGCGGCGATATGCGGCGTCACCGTCACGCGCGGATGGCTCCAGAAGCGGTGATCGGCGGGCAAGGGCTCCACCCGGAATACATCCAGCGTCGCATGGCCCAAAGCCGCCGCATCCAGCGCTGCCAGCAGCGCCGCGTCGTCAATCAAAGCGCCGCGCCCGGGGTTCAGGATCACCGCCTCTGGCTTCATCCAGGCCAAACGCCGCGCGTCCAGCAGGTTCTCGGTCTCGGGGGTCTTGGGCAGCAGCGTCACCACGATATCCGCCGCCCGCAAGGCGGTCTCCAGCCCGTCTTCGCCGGAACGGCACGCGATGCCCTCAACCGCCTTGGCCGAGCGGCTCCAGCCCACAACCTGAAAATTCAGCGCAGCCAGGGCGCGGGCGCAAGCCGTTCCCAGCGCCCCCAGGCCCAGCAGTCGCCACCACCCGCTCGCGCGCAAGCGGCGGGCAGGTCGGGTCCCAGACATGGCCCGGATTGACGATATGGCGGTCCATGCCCAGATGATGGCGCAGGGCATGGCCCACCACCCATTCCACCATGCCCTCGGTCAGCCCGGTATCGACCATGCGGCACAAGGGCTGGGTCAGGGTCGCATTGCCGACGATGCGCTCGACCCCCGCCCAAAGGCTCAGCACCGCCTTGCAGTGCACAAAAGGGCGTGAAGTCCTGCAGCGGGGCAGAGGGGGCATAGATGATGTAATCCACCGCCGCCGGATCGCCGGCCTCGTGGATGATCTCCGCCGCGATCCCTGCCTCGGCCAGTGCTGCGGGCAAGACCTCGCGGTATTCCTCCCAGACTGCCGGGGCCGCAAAATATACCACCACTGCCATCGCAAGCCTCCTATCCTGTCAAACTCATCGCCGCGTTCACCGCCAGCGCCAGAATCACCGGTGTTGTGAAAGAACGACCCCACCGCATGCCCGGTCACCAGCTTGCGCAGACCAACCGCGGTGACCTGCACATCCGAGACCTGCGCCGTCATGCCGATCCCGAAGGAGAAATACAGGAAATCCCACGGCTCGGGGGATTCGGTTTCGGGAAAGATCAGCCCGCCCGCAGGCTTAGCCCGCTTCGGGGCGGTAGAAAAGATGCGCATAGTGAAAGGCCAGCAGCACCTGCACCATGCCCCAGCCCAAGGGCAGCGCCGCCAGCCCCATCAGCCGGAAGGCCAGGGACGAGCTCTCGGGCCCGTTCAGCACCAGCAAGATCGCCGCCAGACTGATCCCGACCGAGGCCAGCGCGATCACAATGATCACGCCCATGCCCTCGTCCTCCACCGCGGCGCGGCGCTTCAGATCGGCGGCTTTGAACGCGGCTGCCATGCGCAGCATCAAGATCAGATAGCTGAGGAAAAACGCATTCGCCCCATAAAGCGCGTGCAAGCCCAGACTGGCGGGTACGGCAAAGCTCGCAGCGCCCACCCCCAGCCCGATGCCAAAGGCGACGACAAAGCGCCCGTGCCGCCTGAAATCAAACCTCATGGCCCAAAGCCCCCAACCGCCTCAGCGCGGCCTGTGCACGATGGCACTCTGCACCAACCCGAAGGCAAGCAAGATCACCAGCGTCGCCGAACCGCCGTAGCTCAGCAGCGGCAAAGGCACCCCCACCACCGGGGCCATGCCCATCACCATCGACAGGTTGACCGCGAGGTAGAGGAAGAAGTTCACCGCCACGCCGACGATCAGCAGCTGGCTGAAGCGGTCCTTGTTCTGCACCGCCGCATGGATGCAGATCACCAGCACCAGCGTATACAGCGCCAGCAGGGAAATCGCGCCGATAAAGCCGAATTCTTCGCCCAGCGTGGTGAAGATGAAGTCGGTGTGCTTTTCGGGCAGAAAGTTCAACCGGCTCTGGGTGCCCTGCATGAAGCCCTTGCCAGCCCAGCCGCCCGACCCCAAGGCGATCTTGGCCTGAATGATGTTATAGCCCGCGCCCAAAGGGTCGGCCGAGGGGTCAAGGAAGGTGTGGATGCGCTTGTATTGATAGTCATGCAGCAGCTGCCAGGGCGTGCCTTCGGAAGTGATCACCGCAAAGATGCCGCCGCCCACCGCGGCGATCACCGCGCCGAAATACCAATAGGACACCCCGGCGGCAAACATCACCGCCCCGCCCGCCGCCACCAGCATCACCGAGGTGCCAAGGTTGGGCTGCGCCAGCACCAGAAGCGTCGGCGCAACGATCAGCACCACCGGAAGCAGCACCCACAGCGGGCGCGACACCTTCTTGTCATCCAGCCAGTCGTAATAGGTCGCCAGCATCATCACCAGCGTCACCTTCATCAACTCGGAAGGCTGGATGGTGATAAACCCCAGATCGATCCAGCGCTGCGCCCCCATGCCGACGGTGCCGAAGAACTCCACCACCAAGAGCAGGATCATCGCAATCGCATAGGCCAGCCCCGACATCGAGCGCCAGAACCAGATCGGCACCGCCGCCACGGTCAACAAGATCACCATGCCCAGGACAAAGCGCTTGATCTGTGGCAGCGCCCAGGTGTTCATATTGCCGCCGGCGATCGAATAAAGCATCAGCCAGCCAATCGCGGCAATCGCGGTAATCAGCAGGATCAGCGCCCAGTTGATGTAAAACACCTTGGCAAAGCCGGTCGGCACGAGCTTGAGGCGGTATTCCAGAAAACTCATCGCTCAGACCTTCGAGGGCGCAGGCGCCGACCCGTCAGGCTGGCGCAGCTTCAGCGATTTCAGCAGGCTCTCCATGCGGCCGCGCTGCGCGGCGGGATAGGCGCTCAAGGGCGGGATATCGCCGGTCAGCACCCGCAACAGCGCATCGCGCGCCACCGGGCCCGCCGCGGCAGAGCCCGAGGAGCCATGCTCGATCACCACCGAAACCGCATAGCGCGGGTTATCGGCGGGGGCAAAGGCCACAAACAAGGCGTGGTCGCGCTGTTTCCAGGGCAGACGGTCGTTCGAGATCACGCCGGAATCGCGTTCAGCAGCTCGAGATGTTGCGCACCTGCGCCGTGCCCGACTTGCCGCACATCTGCAGCGCCGGGTCGGCAATCCGCGCGCCCTTGCCCGTGCCATGCGCGCCGTTCATCACCTCGAACATGCCCATCTGCACCGCACGCAGCTTCGATCCTTCCAGCCCGAGGCCTTCTGCCTCGACCAGAGGCACCGGCTGGTCGTTGATCGAATGGATGATGCGCGGCACCACCTGCTTGCCGCTGGCGATCCGCGCCGCCATCAGCGCCAGTTGCAAGGGCGTCGCCAGCACATAGCCCTGACCGATCGAGGCGTTGATCGTGTCGCCGATCATCCAGTCCTTCTGGTACTTGGCCTGTTTCCAGGCCTTGTCCGGCATCAAGCCGTCGGAAATCGCCGACATCGGCAGATCGATGCGCTGGCCCAACCCCAGCTTGCGGCCCATCTCGGCGATCTTGTCGATGCCGACCTTCTGGCTGGTGTCGTAGAAATACACATCGCAGCTTTCGGCCAGCGCCTTTTTCAGATTGACCGTGCCATGGCCGCCGCGCTTCCAGCAGGAAAACTTGCGCCCGCCATATTCCAGATAGCCGGGGCAGCGCACCGTGGTGTCTTCGCTGATCGCGCCTTCGGCCAGCGCCGCCAGCGCCGTCACCATCTTGAAGGTAGATCCCGGCGGATAGGCCCCCTGCACCACCTTGTTGGCCAAGGGGCGGTGGTCATGCTCGGTCAGGGCCGAGTAATCCTTCTGGCTGATGCCGCGCACGAACAGGTTGGGGTCGAACGAGGGCGACGAAACCGCCGCGATGATGTCGCCGTTGTTGACATCCATCACCACGCAGGCCGCCGATTCCTCGCCCAGCCGCGCCTGCACGAAATTCTGCACATCGGCATCGATGGTCAGGCGCAGGTCGCGGCCCTTCTGACCCTCTTCGCGCGACAACTCGCGCATCACCCGGCCCACCGCATTGACCTCGATGCGCTTGGTGCCCGCCGAGCCCCTCAGCGTGTCTTCCATCCAGCGCTCGACGCCGATCTTGCCGATCTGGAACTTGGGGATGCGAAGTAAAGGGTCGGGGCTTTCCTGCGCCTCGATATCCTTGTCCGAGACCGGACCGACATAGCCGACCACATGGGCAAAATCGAAATCGCGCGGGTAAAGCCGGCTCAGCCCGACCTCGGGGGAAACCCCGGGCAGGGCAGGGCCATTGACCGCGATGCGCGACATGTCCTGCCAGTCAAGCCGCTCGGCCACGATGATCGGCACAAAGGGGCTGTTGCGCTTGATGTCCTTCATCGTATCGGCCAGCTCGGTCTGGGTCAGCGGGATGATATGACTGACCCGGTTCAGGATGCCTTCGACCTCGTCGTCGCTCTTGCCCGCATCTTCGCGGGTGATCACGACGCGGTAATTCTGCTCGTTGCCCGCGATCAGCTTGCCGTTGCGATCCTGAATAAGCCCGCGCGCCGGCGGGATCAGCCTGATGTTGATGCGGTTTTCCTCGGCCAGCAGGCGAAACTCATCGGCCTGATCGACGCCAAGAAACCGCATCCGCGCGCCAAGCGCTGCCACCATCGCCGACATGCCCGCACCCATGATCAGCGCACGGCGCGTCACGCTGCGGGAGGTGGCTTCGGTATCGCGCGGCGTGCGTCTCATCTATCCCTCAAATCCGCCGACCATAGGCATCGACCTCGCCCGTGGCGGGCTTGTGCAGATCCAGCACATAGCGCGACAGGAACACCACCACAGGATAGCACAGCACCGACCAGACCACCTGCACCAGCGCAAAGCCAAAGCCCGCCTGCGGCACCATCACCATTGAAAAGACCAGCCGGTAAATCAGCAGCATGGCCAGCATCAGCCCCGACACCAAAAGCCATTCGACGCCAAAGTTCAACTCACGAGTCAGTGCAACCCGCCCCCGCACGAACTCCGAGGCGATCAACACAAGGCCGGTCCACAGCCCCGGCGGACGCATCAGCAGCATATCCTCCATCAAGACCACAACCGCGATCAGCAGCACCGGCAGAAAATCCGGACGCCGCATCGTCCAGGCGAAGATCACGCAGAGCAGCAGATCCGGCCCCGGCATCCGGGCCAGCCAGATCCTCGCGTGGCAAAACCCCGCATCCGCCGCGCAATCGGTGAATTCCGCCAGGGGCAGCGGCAACAGCCGCCAGAACATGATCAAAAGCGCCATGGCCACAAACAGCAGCCGGTGCAGCCAGATCTCGCGGGTGACCTCGTCGATCATTGCCTGCTCCTCAGCCGTTGCTGTCAGAGGCGGGCGCGGGTTCGGCATCGCTGGCCGCAGGCGGCGGTGGCCCCTGCATCGGCGGCTCGGCGATCAAGGCGCCGGCATCGGTGATCGGGGCCAACTCGTGGCTGCGCAACACCCGCAAAAACTCCAGCCGCTGATAATCGGCAGCCAGCGCCACCCGCAGCCGCTTGTCGGTGCCCAGAACCACGGTGCCGACCAAAAGCCCCGCCGGAAACATGCCGCCATCGCCCGAAGACACCACCCGGTCACCCGGGCGCACCTCGTCGGGGTCCTCGATGAAATCCAAGGGCGGCAGATCGGAGTTATCCCCCGACAACAGCGATTGCTGCCCCGAGGGCTGGATGGTCACCGGCACCCGGCTGTTGCTGTCGGTCAACAGGATCACCCGGCTGGTCTGCGCCCCCACGCCCGAGATGCGGCCGACAAGTCCGATCCCGTCCATCGTCGCCCAGCCATCGCGGATGCCATCGCGCAGGCCGACATTCAGCAGGACCGACTGACGGAAGGGCGAGCCGGAATCCGCCAGCACGACCCCGGTCACATGGGTCAGCTTGGGGTCCAGCCGCACATGGTTCAGATCCAAAAGCCGCGCGTTCTTCTGCTCCAACTGCAAGGCCGCCTCTTTCCAGGCCTTCATCTGGCGCAATTCCTCGCGCAATTGCTGGTTCTGCTGGTAAAGCCGCGCATAGGACTGGAAATCATCGACCACATCCAACCCCCAGGTCACCGGCGCCGAGGCCCATTGCATCGAGGGCACAAAGCGGTCGACCAAAGCCGAGCGGAAGCGCTCGACCCGCGGGCTGTCGATGCGCCACAGGAAGAACAGCCCCAGCATCAGAAGGATCAGCAATGCCACCAGAACCCGCCGCAACGGCCGGTGGAATTCCTCTGGATCAATGCGGTTTCTTGCCATGAGCGGCCCGTTTCAACTGAAGTGTCCGAAAGCCGCGCCGTGATCAGCTGTCGTAGTCGATCACATGGCGCAGTTGCTTTTCATACTCCAAGGCCTTGCCGGTGCCCAGAGCCACGCAGTTCAAAGGCTCGTTGGCGACAGAGATCGACAGGCCGGTCTGCTCGCGCAACGACAGATCCAGATCGCCCAGCAGCGCGCCGCCGCCGGTCAGCATCACGCCACGGTCCACGATATCGGCTGCCAGATCCGGCGGTGTCGTCTCCAAAGCCTGCATCACCGCGTCGCAGATCTGCTGCACCGGCTCGGACAGGGCCTCGGCGACCTGCGCCTGATTGATCTCGGTCTCTTTCGGCACGCCGTTCAAAAGATCGCGGCCCCGGATCGTCATGCTCGCGCCACGCCCGTCATCGGGCATCCGCGCCGTGCCGATCGAGGTCTTGATCCGCTCCGCCGTCGACTCACCGATCAGCAGGTTCTGATGGCGGCGCAGATAGGAAATGATCGCCTCATCCATCCGGTCGCCACCGACGCGCACCGAGCGCGCATAAACGATATCGCCCAAGGACAGCACCGCGACCTCGGTGGTGCCACCCCCGATATCCACCACCATATTCCCGGTCGGATCGGTGATCGGCATGCCCGCGCCAATCGCCGCCGCAATCGGCTCTGCGATCAGCCCGGCGCGCCGCGCCCCTGCCGAAAGCACCGACTGCCGGATCGCCCGCTTCTCCACGGGCGTCGCCCCATGGGCACGCAGACGATGATCTTCGGCTTGGAAAAGGTCGTGCGCTTGTGCACCTTGCGGATGAAATGCTTGATCATCTCTTCGGCACTGTCAAAATCCGCGATCACCCCGTCGCGCATCGGCCGGATCGCCTCGATGGTGCCCGGCGTGCGCCCCAGCATCAGCTTGGCATCCTCGCCCGACCGCCAGAACCTGCTTCTTGCCATCCTTGACGTGATAGGCAACGACCGAAGGCTCGTTCAAGACGATGCCCTTGCCGCGCACATAAACCAGCGTGTTCGCGGTGCCGAGGTCGATCGCCATATCTGACGAGAAGAGGCTCGAAAGGAGTGACATATGAGAGCTGATCCTTGATCGCAATAAAACATAGACCCACGACTCAGCAGAGTGAGGCAGGCGCTTTCATATAAGGACAGCCACGCGCAGACGAAAGACCAGAAGTTTCCCCCTGCATCTTTCCGCCTTTTGTAGAATAATCCCATATTTTTCAACCAAAATCCCGACAATTTTGCCAGAAACTTATCCTTTTCGAACATTCCAGCCGCCCATTTCATCTGTCTCCAAATATCCCGGGGTCCGGGGCAGCGCCCCGGCGGCCCGTCCCAGCGGCAAAGACTGGCCTTATTGCCCGGTCCCGGCCTATGCTCGCCCCAGCCTTCACCCTCAGCGGAGCCCGCGATGTTTGATCTCTCAGGACGCATAGCCCTCGTCACCGGCGCAGGCAGCGAGGGCGGCATCGGCTTTGCCATCGCCCGGCAGCTGATCGCAGCCGGGGCATCGGTCTGCGTCACCTCGACCACCGCGCGCATCCATGACCGCGCCGCCGAGCTTGGCTGCCTCGGCCATATCGCCGACCTCACCGACCCCGCGCAAGTGGCAAGCCTCTTCGCCGCAGTCAGCGCCAAACTCGGCCCCGTCCAGATCCTGATCAACAACGCCGGCATGGTGCAAAGCGGCAAACGCGTCAAACGTGCCAAGCTCGGCGGGCTTTCCGATACGGACTGGCAACACCACATGGCGCTGAACATCGGCGTCACCTTTCACTGCATCCGCGCGGCCCTGCCCGCGATGCAGGCAGCCGGCCATGGCCGCATCGTCAACATCGCCTCGGTCACCGGGCCGATGGTGACCATCGACGGCTCGGCGGGCTACGCCACCGCCAAGGCCGCGATCACCGGCATGACCCGGTCCGTCGCCCTCGAATATGGCCGCGAGGGCATCACCTGCAACGCGGTGCTGCCGGGCTGGATCGCAACCGCCTCCTCCTCGGCGCGCGAAATCAAGGCAGGCAAAGCCAGCCCCACCGGCCGCCCCGGCACCCCCGGCGAAGTCGCCGCCTGCGCCGCCTTCCTCGCCTCGAACGAGGCGGCTTACGTCAACGGCGCCATGCTGGTCGTCGACGGCGGCAATACCCTGATCGAGATGAAGGGCGCAGGCGGGGCCTGAGCTCTCGGGGCAGGGGGAGCAGAGCCAGGTTGCAGGGCCTGCAGCACAGAATTGAAAACCCAAGCGAGCCCGGCTAGGGTCAAGCCTCGCCGCCGCCAAGGAGCCGATCATGCGCCGCCTTTGTCTCGCCGCCGTCCTTGTTGCGCTCGCCTCTGCCGCCGCTGCCGACCCGTTGACCGGCAAGAGCTACATCATTCAGCTCTCCTCGAGCCAATACAGCAGCGGTTATGGCGAATATCTGGTGCCACCGCTTGCCGCTGTGCTGCGCAAATCCGGCATGCGGGCTGTAAACGGTCCGGGGGCCGATCTGGTGATCAATGTCGAAACCGATTTCGGATGTTGGTCAATGGGCAAAGCTTGGCGGCAAAAAGCTCTGGCTCTATACCATTTCAGCGACCGTGGGGATTTCACCGGAAGCTTACGAAATTCCCTACGAGGGGACCCCGGCATTCGGGATTACCGCCAGTTTGAAGACCCCAAACCCGGACCGTCAGGACGAGATGGACTGTCTGATAAAACTCGCGGCCCGCACCGCTCTGGCAAACTACCGCAGTTCGGGAATTTTTCCAGTTGATGGCAGTTCCTGCCAGCGGGATTAACCGCATCTCCAAGGGGTTTCGCCGCGCGTGTAGCGGTCTCGGGTGGCCCTTGCGCAAAAGGTCAGACGGTGCTGCCAACACAACATAGGGCAGCGCTTGACCGCCGGGTGGGCGCAGCAACATCTGACTTAGGCACTTTATAGGTCAGGCTCTTCCGCCGACATTCCACTGGTACCGCTGCAAAAGCGCCCGCCCGAGGGGGCGGTCGGGCGCTGCCCGGCGGGCTTCGCCCTTGATTCCGGGCAAAAAGGGAGACATCGCAATGGGTCCACAAAGCCCTCAAAGCCGTCCTTCCCCCAATCCGAAACGCAAAGGCGAGGGCCAGAACCCCCGCCTTTCACCAGATCACTGATCCTTGTAATTCACCGATTTCTTATCGCTGTCCGGCGCCGATTTCTGCCGCCGCACGATCAGCTTGTTCAGCGCGTTCACATAGGCCTTCACCGAGGCGACAATCGTATCGGTATCCGCCGATTGCCCGGTGACGATGCGCCCGTCTTCTTCCATCCGCACGCTGACCGTCGCCTGCGCATCGGTGCCCTCGGTCACGGCGCTGACCTGATAGAGCTGCAAGCGCGCCTCATGCGGGAACAGCATCTTGACGCAATTGAACGCCGCATCGACCGGCCCGTCGCCCGTGGCGTCAATCGCGTGGTCAACCCCGTCGATGGACAGCGTCAGCTCGGCCTCCTGCGGCCCCTCGGTGCCGCAGACCACGCGCAGGCGTTTGACCTGCAGGGTGTCATGCGCCTCCATCGTCGCCTCATCGGCGATCAGCGCGATCAGATCGTCGTCGTAGACCTCTTTCTTGCGGTCGGCCAAAGCCTTGAAGCGCACGAAGACGTCGTTCAGCTGGTTGTCGGCCAGATCATAGCCCAGCTCCTTCAGCTTGGAGCGCAGCGCGGCGCGGCCCGAATGCTTGCCCATGGTCGAGGTTCTTCTGGTGCAGCCCGATATCCTCGGGGCGCATGATCTCGAAGGTCTCGACGTTCTTCAGCACGCCGTCCTGATGGATGCCGCTTTCGTGCAGAAAGGCGTTCTTGCCGACGATGGCCTTGTTGAACTGCACCGCAAAGCCCGAAACCGTGGCGACGCGGCGCGACAGGTTCATGATCTTGGTGGTGTCGATGCCGGTGCGGTAGGGCATGATGTCATTGCGCACCTTCATCGCCATGACGACTTCTTCCAGCGCGGTATTGCCCGCGCGTTCGCCCAAGCCGTTGATCGTGCATTCGATCTGGCGCGCGCCGGCCTCGACGGCGGCCAGCGCGTTCGCCGTCGCCATGCCCAGATCGTTGTGGCAATGGGTGGCAAAGATCACGCTGTCGGCGCCCGGCACGCGTTCGAGCAGCATGCGGATCAGGTCGGCGCATTTCGCGCGGCGCGGTATAGCCCACCGTGTCGGGAATGTTGATCGTGGTGGCCCCGGCCTTGATGGCGATCTCGACCACGCGGCACAGGTAATCATGCTCGGTCCGCGTCGCATCCATCGGCGACCATTGCACGTTGTCGCACAGATTGCGGGCATGGGTGACGGTGTCGTGGATGCGCTCGGCCATCTGGTCCATGTCCAGATTGGGAATGGCGCGGTGCAGGGGCGAGGTGCCGATGAAGGTGTGGATGCGCGGGCTGCGGGCGTGCTTCACCGCCTCCCAGCAGCGGTCGATATCCTTGTAATTGGCCCGCGCCAGCCCGCAGATCGTCGAGTTTTTCGCCCGCTTCGAAATCTCGGACACGGCAGCGAAATCGCCTTCCGAGGCAATCGGAAACCCGGCCTCGATGATATCGACGCCCATCTCGTCCAGCAGGCCGGCGATCTCCAGCTTTTCGTCATGGGTCATGGTGGCGCCGGGGGATTGTTCGCCGTCGCGCAGGGTCGTGTCGAAAATCATCACGCGGGGTTGCGAGGCGGTCTTGGTCATCGATAAATTCCTTGGAGAGTTTGCTTCAATCTTGGGCGCTGGTCACTTCCGAGCGGTCGCGCCCCAAGGCACGCTCAGAAGCGCGTAAGAAGAAGCAGGAGCCCGAGCAGAGCCGAGGCATGCAAAGCCAGCGCGGGAAACGCGACAGGGGCCGTGCGAAGGGTGGCTTTGCTGGTCATGGGGTTGGACTATACGGAGGATTCGTCCGAAGGGAAGGGGGCTTTGGCAATTTTTTTGCAAGGCGCGGGATGCGAAGGGCGGGGCAGCCCTCGGCGGCATCGAGCCGCCTCTGCCTGCGGCTGCCGCGTGACGGGGCAGGGCGGTCGGCTTTTGAGGGCACTGTGCGGTCATGCCCCACCTGCCGCCCGCCATGGCAAAGGCCATCGCCTTTGCCATACGCCAAAGCGCGCCAAGCCCCAGTCGGTGGCCAAAGCCACCGGCCAGCGCCTGCCCCGCCCTCGGCGGGCACTTCTCGCCCGCCGGGTCAGGCGCTGACCTCTGGTGTGGGTGGCATCAACTGGTCTTGATGGGCGTATCGCGCAGGGGCGGGAAAACGCATGCGTTTTCTTTTCCGCCCAAGGCACGGATTTGATCCCTTGCTCTCTAACCCAACAGCCCTACCTTCCCCGCCAGAAGGAGCCCCCCATGCGATCCCTGATCATCGGCGCTTCGGGCGGCATTGGCGCGGCCCTCTTGCAGGCCTGCGCTGCGCAGGGCGAGGCCTTGGGCCTGTCGCGCAGCCAGCACGGCCTCGAGATCACCGACGAGGCCTCGGTCGCCAAGACGCTGAGCCAGATCTCCGGCGAGTTCGACCGCATCTTCATCGCCACAGGTGCCCTTGCCCCAACGGGCGCGCAGCCCGAAAAATCCCTGCGCGCGCTGGAGCCTGCGCAGCTGCTGCAGCAATTCGCCACCAATGCCCTCGGCCCGGCGCTGTTGCTGAAACATGCGCTGCCGCTGATCCCCCGCGACCGGCCCTGCCAGATCGGCGTGCTCTCGGCGCGGGTCGGCTCGATTGGCGATAACGCGCTGGGCGGCTGGTATTCCTACCGCGCCGCGAAGGCCGCCCTCAATCAGCTGGTCCATACCGCCGCCATCGAGATCGCCCGCACCCGCCCGCAAGCGGTGCTGGCCTGCCTGCACCCCGGCACGGTGGCGACCCGCTTTACCGCAGGCTACAGCGCGCAAAAGATCTCAGCTGAACAGGCCGCAGTCCACCTCCTCAAGGTGCTGGCCGCACTCACCCCGGCGCAAAGCGGTGGCTTTTACGATTGGGCGGGCAAGCCGGTGCCGTGGTAAACCCTCAAGGCGTCGCAGGCGCAGGCAAGCCCGCTGTCGAAGGATTGCCCGCAGCCCCCTCTACCGCAGATCCAGCCTCTGCCGCAGGTGCTGCCTCGGGCAAGGGCCCGACCAGCACGCCCGCCTTCCAGATCCCTTCCGAGACCTGACCCTTCTGATAAGTCAGTTTGCCCGGCCCCTCGCGCTTGCCAGCGACAAAGCCGCCCTCGTAGACATCGCCATTGGGATAGGCGGCGCGGCCCTGACCTGCCATCTCGCCGGCCTTCCAATCGCCCTTGTAGGTGAAGCCGTCCGGCTGGACCAATGCGCCCAGACCTTCGCGCAGCCCTGCCTTGAAGCTGCCTGTATAGGTGGTGCCATCGGCCCAGGTGGCAGTGCCCTCGCCCTCGCGCAGACCCGCCTTCCACATTCCCTCATAGCGGAAGCCGTCCTGATAGATCATCACGCCCTGACCCTCGGGCTTGGCATTGGCAAAACTGCCCTCATAGGTCGAGCCATTCGGATAGCCCGCCTTGCCTTGCCCACTGATCGCACCCGCCTTCCAGTCGCCCTCGTAGAAAGAGCCGTCGGGATAGGTGATCCTGCCAATGCCCGCAGGTTGATCGTCGACGAAATTGCCGCTGTAAACCGAGCCGTCGGGATAGCGCATCTCGCCCGCGCCGCGCATCTGGCCATCCATCCAGCCGCCGGTATAGGTCGTGCCATCCTTGGCGGTAAAGCTGCCTTGACCCGCGCGCTTGTCGGCCTTGAAAGAGCCCTTGTAGATATCGCCGTTGGCATAGGTCAGCGTGCCCTTGCCCTCGCGCAGACCCTCGACGAAATCGCCCTCGTAGACATCGCCGTTCGGTTGGGTCAGCTTGCCCAGACCATTGATCTGCCCCGCCTTCCAATAGCCGGTAAAGACCAGTCGGTCTGGCATGGTCAAAGTGCCCTTGCCCTCGCGCTGGCCCTTGACCAGAGCGCCCTGATACACCGTGCCGTCGGGATAGGTGATCTTGCCGCTGCCCTGCTTTTCGCCGGCCACCCAGTCACCGGTATAGGTATAGCCCGAGGCATCGGTGATGCTGCCCTTGCCCTGATGCTGACCATCGACAAAGGCCCCGGTATAGACCGCGCCATTGGCATAGCGCGCCACGCCCTGACCGGTGCGCTTGCCCGCCTGCCAATTGCCCTCGTATGAACCGCCATCGGCAAAGGTGATCTTGCCACGGCCCTGCGGATTGCCCTTGGAAAACTCGCCCTGATAGACCGAGCCATTTGCATAGCGCGCCCGACCCAAGCCCTTGATCTCGCCCGCCACCCATTCGCCGGAATACTCAAAGCCCGAGGGCAGGGTATAGGTGCCGGTGCCCTCCTGCTTGCCATTGACGAAGGTGCCGACATAGACCGAGCCATCATCGTATGTCTTGGTGATGACCTCGCCATAATCCTTGCCCGCCTCCAAAGCCGAGCGTGGGCCGGTCGCGTCCAGCGGTGCCGCGCCCGCTTGCGCCACACTGTCTTGCGCCGTAC
This sequence comes from uncultured Alphaproteobacteria bacterium, assembly GCA_963815275.1. Classification (GTDB taxonomy): domain Bacteria; phylum Pseudomonadota; class Alphaproteobacteria; order Rhodobacterales; family Rhodobacteraceae; genus Cypionkella. The sequence continues at coordinate 184,509 of CAWFGD010000001.1, forward strand.
CGCTCGGCGGCGCTGTAACCTCTTGCGCCATCATCGGCGCGGCCAGCAAAGTCACGCTCGCAATCAAGCTTAGGGTCTTGCGCATTCTCGGCATCCTCCGTGTCTGGGCCACCTTACGCGCTGGCAGGCGCGGCTGACAAGCGCGCGCACCGGAACGTGAGGGGCAGGGCGCAGAACTTCGCGCGGCAAATGCCCCAAAGGTCCGCCTCTCGTCGATAGCGACGCGCTCACATCAGAGCCAAACATCCATGCGAAACCTTGTGGCGAAGGGCCGGAAAGGGCCCTAAGCGGACCCAGAGCCATGTCCTCCCTTTTTGCCCGGAATCAAGGGCGAAGCCCGCCGGGCAGCGCCCGACCGCCCCCTCGGGCGGGCGCTTTTGCAGCGGTACCAGCGGAATTTCGGCGGAAGAGTTTGACCTATAAAGTGCCTAATTCAGATGTTGCTGCGCCCACCCGGCGGTCAAGCACTGCCCTCTGTTGTGCATAATCCGAACGCCCGTTTCGTCCCGCACTGCGGACGCTCGCGCAGGACGCAGCGACAGGCTGCTTTAACTGCTTTCCTTGCCGACCAAAAGGTCGCGGCAAGCCTTGTGACCAATAGGGCAGATCATCTGGCGCTTGTCATTGGCCCGACTTTGCCCGGCCCGAGGGCCTTTCCCTTGGCGGCGAACCTGTTAGAACCATCCCCGACAGCTTCGGAGCCCGCTTATGCCTGCACCCGCCACCTTCCGCCTCACCCTGGCACAGTTGAACCCCAGCGTCGGGGCGCTCGAGGCCAATGCCGCCCTGGCCTATGACGCCTGGCTGCAGGGCCGCGCGGCCGGCGCGCAGATGGTGGCGCTGACCGAGATGTTCATCACCGGCTATCAGACCCAGGATCTGGTGATGAAACCCGCCTTCCATGCCGCCGCCGTCAAGGCCATCGAGGCGCTGGCGCTGCGCATCACCGACGGCCCGGCGCTGGGCATCGGCGGCCCCTGTGTCCGCGACGGGCTGCTCTACAATGCCTATTACATCCTGCAAGACGGCCGCATCGCGGCGACCGTGCTGAAGCATGACTTGCCCAATGACGCGGTCTTTGACGAAAAGCGCATCTTTGCTTCCGCCGCGCCGCAAGGCCCCTACCGCATCGGCCCTTTGCGCATCGGCACGCCGATCTGCGAGGACGCCTGGCATTCCGAGGTCTGCGAGACCCTGGCCGAAACCGGCGCGCAGATTCTGCTGGTGCCGAACGGCTCGCCCTACCACCGCGGCAAGCTCTCGGTGCGCACCAATCTGATGGTCGCGCGCGTGGTCGAGACCGGGCTGCCACTGGTGTACCTGAACATGATTGGCGGTCAGGACGATCAGATCTTTGACGGCGCGTCTTTCGTGCTCAACCCGGGTGGCGAGTTGATGGCGCAATTCCCGCAGTTCCTGCCCTGTATCCGCCACCTTGATTTCGAGGAAACCGCCGAAGGCTGGCGCGCGCTTGCGGCAGAGAAAACCCTGCTGCCGCGCGCCTATGAGGCGGATTATCACGCCATGGTGCTGTCCTTGCGCGACTATCTGGCCAAGACCGGTTTCAAAAAGGTGCTGCTCGGCCTCTCTGGCGGCATCGATTCCGCCATCGTCGCCACCATCGCCGCCGATGCCATCGGGCCCGCGAATGTCCGCTGCGTCATGCTGCCCTCGCGCTATACCTCCGACCATTCGCTGGAAGACGCCGCAGCGGTGGCCAAAGCGCTGGGCTGCCGTCTCGACACCGTCTCGATCGTCGAGCCACAAGACGCCGCGCTCGCGGCGCTGGCCCATCTCTTTGAGGGCACCGAGCCGGGGGTGACGGAAGAAAACATCCAGTCCCGCCTGCGTGGCCTCTTGCTGATGGCGATCTCGAACAAATCCGGCGAGATGCTGCTGACCACCGGCAATAAATCCGAAATGGCCGTCGGCTACTGCACGATCTACGGCGATATGAACGGCGGCTATAACCCGATCAAAGACCTCTACAAGACCCGCGTCTTCGAGACCTGCCGCTGGCGCAACATCCACCATCACGACTGGATGATGGGCCCCGCCGGCGTGGTGATCCCACCGCGCGTCATCGACAAGCCGCCCAGTGCCGAGCTGCGCCCTGATCAGAAAGACGAAGACAGCCTGCCGCCATACCCCGTGCTCGACGCCATCCTCGACGGCCTTGTCGAAAACGAGCTCTCGGTTGCCGATCTGGTGGCAAAGGGTTTCGAGCGCGCCACGGTGAAAAAGGTCGAGCATCTGCTCTACATCAGCGAATACAAACGCTTCCAGTCCGCCCCCGGCACAAGACTGACCAAACGCGCTTTCTGGATGGACCGCCGCTATCCCATCGCCAACCGCTGGCGTGACCAGAGCTAGGCCAGGGGCCTCGATTGGGACAGCAGGGGTCCCCGCCGGAGGCTCCCGCCACTTGCCCCAGATCAGACGCTTGCTTTTCGCAAGCTATTCGACGAATTCCACCTCGGTCTGAAAACTGCCCGTCTTGGCTGAATTCTTGTCGCGCAGGGTTGTCTCCAGCACATAGCGGCCCGCTGGAATCCCATCCAACGTATAGGTCAGATTGGCCTGAAACTCGCGGTTCTTGTAGCGCGAGGTCAGATCCAGCGTGGCGATGTCGGCCACCGAGGCCATCACCTCGCCGCTGCTGGAGATCACGCGCAAATCCACAGCAAAGCCAATGGCATAGAGCCCGTCTTCTGGGGTGCCATAGCCAAAGCCAAAGGGCTCGGCATAGACATAGACCGGCTCTCCGGCCTTGAACTTGTCGTCGCCGCGCGGGTTGTAAAGCCCGTAGCCCGCTGCAGGTTCGCCGACCAGAAGCGAGTCCCTGATGCCGATATCGCTGCTTTGATCCCACACCTGCCCGAGCAGATCATTGGCCAGCCCCAGCGCCGCCGTCACATCCCCCGCCGCCGCGCGTTTTTCGGCCTGATCCGCCAGCTCTGTCAGGGGGCCCGCCGCCGCGCCGCCCACAGTCAAGGCTGCACTCACCACTGTCGCTAAAAGATTGGCTTTAAATAACATTGCTTCCTCTGGGACGGTGCAGCGCTGCGCGCGCGCAGACCTTCCTGCACAGTCTAAAGCCAAAGTCGCGCCCTGTCCAAGCTTGATCTGCGCCGCCGAACTGGACAAATCGCGGCCGCTATGAGAGGGAAGCGCATCCAGGAGAGCCCGCCCATGACCGCACGTCCCACCATCACCCGCTTCGCCCCCTCGCCGACCGGCTATATCCATGTCGGCAATCTGCGCACCGCGCTGATGAATTACATGATCGCCCGCAAGAACAACGGCACCTTCATCCTGCGGCTCGATGACACGGATCAGGAGCGGTCCAAGCAGGAATATGCCGATGGCTTGATGCAGGATCTGGAATGGCTCGGCCTGACCTGGGACCGCGTTGAAAAGCAATCGCTGCGCTTTGACCGCTATTACGAGGCCGCCGATCAGTTGCGTGCCGCCGGTCGCTTTTATGAATGCTTCGAATCCCCGGTAGAGCTCGACCTGAAGCGCAAAAAGCAGCTGAACATGCACAAGCCGCCGGTCTATGACCGCGCCTCGCTGCACCTGAGCGAGGCCGAGAAAGCCGCCGCCCGCGCCGAGGGCCGCGCCGGATACTGGCGCTTTCTGCTGGATCAGGAGCGCATCGAGTGGACCGACGGCATCGTCGGCCCGATCTCGATTGATGCGGCTTCGGTCTCGGACCCGGTGCTGATCCGGGGCGACGGCCAGATCCTTTATACCTTCGCCTCCTCGGTCGATGATATCGACATGGGCGTCAGCTTTATCGTGCGCGGCGCGGACCATGTCACCAATACCGCGACGCAGATCCAGATCATGCAGGCGATGGGCGGCACCCCGCCGAACTTTGCCCACCACTCGCTCTTGACCGGCGCGAAAGGCGAGGAGTTGTCCAAGCGCCTCGGCACGCTTTCCCTGCGCGACCTG
>CAWFGD010000002.1:0-100463 GCA_963815275.1 uncultured Alphaproteobacteria bacterium
ACGGCAGAGCTGCACGACCGGCTTTCGGCCCTGGGCGCGCGGATGATCCTGCAGGCTTTGGAATCGCTGCCCTTGCCCCTAGTGGCACAAAGTGAACAAGGAGTCACTTATGCCAGCAAGATCGACAAATCCGAGGCACGGGTGGATTGGTCGCGTCCTGGCGCTGAAGTGGATCGGCTGATCCGCGGCCTCTCGCCCTTTCCAGGGGCTTGGTGCGAGGTGGCGGGCGAGCGAGTGAAGCTGTTGCGCTCGCGTATGGCCATCGGGCAGGGCGCTCCGGGGCAGGTTCTACACGGGTTTACTGTGGCCTGCGGGCAGGGTGCGGTCGAGATCACCCTGGCGCAACGCGAGGGTAAGAAGCCGATGCCGGCCTCCGAGGTGCTGAAGGGGCTTCGGCTGCCAGAAATCTTGACGTGAACCTGCCGGATTCTGTCAGGCGAGGGGTTGCAAACTGAGCCCCAAAAGGAGGCTCTCATGCAAAATGAACAAAAGTTCTGGATTGTCATCGCTTCGGCAGATCATGCAGCTGCTTGACACCTTGGACTCACACGCGGCAAATCCATATGGGGCATGGTCTTCTGCTTTGAGTTGTTGCAGATTTCACGTCCTGGTTTCGCAGTGATGGCGTGGCGGCTCTGAGGCGGAGCTTCTTCCATTCGTGGCCTGAACCCCCCATATCAGGGGCAGAGGTAAGGAGTTTGCCCATGATCTTTATAATCATCGTTGGAATTGCCGCCGGATTTTTGGCGACGCGCGTGATGAATGTGCGAACCGATGTGCCGACGACCATCGTCATTGGCATTGGCGGCGCGTTGATTGGTGGATTGCTGCTGCGCAGCATCGTGGCGCTGACCTCTTGGGCGGCGGGTTTGGTGGGCGCGGTTCTGGGAGCCATGGCACTGATATGGTTGTATAAAACCTATATTCAACGCTGATCAGCCCAGCTTTTTCAGCGCCTCGCCCAGCCGGAAGCCCTTGCCGCCCGCAGAGTCCCACAGCAGACGGCCCTGCCAAGCGGCGAAGGTCACGGCAGCCGCTTCGCGTGACTTGGCACCTGAGCCGAGTTTGAGGGCCAGCCCTGCTTCGACCTGATCGCGCCAGGCCTTGGCGCGGGCGATCAACTCGGGGTCCTGCAGGCTATGGGTCAGCAGAGCGGGCGAATTTTGTGGCGCAGAGAGCGCCTTGAGCACGGCCTGCACGCCCTTGTTGCTGGCCTGGGCCTCGGCCAGAACCTTGATCGTCTGCGCCTCCAGCGCCAGCCAGGCATCTGCGACGGCGGCGTGGATCATCGCGGCGCAGGAGCCATAGCGCTGCACCAGAGTCGGTGGCGCAAGCCGGGACTTCTGCGCGACCGTGGCAAAGGTCACCGATTTTTCGCCCTGCAGCAGCAGGAGTTTCAGCACCACAGCGTAAACTTCAGAATCGGGGATGGTTTTATGACGTGCCATATCCTGATCCTGAACGAAGGTTCGGCAAAAATAAAGAATTTTCGAACAGAGAAGTCACTCTTCCTCTGCGCTGCTGCAACAGGTGCTGCTTGATTTCGTGTCTGGCTTGCTTGCTTAAGCGTGGCTGGGCTATGTTTGCGCGAAACAAGGGTGCAGAGGGGCAGATGGCAGCGGCGAAGACACCCAAAGTGAGGCCGATTGATGCCAAGGCCAGCGCAAGGCCTTTGGGCGCCTCGGATCTGTGGGGCCGGGTGGCGTTTGCGCTGAAACGTCACGCGAGTCCGCATGGTCAGGTGACCGCCGTTTCGATGATGAAAGACGAGGGGCCTTATGTCATCGAGTGGGTCGCGCATCATCTGGCGGTGGGGTTTTCCGACCTGGTGGTCTATACGAATGATTGTTCGGATGGCACCGATGACATGCTGATCCGCCTGGAAGAACTTGGCCTTTGTCACCACCGCCGCAATGATATTCCTGAGGGGATCCGGCCGCAGCCCTCGGCTTTGACCTATGCGCAAGCCGAGCCCGTGGTGCAGCAATCCGACTGGGTGATGGTGTTCGACGCCGATGAGTTCTTGTCGATCCGCTATGGCGACGGCACGCTGGATGCTCTGCTGACGGCGACCAAAGCGCAGGGGGCGAATGGCATTGTCGTGACCTGGCGGATCTTTGGCTCGGGCGGGGTGGTTGACTGGAGCCGTGCACCGGTGACGGAACAATATCTATGGGCGGCACCGCAGACCTGGAACAAGGGGTGGGGGGTCAAGACCTTGTTTCAGTTTGACCCCGAGAAGTGGAAACTGGGCATCCATCGCCCCAAGATCAAGACGAAATGGCTGGAAACCGGCTTTCCCGATCAGATCAAATGGCTGAATGGTTCGGGCCTTGAGATGGAGGACTACTTCAAATTCCGGGGCTGGCGCTCGATCACGCGGACGGTGGGTTATGACTGGGTGCAGCTTAATCACTACGCCGTCAAATCGGTGGACAGCTACGCCATTCGCAAGATGCGCGGCAATGTGAACAATAAGGCGGATAAGTATAATTCCGACTATTGGTCCCTGCAGGATCGCAACGAGGTGCAGGACGACACCATGCTGCGCTACACGGAACTGCGCAACCGGATCATCGCGCAACTGCTGCAAGACCCCGAGTTGAACCGGCTGCATTTTGCCGCCCTGGCGCGGGCCGAGGCGCGCTTGGCCGAGTTGCGCCAGACCGCGGCCTATCACACGCTGGTCGCCGATCTGGCCAAGGCTTCAGAGGTGCCGATTGGCGAGATCGTCGCCAAGCCGCCACAGCCGCGCGACAAGGAAAAGATCGCGGCGCTGATGTCGGAGGTGGAGAAAAAGCGCGGCGCCAAGGCCAAGGCCGAGCGGCTGGCTGCGCCGAAGCAGTCTGCGCCTGCGGGGCCGATGGCGTCTTACAACGCGGCGGCGCGCATGTCGGTTGGCGGCGCGGCGGTGGAGGTTTACCCCAATCACACGATGAAATTGCCCGCCGATCCGAATATTTTCGCAGCACCTGTGCTGCCGCTGATCCAGTCCGGCAAGTTCGAGCGCGGTCTGGCGCGGCGGTTGCCGCAGGTGCTGGCCGAGGGCGCGCGGGTGCTGGAGTTGGGCGCGGCGGTGGGGTTTCTCGCCGGGCATTGCGCCAATCTGCGGCCGGATCTGACCTGGATCCTGCAGGAGAGCCATCCGGGTTTGCGACAGATGCTGCCGGTGGTTTGTGCGTTGAGCCAGCGGCGCTTTACGGATCGGTTTGTCTTTTTGGATCAGGTGGATATCGGGGATCTTGGTGAGATGATCGAACAGCATCGCCCGAGTGCGCTGTTGATTGCGGATGCGCAGATCACGCCGGAAGCCCTTGCAGCGGCGTTGCAGGATCAGCCGCAGGTCGGGCAACTGATCCTTTATGGCCGTTGGCTGGAGGCGCATCACGCCAGCGATTTTGTGCCGCAGGGTTTCAGCCCCGATCCGCGCTTTGACGCCAATATTGCGCGCGCCTATCAGCGGCTGCGGGCCAGCTAGCGCGGCTGGACAGGCCCTGTGGCTTGCGGCATGGTTCGGAAAAACAAAATAAAGAGGCAGAAAATGGCATCCCCGACCCGCAGACCCGTCGCCTCGCTCTGGATTGGTGACAAGCTGCAGTATCTTAACCAGCTTTGCCTGCTGAGCCATGTGCGGCAGGGCCATCCGACGACGCTGTATTGCACCGACACGGTCAGCAATGTGCCCGAGGGGGTCGAGGTGCGGCCTGCGACCGACATCATGCCGATTGATATGGAGATCGTGCGGCAGACTTCGGAAAGCTTTCTGTCGAACGTATTTCGCTATCACATGATCCAGCAGACCAATGCGATCTGGATCGACTGCGACGCCTTTTGCCATCGGCCCTTTCCCGACGAGATGGAGAATATCTATGCGGGGCATGGCTTTAGGGGGGCTTTGAACTGTGGTGTGGTCTATATTCCGCAGCAGGGTGAGCTGATACACCAGCTGATTGACTACTACACCAACCTGCCGGATGCGCCCGCCTGGTTCAACAAGCAGCAGCGCAAGAAGATCGACAAGCAGGACAGCAGCCTGCCGCAGGCGGTGCGGATTTATAATGCCGAGCGCACGGCCTTTGGCCCGCAGGCCTTTACCTATTTCGCCCAGCAGACCGGGGATTTCGACAAGGCGCTGACCTCGGATTACCTATATCCGGTGCCGTTCCAGCTGAACGATGTGTTCTTTGATCCCTATGGTCGGGTCGAGGGGCATTTCACCGATAACACGCTGTCGGTGCATCTTTATACCAATGGCACCAAGCCGTGGTGGCGGCGCAATGTGCCCTTGGCGAATTCCTACGCGGCGCGGATGTGTGCCCAGATCGGGGTTGATCCGGCGAAAGCGCTGGAGGAATGACCGAGGCCGAGTTTGTTCAACGGTCTGTTGAGCATCAACGCGGCGCGGGCGGGTTTTGTCTGGATGAGGTGGCGCGGGCTTTGGCGGAGGATGCAGCCTCGGGCGCTGCGCTGAGTTGGGATGCGCGGGCGGGCCAGCCGCGCGATTTTAACGGCTGGGCCAAGGTGCCCAAGGGCACGGGTTTTGTGCAGGTTGGCGGCAGGTCGACCGAGGAGAAATACACCCGGACGCTGGAGGAGTTGCTGGCGGCGGGGCTGGATTATGATCTGGTGGTCGATATGCAGGACCGAAGGGTCAGGACCCTGCGGATGGCGGATCGCGACCCGTTTCCGACGGTGAGTTTCAATCGGCTGGTCGGCTATGGCGACCGCATTCTCTGGCCGCTGCCGCTGTATCACGATCTGGGTTCGGATGGCTTTTTGGGCAATATCGACCCCAAGGCGGTGGCCTGGCGCGACAAGGACAGCAAGATTGTCTGGCGTGGTATTCCGGGCGGGCGGGCGAGCCCGAAGGGCAAGGTTCACCGCGAGACGCTGCGGCTGTTTGTGGTGCTGAAGCGGCATGCGGCGGGCGAGATTGACAGTGCCGAGGCATTGGCGGTGATCTCGACCTTTCCGCGGCACCGCTTTGTCGAGCGGATGCAGAACGATCCGCGCGCCGATGTCGGCTTTATCAGCCGCAAGGGCGTCCATCTGCCCGAGCAGCCCCTGTTGGCGCATCTGGAGCGGCCAAGGATCAGCCGCGAAGTGATGCAGCGCTCGAAATACCTCGCAGTGGTGCGGGGCAATGATCTGGCCTCGTCTTTCTTCTGGACGATGAATTCGGGCAGTCTGGGGTTGGTGATGGACAGCCCGTTTGAGAGCTTTGGCTCCTGCCACTTCAAGCCCTGGGAACATTACGTGCCGTTCCGCGAGGATATGAGCGATTTCGACGCGGCCTACGCCTGGTGCGAGGCGCATCAGCCGGAGTGCGAGGCGATGACCCAGCGCGCGGCGGAAGTGTGCCGGTTGTTGGCGCGGGCGGATCTGCGGGCGGAGATTGCGCGGGGCGTGGTGGCGGAGGTCAGGCGCGGGCTGAAGGTTTAGCGGCAGAGGGCTTGAAAGGCGCCATTCCGGCGCGGGCCAGTTCATCAGCACGTTCGTTTTCGGCATGGCCGGCGTGGCCCTTGATCCAGCGCCAGGTGACGCTGTGGCGGGCCTGGGCGATATCAAGGCGCTGCCAGAGATCGACGTTCTTCACCGGAGCCTTGGCGGCGGTTTTCCAGCCGTTGCGCTTCCAGCCATGGATCCATTCGGTGACACCGTTTTTGACGTAGGCAGAATCGGTGACGATGGTCAGGGCGGTATCGCGGGTGAGGGCTTCCAGCGCCGAGATGGCGGCGAGAAGCTCCATGCGGTTGTTGGTGGTGTCGGCCTCGCCGCCGTTGAGGGTGCGTTCCTTGACGACCTTGCCCTCTTCGCGGGCGATCATCAAAACGCCCCAGCCGCCGGGGCCGGGGTTGCCGGAACAAGCGCCGTCGGTATAGGCAAAAAGATCTGGCATATCGGGGCCTTATACCGGCTCGCGCAGGATGCGCGGCACTTTGAATTCGATGTGTTCCTGGGCGGTTTCGACGATCTCGACGCGGGTTTCAAAGCGGGCGCGGAAGGCGTCGATCACCTCGTTGACCAGCACTTCGGGGGCGGAGGCGCCAGCGGTGACACCGACAGCGCGGATGCCTTCAAGCGCGCGCCAGTCGATGTCGGTGGCGCGCTGCACCAGTTGCGCATAGGCGCAGCCGGCGGAGCGGCCGACCTCGACGAGGCGCTTGGAGTTGGAGGAGTTTGGCGCGCCGATCACCAGCAAAGCGTCGATCTTGGGGGCCATCGCCTTGACCGCCGCCTGACGGTTGGTGGTGGCGTAGCAGATGTCTTCCTTGTGCGGGCCGATGATGGCGGGGAAGCGCCTCTGCAGCACCGCGACGATTTCGGCGGTGTCATCGACCGAAAGCGTGGTCTGGGTGATATAGGCGAGCTTGGCGGGGTCGCGCACGATGAGGCCCGCCACATCGGCGGCGGTTTCGACCAGCAGCACCTCGCCCTCGGGCAGTTGGCCCATGGTGCCGACGGTTTCGGGGTGACCGGCGTGGCCGATCATCACCATTTGCAGACCGGATTCGTGAATGGCGCTGGGCCTCGGTATGGACCTTGGTGACCAGTGGGCAGGTGGCATCGACGGCGATCATCTGGCGGGCAGCGGCGGCGGCGGGGACGGATTTTGGCACGCCATGGGCGGAAAAGATCACCGGGCGGTCGAGCGGGCATTCGTCGAGCTCTTCGACAAAGACCGCACCCTTGGCGCGCAAACTATCGACGACGAATTTGTTGTGCACGATCTCGTGGCGGACATAGACCGGCGCGCCCCATTTCTCGATGGCGAGTTCAACGATCTTGATGGCGCGGTCAACACCGGCGCAAAAGCCGCGCGGGGCGGCGAGGTAGAGGGTGAGGGGCGGCAGGGTCATGAGCTTCCTCGCGGTTTGCCCTTGTCCTAAAGCTTGGGGCGGGCGGCGTCCAGATCAGGGGTCGAAATAGTAGGGGCCTTTTGCCAAAGCGATCAGGTGCTGATACATCGCCTCGGCCGCTTCGGCACTGGCGAAGGCGTGTTTCGGGATGATGATCGCGGTGTTGTAATTCAGGATAAAGAGATGGGTTTTGCTGGCGAGGACCTGGCCGATCAGCTCGGGCGAGAGATAGTCGCGGGCGCGGGTCCAGAGGTTGGTGCCCGCGATGCAGTCGATCCATTCCTCGAATTCGGCGGCGATCGGGTGGGGGACCAGTTGCTGCGCCCGATAGTGCCGCCAGAGCGCGCGGCCGAGCAGGGCGAGGCCGGCTTGCAGCGCCATGACCGAAAGGAACACCGCAATGCTGCGCCAACTGTCGGGCGGGCCGGTCACAGCCTCCGGCAGCAGGCCGAAAGCCATGCCGCCGAGCAGGAACCAGACCCCCAGCGCCCATTTCGCCCAAGCGGGCATCTCGCGCTTCAGCCGCAGATAGGCCAGAGCGTCGCGCGCGGTCAGCGAGTAGGTCAACCGCGACAGCAGACCACCGTCGAAATCGCGGCTGGGTCCGCCGCCCTCTGCGCGCAAGAGCGCAGCGGCGGCGGCTTCAGTCATTTTACATCGACCATTGCGTCATGCGACTCGACGCGCGGCTCGCGAGGCGGGCGGCCAATCACATCGCGCAGCTCGTCAAGCTCGATGAAGTTGTCGGCCTGACGACGCAGCTCGTCGGCGATCATCGGCGGTTGGCTGCGGATGGTCGAAACCACCGAAACCCGCACGCCCTGACGCTGCAAGCTTTCGATCAACGGGCGGAAATCGCCGTCGCCCGAAAAGATCACGATATGGTCAACCCGCGGTGCCAGCTCCATGGCATCGACGGCGAGTTCGATATCCATATTGCCTTTGACTTTCCGGCGACCTTGGCTGTCGGTATATTCCTTGGCGGGCTTGGTCACCATGGTGAAGCCGTTGTAATTCAGCCAATCGACCAGCGGGCGAATGGGAGAATATTCATCGTTTTCAAGTAGGGCGGTGTAGTAGAACGCCCGCAGCAGCTTGCCGCGCCGCATGAACTCTTGCCGCAACAACTTGTAGTCGATGTCGAAGCCCAACGCTTTTGCCGCAGCGTAAAGGTTCGAACCATCAATGAACAGCGCAAGCCGTTCGTCCTTGTAAAACATTTTTGTCCCCTCGAAAAATCCTTCGCCTGCGAACTTCAGCATTTCAATAAAATGGGTTAGAAAATTCGGAGGCGAAGGGCGGTATGTAGCAAGGCTGCCGAAATGACTGCAAGCCAGCATGAAAGAAACATAGCACCGATGCTTCTGACAACAAGACACGCGATAGTTGCGCTTGGTTCAAACCAAAATTTCGGTCAATTTTCGCCTAAAACCATTATTTCAGATGCGACAAAGGCGATTGAAGCCTCGGGTCTTCTCCTAACGCGGGTAAGTCCGCTGTATCAGACCCCTTGCTTTCCGACAGGTGCAGGGCCGGACTATCTGAATGCGGCCGTCCTTGTGACGTTGCGTCACAATGAGACGCCGCAGCAGATTCTGGCGATTTTGCATGGAATCGAGGCTGAGTTTGGTCGGGAAAGGCTGTCGCGCTGGGCAGGGCGGACCCTGGATCTTGATCTTTTGGCGGTGGATGGGGTGATCTTGCCGGATCGGGAGACCTATCTGCACTGGCAGGGGCTTGCGCCGGAGGATCAGGCGCGGGTCGCCCCGAATCAGCTGATTCTGCCGCATCCGCGACTGCAGGACCGTGCCTTTGTGCTGGTGCCGCTGGCGGATGTGGCGCCGGAGTGGCGCCATCCGGTGCTGGGGACAAGCGTGGCCGAGATGCTGGCCGCCCTGCCTGCACAGGACCGTGCAGCGGTGCGGCGGCTGGCTGATCCGGCGAGGACGTGAGGCGGCGGCGTGATTATGCGCTTGTCAAGCCTGCACATCGGCCCTAAATAGGCGGTTCCAAAGCCCCCACCCCTACTGGAGTCTTTCATGGCCCGCGTGACGGTTGAAGATTGCGTTGATAAAGTCCCGAACCGGTTCGAACTGGTTATGCTGGCCGCTCACCGCGCCCGCGAAATTCAGTCTGGCGATGCGCCGACCGTGGATCGTGACAACGACAAGAACCCGGTCGTCGCCCTGCGCGAGATCGCGGACGAGACCCAGCTTGCCGAGAGCCTGCGCGAGCGGATGATCGAAAGCCATCAGACCCAGATCGAGGTCGATGAGCCGGAAGAAGACCAGATGGCTCTGCTGATGTCGGGCGAGGTTGACCGCCCGATGCAGGATGACATGTCGGAAGAAAAGCTGCTGCGGGCGCTGATGGAAGCGCAGGGCGAGCTTTAAGGGCCGAAAACAGCCGCAATTCCGGCCATAGGGGCGGTGATGATAGACGTTGAAGACCTCATCGCCCTGATCCACAACTACAATCCGCGCAGCAATGTTGATCTGATCCGCCGCGCCTATGCCTATGGCATGGCGATGCACGAAGGACAGATGCGCAAATCGGGTGAGCCCTATTTCAGCCATCCCGTCGCGGTTGCCGCCATCCTGACCGAGCAACAGCTGGACGATGCGACGATGGTCACGGCCCTGCTGCATGACACCATCGAAGACACCAAATCCACCTATGCCGAGGTTGCCAAGCTGTTTGGCGAAGAGGTGGCCGAGCTGGTCGATGGTGTCACCAAGCTGACCAATCTGCAGCTGTCTTCGACCGAATCGCAGCAGGCCGAGAACTTTCGCAAGCTGTTCATGGCGATGTCCAAGGATCTGCGGGTGATTCTGGTCAAGCTCGCCGACCGTCTGCACAACATGCGCACGATCAAGTCGATGGCACCGGAAAAGCAGGCCAAGAAGGCGCGCGAGACCATGGAGATCTATGCGCCGCTGGCGGGCCGCATGGGTATGCAATGGATGCGCGAAGAGCTGGAGGATCTGTCCTTCCGCGTCCTGAACCCCGAGGCGCGCAATTCGATCATCCGCCGCTTTCTGACCCTGCAGCGCGAGGCGGGCGATGTGGTCCACAAGATCACCGCCGATATCCACACCGAACTGGAAGCGGGTCGAGATCGAGGCCGATGTCTATGGTCGCGCCAAGAAGCCCTATTCGATCTGGCGCAAGATGCAGGAGAAGGATCTCGCCTTCTCGCGGCTGTCGGATATCTACGGCTTTCGGGTGATCTGCGGATCGGTGGCCGATTGCTACCGGATCCTGGGCGTGATCCACCAACGCTGGCGCGCGGTGCCGGGGCGGTTCAAGGATTACATCAGCCAGCCCAAATCCAACGGCTATCGCTCGATTCACACCACAGTGTCGGGGCGTGATGGCAAGCGGGTCGAGGTGCAGATCCGCACCCGCGAGATGCACGAGGTGGCCGAGGCCGGGGTCGCCGCGCATTGGTCTTACCGCGAGGGTGTGCGAGGGCGTAACCCCTTTGCGGTTGATCCGGCGAAGTGGATTTCCTCGATGACCGAGCGGCTGGACGAGGGCGACAACGACGAGTTTCTCGAGAACGTCAAGCTTGAGATGTATTCCGATCAGGTGTTCTGTTTCACGCCCAAGGGCGATGTGGTGCAGCTGCCGCGCGGGGCGACGCCGCTGGATTACGCCTATTCGATCCACACCCGCATCGGCAATTCCTGCGTGTCGGCCAAGGTGGACGGCATCCGGGTGCCGCTGTGGACGCGGCTGAAGAACGGCCAATCGGTCGAGATCATCACCGCCGAGGGTCAGCGGCCGCAGGCGAGCTGGATCGACATCGTCACCACCGGCCGTGCCAAGGCGGCGATCCGGCGCAGCCTGCGCGAAGAGGATCGCGGGCGGTTTGTCCGGCTGGGTCAAGAGCTTGCGCGGGCGGCTTTTGAGCATGTCGGCAAGAAGGCCAGCGACAAGGCGATGCGCACGGCGGCCAAGATGCTGGGCTTTGCCGATGAGACACGACCTGCTGGCCGGGCTTGGCTCGGCCGAATTGACCGCGCGCAAGGTGGTTGCGACGCTATACCCCGAACTGGCGCAGGCGCAGGGCGACGAGATCGCCCAGGCGCGCGCTGTGCTCGGGCTGTCGGATGACCAGAGCTTTCGCCGCGCGCTGTGCTGTCAGCCGCTGCCGGGAGAGCGCATTGTCGGCATCACCTATCGCGGTCAGGGCGTGTTGCTGCATGCCATCGACTGCCCGGCGCTGGAAGAGTTCGAAGAACAGCCGAACCGCTGGGTCGATCTGCATTGGGATCAGGGTCGTCACGCAGCTGTGAACACAGTGTCCCTCGATGTCGCGATATCAAACGACGCGGGCGTGTTGGGCCGGATCTGCACCTTGATTGGCGAGCAGAAAGCCAACATATCCGATCTGAAGTTCACAGAACGTAAACCAGATTTTTACAGACTTATCATTGACGTGGACTTGCGGGACGTTGAACACTTGCACATGGTAATGACCGCGTTAGAAGCGGAAACAGATGTGGCTCAGGTCTCGCGAGTGCGCGATCTGTCACGCAAGCCCTGAGCGGCTGGTAAAACCAGTCCGGGGGGCAAGGGAAGGACTGACCGCGTGGTCTTTAAACGCAGAAAACCGCTTGGATGGCTCGCCTGGATGCGCGAGATGGTCTACCCCTCGGGGGGGTTCAAGCGTGCGACCCGCTATGTCATCCATCGGATGAGCCGCCTGCCTGACGAGCCGCACCGCATTGCGCGCGGGATCTTTGCAGGCTCGCTGGTTGGCTTTCTGCCGCTTCCGGGCTTGCAGTTTGTCGCGGCCTGGGCGGCGGCACGGCTGGTGCGGGGCAATGTGCTGGCGGCTTTGCTGGGCACGTTCAACACCAACCCGGTGACGACGCCATTTTTTGCCGTTTTCGCCATGACTCTCGGCCATTGGTTGCTGGGGGTGGAGACTCCGCTGAGTGCCGATGCGATTGCCGGGGCGTTTGGCCATGCAGGGGCTGATCTGTGGCGCAATTTCGTGTCGATCTTCAACTCGGATCAGATGCACTGGGGCGGGCTGATCAATTTCTGGCACGACATCTATGTGCCTTATTTCATTGGCGCTTTGCTGCCCGGCTTTGTGATCTCGGCGATCTGCTACTACATCACCATCCCGATCGTGCAGGCCTATCAGAAAGCCCGCCACGCCAAGGCGGACGAGCGGCGCGAGCGGCGGCGCAAGTTGCGGGTTTCGGTGGCCGAGGCTGCGGCACGGCTGAAGGCGCGCGGCGAGAAAACCGAAAAATCTGCGCCTGCCGAGGGGCAGGACACACTGTCTTAAGGCGGGGAGAAGAGCATGTCCGAACGGCAAAGACTGGGTGTGAACATCGACCATGTTGCCACGGTGCGCAATGCGCGCGGCTCGGCCTGGCCTGACCCCCTGCGCGCGGCACTTCTGGCCGAGGCGGCTGGGGCGGATGGCATCACCGCACATCTGCGCGAGGACCGCCGCCACATCCGCGATGCGGATATGGAGGCGCTGCGCGCCGGGCTTGGCATTCCGTTGAATTTTGAATGCGCGGCAACCGAGGAGATGGCTGCGATCATTCTGCGGCTGAAGCCGCATGCGGTCTGCCTGGTGCCCGAGAACCGCGCCGAACGCACCACCGAGGGCGGGCTGGACGTGGCAAGCGACGAGAACCGTCTGGCGCATTTCATAGCGCCCCTGCGCGCGGCGGGCTGCCGTGTGTCGATGTTCATCGGCCATGATGCCAGCCAGATCGAATCCTCGGCGCGGATCGGCGCTGCGGTGGTGGAATTGCACACCGGGCATTATTCCGACCTGCATGCCGAAGGGCGCATGGCAGAGGCCGAGGCCGAGCTGGAGGCGTTGCGCCGTGGCGCGGCCCTGGCGCATCGGCTGGGGCTTGAGGTGCATGCGGGCCATGGGCTGACCTATGACAACGTCGCCCCCATCGCCGCGATCCCGGAAATCCGCGAGTTGAACATCGGACATTTCCTGATCGGCGAGGCGATCTATATGGGTCTGGGCGCCGCTATCGAAGAGATGCGCCGCAGGATGGATCAGGCACGGGAGGGGTTGTGATGCGCAAGCTGGCCCTTGCGGCGGCCCTGGTTTTGGCGCCGATGGCGGCTTGGGCTGATACGGTCGAACCCTGCCGCGACAACCGCAGCAACGCGTGGAATTTGGCCGAGCCCTGGGAGGTCAACACGCGGCTTTTTGCCGAGGGCAAGGTGCGCCTTGCCGTGATCGACACCATCGAGCCTGCGGCGGCTGCGTTTCATCTGCTGGTGCTGTCGCCGCCCTATGACGAGCTGGGCGGGCGGCAATGCCGGGTGATTTCCTTTGACGGGCAAAGCGGCTTTGCCGGGATGGATCTGGCGGGGCTGGTGGCAGGTTATTCGCCCGCCGTGGGCCTGACCTTTGAGATTCCGGTGAAAGTCTTTGCGCCCGAGACGGCGGAGTTTGTGCCTGCCCTGCTGCGCGTCACGCTTGATCAGGCGACGGGTGAGATCAAGGCCAGTGCGCCACGATGATCCTTGGCATCGGCTCGGACCTTGCGAATATCGAGCGCATCGCCGGGGTGCTGGAGCGGCATGGCGACCGCTTCAAGAACCGGGTTTTCACCGAACGCGAGCAGAAAAAGGCCGAAAGCCGCCCGCGGGCGGTGGCCGCGACCTATGCCAAGCGCTGGGCGGCCAAGGAGGCTTGCTCCAAGGCGCTGGGCACGGGGCTTGCGATGGGAATTGCCTGGAAGGACATGGCGGTGAGCAATCTGCGCTCGGGTCAGCCGGTGATGCATGTCACCGGTTGGGCGGCGGATCGGCTGGCGGCGATGACGCCTGCGGGGCATGAGGCGGTGATTCACGTGACTTTGACCGACGATCACCCCTGGGCGCAGGCTTTCGTGGTGATCGAGGCGCGGCCCATCGCGGCGTCAACTTGACTCCCAAGGCGCGGACGCGCATGTAGCGGCAAAACAAGAGGGCTGAGGCACGATGGCAAAGAACGATGGCGGCATTGTCGAGTCGATCAAGACGGTGGTTTACGCGCTTTTGATCGCAGGGCTGTTCCGCACGCTGTTCTTCCAGCCGTTCTGGATCCCTTCGGAATCGATGAAAGACACGCTGCTGGTTGGCGATTTCGTCTTTGTGAACAAGATGGCCTACGGCTATTCACGCTATTCCTGCCCCTTCGGGCTGTGCCCCTTTACCGGGCGGATTTTCGCCTCTGAACCAGAGCGCGGCGATGTTGTGGTGTTTCGCCATCCGGTCAACGGGTCGGACTTTGTCAAACGTCTGATTGGTCTGCCGGGTGACAAGATCCAGATGAAGAACGGTGTGTTGTTCATCAACGATATCGAAGTGCCGCAGGTGCCGGCTGGCACCTTTGAAGAGGTGATGGGCCCGCAAGGCCCGATGAGCAACCGTCCGCGCTGCGAGAATGGTTCGGTCGGCGATGGCGCGATCTGCAAACGCTCGCGCTTTACGGAAACCCTGCCGAATGGCAAGGTGCATGACATTCTGAACATCGAAAACGATGGCTTTGCCGACAACACCGATGTGTTCAACGTGCCGGCTGGCGAGTATTTCTTTATGGGCGACAACCGCGACAATTCGCAGGACAGCCGCTTTAGCCAAGCCGTCGGCGGGGTCGGTTTTGTGCCGGCGGAGAACCTGATTGGCCGGGCGGACCGGATCATCTTCTCTTCCGCGGGCAAGTCGATGCTGTACTTCTGGACCTGGCGTTCGGACCGCTTCTTCAAGGCGGTGGAGTGAGCCGCCGATGCCCCAGATGATGCGCCGCGCGCGCGGCTCTTTGATGGCAAACAGCACAGCCTCGCTTCTGCGGGGCTGGCTTGTTTTCAGGGCGCAGCCATGAGGCTCTCGGCGGACCTCAAGGCGTTTGAAACGCGGATCGGCTATGGCTTTCGGGTGTCCGAGCATTTGCTGCGGGCGGTGACGCATGCGTCGATCTCGTCAAGCACCCGGCCCGATAACCAGCGGCTGGAGTTTCTGGGGGACCGGGTTCTGGGGCTGGTGATGGCCGAGGCTTTGCTTACGGCGGATACAGGCGCCTCGGAAGGCCAGCTGGCACCGCGCTTTAACGCGCTGGTGCGCAAGGAGGCCTGCGCGGAGGTGGCGCGTCAGGTGGGCTTGGGCGATGTGCTGAAGCTGGGGCGGTCCGAGATGCTGTCGGGCGGGCGGCGCAAGGAGGCCCTGCTGGGCGATGCCATGGAGGCGGTGATTGCCGCCGTCTACCTTGACGGCGGCTTTGACGCGGCGCGCGCGCTGATCTTGCGGCTTTGGGGCGCGCGGATCGGGCAGGTCGAGCAAGACGCGCGCGATCCCAAGACCTCGTTGCAGGAATGGGCGCAGGCGCGGGCGATGCCGCCACCAGTTTACACCGAACAGGGCCGCGAAGGGCCCGACCATCAGCCAATGTTCACCATCGAGGTGCGGCTGGAAAATGGCGAGGGCGAGGTCGCCCGCGCCGGATCGAAACGCGTGGCCGAACAGGCCGCAGCCCGCGCCTTGCTGGCCCGGATGGAGAAGAGCAATGACTGACACCGCCACCCGCGCCGGATTTGTCGCCCTGATTGGCGAGCCGAATGCCGGCAAATCGACGCTGCTCAATCGCATGGTGGGGGCCAAGGTCTCGATCGTGACGCATAAGGTGCAGACGACGCGGACCCGCATTCGTGGCGTGGCGATGGAGGGCGCGGCGCAGATCGTTTTCGTCGACACACCGGGGATTTTCCGCACCAAGCGCCGGCTGGACCGGGCGATGGTCAAGGCGGCCTGGGGCGGAGCGAGTGATGCCGATGTGATCGTGCTGCTGATCGAGGCGCATCGCGGGTTGACCGAGGGGGTCGAGCAGATCCTTGAGCGGATGCGCGATGAGTTGCCGAAGGGGCGGCCGGTGGCTCTTGCGATCAACAAGATTGACCGGGTCAAGGCAGAGGTTCTGCTGGCCCTGGCCGAGAAGCTGAACGAGGCCTTTGGCTTTGCCAAGACCTTCATGATCTCGGCGGAAAAGGGGTACGGCGTGCAGGATCTGCGGGCCTGGCTTGCCGAGCAGATCCCGGCGGGGCCGTGGTTTTATCCCGAGGATCAGATCGCCGATCTGCCGATGCGGATGATCGCGGCCGAGATTACCCGCGAGAAACTGACGCTGCGGTTGCACGAGGAATTGCCCTATCAGCTGACGGTCGAGACCGAGCAGTGGCAGGACAAGAAGGACGGCTCGACCCGGATTGATCAGGTGATCTATGTCGGGCGGGATGGGCACAAGGGCATTGTGCTGGGCAATAAGGGCGAGACGATCAAGGCGATTGGCCAGTCGGCGCGGGCGGAGATTTCGGAGTTTCTTGACCGCACGGTGCATCTGTTCTTGCAGGTCAAGGTGCGGCCCAATTGGGAGAATGAGCCCGAGCGCTATTCCGAGATGGGGCTGGATTACAAGGACGGCGACGCCTGAGGCTTCGGCGGGTCGCTCCGCGGGGGATATTTTAACAGAGAGGATGACCCATGCGCGCGCGATTGACGGCGGAGCTTTGGGTTTCGGCCTATCTGCGACGGTTGGGGCTGGCGAATATGCCGGCCTATGTCACGGCGCGGGGCGATGCGACGGCGGGGGCGGTGCTGGTCAAGGTGGCGACTTTGGACGGCAAGGCGCGCTGTTGGCAGCGGTCGTTTGATCTGAGGACCGACAGTCGGGTTTGGGTGGTTTTGGCCGAGGGCGCCGAGGCGGAGGTTGATGCTTTGGTCGCGCGGCAGCGGGCGCGTGACCCGGATCTTTGGGTGATCGAGATCGAGGATCGCGCCGGGCGGAACTTGCTGGATCAGGAAGGTCTGGACTGAAGTCTTTGCGCTGTCAGGTGGATCGCCGCCGCGAGCGCTGCGAAGCTGGCGGCGACAAGCGCTGCGTTGAGCGCCGCGCGCGCCAGACCGAGGGTCGTGACGTTGAGGAAGGGGTAGGGCCAGAAGCCGGTGATACTGCCCCGCAGCAGCGCATAGCCGAGGTAGGCCAGCGGCCAGATCAGCCAGAGCGGCAGGTCGCGCCAAGCGGTGGATTTGGGCGCCATCGCCAGCCACCAGGCGAGGTAGGCCAGCGGCATGGCGCTGTGCAGGCCGAAATCTGCCCACCACCGCGCCCCGGTGAGGGGCAGGGCGGGGGTGAGCAGCAGGTGGTAGATGATCCCCACCATCAGGATCGAGAGCAGCAGATTTGCCGCGGTGCTGGCGGAGATACGCCATCCGTAAGCGGTGGCGAGCATTCGCAAGGTGATCAGGGCATTGGTCAGGATGGTGAAGTAGCCCGCCATGGCCCAGAGCCGGGGTCCGAGGCCTGGGATCAGCATGGTATCGTACTGGCCGCGCAGGCTTGCGAGGCCGAGGAAGGCGAGGGCGGTGGCGCTGAGCCGGAGGCCGAGGTTTGCACGCATCTCGGCACCATCGCAGGTTTGCCGCGCGAGGCAAGAGCCTGTGCCGGGGCAAGGGCTGGGGCTTGCTGCGGCGCGGGGTTGGGCGGATAGTCACCGCATGGAATGGCGCGATCAGGGCGCGGTGCTGTCCATGCGGTTGCATGGCGAGACATCGGCGATCATCGAGGTTTTCACGGCGGCGCATGGGCGTCATGCCGGGGTGGTGCGGGGCGGGGCCTCGCGCCGGATGGCGGCTGTCTTGCAGCCGGGCACGCAGGTTGATGTGGTCTGGCGGGCAAGGCTGGATGAGCAGATCGGTGCCTTCAAGGTCGAGCCCTTGGCAAGCCGGGCGGCGGTGTTGGGCGACCGGCTGGCGCTTTCCGGTCTGAACGCGGTTTGCGCGCTGTTGCAGGTGGCGCTGCCCGAGCGCGAGGCGCACGGCGGGCTTTATCGCCGCTCGATGGCGCTGCTGGATCTGTTGCAGGCGGGGGGCGACTGGCAGGGCGACTATTTGCGCTGGGAGATGGCGCTGCTGGAAGAGCTGGGCTTCGGGCTCGACCTGACCCGCTGTGCGCTGACCGGGAGCCGCGAGGATCTGGCCTATGTCAGCCCCAAGACCGGGCGTGCGGTGGCACGGGCGGCGGCGGGGGAATGGGCCTCGCGGTTGCTGCCCCTGCCGCCGATGCTCTTGGGGCAGGGCCCTGCGACGCCTGCCGAGATAGCGCAGGGCTTTGCGTTGACCGGGCATTTTCTGGCGCGGGGCCTGGAGCCGACCCTGAACGGCAAGCCCCTGCCGGAAGCGCGGGCGCGGCTGCTGGATCTGTTGGCGCGGCAAAGATAGGGTCGCAAAGCGGGGCTGCATGTCGCCTTCGGGGCAGAAGGCATCGCGGCGATCGGTGACAAGAGCCCTATGGCTTTGCGGTATCAATCCACTGTTCTCAAGCACGCGACCACGCCCAAGCTGCAACATTTTGCACTGCTGGCGGGGATGGAAGCAGCGGTGCGCGGCACCTTGATCTCGACAATTCCGATTGCGGTCTATGATGCCTTCGGCTCGGCGCAGAACCTCTCGACGGTCTATTTCACGGCGGGGGTGATCACGCTGTTCTGGGGCCTGATGGTGCCGCGTCTGACCCAGATCTGGCCGCGGCGCTGGGTCTATTCGGGCGGCTGTCTGCTGTATCTTGTGTCGATGGTACTGTTCGTCACCGGCACCGCCTGGTCGGTGCAGGCGGGCATTCTGATCATGGGCATGGCGACGGTGACCTGTTTTGTCTGTTTCAACGCCTATGTGCTGGACTATGTGCCGCGCCCGGAGCTGGGCCGGACCCAGAGCCTGCAGATGGTCTATGCCGCAGCCCCTTGGGCGCTGGGGCCGCTCAGCGGGGTCTGGATGCGGCACTACTGGGCACCCTTGCCGTTTCTGGTCGCGGGGGTGTTTGCGCTGGCCTTGCTGACGGCGTTCTGGTTTCTGCGGCTGGGCAATGGCAAGCAGATCACCCGTGCCAAGGGGCCTGCGGTCAATCCCCTGGCCTATCTCGGGCGGTTTTTCCGCCAGCCGAGACTGATTGCGGGCTGGCTGTTTGCGGTGATCCGCAGCTGTGGCTGGTGGGTCTATGTCGTCTATGTGCCGGTGTTTTGCATCGAAAGCGGCCTTGGCGATCAGGTTGGCGGCACCATGCTGTCGATCTCGAACGCGACGCTGCTGTTGTCGCCCTTCATGGCGGCTTGGGTGCGGCGGCGGACGGTGCGGGTGGCGCTGCGGCTGGCGCTGGCCTATTGCGCGGGGCTGTTTTGTTTGGCGACTTTGGTCTCGCCGATGCCCTGGTTGACGGTGGCTTGCCTGTTCTTCGCCTCCTTCGGTCTGGTGATGCTGGATGTGGCGGGGGGTCTGCCTTTCATGATGGCGGTGAAGCCTTCGGAGCGGGCCGAGATGGCGGCGGTCTATTCGAGCTTTCGCGATGTCTCGGGGATTGCCACGCCGGGGATGGCCTGGCTGGTGCTCTGGGTCGCGCCGTTGAGTTCCATCTTTGCCGCCTCGGGGCTGGCCTTTGCTGCGGCCTATGCGATTGCCGGGGAGTTGCATCCGCGGCTGGGCGCGCTGCGGCCCTCACGCGGGCGGGTTTAGGGCGGGCGGATTTAGGGCGTCAACGGCCAGCCGGACGGAGTCCGGTCTGAGTATTTCGGCCAGTATGAAAGCCGCACCAGGCTTAGTCCAGCAAGCGCCGCGCGATGACCTGGGCCTGAATTTCGGCAGCCCCTTCGAAGATATTCAGGATACGGGCGTCGCAGAGGATGCGGCTGATCTGGTATTCCAGCGCGAACCCGTTGCCGCCGTGGATTTGCAGCGCGTTGTCTGCCGCAGCCCAAGCCACCCGCGCCCCGAGCAGTTTGGCCATGCCTGCCTCCAGATCACAGCGCTTGTCGTGGTCCTTTTGCCAGGCAGAGAAATAGGTCAGCTGGCGGGCGACCATGATCTCGACCGCCATCATCGCCAGTTTACCGGCGATGCGGGGGAAGTCGATCAGCGGTTTGCCGAATTGCTTGCGGTCCTCGGCGTATTTCATGCCGACTTCAAGCGCGGATTGTGCCACGCCGATGGCGCGGGCGCCGGTCTGGATGCGGGCAGACTCGAAGGTTTGCATCAGCTGTTTGAAGCCCTGCCCCGGCTGGCCGCCAAGCAGGTTTTCCGACTTGATCTTGAAGCCATCGAAGGCAAGCTCGTATTCCTTCATGCCGCGATAGCCCAGCACCTCGATCTCGCCGCCGGTCATGCCAGGGGTCGGGAAGGGGTGTTCATCCGTGCCGGGGGTCTTCTCGGCGAGGAACATCGACAACCCGCGATAATCGGTGGTCTCGGGGTCGGTGCGGGCCAGCAGGGTCATGACATGGGTGCGGGCGGCGTGGGTGATCCAGGTCTTGTTGCCGGTGACCTCCCAGCCGTCCTCGGTGCGGGTGGCACGGGTGCGCAAGCTGCCCAGATCAGAGCCGGTGTTGGGTTCGGTGAAGACAGCAGTGGGCAGGATCTCGCCAGAGGCGAGTTTCGGCAGCCAATCGGCCTTTTGCTCGGGCGTGCCGCCGCAGAGGATCAATTCGGCGGCGATTTCCGAGCGGGTGGCAAGCGAGCCGACACCGATATAGCCGCGCGAGAGTTCTTCCGAGACCACGACCATCGAGGCCTTCGACAGGCCAAAGCCGCCGAATTCCTCGGGGATGGTCAGGCCGAAGACGCCCATTTCGGCAAGCTTCTCGATGATCTGCATCGGGATCAGCTCATCGCGCAGGTGCCAGCCGTGGGCATGGGGCACCACCTCTTCCTCGGCAAAGCGGCGGAACTGGTCGCGGATCATCTCAAGCTCGTCATCCAGACCGGTCACGCCAAAGGTGGCGCGGCCGTGGTTGTCGCGCATCAGGGCAACAAGCGCCATGCGGGCGGCGGCGGAGTTGCCTTGGGCCATAAGGCGCTGCGCCGCCGCACCGGGGGCATCAGGGGTGACGCGCAGGTCCTGCAGCCGCGCGATCTCGCCCTGAGACATCGGAATGCCACCGTGGATCTGGTTGAGGTATTCGCCAAAAGAGATCTGCAGCAGCAGCGCCTCCATCGGGCCGTACTTGCCTTCGTCGGCCAAGCGCCCGGCCCAGGCGCGCATCTGGCGCAGGGCTTGCGCATAGGTGGCCAGCCAGGACAGGCTGTGGGCGGCGAACTGATGCTCTTCCAGCAGCGCCGCCGAGACCTTGCCGGACAGGCTGACCATGGCACGCAGCGACTCGCGGGCTTGGGTGAAAAGGGCTTCGACCTCGGGCAGGGCGGCCTCGGTCAGGGCCAGCAGGTCCGCCAGAACCGGGGGTTCGCCCGCGAAAGTGCCGTCATGTGCCATGGTGCGACCTCGAAGTTTCTGCATCTGCGAAGGGAATAAGGCCTTCGCAGTCGCAGCGCAATAACCTTTCGTTATACGCTGCCAGAAAGTTCTAAAATGTCGCGGTGGTTATGACATGCCTTGGCATTGTGCCACCATTTCCGGCATGGCTGCAGCGGGAACCACATCGAATTCGGCGAGGTAAAGCAGTTTGTCGCCCTGCCAGGCCTCGAATCGCCAGAGGCCGGTCTGCAGCTCTTCGGGGTATTCAAAGCCAAAGCCGCGATAGCGCCCGGGCTGGCCGCTGATGTCACTATAGTAGATATCGGGCCGCGCGGCACCGGGGCGATAGGTCAGGTTGCGCACGCCGAGCAGGGGTTTGTCGGGGTTGAACACCACCCCGAAGGACACACCAAGCGCTGCGGGAACCTTTTGTTGCAGATAGCGAATCTGCGGCGTGCCCTTGAGCAGATTGGTAAAGCCCACTTGCGTTTGCGGCGCCGAGGTGCGCGTCGCGGCGCCAGGCGTGCAGAGCACACCTGCGCTAAAGCCGGTCAGATCTTTGGCCACAAAGGGCCGCGCCGGCTCGGCGACAGCTGCGGTGAAACTCGCCAAAACCAAGAACAATCCCAAGCAAATTCGCATAAAATTCTCCCCTTACCCAAACCCAGCAGAGACGCTTAAATCTGTTGCGTCAAGCCTTCCCCTCGGCCCGGCAATCGGCCAGAACGGCAGCGAGGGGAAAATCTGATGCAATTTTTAATGGCTGGGCTGACGATGCCCGAATTTCTGGCAGCCATCGCGGTGACGCTGCTGGCAGGCTTTGTCAAAGGCGCGGTGGGCTTTGCCATGCCGCTGATCATGGTCTCGGCGTTTTCGTCGTTTCTGCCGCCCGAGCTGGCGCTGGCCGGGCTGATCCTGCCGACGCTGATCACCAATCTCAGTCAGGCCTTCCGGCAGGGCTGGGCACCTGCTGTCGCCTCGGCGCGCAAATACTACCGGTTTCTGGTCGGCACGGTGGTCTTCATCGTCATCACCGCGCAATTCGTGCATGTGTTGCCGCAAGCGGTGCTGCTGGTTGCCTTGGGCGGGCTGATCACGCTGTTTCTGGCGGTTCAGCTGAGCGGCATGAAGCTGTCAATCCGTCCCGCGTTGCGCGCGCCCGTCGAATGGGTCGCCGGGGTGATTGGCGGGCTTTATGGCGGGGTATCAGGGATCTGGGGACCGCCGCTGATCCTCTATTTGCTGGCGATCCATGCCGAGAAGACAGAGACGATCCGGGTGCAGGGCGTGGTGTTTCTGATCGGGGCGGTGGTGCTGACCACGGCGCATCTGCATTCGGGGGTGTTGAACGCGCAGAGCCTGCCGTTCTCTGCCGCGCTGACGGTGCCTGCCCTGCTTGGCCTCAGCCTCGGCTATGCCGTGCAGGACCGGCTGGATCAGAAACGCTTTCGCCGCTGGACTCAGGTGCTGCTGTTGCTGACCGGTCTGAACCTGTTGCGCCGCGGCCTCGGGTTCTGAGGCTGCGGTCATCCTCTCTGCAGAAATATCCCGGGGGAGGCTTCAGAGGCCCGAAGGCCTCTGAAGACGGGGGCAGCGCCCCCAGACCCGGCAGGCCTCAGCCGATGGCTGCGGCTTTCACATCGGCGTCGATGAAGGGCACGTATTGGCCGAAGTTCTCGGCGAACATGCCGACCAGCTTCTTGGCCTGCGCGTCGTAAGCCGCCTTGTCACCCCAGGTGGCGCGGGGGTCGAGCAGGGTAGAACTCCACGCCCTTGACCGCCACCGGCACGTCAAAGCCGAAGTTTGGATCACGGCGGAAGTCGACGCCGGCCAGCGAGCCATCCAGCGCTGCGGTCAGCAGGGCGCGGGTGGCGCGGATCGGCATGCGCTTGCCGGTGCCAAAGGCGCCGCCGGTCCAGCCGGTGTTGACCAGCCAGCACGACGCACCCTGCTTGGCGATCTTTGCCTGCAAGAGCTTGCCGTAAACCTCGGGCCGCCGCGGCATGAAGGGCGCGCCAAAGCAGGTCGAGAAGGTCGGTGTCGGCTCGACAATGCCGCGCTCGGTGCCTGGGGTTTTCGAGGTGAAGCCCGAGAGGAAATGATACATCGCCTGCGCCGGGGTCAGCCGCGCGATCGGCGGCAGCACGCCATAGGCATCGCAGGTCAGCATGATCACATTGCGGGGTGCCCCGCCCATGCCGGTGCTGGAGGCGTTGGAGATATACTCCAGCGGATAGGCGCAGCGCATGTTCTGGGTCAGGCTGGCATCGTCGAAGTCAAGCTCCAGCGTCTCGGGATCGTAGACCATATTCTCGACCACGGTGGCGAATTTCGAGGTGGTGCCGTAGATCTCGGGTTCGGCCTCGGCCGAGAGGTTGATGGTCTTGGCGTAGCAGCCGCCCTCAAAGTTGAAGGTGCCGCGATCGGACCAGCCGTGTTCGTCATCGCCGATCAGGGTGCGCGAGGGATCGGCCGAGAGGGTGGTCTTGCCGGTGCCCGAAAGCCCGAAGAACATCGCCGAATCCACCGGGTTGCCGATGGCGTGGTTGGCCGAGCAATGCATCGGCATCACGCCTTTTTCCGGCAGCAGGTAGTTCAGCAGGGTGAAGACGGCTTTCTTGTTCTCGCCGGCATAGGCGGTATTGCCGATCAGGATGATCTTTTTGTCAAAGTTCAGCGCGATCACCGTCGAGGTGCGGCAGCCGTGGCGGACCGGATCTGCCTCGAAGCTTGGGCAGTTGACGATGGTCCAGTCAGGCACAAAGCTGTCGAGCTCGGCCCGCTCGGGGCGGCGCAGCATGTGGCGGATGAACAGACTGTGCCAGGCCAGCTCGGTCACGACGCGGACGTCAAGCCGGTAGACCGGATCGGCGCCACCAAAGAGATCCTGAACGAAGTAGTCGCGGCCCTTCATATGCTCGAGCATATCGGCATGCAGCAGGTCAAAGGCCTCGGGGGCCATCGGCGCGTTGTTTTCCCACCAGATGGTGTTTTCCACCGAAGCGGTGCGGACGACGAATTTGTCTTTCGGCGAGCGGCCGGTGAATTGGCCGGTGGTGCAAAGAAACGCGCCACCCTTGCCCAACTTGCCTTCACCGCGCGCAACGGCGGCTTCGACGAGAGCAGGCTCGATATAGTTGTAATAGACGTTTCCCAGACCGCGAAAGCCTTGATCTTCCAATTGCTGTGAGGGGTTCACACGTCCATTTGTCATTCTGAAAGCTCCTGTTTCCGCCGGATCTTGACGGGTCTCTCCCTGGAAATCCGCGTCTTTGGCGAAAGGCGCGGGTCTGGACGCAGATCTTGCGCCCTGTAAGGCCGCTATAACATGCAGCTTTTCAAGGGAATAGGACGCATTGGCACAGTTAGCGCAACCATCGCGGGGTTAGCGCAACCAAAATGCGAAAGTGAAGAAATGTGCGGCAAATTAGTCATTGCTTGGCAGTTTTCGACTCTGATGAGGCCAGTGCTTAAACTGATTCGCAGTTAATTCTTGCTTATGTCCTGCGAAGAAAGGACAATGTGTCAAAAATCCGGCAAGCCGAGCAGCATAGGGAAGCCCAGATATGGCAAGGATCGCCCTTGTAGACGACGACCGCAACATCCTCACATCCGTGTCGATGACCCTTGAGGCAGAGGGTTTTGAGGTTGAGACTTTCAACGACGGCCAGTCGGCCCTTGATGCCTTTAACCGCCGCATGCCCGACATGGCCGTGCTGGATATCAAGATGCCACGGATGGACGGAATGGACCTGTTGCAGCGCTTGCGGCAGAA
This sequence comes from uncultured Alphaproteobacteria bacterium, assembly GCA_963815275.1. Classification (GTDB taxonomy): domain Bacteria; phylum Pseudomonadota; class Alphaproteobacteria; order Rhodobacterales; family Rhodobacteraceae; genus Cypionkella. Next base: position 24,912 of record CAWFGD010000002.1, read on the forward strand.
ATCGGCGATGCCGGTGATCTTTCTGACCTCCAAGGATGATGAGATCGACGAAGTGCTTGGCCTGCGCATGGGCGCGGATGACTATGTCAAAAAACCCTTCTCGCAGCGGCTGCTGGTCGAACGCATCCGTGCGCTGTTGCGCCGCAACGATGCGATTGCCACCGGCGAAGTCGCGGTGACCGAAGAGACCAAGATCATGGAGCGCGGCCATCTGCGCATGGACCCCCTGCGCCACGCCGTGGCCTGGAAGGGCCTGGATGTTTCGCTGACCGTGACCGAATTCATGCTGCTGCAGGCCTTGGCGCAGCGCCCCGGTTTCGTGAAAAGCCGCGATCAGCTGATGGACGTGGCCTATGACGATCAGGTCTATGTCGACGACCGCACCATCGACAGCCACATCAAGCGCCTGCGCAAGAAAATGCGCGCGGTGGATGATGATTTCTCGGCGATCGAGACGCTTTACGGCATTGGCTATCGTTACAACGAAGAATGACAACGGCTCCAGGCATTGGCATGACCGAGGTGTCTTCATCAAAAACTGGCAAGCTGCTTTTGGGCGAGGATTGGGTCTCGCCCGAAGTGGTGGCCGATGCGGCGCTGAGCGCGGGGCGCGGCCGGCGCGGGATCGTGTCGCTGAAGCATTCGCCGCTGGCGCGCAAGATCATCATCTTCAACCTGATGGCGCTGGTTATTCTGGTCGCTGGCGTGTTGTTCATGAACCCGTTCCGCGACTCTTTGGTGTTGCAGCGCGAGCAGGGCATGGTCACCGAGGCGACGCTGCTGGCGCGGGTGATCGAGGCGGATGTTGCGGCTCAGGGCCGTATGCCTGCCGCGATTGACGGTGCGGGCATCGGGCCGGGGGTCGAGGTTTTTCTGTTTGATCCGGCGGGTCGGCTGGTCGCCAAGGGCATAGGTGCGCCGCGAACGAGCGATCTGTCGACGCGCAGCGACCGCAATACCTTCATCTCGGATTTCCTTGGCAAGATCTGGTCGGCGGTCTCTGGCATCATGGGGGCCAGCGACACGGCAGCCCCCGAGGCAAGTGGCGAAAGCATGGCGCGGGCCTTGTACGAAAAGGCGCTGACGGGGGAAACCGCCGCCAATACCGCGATGGGGGCCGAAGGCGGCGCGCAGTTTTCGGTGGCGGCACCGGTCATGGTCAACGGCGCGATTGCCGGCGCTCTGGTGCTGACCTCGGCGGAGGGCGAGATTGACCGGCTGGTCGGCTATGAGCGCGAGCAGATCCTGCAGATGTTCGTGATCGCGCTGCTGGTGTCGATTGGCCTGTCGCTGGTGCTGGCCTCGACCATCGCCAACCCGCTGTCGGATCTGGCCGCGGCGGCCGAGATTGGCCGCGACCGCGACGCGCGCAAGATGTCGCCGGGGCGGGTGCGGATTCCCGACCTGGCGGCGCGCCCCGATGAGATCGGCCGTCTGTCGGTGGCGATGCGCGGCATGGTGGCGGCGCTTTACGACCGGATCGACGCCAATGAACAATTCGCCGCCGATGTGAGCCACGAGATCAAGAACCCGCTGGCCTCGTTGCGCTCGGCCGTCGGGTCGCTGCGCATGGTGAAGAAGGAAGATCACCGCGAGAAGCTGCTGGACGTCATCGAGCATGATGTGCGCCGGCTCGACCGGCTGGTCAGCGATATCTCCAACGCCTCGCGGCTCGATACCGAGCTGGTGAAGGAGGAAGAGGAAGAGTTCAACCTGATCAAGACTCTGGCGGGATTGACCGAATATCTGGGCGATCAGGCGCGCGAGAAGGGGGTCGAGTTCATCACCGACTTCCCCAGCGATCCGATCCGGGTGCATGGTCTTGAGGGGCGTCTGGCGCAGGTCTTTGTCAACCTGATCACCAATGCGGTGTCGTTTTGCGAAGAGGGCGATGCGGTGCGGGTCTGGGCGCGCAAGCGCGAGAACCGGGTGCTGATCGTGGTCGAAGACACCGGGCCGGGGATTCCCGAACAGGCGCTGGCCAAGGTGTTCAAACGCTTCTATTCCGACCGTCCGCCGACGCATTTCGGCAATAACTCGGGGCTTGGCCTGTCGATCTCGAAACAGATCGTCGAGGCGCATGGCGGGGTGATCTGGGCCGAGAATATCCGCCCGACCCATGCCGACCCGACGTCCGAGCCGCTGGGCGCGCGCTTTGTGGTGGGTCTGCCGGTGTGACACGAGCCGAAGCTGTCGTGCTGCATGCGTCTTGCGTGGCGGTTGAGGGGCGCGGGCTGCTGATCCTGGGGCCGTCGGGCGCGGGCAAATCGGCGCTGGCCTTGCAGCTGATGGCTTTTGGCGCAGAGCTGGTTTCGGATGATCGGACCGAAGTGCGCCGCGAGGGCGACAGATTGCAGGCGCAGAGCCCGGCGGCGATTGCCGGGCTGATCGAAGCGCGTGGCTTGGGGATTTTGCGGGCCAAGGCTTTGGCGGTGGCCCCCCTTGCCCTTGCGGTGGACCTGGGGCAGTCTGATCACGAAAGATTGCCGCTCCACCGCCAGTTAACCCTGCTGGGCCTTGATCTTGATCTTGTTTTTGCGACGCAAGGGGACCATTTTCCTGCAGCGCTCCTGTGTTACCTGCGGGGGTCGCGACTGGAATGAGAGGCGCATTTCGTGACGGCAGAGCTTGAAGTTTCGCCCGAGCACCAGCTGGTGCTTGTAACCGGCCCCTCGGGGGCGGGGCGGTCGACGGCGATCCATGCGCTGGAAGATCTGGGCTTTGAGGTGATCGACAATCTGCCGCTGAGCCTGGTGCCGCGGCTGATCGACGGGCCGACGCTGGGGCGCCCGATGGCGCTGGGTCTTGATGTGCGCAACCGCGATTTCAACGCGACGGCGCTGATCGAGCTGATCGACCGGCTGACCCGTGATCCGCGCGTCAACCTTGATCTGATCTATCTGGATTGCGGCCCGGCCGAGTTGATCCGGCGCTATTCGGAAACCCGCAGGCGGCATCCGCTGGCACCAATGGAAACCCCGGCGGAAGGCATCGAGCGCGAGATCGATCTGCTGGCCCCGATCAAGGTGCGGGCCGATCATCTGATCGACACCTCCGAGATGTCGCCGCATGACCTCAAGGCCGAGATCGGGCGTTGGTTCGAGCAAGGACGAATCAGAGGCGATGGCGGTCTCGTTGCAGAGTTTCAGCTATAAACGCGGCCTGCCGCGTGGGCTGGATATGGTGTTTGACTGTCGCTTTCTGGCCAATCCCTATTGGCAGGCCGAGTTGCGCAACGGCAACGGCCGCGACGCCGCTGTCTCTGATTATGTGCAATCTGACCCGCATTTCGCGGAATTCTTTGCAAAATTGCAGGATTTGTTGCTGCTTTTGCTGCCGGCCCATGCCGCGCGAGGGCAAGTCGCATCTGGCGATTGGCTTTGGCTGCACCGGCGGGCAACACCGGTCTGTTGCAGTTGCAGAAAAACTAGGCAATGTGCTTGCAGAGGCGGGCTGGCCAGTGTCAAAACGCCATCGTGAATTGGAACGCAAAGCAGCGGCAGCGCCGCTCGATATCGAGGTAGCAGGCGCGTGATCGGCATTGTGATTGTGGCACATGGCGGCCTTGCGCGCGAGTATCTCGCAGCGGTCGAGCATGTTGTCGGCCCGCAAACCGCGATGCGGGCGATTTCGATCGAGGATGACCACGACCGCACCGCCAAGCAGTTGGAAATCTGCGACGCGGCCGATGCCGTCGATCAGGGTCAGGGCGTTGTCATGGTCACTGATATGTTCGGCGGTTCGCCCTCCAATCTGTCGCTTCGTGCCTGCGCCGCTTCCGAGCGGCGTATTCTGTATGGCGCGAACCTGCCGATGCTGATCAAGCTGGCGAAATCGCGCGAGCTGCCGATTGCCGAGGCGGTGAGCACCGCGCTGGATGCCGGGCGCAAGTATATCAATTCGCTGGATCTGGGCGGAGGTGGCGGCGCATGACATGCACGCGCTTTGGATATCGTCAACGAAAAGGGCCTGCATGCCCGGGCCTCGGCCAAGTTCGTCGAAGTCGTCGAGGAATTTGACGCAGCGGCAGAGGTCACAAAGGACGGCATGACCGTCTCGGGCGACAGCATCATGGGGCTTTTGATGTTGGCAGCGTCACGGGGAACCTCTATTGAGGTGACGACAAGCGGCCCGCAGGCAGCAGAGCTTTCTGACGCCCTGGCTGCTTTGGTGGCCAATCGTTTCGGAGAAGATTTCTGAAACGCGGGACGAGGAAGGCTTAGGCTTCGTGACAGACACGCCCCAGAGAGAGAAAGTTGCGGCTGAGGCGCGCAAACCGCGTGAATATGACATGCGGCGGCTGTCCTATGCCGGGACGTTTTCCAACCCCTTCAAGGCGGGTTCCATTCGCGCCATCGAGTGGCTGACCGCCAAGATCCAGCTTTTGCGTCTGATCCGCCAGTTCGAGAAATCGGGCGCGCCCTTTGGCTCGCCCTTCTGGCCCAAGGCGATCAAGCAGATGGGCATCCGCATCGACACGCCGCCGGAAGAGGTGGCGCGGATACCCGCGACAGGGCCGCTGGTGGTGGTCTCGAACCATCCGAGCGGGCTGGTCGATGGCATGATCATCGCGGAACTGGTCAACCGGGTGCGCTCGGATTTCAAGATCCTGACGCGGTCCTTGCTGACCGGCATCCCCGAGGTCGAGCAATTCATGATCCCGGTGCCCTTCCCGCATGAGGAAAACTCGCGCGAGCTGGGGCTGCAGATGCGGGCCGAGACGATGGCGCATCTGAAGGCGGGCGGGGTGATCATCCTGTTTCCGGCCGGCAAGGTGGCGATGTCGGAGGGCTTCTTTGGCCCGGCCATCGAGGCGGAGTGGAATGTCTTTACCCACAAGATGATCCAGCGCTCGGGGGCGACGATCCTGCCGATGTATTTCCCCGGCCAGAACTCGCGCGCCTTTCTGATGGCCAACAAGATATCGGACACGCTGCGGCAGGGCCTGCTGTTGTATGAGATCAAGCGGTCGTTGTTCAAACCGCAGCGGCCCATTATCGGCGAGCCGATTCCGGCGACGGTGCTGGATCAGTGGGAGGGCAACCCGCGCGGCTTCCTCGCCTGGCTGCGTCAGCACACGCTGGATCTGGGCAAAAGCTAGCGCGTCGGCACCGGCACTTCGCCGCGGTAGTCGTAAAAGCCGCGCTTGGTCTTGCGGCCCAGCCAGCCCGCCTCGACATATTTCGACAGCAGGGGGCAGGGGCGGTACTTGGTGTCGCCCAGCCCGTCGTGCAGCACGTTCATGATGGCAAGGCAGGTATCCAGCCCGATGAAATCGGCCAGTTCCAGCGGCCCCATCGGGTGGTTGGCGCCAAGTTTCAGCGACTGGTCGATGGACTGGACATTGCCGACGCCTTCGTAAAGCGTATAGACCGCCTCGTTGATCATCGGCATCAGGATGCGGTTGACGATGAAGGCGGGGAAATCCTCGGCGCTGGCGGCGGTCTTGCCAAGCTTTCCCACCACGGCGAGCAGGCGTGTCATAGGTCGGCTTGTCGGTGGCGATGCCGCGGATCAGCTCGACCAGCTGCATCACCGGCACCGGGTTCATGAAGTGAAAGCCCATGAATTTCTCGGGCCGGTCGGTGCGGCGAGGCAAGCCGGGTGATCGAGATCGACGAGGTGTTCGAGGTCAGGATGGTGTGCGGGACCAGGTGCGGGAGCGAGGTCTTCGAAGATCGCGTTCTTGACGGTTTCTCTCTCGGTCGCGGCCTCGATCACCAGATCGGTCGGGCCAAGATCGGCGAGGGTGACGGTGGTCTTGATCCGCGCCATCGCTTCGGCTTTGGCCTCGGCGGTGATCTTTTCGCGGCTGACCTGACGCTCGATATTCTTGTCGATGGTGGCGCGAGCGGCTGTCAGGCTGTCGGCGCTGATGTCGTTCAGCAGCACGTCAAAGCCTGCCAAAGCAAAGACATGCGCGATGCCATTGCCCATCTGACCCGCGCCGACGATGCCCACTGACCGGATTTCCATTGTCACGCCCCTTTGCTGCTCTGCGGCACCTTACGCATCCTGCGGCAGGCGTGCAAGCCTTGCAAGGCTGCAGAGCATTTGTGGCAAATGCCCGGCTTAACCTTTTGGCAAGACGAGTCGGCCAAGCTCGGTCCTGGGTGGTACAAATCGGGGTGGGTCCTATGGCCTTTCTGTTTCCCGGCGCGGGGGCGCTGGACTATTTTCCATGCCATTACGGCAGGTCGCGGATTATCTTTCGCGGGCCAAAGCAAAACGTCGAAAAGGCCTATGTTGCCGTGCTGGGGAGCACGGAGACCTATGGCAAATTCGTGCCGCATCCCTATGCCAGCCTGCTTGGCCAAGGCCTCGGCATGCCCGTGGTCAATCTGGGCTGCATGAATGCCGGGCCGGATCTGTATCTGCAGGGGCCGGACCTGTTGCAGATCGCCGGGCAGGCCTGCGCGACGGTGGTGCAGATCTTTGGCGCGCATAACATCTCGAACCGCTATTACACGGTGCATCCGCGCCGCAATGACCGCTTTGTCGCCGCCACGCCGCTGTTGCGGGCGATCTTTCCCAAGGTGGATTTCACCGAGTTCAACTTTACCCGCCATATGCTGATGGCGCTGCAAAGCACCTCGGCTGATCGTTTCGAGGTGGTGGCCGAAGAGTTGCGCGCCGCCTGGGTGGCGCGGATGCAACGCTTGCTGGCAGCGCTGCAGAGCCGCACGGTCTTGCTGTGGATGGCGGATGCGCCGCCGCCTCCGCCCGAGCGGCGGGTCGGATCTGACGCGCAATCCCTTGCTGATCGACAACGAGATGATTGCCGCTGTGCGGGGCAGGGCGGCGGCCTATCTGGAGGTGGTCTATTCCGATGCCGCGATGGCGCGGGGCTGCGAGGGCATGGCCTTTGCGCCGATGGAAGCGCCCGCGGCGGCCGAGGTGCCGGGGCCGCTGGCCCATGCCGAGGTGGCGCAGCTGTTGCTGCCACAGGTGCATCGGCTGATCTCGGGGCGCGCATGAAAAAGGGCGCCCGGAGGCGCCCTTTTGTCGGATGTTCGCTTGGCTCAGAGCTTTTCGATCAGTTCCGGCACGGCGGTGAAGAGGTCAGCGACCAGACCGTAATCGGCGACCTGGAAGATCGGCGCTTCTTCGTCCTTGTTGATCGCAACGATGACCTTGCTGTCCTTCATGCCGGCCAGATGCTGGATCGCGCCCGAGATGCCGATGGCGACATAAAGCGTCGGGGCGACGACCTTGCCGGTCTGACCGACCTGCCAGTCGTTCGGCGCATAGCCCGAATCGACCGCAGCGCGGCTGGCGCCGACGGCGGCGCCCAGCTTGTCGGCCAGTTTCTCGATCAGATGCGAAATCGGCTTCCGAACCGACGCCGCGACCGCCCGAGACGACGATGCCTGCGGAGGTCAGTTCGGGGCGATCAGACGAGGCGACCTTGTCTTCGACCCAGGCCGACAGGCTGGAATCGACCGCGGCGGAGGTCTTCTCGACAGCCGCCGCGCCACCTTTGCCCGCCGCTTCGAAGGTCGCGGTGCGGATGGTCATGACTTTGGCCTTATCCGACAGATTTCACCGTCTGGATGGCGTTGCCGGCATAGATCGGACGCTCGAAGGTCTCGGCGTCGATCACGCGCGGTGACTTCCGAGATCACCATGACGTCCAGCAGGGCCGCCACACGCGGCAGCACCGATTTCGAGAACGCCCCCGAAGGCGCGGCGATATGGTTGTAATCCCCGGCCAGCGCTGACGATCAGCGCGGCGGTGGGTTCGGCCATGGCGTGGCAATAGGCGTGGTCGTCGGCAAACAGCACCTTGGAGACGCCGTCGAGCGTGGCGGCTTCGGCCGCCGCCGCATCGCCGCCCGTGCCTGCCACCAGAACGGTGACAGGGCCGAGCGATTTGACGGCGGTCAGGGCTTTGGCGACCTGATCGGTGGCCAAAGCGCCCTCAACAACATCCGCGAGAAGAAGAACAGCCATCAGATCACCCCCGCTTCGTCTTTGAGTTTTGCGATCAGCTCGTCAACCGAGCCGACCTTGACGCCAGCCTTGCGGCCTGCCGGTTCCGTGGTTTTCACAATGGTCAGGCGTGGGGCGACATCGACGCCGTAATCGGCGGGGGTCTTGGCCGCGAGCGGCTTGGCCTTGGCCTTCATGATGTTGGGCAGCGAGGCATAGCGCGGCTCGTTCAGGCGCAGATCGACGGTGACGATGGCGGGCATCTTCACCGAGATGGTCTGCAGACCGCCATCGACTTCGCGGGTCACGGTGGCCTTGTCGCCCTCGATCGCCAGCTCCGAGATGAAGGTCGCTTGCGACCAGCCAAGCAGGGCTGCCAGCATCTGGCCGGTGGCGTTCATATCGTTATCAATGGCTTGCTTGCCGCAGAGCACGAGGCCGGGGGCCTCTTCCTTGACCACGGCGGCCAGCAGCTTGGCCACGGCCAGAGGCTCGATATCGGTGTGGACGTTGTCGGTGGCCTCGATCAGGATGGCGCGGTCGGCCCCCATGGCAAGCGCCGTGCGCAGGGTTTCCTGGCTTTGTTTCACACCGATGGAAACGACGACGACCTCGGTCGCTACGCCTTTTTCCTTCAGACGGATCGCTTCTTCGACGGCAATCTCGTCAAAGGGGTTCATCGACATTTTAACGTTGGCCAGATCGACACCCGATCCATCCGCTTTGACGCGGACTTTCACGTTATAGTCGATCACACGTTTGACAGGCACCAAGACCTTCATCGCGCATATCTCCATTCCTAAGGCCCCGAGGGGCCGATCCAAGCTCTCGCATGCCTCATACCGCGTCATGCGGGCTGGTAACAGAGCAAAACCGACAGAATGCAGCGGCCAGACGTCGCGTCTTCGCGGCTAACGGGTCAGGCCGGGCACCCAAAGCACATCGTCTTGCCCGTCATTGTTGGCGATACGGCCGGCGACAAAGAACCAGTCGGACAGGCGGTTGAGGTATTTCACCGCTTCGACGTTGACATCTTCCTGCGTGGCAAGGTCGACCACCAGCCGCTCGGCCCGGCGGCAGACGGTGCGGCAGAGGTGCAGATGGGCTGCAAGTGCCGAGCCGCCCGGCAGGATGAAGCTGCGCAGCGGGGTGAGGCGGGTGTTCATCGCGTCGATCTCGGATTCCAGCCGTGCGACTTGCGCTGCAATCATCCGCAACGGCGGATAGGCGGCCTCGGCATCCTTGTGCATGTCGGGCGTGCAGAGATCGGCACCGAGATCGAAGAGATCGTTGGAGATGCGTTGCAAGCGCGGCATCCAGATCGCCCGAGGCATGCAGGCGCGCCATGCCGACGGTGGCATTGGTCTCATCGACCGTGCCATAGGCGCTGACCCGCGCCGAATGCTTGGCGACCCGTGCGCCATTGCCGAGCGCGGTTTCGCCCGCGTCCCCGGTTTTGGTGTAAATCTTTGACAGAACAACCATAATTTACCCCCGGCTCCGCCAATAGGCGATCAGCAAAATGATCACCACAGCCCCCGCCTGCGCGATGATGCGATAGCGCATCAAGCGGTTGGAGTGTTTGCGGTTGAACTCGCCGCCCTTGGCAAAGCCGCCGATGCCGATCATCAGAATGATCAACACGACAAAGCAGGCAATCATGCCAAAGATGAACAACGGGTCGGCAAACATGGCTAGTCCTTTCGTTTCAGCATGATTTAGGCGCTTTGGCGCGGAAAGCGAACCTAAAAACGCGCTAGCCCTTGGCGATGACCCAATCCAAGAGCCGTGTCGAAAGCAGGCGGCGCAGGCTGCCCATCAGATGCGTTGGCAGGGTGACGTAATAGCGCGGGCGCGGCTGGGGGCTTTCCAGTGCGTGGATGAGCTTGGCGGTGACAGCAGAGGCGGGCAGCTGCCAGCGGTCGGGCGGGCCTGCCTCGTAAAGCCTGCCGCGCAGGCTGGCGTATTCAGCGGCGCGGGCCGAGTTTTGCCAGTCAATCCAGCGTTCAAAATGCGGAATGGCCTTTTCGCGAATGGCGGTGGCGATGGGGCCGGGTTCGATCAGGATCACCTTGATGCCGGTATCGGCCATCTCGATGCGCAGCACATCGGTCAGCCCCTCCATGGCGAATTTGGTTGCCACATAGGCGCCGCGCCATTTCAGCGCGACCAACCCCAGAACCGAGGAACAGTTGATGATCCGGCCATGGCCCTGCGCCCGCATCAGCGGGATAACCCGCCGCGTCAGGTCGTGATAGCCAAAGAGATTGGTCTCAAAGATCGCCCGCAGCGCGCCGCGCGGCAGATCTTCGACAGCCCCCGGGCAAGCGAAAGCCCCGTTGTTGTAAAGCGCGTCCAGCGTGCCGCCGGTGCGGCTGACCACCTCGGCGACGGCGGCCTCGACACTGGCCTCATCGGCGTAATCGAGGCGGAAACTTTCCAGCCCCTCGTCGCGCAGGCGTTGGCAATCGGCCTCTTGCCGGCAGGTGGCAAAGACCCGCCAGCCGCGGGCCTTGAGGCCGTGGGCGGCATCATAGCCGATGCCCGAGGAGCATCCGGTGATCAATATGCTGCGCTGCATGCCTGCCAAGCCTCTTGAAGGGTTTGTCCCTTCCTAGGCTGCGCGGTTCCTGCAGACAATGCTTGAATTTATTCTTCAGCGGTCAGCAAGCGGCTGGCGACGAAGCCTTCAACGCCATCGCCTTCGATGCGGATCATCGCCCAAGCGTCGGGGCCCTCTTCCTCCGAGACGATCAACACGGAATCGCCGCGGGCAAGACTGTCAACGACAGCGTAGTCGGTGCCGGGGCCTGCGCGGACGTTGAGCCGTTTGGTGTTGACCAGAGCGATGCGACCGGTGGTTTCCGGCGCGGTTGCGACTTGCGGGGTGACTTGCGCGGCGACTACGGCGGGGGCGACCATCACCGGGGCATCTGGGGCGAAGGCAGCGTTGATCAAAACTGGCTGCTCGGTCCCATCGCTCGACGTGGTGACGGGAGAGGCGAGTGGTAATTTTTGCTCTGGCGCTGCCGGCGGGATCAGGCTTGCCACGGCCACCGAGGACTTGCCTGCGGATGGCATCAGGCCGAATCGCATCTGACCACGGTCTTCGCCTGCGATCCGCATGGTTAAAAACAAACCAAGACAAAGTGTTGCAATTAATTTCAGCATAATTCTGCACCTCTTAACACTGTAACCAGTCTATCACGATTTCGTTCCCGACCAGAGAGGGGAAATTTTATAAACCTTCCCCCGAGCGGGGGATGTGTCGCGGCATTGGCCCCGTTTTCCGGCTGGACCGCTGCGGGCGGGCGCACTACACAAGCTTTATGGCTGACGAAAACGACATTCCGAAAATCGAACCTGTAACCCTTGCCGAGCCGCTGGCCCGCGCGATTGGCGAGCGCTATCTGACCTATGCGCTCTCGACGATCATGCACCGCGCCTTGCCCGATGCGCGGGATGGCTTGAAGCCGGTGCACCGGCGGATTCTCTACGCGATGCGCGAGCTGAGGCTTTCGGCAACCTCGGCCTTTCGCAAATCGGCGAAGATTTCCGGCGACGTCATGGGCAACTATCACCCGCATGGTGACATGGCGATCTATGACGCGATGGCGCGTCTGGCGCAGGATTTTAACGTGCGATACCCGTTGGTTGACGGGCAGGGCAACTTTGGCAACATCGACGGTGATAACCCGGCGGCCAGTCGTTATACCGAGGCGCGACTGACGGCGATTGCCGAGACCCTGATGGAGGGGCTGGCCGAGAACGCGGTGGATTTCCGCCCGAACTACGACGGCACGCTGGAAGAGCCCGTGGTGATGCCTGCGGCTTTCCCGAACCTGCTGGCGAATGGGTCGAGCGGCATTGCCGTTGGCATGGCGACCAATATCCCGCCGCATAATCTGGACGAGCTTATTCAGGGCTGCCACGCGATGATGGCGAACCCGGAGCTGTCCGACGAAGCCTTGGTCGATATCATTCCCGGCCCGGATTTCCCCACCGGCGGCATCATGATCGAGCCGCGTGCGACGATGCTGGAGGCCTACCGCACCGGCCGTGGCTCGTTCCGCACCGGGCGAAGTGGGTGGTCGAGGATCTGGGGCGCGGCACCTGGCAGATCATCATCACCGAGATCCCCTATCAGGTGCAAAAGTCCAAGCTTATCGAGAAGTTGGCGGAAGTTATCCAGCTGAAGAAAGTGCCCTTGCTGGCCGATGTGCGCGACGAATCCGCCGATGATATCCGCATCGTGCTGGAGCCGCGCTCGCGCACGGTAGAGCCCGAAATGCTGATGGCGGCGCTGTTTCGCACCACCGATCTGGAAAGCCGTTTCAGCCTTAACATGAACGTGCTGATCGACGGGCGCCAGCCGCGGGTGTGCAGTCTGAAAGAGGTGCTGCGCGCCTTTCTGGACCACCGCCGCGATGTGCTGCAACGGCGCTCGCAGCACCGGCTGGAGAAGATCGACCACCGGCTGGAGATCTTGGAAGGCTTTATCATCACCTTCCTCAATCTGGATCGGGTGATTGACATCATCCGCTATGACGAGGAACCCAAAGCCGCCTTGATGGCCGAGGATTGGGGCACGCAAGCACGTCCGCGCCACCTCGGAGAAGGACTATGTCGGCCCTGTGAAGGGCGGCGAGGGCGAGCTGTCCGAGGTGCAGGCCGAGGCCATTTTGAACATGCGGCTGCGGTCTTTGCGGCGGCTGGAAGAGATGGAGCTGATCGCCGAGCGCGATGCGCTGATGCTGGAACGTGCTGGTTTGGTTGATCTTTTGGAGAGTGACCCTCTGCAATGGAAGCAGATCGGCGTCGAGCTGGAGGAGATCCGCGCCAGATTCGGCAAGGGCACCGTGCTGGGCGCGCGGCGTACCCAGCTGGCCGAGGCGGGCGAGGTCGAGGAAGTGTCCTTCGAGGCGATGATCGAGCGCGAGCCGATCACGGTGATCTGCAGCCAGATGGGCTGGATCCGGGCCTTGAAGGGTCATGTCGATCTGGCGACCGAGCAGAAGTTCAAGGATGGCGACGCAGCGCGCTTTGCCTTCCATGCCGAGACGACGGACAAGATCCTGCTCGTCGGGGCCAATGGCCGGTTCTACACGTTGGTCGGGGTCAATCTGCCCGGCGGGCGCGGTATGGGCGAGCCGGTGCGGCTGATGGTCGATCTGCCCGAACGAGTCTGAAATCGTTGATTTACAGATATTTAGGCCGGGTGAGAAGCTGCTGGTCGCCTCGACGGCCGGGGATGGCTTTGTGGTCAGCTCGGACGAGGTGCTGGCCCAGACCAAGGCGGGCAAACAGGTGTTGAGCCTTGGCGCGGGGGTGAAAACCGCGCTGTGCCGCAAGGTTCAGGGCGATCATGTTGCCGTGGTGGGCGACAACCGCAAGGTGCTGGTCTTCCCGCTGGCCGAGCTGCCGGAGATGGCCAAGGGCAAGGGCGTGCGCCTGCAGAAATACAAGGATGGCGGGCTGTCGGATGCCATCACCTTTGTGTTGAGCGCCGGGCTTGCCTGGAAAGATCCGGCGGGGCGGACGCGGACCGAGGCCGATCTGGGCGAATGGACCGCAGGCCGCGCCACGGCAGGGCGGATGGCACCGCGCGGCTTCCCGAGGGATAACAAGTTCAGCTGAGCTGGGCTGAGGCCGGGTCTGATTTAGGTGCGGCTGAGGTATGGCGAACGTATGGTTTACGTCATGACGTTGGTTTTGGGCGGCAAGGGCGCTGGTTAAGGTAAGATGCCCGCTGCCCTCGCCTGGCGCAGGGGGGGCTGCGCGGTCCGGGGCCGCCCCTTGCCCCGCGCTGCGCCACGCGATACCCTTCCTGCGGCAGTGCAGCAATCAGGAGCCGGTCATGGCGCAGCGTCTTCATCTGGTATTCGGCGGCGAACTCGTCAGCCCCGAGCAGAACATCTTCAAGGACGTCAAGGACATCCATATCGTCGGCATGTTTCCGGATTATGCAACCGCGTTCAACGCCTGGAAGGCCGAGGCGCAGCGCACGGTGGACAATGCCCATATGCGCTATTTCATCGCCCATATTCACCGGCTGCGCGAAGAGGGCAAGGCGGCCTCGCTGACCGAGGAGATGGGGGCGTAACGCCACCGCACGCCTATGGCACTTTCCCTTGGCCGAACGCTTTATACTCTGGCTGCAGGGCGTGCGCCGGAGCTTCAGCAGACGCGTCCGGCGCGGCCTGCGGGCGATCTGATCTGGCTGCATGCGCCGCATGCGGCGGCGGTGGCGGGGCTTTTGGGCCTGGTGGCAAGGCTGCGGGCGGATCTGGGGGTGGCGGTGTTGCTGACCTGTGCTGACCTGGGCCAGACGACGAAGGGAGTGATCCTGCAGAGCCCGCCGCTGGACAGGCCGGCGGAGGTGCGGGCGTTTCTGGCGCATTGGCAACCGCGCCTGGCGCTGTTTGCCGAAGGTGAGGTGCGGCCGGTGGCTTTGGCCGAGATGGAGGCGCAGCGTCTGCCCGCGCTGATGGTCAATGCGCGGGATGCGGTTTTGCCCAAGGGGCGCGGCGGCTGGTATCCGGGGTTGATGCGCGCCTCTCTCGCCTCGGTGGCTTCGGTCTTTGTCGTCGATGAGCAGGCGGCGCGGAGCTTTCGCCGCGCCGGTGCGCTGGAAGTGGAATTCACCGGGCGCATGGAAGAGCCGAGTGCGGCGCTGCCGCATCACGAGCCGGAGCGGGCGGCGCTGGCCAGCCTGATGGCGACGCGGCCGGTCTGGCTGGCGGTGGATGTGCCGCAGGCCGAGGAAGAGGTGGTGATCGCGGCGCATCGCGCGGCCTTGCGGCTGGCGCATCGCTTGCTGTTGATCCTTGTGCCGCAGGATTTCAGCCGTGCGGCAGAGCTGACCGAGCGCTTTGAACAGGGCGAGGGCTGGCATGTGGCGCAGCGCGGCCTGGAGCAGGAGCCCGAGCCGGAAACCACGGTGTTCATCGCTGATTCGGCTTCGGAATACGGGTTGTGGTACCGGCTTGCGCCGATCAGTTTCATGGGCGGGTCGGTCGCGGGCGAGGGCTGTGCGCGCAATCCGATGGAGGCCGCGGCGATGGGATCTGCGATCATCTATGGGCCGCGCGCCGGGGTCTATGGCCCGGTGTTTGGTCGCTTGGGCGCGGCGCAGGCTGCGCGGGCGGTCAGTGGCGCCGAGGAGTTGGGCGAGGCTTTGGGCGATCTTTTGGACCCGGACCGCGCCGCAAAGCTGGCACAGGCGGCCTGGGGGCTGTCTTCGGATGGGGTCGAGGCGACCGACCGGGTCTTTGCCGAGGTGCGGCGCATTCTGGACCGGGGGGCGTGATGCGGCCGCCGAAGTTCTGGACCAATGCGCCCGAGGCGCCGGGAATCTGGGCGCGGATCTTGGCGCCGCTCGGCTGGATCTATGCGGCGGGGGTGGCGCGGCGCTTGCGGGCTGCGGGCTATCGCGCCGGGGTGCCGGTGATCTGCATCGGCAATATCAACGCGGGCGGCACCGGCAAGACCCCGACGGCGATTGCTTTGGTCGAGCGGCTCAAGGCGCGGGGGGTGCGGGTGGCGGTGGTCTCGCGCGGCTATGGCGGGCGGTTGGCGGGGCCTGTGCAGGTTGTGCCTGCGCGGCACCGGGCCGAGGATGTCGGCGACGAACCCCTGCTGCTTGCGGCTTTCACCGAGGTGTTCGTGGCGCGGGACCGGGCGGCGGGCGTGCGCATGGCCGAGGCCGCCGGGGCGCAGGTTGTGCTGCTGGACGACGGCTTTCAGAACCCCTCGGTGGTTAAGGATGTGTCCATCGTTGTGGTCGATGCTGGGGTTGGCTTTGGCAACGGGCGCTGCCTGCCTGCGGGGCCTTTGCGCGAACCTGTGGCGGTCGGTTTGGCGCGGGCTGATGTGGTTTTGGTGATTGGCGAGGGCAGGGTCGCGACGCCGGGCGTGGCGCAACTGCGCGGGCGGCTTGAGGTTTTGAAGATGGGGATCGACTGGGCCGGCGAGCGGGTGCTGGCCTTTGCCGGCATCGGGCGGCCCGAGAAGTTCTTTGCCACCCTGCGCGGCGCGGGGGCCGAGGTTTTGCGCGCCGAGGCTTTGGCGGATCATCAGCCGCTGTCGCCCGCCTTGCTGGCGCGGCTGGAGGCGGAGGCTTTTGCGCTTGGCGCGCAATTGGTGACGACGGAAAAGGACGCGGTGCGGCTGCCCGAGGCCTACCGGATGCGCGTGCTGACGCTGCCGGTGCGGTTGCAGATTGAAGATTGGCAGGAATTGGATAGAAGGCTGGCAAGCCTTGGCCTTGGCTGAGACACCTGCCCAGACCCCTGCAAGGAGCATGCCATGTCCGAGATCAAATCGCTGTTCGCCACGCGGCTTTACCGCGCGCATCTGGCCGAATTGGGCAAGGTCGATGCCGAAGAGCTGGAGGCGACCTGCCTGTCGATCGCCGAGGATGACGAGGCGGGGCAGCTGTGGTGCGAGGAAAATGCCTATCCGGGCTATACCTCTTATGCCTCGCTGGACGATCTGGCCTGGCGCTCGCCGGTGTTCGAGGCGCTGGTTGCGGTGCTGGACAAGCATGTGGCGGAGTTTGTCAAAGAGCTGGATTTCGATCTGGGCGACAAGGGGCTGAAGCTTGATTCGCTGTGGATCAACATCCTTGGCTCGGGCGGCAATCATGCCTCGCATATCCACCCGCATAGCGTGATTTCGGGCACGACCTATGTGACCATGCCGGAAGGCACCTCGGCGATCAAATTCGAGGACCCGCGGCTGGCGATGATGATGGCCGCGCCGCCGCGCAAGAAATCGGCGCGGGAGGATCTGCGCAGCTTTATCTACGCCAAGCCCGAGGTCGGCGAGGTGCTGCTGTGGGAAAGCTGGCTGCGCCATGAGGTGCCGATGAACATGTCGGACGATGAGCGGATCTCGGTGAGCTTCAATTACAGCTGGGGCTGAGACAAGGCGGTCGCCTGCACGTGCTTTTCGAAGAAATCGGAAAAGGTGGCGATGCGGGCGGGCAGTTTTTCGAAGGGCGCGTAGTAAAGCGTCAGCCAGATATCGGGGGCGGACCAGTCGGGCAGCACCTCTTTGAGTTGACCCGAGGCGAGCGCCTCGGCGGTGATAAAGCGGGGCAAGAGGGCGATGCCCTCGCCCGCGATTGCCAGTTTCTCCAGAAAATCGCCGTTGTTGGCCGAGAAGCTGCCTGTGGTCTTGTGGGTCAGGTGGGCCGGGCCGTTTGACAGCTCCCAGATCTCGGAGCGGGCCTTGTCGCCATAGCTGAGACAGCGGTGATCGGTCAGGTCTTTCGCGGTCTTGGGCGTGCCGTTGTGGGCAAGGTAGGTGGGGGCGGCGACCAGAGCACGCGGCACTTTGCAGATCTTGCGCCAGATGGTGGATTTGTCGGCAGGCGGGCCGGAGATGCGGATGGCCATGTCGAACTGGCCGTCGAGGATATCGACAAAGCCATCGGAAAGCGATGTCGCCACATGGGTTTGCGGGTAAAGCGCGGCGAATTGCAGCAAGACCTGCGGCAGCACGCGCAGGCCCAGCGACATGGGGGCGGCGATGCGGATCAGGCCTGCGGTGAGGCCCTGTTGTTCGCGGGTCTCCTCGGCTGCGGCCTCCAATGCGGTTTGCAGCGGGGCGACGCGGGCGGCGTAGACTGCGCCAGACGCGGTGAGCGAGACCTGCCGCGTGGTGCGCAAGAGCAGTTGGACGCCGAGGCGATCCTCCAGTGCCGCGACCGTGCGGGTGACGGAGGCGGGTGTGAGACCCAGAGCGCGTGCAGCGCCGGAAAAGCTTTGCTGTTCGGCAACGGCCAGAAACACACGAATAGATTCAAGTTCACCCATGCGGGTATTATTGCGCATATCGCAATAGTATTGGCAAGATTATGTCTATTCTTTTACGGTAATAAACGCCCCATCTTGGCTGCATGAGTTCGACGCTTTGTTGGACCGCAGGAAAGGAAGATCGCCATGCTAAGTCAGATCAAAGGGCTGCACCACGTCACCTCGATGGCGGATGATGCGCAAGAGAACAATGATTTCTTCACCAAGGTGCTGGGGCTGCGCCGGGTGAAAAAGACGGTGAATTTCGACCAGCCCGACGTTTATCATCTGTATTACGGCGACGAGGTTGGCTCGCCCGGTTCGGTGATGACCTATTTCCCCTTTGGTCATATGGCCAAGGGTCGGCGCGGCGCGGGAGAAGTGGCGCAGACGGTGTTTTCGGTGCCTGCGGGCAGCCTTGGTTTTTGGACCGAGCGTTTGGCAGCACAGGGCGTCAGCGGTGTGACCGCTTCGGAGGTCTTTGGCGAGAAGCGGTTGAATTTCGCCGGGCCGGATGGCGATGGTTTCGCCCTGGTCGAGGTGGAGGGCGATGCGCGGCCGGCTTTTGGCGGCGGTCCGGTGGCGGCGGAGGTCGGTGTGCATGGCTTTCACAGCGCCAAGATGAGCCTGCGCGATGGCGGCGCGACCGGGGAATTGTTGCAGTTCATGGGCTATCAAAAGTTCGATACCCAAGGCGAGACGACGCGCTTTATCCGCGAGGGTGGCAATGGCGCGCATCTGATTGATCTGGAGGTTCTGCCCGAACAAGCTGCGGCACGGATGGGGGCAGGGTCGGTGCATCACATTGCTTTTGCAGTGGAAAACCGGGCGGCACAGCTGGAGGTGCGCAAAGCGCTGATGGACACCGGCTATAACGTGACGCCGGTGATCGACCGCGATTACTTCTGGGCGATCTACTTTCGCACGCCCGGCGGGGTGCTGTTCGAGGTTGCCACCAACGAGCCGGGCTTTGACCGCGATGAGGACACCGCGCATCTGGGCGAGGCGCTGAAGCTGCCGTCGCAATACGCGGCCCAGCGGGCACAGATCGAGGCGATTTTGCCGGTGTTGAAATAGAAACGGCAGCGCCGCTTGCGGGCGGCGCTGGCCTTTCAGAAAGGAAAGCCGATGTCACTTGAGACGTATCACCATATCGCCAAGGCCGCCTCTGCGGGCGCGCCTTTGGTCTTTGCTTTTCACGGCACGGGCGGGGATGAACACCAGTTCGAGGGGCTTTTGGCGCAGATCTTGCCCGAAGCGGGGCTGATTGCGCCGCGCGGCGATGTGTCGGAGCATGGCGCGAACCGCTTCTTTCGCCGCAGCGGCGAGGGGGTTTACGACATGGCCGATCTGGCGCTGCGGACGGCGGCGATGGTGGGGTTCATCCGCGCGGCGCGGCAGGCTTTTCCGGCCTCGGCGGTTTACGGGATGGGCTATTCCAACGGGGCGAATATCCTTGCCTCGGTCTTGTTCGAGGCACCGGAGTTGTTTGACCGCGCGGCGCTGTTGCATCCGTTGATTCCGTTTGCGCCCAAGCATCAGCCGGGGCTGGCGGGCAAGCGGGTGCTGATCACGGCGGGCGAGCGCGATGCGATCTGTCCCTTGCCGCTGACCCGCAGCCTTGCGGATTATTTCGAGGCGCAGGGGGCGGAGAGCCGTTTGTTCACCCATCGCGGCGGGCATGAGATTACGCAAACAGAACTGGCCGAAGTGGCGGGGTTCTTGCAGAAGTAGGAGGCCAAGATGCTGTTAATTCACGAGAATACTGCGCGGGGTCGCGGGCAGATGGGCTGGGTCGATGCGCATTACAGCTTTTCCTTTGGCAGCTTTAACGATCCGACGCGGATGGGCGTTGGGGCTTTGCGGGTGCTGAATGAGGATTTCATCGTGCCGGGCTCGGGCTTTGCGCCGCATGAGCACAGGGACATGGATATTCTGACCTATGTGCTGCAGGGCAGCCTGCGGCATGAGGATTCGATGGGCCATGTCTCCGAGATCAAGGCGGGGCAGATGCAGCTGATGTCGGCGGGGTCGGGCGTGACGCATGCGGAGCGCAATGGCTCGGACAGCGAGACGGCGCATCTCTACCAGATCTGGCTGATCCCGGATGCGTTGGGTGGCGCGCCGTCTTATCAGGAGCTGGTGCCGCAGGGGGCTGGCATGGAGGCGATTGCGGGGGGCGAGGGGCCTTTGCGCCTTCGCTCGGATGCAAGGGTGTTTCGGGTGCGGCCAAAGGCGGGCGAGGTGACACATCTGGCGCAGCGCGGGCGGCATGGCTTTGTGCAGATCATCTCGGGTCTGGCGGAAAGCGAGGGCGAAAGCTTGCGCGGTGGCGATGGGGTGCAGGCCTCGGGCGAGGCCTTGCCGGATCTGACCTGGATCACCGAGGGCGAGGCGCTTTACTTTGATTTGCCGCGCTGACCCACGAGCGACTGGTGCTGTCCGAGGGTCGGGGCGGGGCGGTCGAGCGCCAGAGTCGCGCCCGAGAAGGTGAAGGGCGAGCGCACGCCGGGCAGGCCTTCGGGGGCGATTTGCAGGCCGCGCGCCACACCTGCGGATCGGCGAAGGTTTCGGCCAGATCATTGATCGGGCCTGCGGGGACGCCTTTGGCCTCGCAGGCGGCGAGCAGATCGGCTTTGGTCATCTGGCTGGTCGCGGCGGTCAGGCGCGCGGTCATCTCGGCGCGGTTGGTCACGCGGTCGGCGTTGGTGGTGAATTTCGGATCAGTGGCCATATCGGGCAGGGCGAGCAGATCGCAGAGCTTTTGATACTGGCTGTCGTTGCCGATGGCGAGGATGATCCAGCCGTCGGCGCAGTCAAACACCGCATAGGGCGCGAGGTTGGGGTGGGCGTTGCCCATCTTTTGCGGGGCTTTGCCCGAGGTCAGATAGTTCAGCGACTGGTTTGCCATCACCGAGGTCGCGACATCCATCAGCGCCATGTCGATATGCTGGCCCTCGCCGGTGCGGCCGCGCTGCACGAGGGCGGCCAGAATCGCGGTGGCGGCATAGACGCCGGTGAAGATGTCGGTGACCGCGACGCCGACCTTTTGCGGCTGGCCGTCGGGCTCGCCGGTGACCGACATCAGCCCAGCCATGCCCTGGATGATGAAGTCATAGCCGGCGCGGTGGGCATAGGGGCCGGTATGGCCGAAGCCGGTGATCGAGCAGTAGATCAGACGCGGATTGATCGCGCGCAGGCTGTCGTAATCCAGGCCGTATTTGGCGAGGCCGCCGAGTTTGAAATTCTCGATCAGCACATCGGCATCGGCGATCAGGCGTGCGGACGATCTCCTGCCCCTCGGGCGTGCGGAAATCGGCGGTGATGCCGCGCTTGCCGCGGTTGGTGGCGTGGAAATAGGCGGCGGAGCGCTCGCCGTCATGGTCGATGAAGGGCGGCCCCCAGCGGCGGGTGTCATCGCCCTCGGGCGCTTCGACCTTGATGACGTCTGCGCCCAGATCGGCCAGGGTCTGGCCAGCCCAGGGGCCAGCCAGAATCCGGGCCAGTTCAATGACCTTAAGGCCTGCCAGGGGCGTGGTCATTTACTTGGCAAGTTCCGCGTCGATCAGCGCCTTCATGTCGTCATAGGACATGTTGGCGTGCTTTTCGCCGTTGATCAGGAAGGTCGGAGTGCCCTCGATGCCAGCCGCCTTGAAGCTGGTCTCATAGTGGGTGATCAGGGATTGCGCCATGGCCGTGTCTTTCATGCAGGCATCCATCGCGGCATCGTCCATGCCTGCGGCGCGGCCGATTTTCTTGAGGTTTTCAACGACTTCGGAAGGGTTGTCCGAGGCGGCCCAATCCTTTTGCGTGTCATAGAGCGTGTCGACGATGCCGATATAGCGCATCTCGCCCCCGCAGCGCGCCATCATCGCCGCCCAGAGGCCGTAGCGGTCGAAGTAGACCTCGTGATAGACGAGGCGGACCTTGCCGGTGTCGATGTAATCGGCCTTGAGCTGGGGATAGACCGTGTCATGGAAATTCGCGCAATGCGGGCAGGTGAAGGAGGCAAACTCTTCGATCACCACGGGGGCGTCGGCCTGACCAATGCCGAAATCCTTGATCTCGGTGGTGGCGGGGGCCGGAGTTGCGGCGGGGGTGGTCTCGGTCGTGGTCGCGGTCTGGGCCCAGACGCCTGAAGCGCCGAGGGTCAGGGCCACAACTGCGGCTGCGGTGGTAAAGAGATTTGCCATCGGGATTAGCCTTCCTTCGATTTTCGGCGAGTTAAGAAGTTTTGCACAAGAGATTCAAGGGCGGTTCGCAGGGCCTCGTCCTGCACGGGGGCGGCGGTGGCTTTGGCTTCCCGCGTCACCTCGGGCGAGGGGGCCGCGGCGGCTTTTGGGGCCTGGGTAAACTGGGCCTGTCCCTCGGCAAAGCCGGAGGCGGCGGTCTGGGTGATCAGGATGCGCGAAATGGCGGCGTAGCCGTAGACGGCATTGACCTTTTCGCGGAGCTTTTCCTTTTGCATCTCGATCATGGGCGCATTGGCGCCGGTGGTCAGCAGGGTCAGCGTCGCGCCCATGCCCTCGCGGCCATAGCCGACCTTGACGGGGCGGGTCACGGCAGCCATCTCGGCTCCGGCGATTTCGTCCCAATGGGTCAGCAGCCGGGCGATGGCAAAGCCGCGCCCCTCGCCCACGGTGCGGATCTGCTCGCGCAGCAGGCCGGATGTGGCCTCAAAGCCGCGAAAGCGGCGCTTGGTGTTGGGCGGCGGGGCAGGTGTGCGGGCCATCTGGTCCTATCCGGTTCTGACGCTATTCTAGGGGGCGGGGCCGCGCCATGCCAGAGGCATGCGGCCAGATGGGGGATAAAGATTGCGTGACGCGGAAGTGAGCGAGCGGCTCTTGGCGTGGTATGACATCTCGGCCCGGGTGATGCCCTGGCGGGTCGGGCCTTTGGCGCGGGCCGAAGGGGTGCGGGCGGACCCCTACCGCGTCTGGCTCTCGGAGGTGATGTTGCAGCAGACCACGGTGGCGGCGGTGGTGGGGTATTTCAACCGATTTGTGCAGCGCTGGCCGAGGGTGGAGGATCTGGCTGCGGCGGCGGACGCCGAGGTGATGGGCGAATGGGCGGGGCTTGGCTATTACGCGCGGGCGCGCAATTTGCTGGCCTGCGCGCGGGCGGTGGTGGCGCGGGGCGGTTTTCCCGAGACTTTGGAGGGGCTTCGGGCTTTGCCGGGCATCGGCCCCTATACGGCGGCGGCGGTGGCGGCGATTGCCTTTGACCTGCCTGCGGTGGTGGTCGATGGCAATGTCGAGCGGGTGATGGCGCGGGTTTTCGCGGTGGAGGAGGCTCTGCCAAAGGCCAAGCCCGTCTTGGTGGCGCATGGCCACGCGGCTGACGCCTGCGCTGCGGCCGGGGGATTATGCGCAGGCGGTGATGGATCTGGGGGCGACGATTTGCACGCCGCGCAAGCCTGCCTGCGGGATTTGCCCCTTGCTGGGGCTGTGTGAGGCGCAACGCCTTGGCATTGCAGCGGACTTGCCAAGGAAACTGGCGAAAGCAGAGAAACCGGTGCGGCGCGGTGTGGTCTGGCTGGCGGCGCGGGGCGCGCAGGTTCTGGTGGAACGGCGGCCGGATCGCGGGCTTTTGGGCGGAATGCTGGGCTTTGTCGGCGATGGCTGGGACGGGGCGGGCGGCGGGGCGCCCTTTGCCGCCGATTGGCAGGATCTGGGCGAGGTTAAGCATACCTTTACCCATTTCCATCTCATCTTGCAGGTGCGGCGGGCAGAGGCCCCCGCTGACCGGCGGGCCAACCCTGAAAGAGGCGAGTATAGGGAGGTAAACCCCGGCGATCTGCCAACCGTGATGCGCAAGGCGCATGACCTTGCTTTTGCGGGCAAAGTGCCACGTTGAAGCCCAGAGTCTTTTGCGATAGACTTCATTTGCGACAGACTGGCGCAAAAGGAGGCCGATATGCGCGTGATCCCTGCTGATGAGGTGCAAAAGCTGCGCGCGGCCCTGCCCTATTGGCTGTCGCTGCTGCTGGTGCCGGTCGCCGTGGCTTCGACGCTTTTGGGCGGCTGGTGGGTCTTGGCGGTGCCGATTGCCTCTTGGGGGGTGTTTTCGGTTCTGGATGCGATCAAGGGGGTCAGCGATGAGAATGCCGACCTTGAAACACCGGAAGCGGGGCTGACCTATTACCGTCTGCTGACCCTGATCTGGGTGCCGCTGCAGTTTGCGCTGCTGTTCTGGATGATCTGGTATGTGCCGCAGGCGGCGCATCTGGGCCTGGCCGAGAAGATCGCGCTGTTTTTCGGCGCGGGTGTGGTGACCGGGACGGTCGGCATCGTCTATGCCCATGAGTTGATGCACCAGAAGCCGAGCGTGGAGCGGTGGCTGGGCGATATCCTGCTGGCGATGGTGCTTTACAGCCATTTCCGGTCTGAACATCTGCGGGTGCATCACCTTTATGTCGGCACGCCGCGCGATGCGGTGACGGCGCGGTATAACGAGGGGTTTCATCGGTTTTTCCCGCGCGTGCTGGTGGAATGCCGCCGCTCGGCCTGGGTGGCAGAGGCTGCGATGCTGGCGCGCAAGGGGTTGAAGCCCTGGGACAAATCCAGCCCCTATTGGCGCTATTGGGGTTTGCAGGCGGGGTTTCTGGCGCTGGCGCTGGCTTTGGGCGGCTGGCAGGGGCTGGCGCTGTTCTGTTGGCAGGCCTTTGCGGCGGTCTGGCAGTTGGAGCTGGTCAATTACGTCGAACACTACGGATTGACGCGGCGCTATCTGGGCGAGGGGCGCTATGAGCATGTGCTGCCGCGCCACAGCTGGAATGCGGCGCAACAGGCCTCGAACTGGCTGCTGATCAACCTGCAGCGCCATTCCGACCACCACTACAAGCCCGACCGGCGCTTTCCGCTGTTGCAGACCTATAGCGCCGAAGAGGCGCCGCAATTGCCCTATGGCTATCCGGTGATGACCTGGGCCGCACTGGTGCCGCCGGTCTGGAAGCGGATGATGAACCGCCGCGTCAAAGCCTGGCGGCGGGCCAATTACCCCGATATCGAGGATTGGCATGCCTATAACAAGGCGCTGAACCCGGCACCCAAGGGCGCACCGGTCTGAAGGTGAGCCCCCGCGCGGGGATGGAACCTTGCGTCTTTCCCATGCGGCTTGGCCCTTCTTGGACCCAGCGCCCCGGCCGTGGAAAGTAAAAATCCTCGACATGTTGCCATGTCGAGGAGGTGGTGCCATGAGGCGGACCCATGGCACGGCGGAACTGAATTTCGGGGATTAGGGTGCGCTTTTGGCGCACCGCTGTTGGCCGGTTACGGGCCGATTAATGCCGGTGGCCGGTGTCGGCTTCCATCTCGGCGCGGATCTGTTGGCGCAGGATGTCGATCGGGATCATCTTGCCGTCGCGCTTGTAGTGCCAATAGGTCCAGCCGTTGCAGGAGGGCGCGCCCTCCATCTTGGCGCCGACCTGATGGATCGAGCCTTTCACATCCAGCCCGATCAGGGTGCCATCGGCGCGGACCTTGGCGGAGTGGCGGTTGCCGATGGAGTAGAGCTCTTCGCCGGGGCGCAGCATGCCACGTTCGACCACCTGGCCGAAGGGCACGCGGGGTTCGGAGCGCTTCGATCCGGTGACTTCCAGCGCCGAGGCGTCAAAGCGGCGCACGCGGTTGATGCGGGCGGTGGCGACGCGGCGGTAGGCCTCTTCGCGCTCGATGCCGATGAAATCGCGGCCGAGCATTTTTGCCACAGCCCCTGTGGTGCCGGTGCCGAAGAACGGGTCAAGCACGACATCGCCGGGGTTGGTGGTGGCGATCATCACCCGGTGCAGCAGGCTTTCGGGCTTTTGCGTCGGATGCGCCTTGTCGCCGTGCTCGTCCTTCAGGCGCTCATGCCCGGTGCAGATCGGCAGAACCCAGTCCGAGCGCATCTGCACACCGTCGTTGAGTTCCTTCAAAGCCTCGTAATTGAAGGTGTATTTCGAGTTCTCGTCGCGGCTGGCCCAGATCAGCGTCTCATGCGCGTTGGTCAGGCGTTTGCCGCGGAAGTTCGGCATCGGGTTCGACTTGCGCCAGACCACGTCATTCAACATCCAGTAGCCTTGGTCCTGCAAAGCTGCCCCAACACGGAAGATGTTGTGGTAAGAGCCGATCACCCAGATCGCGCCGTTGGGTTTCAGCAGGCGCTTTGGCGGCGGCCAGCCATTCGCGGGTGAATTTGTCATAGGCGGCAAAGCTGGAGAACTGGTCCCAGTGATCATCGACCGCATCGACTTTGGAGTTGTCGGGACGGTGCAAATCGCCTTTGAGTTGCAGATTATAGGGGGGATCGGCAAAAATCAGGTCGATGCTGCCTGCAGGGAGCGCGTTCATCCGCTCGATGCAATCGCCTTCAAGGATCTGGTTCAGCGGAAGCGAGACCGCCTCTGCCGCTTTCGTTTTGACTACCATTCGTTCTGCCTCTGCCCTCGGTGTTAGTCACCGTTTGTTGAGGCCGAGAATGAGTCATTGCTGATTCGCCGTCAAATTCTTTATTGAATCAAGGGGTTATAATTTTCCCTTGATACAAGATATTGTGGACGGGCTTGAAGGATCGTCTATGCCAAGCGGTCACCCCAAGATTTAGGAGCGCTTCGAGGTGCTGTTTGGTCGGGTAGCCCGCGTTAACTTCCCAGCCATAGCCGGGATGCTGTTGCGCCAAATCCACCATGAGGCGATCGCGTGTCACTTTTGCCACGATGGAGGCGGCGGCGATGGAGAAAGATTTGGCGTCGCCCTTCACGATGGCCTGCGCGCGGCGCTTGAGGCCCGCCGGAATCAGGTTGCCGTCGATCAGACAATGGTCGGGGACGTTGGAGAGGCCCGCGACCGCACGTTCCATCGCCAGATGCGAGGCGCGCAGGATGTTGAGCTGGTCGATTTCCTCGACCGAGGCATGAGCGATGCAGACGCAGGCAGAGGCGATGATCTGAGCGAAGAGGTCTTCGCGTTTCTTCGCGCTCATCGCCTTGGAATCGGCAAGGCCCTTGGGGATGTTTGCCGGATCGAGGATCACGGCGGCGGCGGTGACCGGGCCGGCGAGGGGACCGCGACCCACCTCGTCGATGCCGGCTATGGCGGTAAAGCCACGGGCATGGGCTTCGGTTTCATAGACGAAGGAGGCTGCAAAGGTTTCCATGCCTATCGCCTAGCGCGAAAGGGGCAGGAAAAAAAGGGGGGCGGGCGCTGCTCGGGCCACCCGCCCCCAGGTTCGGATCCTCTGGGCAGCGTGGGATAAGGATCCGAAAGGACGTCAGGGCTTAGCGGCCGAGGCGGAACCCGGCATTGCGCAAGCATTGTTCTGAATAGACATAATCGCGCTGGCCATAGATCCGCATCGAGCGGGCGCAGTCTTGCGGCAGGCGGTAGGAGAAGCCTTCGTCGCGCAGGCAGGTTTCGGAATACATCCGCACTGGGGTGCCCCGGCTGTCATCGATCTCGATGGCGCAAACGGCGGGGACGCGGGGCGTGGTGTCGGGGCGGGGATGGTGCGGGCGTGGCGTTGGTTGCGGCTCGGGCTTGGGAGCGTGATCGGCCTTGCCCTTGTTGGCGCTGTTGATAATCAGCCCCAGCACGAGGGCGGCCCCGAGGGCCTTGGCAAGGTTGTCGCCGCGCCGGTCGGCCAGCGAGGGGGCGGCGGACCCGGTGACCAGCGCCATGGCAAGCACGACGGAGGTCAGCGATTTGCCGATGCGCTTGAGTGCGGGGCGGATCAACGGCTGCGCGGCCGGGGTCGATTGGTAGTGTTTCGCGATGTGCATGGTTTCAGCCAGGGTTTCAGACGCGTAAATGCCGTTGGTCATGGGAGCCTCCTGTTCCGGATCTGGGGCGGGCTGATTTGCCCTTGTGGGGATGGGGTGGTGATGGGCAAACCTTGGCTCCGAGCGGCTTGGCCAAGCAATATCGGCGGCTTGCTATGGGATAGCAGCCCGTTAAATTGCTTTGGATATTGAATAGCGGCGGCGCATTACGCAGGGTGAAGCAAGAAAGCAAAAAAAGGAGTGAGCAGGATGATGCGTCTATTTCTCGGCTTCGTCGTGGTGCTGGGCTTTGCCTTGCCTGCAAGCGCCGAATGCTATGCGGATTACAAGGCAAAGCAGGACAACCCCTTGCGGCTGCATTATGGCGTGGCACAGGTCGCTGATGCGGCCTGCGCAAACCCGAAATCGGCCAAGGGCGAATTATCGCCCAGACTTGCGGCGGATGGCTGGACATTGTTGACCGTCTTATCGACCTTCGGGCCCGAAGGTCTGGGTGAAAGGAAAGCGAGTGCAGGAGAGTACTTCCTCCGCTACTGAGAGTTTGAAGGCGGGCAACCGCGTCGTCGGTTTTGGCATTGCAGCGATTGTGCTGATCTTGCTGGGGGCTGCGGTTTTTCTGTTCCTCAACCTGCCCGATGCCAATGAATTCAACGCCCGCGTCGAGCAGTTGTTTGTCGACAACAACGACCTGACCAGCGGGGCCGAGATCAAACTGCTGGAGATACTGGCGCAGTCGGGCACCTCGTTTTCCGAGGTGTTGCAGTCGTATCGGTCGGTGATCTTTGTGCTTTTGGTCTTTGCCACGGCGCTGATGGTGGCGGCGCTGGTGTTTCTGGTGACGATCATCGCGCTGAACCGGCGGATCTCGGCGATCCAGCGTTCGGGGATTCAGGTCTCGTCCTTGCTGATCAGCCGCGAAGCGCGGGCGGTCTATATCAATGACATGGAGTTCACCCTGACCGAGGCGGCAATCGAGACCCTGTCAGTGCTGGCCGAAGCGCGGATGGATGATGATGTGCTGACCGGGGCGCAGATCGAGGGCGTGATCTCGGGGCGCGATTCGGCGGATTGCGACGAGGCGGCGGGGGCGACGCGGATCAAGCGGCTGCGCGATGCCTTGGGCAATCAGATGGTCAGCGAGCTTTTGGTCAAGACCGTGGCGCGGCGCGGCTATATGCTGGCGGTGGGCAAGGACACCATTCGGATGATCTGAGTGCTGCGCTCTGAGAATTGCGCTCTGAGCGTCGGGCTATACAAGGGGCCTGATTCGCGCTATGGGCCTTGGATCGGCCCGAGGGTTCCGGTGCAGAGGCCAGGGAGGCAGTTCTGCGATGGGGAATGAGGTGCCGCGTATATTGGTACTTCAAGGGCGCATCACTGGGATGCCCCCCATCAGGAAAAGACATGATCGATTTGGGAATCGCTGCGCCTTTGGCTGCGGCTTTGGCCTCCAAGGGCTATGAAAAAATGACGGCTGTGCAGCTTGCTGTGCTGGCTGATGACGCGCAGGGGCGCGATTTGCTGGTCTCGGCGCAGACCGGATCGGGCAAGACCGTGGCCTTTGGCATCGCGATGGCTGACCAGATCTTGGGCGGCACCGACAAATTGCTGTATGCCGATGTGCCGCTGGGTCTGGTGATTGCCCCGACGCGCGAGCTGGCGCTGCAAGTGGCGCGCGAGCTGGAGTGGCTTTATGCCTCGGCTGGGGCGCAGATCGCGACCTGCGTCGGCGGCATGGATTACCGCACGGAAAAACGCGCGCTGGATCGTGGCGCGCATATCGTGGTTGGCACCCCCGGCCGTCTGCGCGACCATATCGACCGCAAGTCGCTGGACCTTTCCGGTCTGCGCGCGGCGGTGTTGGACGAGGCGGACGAGATGCTGGATCTGGGCTTCCGCGAGGACCTGGAATATATTCTGGCAGCCGCGCCGGAAAGCCGCCGCACCCTGATGTTCTCGGCCACCGTGCCGAAGGAAATCGCCAAGCTGGCCGAGGATTTCCAGAATAACGCCTTGCGGATTGCGGCGCAGGGCGAGGCCAAGCAGCACGTCGATATCGAATACCGCGCCTTTTCGGTGGCGGTGCGCGACCGTGAGCATGCGATTTTCAACGCCCTGCGGTTCTACGAGGCGCAGACTGCGATTGTGTTCTGCAAGACCCGGGTCAACGTCAATCATCTGATGGCGCGGATGGGCAATCGCGGTTTCAAGGTTGTGGCTTTGTCGGGCGAGTTGAGCCAGCAGGAGCGCACCAATGCGCTGACCGCTTTGCGCAATGGCCGGGCGAACGTTTGTATTGCGACCGACGTTGCGGCGCGGGGCATTGATTTGCCGGGGCTGGAGCTGGTTATTCACGCTGATCTGCCGTCGAATTCGGAAACCCTGCTGCACCGTTCGGGTCGGACCGGGCGGGCGGGGTCGAAGGGGGTTTCGGCGCTGATCGTGGCACCTTCCGAGTTCAAGAAGGCGCAGCGTTTGCTGCAGGGCGCCAAGGTTGTGGCGGAATGGGGCGCTGCTCCTTCGGCCGAGGATGTGCAATCGCGCGACGATCTGCGGATTTTCGAGAACCCGGTGTTTGGTCAGGATCTGTCGGACGAGATGGAGATGGCATCGAAACTGATCGAGCGCTTTGGCCCCGAGCAGATTGCGGCGGCCTATGTGAAATCCTGGCGCTCGGGGCGCTCGGCCCCCGAGGTGCTGACGGAAACCGCAGCGCCGCGTGATGCAGCCCCGCCGCGCGAGCGCAGCGAATTTGGCGCTTCGGTCTGGTTCGAGCTGTCGGTGGGCCGTTCGGGCCGTGCCGAGGCGCGCTGGCTGTTGCCGAAGATCTGCGATGCCGGGGGCATTTCCAAGGATGCGATCGGCGCAATCCGGGTGCAGGAAGACGTGACCTACGTGCAGATCGCCGAAGGGCTGTCGGGCAAATTCGGTCAGTCGCTGGAGCTGGAAAACGGCGTGGTGATGGCGCGGATGGCCGGCGAGCCTTCGATGGACCGCCCCGAACGTGCACCGCGCAAAGTGGCGGCTCCGCGTGGCGACCGCCCTGTGCGGGCCGAGAAAGCGCCCTATGAAAAGCGCGAGAAGGCGGCTTATGTGCCGAAACCCTCGCGTCTGGTCGAAGAGGCGCGGGCCGATGGCTATGACCCGATCCGGGGCAACGACGCACCGCCCGCCGAGGCGCCTGCGCCGCGCAAGCCCTACGTGAAACGCGAAGATGGCGAGAAGAAGCCTTACGCGCCGCGCTCGGAAAAACCGGCTTATGGCGCGAAGCCTTCTTACGGTGACAAGCCCGCTTATGGCGAGAAAAAGCCCTATGCGCCGCGCGGTGACAAGCCGGCCTATGGCGAGAAGAAGCCCTATGCCAAGCGCGAAGACGGCGAGCGCAAGCCCTATGCGCCGCGCGCTGAAGGCGCCAAGCCCTATGCCGCCAAGGCCGACGGTGAACGCAAGCCCTATGCGCCGCGTGCCGAAGGCGCCAAGCCCTATGTCAAACGCGAGGATGGCGAGCGCAAGCCTTATGCCCCGCGCGCTGAAGGCGCAAAAGCGGCACCGCGTTCGGCTGGCTTCAAGTCGCATGGCGGCGGAGAAGGCAAGCCCGGCAAGGCCAGCGGTTTCAAATCGCATGGCTCCGAAGGCAAGAGCTTTGGCAAGGCCAAGCCTGCAGCGCCGCGGGCTGCGGATACCTCCAAGCGCTTTGTGCCGCCGAAGAAGAAGTAATCTGAACTTGGGTTCGTATTGGTGCGACTGAACGTTCACATAGGGCCGCCTTCGGGCGGCCTTATGCTTTCAGGCGGGCAACAAGCTCGGCGTGCAGGGCGGGGCCAGCGGCCAGAACCCCTGCGGTTTGCGGATAGGGGTTGTTGAAGCGCAGTGCTTGACCCTTGCCATCAGAGACCACAGCGCCTGCGCGCGTGGCGATCAGGCTGCCCGCGGCGATGTCCCATTCCCAGGTATTGCGAAAGCTCATCATGCCATCGTGGCGGCCTTCGGCAACGAGGCAGAGGCGATAGGCCAGCGAGGTGCGGAAGCTGCGGCGAAACACCGGCGGGGTGCCCTGCCAGAAATCACTGTCGAGATTTGCTTTTGGCGTCAGGATCTTGGGGTCATCGGCCAGCAGAATTTGCGTTGGCGTGATAGGCATGCCATCGCACAGCGCCGGGCCTTCCAGCGAGGCGGTGAAGAGTTGATCCTTGGCAGGCAGGTAGACGGCGGCGGCGATTATCTTGCCGTTGCGCGCCACGGCGAGCGAGTGGGAGAAGTTGCGCTCGCCCGCGATAAAGGCGCGGGTGCCGTCGATCGGGTCGATGATGAAGACATATTCACATTGCAGGCGGGCGGGGTCGTCGGGCGTTTCTTCGGAGAGCCAGCCGTAATCGGGTCGGGCGGCGCGCAGGGTAGCTTTCAACATGTCGTTGACGGCGATGTCGGCCTCGGTCACCGGGCCCTGGTCGCCCTTTTCCCAGGTCAGCGGCGCGTTGTTCCAGTAGCGCAGGGCGATTTCGCCTGCGGCGCGGGCAGCATGGGAAAGAAGGTCGAGGTCATGCGCCGGCAAGGATCATCCCATCAATCAGAAGGCTGGGCACGCGGGTGGAAAGATGCGCGCGGGCGTCGTTGGCAGGCTGGATGCGCAAGAGCATGTCGCGCAGGTTGCCCGCGACGGTGCATTCGTTGACCGGATGGCTGATCTGGCCGTTTTCGACCCAGAAACCGGAAGCGCCGCGCGAATAGTCGCCGGTGTTGGGGTTGATGGTGGAGCCGATCATCGAGGTGATCAGCAGGCCGGTGCCCATGTCGCGGATCAGATCATCGCGCGAGGCGGTGCCTTGGGTGAGGTCGATGTTTGACGACGAGGGCGTGGGCGGGGCAGAAGTGCCGCGCGCGGCGTTGCCGGTGCTTTGCAGCCCGAGCTTACGGGCGGTGGCGAGGTCGAGGGTCCAGCCGATCAGCACGCCGTTTTCCACCACCATGCGCGCCTGTGAGGGCAGGCCTTCGCCGTCGAAGGGGCGCGAGCCGGAGATGCGCGGGCGCAGCGGGTCTTCGAACAGCGACAGCTGGGCGGGCAGGACTTGCTGACCGATGGCGTCGAGCAACCAGGAGGAGCCGCGCGCGATGGCGGCGCCGTTGATGGCCGAGGTCAGGCTGCCGATCAGCGAGGAGGCGACGCGTTCGTCAAAGAGCACGGGGTAGGTGCCGGTTTTGGGTCGGGTGGCCCCGGCGCGGGCCAAGGCGCGTTCGGCGGCGAGTTGGCCGATGCCGCTGGCCGAGGGCATGTCGGCGGCGAAGATGCGGCCTTCGCCGGCGTAGTCGCGTTCCATCCCGGTGCCGGAGCCGGTGAAGGCCACGGCTGAGACCGAGTGGGAGGAGCGCTCATAGCCGCCGGCAAAGCCGTTGGAGGCGGCGAGGTGGACCTCGCGGCGGCCATAGCCGGCCGAGGCTTCGACCTGGGTGATGCCTTGCGCCTGCATGGCAGCGGCTTCGGCCTCGCGGGCTTTGGCTTCCAGCGTGGCGGCGGAGGGTTCTTCGGCCTCTTCCACCAGTTGCATCGCGGTCAGATCCCAATGTTTGGCGATCTGATCGGGGGAGGCGAGGCCGGCGTAGGGGTCTTCGGGGGCTTCGCGCGCCATGGCGACGGCGCGTTCGGCAAGCCGGGCGAGGGTGGCGGGCGAGGTGTCGGAGGCCGAGACGCAGGCCTGTCTGCCGCCGATCAGCACGCGCAACCCGATCTCGGTGGCTTCGGAGCGTTCGGCCTGTTCGAGGGCACCGGCGCGGATGTCGATGCTTTGCGAAATGCCCGAGAGCGCCATGGCGTCGGCGCTTTGCGCGCCTGCGGCTTTGGCGGCGGCAAGCAGGGCTTCGGTCAGCGAGGCGAGGCGGGTCATGGGCATTCCTTTGAGGTCTCTTGCGCAGAAGTCATGGTTTTGCGGGCAAGTTCAAGGGCTGGCGGGCGGAATGCGCATCAACTTTTGCGGGAAGGGGGGAGGGATTGCTTGGCAGAAGGCCATCGCCTTTGCCAGAGCGGCAAGCCGATTCGCGTCCCGGGACGGTGGCCCATGGCGCGCTGGCCAGGGCCCGCCTGACCTGGCGGGCGGGTCTCGCCGCGGCGGGACGGGCGCTGGCCTGGTGGCGGTGGACAACGGCTGTGTGCGATGCCTGATCCGCCGGCGAAGGCGATTCTTCGCCCGAGTCTTGGCGCCGCGTGGCTTACTGCAGGCGCTGGCCGTTGGCGTAAAAGCCCTTGTCCTTGAACTCCAGCGTCGAGGTCAGCTCGTCCTTGCCGGGTGTGGCATTGGTGAACATGCCTGCCATCATCTTGTATTGCATGACATCTTCGGCCTGAAGGAAGCCCATGGCGACGATCTTGTCGAGCAGGGTATTGGCCCCGGTCAGCTTGAGGTCGATCTTGCCGGTGGGCAAGGGCACGCCTTCGAAGGTGGTCTTGTCGCTGTTGTCGAAGGTGAAGGCCCCGGCGCCGGTCAGCTCGGCCCCGGCGATGGAGGCTTTCAGATCGGTGATGTCGAGCGAGTTCAGTTCGGCTTCCGGTGCCTTGCCCTCGGCGCCCTGTTCCATCTCGGCGAAGAGATCGGATTTCAGCGTCGCGGTGCCCTTGGCGTCGATCACGATGGTGGCGCCGTCATGCGGCAGCTGGCTGGTCGGGTCGAACATGCCCCAGATCTCGTCCGAGACGTTGAAGCCGACGAGTTTGGTCAGGAAGGCGAAATTCGCCGGCGCGTCGGATTTGGCGACCGGGATGTCGAGGTTGAAGGCGGCCTCGTCATAGCTGACATCGACCTGGGGGAAGGGGATGTCGGGGCTTTGCAGGCTCATTTTCACCGCCTTGCCGGAGGCGCCGTATTGCAGGTGGCTTGCATCCATCGCGAAGGTCAGGCTGCCTTCGCCCGAGGTGCCGGTGATATGGGTCGGCTTGCCTTCGGCGGTGATGTTCATGTCGAAGGTCGAGTCGGCATAGCCGAAGGTGGCATTGGCGGCAAAGCCAGCAGCGAGGGCTTTGCCCATATCGGCCATGCCCGCCATATCCAGCAAAGTGCCCGTCGACTTGCCGGTCAGACCGTTCATCTGGCCTTGGAAGGAGATATCGGACTGATCCTCGGGGTTCTTGCCCGCGACGGTCAGCGCGACCTTTTCGGCGGTATAGTCGCTGGTGACGTTTTTCTTGGCGGCATCGCCTTCGACAAGGTAGGTGCCGACGACATTGGTCATCACCACTTCGGCGGTCAGATCGACCACCGAGCTGTCGGTGCCATTGATCGATTCCAGCTTGGCGGTGATGCTGGGGGCATCGACGTCATAGCTGATCGCCTCGGGCGTGCCGCTGGCGGTCAGCACAAACTCGGGCTGGGTGACGGTGATCTTGAGATCGGTCGGCTTGGAGCCTTCCACCGCCGGATCGGCCGGGGCCTTGATCAGGATCGGATAGGTTTCTGACAGGGTAATATCGACACCGCCGTCGCCATTGTCGGTGAAGTCGATCTGGTCGATCGAGGCCGAGAAGCTGCCCTTGTCGCTGTCCTCGGTCAGGGTCAGGCCCGAGACGGTGAGCACATCGCCATCGCGGCTGACATCAGTGGTGGCGACAGTCATGCCACTGGAGGCCAAGGACGCCTGCCAGTTGGCCCAGACATCCTCGGGTGTCACGTCGGCGAAGGCGGCGGTTCCAGCAATCAATGCGCCGACAGCCGTGCTGCCAGCCAGAATCCAATGTTTCATAATGGTGCCTTTCGAGAAGCGTTAATGCCCCATAGCATCCGCGCTTGCATCGAGGCGGTCAAGGGCTTCTGATGGGCGTAAGCAAAGAGGCGTAAAGCGCTGAGGACGTTGGGAAGGAAAGAGGATGCAGGGCAAAGTGGTGGTGATTACCGGGGCCAGTCGCGGCATTGGCGCGGCGGCGGCGCGGGCCTTTGTGGCAAGCGGCGCGCATGTGGCCCTGCTGGCGCGGAGTGGGGCCGAGATTGCGGCTTTGGCGGCGGAATTGGGCCGCGGCGTGATGGCCCTGGAATGCGATGTTGGCGATTTTGCCCAGGTCGAGGTGGCCTTGGCCGCAGTCAAGGCGCGGCACGGGCGGCTGGATGTGCTGATCAACAATGCCGGGATGATCGAGCCGATTGCCCGGCTGGCAGAGGTTGACCCTGCGGATTTCGCTCGGGCGGTGCAGGTCAATCTGCTGGGCGTGCTGCATGGCATGCGCGCTGCCCTGCCGGTGATGCGGGCGCAAGGTGCGGGGACAATCATCAACGTCTCGTCAGGGGCTGCGGTCAATCCCCTGGAGGGTTGGGGCGGCTATTGCGCCAGCAAGGCGGCGGCGCTGATGCTGACGCGGGTCGGCCATCTTGAGGAAGCAGCGCAGGGCATCAGGGTGCTGGGCCTCTCGCCCGGCACGGTGGCGACCGAGATGCAGGTGAAGATCCGCGCCAGCGGCGTGAATCCGGTAAGCCAGCTTGCGCCGGGCGCGCATGTGCCGCCGGAATGGCCGGCCAAGGCTTTGGTCTGGATGTGCAGCGCTGCGGCGGACCCCTGGCTGGGCCGCGATGTGTCTTTGCGCGAGGATGTGGTGCAGCGGGCGGTGGGGTTGACCCGATGATTTCGCTGTCGCGTGACGGCGGGTTGCTGGTCGTGACCTTGAACCGACCCGACAAGGCGAATGCGCTGACGCGGGCGATGCTGGGCGATCTGCTGGCGGCTGTGGCGGGTCCGGCACCGCAGGCTTTGATCCTGACCGGGGTGGGGCGGGTGTTTTCGGCGGGGGCGGATCTGGAGGAGATGCAGGCCGGGCTTGGCGTTGATCCGGTCTGGGAGCAGGTCTCGGGGGCGATTGCGGCGCTGCCTTGTCTGACGATTGCGGCCTTGAACGGCACGCTGGCGGGCGGGGCGATGGGCATGGCCCTTGGCCTGCGATATCCGGCTGGCGGTGCCGTCTGCGAAGTTTTTTTACCCGGTGATGCGGCTGGGCTATCTGCCGCAGCCTTCTGACCCCGCACGGCTGGCGGCGCTTGTGGGGCCAGCGCGGGCCAAGATCATCCTGATGGGTGGGGCCAAGATCGAGGCTGAGGAGGCGCTAAGCTGGGGGTTGATCGAGCGGATTGTCGAGCCTGAGGGGTTGATGACGGCGGCGCGGGCTTTGGCGGGCGATGTGCTGGCGGCCAAGCCGGGGCATGCGGCGGCGATCAAGGCGATGATCTAGCGGCGCTTTGGCGGGCGGCTGAGGACGGAGGTTTGGCGGTCCCTGTCAGGAAGGCTGCGCGTTCGAGAAGTGCGCGCCAAGTCCTTTGCGCGTGCGTCCAAGCTGGTCGCTTCGGTCACGCTTGAACCCTTGCGGTTTCTTTGACATGGCTTGCGCTGGGCCAGTGTCGTGGGGCCGGTGTCGGGGGCGCGTGGGGATTATGGAACAGCAATCGGAAATCGCCAGCAGGGTTTTGGGCTGGGGCCAGCAGGGGTTTGACATCGCCAGGGGCTGGCTTTTGTCGCCTGCGGCCTGGTCGCAATTTCTGCTGCTGGCGCTGGCTTATCTCGCGGCGCGGCTGATAGCGCGCAGGGTGACGCCCTGGCTCATTCGGGTGCTGGACCCTGCAGGGCGCAGCGGGATGCTGGCGACGCTGCGGCGCTATGGCTTGATGCTGTTGCCGCTGCTGTTGCCGCTGGTGGCTTACGGGCTGACGGCGCTGGGCGAGGCCTTTACCCGGCAGATGTTTGGCGCGGGCGAGGTGGTGGGCTTTGGCAAGCGGCTGTTCCTGTTCCTCGCGGCGCGGGCGCTGGTGCGCGAGGTTTTGACCGACGCCTTCCTGCGGCTTTTGGGGCGCTATCTGCTGCTGCCGATCATGGCGCTGTATCTGGTGGGCCTGCTGGAGGTGATCGCGGCGCAGCTGGATGCGACGGTGATTGCGCTGGGCAATATCCGCTTTTCGGTGCTGGCGCTGATCCGGGGCGTGGTGGCGGGGGGGCTGTTGTTCTGGCTGGGGGCCTGGTCGAACCGGCAGAGCGCGACCTACATCACCGCGCAGGATGCCTTGCGACCCGCACAGCGCCAGTTGGCGGTCAAGGGGATCGAGATTTTGATCTTTGGCGCGGCGTTTTTGCTGTTGATGAGCATCATGGGCATCGACCTGACGGCGGTGGCGGTTTTGGGCGGTGCCTTGGGCGTCGGCATCGGGCTTGGCTTGCAGCAGATCGCGGCGAATTTCATCTCGGGGGTGATCCTGCTGCTGGAAGGGCAGACCACGGTGGGGGATTATGTGCAGCTGGATGGCGGCGAGGCCGGGACCATCGTCAAGATGACGGCGCGGGCCTGTGTGCTTGAGACCTTTGACGGCAAGTGGATCGTGGTGCCGAACGAGCATTTCATCACCACCCGGGTGGTGAACCACTCGGATCAGGGTTCGGCCAACCGCTATGAGGCGGCGTTTTCGGTGGCCTATGAGACGGATATCAACCGCATCCCTGCGATCATCGAGGCGGCGGTTGCGGCTTTGCCCTTTGTGCTGCAAGCGCCGGATGGGCCGGACTGCGAGCTGCGCGGCTTTGGCGAAAGCTCGGTCGATTTCGCGGTGGAATACTGGGTGAATGGCATTGACGACGGCAAGAACCGCTATGCCTCGCCGGTGCTGTTTGCGATCTGGAATGCTTTGAAGGCGGAGGGCATCGAGATGCCCTATCCGCGTCGTGTGGTGGAGATGCGCAATGTATGATGCTTTGGTGATCGGCGCGGGGCCTGCGGGTCTGATGGCGGCGGAAGAGCTGGCGCGGGCCGGGCGGCGGGTTTTGGTCTGCGAGGGCAAGCCCAGCCCGGCGCGCAAGTTCCTGATGGCGGGCAAGTCGGGGTTGAACATCACCAAGGATGAGGGCCGCGAGGCGTTTATCGCCGCCTATGAGAGCGATTGGCTGGCGCCGATGCTTGAAGAGTTCGGCCCGGCGCAGGTGGTGATCTGGGCGCGGGGGCTGGGGCAAGAGGTGTTTACCGGGTCTTCGGACCGGGTGTTTCCACGCTCGATGAAGGGCTCGCCCTTGTTGCGGGCCTGGCTGGCGCGACTTGCGGGAGCGGGGGTTGAGCTGCGCGCGCGCTGGCGCTGGGTCGGGTTCGAGGGGGAGGGCTTTGCCTTTGAGACGCCCGAGGGCAGGCAGGTTGTGCAGCCTGCGGTGACGGTTCTGGCGCTGGGCGGGGCCTCTTGGGCGCGGCTGGGGTCGGATGCGGCCTGGGTGCCCTGGTTGGTGGAAAAGGGCGTCGAGGTGGCAGCGTTCCGGCCGGCGAATATGGGCTTTGCGGTGAATTGGTCGGCGCATATGGCCAAGCACTTTGGCGCGGCGATCAAGGGGGCGGCTTTGCATGTGGCGGGCCGGGTCGAGCGCGGGGAGTTCGTGATCTCGGCGCGGGGGGTTGAGGGCGGCGGGATTTATGCGGTGTCGAAAGCGCTGCGCGAGGGCGCGTCCTTGGCGCTGGACCTGATGCCGGATGTTTCGGGCGAAGAGGTGGCCGAGCGGTTGTCGCGGATGAAGCCCGCGGAAACCGTGGTCAACAAGCTGCGCAAGCTGGGGCTGACACCTGCGGCAGTGGCTTTGGTGATGGAATTTGGCCGGGGAGTGCCGCCCGCGGAAGCGGTGAAGCATCTGGAGGTGCGGCTGGCGGGGCCGAGGCCGATTGACGAGGCGATTTCGGTGGCGGGCGGCGTGACGCAAGCCGCCGTGACCGAGGGGCTGGAATTGCGCGCCTTGCCGGGGGTGTTCGTCTGCGGCGAGATGCTGGATTGGGAAGCGCCGACGGGCGGCTATCTGTTGACCGGGGCTTGGGCCACGGGGCGCTGGGCGGGGCGGCGCGGCGGCGGGGGTTTAACCACCGGCCTGCGAGGATGCGAGAATTTGCGTGACGCCAGCCAGCGGGCTTTGTAGCTGTTGGCGGCGGGCTTTGGCAGGGGGCTTTAGCGGGGGGCAGGCGATGGCGTTGAAGGCTGAATTTCTGATCCGGGATGCGGTGCAGCTGCAGGCGCTGTTTGGCGAGACCCATGCCATTGCGGTGCAGAAATGTCTGGATCACCTTGACCCGCATGCGCAGGAGTTTGTCGCGCGGGCACCGTTCTTGTGCATCGGCACGCAATCGGCCGAGGGTCTGGCCGATGTCAGCCCGCGTGGCGATCCGCGTGGGTTTGTGAAGGTGCTGGATGCGCGGACGCTGCTGATCCCGGACCGTCCGGGCAATAACCGCTTGGACACGCAGAAGAATATCCTTGCCAACCCTGCCGTGGGCTTGCTGTTCATGGTGCCAGGGTTTGACGATACCCTGCGGGTGAACGGGCGGGCGCAGATCAGTTGTGATCCTGAGCTTTTGGAAGCTTTGCGGGTCAATGACCGGCTGCCGAAAGTGGCGATTGTGGTCGAGGTGCAGGAGGTGTTTCTGCATTGCGCCAAGGCGTTCCGGCGCGCGAAGCTCTGGGATCCGGCGGAACGGCAGGACCGACGCGAGATGGGCTCTTTGTTGCAGATCATCCTTGAGCAGACCACCGGCGCGCCGAAAGATCCCGAGGAGATGGCGCGGATCGATGCGGGGCTTGAAGAGGCTTATCGCGGCTCGATGTACTGAAGGCGCGGGTTGACGCTGCTGTCTTTTGGCTGTGGCTGAGGCTTTCCGACGCGGGCGATTATCTTGGCGCGATGCTGCGGCTGTTGGAATTTCCGGTTCTGGAATAGGGGGCTGACCTTGCTAGACTGGCGGCACAGAGACGGCGCGGATGCGCGCAGGAAGGGCAGAAGACATGAGCAGATTCAACCAACCGCTCGGCGGCAACGACATGCCACGTTTTGGCGGGCCAGCCACGATGATGCGGCTGCCGACGCAGAGCTACGGCCGAGGGGCTCGACGTGGCGTTTATCGGCATTCCGATGGATATCGGCACCTCGAACCGCCCCGGCACGCGGCTTGGCCCACGTCAGATCCGCGACGAAAGCCGGATGCTGCGGCCCTATAACATGGCGACGGGGGCAGCGCCCTTCGAGCATTTGCAGGTCGCCGATATCGGCGATGTGGCGATCAATACCTTTGATCTGAAGAAGTCGGTCGATATCATCACCGAGCTACTACGACGCCGTGCTGGCGCATGGCGCGCTGCCCCTGACGCTGGGCGGCGATCATACGCTGACCTGGCCGATCCTGCGCGCGATCAAGCAAGAAGCATGGCCCGGTTGCGCTGATCCATGTCGATGCCCATGCCGATATCAACGACACGATGTTCGGCGAGAAGGTCGCGCATGGCTGCCCGTTCCGCCGCGCCTGGGAAGATGGCTGTCTGATCAATGACAAGGTGTTTCAGATCGGCCTGCGCGGCACCGGCTATAGCCCGGATGATTTCAACTGGGGACGCGCAGCAGGGCTGGACCGTGGTGCAGGCGGAGGAGTGCTGGCACAAGTCCTTGAAACCGCTGATGGCGGAGATTCGCGCCAAGATCGGCGATGCGCCGGTCTATCTGAGCTATGACATCGACAGCCTCGACCCGGCCTTTGCCCCCGGCACCGGCACGGTGGAGCCGGGCGGGTTGACGATCTGGCAGGGTCTGGAGATCGTGCGCGGTTGCGCCGGGCTGAACCTGATCGGCGGCGATCTGGTCGAGGTTTCGCCGCCCTACGACCCCTCGGGCAATACGGCGCTGATCGGGGCGAACCTGCTTTACGAGATGCTCTGCGTCTTGCCGGGAGTGCCGCAGGGCCAGTGAGGTTGCAGCGGATATGCGGGTCAGAACGCCAGAGCAGGTCTCTGGCGTTTTGCTATGGCGACAATCTCTGGTTGACCAGCCCCCGACGCGGGCCTAAGAAGGCGGCACTGTCGGGGGAGTCCTGCCTAAAGGACTGAGAGGCTTTGAGGGAAATTGCAGCGATGCGGTTTCCCGGTTGAGCGACCCTTTGAACCTGACCCAGTTCATACTGGCGTAGGAAGCACAAATGGTCGCCCTTTTTCCACGCAATAGCGGGGGCGGTTTCGGGAGCATCCCGGCTTTCTTCCCCTTTGTGACGGGTCATCAACGCAAGAGGCTTTGATGAACCAGATGCTGCATGTGACCTCGCCCTGCCCGCGCATTGGGGGCTGACGCAATGGCCCAGGCAAAATGCGCCCTGACCATTGCCGGATCGGATTCTGGCGGGGGTGCGGGGATACAGGCGGATCTGAAAACCTTTTCGGCGCTGGGGGTATACGGGGCCTCGGCGCTGAGTGCGATCACGGCGCAGAATACGCAAGGCGTGCGGCAGGTTGAGATGCTGCCGCCCGCGTTGGTGGCGGCGCAGATCGAGGCGGTGCTGGCCGATATCCGCGTTGATGCCATCAAGATCGGCATGCTGGGCAGCGCCGGGGTGATTGCTGCGGTGGCCGGGGCGCTGGCGGGCTGGTCGGGGCCAGTGGTGCTGGACCCGGTGATGGTGGCGAAATCGGGCGATGCGCTGTTGCAGCCCGAGGCGGTTGCGGCGCTGATCGGCGCGCTGCTGCCGCGCGCGGATCTGCTGACGCCGAACCTGCCTGAAGCGGCGCGGCTGCTGGGGGTCAGTGTGGCCGAGACACCCGAAGCGGTCGAGGCGCAGGGCCGCGCCTTGCTGGACCTTGGCGCGCGGGCGGTGCTGATGAAGGGCGGTCATGCCTTGGGGCCAGAATGCCGCGATCTGCTGATCACGCGGGGCGGGGTGATGGCGTTTTGCGCGCCCCGGCAAGCCACGCGCAACACCCATGGCACTGGCTGCACCCTGTCCTCGGCCATCGCGGCGGGTTTGGCCAAGGGCCTCAGCCTCGGCGATGCCGTGGCGCGGGCGCATGGCTGGTTGCAGGGGGCTTTGGCGGCTGCGGATGGCTTGGGCATCGGGCAGGGGCAGGGGCCGGTGCATCATTTCCACGAGGTCTGGTGATGCAGGTGACCATTCTGGGCGGTGGCGTCATGGGGCTGTGCGCGGCGGTGGAGCTGGCGTCGCGTGGCGCCGAGGTTGCCTTGCAAGACCCGGTGGCCGAGCCGGGGCCGCATCATTGCTCGTGGTGGGCGGGCGGCATGCTGGCGCCGTTTTGCGAGGGCGAGAGTGCTGCGGAACCGGTGCAGCGGCTGGGGCAGGGC
The DNA here is from genome assembly GCA_963815275.1 of uncultured Alphaproteobacteria bacterium. Lineage (GTDB taxonomy): Bacteria > Pseudomonadota > Alphaproteobacteria > Rhodobacterales > Rhodobacteraceae > Cypionkella. The sequence goes on from CAWFGD010000002.1 coordinate 67,485, forward strand.
TCGGCTGGCTGGTGGGCGGCGCAGGGGGTCGAGGTGGTGCAAAAGGGCAGCCTTGTGCTGGCCTTGGGGCGCGACCGGGCCGAGTTGGACCGCTTTGCCCGGCGCAGTGCGGGGCATGTGACGGTCGAGGGCGCGGATTTGGCGGCGCTGGAGCCGATGCTGGCGGGGCGTTTTGCGCGCGGGCTGTATTTTGAGAGCGAGGCGCATCTGAACCCGAGGGCGGCCTTGGCGGGGCTGAAGGCGCGGGCCTTGGCGCTGGGGGTGAGGTTTGAACGCTGCGGGCCAGCGGCGGGGCAGGTGATCGATTGTCGCGGGCTGGCGGCGCGCGATGTGCTGAAAGGTCTGCGCGGCGTGAAGGGCGAGATGCTGGTGCTGCGCGCGCCCGAGATGGCGCTGGCACGGCCGCTGCGGCTGCTGCATCCGCGCATCCCGATTTACCTCGTGCCGCGCGGGAAAGGCATTTTCATGCTGGGCGCGACGATGCTCGAGACGGGCGAGCGGGGCCGGGCCTCGGTGCGTTCGGTGCTGGAGCTGCTCTCGGCGCTTTACGCGCTGCACCCGGGTTTTGCCGAGGCGGAGATCTTGGAGATCGGCAGCGATGCGCGGCCTGCCTTTGCCGACAACCTGCCACGGCTGCGCTGGCAGGACGGCGTGCTGCACCTGAACGGGCTTTACCGCCACGGCTATCTGATGGCGCCGGTGCTGGCGCGCATGGCGGCGGATTATCTGATGGACGGGATCAAGGCGGAGTTGATGGATGAAGATCGTGGTTAACGGACAAGAGGCTGAGGTGCAGGCCAGCACCCTCGCGGCGGTTTTGGTCGAGCTGGGCTATGGCGGGGCGAAGCTGGCAACGGCGGTGAACGAGGCCTTTGTGCCTGCCGCCCTGCGCGGCGGCTTGGGCCTGCGTGCGGGCGACCGGGTCGAGATCGTCGCGCCGCAGCAGGGGGGCTGAGCCATGCCGAGGTTTTACGGGGTCGAGGTTGCCTCAAGGCTGATGCTGGGGACGGCGCAATATCCTTCACCTGCGGTGATGGTCGAGGCGTTTCGCCGATCGGGCGCTGGCATCGCCACGGTGTCGTTACGGCGCGAAATGGGGCAGCGCGAGGGGGCGGGGCGAGGCAGGGCAGCGCGAGGCAGGTGGGGGGCAGGATTTCTGGGCGCTTGTTCAAGGGCTTGGGGTGCGGGTCTTGCCCAATACCGCGGGCTGTCATTCGGTGCGCGAGGCGGTGACCACGGCGCAGATGGCGCGGGAGGTGTTCGAGACTGACTGGATCAAGCTGGAGGTGATCGGCAATGCCGATACCTTGCAGCCCGACCCCTTTGGGCTGGTTGAGGCGGCGCGGTTGCTGGTGGCCGAGGGCTTCAAGGTGTTTCCCTATATGACCGAGGATCTGGTGCTGGCCGAGCGTTTGCTGCACGCGGGATGCGAGGTTTTGATGCCTTGGGGCGCGCCGATTGGCACCGGGTTGGGGCTGCTGAACCCTTACGGGTTGCGCAGTCTGCGGGCGCATTTCCCCGAGGTGCCGCTGGTGATTGATGCGGGGCTGGGGCTGCCAAGTCAGGCGGCTTCGGCGATGGAGCTGGGCTTTGACGCGGTGCTGCTGAATTCGGCGGTGGCCAAGGCCGGCGATCCGGCGGCGATGGCCGAGGGCTTTGCGCTTGCTTTGCAGGCGGGGCGTTTGGGCTATGAGGCCGATCCGATGCAGGCGCGCGATATGGCGGCGCCGTCGACGCCGGTTTTGGGGAGGGCGTTCTTGTGAAGCTCGACAAGTTCTATCCGATTTTTGATGATGTGCTGTGGCTGGAACGGATGCTGCCTTTGGGGGTGCGGCTGGTGCAGTTGCGCCTGAAGGACCGCACGCCGGAGGATCTGCGGGCGCAGATCGCGCGGGCGCGGGATTTGTGTCGGGCGGCGGGGGCGGTGCTGGTGGTCAATGACTATTGGCAGCTGGCCATCGAATTGGGCTGCGGGTTCATCCATCTGGGGCAGGAGGATCTGGACAGCGCCGATCTGGCCGCGATCCGCCGCGCCGGGCTGCGGCTGGGGGTCAGCACCCATGACGCGGCCGAGCTGGAGCGGGCTTTGGCGCTGACGCCGGACTATATCGCCTTGGGGCCGGTCTATCCGACGATTCTCAAGCAGATGAAGTGGCATCAGCAGGGGTTGGAAAAGGTCAGTGAGTGGAAGCGGCTGATCGGGGATATCCCTTTGGTGGCAATTGGCGGCATGTCGGTGGCACGGGCGGCAGGGGCCTTTGCCGCGGGAGCGGATATCGTCTCGGTGGTGACGGATATCACTTTGCACAGCGATCCGGAGGCGCGGCTTGGCGACTGGCTGGCGGTGACGCGATGAGCCGCTATGCGAGGCAGATCGCGGTGATCGGAGAGGCGGCGCAAGCGCGGCTGGCGGCGGCGCGGGTCTTGGTGGTGGGGGCTGGCGGGCTGGCGGCGCCGCTGTTGCAGTATCTGGCAGGGGCGGGGGTTGGCGCGATCCGGTTGGTCGATGCCGATGTGGTCGATAGCCCGAACCTGCACCGCCAGACGCTGTTTCGCATGGGTGATCTGGGGCAGGCCAAGGCGGAGGTCGCGGCGCGGCATTTGGCGGGGCTGAACCCCGATTGCGCGGTCGAGGCGCGGGTAGAGACCCTGACGCCTGCCAATGTCGCGGCGCTGTGCGATGGCGTGGATCTGGTGCTGGATTGCGCCGACAGTTTTGCGGTCAGCTATACGCTGTCGGATCATTGCGTCGCGCGGGGCTTGCCGCTGATATCGGCCTCGGTGACCGCCATGGCGGGCTATGTCGGGGGCTTTTGCGGCGGGGGCCCCAGTCTGCGGGCAGTGTTTCCGGACCTGCCAGCGCGGGCGGGATCTTGCGCCGAGGTTGGCGTTTTGGGGCCGATGGTGGGGATTCTGGGCAGCTTGCAGGCGCAGATGGCGCTGGCGGTGCTGGTTGGGCTGAAGCCCTCGCCGCTGGGGCAGTTGATCACGGCGGAGGGGTTGCGGATGGGTGGGTTTCGCTTTGACGCAGCGCCGGAGCCGGCGTGGCAGCCGCGATTCATCGCGGCAGAGCAGATCACCGCGCAGGATTTCACCGTCGATCTGCGCGGCGTCGAGGAAGCGCCGCTGGTGCGCCCGCATGCGCTGCGCCTGCCCGCCGCGGCCTTTGGCTCCGGCGGCCTTGCCACTGTCCCGCTACCCGCCCCCGGCCAGCGCGCCGTGTTCTGCTGTCGCTCGGGCCTGCGCGCCTTTGCGGCTGCCGAAGCGCTGCACGCTCGCTGGGATGGAGAAATTACCCTTGTTGCACTTGGAGAACCAAATTGAAGCACTTGATCCTGACCGCTGCCTTGCTGGCCGCGACACCCGCTGCGGCGGCTGACACACTGACCCTGATGCTGGATTGGTTCGTCAATCCCGATCATGGCCCGATCATCGTGGCCCAAGAGAAGGGCTTTTTTCGCGAGGCCGGGCTGGAGGTCGAGGTGATCGCCCCCGCCGACCCCGCTGATCCGCCGAAGATGGTGGCGGCGGGGCAGGCTGATCTGGCAGTGTCTTATCAGCCGCAGCTGCATATGCAGGTGGCGGAAGGCCTGCCGCTGATCCGCGTCGGCACCTTGATCGCGACGCCTTTGAACTGTCTGGCGGTCTTGAAAGATGGCCCGGTCCAGAACCTTGCCGATCTGAAGGGCCGCAAGGTCGGTTTCTCGGTAGGCGTCGAAGAGGCGACCTTGACCACCATGCTGGCCAGTGCCGGGCTGAAGCTGGAGGATGTGACCCTGGTCAACGTCAACTGGTCGCTCTCGCCCGCCTTGATGTCGGGGCAGGTCGATGCGGTGATCGGGGCGTTTCGCAATTTCGAGCTGACCCAGATGAAGCTGGCCGGGGTTGAGGGGCACTGTTTCTACCCGGAAGAGGCGGGGATTCCGGCCTATGACGAGTTGATCTACGTCGCCAATTCGCAGGGTATGGACAGGGACAAGATCCGTCGCTTTCTGGCCGCCACCGAGCGCGGCGCGCAGTATATCGTCAACCATCCCGAGGAGAGCTGGCAGGTGTTTTCCGCCACCTCGCCCGAGTTGCAGGACGCGCTGAACCAACAGGCCTGGCTTGACACCCTGCCGCGGTTTTCGCAAAGCCCGGCGGCTTTGGATGCGGGGCGCTATGCGGGATTTGAAGCCTATCTGGGCAAGGCCGGATTGGTGCAGGGCACACGCGCGGTCGCGCAGCTGGCGGTCGATCTGGGGGCGGAACCATGAGCTATGGCGAGACTTTTCCCCTGTTGCGCACGGCGGCGGGGCAGCATTGGCGTGACTACACCGAGCATGGCTTTACCGCCGGATTGCAGGACGGCAGCCTGCCGCAGGCCAGTTTTCTGCGCTATCTGGTGCAGGATTACCTTTACCTGATCCACTATGGCCGCGCCTGGGCTTTGGCGGTGACCAAGGCCGACCGGCTGGAGGATATGCGGGCCTGCGCGCGCACGGTGCAGGCGCTGATCGGCACGGAAATAGAGCTGCATGTGCAGGTCTGTGCGGCGGCGGGGATTTCGCAGGCGGCGCTTTTTGCCAGCGAAGAGCGGTTGGAGACGATTGCCTATACCCGCTTTGTGCTGGATGCCGGACATTCGGGCGATCTGCTGGATCTGTTGATGGCGCTGGCGCCTTGCGCCTTTGGCTATGGCGAGATCGGCGCGCGGATCGGCGCTGGGCCGCATGCCGCGACCTATCGCGACTGGATCGAGACCTATGCCAGCGCGGGGTTTCAGGAAACCTGCCGCGAGGTTGGCGGCTTGCTTGACCGCGCGGTGGCGCAACGGTTGGGGGCGGAGCCTGCGAACCATCCGCGCTGGCCGCAGCTTTGCGCCACCTTTGCCACGGCGACGCGCTTGGAATTTGCCTTCTGGCAGATGGGTTTGCAGGGATGAGCCCGCCCGCGCTGCATCTTTCGGGCAGTGCCACGATCGGCGGCGCGACGCTGTTCGCGCCGCTGCGGCTGGAGGTGCCTGCCGGGCGCTGGACCTGTCTGCTGGGCGCATCGGGGGTGGGGAAATCCACCCTGCTGCGGCTTTTGGCGGGGCTGGCTTCGGGGGTGCGGTTTGACGGGGTGTTTGGCGCCTCGGACGGGCAGGCCTTGCCGGGGCGGGTGGCGTTGATGGCACAGAGTGACCTGCTGTTGCCCTGGCTGGATTGTCTGGGCAATGTCACGCTGGGGGCAAGGCTGCGCGGGCAGGTGCCGGATCTGGCAAGGGCGAAGGTTTTGCTGGCGCAGGTTGGTTTGGCCGAGCATTTCAAGCGGCGTCCGGCGCAGTTGTCGGGCGGGCAGCGCCAGCGCGTCGCCTTGGCGCGGACCTTGATGGAGGACTGCCCGGTGATCCTGCTTGACGAGCCGTTTTCGGCGTTGGACGCGCGGACGAGGGCGCAGATGCAGGAGTTGGCGGCGCGGTTGCTGGTGGGGCGCACGGTCTTGATGGTGACGCATGATCCCCTGGAAGCGGCGCGGCTGGGCGATCAGGTCTTGCTGATGACGGCGCAGGGCTTGGCGCAGGTTGAGGTGCCGGTGTCACCGCCGCCCCGCGCCGTGGATGATGGCGGGACACTGGCCTTGCAGGGGCGGCTGCTTCGCGCGCTGATGGCTTCGGCATGAGGCGGGTTATGCTGGGTTTCGCGCTGTTTCTGGCGGGCTGGCAGCTCTTGGTGAGTCTGACCGGGCTGCCGGCCTTTTTGCTGCCGGGGCCGGGGCTGGTTTTGCAGACGCTGTGGAGCAGCCGGGCGATGATCACGGTCGCGGCCCTGGTGACCCTGGGCGAGGTGGCGATCTCGCTGGTTTTGGGCACGGCTTTGGGGGTGGCGACGGCGATTGGCCTTGCCGCCTCGCCACGGCTGCGCGCCTCGGTGCAACCGGTGTTGATTGTCAGCCAGACGATTCCGGTCTTTGCACTGGCACCTTTGCTGACGTTGTGGCTGGGCTATGGTCTGGCGTCCAAGGTCGCGGTGGCGGTGCTGGTGATCTATTTTCCGGTGACGCAGGCCTTTCTGGATGCGATCTTGCGCACGCCGCCGGGCTGGCTGGAGCTGGCGCAGGTGATGCAGGCAAGGCCGGGGCAGAGCCTGTGGCGTATCCGCCTGCCCGCGGCCCTGCCGGGGCTGGCGACGGGGCTGCGGCTGGCGGCGATCTATGCGCCCCTGGGGGTGGTTCTGGGCGAATGGGTCGGCGCGGCGCAGGGCTTGGGCTATCTGATGCTGCTGGCGAATGGGCGGTCGAAGATTGACCTGATGTTTGCGGCCTTGGCGGTGTTGTGCGCGCTGACTTATGGCTTGCACCGGGGGATGGATTGGGCTTTGCGCAAAGCCTTGCCGGAGGAGGCGGAGGCAAGACGGGAGTAGGGGGTCAGAGTGGGCGGTGGGCGCAGGCCGGTGGATTTCGCCAAGAAAATTCGGCCTCGTTTTGACTAAATGCGCCGAAGTGCTGCGATCCCGTCGCCAAGGCGTCACGGCGCGCGATGACTTACTTCGTTCTACTTCTATGCCCGGAATCAAGGGCGAATGCGCCGCCGGGCCGCGCCCTCCCTCCCCACGGGAGGGCGCGATGGCTGGGGGTGCCAGTTGAAGGTCTGGGGAAGTCTCTGCGCTATCAAGTGCCCAAATCGTGGCTTCGGTGCGCCTTCCCGAGGTCGGGCGCGGCCCTCTGTTGCGCATGGTGAGACGGGGGAGCATCGCCACCCTTCCCGCCCGCGCCGTCCCGTGCTAGGGGCAGGGGATGAAAACGCTTCCCACAAAAGACCAGATCCGTCAGTGGATCCTTGATAATCCCAACCTGACCGGCAAGCGCGATATCGCGAAGGCCTTTGGCATCTCTGGCGATGGCCGGATCGACCTCAAGCGCATGCTGCGCGAGTTGGAGGCCGAGGGGGCGATCGAGAAGAAGGCGCGGCGCTATCGCGAGGAGGGGGCTTTGCCGCCGGTCTCGGTGCTGCTGGTTCTGCCGCCGGACAGCAATGGCGATCTCTTTGCGCAGCCTTTGGAGGCGGGCGACAGCGACACGCCGCCGCGGATCTTGATCGTGCCGCAGAAGGGCGATCCGGCTTTGGCAGGGGGGATGAAGATCTTGGCCCGGCTTGCCCCGGTGGGTGGCGAGGATCACCAATATGAAGCGCGGTTGATCCGGGCGCTTGGGTCGAACCCCTTGCGGGTGCTCGGGATTTTCCGTGCGGGCTCGGAAGGTGGGCGGATTTTGCCCATCGACAAGGGCAGCGACAAGGAATGGCGCGTGGCGCGCGGGCATGAGGGCGAGGCCGTGGACGGCGAGCTGGTGGAGGCCGAGCAGGTCGGGCCAAAACGCCTTGGCCTGCCGCAGGCGCGCATCGTGGCGCGGTTGGGCGATCCTTCGGGCGCGCGGGCGGTTTCCTTGATTGCGATCCATCAGCATGGCATTCCCGATCATTTTCCCGATGCGGTGATTGCCGAGGCCGAGGCGGCCAAGCCCGTGGCCTTGGGCAAGCGCGAAGATCTGCGGCACTTGCCTTTGGTCACCATCGACCCCGTCGATGCCCGCGACCGTGATGATGCGGTCTATGCCATGGCGGACCCGAACAACGCCGGTGGCCATATCATCTGGGTGGCGATTGCCGATGTGGCGCATTATGTGCGGCCGAATTCGGCGCTGGACCGTGAGGCGCGCAAGCGCGGCAATTCGAGCTATTTCCCCGACCGCGTCGTGCCAATGCTGCCGGATGTGCTGTCGGGCGATCTGTGTTCCTTGCACGAACACGTCGACCGCGCCTGCATGGCGGTGGAGTTGCGGATTGATGCGCAGGGCAACAAACTCGGGCATCGCTTTACCCGCGGGTTGATGCGCTCGCAGGCGAGTTTGAATTACGCGCAGGTGCAGGCGGCGATCGACGGGGCACCGGACGAAAAGACCGCGCCCTTGGTGGAAGAGGTGCTGAAGCCTCTGTACGCCGCTTATGCCGCGCTGAAACTGGCGCGGGCAGCGCGGCAGCCTTTGGATCTGGAGCTGCCCGAACGCAAGATTGTTCTCGATGAGGCGGGGAAGGTCACTTCGGTGTCCTTCTACGAACGCTTTGACGCGCATAAGCTGATCGAGGAATGCATGATCCTCGCCAATGTCGCGGCGGCAGAGGAATTGGTGCGGCTGAAGCGGCCCTTGCTGTTCCGGGTGCATGAGGAACCTAGCCAGGACAAGCTGGAGTCTTTGCGCGAGGTGGCGGAGGCTTCGGGCTTTACCCTGGCCAAGGGGCAGGTGTTGAAAACCATGCACCTGAACCGGCTGTTGGCGCAGGCGCAGGGCACCGAGTTTGACGAGCTGATGAACATCTCGACGCTGCGCTCGATGACGCAGGCCTATTACAATGCGGATAACTTCGGGCATTTCGGGCTGGCTTTGCGCAACTACGCGCATTTCACCTCGCCGATCCGGCGCTATTCCGACCTGATCGTGCATCGGGCCTTGATCTTGGGGCATGGCTGGGGCGATGACGGGCTGTCGCCTTGGGATATCGAGAACCTGGGCGAAACGGCGAAACTGATTTCGGACACCGAGCGGCGCTCGATGCTTGCCGAGCGCGACACGACGGACCGCTATCTGGCGGCTTTCCTGTCCGAGAGGGTCGGCAACGAGTTCACCGGGCGGGTTTCGGGTGTGCAGCGCTTTGGGCTTTTCGTGAAGCTGGACGAGACCGGGGCGGATGGGCTGGTGCCGATCCGCTCGATTGGCCGCGAGTATTTCAATTACGATCAGGATAGCCAGACCCTGACCGGGTCGGACAGCGGGATCGTGCTGGGCATCGGGCTGCGCGTCACGGTGCGCTTGGCCGAGGCGAGCCCTTTGACCGGCGGCTTGATGCTGGATCTGGTGGGGCTGGAGAACGGGCCTTTGCCGCAGGGCGGGACACGCGGCGGGCGTTATGCGCCCAGAAAACCCGGCAAACATGCCGCCAAAGCGGCGAAGACCGCGCGCAAGGTATTGCGCAAGCGGCGCTGACTTGAACTGCCGGGTGGCTTGGCTAAGGTGGGGCTCGGCTGGCGCGGGGGTGTGATGCGGCACGTGGTGATCTGTCTGATGCTGGCTGCGCCGATGGCGCAGGCGCAGGAGTCGGGCATGCAAGAGGCAGCGGAGCGGGTGATGGTGGATCAGGGCAGCGCTGCGGGCTTTGCCGCCTGGCGCAAGGAGTTTCGCGGCCGGGCGCTGGCGGCGGGGATCTCGTCCGGGGTGTTTGACGAGATCATGGCGCAAGCGGCGTTCTTGCCCGCCGTGGTCGACCGCGACCGGCGGCAGGATGAATTCTCCAAGACCATCTGGGATTATCTGGACAAGGCGGTGTCGGACGACCGGATTGCGGCGGGTCGCAAGGCTTTGAAAACACACGCGGACCTCTTTGACAAGATCGAGGCGAAGTACGGCGTGGACCGTTATGTGGTGCTGGCGATCTGGGGCCTGGAGAGCGCCTTTGGTCAGGTGCGCGGCGATATCTCGACCGTCTCGGCTCTGGCGACGCTGGGTTACGAAGGCCGGCGGGGGGCTTTCTTCGAGGCCGAGCTGATCACGCTTTTGACCATGGTGCAGAAGGGGGACGTGAGGCCTGCGCAACTGATCGGTTCCTGGGCGGGGGCGATGGGGCATACCCAGTTCATGCCGAGTTCTTACGCCCGGCTGGCAGTGAATTTCGACGGCAAGGCCAGGGCGAATATCTGGGATGCGGATCCGACGGATGCTTTGGCTTCGACGGCGGCCTATCTGGCCGCTTCGGGCTGGAAGACCGGCGAGAGCTGGGGGTTGGAGGTAAGCTTGCCCGAGGGCTTTGACTACGCCTTGGCGGGCAATCGCACGCAGAAGCCTTTGAGCAGCTGGCGTGCGATGGGCCTGCGGCCTGCGGCGGGCGGCGATTTGCCAGAGGCGGGCTGGGGTGCGGTGATCCTGCCCGGCGGAGCGCGGGGGCCGGCGTTTCTGGTCTACGACAACTTCGCTGCCATCGAGAGTTACAACAAGGCCGATGCCTATGTCATCGCGGTGGGGCATCTGGCGGATCGTCTGCGCGGCGGCGCGGCCTTTGTGCAGGGCTGGCCGCGGGATTTGCGGGTGCTGACCCTGCCGGAGAAGGTCGAGTTGCAGCAGCACCTTCTGGACAAGGCGCTGATGTCGGGGGAAGCGGATGGCAAGATCGGGCCTTTGACCATGGCGGCGTTGAAGGCGTTTCAGCGCCGGATCGGCGTGGTGGCGGATGGCTATGCCTGTTTGCCGGTGCTGGAGCAGTTGCGGGCCGAGTGATCAAGACCGGGAAGCCGGTGGCGGGGGCATCGAACCCCCGCCGCCGGCGCTGCCGGTGAGAGTGGCGATCGGTCTCACCAGAGCGCGCGGCAGCTGCGGAAGGGCGCGCAATGCCCCCGGAGGTGGCCAGCCGGTGCGGTCATCGCGCCAGATGACATTTTCGTGAGCGGCCGCGGCCTGCGTCTCTAGTGGCTAGGCGGACTGCCAAGCTTCGGTATAGTCGCGGCAGTCCTCACAAACCGGAGCCAGCCCATGACCTTCAAGACCAAAGCCTTTGCTGCCGTCTGCCTCTTTGTCGCAAGCGCCGCTTTCGCCGAGACCGAAGCCACCGATCCCGCTGAAATCGCGCGTCAGGATTTGATGAAATCCTTTGGCGGCGCGGCCAAGACCTTGGGCGAGATGGCGGCTGGCAAGACCGCCTATGACGCCGCCGCCGCAGCGGCTGCCAAGGCGACGCTGACCGCGGCCGCCACAGAGATTCCCGCCAAGTTCGAAGTGGCAAATACCGATCCGGCTTCCAAGGCCAGCCCGGATATCTGGACCAACTGGGACGATTTCGCTGCCAAGGCCAAAGCTCTGGGCGATGCCGGTGCCGCGCTTGATGTCGCCTCGGTCGAAAGCATCGGCGCGGGCATGGAGGCCATTGGCGGGGCCTGCAAGGATTGCCACACCAAGTACCGCATGAAGTAAGCTAAATCTCTGGCTGGACCCGCCCCCGTGCGGGTTCAGCCGCAAAACAGCCGTGCGGGTTCAGCCGCAAAACAGCCGTTTGATGCGCCCGGCGCTATCGACCTGGGCGTCAAGCCTTGTGCTGTCAAGATCGCCACTGACCTCTTGCCCCGGCCAGATCACCCGCAGCCTGCCTGCAACGGGGTCGGTCCGCCAGCAGGGTGAAATCCTGCCCGGTCAGATCGGCCAGCGCCGCAGCCCCACAGTGATCGGGCAGCTCTGGGATCATCTCGTTGACCGGACCCATCACATAGGCGGCGCGCTGAAAGCAGCCCGCCAGGGGCAGGGTCGCGGCCAGCAGCAGGACCCCCAACAGCAGATCAGGCGGGGGAAAGCTGCGTAACTGCAAGGGCCACTTCATTTAAATACAGAACTCGCGCAACTCTAGCGGCCTGCCCCGCCGCCGCAACGGCAAAACGCTTGCCGCCACAAGGTTCGACATCTTGCGGGGCAAACCCGGTTTCACGCGTTGCAATTTCCCGGCGCTTGCCGCAGTTTTGCGCAAATCAACAGGAGAGCCCTCATGCGCACCCGTGCCGCCGTCGCCCTTGCCCCCGGAAAACCGCTTGAAGTCATGGAGGTGAACCTTGCTGACCCGAAAGAGGGCGAGGTTCTGGTTGAAATCAAGGCCACAGGCATCTGTCACACCGATGAATTCACCCTCTCGGGCGCGGATCCTGAAGGTCTTTTTCCCGCGATTCTGGGCCATGAGGGCGCGGGCGTGGTCATCGCCGTCGGGCCGGGGGTGAAATCGCTGAAAGTCGGTGATCACGTCATCCCGCTTTACACGCCGGAATGCCGCGAGTGCCCGTCCTGCCTGTCGCGCAAGACCAACCTTTGCACCGCGATCCGCGCGACGCAGGGTCAGGGCCTGCTGCCCGATGGCACGACGCGGTTTTCGATGCTGGATGGCACGCCGATCCATCATTACATGGGCTGCTCGACCTTCGCCAACCACACGGTGGTGCCGGAGATTGCGCTGGCCAAGGTGCGCAAGGACGCGCCCTTTGACAAGATCTGCTACATCGGCTGCGGCGTGACCACCGGCATCGGCGCGGTGCTGAACACCGCCAAGGTCGAGATCGGCGCCAAGGCGGTGGTGTTCGGGCTGGGCGGCATCGGCTTGAACGTCATTCAGGGCCTGAAGATGGCCGGGCGCGGATATGATCATCGGCGTCGATCTGAACAATTCGAAAAAGGAATGGGGCGAGAAATTCGGCATGACCCATTTCATCAACCCGAAAGAGATCGAGGGTTCGGTGGTGCAGGCGATTGTCGATCTGACCAAGACCCCCTTCGACCAGATCGGCGGCGCGGATTACTCTTTTGACTGCACCGGCAACGTCAAGGTGATGCGCGATGCGCTGGAATGCACCCACCGTGGCTGGGGCCAGTCGATCATCATCGGCGTGGCGCCTGCGGGGGCGGTGATCGAAACGCGGCCCTTCCAATTGGTGACCGGGCGGATCTGGAAAGGCACTGCCTTTGGCGGCGCGCGCGGCCGCACCGATGTGCCGCAGATCGTCGACTGGTACATGGACGGCAAGATCGAGATCGACAGCATGATCACCCATGTCTTGAAGCTGGAAGACATCAACAAGGGGTTTGACCTGATGCATTCGGGCGAGAGCATCCGGGCGGTTGTGGTTTACTGATGGCCCGCGATGGCACCAAGCTTCTCGCCGTTCTGATTGATGCCGACAACGTCTCGGCCTCGGCGGCCGAGGCGATCTTGCGCGAGATTGCCGCCTATGGCGAGCCCAGCCTGCGGCGGGTTTATGGCGATTGGTCGTCGCAGGCGCTGGGCAACTGGAAGAAGGTGGCGCTGGATCTTGGCCTTGTGATGCATCAGCAATCGGCCAATACCAAGGGCAAGAATGCCTCTGACATTGGCCTTGTGATCGACGCGATGGACATCCTGCATGGCGGCAAGTTTGACGGCTTTGTGCTGGTGTCGTCTGACAGCGATTTCACCCGGTTGGCCAGCCGTATCCGCGAGGATGGGCTGGAAGTGATCGGCATTGGCGAGGAAAAGACCCCGCCCGCGCTGCGCAATGTCTGCAATCGCTTTGTGTTTATCGAGAACATTCTGCGCGACACCGATGCGCCGGAACCTGCCAAGCCAGCTCGCAGTAGAGGCGAAAAAGCCCGATATGTAGAGGCTCCGAAAGTGGCTGCCGCTGCGCCAGCCTCGGCAACGAAGCTGCCCCATACCAAGGCCGTGCCACTGGTGCGCAAGGCGATGAATGCGATTGACCCGGATGGCGACTGGTATTCGCTGGGCCAGGTCGGCCAGTTTATCCAGCGCGAGAACCCGGATTTCGATCCGCGCACCTATGGATCGTCCAAGCTGTCGGATCTGATCAAGCGCAGCGAGTGCTTTCGAGGTGCGGCAAGGTCAGGGCAACCATCTGGAAGTGCGGCGCAGGGATTGAGGCGATGGCGGCAACGCAGGGTCTGCGCTTTCTCGAAAGCCTCGGGGTCGCGGTGACGCTGCATCCCTATGCCTATGATCCGACGGCCGAAGCGGTCGGGCTTGCCGCCGCTGCGGCGCTGGGGCTGGATGCGGCGCTGGGTGCTGAAAACCCTGATGGTCGAGGTCGATGGCAAGGCGGCTTGTTGTGTGATCCCTTCGGATCGCCAACTGTCGATGAAACGCGTCGCGGCGGCCTTTGGTGGCAAGCAGGCCGCGATGATGGCGGTGCCCCAGGCGGAAAAGCTGACCGGTTATCGCGTCGGCGGCATCAGCCCCTTTGGCCAAAGGCGCGCGGTGCCGGTGGCGATGGAGTTTAGCGTGCTCGAGGCAGAGAAGGTCTGGATCAACGCGGGCCAGCGCGGCCTGCTGCTCGGGATTGCACCGAAGCAGGCCTGCGACGCCCTAAAGGCCAGAGCCGCGGTCCTGATTGCCTGAGATCTGCTTGGCAACTGAGCTTTGGTCATCCTCTCTGTTCAAATATCCTGCGGGGATAGGATTTGGCGCTTGGGCCAAATCCGTAAGGGGCGCAAAGCCCCTTGGCGCGGTGGGACAGAGGGCTCCTCAGAACAGGGTCCGCACCCAATCGAGAAAATGCTGGGTGGCCGGACGGCGTGGCCCGGCGGGCAGGACGGCGTAGTAATGCGTTTCGGGCAGGCCCGGCAGCGGCACTTCGCGCAGCCGGCCCGCGGCCAGATCATCCCGCACCGCAATCTCGGAGGCAAGGATCAGCCCCAGCCCCAGCAGCGCCGCCGGGACTTCCAGCGCGGCGCCGCCGATCATGACCTTCTTCAGCGCCTCTATCTGAATTCCGGCCCGTTCAAGCATCCCGCGATCCTGACGGTTTTCGCTGAGAAAGATCCAAGGCAGCGCCCTGACGTCGACCGGCCCCGCAGCCAAAAGCGCGGGCGCGCCCGCGACGATCATGCGCGACTTCGCCAGATGGATGGTCTCATAAAGATGCGCCTCGGGTCCCTCGGGTCGCAGGCCGCGAATGCCAAGATCGTAGCCTTCGCGGATCAGATCAACCGCGCCATAGGCGGGGTTGATCATCACCTCGATATCGGGGTGGCGGGCGAAGAACTCTGACAGGCGCGGCAGGATCACGTTTTGCCCGGTATAGGGCGTGGTGGCGATGCGCAAGCCGCGCTGGCGGTCCTGACGCTGGGCGCTGGCAATTGCCTCGGCCAGCGCATCAAAGCCCGCAGCAAGGCCCCGCGCCAGACCTTCGCCCTGCGGCGTCAGGCTGACCGCGCGGCCGAGGCGCTGCACCAGCGGCAGGCCGAGCCCGCGTTCCAGCGCGCGCACCTGTTGGGCCACCGCGGCATGGGTGACGTTCAGCGCCCGCCCCGCCCCGGTAAAGCCGCCGTGCCGCGCGGTTGCATCAAAGGCGCGCAGAGCGGCAAGCGGGGGCAGGGTTCGCCAATCCAGTGTCATGTTAGTCAGGCTTTCATCTCAAGTATTTTCCTGAGTCGTATTCTTACAGGTTTTGCGGGATAAATGGATATGTTTTCTGACCATCGCAGGTGCGAAATGTTACATCTTCCCAATCTTGACCTCTTGCATGTCAAGGCGGCTTATCATCCAGATGGGCAGGCAAAGGACCGCCATGCGCATCACGCTTTGGCTCTGGGCCAGGCACAGCGGCACGCGCGGCGCGGCAGATGGCTGGCGCGGCGGGGGGCTGTGGCGCGGGTCTTGCGGGCTGTGCTGAAACGGCTTTCTCGCAAAGAGGTCGCGCCAAAACCCATGGCCCGATGCCCGCAGCAACCCTGCTGACACTAGCCGGGCAGGAGTCCCAAGGTCATCCTCTCTGCACAAATATCCTGCGGGGATAGGGTTTGGCGCTTGGGCCAAACCCGTAAGGGGCGCAAAGCCCCTTGGCGCGGTCAAAGGCGCGCGCGCCGCTGCCGGTCAGGCATTGGCCCCGATGAACCAAGCGTCCTTGTCGACCGCCCGGCTGACTTCGGTGAAGAGGTCGGCGGTATCGGCGTCGCCTGCGCTATCGGCGGTGTCGATGGCTTTGCGCAGCTCACCACCCACTTGCATGAAGCGCTGTTTCAGCGCCTCGACGTGCTGGTCGATCGCCGAGATATCCTTGGGATAGGCCTGCATCGTTGCGGCCTGGCCCACGGTCTCGAGCGTGCCTTCGGCAAAGCCGCCCAGCATCACGGCGCGTTCGGCGATCATGTCGGCGCCTTCACGCATGCGGTCGGCGACCTCGTCGAGCAATTCATGCACGCCGATGAATCCCTGGCCCTTCAAATTCCAATGCGCCTGCTTGACCGCGAGGGTCAGGGCAATGGCATTGGCGAGGTTGGCGTTGAGCAGATCGACCATCTGCTTGCGGGCGTCCTGGGTGATTTCAGCGACAAAATTCTCGGGCATGTTGGCTTCCCTTCTTGCAAGGTTGTGGTGCGGATGCAGTTCCGACAGCTAAACGCGGTTGCCGGCTCTGTGGTTCCTTGCTGGGGCGGATTGTTGGGGTGGCGTGCGGAAAGGATTGGCTGCGGCGGGGTTGCCTTGCGCCGCGATCAAGGTGCAGGTTGGGCGCAGACGAGACAGGCAGGAGACGGCAATGAATGGCGCGGAAACTTTGGTGAAAACCTTGCTCGGATCGGGGGTTGATGTCTGCTTTGCCAATCCCGGCACCTCGGAGATGCATTTCGTGGCGGCGCTGGACAGTCACCCCGAGATGCGCTGCATTCTGTGCCTGTTCGAGGGTGGGGCCAGCGGGGCTGCGGATGGCTATTTCCGCATGACCGGCCGGGTGGCGGCAACGCTGCTGCACCTTGCCCCGGGTTTTGGCAATGCCTTTGCCAATCTGCACAACGCCCGCAAGGCGCAGTCGGGTGTGTTGAATGTGATGGGCGAGCATGCCTCTTATCATCTGAAATACGAGGCGCCGCTGAAAGGCGATACCGAGGCCATCAGCCGGACGATTTCGCAGTGGACGCGGACCTCGGGCGATGCTGCCTCGGTGGCGCGCGACGGGGCCGAGGCGATCCGGGCGGCGCGCAGCAAGAACGGCCAGATTGCCACGCTGATCCTGCCTGCCAATACCGCCTGGGAGGAGGCTTCGGCGCCGGAGGTGGCGGCCGAGCCTGCGGCCTTGCAGCGGCCCTCGCTGGCGCAGATTGCGGCGGCGGCGGTGGCTTTGCGCCAACCGGGGGCGGCGCTTTTGGTCGATGGCACGGCGCTGCACGGGCCTTTGGGCGAGGTGGCGCTGCGGATTGCCAAGGCGACGGGCTGCCGCTTGCTGGGCCCTTGCCTGGCGGCACGGGTGCGGCGCGGTGCGGGCTCGGTGCCCTTCGAGCGGCTGGCCTATGTGGTGGAGGAAAACGTCGCGGTGCTGGCGGGGATCACCAGTCTGGTGCTGTGTGGTACGCAAGAGCCGACAAGCTTTTTCGCCTATCCGGGCAAGCCCAGCCTGCCCGCCCCGCCAGATTGCCGCATCCTGCCGCTGGGCGGTCTGGACGGCGATTATGGCTGGAGCTTGCAAGCGCTCGCAGAGGCGGTGGGGGCGGGGGAGTTGGCGTCGGGCGATCTGGTGGCGCTGGCGGTGCCAGAGCTGGCCAGCGGCGCGATGGATCTTGCCAAGATCGGGCAGAGCTTTGCTGCGCTGCTGCCCGAGGAGGCCATCGTGGTTGACGAGGGCATCACCTCGTCGCGGTTTTTCCTTGCGGCGAGTGTTTCGGCGCGGGGCCATGACTGGCTGGCGGTGACGGGCGGCGCGATCGGCTATGGCATGCCTGCGGCGGTGGGGGCGGCGGTGGCCTGCCCCGGGCGCAAGGTGGTCTGTGTCGAGGGCGACGGCTCGGGCATGTATACGTTGCAGTCGCTGTGGACCATGGCGCGCGAGGGTCTGGATGTCTGTGTGGTGATCCTGTCGAACCGTGGCTATCAGATCCTGCGCGGTGAATTGGCCAATGTCGGGGTCACCGATGTCGGGCGCAACGCGGTGCGGATGTTCGACGTGGTCGAGCCTTCGCTGGATTGGGTGGCGTTGGCCAAGGGCCATGGCGTCGCGGCGGTGCAGGTGCGCGACTTGGATGGTTTCAATGCAGCCTTTGCCGGAGCCATGGCGCAGCGCGGGCCGTTTCTGATCGAGGTGATGTGCTGAAACACCCTGTTTTTACTGCCTAAAGTAGAGTGAATGTGTCGCTTTCGCCCTTAAGGCGAAATTCTGACGCAGTTCACATAAACTTTAGGCCTAGGGACGATCTTCGCGCGTGACCGGGCATTGTGGCTCTGCAAGAACGGTCCATGGACCATCGCAATCCGTCGCCAGAAGAGTTGAGTGAATTTGCGATAACCTTTCTCCTTTCGGGGCAGGGCGGTGCCCGCAGGCTTGCCGTAACCCTGGCCGAGCGGATGCCGGAGTGCGCGCCGTTGGAGCTGGTGTTTCTGCTCTCGCATACTGCGGCGGCGATCGAGGAGAACTTCAGCGGGGAGGCGATGACAGGGCTGGCGCAGGATGCCTGGCGGGTGGCGGCGCTGCTGGCGGTGGATCTGCACATGATGGCGTTGCGCGAGATGAAAGCGCAGAGCTGTGCGGATCTCTTGCACTATTGGCAGACGGTGGACGGCTATTTCCTGCGCTAGAGGCGGCGTCTAGCGCCCGCGTGTCCAGCCTGCGCTGCGGCCAGTTTTTACCGCGAGCGAGACGGCGGCATAGGTGGCAAACCCTGCCGGATCGCGGAGGGCCAGGGCCGTCAGGTGCGCGGGGGTGAGCGGGGCTTTGGCTTCGCGGGCAAGCAGGCCGGGGTAGAGGCGGTCGATCTCGGCCACGCCTGCGTTCTGGCGGCGACGAACCCGGGTGAGGGCGGCAAAACCTTCGATCATTGGCCAGTCATAGGTTTCGGGGCATTGCAGCCGCTCTTCGGCGGCGAATTGCAGGCGCACGAAGGTGTCGTCAGAAATGATCGCGGGAAAGTCACCCCAGCGGGCGCGACCCGGCGCGTTGGTGGCAAAGAGCCCATAGCCCGGGGCGTTGGACTGCGCGAAGGGGAGTTTTTGCCAGAAGCGGGCATAGGCGCGGGTGACGCGGGAGTTTGCCCGCGGAATGCGCGGGGTGCCTGTGGCGTAAAGCGGCGTTGCGGTTTGCAGCGCTGTGGCGAGCGCGGGCATCAGTTTAGGCGAGACGATGACATCGGCGTCGAGATAGACGCGCAGCGGGTATGTCGCGGCGCGGTCGCCCTGGTTGAGCGCGTTGGGTTTGCCGCCTTGCGCGAGGTCGAGCACGGTCAGCGACCAGCCCTGCGCCTTGGCCAAGGCGGCGTGGCTGCGGGCGACTTCGGCGGTGTTGTCACGGCAGCCGTTGGCGGCGACGATGGCTTCGGCTTGGATGCCGCTGTCAAAAAGCGCGGTCAGGCAGGCGCCGATATAGCTGGCCTCGTTGCAGGCCGGGATGATGACGCTCAGCACGTTTTGCAGCCTCGCGCCAGCGCCTGCCAGCGCGGGTTATCATCGCCAAGATGGCGCAGCGCGCCCCAGGAGCCGTATTTGCTGGGGCGGTAGATATCGACAAAGGCGTTGAAGGGCTGATCGGAGATCTGCTGCCAGCCCGCGAGCAGCTCGGCGTAAAGCGCGCCCATCTCGGAGCTGAAGTTCAGATGGGTGAAGTATGCGGTCAGCTGTTCATCCTCCATCTGACTGCCGTAGCCGACGACATGACTGCCGCCCTCATACATCACCAGTTTCAGGCCACGCTCGGCAGCGACGGCGGCGTGATAGGGCAGGATCTCGCCCAAGACGACGGCGAGGCTGTCGGTCTTGTCGCCGGTGATCGCGCCGTCGCGGAGTTCCTGCGCGGCCATCTGGTCGGCGATGTCAAAGCGGTGCTCGGCCACGAAGGCGTCATGTTCAGCCCCCTTCAGTTGTTGGAAATCGGCCTGTTCGCGGGCGGCTTCGACGGATTGCTTCAGCCAATCCTTGACCGCGACGAATTTCTTGTCCGCGCCGAGCAGGGCGCTGAAATAGCCGGTGACGGCATAGGCGTCAAAGCTGACCACCGGCGGCTCCAGCCCCTCGGCTACGGCGAGGGGCGCGTCGAGGATCTGGGTTTCGAGGCCGAGCCAGCCGGTTTGCACGGCGACGATGCGCATCAGGCGCTTGGGGTCGTCCTGAAAGACATCGGCCCAGATATTGGCGACCTGTGCGGCGCGCAAGCCGTAGAATTGCACCCAGGTCTGATCCTTGTTCCAGCGCTTTCTACCCTCCTCTTCGGCCCAGCGGGCCTGGGCGAATTGCCAGTTCCAGACCTCGTTGGAAAATTCAACCTGGGCTGTCAGCGAGGGGTGCAGCTGGTCATGGGCAATCTGGGCGTAGCTGCGGGCAAGTTCGTCGGTGGCCAGATGCGGGATGTTGAACCAGGGGTCGGCCATCAACTCATTGGCCAGCGCCACCATGATCTCCATCGGAACCCCTTTGCGGGCATAGCTGTAGTCGCCGGGCAGCGGCCGGTCTTGCGCTTCGGAGAGGGTTGCATCGTTGGTGGCCATCCAGTCCATGAAGCGGAGGCCCCTGACGCCCTTGATGCGGCTGATCCAGTCGGGATTGAAGATGGCCCCTGCGTCAAGGGCGGCGGCGCGGGAGGCGCGCACCACGGTGATGTTGCGGATCGGATCCGTGGCATCGAGGGCGGTGATATCAAGAAAAACCGCGCCGTCGCCGGGGGTATAGTCAAAGACAATCTCGCCGGGTTTGGCCTGCACCACCTGGGCGCGGCCATTGGCCTTGAGCGTGCCCTTGCCCTGATAGCGCAGCAGATAGCGCCCCGCGACCCCCAGCGCATCGGCGGGCAGGTCGGTGAGGATCAGGGTTGAGATGCCGGTGATCCCGGGCGGAATTTTCGTCGGCCAGCCTTGGGGCGAGAGCGCCCCTGCGGCGCGCAGATCGGCCTCTTCCCAGCCGCCGAACTGGTCGGGTTTGTGGCCGATCCAGGGACGGGCGGTTTTCATCACGTCGAGGAAGGGTTGCTGGACAGACCAGTCGTTGATGCCGGCGAGGCCGAGGGAGAGGTGGCGGTTGGTGATGGGCGCGAAGCTGGGGAAGGCGGCGTCGAGCATGCGTTGGGGGGAGGGGAGTGGCGGCGAGGGCGGTCTGGGTGGTGGCGCTGTCGGCACCGCCGAAATCCATGCCTTTGGCAGGGATATAGGCCTGCACCGCAGCCCAAGCGATTTGTTGCAAGCGGCGGGCCTGTTCGTCGGTCAGCACGGCGTCGCGGCTGGTCCAGGCGCGGGTGAGTTTGGCAGGCAGACCCTCGGGCGATTTGCCGGTCAATACGGCCGATTGCACCATGGCGATGAAGTAGAGGCCCTTGCCGTTGGGGTGGATATCGTCGCTGAAGACATCCTCGATCCTGGTCAGGCCGGGGATGGATTTGGCGCGGATCTCGTCGGCAAGGTGGCCCATGGCCTGGCCTGCGGGGATCAGGGCGACAGGATGGCCGGAGAGCTCGGTGGCTTGGCTGACGACGCCCTCCCAGACCGGAAGCTCCAGAGCGATGCGTTCGCGCCAGGGGGTGCCTGCCTCGGGGTCGTCCTTGCTGGCCTTGCCGGGGCCGGAATTCAGGCTGGGCCAGGTTTCGTAGAGATAGATCCGGGTTTCGGGGTTGGCGGCCAGTGCGAGGCCGGCGAAATTGGCGATATTCTGTGCGGTGAAGGAGAATTTCACATTGCCGATGATCGGCTGGGCTTCGGTGAGGATCAGCGCGTCGGTGGCGCGGGAGGTCAACCGGGCCTTGGCATCGACGCCTTCGGCAGCGGCGGCATGGTCCCAGTTGTAGGCCAGCGACGCGCCATTGATGATCTGCGCTTCGACATGGGCGGCCTCGCCCTGCTGGCGCAGGGCGGCTTCGAGCAGGGTCGGCAGGGTTGGGCCGACCAGCGAATGGCCGACAAAGAGCACGTCGGTCAACAGTGCCAGAATACCCATGCGTCACCCTTACTTGCGTTGCAGCGCGAGGATAGCTGCGGAACCTTGCCAAGGAAACCATTTGCGGGCGGCTGGCCATGTTTCTCCCCTTTTGCCCGCGGTCATTTCTGCTAGGCATGGGGAAATGACCCAGCAAGGAGCGGCGCTGTGCTGAGCTTTCATATGACCCGCGCGGCGCAGCGCTATTACCGTGTCGAAGTGAGTTATAACCTCTTTGGCGAGTATTCGGTGCTGCGCCACTGGGGGCCGAAGGGCCAGCGCGGATGCCAGATGCTGGTGCTGTTTGCCAATCTGCGCGAGGCGGTCAGGGCGGCAGAGGGCTGGCGCAAGCGGGCGATGGCGCGGGGATATCAGGGGGAAGGGGTGAGGGAATGACACATCTTTGGGTGCGGTCCGAGCAACGGCCGAATGAAGAGCGGGTTGGTTTGACGCCCGAAGGTGCGGCTGCGCTGATCAAGGCGGGGATCAAGGTGACGGTCGAGGAAAGCTCGGTGCGGGCGATCCCGATCGGCGGCTATCGCGCGGCGGGCTGCGAGATCGCGGCGGAGAACAAATGGCCCGAAGCGCCCGAGGATGCGATTATCTTTGGCCTGAAGGAGTTGCCCGAGGACGGCTCGGCGCTGCGCCATCGCCACATCATGTTTGGCCATGCCTACAAGGGCCAGCCCGCGGGGCGGGTCTTGCTGGAGCGGTTCAAGGCGGGGGGCGGAAGTCTTTACGATCTGGAGTATCTGGTGGCCGAGGACGGGCGGCGCGTCGCGGCCTTTGGCTATTGGGCCGGCTATGCAGGCGCTGCGGTCAGCCTGAAATGCTGGGCGGCGCAGCAGCGCGGTGAGATTTGCGGGCGGGTGCGGCAGTATAGCGGCACCGAGGAGCTGCTGGCCGATCTGCGCAACGAGATGCTGGAGCTGGGGCGTCCGCGCGCCATCGTGATCGGCGCTTTGGGGCGGGTTGGCAGCGGGGCTTCGGACCTTTGCGCCGCTTTGGATGTGGCGGTGACCAAGTGGGACATGGCCGAGACGGCAAGCGGCGGGCCGTTTCCCGAGATCCTGGAGCACGAGATCTTTCTGAACGCGATTTTGGCGCGGCCGGGCTGTCCGGTTTTCGTGCCGGAGAGTGCCAAGACGGCGGCGCGCAAGCTGACAGTCATCGGCGATATCGCCTGTGATCCGACCTCGGAATTCTCGCCGATCAAGGTCTATGACCGGGTGACCGATTGGGCCGAGCCTGCGCTGCGGGTGGCGGTCGCGCCGCCCTTGGATGTGACGGCGATCGACAATCTGCCCTCGCTTCTGCCGGTGGAGAGCAGTGAGGATTATGCGGCGCAGCTGTTGCCGAGCCTTTTGACGCTGGGCGATCTTGCGGGCGGGGTCTGGGGCCGCGCCATGGTGGAATTCAAGCGCCATGTGGCGGCGCTTTAGGGGAGAGATGCGATGACACTGCATTGGTGTGGGACGGGGCTGTCGTCAGGGCCGGGCTTGCGGCGGCTGATCGAGAACGGCCATCAGGTGGTGGTGTGGAACCGCACGGTCGAGAAGGCGCGCGAGGCGGTGGGCGATCTGACGCAGGATATCCGCGCCTATAGCCTCGAGGCTTTGGGCGCGGCACTGGCCAAGGGCGATGTGGCGATTTCGATGCTGCCTGCCGATCAGCATGTGGCGATTGCCAAGCTCTGCCTGGAAAAGGGCGCGCATTTTGTCTCCTCGTCCTACATCGCGCCGGAGATGGCGGCTTTGGACGCGGATTTCCGCGCGGCGGGGCTGGTCTCGGTCAATGAGGTGGGGCTTGATCCCGGCATTGACCATCTGATGGCGCATGATCTGGTGGCGCGCTATCGGGCATCGAGCGCCTATGATGTTGAAAATGTGCTGTCTTTCACCAGCTATTGCGGCGGGGTGCCGAAGATTCCGAACCCCTTCCGTTACAAGTTTTCCTGGGCCCCCTTGGGGGTTTTGAAGGCGCTGCGCTCACCGTCGCGCAGCCTGAAGAATTTCAGCGAGCTGCGCGTGGCGCGGCCTTGGGATGCGATCACGCGCTATGACGCGCCTTTGCCGCAGCCGGAGAGTTTCGAGGTCTATCCGAACCGCGATTCCTATCCTTTCCTGCAGGATTACCGCTTTGACGCGGCCTGGAAGGTCAAGGATTTCGTGCGCGGCACCATCCGGCTGAACGGCTGGCAAGAGGCCTGGACGCCGGTGTTCCGCGAGATCGAAACGCTGGAAGGACCAGCGGGCGAGGCGCGGCTGGCCGAGATGGCGGCGGCGTTTCTGCGCGACAATGCCTATGCGCCGGGCGAACCGGACCGGGTGGTGCTGTTCGTCTCGTTGAAGGCCGAGAAGGCGGGGCGCGCGGTGTTCCATGAAACCTGGGCGATGGATGCCTGGGGCGATGCGCGGGGTTCTGCCATGGCGCGACTGGTCTCGACCCCGGTGTCTTTTGCGGTCGAGAGCCTGCTGAACCGCGAGATCGCGGCAGGGGTGCATCCGGCACCGCATGATCCCAAGCTGGTGGCAAGCTGGCTGGGGCAGGTGCGCGGGTTGGCGCAATATATGGAGCGGGTCAGCCTGACCTGAGGGAACAAACCGAAACGGGGACGCCTTCGGCGGGGCCATCGAGGCCCCTTCGAAGGCTTTGGCACCGGGCTGGGAGTGGAGTGGCGGTTTTTTGACCGACCTCCTGGCTCTGCGCGGGTGACAGGGCGCGGCTGCCGCGTTAGGATTGCCGCAACGACCCGCGCAAGGCGGGCTTGAGGCATCACGCAGGAAGACCGCAAGCAATGTCCGGACCCGGAAGCCTTGGAAATCGGCTGGCGATGTGGCGCGCGCGGCGGGCGGCGCCTGCCAAGGGATTCGTCTCGCAGCCCGAGCCGCGCAGCATTGGCATGTATGCGCGCGGGCGCCAGCTGGTGGCGGGGAACTTTCAGTTCGCCGGACAGGTAATCGAAGCGCCGGGCGCCGCCATCTGGGATATCGGGTTGAGCGATGCGGCAGCGGCGGAGGAGCTGCACGGCTTTGTCTGGCTGGATGATCTGGCGGCCTTGGGGGACGCCGGCGCGCGGGCACGGGCGCAGGGCTGGGTCTGGGACTGGATCGCCCGCTTTGGCGGCGGCAGGGGTCCGGGCTGGACGCCGGATCTGACCGGGCGGCGGCTGATCCGCTGGATCAACCATGCGATCTTGCTGTTGAACGGGCAGGAGCGCGCGGCTTCGGAGAAATTCTACCGCAGTTTGAGTGCCCAGGTGGTGTTTTTGTCGCGGCGCTGGAAGCATGCTGCCGCCGGGCTGCCCCGTTTTGAGGCGCTGACCGGGCTGATCTATGCCGGGCTGGCATTGACCGGCATGGAAGCGCGGGTGCTGCCCGCGGTGGCGGCCTTGGCCGAGGAGTGCGGCCGCGAGGTGGATGCCAAGGGCGGCATCCCGACGCGCAATCCCGAGGAATTGCTGGAGGTCTTCACCTTGTTGACCTGGGCCGAGCAGGCCCTGTCGGAGGCGGGGCATGTGCCGCCGCCCGCGCTGGTGCGGGCCTTGGAGCGGATGGCACCGTCGTTGCGGGCCTTGCGGCATTCCGATGGCGGCCTTGCGCGGTTTCATGGCGGCGGGCGGGGCGCAGAGGGGCGGCTGGATCAGGCGCTGGCGCAGACCGGCTTGCGGCCGGGGCCGGGGACGGGCCAACAGCTGGCGATGGGCTTTGCGCGCATGGCGGAAGGGCGGACGAGCGTGATCGTCGATGCCGCCTCGCCGCCGGATGCGCGGGCGGGGATGGCGGCGCATGCCTCGACCGGGGCGTTTGAGCTGACCTCGGGGCGGCGTCCCTTGATCGTGTCTTGCGGCTCGGGTGCGCCCTTTGGCAGCGAATGGCGGCGGGCGGGGCGGGCGACGGCCTCGCATTCGACGCTGGCGGTGGATGGGTATTCTTCGTCCCGCTTGCGGGCGGGGGATGGGCGCGAGGTGCTGGTGGACCGCGCCGAGGTAACCGCCTTGCAGCAGTCCAGCCTGCCTGAGGGGCTGCATTTGTATATGGCGCATTCGGGCTGGTCGGCGACGCATGGGCTGACCCATAGCCGTGATCTGCTGCTGACCCATGACGGGCGCCGCTTTGCCGGTGAGGATGCGCTGGTGGCGCAGAGCTTTGCCGAGCAGGCGCGATTCGAACAACTGCTGAGCGAGGGGCGGATGGCGGGGGTCGGTTTTGCCGTCAGGTTTCATCTGCACCCGGATGTCGATGCGGCGGTTGATCTGGGCGGCACGGCGATTTCGCTGGCACTGAAAAGCGGCGAGATCTGGGTGTTTCGCCATGACGGGACGGCCGCGCTGACGCTGGAACCTTCGGTCTATCTGGAAAAGGGCCGGCTGCGGCCACGTCCGACGCGGCAGATCGTGCTTTCTGCCCGGGCAATGGCACCGCAGACGCGGATCGGCTGGACCTTGGCGAAAGCACAGGATACTCCGCTGGCCATCCGGGATCTGGAGCGCGACGACTTGCCCGTGCCGATCTGACGGGTGCCTGCAGGTTTCTAACGAAGGGTCCAAGCTCATGACCAACCTCGTCCCGATTGGCCGCGCGCTGATTTCCGTTTCCGATAAATCCGGTGTGCTGGATCTGGCGCGCGCCTTATCCGCGCTGGGGGTCGAATTGATCTCGACCGGCGGCACGGCGGGGATGCTGCGCAGCGCCGGGCTTGCCGTGCGCGATGTCTCTGAAGTTACAGGCTTTCCCGAGATGATGGATGGTCGCGTCAAGACCCTGCATCCGATGGTCCATGGCGGGTTGCTCGCCTTGCGCGATGACGACGAACACCTGCTGGCGATGGCGGCGCATGGCATCGAGCCGATCGATTTGCTGATCGTCAACCTCTACCCCTTTGAAGATTGCGTCGGCTGGCCGTGCCTTGAAGGGGGTTGGCACCTGGCCAGGCCACGGTCGTCGGCATGAAGCTGGCGTTAGGTGGGCTTGGCGTCACCGTCACCTTCGGCGCCTTGCTGGCGTTGTGCTGGGTCGGTTCTTCGAATTGCCCATGATGGCGTTCACGCATTTGCATGTCGGTTGGGGGCTGCTGGGTTGGGGCGGTGTTTTGCTCGCGGCGATTGCCTATGTGGTGGTGCCCATGTTTCAAATTACCCCGCCCTACCCGCCCGGCTTTCCCGCTGGGCGCGCCGGTGACGGTGGCCGTACTGCTGGGCTGGACCTGCCGCAGAAGCGATTGACTGGACAACCGTGGCCACGGTGTTGCGCGCGGCGGCGGCACTGGCCGGCGCCGTGCTCGCAGCGGTTACGCTGGCCACCACCCTGCGCAGCAAGCGCGCGCAACGCGACCCCACCCAACTCACCTGGCAACTGGCCATGGCCTGCCTGTTGGCAGCCTGCCTGCTGTGGATGGCCGCCGCCACAGCGCCCGTGGTCGCCTTCTGGGCCGGTTGGCCACTGCTGTGGGGGGTGTTGGTGCTGTGGGGAGGCTTTGTGTCGGTGATGGTGGGCATGCTCTACAAAATCGTGCCGTTTCTGGTCTGGCTGCATCTGCGCCGACTCGGCCAGGGCAAGGTCCACGCGCCGAATATGAAGCTTGTGCTGCCCGAACCCGCCATGCGCTTGCAGGTGGCGCTGCACAGCCTGGCATTGCTGCTGCTGATATTGGCCACCGTCTGGCCGACCCTTTTCGCCTTCGCAGCGGGAGCGGCGCTATTCGCCAGCAACGCCGCTTTGTTGCGCAACCTGCTGCTGGCCATGCGGGCTTACCGCCAACACCTTCGGGTGATCGCCGACAGCCCACCGCGCGCACCTCGGGACTAAGGACTTCGCTACGTCTTCCTTTTCCTGTCGTTAAACCCGCACGATGACCAACGATTTGACTGCTCCAAACGACCGCCTAAATCGTTATATCTTTAATAGCGATTCATCGTCATTTGACGAGGAAATATTCATACCACCTTCGATTCTTCAGTATCAAAGCCGTTCAACCTATCCGGCCTGGCTGTGCAATTTTCGTTAAGGCGGCACTGCGTTCACAATCTGGCAATGGCCTTCGGCAGGCAACCTTTCGTTTCGACCAGGAGTGGACTTTGATGCAGAGTCAAATACATGGTGTCAATTTTCGGGCGTTTTCCGGCCCTTCGGATTTCAAAGCCATGGTCGCCTGCGCCAACGCAAGCTTTTCTGCCGACATGACCGGGATCGTCAGCAGGGTCGAAGACGTCGCACGGAATTACGCGTCCTTCACCAATTGCGTGCCTGAACGGGACGTTTGGATTGCCCAGGACGGTGAGGAAATTGCTGGTTATGTCCGGTCTTGGCATTGGACTCAGGCAGATGGACTTCAGTTCTATGGCCAACTAGGCGTCGTCGCACCTCAGTGGCGACGACGAGGAATTGGTGCCACGCTGCATGCTTGGCTTGAATCGCGACAGCGAGAGTTAGCGATGACGCAACGCAGTTTGACAGCGCCTTCCCACCAAGCATTCGTCTTTCAAGGCGAAGTAGCGCGTGCGGCGCTCCTTGAAAAGGCCGGTTACCACGTTGAGCGACATGTTTTTGTCATGGAGCGCCCCACACTAGTCGCAGTGGCTGACTTTGCGTTGCCCGCCGGCCTAGTCGTCCGGCCCGTACAGCCCGAACACTTTCGAGCCATATGGGATGCGCATACCCGAGCGTTTCGGACGCATTGGGGTTTCTCCGCGCCCAACGAGACGAACTACCAGCAGTGGCTGGTGAGCCCGGTCTTTCAGCCCCACTTGTGGCAGGTTGCATGGGACGTTCAGAGCGGTGAAGTCGCGGGCCAGGTCCGCACCTACGTCGACGATTTCTGGAACACAGCGAACGGGCGAAAGCGAGGATGGACAGAGTTCATCAGTGTGGGCGAGCCCTGGCGGCGCCGTGGCCTTGCCCGTGCGCTCATCTCCCTGAGCTTGCGTGCGCAAGAAGCCGCCGGCATGGAAGAGTCCGCGCTGGGTGTCGACAGCCAAAACCTGGATGGGGCGAACCGTGTGTACGAAGATTGTGGATTCATAGTGGCCAAGTGCAATCGCATCTTTCGCAAGCCAATGACACTGGTTTGACCTTGCCCCTCGTTCGACGTTTACCGCCCCGGGTTTCCTGGCAACCCTTTTCAAGGAGGTAGGCCGCAGCCACATCGTTACGCGCTTTGTTGGCTGCGTGATCGCCACGCTGCGGTCCGAACCCAACCGCTGGATCAACGCGCAACGCATTGAGGCCTCGGGCGGCATGTTTTTGTAGGAGGCAAACAGGGTTATCCACCAAGGAGTCCCATTTGTAGCAATGCATAATCTTTCCATGCCTTGAGTGACATCAAGAAAAATCAATTCCAAATCATGGAGACACGATGCAAACCACATTCAAAGTCCTGGCCCTGTCCGCTGCCGTCAGCTTGCTGAGCGCGCTGCCCGCCCAAGCGCAGACCCGGGTGACCTTCAAGTCGGCCAAGACCGGATCGTCGTATTACCAGATGGGCGTGCAGATCGCCGAGGCGATGAAGGCCGGCACCAAGGGCGAGATCATCGTCACGCTCGAGGAAAGCCAGGGCTCGACGCAGAACGTGATGGAAGTGCAGGGCGCGCGGCGGCGACTACGTGTTCACCACGCCCGCCGGCGCTGGTCGAATCGGCGCAGGGCGGCAAGGGCCCGTTCAAGGACAAGACCGATCCGAAGTTCGACGAGATCCGCGCGCTGTTCCCGATCCCGTCGCTGACCATGCACTTCGTCGCGCGCGCCGACAAGGGCATCAACAGCCTGGCCGATCTGGCAGGGCAAGACGCTGCTGCTCGGCAAGGGCTCGTTCGGCGCCACCGAGGGCGAAAAATACCTGAAGCTGTTCGGCCTGGAAGGCAAGGTCAAGCTGGCCGATGCCGAACTGTCGAATGCCGTGCGGCGCTGAAGAACGGCCAGATCGATGCCTTCGTCACCGCCGGCTCCTGGCCGGCGCCCAACGTCATCGAGGCCGCGGCGTCGACCGGCGTCACGCTGCTGTCGCTCAGCGATGCAGCAGATCGCAGGCGACCAAGCGCGACAGCCTGACGATTCCGGCCGGCACCTATGCCGGCCAGAAAGACAGCGGTCAACACCACCTCGCTGCCGGTGGTCGCCTACGCGACGACGGCGATGAACGACGACACCGCCTATGCACTGACCAAGACCTTCTGGCAGCAGAAGGCGGCGATGAGCTCGGGCGCGGCCTGGTGGAACGGCGTCGACAGTCGCTGATGGCGACCATCACCGGCAAGATCCACCCTGGTGCGCTGCGCTATTACAAGGAAGCCGGCTTCAAGCTGACGCCAGCGCAGATGTGATGGCCTCCGCGGCTCCGGCCGGTCGCCGAAGCGACCTGCGTTCGCTGCGTCAGCCGCTTCCTTCGATCACACCTTCGCGCATGGTTCAGCCGTCACCCGGCCTGAGTGGGCCGCTCTGGGGCGCCTGAGCGTCGCCTTTCACCTCGGGCTGATCTTCTACGGCCTGGTGCCCAACCTGGTCAGCCGGCCGCTGCACATGGCGCTGGCGTTGCCGTGGATCTTTCGTCTTCGCGGCGAAGGACGCCGTGCGCGCGCCTGCTCGGCTGGGCGCTCGCGCTCGCCGGCATCGCCGGCTGCGTCTGGGTCGCCTGAACCAGCAACGCGCTCGGCGACCAGTACGGCTTTCTGTCGAAGGCCCGCTGCAAGCTGGCGTTGCCGTCGCGCTGCTGGTCGTGGTGCTCGAGAGGGCGCGCCGCGCGATCGGCTGGCCGTTGCCGCTGCTGGCGCTGCTCACGCT
Organism: uncultured Alphaproteobacteria bacterium; assembly: GCA_963815275.1. GTDB lineage: Bacteria > Pseudomonadota > Alphaproteobacteria > Rhodobacterales > Rhodobacteraceae > Cypionkella. The sequence goes on from CAWFGD010000002.1 coordinate 97,662, forward strand.
GCTCTACGGCTTGTTCGGCCAGTACCTGCCGGGTGAGTTCGGCCATTCCGGCACGCCGCTGAACAGCTTTCTCGGCACGCTGACGATTGCCGAAGGCGGCCTCTGGGGCAGCCTGACCGGCGTCTCGGTCAGCATCGTGGCGATCTTCGTGATCTTCGGCGCCGTGCTCAATGCCGGCGAGGCCGGCCAGGGCTTCATGAACATCGCCGCCGCCGCGGCCGGGCGCCTGAACGGCGGCGCGGCCAAGGTGTCGGTGATCTCGTCGGCGCTGTTCGGCTCGATCTCGGGCTCGGCGTCGGCCAACGTCGCGTCGACCGGCGCGATCACGCTGCCGGCGATGATCAGGCTCGGTTATCCGCAGGCGTCTGGCCGGCCGCGGTCGAGGCCGTCGCCTCGTCCGGCGGGCAGATCATGCCGCCGCTGATGGGCGCCGGCGCCTTCGTGATGGTCGAGCTGACCGGCGTGCCCTACACCGGCATCATGGCCGCCGCGCTGCTGCCGGCGCTGCTGTATTTCTGTCGCGGTCTGGATCGGCATCAATGCCTACGCCGGCGCTCGAGCTCGCAGGCATTGCCGCGACGAGGACAAGCCGTCGCTGCGCGCGTGCTGATCACCTCGGGGTTCTTCCTGGTGCCGTTCGCGGTGCTGCTGTGGGGCATGTTCGGCTGCCGAGCTGACGCCGCAATACGCGGCCTGCCTGGCGATCATCGCCGGCGCCGCTGATGCTGCTGATCGACGACCGCTTGCGGCTTCGATCTGCGCGCGACCGTCGCCGGCGACTGGCGAACGCGGCCGTCGCGCCGCCGGCGCGCAGATCGGCGATGATCGCCGCGATCATCCTGTGCGCGTCGATCATCATCGGCGTGCTTGGCATCACCGGGCTGGGCGTGAAGATCACCTCGGTGATCCTGTCCGGCTCGGGCGGCATGCTGTGGCCGCGCTGGTGCTGACCGCGCTGGCCTGCCTGCTGCTCGGCATGGAGGTGCCGACCACCGCGGCCTACGTGATCTGCGTCTCGGTGGCCGGCCCGGCGCTGACGAGCTCGGGCTGGAGCCGCTGCAGGCCCACCTGTTCGTGTTCTGGTTCGCGCTGCTGTCGACGATCACGCCGCCGGTCTGCGGCGCGGTCTTCATCGCCGCCGGCATGGTCGAGGAGAACTGGCTGAAGGTGGCGGTCACGGCCATGGCGCTGGGCGTCGGCCTGTACATCTGATCCCGCTGGGCATGATCGCCAACCCGGCGCTGCTGGAGCTCACCGCCGCAACCCGTCGCAGCGCTGTTCGCCTTTGTCCGGATGATGGCCGGGCTGGGCCTGATCTCGTACGGTTTGATTCGCCCTCTCGCCTACCGGTCAGGGTCGGGCAGGTGGTGCTGGGGCTGGTGCTCATCTTCGGCAACCTGTACTTTCAGTAGAAGCAATGATGAGTTCAAACAGATTTCACTATTGATTTCATAGCTACTTGCGCAGAGCAGATAAAGGGTGGAAGCACTATTTCCATAAAATAATGGCTCCACCCACCTTCATCACAAACCCATGCAGTTGGCGTAGTAGGTTGCGGTGGCGGGCCAGTCGGAGAAGATGCCCATGATGCCCACGTCTTTGGCCAGCACGTCCAGCACCTGCATCACATCGCCTTCGCGTTTGAAGACCGGGTTCACGGTCTGGTAATACCAGCCTCCTTTGCCGCTGGCCAAGGGGCCGGAGCGCTCCAGGCTCCAGGCAATGATGCCCCAGACCAGCCGCCTTGGCGTTTTTGGCGTAGGTGGACGCTGCAAACTGCCCGTCTTTGGCTTGCAGCAAGGCAAAAATAGGCGGCGCCACGATTTGGATGCCGGCTTGCTTGTAGCCGTTCAAGGCCTCCAGCGACGGCAGGTCCGCTGGACTGTTGGCCCCGTCCAAAAACACTGCCTGCCTGCCAAAGGCCGCTTCGTTTTTGACCCAATACAAAACGTCTTCTTTGTTGAAGGACTGCGCAAACACCTGACTGGCCGGCACACCGGCAGCCTTGTACTCATCGATCATCTTTTGTGCGTACTGCGCCTGGCCGAAGCCATCAAATGGCATGGTGACGCTGGTTGATTTCAGCTCTGGCGTCATCTTCACACCCAGCTTTTTGAACAACGCAATGCTGTCTTGGTGCGTCATCAGCGTGCCGCTGGTAGCGCCGCTGTAGAGGTCGGTGCGCCAGGCGGCAGTGCCCCCCATGAACTCCTCCACCGTGGTGGCTTTGGGGTTGGAGGCGTCCATCTTTCCGCGAGACCTTGAACTCGGCCAGAGTGATGTCGCTGGTGCGGCACTCAGCGCTGGCCGGAGTGTTTTTGGCGGCGTCGTATGGCGTGAACGGTTTGGTGCACTTGGCAGCCAGCGGCGTGGCCAGAATGTTGGTGGTGGTGTGCAAATCGTTTTGCGCGTGGCGGCAGACAAGTTCCTTGTCTTTGGTGAAGGTCACGTCACACTCCACAATGCCGGCGCCCATGCGGGCCGCCGCCTCTATGGACTCCTTGGTGTGCTCAGGGAACATCATGGCCGCGCCCCGATGACCAATAGAAAAATTGGTTTTGGCAAATGGGCCATTGCCGCAGCTTTGCAGCTTGGCCTTGAGCGGGCCCTCTTGCATGTCCTCCACCAAAAAGAAGGGTCGCGGGCCGAGTTGGGCTGCACCCATGGATTGCGGGCTTTGTGCCATAACGGGTACGGCGGTGGACAGCCACACAGCGGCCAGGGCGATAGGAAGAGACAGGGAACGCATTAAAAAAGCTCTGGTGAAGGATTGAACCCGGGCGAAAACTGCGATGGTAGTGA
>CAWFGD010000003.1:0-124251 GCA_963815275.1 uncultured Alphaproteobacteria bacterium
CCTGTCGGTCGCGCCCGGCCACCAGATATGGCCTCGGCCATCGATCAGCGGCAGGTGCGGCTGGTCGAACAGATCGGCAGACAGCGCCGCCCGGCCCAGCGCCGCAACGGGGGCCTGCAGCGCGGTATGAAAGCCCGCGTGATTGGCCAGCCGCAGCGGAAAGCGACCCTGCAAGGGCGGCACCGCCGCCTCGAAGGCCTTCAGCCCCGCCTCATTCCCGGCCAGAACCAGCATGCCGCCCAGATCAATCGACAGGCCCAGCACCTGCCCTGCCTGCCCGTCGATCTGCGCAACCAGCGCCAAAAGCTCGGCCTTGCGGCGCCGCGTCGGGCTGCCAGTCTTCGCCCATGAAGGGATAAAGCGTCTGGCCGCCGATCAGATGCGCTTGCATCAGGCTGCCCATGGTGTTGACCACCTCAAACCCCGCCTCGGCACTCAGCGCCCCGGCGCAGGCCAGCGCCGAATACCAGCCCATCGAATTGCCGGTGACAGCGACGACCTCCACCCCCTGCAAGGCGCGGAAATCCGCCAGCGTCGCGGCATAGATCAAGCGCGCTGGCATTGTCGCCCCGGCTGTGGCGCGCCACCGAATAGCTGGCGGCACCATCCAGCGCGGTCAGACTTTCCTGCCCCAACGCCTGCCGCCGCGCATCGAAACGGGCCAGCAAGCCGCGGTCGGTGAAATTCCGCGCCAGCGTGCCCAGCTCGGTCTTGCTATAGGTGCCGCGCCCCGGACAGATCACCACTGCCGTTTTCATATCTCGCGCTCCAGCAAGGCCAAGGCGGCGGCGACGATGCTCTCGGTCGAGGGCATTGTCGCGGCATAGGCGGGGCCGGTGGCGATGAAACTGTCCTCTGCGGTCAGGCGGGCAATCGGCTGGCTGCACCTTTCGGCAAAAAGCGCCATCAGCGCCTCGGCCACCCCACCCGAGCGTCGGGTCTCATCGACAATCAGGATGCGCCGACAGCCCTGCACCGCCTGCACCAGCGCCTCGGCGGGCAGCGGCGAGAGCCAGCGCATATCGATCACCCGCGCCGCGACGCCCTCTGCCTGCAACCGCGCCAGCGCCTGATGCGAGAGGTAAGTGCCATTGCCAAAGGTCACAATCGCCAGATCAGCGCCGTCGCCCTTGGTGCCGACCTCACCCAGCCTGATCACCTGATCCGGCGCAGGATAGGTGCACATCCAGCCGCCATCCTTTTCGGCATGCAGATCGCGCATCGGATAGAGCGCGATAGGTTCCAGAAACACCACCACCCGCTGCTCCTCCCGCGCCAGCCGCACGCATTCGCGCAGCATTCTTGCGGCATCGGCCCCGTTCGACGGCACACGCCAGGATCAACCCCGGAATATCGCGCAGCACGGCGACCGAGTTGTCATTGTGGAAATGCCCGCCAAAGCCCTTCTGATAGCCAAGCCCGGCAATCCGCAGCACCATCGGATTGCTGAACTGCCCGTTGGAAAAGAACGGCAGGGTCGCCGCTTCGCCGCGCAATTGATCCTCGGCATTGTGCAGATAGGCCAGAAACTGGATCTCTGGCATCGGCGTAAAACCGTTCTGCGCCATGCCGATGGCGAGGCCCAGGATCGCCTGCTCATCCAGCAGGGTGTCGATCATCCGGTCTTGACCAAAGCGCTGTTGCAGCTTTTGCGTCACGCCGTAGACGCCGCCCTTGCGCCCGACATCTTCGCCCATCATCACGATATCCGGATGGGTCAGCATCAGATCGGTCAAGGCCCAGTTGATCAGCCGCGACATGATCTGCGGCTCGGCCATCTGCTTCATATCGCTGCCAAAAGCCGCCGCACGCGCCTCGGCACTCGGCCCGTTGCTGGGCTTGCAGGGCCGGGCCGGCGGGATCAGGCTCGCCATCACCTGCGCTGCGGTTTTCAGCCGGGGCCGGGTGATGGCCTGCTCGGCCACCCGGGCGACCCGGTCGTTGGTCTGGGTATAGAGCGCCAGCGCCTGCGCGGCGCTCAGGGCTCCGGTCTCGTCCAATTGCCGCACCATATGCAGCAGCGGATCTTGCGCCTCTTCGGCCTCGACCTCGTCTTTCGCCAGATAGGTCGTCGGCAGATCTGCCCCAGCATGGCCATAAAGCCGGATGGTGCGCAGATGCAGAAACGCCGGTTTACGGCGGCTGCGCACAAAGGCGGCAGCCCGCTCGGCAGTGGCATAGGTGTCAAAGATATCCAGCCCGTCGCAGGCGAAATACTCCACGCCGGGGCGGTTCTGGAACCCCGCCGCGATCCAGCCCTGCGGGGTCTTGGTGGAAATGCCGATGCCATTGTCCTCGCAGACAAACAGCAGCGGCAGCGGGATCGACTGATAGCTGGTCCAGCCCGCGGTATTGAACGCCCCCTGCGCCGTCGAATGGTTGGCCGAGGCATCGCCAAAACTGCACATCACCAGCGCATCGTCCGGCATGATCTGATGCTCGGGCCGGTGCCGCCGCGCCGCGCCCACCGCATAGGCCGCCCCCACCGCCTTCGGCAGATGCGAGGCGATGGTCGAGGTTTGCGGCGGGATCATCAGGGCTTTGGAGCCCAGCACCTTGTGCCGCCCGCCCGAGATCGGATCTTCGGCGCTGGCGGCAAAGGACAGCAGCATATCCCAGACGATCGACTGCCCCGGCACTTGCGCGCTGCGGGCGATCTGAAAGGCGGCATCGCGGTAATGCAGAAAGGCCATGTCGCTGGGCCGCAAGGCCGCAGCCACCGCCGCCATGCCCTCGTGCCCCGAAGAGCCGATGGTGTAAAAGCCCTGTCCCGCCTTCTGCATCGCCCGCGAGGTGCGGTCGAGCGCCCGGCTGGTGCAGGCCGCCTGATAGATCGCAACCGCCTGAACCGGGCTCAGCGGCCCCGCAGCCGCCTTGCCTTGCGGAAAATCGCGCGCCGCGACCCGGCGCAGAAAGTTTTCATGGACGATTATCGCGCGCGGCATTCACCACCTCTGTCTCTGGCCTCTGCTGGCTGCCGCATGGTCTTGGGCAGGCTCATGCGATGTCAAACACCACGCCCTGCGCAAGGGGAAGCTCGCGGGAATAATTGATGGTGTTGGTCGCCCGCCGCATATAAGCGCGCCAGGCGTCAGAGCCGCTTTCGCGCCCGCCGCCGGTTTCCTTTTCTCCGCCAAAGGCGCCACCGATCTCGGCCCCCGAGGTGCCGATGTTGACATTGGCAATGCCGCAATCAGAGCCTGCAGCCGAAAGAAACGCCTCGGCCTCGCGCAGATCAAGCGTAAAGATCGACGAAGACAGCCCCGCCCCCACCGCATTATGCGCCGCGATCACTGCGTCAAACTCGCTCCAGCGCATCACGTAAAGGATCGGCGCAAAGGTCTCTTCCAACACCGGGCCGCGCTGCTCTGGCATCTCCACCAAGGCAGGTTTTACATAGAACGCTTGCTCCGCGCCAACCTCGACCCGCGCACCGCCCTGCACCACGCCGCCCGCCGCCTCTGCCGCCGCCAGCGCCTTTTGCATCGCCTCATAGGCGTGAGCGTCGATCAGCGGCCCGACCAAAGCTTGCGTTTCCAAGGGGTTGCCCACCGAAACCGAGGCATAGGCCTGCTTCAGCCGTGGCACCAGACTGTCGTAAACCGCATCATGCACGAACAGGCGCCGCATCGTCGTGCAGCGCTGTCCCGCCGTGCCCATCGCACCAAAGGCAATCGCCCGCAGCGCCATGTCCAGATCTGCCGAAGCGCAGACAATCCCTGCGTTGTTGCCGCCAAGCTCCAGGATCGAGCGGCCAAAGCGCGCCGCCACCACCGGGGCCACCGCGCGGCCCATCCGCGTCGATCCGGTGGCCGAGATCAGCGCCACATCGGGATCGGCGACCAGCGCTGCCCCAACTTCCGCGCCGCCGATCAGCACCTGCGCCAAGCCCTCGGGGGCCGCGCCAAACCGCGCCAAGGCCCGCTCCAGAATCGCCTGCGAGGCAAGCGCGGTCAGCGGGGTTTTCTCGGAGGGCTTCCAGACCACCGCATTGCCGCAGACCAGCGCCAGCGCGGTGTTCCACGACCACACCGCCACCGGGAAGTTGAAGGCGGAAATCACCCCGACCACGCCCAGCGGATGCCAGGTTTCCATCATGCGGTGACCGGCGCGTTCGGTGGCAATGGTCAGCCCGTAAAGCTGCCGCGACAGGCCGACCGCGAAATCGCAGATGTCGATCATTTCCTGCACTTCGCCCAGGCCTTCGGAGGGGCTCTTGCCCGCCTCGATCGAGACCAGAGTGCCCAGCGCAGCCTTGCCCGCCCGCAATTCTTCGCCCAACAGCCGCACCAACTCGCCGCGTCTTGGCGCGGGAACCAAGCGCCACTCCGCAAAGGCCGCCTTGGCACGGGCCACGGCTTCAACCGTCTGCGCAACGCTGCAAGTCGCAAGATTGCCGGTCACCTCCCCCGTCACCGGGGTAAAGCTTTGCATCGAGCCGCCGCTATAGCGATCTGCGCTCACCCCGAAATCAGCAAGGATGGCATGGGCTTTTTCGGCCAGAGTCTGGGTCATCGGTCAGTCCTTTTCGGTCGGCACGCGGTGGCCAGGAAAGCCCGCCCGCCCTAGTTTCACGCCTTGATACCAGTCCTTGTGCAATCCGTAACCTGTTTGATAGGTCAAAGATCAGTCCCGCAGGGAATGACATGGGCCAATCGGCCAGGGTCTACAGATGGGCCTCCAGCCGCATCTCGGCGACAAAATCATAGATATCAGACCGGTAGAGCCCCCGGGTAAACTCGATAGGCCGCCCCGAGGGCAGAAATCCGGTCCGGTCGATGCGCAGCACTGCCGTGCCTGCGGCCAGCTTCAACAACCCCGCCTCGGCCTCGGCCAGATTGACCGCCATGACCCGCTGCACCACACGGGCCGGGGCGGTGCCATTGGCGCGCAGATAGTCATAGAGCGAGCCGCCAATCGCCTGGGCTTCGGGCAGGATATCCTGCGGCAGGGCGCACCATTCCACCGCCATGGCAATGCCATCCGCCGCGCGCAGCCGCTCTAGCCGCACCACGCGGTCAATCGACGAAAGGCCCAGCGCCACCTGCTCGTCCGGCGAGGGGTGATAAAGCCCGCGGTTGATCACCGCACTCGACGGCTTTTTGCCCCGTTGCAGCATGTAATCGGTGAAGGACAGCAAGCGCGACAGCGAGGGGTCGCGCCGCGCCTGCGGGCTGCGCACGAAGGTTCCCGCGCCGCGCCGTTGCTCCAGCACGCCCTCGGCCACCAGCCGTGTCACCGCCTTGCGCAACGTCACGCGCGAGACCTGTGCTAGGCTGGCCAGCTCGCGTTCAGGCGGCAGCTGGGTTTCCGGGCTCAGCGTCCCCGCGGCAATCTCTGCCACCAGATAGCGATACAACTGCTCATAGCGCGGCCCGCGCCCGACATGCAGCCAAAGATCCGGGTGAAAGGCGGGCGTGACCATGGCTGTCCCGAATTGGTAGTATTCAGGTCTTCTATAGCCGCCGCAAAGCCGGCACTCAAGCGACCGAGGTCACGGGAGGCACCGACATCGCGCTCAGATCAACCTGCCGCTCAAAGGCCTCGCCCTTGGCGTCAAACAGATGGCACTCCGAGGCCGCGAAGCCCACGGTGATCGGCTTGTCATCCTCGATCACCCGGGTGCCAGGCAGCACGAACAGAAAATTCTCCTCCCGCCCCGGAATCGTTGCATAGCCGATGGTCTGCTGGCCCAGTTGCTCGACCACCGTCGGGGTGATCTGCATGGTGATCTCGCCCGGCCCAAGGGTGATATGCTCGGGGCGGATGCCCAGCAGCAGCTCTTGCCCTGCGATCCCGCCACGGCCTGCGACCGGCAGGGTGACGCGCTGGCCCTGACACTCCACTTCGACCGAAGTGGCACCAGAGCCGATGCAAACCGCGGGCAGAAAGTTCATCCGCGGATTGCCGATGAATCCGGCGACAAAGGTGTTCTGCGGCTTGTAATACAGCTCAAGCGGGGCGCCGACCTGGGCGATATAGCCCGCATTCAGCACCACGATCCGGTCAGCCATGGTCATGGCCTCGATCTGGTCGTGGGTGACATAGATCATCGTCGCCCCCAACTGCTTGTGCAGCCGCGTCAGCTCGATGCGCATATCGGCGCGCAGGGCGGCGTCAAGGTTCGACAGGGGCTCGTCGAACAGAAAGATCTCGGGCTCGCGCACGATGGCGCGGCCAATCGCGACGCGCTGGCGCTGGCCGCCCGAAAGCTGGCCGGGCTTTTGCTGCAAGCGCGTGTCCAGATGCAGGATCGCCGCTGCCGCATTGACCTTCTCGCGGATCACCGCCTCGGAGGCGCCCTCGACCCGCAAGGGGAAGGCGATATTCTCATAGACCGACATATGCGGATAAAGCGCGTAGGATTGGAACACCATGGCAATGCCGCGCTTGACCGGGGCAAGGTCATTGACCCGCTTGCCGTCAATCACGATATCGCCGTCCGTGGTATGCTCCAGCCCGGCAATCATCCGCAGCAGGGTCGATTTCCCACAGCCAGAGGGGCCGACAAAGACGACGAATTCGCCCTCGGTCACATCCAGCGAGACGCCCTTGACGACCTGAATATCGCCAAAAGCCTTGATAACGGATTTGAGGGAAAGCTGGCCCAACGGCGGACTCCTTAACGTCGGCAGGGGGAGGATCGGGGGCAGGCGAACCCGCCCCCGAGTTGGATCACTTGTACTCTTCCAGCGCCGTGGCGGCCTTGGTCAGCGCCGCTTGCGGCTCTGCGGCACCGGTGACGACGGATTGCACCATCTCGATCATCGCGTTTTGCAGACCCTTGTAGTCGGTCAGCAGCGGCTCGGGGCCGCCATATTCGATACCGTCGATGAACGGCTTCCAATAGGGATTGGCCGCGACCATCGCATCGACCGCAGCACCGGGGCGCAGCGGGGTCAGACCAGCCAGACCGCCGCCCTCATAGGCCTCTTGCACCTCGGGCGAGGTGATGAACTTGGCGAATTCAACCGCCTTCTCCTCGACGCCCGAGCCTTTGAAGATCGCCAGGCTGTCGGTGATCAGCAGCGTGCCCGGACCCTTGGCATCTGGGCCGGTCGGCAGGTTGGCGACGCCCCAGTTGATCGAGGTCTCCTTGCAGCTTGTTGGCAGCGCCGACCGAGGCCTGAATCATCCCGACCTTGCCATCCAGGAAGATGGCGCGGATCTCGTTCTGCTCGTAGGCGGTGGCGCCTTCGACGGAATAGGGGGTGATGTCCTTGTAGGCCTGCAGGGCCGCCAGCACTTGCGGGCTGTCCATGACGATATTGCCATCGGCGTCGATGATCTGGCCGTTGTTGGTGTAAACCCAATGCAGGAACTGGTGCATGGTGTTGTCAAAGGTCTTGGCGGGCAGGCCATAGCCGGCGATGCCGGTCTTTTCCTTGATCGCCTTGGCGGCGGCGATCTCTTCTTCCCAGGTGGTCGGCGGCTTCTCGGGGTCAAGACCGGCGGCCTTGAACAGATCCTTGTTCCAGTAGAAAGCCTTGGTCGAGAAGGCGATCGGCACGCCCCACTGGGTGCCGTCAAAGGTCACGGTATCGACGATATGCGGGTAATAGGCCGCCTTTTCTTCGTCGGTCATCGGCACATCGACGATCAGATCGTTCTGCGCGAATTCCTTCAGCGTGCGCGACCCGACATAGGCCATCGCAGCGGGTGATGCCGGCGGCGGCCAGCGTCGTGGCCTTGTCCTGGCACTGCGCCCAGCCGACGACTTCGGGGGTCACGGTCCAGCCTTCGTTCTTGGCTTCCCAGTCCTCGATGTATTTCACATGCACCGGATCGATGGTGTCGCCGCAATAGATCCAGCTGATGTCTTCCGCCAGCGCGGGAAGCGCCGTGGTGCTGGCCAGCGCAAGGCCGATCAGAGTTTTACGCATGAGGCTTGTCACTTTTTTAGTCTCCCGGTTGTGAAAGTTTATTGTTTCACCGCGCCTGCGGTCAGCCCGCCGACGAGATAGCGTTGCAGGAAGAAGATGATGACCATCGCCGGGGCAATGCCGACGAAAGCAGGCGGCCATCAGCTCGTTCCAGACGACCTCTTGCTTGCCGAAGTAAGCATACAGGCCAATCGGCAGCGGCATGTACTCGGTCTTCGAGTTGAAGGTCAGCGCAAAGATGAACTGCTGCGAATAGGCGCCGATGAAGGTGACGATGGCGACCACGATGATGCCGGGTCGCGCAATCGGCAGGATCACCCGGCGGAAGGTGTAGAACTGGCTGGCCCCGTCCATATAGGCCGCCTCGTTCAACTCGGTCGGAATCCGCTTCATATAGGTGCGCAGCAGCCAGATCGCCGAGGGGATCAGGAAGGCCGCCCCCGGAATGATCATGGCGAAATAGGTGTTCAGCAGGCCCAGCGTCCGCATCAGCCGGAACAGCGGGATCAGCAGCACCGCGCCCGAGAACATGCTGACCGCAAGGAAGCCGCCCAGCACCAGCCCCATGCCCTTGTAATCGAAGCGCGCAAAGGCATAGGCGGCCGGCACGACCAGCAGCAGCACGATCACGGTGGCGATGGTCGAGATCAGGAAAGAGTTGAACACATAGCGCGCAAAGCCCGGCACCCGCACCCACATGGTGTGATAGGCCTCAAACGAGCCGTTCTCGGGCCAGAAGCTGTAGGGCGAGGAAAACAGCTGCGCCAGCGGTTTCAGGCTGACCAGAAACCCTTCGATAAACGGCGACAGCAGAAAGAACAGGAACAGGAACATGCCCGCATAGATCGCGATCAGCTCCCACCAGCTATAGCGGTCGATCATCGCGCGGCTGTCTTTTGATCCGAAGGCCATGGCCCGTCCCCCCTATGCGTTTTCTGTGGCCGCAAGGCGGCGGGTGATGCGGAAATAGGCGATGCAGAAGGCCGAGAGGAACAGGCAGATCACCACGGCCCGCGCCGCCCCCTCGCCGTATTTCTTCGAGCCGATGGCGGTCTGGTAGGTGTCGATGATCATCGTCGTCGTCGTGCCCGAGGGGCCGCCTTGGGTCAGAATCCAGATGATATCGAAAGAGTTGAAGGTGGCGATCAGCGACAGCATCGACATGGTGATCACCGCAGGCATCATCAGCGGCACGGTGATGCGGCGAAACCGCATCCAGCGGCTGGCGCCATCGGTCCAGGCCGCCTCGTAAAGATCTTTCGGAATCGACTGGATCGCGGCAAGGAAATAGATCGTCACCATCGGCACGCCGATCCAGACATCGGTCACGATGGTCGCCCAATAGGCGGGCCGCCCATAGGCGAGAAAAGCCACCGGCCCATCGACCAGCCCAAAGCGCTGCAGCAACCCGGAAATCATGCCGAACTGGCCGTTATACATCCAGCCCCACATGAAAATGCCGATTGCCATCGGCACGATCCACGGCGGCATGGTCAGGATGCGGAACAGATTGCGCCCCGGAATGGCGCAGTTCAAAAGCACCGCGCCAAAGGTGCCGATCACCATCTTGAACAGCACCGAAAAGAACGTCCAGGTGAAGGTGCGGGTGATCACCTCGAAAAAGGTGTCGGTGTAAATCTTGGAATAATTCCGCCAGCCGACGTAATTCGTCACCTTCTTCAGCGAAGCATCGGTGAAGGAAAGCCGGAAGGTTTCAACCAAAGGCCAAGCCACGATGATCAACACATAAACAATAGCGGGAGCCAGCAGCAGCCACGCAAAAATCATGTTGGAGCGTGACTTGATCATGTCTCAACCCGCCTTCCGTGCCAAAGCTTCGTCATAGCGGTCCCAGACCGGGCGCAGATCAATCACCTGACGCGCGCGCCGCGCATCATCGGTCGCCAGTGCCAGAATCCCCGCCTCAAGCGCATCCAGCGCCGAAACCGGCACCGGCCCGCCCCGCATCACATTGGCAATCACGCCCTCGGCCATCTTTTCGTCAGCGCCGTAATGCTGCGACAGCGCGGTGGCCTGATATTCGACCTCTGCCACGCGCTTTTCGCTCAACACATCGGTGACCTTAAGAAAACCACGAATGAAATCGCCTTCCGCCTGCCCCTTGGTGCCGAAAACGGCAAAGCGGCGGAATTGATCTGGTGCGTTCAGGTTGGTGTGAAAGTTCATTCCCACCCCATTGGCATATTCGATGATCGCCACCTGATAGTCGATGATGTCACCGTCCGAGTCAAAGACCTTGTCCGATCCGTTCCAGCCCGAGGGCTTGCGGTGATAGAGGCTCATGTCGTTGACGCCCTCGAGCTGGGGGTCGTTCTCGGGCACAAAGGTCTTGCGCCCGCCAAAGGAGGCCACCCGCTCGGGCCGTGCCCCGACCAGCCCATTGTAGAGGTCAAGATCGTGGCAGCACTTCTCGAGCATGAAACTGCCCGACCACTTCTCATAGCGCCGCCAGTCCCGCATGAAGAAGGCGCCGTGATAGGGAAAGATATGCTCGGCGGCCTCGATCGAGACGATCTTGCCCAAAGTCCCCGCATCCCGTGCCGCCAGCAGATCGCGGTAAAGCGGCGCATAGCGCAGCACCAGCCCAACCAGCAGGTTTTCCGTGCCATGCTTGCCCAAGAGTGCCGCAAGCTCATAGGTCTGCGCGATCGTCGACACGATCGGCTTTTCGGAAAACACCTTCACTCCGGCTTCAAGCCCAAGCCGGATATGGCCCAGATGCAGATGGTTCGGCGAGCCGATCATCAACAGATCAAAACCGCCCGCCGCCACCAGCTCCTCGGGCGAGGCATAGGCTTTGCCTGCCGGAATCTTGTGCTCTGCCAGAACCGCCAAGCCTGCCGGATCGGGGTCGAAATAGCCGACGATCTGAAAATCCGGGTCCATCTCGTGGAACACATGGCCCAGATAGCCAAGCCTGTAGCCAAGACCGATGATCGCAACCCGCATTCTGACGCACTTCCCGTTTAGAAATTCATTTTCTTGATCATGCGAGGCGATCCCGCAATCGTCAACAAAATTTCACAGGAAATCGTGTTTTCTGTAATTGATTTTCAGAAACCATCAGCGACAGGCGCGATTGCAGGCGCGGCTAGCGGCCAAGTCCCAGAATCGCCGCGCCAATCAGGCCCGGTTCGATGGCGCATTCCGCCGGAACCACCAGGGCACGGTCGAATCGCCGCAAGGTCCGGCTACGCACTTTGACGTCCAGCGCCGCGATCAGCCGGTGCGAATTCGACAGCCCGCCACCGACCGCCATGATGCCCGCGCCCAGCATATTCTCGATCATCGCCAGCGGACCGGCCAAAAGCTCCAGCCAGATTGCGATGGTGCGGCTGGCCGCAGGCTCGCCCGCCTCCCAGCCCGCGACGATCTCGGTGCTGGTCGCCTCTGCCGCGTCATGCAGATGTGCATGCAACCGCTCCATGCCCCGTGCCGAACAGACCGCATCCAGACAGCCGATCTGGCCGCAGCCACAGGCAAAGGCCGGCAGCACCACCTCGGGCGCCCCCAAAATCCGCTGCGCCATCGGGCCATGGCCCCACTCGCCGGCAAAACCGCCGTTCGAGTTGATCAGCTCGCCGCGCACCACGATGCCCCCGCCAACCCCGGTGCCAAGGATCACCCCGAAAACCACCTCATGGCCGCGCCCCGCCCCAACCGCCGCCTCGGCCAGAGTGAAGCAATCGGCGTCATTGGCCAGATCCACCGCCAACAACAGCGCGTCTTGCAAATCGCACTGCAAGCGGCGTCCGGTCAGGCAGGGAATATTGGCAACCGTCGCCGCCCCGGTCACCGGATCGATCACCCCGGCAATCGAGATCGCCACCCGCGCGGGCCGTGTCGAAGCCGTCGCCACCTCGGCGCGCAACACCTCGACAAAGGCTGCGAAATCCTGCGTTGGCGTGGCGAGGCGTTGCTTGGGGCGGATGTCATCCGGACTGAAGGCTTCGGCCACCTTGATGGCCGTGCCACCAATATCAAAACAAAGGATCAAGCGACGCGCCCCCCAAGGATCCAACTTGCCGCACAGCCTAGCTGCTGCGTCATGGAAAAGAAATCCGCACGTGCGCCGGGCTGCAAATGCCCCCGATCTGTCAGACCCAAGGCACGGGCAGGCGCAAGGGCGGCCAGCGGCAGCACCTGATCCAACGGCAGGCCCAGCCCCAGATGCAAATGCCGCACCGCGTCGATCAAGGCGATATCGGCCCCCGCCAGCGTGCCATCAGCCAGCGTCAAGCGCCCCGCGGCGCGCAGGATCTGCCGCCCGTTCAGGGTGAAACTGGTCAGATCGCTGCCAATCGTGCTCATCGCATCCGAGACAAGAAACAGCTCTGGCTTGATCCGCAAGGCCAGTCGCAAGACCTCTTCTGCGACGTGAAAGCCATCGGCGATGATCCCGGCGCTCAGGCGAGGTTCGCCCAACACCGCCCCCACCAAACCCGCCTCGCGCGGGGTGATCTGGCTCATCGCGTTGAACAGATGCGTCGCCATCCGCGCCCCGGCATCGGCATAGGCCCGCGCGGTGGCGGCCGTGCAATCCGAATGGCCCAGACTGACCGTCACCCCCGCTGCCGCAAGGCTTCGCACCTGCTCCGGCGTCACCTGCTCCGGCGCAAGGGTCACGATCAGATTGGCCAGACCCTGCGCCGCTTGCAGGATCAAGCCGAGGTCCTCCGCCTGCATCCGCCGGATCAGCAAGGGGTCATGCGTGCCTTTGCGGGCCAGCGACAAATGCGGCCCCTCCAGATGCAGCCCCAGAAATCCCGCCGCCTTCGAGGCCTCTGCCGCCGCGATCGCCGCCCGCGTCACCTCGGGCGTGTCGGTGATCAGCGTCACCATGCAGGCGGTGGTGCCAAAGCCAGCATGGGCCGCGCAAATTGTCTCTATGCTGGCGGAATCGGGCGCATTGTTGAACAAGACCCCGCCCCCGCCATTGACCTGCAAATCAATCAGCCCGGGCACAATCCAGCCCGCAACGCGCTCACCCGCAGGGGCCACCGCTCTGGGGCAGGATCGCCACCACCCGGCCCTCGCGCACCAGCAGGGCCGCGTCTTCGTGCCAGCGCGCGCCGTCGAAAATCCGCGAAGCATGAAAGGCCGCCTCGCGCGTCACCAGACGGTGCCTCGCGCGATCAGCTCTTCCACCCGGGTCACCCTGCCGTCGCGGTGAAATACCATGCGGTCAAACAGATTGCTGACCACGCAGGTATGGTTCGGGATCACCTTGACCATATCGCCGACCTGCGGCAGAGGCCCGGCGCAGTCGCTCAGATCCACCACGCCATGCTCTTCGGAAAGCGAGACGATCCGCGCGCCCGCCAGCCCCTCGATCTCGCCATGATCGGCGAAACCCAACAGGTCAGAGGTCAGCGCCTTGGACCCGGCGTCGATCACCGCCCGTGTCGGCGTCGGCCGCGACACCACGGTCGCCAGCACATGCATCGCCAGATCCTCCGGCCCGCACTCCCCCGCCCGCACCATCGAGCGGTCGTTATAGACATAGGTGCCGGCGCGGTGCTCGGTGGCCGAAGGCACCAGATCCGCCTTCCACAGATCCGGGCTGCCGCCGCTCGAGCGCACCGGGCAGTCCAGCCCAAGCGCCGCCAAGCCCGCGATGGCCTCTTGCAAAAACGCCTCGACCCGCGCAGCGCCGCCAGCCGCAGGATAGGTCAGCACCCCCTCAAAGATCAGCCCCGGCGCCGCCGCGATCTTCGCTGCCAGCGCCACGGCCGCCTCGGGCGATTGCACGCCAACGCGACCGCCGCCGGTGTCACATTCCACCAGCACCCGCAGCGGACGCGCGGCATCGAAGGTCGCCGCCAACCCCGCCGCCACCGTCTCGCTATCGGCCACCACCCGCAGCAGATCAACCCGCTCGTTCAGCGCCTTGAGCCGCGCCAGCTTCACCGCGCCCAGAATGTTGTAGGTGATCAGGATGTCGTCAAATCCCGCTTCGGCAAAGGCCTCGGCCTCGCTGACCTTCTGACAGTTGATCCCCACCGCCCCCGCCACAAGCTGCAACTTCGCCACCGAGGCCAGCTTGTGCGTCTTGATATGCGGCCGGAAATCGCCGGTCGATCGAGACCATATAGGCCTGCGCCCGGGCAATATTACGCGCCAGCCGATCTTCGTCGATCACCGGCATCGGCGTTTGCACTTCGGCCAGAGCGGCCCCGGTTTCGGGCCAAGGGAATGCCATGTTACGCGCCTTCCTCAAAGGGGTCGGCCATGCGCGGCCAGATATCGCGGCGCACCAAGCGATAGGGATTGGTCGCCGGATCATTGGGATAAGGCTTGCCCGCCGAACAGTAAAGGATCTCTGCCGCAATCGGCGCAAAGGCGGCGTAAAAATGATTGGTCGATTTGATCACCAGGATCTTCTGCGCCAAGGGGTCAATGCCCAGCGCCGTGAACAGCGAGGGGTCATAGCTCTGCGCCCGCACCGTGTTCAGGATCACCTCGATGCCGGTCTCGGCCCCCGAAGGCTCCAGCAAAGCGATCCGCACCGCAGCGCCAAAAGGCACCACCGAGCTGCCAAAAACCATCTCTGCACTGGCGCAAAGCCGCACCACCCGCACCAGCGCATCGACCGGCTCGCCGGTCTCTGGCGCCGATTTCGCGCCAAAGCGCAGCGGCATTTCGGCGCCCTCGCCGGCAGCAAAGCACAGCTGCACCGCAATCGGATCCCAGATCGTGCCAAGCGCCACGCCGCGCGCGCCCTGCGCCAGCAACTCCTTGAGCAGCACCGTCGCATCCCCCGCCGTGCCACCACCGGGGTTGTCCCACATATCGGCAATCACCACCGGATGCGCCACGGCGGCCAGCGCCTGCGCCACGGCGGCCTTTTCATCAAGTTGCGGCATCAGATGCTTGCCGCGATTGGCAAACAGCTCGCGCCCCAGACGCATGGCCAGTGCCGCCCCAAGCGCGGGATCGTTGTCGGTCACCGCAATCATCTTGGTGCCCATCTCGGGCACATCCCCGGCCATGAAGCCATGGATCGCGGAAAGCGACAGCAGCCCCGGCTCGCTCGCCTCCAGCGCCAGCATCCGGTCGACAAAGCCGCGCATCGGCTGGCGCGAGGTTGGAAAGACGTCGATCATCCGGCAATCATAAACCGACATCACCGGATGCACCCGGCCTTCCAAAGTATCGACGGCGATGCGCCACAGATCCTCGGCCCGGTCGACGAAATCGGTGTGGGGAAATTCCTTGAAGACGGTAAAGAAATTCGCCGCCGCCACCCGCTTGGCGGTCAGGTGGCTATGTGGGTCCAACTCGGCGCAAAGCAGCACGTCGGGCCCGATAATCTCGCGGATCCGCGCCAGCAGATCGCCTTCGGGGTCAAGATAGCCCTGCGCCACCATCGCGCCATGCAGCCCCAGAACCACCGCGTCCACCGGCAGCGCCGCGCGCAACTGCGCCAAAATCTCATCGCGCAGCCCCTCATAGGCCCCGCGCGCCACCAGCCCCGCCGGGTCCGCCCAGGCCGCCGTGCCCTCGATCAGGGTCCAGCCCTTTTGCGCACAAACCCGTCGCCCGACCGGAATCGGCGCGGTGCACAGCGTCGGCGTCTCGGGGTGCTGGCCGGGGGCGGCGTAAAGCGAATCCTCAAAGCCCTTGCGGTCAATGGCGATGGGCGAAAAGGTATTGGTCTCGGTCGCCAAAGCGGCCACAAAGATGCGCTTGGGGGCGGGCGCGGCCATGGCTATTCCTTGATATGGGGCAGGTAGCCGACAAATCCGGCGATCTTCCAGACCGCCGCCTCGCGGCGACAGATATACAGCGTCTGCCAGTTCATCCGGTCAAAACTGCCGTCTGCCTTGGCCAGATGCCCGTCGAATTTCTTGCGCACCAGCGCGGTCTCGCCGTCAATCTCGATCTCTTCCAACCGCGTCGCCGCAAAGATCCCGTCACGCGGATCGCCCTTGAAGGCTCCCGCGGCCTTTTGGGCTGCGAAATCCTGGGCCTGCCGCAGCCACTCATCGCGGTAAGCGGCCAAGGTCGGAAAGGCCAGGGTGAAGCCCTGCGGATCGGGCTGAAAATTCCCGCTCATCCCCATGAAGTTCTGCGCGATGAAATCCCCCGCCACCGAGGTCCAATCGGCGCGGACAAAAGCGTCGATATCGCGTGTGACCAGCATCTCCCAGATGGCGCGGCGGCTGGCATCGGCCTCGGGAAAGGGATTCTGAAAGGGGTCACGCATCGCCGTCACGCCGGCCTCCGTTGAAAAAAGTTTTAACATCTTAGCTTATCTGCTGGAATATTCGGGGCGAATATGGCTAATTGTCAAGCAAGAATGAAAATGAATTTCTGGATTCACGCAAATGCTTGACCGGACGATCCTCACAGGCTTGGTGGCGGCAACCGACCGCCCCTTTGCCCTTTGCCGCAGGATCGCCCGATGACCCAGACCAAGCAAACCCCGCTCGCCCCGCGCAGCTTTACCGCGCAGGAATTGATCGCGGCCCTGGCTGATGACGAGGGTAAACTCTCTGCGCTGGAAAAGAAACTGGCAGCTTCTGTGCTGGCCGATGTGAATTTCGCCACCAACGCCTCGATCACCGAGATTGCCGAACGCGCCGGCGTCTCTGCCCCGACGGTGACGCGGTTTTGCCGTCGCCTCGGCTGCGCCTCCTTCTCGGATTTCAAGGTGCAACTGGCCAAAAGCGCCTATGTCGGTCTGCGCTACCTCAAACCCGAATCGGTGACCTCAACCGCCGCAGAGGTCGCCGAAGACATCGTCACCAAGGCGCAAAACGCCCTCTTCGAGATGCACCGCAGCCTTGATCTCGCCGCCGTGGACGCGGCCGCGCGCCTGCTGTCGGAGGCGCAGATGATCTATGCTTTCGGCTCGGGCGGCAATTCCTCGATGATCGTCAACGAGTTGCAGAACCGCCTGTTCCGCTTTGGCCTGCGCATCTCGGCGGTCAACGACCACGGCATGAGCCTGATGCTCGCCGCCGCCGCCGAACCCGGCACCGTCGTCTTCGGCTCCTCCGTCACCGGCCGCAATATGGAACTGGTGCGCTGTTTCGGCCTCTTGCGCGACCGTGGCATCCCTACCGTGGCCCTGACACAAAGCGGCTCGCCGGTGGCGCTGGCCGCCGATGTGGTGATCCCCGTCGATCTGCCCGAGGGTCAGAACATCTTCCGCGCCTCCTCGACGCGCTTTGCCTGTCTGGCGGTGGTCGATATCATCGCCAACCTTGTCGCCTACCGCGACAAGCCCCGCTCGACCCGCATCCTGCGCGGCATCAAAGAGCAACTCATCAAGCATCGGGATGGCGACGACCGCCAGCTCTTGGGCGACTGACAGCCAGAGGGGCGCAAGCGGCCGCCCCTTGTCCATGGCTCTTGACCTGCCGCAAAGGGAATGTGCCATGGCGCAGCGGCTGGCGGTTGTGACAGGGGGAGCAGGCGATATCGGGCGCGCAATTGCCGCGCGGCTGAAGCGCGACCACGATCTGGTGCTGATCGTCGATCTGGATCTTGCCGCCGCAGAGCGGGCCGTGGCTCTTTTGGGCGCGGGATTTGCCGCGCTGCAGGCGGATGTGACCAATGCCGAAAGCTGCGCTGCTCTGGCCGCTGAAATCGCCGAAAAAGGCCTCTTGGTGACGCTTGTCAACAACGCAGGCGCTGCCCGGGGTGCCTCGCTGCAGGCCACAACGCCAGCCGATTGGGCCGCCGACCGCGCTCTGAACCTCGACGCCGCCTTCTTGGTTTTCGCCGCGCTTGCCGATCAGCTGAAAGCCGCGCAAGGCTCGGTGACCAACATCGCCTCGGTCAATGGGCTCAGCCAGTTCGGCCACCCCGCCTATTCCGCCGCCAAGGCTGGCATGATCCACCTCACCAGGTCCATCGCCGTCGAATACGGCAAATACGGCATCCGCGCCAATTCCGTGGCCCCCGGCACCGTCCGCACCCAAGCCTGGGAGGCGCGCGCGAGCGCCAACCCCGATGTCTTCAAAGAGGCCGCGTCGCACTACGCTTTGGGCCGCATCGTCAAGCCCGAAGACGTCGCCGAAGCGGTCGGCTTCCTCGCCTCGCCCCTCGCCGCCGCCATCACCGGCATCTGTCTGCCCGTAGACTGCGGCCTGACCGCAGGCATCCCGGCCCTCGCCCGCACCTTCTCGCAATCCGACGATTATTGAGGCTCTAACCATGCTGTTTCTGGAAAATTCCTGGTCCCCCGAGCCCGCCCCCGCAGGCACCTGGACGCTGAAACTGACCAATCTCTCGGACGAGGTGCTGCGCGATTTCACCCTCTCGGTCACCACCATCACCCGGATCATGCCGGTGCACGAGGTTCAGAACGCCCGCTTTCTGCGTCGCACCGCCAACTACCACGAATTCGCCCCGCTCGACGGCCAAAGCCTCGCCCCCGGCGCAAGCTGGAGCTTCGAAGCCGAGGGCCTGTTCCGCTCGCCTTTCCACCGCAACGATGCCGCCAAAACCGCTTGGGTAAAGACCCCGCAATCCGTGATCGCGGTGCAGGTTGGCGACCTCATCCAATCCGCCTCCGCCCCGGTTCTGCCGCCACCGCGCTTGCCGCAAGGCCGCCTGACCCTGCCCTTCGCCCTGCTGCCCTTGGCCGAATCAAATCACAGCCGAGGCGGGCGAGGCCCCGGTGATCCTCTATGCCGAAACCGGCTCTGACCCCGCCGATTTGCGCCTGCTGCTCTCGGTCGATGCCCTGCACAAACGCCTCTTCCCTGCCGCGCGCCGCCTGTTCCAGCTCTCCGCCGCCCCGGGCGCGCGCGCCCTGCGCTTTGCCAGCGACCCCAGCCTGCCCGCCGAAGGCTACCGCCTCGATTTCGCCGAAACCATCACCCTGACCGCCAGCGCCGAGGCAGGCCGCCGCTACGGCCTGCTCTCGCTCGCGCACATGTTGCACGGCGCTTTCACAGAGCCTGATTTCAAATTCCCTGCCACCGGCCAGATCAGCGACGCCCCCCGCTACGGTTGGCGCGGCTGCCACCTCGACGTCTCGCGGCATTTCTGGAGCTTTGCCGAGGTCAAGCGCGTCGTCGACATCCTCGCCTGGCAGAAATTCAACCTCTTTCACTGGCACCTGACCGACGACGAAGGCTGGCGCGCCGAGATCCGCGCCTATCCCGCCCTGACCGACCCAGGCGCGCATCGTGCCGCCGACACCGACGCCATGCTGCCGCAACTCGGCGATGGCCCGGCGCGCTCTGGTGGCTTCTACAGCCAGGACCAGATGCGCGCCGTCGTGGCGCATGCCACCGCCCTCGGCATCGAGGTCATGCCCGAGATTGAAACCCCCGGTCACGCCGCCTGCGTCCTCGCGGCCCTGCCTTTCCTGACTGACCCCGACGAGACGCCGAACAGCTACTACCCGGTGCAGGGCTACCCCAACAACTCCTGGAACCCCGGCGTCCCCGAAACCTTCGTGGTGCTGGAACGCATCATCGACGAGCTGTGCGAGATCTTCCCCTCCCGGCATTTCCACATCGGCGGCGACGAGGTGGCCAAGAACGCCTGGCTCGAAAGCCCCAAGGCCCGCATCCTGATGCAGCGCGAGGGCCTCTCCGGCACTTTCGAGCTGCAAAGCTGGTTCCTCAAGAAAATCAAAGACATGCTCACTGCGCGCGGCAAGGTGCTGGTCGGCTGGAACGAGGTCGCCCACGGCGGCGGCGTGCCGCCCGAGGGCACTTTGCTGATGGCTTGGGAGAACCCGCAGGTCGGCATCGAGCTTGCCGAGCAGGGCTATGACGTGGTGATGACCCCCGGTCAGGCCTATTACCTCGACATGGTGCAAGGCCCCGACTGGCTGGAAAACGGCGCGGGCTGGGCCGGCCCCGTGCCCCCCGCCAAGACCTACGCCTATGAGGCCGAGGGCGAGTTTCCCGAGGCGCTGCGCCCGCATATGCGCGGCATTCAGGCCTGCATCTGGTGCGAGCATTTCACCACCACGCGCCTGGTTCAACGATCTGGTTTTCCCGCGCCTGTCCGCCGTGGCCGAGGCAGGCTGGACCGAAAGCGCCAACAAGGACTGGCTGCGCTTTGCGGCCCAGGTCCGCCTGCATCCCACGCTCTGAAAGGCCCTGACCATGCGCATCGCCGTTGGTGGTATCCACACCGAATGTTCCACCTACTCCCCCGTCCTGATGCAACCCGAGGATTTCCGCGTGCAGCGCGGCGCCGATCTGCTGGCCTCGCCCTATTTCGGCTTCCTTAGTGACTATCCAGCCGAAATCGCGCCTTTGTTCCACGCAAGGGCGGTGCCGGGTGGTCCGGTTTCGCGGGCGACTTACGACAGCGTTCAAGGCCGAGTTCCTCGAAAGGCTCGAGGCAGCCAAGCCTTTCGACGCCGTCTATCTCGCCATGCACGGCGCGATGAAGGTCGAAGGCATGTTCGATGCCGAGGGCGACTGGATTTCCGCGGTGCGCGACGCCGTCGGGCCCGAAATGCTGATCGCCGCCAGCTATGATCTGCACGGCAATGTCAGTCAGAAGATCGTCGATCAGCTTGATATCTTCGCCGCCTATCGCACAGCGCCCCATATCGATGTGGAGGCGACGATGCGCGCCGCCTATTCCATGCTTTTGCGCGCGTTAGAGACGAAAACCCGTCCCGGCGTGCTCCGCGTGCCGGTGCCGCTCCTGCTGCCCGGCGAGCGTTCGTCCACCGAAGACGCCCCCGGCGACCGGCTCTATGCCGCTCTGCCCGAACTGGAAAGCGCCGAGGTTTGGCGCAGCGATCTGATGATCGGCTACGTCTGGGCCGACGAGCCCCGCGCCACCGCCTGTGCCGTGGTGACCGGCACCAATCTTGCAGCCGCAAAGGCGGCAGGCCTGCAGATCGCCCAGAGTTTCTGGGACGCCCGCAACGAGTTTCGCTTCGGCCCGGTCACCGGCCCGCTGCAGGAGATGCTGACGCTGGCCAAGGCAGCCCGGACCGCGCCGGTGATCCTTGCTGATTCGGGCGACAACCCCACGGGCGGCGGTGTCGGCGATCGTGCCGATGTGCTGGCCGCCCTGATTGCCGCCGATTGGCAGCAGGCGCTGGTCGCGGGCATCACCGACCGCCCGGCTGTCGAGGCCTGCCAGGCGGCGGGCAAGGGGGCAAAACTCGCGCTCAAGATCGGCGCGAGCCTTGATCCGCAGGGCGTTTCGGTGCAGGTGCAGGCCGAGGTTATCCATCTTGAAACCGGCTCTGACCCTGCCGAAACCCAGGCTGTGGTGCGGATCGGTGGCATAACCGTTGTGCTGGCAGCGCGCCGTCGCCCCTATCACAACATCGCCGATTTCACCCTGCTCGGCCTTGACCCCAAATCCGTCAACCTGCTGGTGGTCAAATCCGGCTACCTCTCGCCCGAGCTTGCCCCCCTCGCCAACCCAAACCTGATGGCGCTGACGAACGGCGTGGTCAATCAGGACATCCCGCGCCTTGCCAACCTTCACCGCGCCAAAGGCACCTTGCCCTTCGATCCCCGCGACAGCTTTACCCCCGAGCCCCAGCCCTCGGCCCGATTCAAGGCGTAACCCATGGGCCCCTGGCTCGAGATTCTGCGGCGCCACCGCGTCGTGCGCGCCTCTGCGGCGGCGATTTTTCTCTATGGCTTTGCCGGGGCGGCTACCTCGCCCTATCAATCGCTGATTGCCATCCGCGAGTTGGGGATGAGCGACCGCGCCTATGCGGCGCTGTCGCTGACCTCCTCGCTTGCCTATGTCGCCATGGCGATCGCCGTCGGCCTGATCTCGGACCGCTACCGCAGTTATCGCCGCCCGCTGATCTTTGTCACCAGCTTTGGCATTATCGGCTATGGCATGGTCTGGGCCTTCCCCTCGGTGCCCAGCTTTGCCCTTGCCACCCTGCTGCCGCTTGCCCTGTTCCATTCGACAAATTCGATGCTTTTCGGCAATGTCAGAGCCGTTTCCGACCGCTTCGACCCCGAAGAGGCCCGCATCGCCAATGCGCTGATGCGGATGATGATCTCGCTGTCCTGGGTGGTGATGCCGGGCGCGGTGGGGCTGCTATTGGCCGGGCGACAAAGCATGATCGGCGCCTATCTGATTGCGGCTTTGGTCGCAGCGGCGATCCTGCTGGTCGTCACCTTCTGGCTGGAGCCCGACACCCGCCACCTTCTGGTAACCGAGGTCCTGCCCGAAGGTGAGGTCGCCCCCGAGCCTGTGACACGCCCCGCCGCCCTGCAGGATCTGCGGCTGGTGCTGGCGCCGGGCTTGCTGCTGCGCGTGCTGGGTGTGGCTCTGATCAGCCAGATGTTGCATATCAACGGCGCGGTGCTGCCGCTGATCGTCACCGGATCAGCCCATGGCCAGCCCGAGGATGTCGGCTTTCTGGTCGGCCTCGTGGCCGTGCTCGAGGTGATCTTCATGGTCTTCTGGGCCGCGGGCGACGCGCCGCCTTGCCCTGACCCATGCGCTGATGATCTGCGCGATGCTTTACCTCGGTTATCTGGCGGCGATCGCCCTCGCCTCTGCGCCCTGGCAGGTCTATGCCGCCAGCCTTCTGGCGGGCTTTGCCGCCGCGGGGATGATCTCGCTGCCGATCAGCTATCTGCTGGATCTGATCAAGGATCGGCCGGGCTTGTCGGCCTCGCTGATCGCGGTGAATATGTTCGCGGGCGGTGGGCTTTCGGCAGGGGTCTTCGCGCTTGGCACCGGGCTTGGCGGCTATGGCACGGCGGCGGTGCTGAGCGGGCTTGCAGGCTGTGCCGGGGCGGCCCTGCTGATCGTTCTGGAAAGGAAAGCCGCATGAGCCGCATCCTCCTTGAAGTCTGCGTCGATGACGCGGCAGGCATCAGCGCCGCTGCGGCCGGCGGTGCCGACCGCATCGAGCTTTGTGCCGCGCTTGCGCTTGGGGGACTCACCCCCTCGGCTGGTCTGATCTCTCTGGCCTCGGAGTGCGGCCTGCCCTGCATGGCCATGATCCGCCCCCGCGCCGGCGATTTTGTCTGGTCGCCCGCAGAGCGCCGCGCCATGCAGGCCGAGATCGCAGCGGTGCGGCAAGCCGGGTTGGCGGGCGTGGTCATCGGGGCCTCGCTGCCCGACGGCAGGCTGGACAAAGACTGTCTGGCGCGCGCTGACCGCCGCGGCGGAAGGTTTGGACATCACCCTGCACCGCGCCATTGATCTGGTGCCGGACATCGCCGAGGCCATGGCGCTTTGCGCCGAACTTGGCATCCGACGCGTGCTCTCCTCCGGCGGTGCAATGCGCGCGGTTGAGGGCTTGCCGCGTCTCGCCGCTATGGGCGGTCACGGCGTCACGATCATGCCAGGCGGCGGTGTTAGTGCCACAAATGCCGCGCAATTCGCCGCGCGGCTGCCCTGGCTTTGCGAGATCCACGCCTCTTGCGCGGCCCCGCTCGCAGCGCCCCTAGACCCCAAAATTGCGGACTTCGGCTTTCTGCCGCCTGGCGCGCGCGGCACCGATGCGGGTCTGGTGCGCGGCTCTGCGCAAGGCGCTTGATCAGATATCGGCGCGACCTGCCGGGTGGACCGCCTCGTAATAATCCCGCAAGGCCAGCTTCCCCGCCGCGGCCTCGTCCAGAACCACGGTCACCTTGCGGTGCAGTTGCAGCGCCGAAGCCGGGCAAGCCGCGGCAAGCGGGCCTTCAATCATCGCCGCCACCGCCTCGGCCTTGCCCGCGCCATAGGCCAGCAGCAGCACCTCGCCCGCGCGCAGGATCGTGCCAATGCCCATGGTGATCGCGAGGCGCGGCACATCCTCGAACCGCTCGAAAAACCGCGCATTGGCTGCGCGGGTCGAGCGGGTCAGCGTCTTGATCCGGGTCAGCGACGACAGGCTCGAGGTCGGCTCGTTAAAGCCGATATGGCCATTGAACCCCAAGCCCAGCAGCTGCAGACCGATATCTCCAGCCGCAACGATCTCGGCCTCATAGCGCGCGCCTCTGCCTCGGCGTCCTCCGCATCGCCGCGCGGCAAAGAGGTGGCGCCCGCGGCAAAATCGACCTGCGAGAACAGATGCTGGCGCATGTAGTGCCAGTACGAGCAGGCATGATCCGGCGGCAAGCCGACATATTCATCCAGGTTGAACGAGCGCGCCTGCGCAAAGCTGACCTGCCCCGCGCGATAGCCCGCGATCAGCCGGGCATAGACCGCCTCCATCGTGCCGCCCGTCGCCAGCCCCAGAACCGTGGCAGGCTGCGCCGCCAGCCGCTCCACCATCAACCCGGCCACGCAATCGGCGGCCAGCTCCGGCGTGGCGTGGATCAGCACGCGCATCTTACAGCGGCTTCCAGGCGATGGCGTCGATCTCGACCTTGGCATCGACCATCAACCGCGATTGCACCGTCGACCGCGCCGGCGGATGGTCGATGAAATGCTTCTCGAACACCGCGTTAAAGCTGGAAAAGTCGCGCGGATCGTCCAGCCAGCAGGTGACCTTGATCACATCTTCCAGCCCGCAGCCCGCCAGCGCCAGCACCGCCTTGATATTGGCGATCACCGCCTCGGTCTGGGCGACGATGCCGCCCTGCACCACCTCGCCCGCCACCGTCGGCACCTGGCCCGAGACATGCACGTAATCCCCGGCCCGCACCGCCTTGGCAAAGGGGCGCTTCTGCCCGCCGGCTTGCAGGTCGGCGGTGTCGTAGCGGATCAGACGGTTCTCGGCCATGGCAGTCCCTCAGAAATTCATTTTCACAGTATCGGCGAAATCTGGCGATTTTCAAGCCTGATCACGCAAGACCCCGCCGATATGTGCAACTGAATTTCAAAACTGCGCTCAGGCCCGCGCTTTCCGCCTCTGCCAGAACCAGCGCCGCCCATTGCGCAGACTGTCATTGCTGCGGCTGACCAGCATCAACAGCGAGGGCGTCACGATCAGTGTCAGGATGGTGGCAAAGGCCAGACCATAGACGATCGCCGAGGACAGCGAGATCCACCATTGCGTCGAAGGCGCGCCGATGGTCGTCTCATGCGTCAACAGTTCGAGGTTGAGGCCGAAGGCAATCGGCAAGACCCCGAAAATCGCGGTCAGCGCGGTCAGCACCACGGGTCGCGCCCGCTCGCGACAGGTCTCCAGGATCGCGTCGATCTTGTCCATGCCGGCATGGCGCAACTCGTCATAGGTGGCGATCAACACGATGTTGTTGTTCACCACCACCCCCGCCAGCGCGATCACCCCGATTCCGGTCATCACCACACCAAAGGGTTGCCCCATGATCATCAGGCCCAGGAACACCCCGATGGTCGACATGACCACCGCCGACAAGACCAGCCCCACCGAGGTGAACTTGTTGAACTGCGCCAAGAGCACGACAAAGATCAGGAAGATCGCCGCACCAAAGGCCTTGCCAAGGAAGGCCCCGGCCTCGGCCTGCTCCTGATCCGCCCCGGCCATCTGCCAGCGAAAGCCCTTCTCGCTCAGCCCCTCCTCCTTGAAGACGGCATCGACAACCGCTGAAACCTCTTGCCGCACCTTGTCCTCTTGCACGCCGGGCGAGATGCCCGCCTGCACGGTGATGGTGCGCGCGCCGTCGATACGGGTCAGCGTACCCACTGTCGGCGCGGCGGTCCGCGTGACAAAGTTGGAGATCGGCACCGGGCCATCCGGCGTCTCGATGCGCAGCTGGTCCAGCTCGGCAATGGTGCGCTGGTCGGGCGGCAGACGCAGCACGATATCCACCGCATCATCCGACCCGGCAGGCCGGTAGTCCGACAGCTTCAGCCCCGAGGTGACCATCTGCACCACAGCGCCGACCGCCCCCGGCGAAGCGCCATAGCGCGCCGCCTCGCCACGATCCACCTTCAGCTCCCAGTCCACCCCCGGCAGCGGCAGACCATTCGAGATATCCAGCACATCCGGCACCGAGGCCAGCTTGCTGGCAATGGTTCTGGCGATATCGTTCATGCCTTCGGGATTGTCAGCCGAGAGGCGAATCTGAATTGCCTTGCCCGTGGGCGGGCCAGCGGCAGGCACCGAAACCTCGATATCCACCCCCGGAATGCCCTGCATGCCCGCACGCAGATCATCCAAAATCTGATTCGCGCCCTTGCGCTCGCGCCAATCGACAAACTCGTATTGAATTGTGCCAATCGCATCGGCAGGGGCCTCATTTCCCGCACCGCCACCACTGCCAACCCTTGTGTAAACCGTCTCGATTCCCGGCCAGCCAAGGATGCGATTTTCGGCCTGCCGCACCAGCGCGTCTTTTTCGGTGATCGACATATTGCCGCGCGCCTTGACGTAAAGCAGACCATAATCCGGCTCGACATTGGGGAAGAACTCGACGCCCTTGCCGATCTTGCCATAGGTATAGGGCACCGCCACCAGCGAGGTCACCGCCACAAACAGCACGATCCAGGGGTGGCGGATCGCTTTGCCGACCAGCCACATATAGCCGCCATCCTTGTGCTTTGGCCCCTCCTTGAAGGGCTTGGCGATCAGCGCACCCAGCGTCGGCACAAAGATCAGCGCGTATAGCATCGAGGCCGACAGCGTGGCGATCAGGGTGATCGGCATGTATTTCATGAACTCGCCAACCACACCCGGCCAGAACAGCAAGGGCGAAAACGCCGCGATGCGGGTCAGAGTCGAGGCGATCACCGGACCCGCCATCTTGTGACTGGCCTCGGCAAAGGCCCGCCGTTTCTCCATGCCCTCGCCCATACGGCGCTCGGCATATTCCGTCACGATGATGGCGTCATCGACCAGCATGCCCACCGCAAGGATCAGCGAGAACAGCACGACAAGGTTCACCGTCAACCCCGCCAGCGACAGCCCCAGAATCCCCATCAGGAACGAGGCCGGAATCGCCAGACCGATCAGGATCGAAGACCGCACCGACAGCGCGTAAAGGATGATGATAAAGACCAGCACCACCGCCGTCAGCACCGAGTTTTGCAGATCCGACAGCATCTGCCGGATGTTGGTCGATTTGTCCTGCGAAAAGGTCACCTCGACCCCCGCAGGCATCGTCGCCTGCAAGGCCGTCGTGATCTCTTTGACCTTGTCGACCGTGTCGATCAGGTTGGCTCCGGTGCGCTTGGAGACCTCTACCGCCACCGCCGCCTTGCCGTTCAGCCGGGTCACGGTGGTCGGGTCTTTCAGCGTCGGCTTGATCTCGGCCAGATCGCGCACCCGGATCACCGCGTTCGAGGTGGCGACCACTGGCAGATTGGCCAGATCCTCCAGATTTTCCAACAGCGACGGAACCTTGATGGCATACTTACCCTCAGACCCCTCCAGCGAACCTGCCGCAATCAGCCGGTTGCTGGCATTGAAGCCCGCGATCATCGTATCGGGCCGCAGGTTATAGGCCGAAAGCTTGGCCGGATCGATCACCAACTCGACCAGATCATCGCGCACGCCCTGCAGCTTGGCGTCCAGCACGCCCGGCACTTCCTCGATGCGGTCGCGCAGCTCTTTCGCCGCCGCATTCAGCACCCGCTCCGAGACATTGCCCGACAGCGTCACCACCAGCACCGGGAATTCGCTGATATTGACCTCGTTGACCGTGGGGTCATCAATCTCGGAAGGCAGATCGCGGCGCGCGTCGTCGACCTTGTCTTTGACGTCATTCTTGGCCTTGGTCAGATCGGCCCCGGCCTGAAACTCCATCAACACGTTGCCGCCGCCCTGATAGGCGGTCGCGGTCATCTTCTTCACGCCCTGAATCGACTTCAGCGCGGTTTCCATCGGCCGCAGCAACAGCCGCTCGCTGTCCTCGGGCGAGATGCCATCAAGGCTCATGCTGACATAGAGGATCGGGATCTTGACGTCCGGCTCGGCCTCTTTCGGGATGTTGATATAGGCCAGGGCACCGGTGATCAAAAGGAACACCAGCACCGACAGTGTCAGCCTTGCGTTGTGAATGGCGGTTTCAACGATTTTCATTTCAACGCCTCAGCGGCTTCGGCGACGCTCATTTCCTTGACCGCAACCTTGTCCCCATTGCTGACCAGATCCTGGCCGGCGACGATCACCAGCTTGTCTTTCGGCACGCCGGTCACCACCAGCCCCTGATCGCTGTCATCCAGAATGCCGATCTTGGCAAAGCTCGCCACCTTGTCCTCGCCCACCACGCGCAGACCCAGATCGCCGGTCTCGTTGATGGTGATGATCGAACGCGGCACAAACACCGCCTCCTGCTTGGCGGCATAGAGCCGGACTTCCGCAGTCATCCCCGAGGGGATCTTGTGATCCTTGTTCGGCAGCGCCACCTCGACCGCATAGGTGCGGGTGACGGCAGAGGCCTGCAAGGCGACATGGCGGATGATGCCCTCCATCTCGACACCATTAACCAGCCGCACCGTGGCGCGCGAACCGTTCGAGACAAAACCGACATCGCGCTCGGAAACCTCGGCCTTGACCACGATCGGATCAAGCGACAGCAGGGTGGCAATCGCCGCCCCCGACTGCACCGATTCCCCGACCTCGACCTCGACAGAATCGACCGTGCCCGCGAAGGGTGCCTTCAGCTGCAACCGGTCCAGCGCCGCCTGCGCCGAAGACAGCGCGCCCTCGGCAGCAGAGGCCGCAGCCCTGCGGCTGGTCAGCTCGACCTCGGCCAGCGAGCCGCGCGCAAACAGCGTTTCGCCAATCGACAGAGTTTCCTTGGCCTGCTTCAGTGCCGCGCGGGCGGTATCGACACCCGCGATCACTTCGCTGCCCTCCAGCTGCAGAATCAAGGTATCCGCCGCAACCTCCTCGCCCTGCTTGGCCCCGAGCTGCGCCACGATTCCCGAAGACCGCGCCGCCAGGACCGCCATCTTGTCCGCCTCGGTCACCCCCGAAAGCCGGATTTCCCGGGCATATTGCGTAAAGATCGGCGCAACCGCCGCCACAGTGCGCAGCGCCGCGGCAGGCTCCGCGGCGGTCGGCGCCGCCGGATCATCGGCCTTGCGCTCTTCGCTGCCAACAGCGGAAAACTCGCCTGTGGCCACCCAAGCGCCGGCAATAATCAACACAACGATGGCGGTCATTCGGTGGGCGGTGAAATAAGACATGATATCAACCTTTGCTGCTGCGCAGCGAAGCGCAGGTTTACAGAGGGCATTAGAGGCGCGAATTTACGCAAACGTCAATCGAAGGCGGGAACTTTCCGAACAGAAAATGAACAAAGCGGTTCGATTTTGCCACCGCAAGCTGAAATCCTCGCTTTTGGCTTGTCAGCAAGCGGGCTGCTGGCCACACACAAAGCTGCGGGGAGGCGGCGCGATGCAGATAGATCTGAATTCTGACCTGGGCGAGGGATTCGGCCCCTGGGTGATGGGCGACGATGCCGCGATTCTGGCACTGGTCACCTCGGCCAATGTCGCCTGTGGTGGCCATGCCTCCGACCCCGACACCATGGTCGAAACCCTGCTTCTGGCCCGCGCAAAGGGCGTACGGGTGGGCGCGCATCCGGGCTATGCCGACCGCTTGGGCTTTGGCCGCCGCGTCATCCCGATGACCCCGCGCGAGATCGAGCGCATGGTCGCCTGCCAGATCGGCGCGCTGCTCGGGGCCGCAGCACTGGCGGGCTGTCCGGTCACTTACGTCAAGGCGCATGGCGCGCTGGCCAACCTTGCCGCCGACCAGCGCGAGGTCGCCGATGCCGTAGCCCGCGCCACCCGCGCCGTGTCGCCCGATCTGGCGCTGCTGGCGATCTCGGGCACCGAGCTCGAGGCGGCAGGTCGCGCCGCAGGTCTGCACACCTGTTCCGAAGTTTTCGCGGACCGCGCCTATCTGCCGAATGGCCGTCTGGTGCCTCGTTCGCAGCCGGGTGCGATGATCGAAGACGCCGACAAGGCGGTCACCCGGCTGCTGCATCTGATCAAGACCGGCCGCATGCCGGTCCTCGGTGGCGGCGAGGTGGCGCTGGCGGCGCAATCGATCTGCGTCCACGGCGACTCGCCCCATGCCGTGGCGATGGCGCAAGCGGTGCGCTCGGGGCTGGAGCAGGCTGGCGTCGGTCTCGCCGCCTTTACATAAGCGGCTTTGCGATTCGTGGCCGTGAAATGACAGCGCTTCAGACGATGCCGCCGCCAGCCCCCGAAACCGCAGGCCGCTCCGCCGCGACCGCCGCGCGATAGCCCGCCGCGCGATAGGTTGCGATGGGGTCAATCGCGCCCCCCGCCTCCAGCCGCGCCATCGCCAGTATAGGCTCGACGTCGGTCCGGAAAGCCAGCTTCAGGCAAGCCGCCGCCATCAGCGCATCATTTTCGTCCTGATGCCCCTTCAGCGCCGCGCGATCCACCAGCAACGCCTGGGCATAGGCGCGTCGCACCTCGTTGGCCGAAGACATCAGGCTTTCAATCGGATCGGTGACGTTATGCGACTGATCCAGCATATGCGCAGGCGAGAACCCCGCCTTGCCTTCGGCATCAACCAGCTCATTGAACACCAGAAACAACCGGAACGGATCAATCGAGCCGGTGTCCAGATCGTCGTCGCCATACTTGCTGTCGTTGAAATGGAACCCGCCCAGCTTGCCGGCATGGATCAGCCGCGCCACGATCATCTCGATGTTCACATTCGGCGCGTGGTGGCCCAGATCGACAAGGCAGAACGCCTGCGGCCCCAGCTCCTGCGCAATCAGAAAGTTGGTGCCCCAGTCCTGCACAACCGTCGAATAAAACGCCGGCTCATACATCTTGTGTTCGGAAAACAGTCTCCAATCGGCGGGCAGAGCCGCATAGATCGCCTGCATTGCCGCCATATAGCGCTCGAACTGCCGGGTGAAATTCGTTTGACCGGGGAAGTTGGAGCCATCGCCGATCCAGACCGTCAGCGCCTTTGAGCCCAGCGCCGCACCGATCTCGATGCATTCGATGTTATGCTCAATCGCCTGTTGCCGCGTCGCAGCTGCGGCATTGGACAGCGAGCCGAATTTATAGCTGTGGCTCTGGTCCAGCTGATCCTGAAAGGTATTCGAGTTCATCGCGTCAAAGCCAAGCCCAACCTGCGCCGCCTTGGCCTTCAGATCGGCAATCGGCGCCTTGTCCCAAGGGATATGCAGCGAGACCGTCGGCGTCGCCCGCGTCAGCTGCTGAATCACGCCGCAATCGTCAAGCTTGTCGAAGATATGGCGTGGTTCCCCCGCCCCGGGAAAGCGCGCAAAGCGGGTGCCGCCGGTGCCCACGCCCCAGGACGGCACCGCCACGCCATAGCCCGCAACCTTGGCCTTGACCGCCGCAATATCAAGCCCGCGCCGCGCCAGATGCGCACCCAAGGCCTGATAATCCGCGTGCAGGGCAGCCAGCCGCGCCTCGTTTTCCGCCGCAATCGTCTCTGATTTGATCATCCCGCCCCCCTAGCGCGTAAAGGCTTGCACATTGCCGGCATCGACGTTGAGGATATTCCCCGTCGATTTGGCAGACAGGTCCGAGGCCAGAAAATACGCCGCCTCGGCGATATCCTCTGGATAGACCGAGCGTTTCAGCATCGAACGTTGCCGGTACATCTCCTCCAGCCCGTCCTTGTCGGTCTTGTAGGTGCTGGCGCGCTGGTTCAGCCATTCGCCCGACCAGATTTTCGACCCCCGCAGCACCGCATCGGGGTTGACCACATTGACCCTGATTCCCGCCTCGGCCCCCTCCAGCGCCAGACAGCGCGCCAGATGGATCTCGGCCGCCTTGGCCGTGCAATAGGCCGCCGCATTCGGCGAGGCCGCCAACCCGTTTTTCGAGGCGATGAACACCAGCGCCCCGCCAATCCCCTGCACCCGCATCAGTTTGAAGGCCTCACGCGATACCAGAAAATACCCTGTCGAAAGGATATCCATATTCTTGTTCCACAGCGCCAGCGAGGTCTCTTCAATCGGCGCAGAAGAGGCGATGCCGGCGTTGGAGACCAGAATATCCAGCCCGCCAAACTCCACCGAAGTCTCGGCATAGGCCGCGATCACCGCGGCCTCATCGGTCACATTCATCTGCACCGCGCGCAAAACATCGGCCCCAAAGCGCTGCGCCAGCCCCGCCCGCGTGCTCTCCAAAGCCTCGGCGTCGATATCGGCCAGCATGACACAGGCCCCCTCCGACAGATATTTTTCCGCCGTCGCAGAGCCTATTCCCCCCGCGCCCCCCGTCACCAAGGCCACCCGCCCCGCCAGCGATTTCGCCTTGGGCATGCGCTGCAGCTTGGCCTCTTCCAGCAGCCAGTATTCAATATCAAAGGCCTCCTGCTCGGGCAGGCCGCAATACTCCGACACCGTTGACGCGCCGCGCATCACATTGATCGCGTTGACGTAGAACTCCGCCGAAATCCGCGCCGTCGCGCGGTCCTTGGCAAAGGTGATCATCCCCACCCCAGGCACCAGATAGACCACCGCGTTCGGATCGCGCAGCGCGGGCGAATCACCATGCTTGCAGCGGTCGTAATAGGCGGCGTAGTCCTCGCGGTAGGCCGCGACCTGCGCGGCCAGCCCCGCCATCACCGCCTCGATATTGCCTGCTTTAGGGTCGAAATCCACCACCAAAGGCCGGATCTTGGTGCGCAGAAAATGGTCCGGGCAAGAGGTGCCCAGCGCCGCCAGCGGCCGCATCCCCTTGGCATTCACAAACTCCAGCACCGCCGCCGAATCGTCGAAATGCCCGACCATATGCTGCTGGCCCGAGACCATGCCCCGGATTGCCGGCATCAGCCGTGCAGCCACCGCCCGCCGCGCCTCTGGCGCAAGGCTCTGGTGCAACGCGCCGCCAAACACCGCCTTGCCCGCCGTTTCCGCCTCAAACCAATCCATCGCCTTTTGAATGATCTCCAGCGTCAGCGCATAGCAGGCCCTCGGCATCGTCATCCCAGGTGAACAAGCCCGTGGCTCTCCAGCACGACGCCCTTGGCCTGCGGGTTGTCCAGACAGAATTTCTCCAGCCACAGGCCCAGCTCATAGCCCGGTCGCTTCCACGGCAGCCAGCCAATCGTCTCGCCAAAAATCTCTTGCGTCAGCTCGCGCGAATTTTTCGACGCCGCGATCGCAATGATCGCGTCCGGATGCATGTGATCAACATGCTTGCGCGGCACATAGGCGTGCAGGGGCGTATCAATCGAGGCCGCGCGCGGATTGAGGTTGAAGGTGCAATGCGGCAGCAGGCCGACCATCTCGTCCTCCATCGCCACGCCCTTGTAGATGCCCTTCAGCGCCCGCAGCTTGTCCATGTAAAGCGTCGAAAACCCGTCCATCTTGATCGAGCCGACATCGCCGCCCGAGCCCTTGACCCACAGCACCTCGACCATGTCCCCGGTCAAAGGGTCCGCCTCCATCACCTTGGCCGAGGTATTGCCGCCGCCGTAATTGGTGATGCGCTTGTCCGACCCCAAGCAGGTTCGAGCGATAGAGCAGCTTTTCCGGCTCGCTCATCGCCGAAGCCTTGGCCGCATCCCATTGGTTCACCAGCCGCGCGGGCGCTGTTTTCGACATGACATCCTCCCCGATCGCCACGGACCTTTGGCCCGCGACACGTATCTCCTGCCCGGAAAGCTGGCTGTGGCTGCGACAGAATGTCAATCATATTCGATCACTCATGATCGTTTGCAGCTGCAGCATGATTGGAAATGATTTTTAATGATTGACAGAATGCGATTCCCGCCACATCGTCAGGCTAAGGGGAGACGACCATGCACGAAAAAGAACGCCATCGGATCATTCTGTCTGCGGTGCAGGATCGGCCGGTCATGACCGTGATCGATCTGTGCAATATGACCGGGGCTTCCGAGGCCACCATCCGCCGCGATATCGCCACGCTCCACATGCAAAAGCGCCTGCGCCGGGTGCGCGGTGGCGCCGAATCGATCAACCCGCCGCAGTTCGTTGGTCTTGCCGGACGCCCGTTTTCCGTCAACGAAACCTTCGCATGCAAAGCAGAAACAGGCCATCGCCCGCGCGGCAGTCGCGCTGTGCGACGACGGCGACAGCATCATCATCAACGGCGGCACCACGACCTTTCAGATGGTGCACCCGCTGGCCAGCCGCCGCTTGCAGGTCTTTACCAACTCTTTCCCGATTGCCGAACACCTGCTGAAGCATTCGAAAAACACCATCACGCTGTCCGGCGGCACGATTTACCGCGAGCAGAACATCATCCTGTCGCCCTTCGACAATGACGTGACCCGCAATGTCTATGCCAGGCGCATGTTCATGGGCGCGCATGGCCTGGCCCCGATCGGGCTTGATGGAAGGCGACCCACTGCTGGTTCAGGCCGAACAGAAGCTGATCGGTCAGGCCGACGAGCTGATCGTTCTGGTCGACAGCTCGAAATTCGCCCAACGCTCTTCGCTGGTGCTCTGCCCGCTGTCGCGGATTGATACCGTGATCACCGACGAGGGTATTTCCGACAAAGCCGCCGCGATGCTCGAGGCGGCAGATGTCACCCTGATCGTAGCACCGATGGCCGCTGCCCAGGCGGAGGGGGTCGGCACCTAACCCACACGAAACTCAAGGCCAAAGAAACTCAAGGGAGGAAAACATGAGTATTCTAAAGACAATCCTGACGACCGTCGCGGCTGCCTCGATCTTTGCAGGCACCGCAGCCCAGGCAGAACGTGAAAATCGCGCTGGTGGTAAAGGCCCTTGGCATCGGCTTCTTTGAAGCCGCCAACAAGGGCGCTGAAGAGGCCGCCAAAGAGCTCGGCGATGTCGAAATCATCTACACCGGCCCGACCGACACCACCGCCGAAGGCCAGATCGAGGTGATCAACAGCCTGATCGCCCAAGGCGTCGACGCCATTGCGATTTCGGCCAACGATCCTGACGCCGTGGCCCCCGCGCTGAAAAAGGCGATGGAGCGTGGCATCACCGTGATCTCCTGGGATTCGGGCGTCGCACCAGAGGGTCGCCAGATGCACCTGAACCCCTCGTCCAGCCGCGCTGATCGGCAATATGATCATCAAGCTCGCCGCCGATAACCTGCCCGATGGCGGCGAAGTTGCCGTGCTCTCGGCCACCGCCACCTCGACCAACCAGAACACCTGGATCGAAGAGATGAACAAGGTGCTGCCGAACTATCCCAACATCAAAGTGGTCGGCACCGTCTATGGCGATGACCTCGCCGACAAATCCTACCGCGAAGCCCAGGGCCTGATGCAGACCTATCCCGACCTGAAAGCCATCATCGCCCCGACATCCGTGGGCATCGTCGCCGCCGCGCAAGCGGTGACCGATGCGGGCAAGATCGGCCAGATCAACGTGACCGGCCTTGGCCTGCCCTCGGAAATGGCCGGCGCGGTTGAACTCGGGTGCCTCGAAATCCTTCGCGATCTGGAACCCGATTGATCTGGGCTATGCCGCGACGATGATCGCCTACAACCTCGCCACCAAAAAGGCCGAGGCCACGGCAGGCGGCTCGATCCCGATGGGTCGCATGGGCGAGGTCAAGCTGGACGACACCCTCTCGGGTGCCATGGCCGACCCCTTCGTCTACGACAAATCGAACATCGAACAGTTCAAATCGATCTTCTGATCCCCTCCCGGCGCGGGGCCATCCCTCGCGCCGGACCCTCTCCTGAAATCCCGGATCTGACCCCATGCCGCCCAGCCCTCTGGCCGCCGCGCCTTTGCCTGTTCTCGCGCTGGATGGCGTGACCAAGACCTTCCCCGGCGTGCGCGCTCTGGGCGGCGTGTCGCTGCAGCTCTATGCCGGGCAAGTCACCGCTTTGGTTGGCGAAAATGGCGCGGGCAAGTCCACTGTGGTGAAAATCCTGACTGGGATCTATCAACCCGACGGCGGCGCGATCCTGCTTGACGGCCAGCCGCGCAGCTTTGCCAATCCGCAAGAGGCCGCAAGCGCAGGCATCACCGCGATCCACCAGGAAACCGTGCTGTTTGACGAGCTGACCGTTGCCGAAAACATCTTCCTCGGCCATGCCCCGCGCGGCCGTTTCGGCTTGATCGACCGCCGCGCCATGGTCGAACAGGCCGCCGCCCTGCTGCACGAGATCGAAGCCCCGCTCGACCCCAACGCCCGGCTGCGTGACCTTGGCATTGCCAGCAAACACCTCGTCGCCATCGCCCGCGCGCTGTCGACCGATGCCCGCGTCGTGATCATGGACGAACCCACCGCCGCCCTGTCGCACAAGGAAATCACCGAGCTTTACGCGCTGGTCGAAAAGCTCAAGGCCCAGGGCAAGGCGATCCTCTTCATCAGCCACAAGTTCGACGAGATCTTTCGCATCGCCGACCGCTACACCGTGTTCCGCGATGGCGAATTTGTCGGCTCCGGTGCCATCGCCGATGTCAGCCAATCAGAGCCTCGTGCAGATGATGGTCGGCCGCGCCGTCGACCGGATCTTCCCCAAGCGCGCCAAAAATCCGGGGTCCGAGGTGCTGCGCGTCGTCGGCTACTGCCACCCCACCGAATTCGACGACATCGGCTTCACCCTGCACCGTGGCGAGATCCTTGGCTTTTACGGTCTGATCGGCGCGGGCCGCTCCGAATTCATGCAATCGCTTTTCGGCATCACCAGGCCCTCCAAGGGGGCGGTCCGCATCGACGACAAGGTCCGCGTGATCCGCTCACCCGCCGATGCCGTGGCGCAGGGCATCGTCTACGTCCCCGAAGATCGCGGCAAACAGGGCGCAATCACCGCCTTGCCGATCTTTCAGAACGTCACCCTGCCCTCGCTGCACCGCACCTCGCGCAACGGCTTTCTGCGGCTTGCCGAAGAATTCAAACTCGCCCGCGACTACACCCAGCGGCTTGATCTGCGCGCAGCCTCGCTCGACACCGCCACCGGCACGCTTTCGGGCGGCAATCAGCAAAAGGTCGTCATCGCCAAATGGCTCGCCACCCAACCCCGCGTGATCATCCTTGATGAACCAACCAAGGGCATCGACATCGGCTCCAAGGCCGCTGTGCATGAATTCATGGCCGAACTCGCGGCACAGGGCCTTGCGGTGATCATGGTCAGCTCGGAAATCCCCGAGATTCTGGGCATGTCCGACCGCGTCATCATCATGCGCGAAGGCCGCATTGCTGCCGAAGTCGCCGGACCCGAGATGACCCCGGAAACCCTGGTGCGCCACGCCGCAGGCATAGGAGCCGCGCCATGATCAAACGTTTCGCCGCCTCGCGTGAGGCGATCTTGCTGCTGGCAATTCTGGCTCTGATCGGGCTGATTTCCACCCGTTTCGCCGGATTCACCACGCCCGGCAACCTCGCCCGCGTGTTCACCGACACCTCGCCGCTGATCATCCTCGCGCTGGGGCAGATGGTGGTGATCCTGACCAAATGCATCGACCTCTCGGTCGCCGCCAACTTGGCGCTTTGCGGCATGGTGGTGGCGATGCTGAACCTCGCCTTTCCCGGCCTGCCCATTGTCGTCACCCTGATCACCGCCCTCGCGCTTGGCACCGCGCTGGGCATGATCAACGGTCTGCTGGTCTGGAAACTCGCCATCCCGCCCATCGTGGTAACCCTCGGCACCATGACGATCTACCGTGGCACGATCTTCCTGATTTCCAGCGGCAAATGGGTGAACAGTCACGAAATGAGCCCTGCCTTCAAGGCCCTGCCGCGTGCCGTGATCCTTGGCCTGCCGGTGCTGTCCTGGATCGCAATCGCCGTCATCGCGATCTTCGCCGTGCTGCTGACCCGCACCCCCTTGGGCCGCGCCTTCTACGCTGTCGGCGGCAACGCCCATGCCGCCGTCTACACCGGCATCAACGTCGGCCGCACCCAGTTCTGGGCCTTCACCCTCTCGGGCGCGCTCGCGGGCCTGACCGGCTACCTCTGGGTCTCGCGCTATGCCGTGGCCTATGTCGATATCGCCGGCGGCTTCGAGCTTGACGTCGTCGCCGCCTGCGTCATCGGCGGCATTTCCATCGCCGGCGGCGTCGGCACCGTCGGCGGCGCTGTGCTCGGCGCGCTCTTCCTCGGCGTCATCAAGAACGCCCTGCCCGTGGTCAATATCTCGCCCTTCTGGCAATTGGCCATCTCGGGGGCCGCGATCATCATCGCCGTCGCCTTCAACGCCAGATCCGCCCGCGTCAAAGGCCGCATCATCCTGAAACAGGCAGAGAAAGCATGACCCAACCGCGCCAGATCCCCGACCGGCTGCAAAGCCCCTGGACCCGCCGCCTGCGCTCTTGGGAGGCGCTGCTGCTGGTCGTCGCCGTGGCGATCTTCATCGCCAATTCCTTCGCCTCGCCCTATTTCCTGAACTGGTGGAACCTCAGCGACGCCACCTTCAACTTCACCGAAAAGGCAATGATCGCCTTTGCCATGGCGCTGTTGATCATCGCCGGAGAGATCGACCTTTCCGTCGCCGCGATCATCGCGCTTGCCTCCACCGCCATGGGCGCCGCCGCGCAAATCGGTGCGCCGCCCGCCACTCTGGTGCTGATCGGTCTCGGCACCGGGCTGCTCTGCGGCGCCTTTAACGCGCGTGTTGGTGACGATATTGAACCTGCCCTCCATCGTCGTCACCATCGGCACCATGAGCCTGTTCCGCGGCTTCAGCTACATCATCCTCGGCGACACCGCCTATGGCGGCTACCCGCAAGGGCTTCGGCTTTTTCGGCCAAGGCTATGTCTTCTGGGTGATCTCCTTCGAATTCGCGCTCTTCGTCATCCTCGCCCTCGCCTTTGCCGTGCTGCTGCATCTGACCAGCTTCGGCCGCGCCGTCTATGCCATCGGCAACAACGCCGACCGCCGCGCTGTTTTCCGGCATCCGCGTCGCGCGGGTCAAGTTCATCCTCTTCCTGCTCACCGGGCTGATGTCCGGCGTTGCCAGCATCTGCCTGACCTCGCGCCTCGGCTCGACCCGGCCCTCGATCGGGCTGGGCATGGAGCTGGAGGTCGTCACCATGGTCGTCCTCGGCGGCGTCAGCATCCTCGGCGGCGCGGGCAGCATCCCCGGCGTGGTGATCGCCGCCTTCGTCATGGGTCTGGTCACCTTTGGCCTCGGCCTCTTGAACGTGCCGGGCATCGTCATGTCCATCGTGATCGGCGGCTTGCTGATCGGCGTCATCGCCCTGCCAAGGCTCTGGGCATTGCGGAGGGTCTGATGCGAGAAATACGCCTTCAAGATGCAGCTGAACCCCGGTGCCGAGGCTGAATACAAACGCCGCCACGATACGATTTGGCCAGAGTTAGAGACGCTTTTGCGCGAGGCAGGCGTCTCGGATTATTCGATCTACCTCGACCCCGACAGCCATATCCTCTTTGGCGTTTTGTGGCGCGAGGAGGGTCACCGGATGGCACGACCTCCCCGCCCATCCGGTGATGCAGAAATGGTGGGCGCATATGGCCGATCTGATGCAGACCAACCCGGATGGCTCGCCTGTGGCGACGCCGCTCATCCCGATGTTCCACCTGCCATGAGCGGCCATATCGCCGTCATCGACATTGGCAAGACCAACGCCAAACTGGCGCTGGTTGCCGCCGAGGATCTGACCGAGATCGCGGTTCTGACCCGCCCCAACACCCCGCTGCCCGGCCCGCCCTACCCGCATTTCGATGTCGAGGGGCATTGGCAGTTCCTGCTCTCGGGCCTGCGCAGCTTTCACGCCAGCCACGGCATTTCCGCCATCTCGATCACCACCCATGGCGCCTGCGCCGCCCTGCTTGATGCCCAGGGCGCGCTCGCAGCCCCCGTGCTGGATTATGAACACCCTGGCCCCGACGATCTGGCCGCAGACTACGCCGCAATCCGTCCCGATTTCGCCGAGACCGGCTCGCCGAAACTCGCCGCTGGCCTCAACATCGGCGCGCAGCTGTTCTGGCAGTTTTCGCAAGATCAGAGCCTTCTGTCCCGCACAGCCCATCTTGTCACCTACCCGCAGTATTGGGGTCACCGCCTGACCGGCGCGCTTGCCACCGATGTCACCTCGCTGGGCTGCCACACCGATCTGTGGAACCCGAGGCAGGGGCAGTTTTCCGCACTGGTGGACAAGCTTGGCCTGACCGGCAAGATCGCCCCTGCCCGCCAATCGGCAGAGGTTCTCGGCACCCTGCTGCCCGAAGTCGCCAAGGCCACAGGCCTGCCCCTCAATACCGAAGTCCGCACCGGCATTCACGACAGCAACGCCTCGCTCCTGCCGCATATTCTGTCTCGAACATCGCCCTTTTCGGTGGTCTCCACCGGCACCTGGGTGGTCTGCATGGCCATCGGCGGCAGCGCCCCCGCCCTTGATCCGGCCCGCGACACCCTGATCAACGTCAGCGCCCTTGGCCAGCCCGTGCCCTCGGCCCGCTTCATGGGCGGGCGCGAATACGATCTGGCCATGGCAGGCAGCACCACCGAGGCCAGCCCCGCCGACATCGCCGCCGTATTGGCCAGCCGGGCCATGCTGCTGCCCTCGCTCGCCCCCGACACCGGCCCGTTTCAGCATCGCAAGGCCGAGTGGCTGCCCGAAGCCCCCAAGACCGACGGGCCAGCGCGCCGCCGTCACCGCCTTTTACCTCGCCCTGGTCACCGCCCAATCACTGCGCCTGATCGGCCATCAGGGCGAGATCGTCGTCGAAGGCCCCTTCGCCCGCAACCGCGCCTATCTTGGCATGCTGGCGGCGGCGATGGCCACCACCGTGCGCCCCTCCCCGGGGGCCACCGGCACCGCAAGGGGCGCGGCGCTGCTGGTCACCGGCGCACGCCCCTTGGCCGACCTCGAACCCGTCACCGCCCCACAAGGTTTTGCCGCCTATTCTGCCGCCTGGGTCACAAAGCTGTAACACCCCCGCCTTACTTGCACCTGCGGGGGGATGGCCCTATATCACCCCCCTCTTGCCACTCTCGGGGGGACGCCATGATACCGACGCCTTACTACCTGATCGACAAGGTGAAACTTGCCGCCAATATGGCGATCATGGATCAGCTGCGCGCGGCCTCGGGGGCCAAGGTTCTGCTGGCGCTGAAATGTTTCGCCACCTGGCCCGCCTTTCCCGCCATGCAGGCGCATATGGATGGCACCACCTCCTCCAGCCTTTACGAGCTGCGTCTGGGCCGCGAGAAATTCGGCGGCGAGACCCATGCCTATTCGGTCGCCTGGGCCGAGGATGAGGTTGATGAGGCGGTGGGCTATGCCGACAAGATCATCTTCAACTCGATCTCTCAGCTTGACCGCTTTGACAACAAGACCTCTGGTATTGCCCGTGGCCTGCGCCTGAACCCGCGCTTTT
Organism: uncultured Alphaproteobacteria bacterium; assembly: GCA_963815275.1. Classification (GTDB taxonomy): domain Bacteria; phylum Pseudomonadota; class Alphaproteobacteria; order Rhodobacterales; family Rhodobacteraceae; genus Cypionkella. Next base: position 40,958 of record CAWFGD010000003.1, read on the forward strand.
CGACCTCCGGGTTCGATCTCGCCGACCCGGCACGGCCCTTCTCACGCCTTGGCGAATGGGATCTGACCAAGCTGATCGACGTCGCCGACCGCATCTCGGGCGTGATGATCCACTACAATTGCGAGAACGCCGATTTCGACCTCTTCGACCAGCAATTGAGCCGGATAGAGACGGAATTCGCCAGCTTCCTGCACCGCCTCAAATGGGTCAGCCTTGGCGGCGGCATCCATTTCACCGGCGAGGGCTATCCCCTCGACAAGCTCGCCGCCCGCCTGAAAGCCTTTCAAGAGCGCTTCGGCGTGCAGGTCTTTCTGGAACCCGGCGAGGCCGCGATCACCAATTGCGCCAGCCTTGAGGTCACCGTTCTGGATATCCTCAACAACGGCAAAGACCTCGCCATCGTGGATAGCTCCGTCGAGGCCCATATGCTCGACCTGCTGATCTACCGCCAGTCCGCGCGGATGCAGACCTCAGGCCCCCACCCCTATATGATCTGCGGCAAATCCTGCCTGGCCGGCGATATCTTTGGCGAGTTCAATTTCCCGCAGCGCCTCAACGTCGGCGACCGTCTCTCGATCGCCGATGCAGCGGGCTATACCATGGTGAAAAAGAACTGGTTCAACGGCGTGAAAATGCCCGCCATCGTGCTGAAAGAGCCCGACGGAACCCTGACCCTCGCCCGCAGTTTCGGCTATGGCGATTTTGAGAACAGCCTCGGCTGACCCCCTGAAGGAGGACTTCCGATGAAACGGAATGTATTGATCATTGGCGCCGGCGGCGTGGCACAAGTCGTGGCGCACAAATGCGCGCAACATAACGACACCCTGGGCGATCTGCACATCGCCAGCCGCACCCGCGCCAAATGCGAGGCGATCATCGCCTCGGTGCAGGAAAAATCCGCGATGAAGGTGGCCGGCGCTGCTTCAGGCCCATACCGTCGATGCCACCAACACCGCCGAGGTCGCCGCCCTGATCCGCGAAACCGCCTGTCAGATCGTGATCAACGTCGGCTCGCCCTTCGTCAACATGACCGTGCTGCAGGCCTGCATCGACACCGGCGTGGCCTATATGGACACCGCTATACACGAAGACCCGGCCAAGATCTGCGAGACCCCGCCCTGGTACGGCAACTACGAATGGCAGCGCCGCGAGGCCTGCAAGGCGGCCGGCGTCACCGCTATTCTCGGCGTCGGTTTTGATCCGGGCGTGGTCAATGCCTATGCGCGGCTGGCAGCCGACGACTATCTCGATACCGTAGACAGCATCGACATCGTCGATATCAACGCAGGCTCACATGGCCGCTGGTTCTCGACCAACTTCGACCCCGAGATCAACTTCCGCGAGTTCACCGGCACGGTCTATTCCTGGCAAAACGGCACTTGGCAGGAAAACACCATGTTCGAGGTCGGGCAGGAGTTTGATCTGCCCGTGGTGGGCCGCCAAAAGGCCTATATGACCGGCCATGACGAGGTGCATTCCTTGGCCAACCGCTACCCAGCCGCCGATGTGCGCTTCTGGATGGGCTTTGGCGATCATTACATCAACGTCTTTACCGTGTTGAAAAACCTCGGGCTTTTGTCAGAACAGCCGGTGAAAACCGCCGAGGGGCTGGAGGTCATTCCGCTCAAGGTGATCAAGGCGGTGCTGCCCGATCCCTCCAGCCTTGCCCCCGATTATACCGGCAAGACCTGCATCGGCGATTTCGTCCGCGGCCAGAAGGATGGCGCGCCGGCAGAGGTGTTCATCTACAATGTCGCCGACCATAAGGAGGCCTATACCGAGGTCGGCAGCCAAGGCATTTCCTATACCGCAGGCGTGCCGCCGGTTGCTGCCGCCCTGCTGATTGCCAATGGCACCTGGGATATCGGCGCAATGGCCAATGTCGAGGATTTGGACCCGAAACCCTTCCTCACTCTGCTCAATCAGATGGGCCTGCCCAGCCGGATCAAAGACGCCAAGGGCGACCGCGCGCTGACGTTCTAGCGCGCGCGCCACTGCGCAAGGATATAGGCCGAGGTCATCAGATCCAGATGCGCCCCGCCGCCATTCTTGGCGATGGTGATCTCCTCCTCCGCGCCGCGCGCATACCCACCCGCCGCCATGTCGTAGAAATCGGCACAGATATCCGCCTCGGCATATCGCCCCCGATTTCAGCGGCTCGATCAACTCGCCGATATGGTGCAGCGTGGTGGCGCGGCTGTCGACAAAGACCCGCGCCCGCGTCATCGCCGCATCATCGACTTCACGCATTTTCGGGTTATAGGCGCCGATCAGGTCAAGGTGCTGGCCCGGCTGCAACCACGCGCCCTTGATCAAAGGCTCCGTCGCCATCGTCGCGGTGCAGATCACATCGGCGGCTTTCACCGCCGCTTCCAGATCCTCGGCCACGCCCAGACCCATCGCCGCGGCACTCGCCCGCGTGCGGCTCCAGACGGTAAACTCCGCCTCCGGCCACAGCGCGCGATAGGCCTCGACCATCGACGCCGCCACCGTCCCCGCGCCAACCAGCAGAAACTTGCGCGACCCCTTGCGCGCCAGCTTGCTCGCCGCCAGCAGACTGTCGCCCGCCGTCTTCCACTTGGTCACCAGATGGAAATCCACCAGGGCCGCCAACTCGCCCGTCACATCGTCAAACAGGGTCACCACCCCGTTCACATTCGCCAGGCCGCGCGCCTTGTTGCCCGGCACCACCGTCGCCACCTTGACCAGGGACCCCAACCCGTCGATCCAGGCCGCCCGGTCCAGCAGCACATCGGCACCGCGATACAAAAACAGATCCTTGATCTCGGCGCGCGGCAAGGCATGCCCCGCCTCCAGCGCCGCAATCAGCCCGCGCCAATCCAGCAGGCTCTCGGCCTCTTTTCCTACGATTTCCGCCTTCATAGACCCGCTTCCTCTGCTGTCAGCAAGCCTTCGGCGACCAGCCGCGCCGCCCAGCCCTGCCAGCTTTCAAACTGATGTGTCCGCCAACCGCGCCGGGCTGCGGCGGTGATGTTTTCGGCCTTGTCGTCGGTGAACAGCAGGCTTTGCGGTGGCAAACCGCAATCGGCCTCGACCTGCGCAAAAATTGCGGGGTCAGGCTTGGTCACCCCCATCTTGCCCGAAACATAGGCCCGGTCGAAATCACGCAGGAATTCCATCTGCGGCAACGCCGCCTCCCAGGTCGAATCGCCGAAATTTGTCAGGGCGAACACCGGCACGCCCTTGGCCCGCAAGGCGCGTTGCAGCCGGATCGAGCCTTCAATCCGCGGGCTGGCCAGATCCGCCCAGCGGTCGTGCCACAGCCGCACCTCGCCCGCCCAATCGGGATAGCGCCCGGCCCAGTCGTAAACCGTGCTGCGAAAATCCGCGCCGGCGTCGATGTGTTCGTTCATGCCATGCAGATCGACGGCGGCAAACAGCGCCTGCCGGCGCGCCTCGCCGATTTCGCGGTCGTAAAACGCTTCCGGCTGCCAGCGCGTCAGCACATTGCCAATATCAAAGATCACCGCTTGGGGTTGCAACGTCTATCACCTTCTTCCGCACCGTCTCGCGCCACAGCGTGTAAAGCCCTGCGCCGCAGATCAGCGCCATGCCAATCCAGCCATGTTGGTCCGGCCAGGTGCCAAACACAACCACCCCCCAGAAAATCGCCATCGGCATGCCGATATATTCAAAGGGCGCCACCAGCGCCGCCTCGGTGGTGCGGTAGGCTTGGCTCATCATCAGCCCGCCGACCCCCACCGCCGCCCCCGTCGCCAGAAAGGCCCAATAGTCTCTAACCTGCGGAAAAACCCATGGCCGGAACAGAAAGGCCAGCACGCCCTCCTCCTGCGCCAGATGTCCGTCACCGACCCAAAGCCCCATCGCCGCACTGACAAAGATAAAGCCAAGCTGCACATAGAAACTCATCGTCGCCGCCGATTTCGTCTCGCGCATCCGCCGCGTCATCATATTGCTGCTGGCATAGCAAAACGCCGAGATCAGCACGAGGATCGCCGCCGGCTGGATCACCCCAGACGAGGGCCGCACCATCACCACCACCCCAACCATCCCCACCGCCACCGCCGCCCAGCGCCTTGGGCCAACGTATTCGCCCAAGACCACCGCCGACATCATGGTGATCAGCAAGGGCGAGACAAAAGCCGTCGCCACCGCATCCGCCAAGGGCATCGCCGCCAGCCCAAGGAAATAGGTCACATTCGACACCATCACGATGCTGACCCGCAACAGATGCTCGCGCCAGCGCCGCGTCCGCATCTGGGCAAAGCCGCGCCGCGACAGAGCCATCAGCACCAGCACGATCGCCATGCCGACAAAGGCGCGAATCAGGATGACCTGATGCAGCGCATAGGCCCCCGACAGCGCCTTGATCGCCAGATCATTGACCGAAAGAATCACCCCGCCGCCCAAAGCAAACAGAATCCCCGCATAGGGCGGCGTTTCCGGCGACAGCGAAGGCGGGATCTGGATCTGGACCATTCAGCCAGAAAACTCTGACCAAAGGGTCAGGTCTAGCCTGCTTGCGACACTAGCGCTTCGCTTGTCGCACAAGCCGGTCCAGCACTTCGGCAAACCGGGATCGGTCGGTCTTGCTGAACGGCCGCCCGCCGCCCTGGCGGAACGGATCGGCCGAGCGCAGGTCCTGCATCAGATCCCGCGTCGCCAGCACATTGCCGATGTTGCGCTCGTGCAGCTCCTCGCCGTTGTGGCGCAGCACCTTGGCCCCCGCCGCGACGCATTTCGCCGCCAAAGGGATATCCCCCGTCACCACCACATCGCCCGGCCCGCAGGCCTCGGCGATGTACTTGTCAGCCTCATCCGGCCCCGCCGCGACGTAAACGCTTTCCACCAAAGGATTTTCCGAAGGCCTGATCCCGCCGTTCGAGACCAGCACCATCCGCACCCCCAGCCGCACAGCCACCCGCTCGGCCTCAAGCTTCACCGGGCAGGCATCGGCGTCGATGTAGATCACCTGGCTCATGGCGTGCCGAAAACCTGAACCCAATAGTATTTGTAGGCATATCTCTGCCCGGCGAGTGGCGCATCCTCCGGCTGATAGACCATCGCAATCCCGGTCTCGGAATAGCTGCAAGTCAACATGTTCTTGCGGTGCCCCCTGCTTTGCAACCAGCGCGCCACGGTTGTCTCCGCATCGGCCCAGCCCGCCGCGATATTCTCCGCCGCCGCGCGATAGCGATAGCCCTCTGCGCGGACCCGCGACCGCAGCGTGCTGCCGGTCTTGCCGGTATGGCCAAAGAAATTCTGCTGCGCCATCGCCTGCGCCTGCCCCAAGGCCGCCGCCGTCAGCTGCGGGTTCGGCTGCAAGGCCCGGCATCCCGCCTTGGCCCGTGCCGCATTCACCAAAGCCAGAACCTGATCCTCTGCCGCGCCAGCAAAAGCCGGTCCCGACAGCAGCATCAGACCCATCAGCACCGCCCTAAGCATCGAAAGCGCCCGCGTGAAAGTTGATGTGATCTTCCATGAAGGTCGAAACGAAGAAATAGCTGTGATCATAGCCCTTTTGCATGCGAAACGACCCGCCCTGCCGCCGCTCGACCATGGCAGAGGCCAGCGCCTCGGGCTTCAAAAGATCCAGAAACTGGTCGCTGGTGCCCTGATCAATCAGCATCGGCCCGTCAAAGCCGCGCTTCTTCATCAACAGCGTCGCATCATGCGCCGCCCAGTTCTGCTCATCGCGGCCCAGATAGGCGGTGAACTGCTTGCGGCCCCAGTCGCTGGCGGTCGGGTTGCAGATCGGCGCAAAGGCCGAGACCGAGCGGAACCGCCCCGGAAAGCTCATCGCGATGGTCAGCGCGCCATGACCGCCCATCGAATGCCCGGTGATGCCCTGCGCCGCCTCGGCCAGAGGAAAGGCCTTGAACAGCACGTCCGGCAACTCGTCGGTGATGTAATCCCACATCTGGAAATGCGGCGCCCAGGGCCCCTGCGTCGCGTTGACGTAAAAGCTGGCGCCCTGCCCCAGATCAAAAGCCGGATCATCCGCCACCCCCTCGCCGCGCGGGCTGGTGTCGGGAAAGACCATGGCAATCCCCGCCTCTGCCGCCCAGCGCTGTGCGCCCGCCTTGACCATGGCGTTCTCATGCGTGCAGGTCAGCCCCGAGAGATACCACAGCAGCGGCACCGGCCCGTCCTCGGTCTCGGCGGGCAGAAACAGGCCAAAGGTCATATCCGTGCCGGTCTCTTCCGAGGCATGCGAATATACCCCCTGCACACCACCATAGGCACGGCTCTCTGACAAAGTTTTCATATGGAACTCCTTAGCGCGTTACCAAAGCGATCACGGCGGTGACAGTCAGCACCGAGATCGCGGTCGAAATCAGAATAGCGGTCGAAACCCGCTGCGGCGCAACGCCGTAATGCTGCGCCAGAATAAACACATTGCCCGCCACCGGCAGCGAGGCCGCAGCCACCATGACCCCCGCCGCATAGGGCTCGACCGGAAAGACCACAAAGGCCGCGAAGGCCACCGCCGCCGGATGCAGCACCAGTTTGGCAAAGCTCAGCCAGCCCGCCACCTCCAGCCGCTCGGCGCTCTTGTTGGCCAGCGAACCGCCAATGGCAAACAGCGCGCAGGGCGTCGCGGCCGCACCCAGCAGCGTCATGAACTCATTCACCGGCGCGGGCACAGACATCCCGGTCGCGCCCCAGGCCAGACCCAGCACCACCGAAACGATCATCGGATTCTTCAAAAGCCCCAGCGCCAGCGCCCGGATCATGCCAAGCCGCATCCGTCCCTCGCGCAGGGCGGTGATCACCAGGGTCAGCACCGAGGAAAACACCACCAGATCGACCGCCAGCACCAGCAAGACCGGCCCCACCGCCGCCTTGCCAAGCAGCAGCGTCAGCATCGGGATGCCCAGAAAGCCGACATTGCCGATCACGCCGGTATGCGCCTCGAACACCGCCTCTTCCGGCCGCGCGCCGCGCAGAATCGCCACCAAGCCGACCAGCACCCAGACCACAAAGGTCGCCAGAAAATACGCCCCGACAAAGGCCCAGGAAAACACTTCACTCAGGTCCAGATTGGCGGCAAAGCCAAACAGCATCGCCGACAGCGCGAAGTAAAAGACGAACTTGGTCAGATAGGCCGTCGCCTCAGCGGTAAAAAACCGCAGCCGCCCCGCAGCAAAGCCAAGCCCGATGACGGCAAAGAACGGAAGGGTTTTGAGAAAGATCGCGAGCATGGCCCTTCGTCTCACGCCCCCAAGGCAGGTTCAAGCCCCATCCTCTCTGTCCAAATATCCTCGGGGGGAAAGGCGGGCCTGCCCGCCTTGGGGGGTTGAAACCCCCCCTTCCGCCCGCAGCCACGGGCAAGGGCAAGGGCAAATCCTCACGTCATGACGCAAACCATACGCGGGCCATACCCGCGCCATACCCAAAGCAGACGCAGATTTCAGCGCTTCACGCTCGCCGTGACATAGTTCACCGACAGATCCCGCGACGACAGCGACCAGCGCCACGAGATCGGATTGAACACCATGCCCTTGCGGTCCACCGGCTCCAGCCCCGCGCCGCGGATCAGGCCGTAAAGCTCGTCCGGCGTGATGAACTTGGCCCAGTCATGCGTGCCCTTGGGCAGCCAGCGCATCACCCATTCCGCGCCAATGATCGCCATGGCAAAGCTTTTGGGATTGCGGTTCAAGGTCGAGCAAAGCATCAGCCCGCCGGGCTTCAAAAGCTGCTGGCAGGCGGTCAAATATCCTTGCGGATCAGCGACATGCTCGATCACTTCCATGTTGAGGACCACGTCAAACTGTTCGCCCGCAGCGGCCAGCGCCTCGGCGGTGATGTTGCGGTAATCGATCTCCAGCCCCGATTGCGTCGGCGTGGATCTGCGCCACTGGAATATTGCGCGGTGCCGCATCCGCACCCACAACCGCAGCCCCCAGCCGCGCCATCGGCTCGGACAGCAGCCCGCCACCGCAGCCAATGTCCAGAATCCTCAATCCCGCAAAGGGTTTAGCCTTGGCCAGATCCCGATCAAACTCTGCCGCAATCTGCCGCGTGATATAGTCCAGCCGGCAGGGATTCATCAGATGCAGCGGCTTGAACTTGCCTTCCGTATCCCACCATTCCGCCGCCATCGCCTCGAACTTGGCGACCTCGGCCGGGTCGATCGTATTGGTCTTTGTTGCAACTTCAGCCATCAGAACTCCTTGCGCACCGGCGCTGGGCGGCGCAGTCTATGGCCAACTATATAGGACGATTATGGACCATAGATCAGGTCAAAAGCGCGCAGTTGAATATCTTTACCCGCCGATCGACCCCTTTGACCAGCGTCAGATGGACATGGGCGACGGCCACAAGATCTATGTCGAGCAATGCGGCAACCCCCAAGGTATTCCCGTGCTCGTGCTGCACGGCGGCCCCGGTGGCGGCTGCAGCCCGGCAATGCGGCGCTATTTCGACCCGGCGGTGTTCCGCGTCGTGCTGTTTGACCAGCGCGGCTGCGGCCGCTCGCGCCCGCATGCCTCGGTCGAGAACAACACCACCTGGCACCTTGTCCGCGACATCGAACAGATCCGGCAAGACCTCGGCATCGACAGCTTCATCCTCTTTGGCGGCAGCTGGGGGGCCACCCTTGCGCTGATCTACGCCATCAGCCACCCCGCCCGCACCCGCCACCTGATCCTGCGCGGCGTGTTCCTCGCCACCCAGGCCGAGCTGGACTGGTTCTACGGCGGCGGCGCCGCTGCCTTTTACCCCGCGCTTTGGCAACGTTTCCTCGCGCCAATCCCCGCCGCAGAACAGACCGACCTGATCGCCGCCTACCACCGCCGCCTGTTCAGCGGCGTGGCGATGGAAGAAGCCAAGGTTGCCCGCACCTGGGCCGGTTGGGAAAACGCCCTCGCCTCGGTGCATTCCGAGGGCTTCATGGGCGAAGGCCCCAGCGACTATGCCCGCGCCTTCGCCCGGCTGGAGAATCACTATTTCTTCAACCGCGCCTTTCTGGAAAGTGATGGCTGGATCTTGCAAAACCGCAGCAAGATCGAACACTTGACCGTCGATATCGTGCAGGGCCAGTTCGACATGATCTGCCCGCCGGTCTCGGCCCACCGACTGGCAGAGGGCTGGGCGAAGGCGCGTCTGCAAATCGTGCCGCTCGCGGGCCATGCCCTCTCCGAGCCGGGTATCAGCGCGGCGCTGGTAGCGGCCACAAACGGGTTGCGACCCGCCGGTTGAAAGAGACACACCAACTTGCGCGACCTAAGTGGGTGAGCAAAGAACTGTCGTGCCGCATGCCGCGCGATTGATCGGCCTTGCATCGCGCCGCCATCCCGCCTATATCCGCTGCAACAGCTGTTTCAGGGTCCAAACCTGAAGCTACCGCAAGTCACGCACGGGCCTGCTGGCCCGTTTTTTAATTTTTAGGACATCATGTCTGATCTGATCGCCAAAACCGCCATGGATCGCCGCCTTGCCGATATCGTCACTCCGGTGATCGAAGGCATGGGCTTTGAACTGGTGCGCATCCGCCTGATGGGCGGCGCCACCCGCACCTTGCAAATCATGGCCGACCGCCCCGAGGGTGGCATTATCGTCGACGAATGCGGCGCGATCTCGACCGCGGTTTCGGCCGTGCTCGATGTCGAAGACCCGATTGAAGAGAACTTCATCCTTGAAGTCTCCTCCCCCGGCATCGACCGCCCGCTGACCCGTCTCAAGGATTTCGAGATGTGGAAAGGCTGGGAAGCCCGCATCGAGACCACCGAGCTGATCGACGGCCGTCGCCGCTTCAAGGGCATGCTGGCGGGGGTCGAGGGCGAGGAAGTTCTGGTTGAACTCGACGAAGGCGCCGAACCGGTGACCATCGGCCTGCAATTCGACTGGCTTTCCGATGCCAAACTGATCCTGACCGATGATTTGATCACCGAGATGCTGCGCCAGAAAAAAGTCACTGGCGCCTTTGACGAATCAGACTTCGACGAAGTGCAAGAATCCGAGGGCGACGAAGACGACGCCCCCGACTCTACAAAACACTAAACCACCAAACACCAACCCCATCCTCAGGGCCGGAGATTTCCAATGGCGATTACTTCTGCAAACCAGCTTGAACTTCTCCAGACCGCCGAGGCGGTCGCACGCGAGAAGATGATTGATCCCGAACTGGTGATCCAGGCGATGGAAGACAGCCTCGCACGCGCAGCCAAGTCGCGCTACGGCGCCGATATGGACATCCGGGTGAAGATCGACCGCAAGACCGGTCGCGCCTCTTTTGCCCGCATCCGCACGGTTGTCGGCGATGACGAGGTCGAAAACCACCACGCCCAACTGACCGTCAAGCAGGCGAAAGACCACCTGAAAGACCCGCAGCTGGGTGACGAGATCATCGACGAAGTGCCGCCCGTTGATCTGGGCCGCATCGCGGCGCAATCGGCCAAGCAGGTCATCCTGCAAAAGGTCCGTGAAGCCGAGCGTGACCGCCAGTACGAAGAATTCAAGGACCGCAAGGGCACGATCATCAACGGTCAGGTCAAGCGCGAGGAATACGGCAATATCATCGTCGACATCGGTCGCGGTGAAGCCATCCTGCGCCGCAACGAAAAGATCGGCCGCGAATCCTATCGCCCGAACGACCGTATCCGTTGCTACATCAAGGACGTGCGCCGCGAGGCCCGCGGCCCGCAGGTCTTCCTGTCGCGCACCGACCCGCAGTTCATGGCCGAGCTGTTCAAGATGGAAGTGCCGGAAATCTATGACGGCATCATCGAGATCAAGGCTGTCGCCCGTGATCCGGGGTCGCGCGCCAAGATCGCTGTGATTTCTTTCGACAATTCTATCGATCCCGTCGGCGCTTGCGTCGGTATGCGCGGCTCGCGGGTTCAGGCCGTGGTCAACGAGCTGCAGGGCGAGAAGATCGACATCATTCCGTGGAACCAGGATCAGGCGACCTTCCTGGTGAACGCGCTGCAACCGGCAGAAGTTTCCAAGGTCGTGATCGACGATGATGCCGGCAAGATCGAGGTGGTGGTGCCCGACGAGCAGCTGTCGCTCGCCATTGGCCGCCGGGGCCAAAACGTACGTCTGGCCTCGCAGCTCACCGGTCTCGACATTGATATCGTTACCGAAACCGACGAATCCGCGCGTCGTCAGGCCGAGTTCACGGAACGCACCAAGCTGTTCATGGACACGCTGGATATCGACGAGATGATGGCGCAACTGCTGGTGGCCGAAGGCTTCACCAACCTTGAGGAAGTGGCCTACGTCGAAATCGACGAGCTTTTGTCGATTGACGGCTTTGACGAAGGCACCGCAGGCGAGCTGCAAACCCGCGCCCGTGAATTCCTTGAAGCGGCCAATACCAAGGCCATGGAAGCTGCCCGCGCGCTGGGTGTTGAAGACAGCCTGGTTGAATTCGAAGGCCTGACGCCCCAAATGTTGGAAGCTCTGGCCAACGACGGCATCAAGACGCTGGAAGATTTCGCCACCTGCGCCGACTGGGAACTGGCCGGCGGCTGGACCACCGAAAACGGTCAGCGCAAGAAGGACGAAGGTGTGTTGGAGAAATTTGACGTCTCGCTGGAAGAGGCGCAAACTATGGTGATGACCGCCCGCGTCATGCTGGGCTGGGTCGATCCGACCGAATTGGCCGTCGCCGAAGAGGAAGAGATCGACGAAGAGGAGGCCGAGGCCTGATCGCAGGCCTCGGAGGTAGACCGTGACACGCGGTGGCCGTGAAAAACTGATCGACGAGCCCGAACGCAAGTGCATTGCGACGGGCGAGGTCCAGCCGAAAGCGGGCTTGATCCGCTTTTGTCTGGGGCCGGAGGATTTGGTGGTGCCCGATATTCTGGCCCGCCTGCCGGGTCGGGGGTTTTATGTCTCGGCGGATCGCGCAGCCATCGACAAGGCGGCGAAGAAGGGCCTGTTTGCCCGCGCCGCCAAACAACCAGTGAAAGTGCCGGATAATCTGGCCGATCTGGTCGAAGCGCTGATGCTGCGGCGGGTGATTGATCTGATCTCTCTGGCCCGCAAGGCCTCTGGCGCCGTGATGGGCTATGAGAAGGTCAAGGACTGGCTGCAAAAGGACAAAGCTCGGGTGCTGATACAGGCCTCGAACGGATCGGAACGCGGCAAGACCAAGCTGCGCGCACCTGACGGAGAGGGCGCGTTTATCGGGTTTCTCACCGCCGAGGAAATGGGTTTGGCTTTCGGGCGCGAACGTGCGATACACGCCGCGCTTGGCGCTGGTGGACTCACGACGCGTGTTGTAGAGGAAGCGGCAAGGCTTGCAGGTTTGCGGGTGCAGACAGGCGAGCAGGATGGCGGCGAGACCGCCTTGAAGGATACGTAGGACGCATGAGCGATACAGACGGCAAAAAACCCCTCGGCCTGGGTGGCGCACCTCGTTCCGGTCAGGTGAAGCAAAGCTTCTCCCACGGCCGCACGAAAAGCGTTGTTGTAGAGACCAAGCGCAAGCGCGTGGTCGTGCCGGTGGCGCCTGCCAAACCGGGAACGCCCGGTGCTGCCGCTGCTCCAAGCAGCAACGCCCATTTGGGTGACCCCTCCAAACGCCCCGCAGGCATCACCGATGCCGAGATGGAGCGCCGTCTGGCGGCTCTGCGCGTTGCCAAGGCCCGCGAGGCCGAAGACGCGGTCCGCCGCGCCGAGGAAGACCGCGAGCGCGACGAAGAGCGCGCCCGCAAGCGCGAAGAAGCCGAAACCAAAGAGCGTGAAGAGCGCGAGCGGACCGAGGCAGCCCGTGCCAAGGCCGAGGAAGAAGAACGCCTGCGCGTGCAGGCCGCGGCCGATGCCGTGTCTCGCGCTGCGGAACGCAAGGCTGACGTGCTGGGCACCTCGCGCCGCCAACCCGAAAAACCTGCCGAGCCTGCAGCGCGTCCGGCTGGGGACCGCAACGGGCGCAATGCGCCTGCTGCTGCGCCTGCGGTTGATGATGCTGTGGCGCGTGCGCCGATGGGTGCCAAGCCCGGCCTCGCTCCGGCCCGCAACAAGACCGACCGTGACCGCGAAGAGCGGGATCGCAAGGCCAAGGCAGGCGACGAAGGTCGTCGCGCCGGCAAGCTGACGCTCAACGACGCGCTGGCTGGCGAGGGCGGTCGCACCCGCTCCATGGCCGCGATGAAGCGCAAGCAGGAAAAGGCCCGTCAAAAGGCGATGGGCTTTGGCAACAAGCCTGAAAAGCAGTTCCGCGACGTGCAGCTGCCCGAATCCATCACCGTTTCCGAATTGGCGAACCGCATGTCGGAACGCGCCGCGGATGTGGTCAAGAGCCTGATGAAAATGGGCATGATGGTCACGCTGAACGAGCCGATCGACGCGGATACCGCCGAGCTTGTCATCGAAGAGTTCGGCCATAAAGCCGTGCGCGTTTCGGATGCTGACGTGGAACAGGCCATCGAACAGACCAAGGACGAGGATGAAAACCTCATCGCCCGTCCGCCGGTTGTCACCATCATGGGTCACGTCGACCACGGCAAAACCTCGCTGCTCGACGCTTTGCGCAAGGCAAACGTGGTGCAGGGCGAAGCCGGTGGCATCACCCAGCACATCGGCGCCTATCAGGTGGTGACCGAGAAGGGTCAGAAACTGACCTTCCTCGACACCCCCGGCCACGCTGCCTTTACCTCGATGCGCTCGCGCGGGGCTCAGGTGACTGATATCGTCGTGCTGGTGGTGGCTGCCGATGACGCGGTCATGCCGCAAACCATCGAAGCGATTGCCCATGCCAAGGCCGCCAAGGTGCCGATGATTGTCGCCATCAACAAGATGGACAAGCACGACGCCAACCCGACCAAGGTGCGCACCGACCTTCTGCAACACGAGATCGTTGTCGAAGCCATGTCGGGCGATGTGCAGGACGTGGAAGTTTCGGCCAAAACCGGCATGGGTCTGGAAAATCTGTTGGAAGCCATTGCGCTTCAGGCAGAGATTCTGGAACTGCGCGCCAACCCGAACCGCAACGCCTCGGGCGCTGTGATCGAGGCCAAGCTCGACGTCGGCCGCGGCCCGGTTGCCACGGTTCTGGTGCAGAACGGCACGCTGAAGAAGGGCGACATCTTTGTCGTCGGCGAACAGTGGGGCAAGGTCCGTGCGCTGGTCAACGATCAGGGCGAACGCATTGACGAAGCTGGCCCCTCGGTGCCGGTGGAAGTGCTCGGCCTTTCCGGCACTCCCTCGGCTGGCGATACGCTGAACGTGGTGGAAACCGAAGCGCAGGCGCGTGAAATCGCCGATTACCGCGCCAAGTCCGCCAAAGACAAACGTGCCGCGATTGGGGCTGCGACCACCCTGGAACAGCTGATGGCCAAGGCCAAGGCCGATCAGGACGTCGCCGAGCTGCCGATCATCGTCAAGGCCGACGTGCAGGGGTCTGCCGAAGCCATCGTGCAGGCGCTGGAAAAAGTCGGCAACGACGAAGTCCGCGTCCGCGTGCTGTCCTATGGCGTCGGGGCCATCACCGATACCGATGTCTCGCTGGCCGAAGCCAGCAAGTGCCCGATCATCGGCTTCAACGTCCGTGCCAATGCCTCGGCGCGCAACTCGGCGCATCAGAAGGGGGTCGAGATCCGCTATTACTCGATCATCTATGATCTGGTCGACGACATCAAAGCCGCCGCCTCGGGCCTGCTCAAGGCCGAGATCCGCGAAACCTTCATCGGTTATGCGCAGATCAAAGAGGTCTTCAAGGTCACCGGCGTCGGCAACGTCGCGGGCTGTATCGTCACCGAAGGCATTGCCCGCCGCTCGGCTGGCGTCCGCTTGCTGCGTGACGAGGTGGTGATCCACGAAGGCACGCTCAAGACGCTGAAGCGCTTCAAGGACGAGGTGAAGGAAGTCATCTCGGGTCAGGAATGCGGCATGGCCTTCGAACGTTACGAAGACATTCGTCAGGGTGACGTCATCGAGATCTTTGAACGCGAGGAAGTCCAGCGCACGCTGGCCTGACCTCTGTGGCACCAAGGATACAAAAAGGCCGGGGGAAACCCCGGCCCTTTTGCTTTTATTCGAAGTCAAATCAGGATTTGCGGACCTGTGGCACCGGAAAACCGATAAAGGTCACTTCGTCTACCCTAACCATTACCTTGCCGTCCTGCATCTGGCCAACCAGAAGCCCTTGAACTGACACACAACTTCCAATGGAAATAGTCCTTAGCATCCTGCCAATCCCCCAATTAGCGCCATGGATCGAAATCTAATCGGGAACTGTTGACATTCATACATCTATTTAATCGTTTTGACGGAACTGTTGCTTATTTTTAACACAGTTTCTTAAGACGGGTCTAAAGCCAGTCGCGCAGAATCGGGATAAGCGGCAAATCTGCCGGCGGCATCGGATAGTCACGCAGGTTCTGCGCGCGAACCCAGGCCAGTTTTTGCCCCTCCTGCGGGGCTGGAACCCCCTCCCAGCGGCGGCAGGCGAACAGCGGCATCAGCAGATGAAAACCCTCATAGCTGTGGCTGGCAAAGGTCAGCGGTGCGAGGCAGCTCTGCCAGGTATCGATGCCCAACTCTTCCTTCAGCTCGCGGATAAGCGCCACTTCCGGCGTTTCGCCCGGCTCGACCTTGCCGCCGGGGAACTCCCAAAGCCCCGCCAGAGATTTGCCCTCGGGGCGCTGCGCCAGCAAGACGCGGCCATCGACATCAATCAGGGCAACGGCGGAAACAAGCAGGGTTTTCAATGGTCGGGCCTTGCGCTTGCGGCAGCCTCGGGGGTTTCACACCCCCGAACCCCCGTGGGATATTTGAGCCAAGATGAAATCAGGAGCGGTAGTCGGCGTTGATCTCGATATAGCGGTTGGTCAGATCGCAGGTCCAGACCGAGCGTTTCGCCCGGCCCAGGCCCATATCGACGCTGATGACGAGCTCGGGCTGCAGCATATAGGCCGCGCCGTCTTCTTCCTGGTATTTCGGATTGCGCCAGCCGTTCTTGGCCACAAGGATATCGCCGAATTTGATCGAGAGCCGGTCGCGGTCGGCCATGGCGCCGGATTTGCCGATCGCGGCAACGATGCGGCCCCAGTTCGGATCTTGTCCGGCGATGGCGGTCTTGACGAGGGGGGAGTTGGCGATGGCCATGGCAAGTTTGCCTGCGTCATCGTCGGAGGCGGCTCCGCTGACACGAACTTCAACGAATTTCGTGGCGCCTTCGCCATCGCGGATCACCTGATGCGCCAGATCCATCATCACGCCGCGCAGGGCGATCTCGAAGGCCTTCAGCGCTTCGCCTTTCAACTCGGCGGCAGGAGATTGGCCCGTGGCGGCGAGAAGCAGCGTGTCGGAGGTCGAGGTGTCGCTGTCGACGGTGATCGAGTTGAAGGTCGGCCCGACATTGCGCGACAGCAGTTTTTGCAGATTGACCGGCGAGATTTTCGCATCGGTAAAGATATAGACCAGCATCGTCGCCATATCCGGCGCGATCATGCCCGAGCCCTTGGCGATGCCGGCGATCTTGACCTCGCCACCCTCGGCCTGAATCGTCGCCGCAGCGCCCTTGGGAAAGGTGTCGGTGGTCATCATGGCATGGGCGGCCATCTCGATGGCATCCTCGCGCAAGCTCTGCGACCAGCGCGGGGATCTTGGCGGTGATCGTCTGATAGGGCAGAGGCTCGCCGATCACGCCGGTTGAAGAGGAGAACACCCGGCTGGCTGGCAGGCCCAGAGCCTCGGCCACGCCGCCGGTGACCGCTGCGACGGCTTCATCGCCGATCTTGCCGGTAAAGGCATTGGAATTGCCCGAGTTCACCACGATGGCCGCACCCGCATCGGCGGGCACCTTCATCGCCAGTTTGTCCTGACAATCGCGCACGCAGCCCGAGCGGGTCGAGGAGCGGGTGAACACCCCCGCCATCGCCGTGCCGGGGGCCAGCCGCACCAGCATGACGTCGGTGCGGTTTGCATAGCGCACTCCCGCCTCGACTGCAGCGAATTCGACGCCTGCGATCTGCGGCAGCTTGGGAAAGCTTGCGGGGGCCAGCGGCGAGACCGGTTTGGCCTTCTTGGCCTTGGGCGCGGCTTTCGGCTTCAGCGCCTTCAGCTCTTTCTTCAATGCCTTGGCTTTCGCCTTCCAATCGGTCTTTGCCATGCTGGCCCCCGTAATCTGCGGTTACTTGTCGAGCAAGGTTGCGTCGAGAATCAGCTTGGGGTCCAGCCCCTCGCCGGGTTTTTCGATCTTGGCAGCATCGGTAAGGCTTTTGATATGCGCCTCAACGGCTTTTTGCTCGATCTGCGCGGCAAGCTCGTCGCGCAGGTCATCCAGCGAAGGCTGGGCGGCGACGCGGGTTTCGCTGACCAGGATCAGGTGCCAGCCGAAATCGCTCTTGATCGGGCCTGCCACTTTGCCGACCTCGGCAGCCACCACGGCATCTTCAAAGGGTTTGACCATGGCACCCAGACCAAACCAGCCCAGATCGCCCCCGTTGGCACCCGAGCCGGTGTCGGTCGAGTTCGCCTTGGCCAGGGCTGCGAAATCTGCGCCGCCGTCAAGCTGGGTTTTCAGCTCGTTCGGCCTTGTCTTCGCTGTCCACCAGAATATGCGCAGCGTGGTATTCGGTCTGCGGTTTGGCATCCTTGAATTTCTCGTCATAGGCCTTTTTCAGCGCCTCATCCGTCACAGCCGCCTTGACCACCGGCGTCAGTGCCGCATTGGCAAGATAGCCGCGGCGGTCATTTTCCAATTGCAGCGTGTCTTTCTTGGTCAGCTTGTCGCCAACCGATTGCTCGAGCACGGCCTGCTGCACCAGCTGGTCGAGAATGCCTTTGAACAGGGCTTCGGCGGGCAGGGTCTTGTACTGCTCGGGCAGGGCTTCGCGCGCCACGATCAGATTGCCCAGCGTGATATTCACCCCGTTGACCGTTGCCACGACCGTATCGGCGGTGGGATCCTCTGCCAGTGCCGGACCGGACAGAACCGCTGCAACCAGCGCCCCCGCCAAAAACCGCATCGCTTTTGCCATGTCACACTCTCCTGATCGTGCCGCGCTGCCGCGCGACGTTGACTATACCGGGCCATACCCTTACATCGCACGGGTCGCGTGAGACGCGGGGGTTTGCCTTGACGCTCTTCTATGGAAGCAGGGCATGGCGGGCAAGCCGGAGCCTCACACGATATTGTCAATAACGGCCAGGCGGAGAAAACATGCTGGGTCTTGGATCGATTGCGCGGAAGATGTTTGGCACCCCGAATGACCGAATGGTCAAGTCGGTGCGCCCGCTGGTGGCGAAAATCAACGCGCTGGAGCCAGAGTTTGCCGCGCTGAGCGACGAGGGGATCATCGCCAAGACCGATGAATTCAAGAAACGCGTGCAAGAGGGTGGCGAAAGCCTCGATGCCCTGCTGCCCGAGGCCTTTGCCAATTGCCGCGAGGCCGCCAAGCGCGCCTTGGGTCTGCGCGCCTTTGACGTGCAGCTGATGGGCGGGGTCTTTTTGCATCAGGGCAATATCGCCGAGATGCGTACGGGCGAAGGCAAGACCCTTGTGGCGACCTTCCCGGCCTATTTGAACGCGCTGACCGGCAAGGGCGTGCATGTTGTCACCGTCAACGACTACCTTGCCAAGCGCGATGCCGAATGGATGAGCCAGGTCTATGGTGCCCTCGGCATGACGACCGGCGTGGTTTATCCCTATCAGGACGCGACCGAGAAGAAAGACGCCTATCAGGCCGACATCACCTACGCGACCAACAACGAATTGGGCTTTGACTACCTGCGCGACAATATGAAGGGCAGTCTCGAAGAGATGGCCCAGCGCGGCCATAACTTTGCCATCGTCGATGAGGTCGATTCGATCCTGGTTGACGAGGCGCGCACCCCCTTGATCATCTCGGGGCCGAGCCAGGACCGTAGCGAGCTTTACACCCAGGTTGATCACCTGATCCCTCAGCTGGATGAGACGCATTACAAGCTGGACGAAAAGACCCGCAACGTCACCTATTCCGAAGAGGGCAATGAATTCATCGAGCAGCAGCTGCATGCCCTGGGCATCCTGCCTGCCGACCAGTCGCTCTATGAACCCGAAAGCACCACCATCGTTCACCACGTCACTCAGGCCCTGCGGGCGCACAAGCTGTTCCAGCGCGACCAGCAATATATCGTGCGCGACGACGAGATCCTGCTGATCGACGAATTCACCGGACGGATGATGAAGGGCCGCCGCCTGTCGGACGGCTTGCATCAGGCAATCGAGGCCAAAGAGGGTGTCACCATCCAGCCGGAAAACGTCACTCTGGCAAGCGTGACCTTCCAGAACTACTTCCGCCTTTATGACAAGCTTGGCGGCATGACCGGCACCGCCTCGACCGAGGCCGACGAGTTCATGGAGATCTACAAGCTGGGCGTGATCGAGGTTCCGACCAACCGCCCGGTGCAGCGCAAGGACGACGACGACGCCGTCTACCGCACCGCCCGCGAAAAATTCGAAGGCGTGGTCAAGCGCATCAAAGAGGCGCATGCGACGGGCCAGCCGATCCTTGTCGGCACCACCTCGATCGAAAAATCCGAGTTCCTCTCTGAAATGCTGACCAAAGAAGGCGTGCCGCATAACGTGCTGAACGCCCGCCAGCATGAACAAGAGGCGCAGATCGTCGCCGATGCCGGCAAGCTTGGCTCGGTGACCATCGCCACCAACATGGCCGGTCGCGGCACCGATATCAAACTGGGCGGCAACGTCGAATTCAAGGTGATGGAGGCAATCCTCGCCGATCCGCACCTGCACCCCGACGAAGTCCGTGCCCGCGTCGAATCCGAACATGCCGCCGATGAAGAGGCCGTGAAGGCCGCCGGTGGTCTGTTTGTTCTCGCCACCGAGCGCCACGAAAGCCGCCGCATCGACAACCAGCTGCGCGGTCGCTCGGGACGTCAGGGCGACCCCGGCCGCTCGTCCTTCTTCCTCAGCCTTGAAGACGATCTTATGCGAATTTTCGGCTCGGAGCGGCTGGATTCGGTGCTGTCGAAGCTTGGCATGAAAGAGGGCGAAGCGATCATTCACCCTTGGGTCAACAAATCGCTGGAACGCGCCCAGGCCAAGGTCGAAGGCCGCAACTTTGACATCCGCAAACAGCTGCTGAAGTTCGACGACGTGATGAACGACCAGCGCAAGGCGATCTTCGGCCAGCGCATGGAAGTCATGCAGTCGCAGGATCTGGCCGAGATCGTGCAGGACATGCGCCATCAGGTTGCCGAGGATCTGGTCAACAACTACCTGCCGCCCAAGGCCTATGCCGCCAAATGGGACGTCGAAGGTCTGGATGAGGCCGTGAAGGAAAAGATGGGCATGGCTCTGCCCATCGCCGCCTGGGCCGCCGAAGAGGGCACCGATCAAGAAGCCATCCTGGGCCGCATTGTCGAAGCCAGCGACAAGATGATGGACGAAAAGGCCGAAGGCTTCGGTCAGGAGTCGATGCGCACCATCGAAAAGCAGCTCTTGCTGCAAACCATTGACACCAAATGGCGCGAGCATCTTCTGCGGCTGGAACATCTGCGGTCGGTCGTCGGCTTCCGCGGTTACGCCCAGCGCGACCCGCTGAACGAATACAAGACCGAGAGCTTCACCCTGTTTGAAAACATGCTGAACTCGCTGCGTCAGGACATCACCGAGAAGCTGGCGCAACTGCGCCCGATCTCGCCGGAAGAGCAGCAAGCCATGATGGCGCAGTATATTGCCCAGCAACAGGCGGCAGCAGCGGCAGCAGAGGCGGCGGCCAATCCGGCTCCTGCCGCCGCTGCGGCCCCGGTTGCAGGCTCGGTCTTTGCAGCCCTCGCAGGCTTTGACGAGACTGACCCCACCACCTGGGGCAACCCGGCGCGCAATGACGATTGCCCCTGCGGCTCGGGCCTGAAGTTCAAGCATTGCCACGGCAAGCTCTGACCCTCTCGCCAAGAACCTGATCACGCCGCCAGGGTCCGCCTTGGCGGCGTTTTTCGTTCCACGGGCCAGCCGGGGACAGTGCGGCACATCCGCCCTGATTCCGCGTCGCTTCGGAAACATTCCTTGTTTTCGCCATGCCGCCGCCGCCTTTGACAGGCAAGAGAACCGCAACGGATTTCCTTGGAGGACCCCATGGTTGCGAATCTCAAGCAAAAGGCGGCAGGCGGTATCGCGGTGATCGCGGTTGCGTTGGGGGCGGGTCAATTCATGCAAAGCACCGCCAAACACAACGACACCACTGCCGAACAAGGCGCGGCGCTGGCAGTGCAGCCCGAAAACCTTGAAACCGTCGCCGCAGGCAGCGAGACCACCGTGACAACCCCCTTCGAGCCCGAGGCACTGCGGCTTCCCAAATTGGCTCTGCCGCTGACAGCGCCGCAGATCGCCGTCACCCCCGCGCCACAGCTGGTCACCGATCCGGCGCCTCTCTCCACCGTCGAACAGGCCGTGGAGCAGGCGCTGGCTCAGGATCCCTGCACCCCGGCACTGGATCTCGCCGCCGAAGAGAACGCCATGATCAGCCTGACCCTTGTTGCCAGCTGTCATCCCGACGAAAGGGTCGTGCTGAAACATGCTGGCCTCGCGCTCAGTGCCAAGACGACACTGACCGGCGCGCTGTTCACCGATCTGCCCGCGCTGGAACAATCCGCCAACGTCGAGGTGATGTTCAAGGACGGCAGCTCGGTCACGGCCAGTTTAGAGGTTCCCGAGGCCAGCACTCTGCGCCGCTTTGGCGTGCAATGGCAGGCACAGGATGCCTTCCAGCTGCACGGCTTTGAAAATGGCGCGACCTACGGCTCGGCGGGCGACGTCAATGGCGCCAATCCGCATCTGCCTGCCGCAGGCCTGCCGACCCGGGGCGGCTTCCTCAGCATCCTTGGCGACAGCACCACCGAAGTGCCGCTGCTGGCCGAAGTTTACACTTATCCCGCCGACCCGGCTGCCCAACCCGAAGTGGTGATCGAGGCTGCCGTGACCCAGACAACCTGTGGCCGTGAAATGCTCGGCGAGACCATCGCCAGCACCGGCGGCATGGTCACCAAGGCGGATCTGACCGTCGCCATGCCGGACTGCGATGCAATCGGCGATTATCTGGTGTTGAATAATCTTGTTCCCGAGATGAATATCGCCTCCTCGCAATAGGGGCAGGCGGAGACCTCATGACAGCTTTCTGGCGCGCGGCGATCTTCGCCGCGCTTTTGCCCTTCGCGGCCTGGGCGCAAGACGTCACGCTGACCTCGCGCGACGGGTCCTTGGCGATTCCCGGCCTGCTGCAGGGGTATGACGGCGAGTTTTTTCGAATCGCCAGTCCCTATGGCCTGCTGACCATCGACGCCACAGGGGTGATCTGTGACGGCCCCGCCTGCCCCGATCTGACCGCGCCCAAGGCGGTGATCCGTCTGGTCGGTGAGGCAGATGCAGGCCGCGCCCTGATGCCCGGCTTGATCAAGGCCTTCGCCCTGTCGCGCGGCTTGCACCACACAGCGCCGCGCGCGCCCGAAGCCCCCGCACTTTTAACCGATCCCGCCACCGACAAGGTGCTGGCGGAAATCTCTTTCCAACCCCTGCCCGCCACCGCCGCCCGCGCCGCCCTCAAGGAGGGGCGCGCAGAACTCATGCTGGCCTCGGTCCCCGAAGCCGACTTCGGCAACACGGCTCTGGCGCTGGATGCCCTGCTGCCCATCGTCGCCCCTGACAATCCGCTGCCCAAGATTTCAACGGTCGATCTGGCCAAGGCGCTGGCCGGCGAGGTAAAAAACTGGCGCGAGATCGGTGGCCCGGACATGCCGCTGGTGCTGCACGGTCTCGCCCCCGACAGCGATCTGGAGCGTGCCCTCTCTGCCCGACTTGGCCGCAGCAATGCCGCCAGTGTCAGCCACCCCGATCTGGCCAGCCTGGCCGAGGCTGTCGCCAAGGACCCCTTTGCTCTGGCGGTGACAGGTCGCGCCACGACTGGCCGCGCCCGCACCCTGCCGCTGACCGACAGCTGCGGCTTTCCGCTGCTGGCCTCCCCTCTCGCCGTCAAGGCCGAGGATTACCCCCTGACGCTGCCGCTTTACCTGCTGACCCCGCGCCGCCGCCTGCCGCTGATGGCGCGGGAGTTTCTGGATTTCCTTGCCCTGCCCGCAGCACAATCCGCCATTGCGGCAGGCGGCTACATCAACCGCAGCCCCGAAAGCCAGCCGATGACAGCCGACGGGCTGCGCCTGATCAATGCCATCAAGGGCGCGGGCGAAGAGACCACGCTGGCCGACCTCAAGCGGTTGGTGACCCTGATGGAGGGCGCCGACCGTCTCTCGCTCACCTTCCGGTTTCAGGATGGCAGCGATGCGCTGGACGCCACTTCGCAAGAAAACCTCAACGATCTCGCCCGCCTGATCGAAGTTGGCTCCTTCCGCGACACCGCGCTGATCCTTGCAGGCTTTTCCGATGGCTCCGGCAATGCCACAGCCAACCTCGACCTTTCGCGCAAACGTGCCGAGGCGGTGCTGGCCCGGCTGCAAAGCCTTGCCCCCGCCGAGGCGACCCTGCCCCGCATCGAGGCCTTTGGCGAGGCCCTGCCAATGGCCTGCGACGAAACCGCCGCCGGTCGCCGCCTGAACCGGCGGGTGGAGCTGTGGCTAAAACCCGATTTCACGCCCGCGCCCTGATCAAAGATAGCCCTGCGCACGAAAGCTCAGCTCGCGACTTTTGCCGATGATCAGATGGTCGTGCAACTCGATCCCCAGCACCTGCGCCGCTTCCTTGATCTGCTCGGTCATCGAGATATCGGCCATCGAGGGCGTCGGGTCGCCCGAGGGATGGTTATGCACCAGTATAAGCGCCGAGGCGTTCAGCTCCAGCGCGCGCTTGACCACCTCGCGCGGATAGACCGGCACATGATCGACGGTTCCCTTGGCCTGCTCTTCATCGGCGATCAGCACATTCTTGCGGTCGAGAAACAGGATGCGAAACTGCTCGGTCTCGCGGTGCGCCATCGAGGTGTGGCAGTAATCCAGCAGCGCATCCCAGGACGACAGCACCGCCCGGTTCATCACCCGCGCCCGCATCATCCGCTGCGCCGCCGCTTCAAGGATCTTCAGATTCCTGCACCACCGCCTCACCCAACCCCTTGACCGCCATCAGCCGCGCAGGTGACGCGGTGATCACCCGGTTGAAATCGCCAAAGGTATCCAGCAGCAGCCGCGCCAGCGGCTTCACATCCTGCCGTGGAATGGCGCGGAACAGCACCAGCTCCAGCAACTCGTAATCCGGCATCGCCTGCGCCCCGCCTTCCATGAAGCGGCTGCGCAGGCGTTTGCGGTGATCGGCGATATAGGACGGCAGCCTGCCGGGCAAAACCTCGCCCACCGCCTCGTCCGCCTCGGGCGAGAAAAGTGGCATCAGCGATTCTTGAAAGGCGCGGGGCTGGCTCATGGCGCGAGCCTGCCACGGGAATGGTGAATATGGCGTTAACGCGCCCTAGAGCATCCGCAGCAGCTCGACGCTGGGCTGCCCGGTCACCGCCAGCCCGCGGGCCTGCTGGAAGGCGCTGATCGCCGCCACGGTCTTGGCCCCGATCACCCCATCCGTGCCCTGCGTGTCAAAGCCCGCCGCCGTCAGCTTGCGCTGCAACTCTTGCCGGTCTGCCAGTGTCATGCCCTGCGCATCCGGTCCGAAGGCCGCCCGCAGGGGCCCCGCCCCGTTCAGCCGATCCGACAGATAGCCGATGCCCAGCGCGTAATTTTCGGCATTGTTGTAGCGCAGGATGACGTTGAAGTTGTGATAGAGCAGAAAGGCCGGGCCACGACTGCCAGCAGGCAGCAAAAGCGAGGCCGCGCCATGATTGCCCAGCGCGCCATTCACCCCCCGCACCCCCAAAGCCGCCCAGTCCGAGCGTCCCTTGCCGCGTCCGGCAAGCCCGGTGTCGAAACCGGCAGGCAGGGTGACCTCTTCGCCCCAGGGCTGGCCGCGCGTCCAGCCGTTCTTGGCCAGATAGGCGGCGGTCGAGGCCAGGGCATCGGTCGGATCCTCGCCCCAGATATCGCGGCGGCCGTCGCCGGTGAAATCGACGGCAAAGGCCTGATAGCTGGTCGGGATGAACTGGGTATGGCCCATCGCCCCGGCCCAACTGCCCAGCATCTGCTGCGCCGTGGTATCGCCGTTCTGCAGGATCTTCAGCGCCGCGACCAGCTGCTGTTCGAAAAACGCCGCCCGCCGCCCCTCATAGGCCAGTGTCGCCAGCGCCGAAATCGTCGGCACCGTGCCGCGCCGCGTGCCGAAAAAGCTCTCCAACCCCCAGAAGGAGGCCACGACATGCGGCGCTACGCCATACCGCGCCTCGATCGCCCGCAGGGTGCCCATCTGCTGCGCCAACTTTTGCCGCCCCATCGCCAGCCGCTCGTCACTGGCAGCGATGGCAAGGTAATCTTCGGTGGTGCGGGTGAATTCGGTCTGGTTGCGGTCTTTGTCGATCACACCGGGAATGAAGCCCGAGGCACGAAAAGCGCTGTCAAAGGTGCCGCCCGAAACCCCCTTTGACAGGGCGCGCGGCCGGAAATTCGCCACCCAGGCGTCAAAGCCCGCATCGGCCACCATCGGCATGTCGGCCTGCGGTGCGGCGGTAAAGCCGCCCCTGCCACCGCCGACACAGGCGGAAAGCCCCAGCGCCGCAAGTCCAAGGCTAAAATTGCGGCGCGTGCTCTGCATGGGGTTCTCCGAAAATATCATCTGACCCGCAGCTTAGCCGAATACCCCGAAAGGGCAAAGCCGGCCTGCGAAAACCCGCTCAGATGCCGTGTCCCGCCCAGGGGCCGTGCTTGTCGGCAAGACCATCGAGCCGCTCAAAGCCATGCGCGCCAAAGAAATCGCGCTGCGCCTGGATCATATTGGCGGTGCCGCGGCCGGTGCGCATGGAATCGAACCAGGCCAGCCCCGAGGACAGCGCCGGCATCGCCATCCCATTGAGCGCCGCATCCGCCACCACGGTGCGCAGCGCGGCGTGGGTTTGCTTCAGGTGATTGGCAAAGAACGGCGCCAGCATCAGATTGCGCGAAGGATCTTCGGTCAGTGCCGTCGCCATGTCATTCAGCATCGACGAACGGATAATGCAGCCCTCGCGCCACACCCGCGCAATCTCGGGCAGGGGCATCGGCCAGTTGAACTCTTTCGAGGCTGCCGAGATCAGCGCAAACCCCTGCGCATAGCACAGGATCTTGCCGGCGATCATCGCCTGTTCCAGCTGAGCCAGCGTCACCGCGGATGTGCCCGTCGGCGCCGCCCCAAACAGCGCCTCGCCTGCCTTGCGTTCGTCCAGCCGCGACGAGAGGTTGCGCGCCATCACCGCAGCCTCGATGGCGGGGATCGGCGCTGCCAGCTGCTGCGCCTCGATCACCGTCCAGCGGCCGGTGCCTTTCTGGCCCGCCTTATCCAGGATCATATCCAGCATCGGCTTGCCGGTATGTGTGTCTATGGCCGCCGAAACCTCGCCGGAAATCTCGATCAGATAGGATTGCAGCGGGCCCTGGTTCCACGACTTGAGGGTCTCGGCGATCGCGGCAGGTGCCATGCCCAAGCCGTCGCGCATCACGCCGTAAACCTCGGCGATCATCTGCATATCGGCATATTCGATGCCGTTATGCACCGCTTTGACGAAATGCCCTGCCCCCTCGGGCCCCATATAATCCGCGCAGGCCTCGCCCTTGTACTTTGCCGCAATCGCGTTCAGCACGGGTGCGACCCGGTCCCAATCGGCCCGCTCGCCGCCGCCCATGATCGCCGGGCCATGCCGCGCGCCCTCTTCGCCGCCCGACACCCCGATGCCAAGGAAATGCGGGCCCTGTTCGGCAGCTTCTGCCGCGCGGCGGTTGGTGTCATGAAACAGCGCGTTGCCCGCATCGATGATCAGATCATCCTTGGCCATCAGGGGCCGCAGATCGGCGATCATCTCATCCACCGGCGCGCCTGCGGGCACCATCAGAATGATCGCCCGCGGCGGCTTGATCGCCGCCACCAGATCGGCAAGCGTCTCGGTCGGGGTGATCTTGTCGGCCAGCGGCCCCGCCTCGGCTTTGAAGCCATGCGTCACCTGCGTCGTGCGGTTCCACACCGCAATCGGAAAGCCCTTCTCGGCGATGTTAAGGGCCAACATCGCCCCCATGGTGCCAAGGCCGATCAGGCCGATTGTTGCGGGTGGGGTCATAGGTCTGGTGCCTCCAAAGCCGATCAGGGATGCAAAGCGGGCCAGAGGCCCTCGCGCTTTGGCAAAACCTAGCCGATGGCATAGGGCCGCGCCATGCAAAAACTTGCACCACGGGTGAAGCATTGCCGATTGACCAAGCCGCTGCCAAAGCCCAAAAGTGTATCACCTGATTTCGAGGAAAGGATTTTTCATGCCAAGTGAGTTTCTGGGCGGAGGCGCTGCCTATCTCGCCATCGCGCTGCTGATCATTGTCACGATTTACAAGGCGGTCCGCATCGTGCCGCAAAGCCAGAAGTTTGTTGTCGAGCGCTTTGGCCGCTTGCGCGCGGTGCTGGGGCCGGGCCTTAATCTGGTTGTCCCCTACCTCGACCGCGTCGCCCATAAGGTCTCGGTGCTGGAACGTCAGCTGCCCACCGCGCTTCAGGATGCCATCACCACCGACAACGTGCTGGTGCAGGTCGAAACTTCGGTGTTCTACCGCATCATCGAGCCGGAAAAGACCGTCTACCGCATCCGCGACGTTGACGCGGCCATCGCCACCACCGTGGCCGGGATCGTCCGCTCGGAAATCGGCAAGATGGAGCTTGATCAGGTCCAGTCCAACCGCAACGAGTTGACCGCCAACATCCGCGAGCATGTTCGTGCCATGGTCGATGACTGGGGCATCGAAGTCACCCGCGCCGAGATCCTCGACGTCTCGCTGGATGAGGCGACCCGTCACGCCATGATGCAGCAGCTGAACGCCGAACGGGCGCGGCGCGCGCAAGTGACCGAAGCCGAGGGCAAAAAGCGTGCGGTTGAGCTGAACGCCGACGCGGAGCTTTACGCCGCCGAACAGGCCGCCAAGGCGCGCCGGATTCTGTCAGACGCCGAAGCCTATGCCACCGCGACCATCGCCGCGGCGATCAAGGAAAACGGCATCGAGGCCGCGCAATATCAAGTAGCCCTGAAACAGGTCGAGGCCCTAACCGCCGTTGGCCAAGGCGCCGGCAAGCAAACCATCATCGTTCCGGCGCAGGCGCTTGAGGCTTTTGGCGACGCCTTCAAGATGTTGAAAGGGCGCTGACATGGCCATTCTCAGCATCTGGTGGGCCTGGATCGTTTTGGGCGCAGGTCTGGCGGTGCTGGAGGTTCTGGTGCCGGGTTTCATCTTCCTCGGCTTTGCCATTGCTGCCGTCTTCATGGCGGCGGTGATGGCGCTTGGCCTGCTTGCCAGCCTCGCCTTGGCCATCCTTGTCTATGCCGTGCTGGCGCTGGTGGCCTGGCTGGTGTTGCGCCGGGTCTTCGGCACCGCCGAAAAGGATGTGAAGGTCTGGCGCGACGATATCAACGACAACTGACACCTTGAGCGCAGTCCTGAACTGCCCACTGCCGCGGGTTCACGCCCTATTCTGTTCGAACCCGTTCAGAACAGAAGTCAGATTTGCGCTCAGTTCGTCACATAAATAGCCACCCTCCTGCACGAAAAGGCAGGGGCGTCCGGCCTTTGCAATCGCAGCGCCTATGCGGGAGAACCCCGTTTCCGTGACAGCAAACCCCTTGAATGGATCGCCGATAAAGGTGTCGAGGCCAAGGGCCACGACGATAACATCTGCGCCAAAGGCCTCGATGCGCTTCATCGCCACCGACAGTGCCTCCAGATAGGCGTCATCGCCGGTGCCGCGCGCCAACGGCAGGTTGAAGTTGTAGCCCAATCCCTCGCCCGCACCGCGCTCCTGCGCATGGCCCCAGAAGAACGGGTAGAACCGCTCGGGGTCGGCGTGAAGCGACACCGTCAGCACATCCTTGCGGTGATAGAAGATGCCTTGGGTGCCATTGCCGTGATGCACATCGACATCCAGAATAGCAGGCCGCAACCCTTTGGCGCGCAGCCGCTCTGCCGCGATGCCGGAATTGTTCAGAAAGCAAAAGCCGCCGGCCAGATCGCCAAACGCATGATGCCCCGGCGGCCGCGACAGCGCATAGGCGGATTTTTCGCCGGCAAGCAGCAGGTCGGCGCCGGTTATGGCGGTTTGAGCCGACCAATAGGCGGCCTCCCAAGTGCCCGCGGCAATCGGGCAGGCGGTGTCGGCCTGATGATATCCCGCCTGCCCCACGGCGGATTTCGGATAGCTGTCACTGCGGTTGGCGGGGTGGATATTGGGGATCACCTCTTCGCCCGCGCCCTCGATGAACTGCCAGCGCGCATGGATATTTTGCAGAAAGACCAAGTATTCGGGCGCATGCAGCGCTGCAATCGGCCCGAGTCCGGCATCTTTCGGGGCTTCGACCGAACAGCCCGCAGCCTTGGCCCCGCTCAGCAAGCGGTCGATGCGCTCGGCCTGCTCGGGGTTGGGCAAAATCGCGCCATTTGCCATGAAATGCTTCGGCTGATGCTTCCATTGGCGGGTGTCAAAGATGGCTTTCATGGTCCTACTTTCTTCGCTTTAATCGTCAGATCGCGGTGCGATCCGCACCTTTCAGATGCAGCATCGCCCGCGCCTCGGCAGGCGAGGCGACCTCGCGACCCAGATCTTCGACAATGCGGCGGATTTTCAGCACCTGCTCGGCATTGGTCTTGGCCAGCACCCCGCGCGAGATCATCAGGCTGTCCTCCAGCCCGACCCGCACATGCCCGCCCAAGATCGCCGACATCGTGATCAAGGGCATCTGGTGCCGCCCCGCCGCCAGCACCGAAAACGCGTAACTGTCGCCAAACAGCTTGTCCGCGATCAGCTTCATATGGCTCAGGTTTTCGGGGTCGGGCCCCATGCCACCCAGAACGCCAAAGACGAACTGGATGAACAAGGGCCCCTGCACCAGCCCGCGATCGACGAAATGCTTGCAGCATATAAAGGTGGCTGATGTCATAGCATTCAAATTCGAACCGCGCGCCGCGCTCTGTGCCCATCTCTTGCAGATATCGTAGCCATGTCGCGCGGCGTGTTCTTGAACACCAGATCGTCGGAGCCTTCCAGAAACGGCTTCTCCCAATCGTATTTCCACTCGCTGATCCGCGCCGCCGCCGGATAGAGCGCGAAGTTCATCGTGCCCATGTTCAGCGAACACATCTCTGGTTCGGCGAGCTTCGGGGCTGCCAGCCGCTGTTCCAGCGTCATCATCGCGCTGCCGCCGGTCGAGATGTTCAGCACCGCCTCGCAGCGCTGTTTGATCTGCGGCAGGAACCCCATGAAATGCGCAGGATCCGCCGAGGGTCGGCCGTTCGCCGGGTCGCGCGCATGCAGATGCAGGATCGCCGCCCCCGCCTCTGCCGCGCCGATCGCGGCCTCGGTGATCTCGGGCCCGGTGATCGGCAGATAGGGCGACATCGAGGGCGTGTGGATCGATCCCGTGACGGCGCAGGTGATGATGATCTTTGACATCTGCTCAGACCGCGCCGGAAAACTGCGGAATTTCGGCCATGTAGCGGGCTAGCGAGCGGTCCAGCCGCTCGGTGATATCATCCAGCTGCGCCTCATCGACGATCATCGGCGGGCAGACAAGGAAGTGATCGCCCGAGGTGCCGCCCCGCGTGCGGCGTGAATAGATGATCAAGCCGTTGTCATAGGCGATATCGACCAGCCGCGCATGGGCGTTCAGATCGGCGGGCAGCGGGGCCTTGCTGCCACGGTCCGCCATCAGCTCGAAGGCCGTCAGCAAGCCCTTGCCGCGCACATCGCCGATCAGCGGATAGCGCTGCATCAGGCCCTTGAGCCGCACAGCCAGCAATTCCCCCATCCGCGCCGCATTGCCCGTCAGGTCTTGGGTCTCGATCTGCTCCACCACGGCAAGCCCCGCCGCGCAGGCCAAGGGATTGCCCGCATAGGTAAAGCCATGGATAAAGCCGCCCCCCGCCATCACCGCCTCGACAATATCATCCCGCGCGATCATCGCGCCCAAAGGCACATAGCCGCCGCCAAAGCCCTTGGAAATTGAGATCAGGTCAGGCACGACATCCCAATGCTCGGCACCAAAGAACCGCCCTGTGCGACCGCCGCCGGTCATCACCTCGTCATGGATCAGCAAGACGCCGTAATGCGTGCAGATCTCACGGATGCGCTGCATATAGCCTGCAGGCGGCACCAGCGCCCCGGTCGAGGCGCCGCCGACCGGTTCGACGATAAAGGCCAGCACGGTCTCGGGGCCTTCCTCAAGGATCTTTGCCTCCAGCATATTGGCGTAGTGCAGCCCCGTTGCCGGATCATCGGCATCGAGCCCATCCAGATAGGCACGCGGTGCGGCCACCTTGGGCATGCGCTGCATCATCGGATCGAAGGGCGCGGTCATTGGCGCATAGCCGGTGATCGCCAAGGCCCCCAAGGTGCTGCCGTGATAGCTTGGGTAGCGCGAAATCACCTTGAAGCGCTGCGACTGGCCTTGGGTCAGCACATATTGCCGGGCCAGTTTCAGCGTGCTTTCCACAGCCTCTGATCCGCCCGAGACGAAAAAGATCTTGTTCATGCCTTGCGGTGCCAGTGCCGCCACTTTGGCCGCCAAGGCTTCCGAGGCTTCGGTCTGGAAATGCAGCCGGTAGCCGAAGGTCGATTTCTCCATCTGGGCGCGCATTGCGGCCAGAACGGCAGGGTTGGAATGGCCGATATTGCTGACCATCGCGCCCGAAGAGCCGTCGATATAGCGCTTGCCGTTGACATCCCACATATAGATGCCCTCGGCGCGGTCGAGCATGGGGCGGGGGGATTTGCTTTGATAGAACAGGTTGGACATTTTGGGGCTGCTTTCAGCGGCTAAGGTGTTTGCGCAGGAAATTGCTTGGTGCGTTCTTCTTTCGGGTTCTGGAAGATCACCTCGGGTGGGCCTTCTTCGACCACAACGCCCTGATCCATGAACAAGACCCGGTCGCAGACCGAGGCGGCGAAATCCATCTCATGCGTCACGATGATCATGGTCATGTGTTCTTCGGCCAATTGCTTCATCACCAGATTGACCTCTTCGACCAGCTCCGGGTCCAGTGCCGAGGTCGCCTCGTCAAACAGCATCACCTTGGGCTTCATCGCCAAGGCCCGCGCGATGGCGACGCGCTGCTTTTGCCCGCCCGACAGCCGCGAGGGATATTCGTCGATCTTCTCCGACAGCCCGACCTTGGCCAGCTGCTCCTCGGCCAGCACATTGGCTTCTTTCTCGCTCAGCCCCTTCAGCATTTTGGGGGCGAGCGTGATATTGCCGCGCACGGTCAGATGCGGGAAGAGGTTGAAATGCTGGAACACCATGCCGATGTCCTGGCGCACCTGATTGACATGCGCCTCATACTGGCGGAACGGCAGATGCCGGTTGATCTGCACCCCCTCCAGCCAGACCTCGCCCGAGGTCAGCGGGTCCAACTCGTTGATCGCGCGCAGAAGTGTCGATTTTCCCGAGCCGGAAGGCCCGATGATTGCAACGATCTGACCGCGATTGACCGTCAGATTGATGTCTTTCAGAACCTCCAGCGAGCCATAGCTTTTCGCGGCATTCTTGATGGTGATAAAGGCGTGTTCGGTCATCTTGGAGTTCCCTTTCTCAGCGCGAAGCAGCAATGCGGCGTTCCAGGTGGCGCAGGCCCGCCTCTAGCGCGAGGTTGACGACGTAATAGCAGACGGCGGCGGCAAGGTAGAATTCGAAGGGGCGGTAGGTGCGGCTGATCGCCTGTTGGGCGGCCAGCGTCAGCTCCATCACCCCGATCACCGAGACCAGCGCGGAATCCTTCAAAAGCGCGATCATGTTGTTGCCCATCGGCGGGATCACCGCGCGCACCGCTTGCGGGATGACGATGCGGCGCAGGGTCTGGCCGCGCGACAGGCCCAAGGGTGCGCGCGCCTTCATACTGGCCTTTGTCCACCGCGAGGATCGAGGCCTGAATCAGTTCGGAATTATAGACCGCGAAGTGCAGCCCCAGCCCGATCACGCCGGCGGCAAAGGCGGGCAGGTCGATGCCGACCTGGATCAGGCCAAAGTAGATCAGGAACAGCTGCAACAGCAGCGGCGTGCCCATGAACAGCCAGGCAAAGCCCCGCAGCGGCAGCCGCACCAGCCAATGGCCGTAGAGTGCTGAAACCGCAAAGACGATGCCGCCAAAGAAACTCAGCACCCCGGCGCACAGCGTGATGGCCACGGTCCAGCCCGCCCCCATCAAAAGCGCGCCGAAGTAGCTGGGCACTACCGTGAAATCAAGCCCCATGGCGGCCTCCTATGCTCTGTCTCATACGATCCGCGCCCGGCGATCCAGCCAGTTGATGCCTTGGCCCGCGACATAGATGATCACCATGTACAAAAGACCTGCGACCAGAAACATCTCGAAGGGTTTGTAGGTCGAACCGATAAAGCGCTGTGCGGTATAGGTCAGCTCGACCACCGAAATCGGCGCGACAAGCGCCGTGCCCTTGATCAGCGCGTTGATATTCACCCCCAGGGGCCGGATCATCATCCGCGCCGCCTGCGGCAGGATCACCTTGCGCATGGTTTCCCAGCGGCTCATGCCCAAGGTGCGCGCCGCCTCGGTCTGGCCGCGATCCACCGAGATGATCGCCCCGCGTATGGTTTCGGTCATATAGGCACCGATGTTGACGCCCAGCGCGATGGTGCCCGCGGCAAAGGAATCCAGCTGGATGCCGATCTGCGGCCCGCCAAAGTAGAGGATAAAGATCTGGATCAGCGCCGGCGTGCCACGAAACAGGCTGACATAAGCCGCCCCGATCCATCGAAACACCGCCAGCCGCGACATGCGCGCGGCCGCGCCCAAGGCACCGCAGGTCAACCCCAGAATGACTGTCAGCAGCGACAGTTGGATCGTCACCCATGCCGCTTCAACAAAGAACGGATAGACGCGCAGAATAAGGTCGAAATCCAAATCTATTGCCTTTCCCGCTCAGTGATGGTCGTGGCGCTGCAAGATCGGCAAGGCCCTGATCTCGCGGATCAGCGCCGTGGTTTCCTCGATGGCCGCTTGCAGAAACCTCTTGCCGGTCTCAGCGTCGGCCACCGTCGGATCGCCCATCGTGCCATCGGGCGAAACTTCAGACCACCAGCGCATCAGCATCGCGCCACCGCCACCGCCTGCCAGATCCAGGTTGAAGAACTTGCTGTCGGGATTGTGCAGGTTCTGCGTTGCCGATTTTTCCAGATGCACCCGCTCGGGATGCAGATGCATATACATCGCCGCCTCGAATTCCCCCGCATGCGCGATGCCGCCAATCGCAGATTTGCGCTCTGCATTGATCCGCCCCGACATCAGGTTCCAGTAAGACGCAGAGACGCAGATGATCCCGGTTTCAATCACCGTCTTGCGCGCCGCCAGATCAAGGCAGGGGTGGTTGGAGCCATGGGAATTCAGCAAGAGGATCCTGCGAAAGCCATGATGCGCCAAGGACTTGGTGATATCGGTGACAAAGGCGATCAGGGTTTCGGGTTGAATCCAGATCACCCCGGGAAAGTCCTTGTGGTGCTCGTTAAAACCGTAAGGCACCGGAGGCATGACGAAAACCTCGTCCGGCACCGCTTCGGCCACCCCATTTGCCACCGCCATGCCCAGCACCGTATCGGTGTCCAGCGGCATATGCGGGCCGTGGTCTTCAGTGGCCGAGACATTCAGGATGACCACGCGATCCTTATCGGCATCGCGCACCTCTTCCCATGTCAAATGGCCGTAAGTGGGGGTCATAGGGCCGTCCTCGCCAAAGTGGGACACCTGCCGGACGGCACCGGCAGGCAAAAGCGTTTAGCGGATATCGCCGCCAACCCATTCCTCGGCGATTTTCAGATAGGTGCCATCGGCCATCATCTCATCCAGCGCCTTCTGCATCGCGGCTGCCAGCTCGGGATTGCCTTCGCGGATGGCAATGCCAGCACCAATCGGCTCGGCGCTCGGATCGGTGATCACAGCAAGGTCATACTGACCCGCCTTCATCGCCAGCATCACCGGGATCGAGTCGTTGACAATTGCATCGACGCGGCCGTTTTGCAGCTCGAGCAGCAGCTCGGGCAGACCCTTGTAGGTGTTGATGTTATAGCCCTGATCGCGCGCCCATTGCTCGTGGGTTTCGCCCAGGGTCACACCGACCTTGACGTCTTTCAGTTGCTCGACCGTGGTGACCGGCGAACCTGCCTTGGTAAAGATCGCCCGCTTGGTGTTGTAGTAGGGGCCGACGAAATCGATCACCTTGTCACGCTCTTCCGTGATCGACATCGAACCGACCACCGCGTCGTATTTATTGGCCAGAAGTCCACCAATGATGCCGTCCCAGGCGGTGGTGATGATCTCGGTCTCCAGACCCATCCGCTTGGCAATCTCGGTGCCGATCGCCGGGTCAAAGCCGACAACCTCGTTCTTCTCGTTCACAAAGTTGAAGGGCGGATACTGTCCGCTCATCGCGATGCGCAAAACGCCCGCCTCCTTGATCGTGGCAAGCTCGTCGGCGCTGGCAGACAGCGGCGCAAAGCTCATTCCCATCAAAGCGACCGAACCGGCCAAGACACCGCGACGCAGCATGTTCATGGATTTCATAATCTTTTTCCCTGTTGCTTTATTTTCCTGGCCGCGACCGAATGGACGCGCGACCAAATCACCATATTCAACACAGGTTGCGCCACGCACTAACATAGGGCAAATAGATAACACAAATCTCAAAAATAGATTGAATCTATGATTAAGCCCTATGAACACCGCTTCCCGTGGAATCTGGACTGGAATCTGCTGCGCACCTTCATGGTTGTGGTCGAGGCGGGCGGCATCACCCCTGCAGCCCATCTTCTGGGTCTGAAGCAGCCCACCATCTCGGCCGCGCTGATCCGGCTGGAAGAAACCATGGGTCGCAAGCTGGTGATCCGCTCGCCCAAGCATTTCAGCGTCACGCCTTGGGGCCGCGTGCTGTACGGCGAGGCCTGCGCGATCTTTGGCGCGGTCGCGCAACTGCCCGATCTGATGGGCGGCATCGAAGAAGAGGTCACCGGCCAGATCAGCATCGCCGTCGCCAGCCATGTCATCTCGCCACATTTCGACGCGGTGCTTGAACGCTTTAACGCGCGATACCCTAGGGTTAGCTATGCGATCTCGACGATGGACAGTCAGGCGGTCGTCGCCCATGTCCAGCAAAACCGGGTCACCTTCGGCGCATGTCTTTACCTGCACCAGCCCCCCGATCTGGATTCGCGCATTCTCTACCGGCAGTTTTTCGGCCTGTTCTGCGGCCCCTCGCACCGGCTTTATGGCAGGCAGAATATCGATGCGAGCGAGCTGCGCGGCGAGAACGTGGTATCGTTTTTCACCGATGAACTCGACGGTCCCCTTTCCGGCGTGGCGCATCTGCGCAGGCGCTTGCAGATGCGGCAGGAACCCAAGGGCCTTTCCTCCAACCTGCCGGAAGTCCGTCGTATGATCGTTGCCAATATTGGCATCGGTGCCCTGCCTTTGCATGTCGCGCGCAAGGATGTGCAATCGGGTCTTTTGTGGCAGGTGCCGCCCTACAAGTCGCTTCCGACCGTGGATATCCACATGCTGACCAATCCCAGACGCAGTATGAATCATGCGGAAAAGGCCTTGCTCGAGATGTTGACCGCCGAACTCGACGCCGTTCCGCTGTCAGAGCGGACCTACCGCGGCTAGACCCGACCAGCAGGCTTAAGGGCCAGCCGTTGCGATAAATGGCGTGCCATCACCCGAGATCGCGAAAGCTTTTAAAAACCTCACGCCATGCCATGCTTTGAAGGATAGAGTTTGAGGCTTAACGCCTTCAAATGGAAATGCCATGCGTACTAATGACCTTGAGATCCGCTATGCTGCCGCCCGGGCGATCGCCCAGGAGGTTGGCGAAATGGCGCTGGACTACTTTCGCACTTGGGCAGACCTGACAATTGAGATCAAAGGGCATCAAGATTTTGTCTCCGAAGCCGACAAGAACGTCGAACTTGCGGTGCGGGCAAACTTGGCAAAGGCCTTTCCGGAGGATGGCATCGTCGGCGAAGAAGGTGCGGCTGTGCTTGGCACAAGTGGCTACACTTGGGTGATCGACCCTGTGGATGGCACCACGAATTTCATCAACGGGATTCCACAATGGTGCGTGATCCTTGCCTGTGTGTATCAAGGTCAGGTGGTGATCGGGGTTGTGCATGACCCGGTTCACAACGAATTGCACCACGCGGTTTTGGGCGGCGGTGCCTTTTGCAATGAACGTCCGATCCATTGCTCGACCAAGATCAGCCTGCGCGAGGGATCTTTGGGCGTGGGCTTTTCCGGTCGCACCTACGGCGACGGCATTCAGCGCCTTGTGGCCGAGTGCTGTGGTGCGGGCACCGTGTTTTGGCGCAATGGGTCTGGTGGGCTTTCGCTGGCCTATGTCGCAACCGGGCGCATTCTGGGCTATGTCGAAGAGCATATGAATGCTTGGGATTTCATGGCCGGATATCTGCTTATCACCGAGGCCGGGGGCATGGTGGAGCCTGTAGATATCGATCACGCCCTGACCCACGGCGCGAGGGTATTGGCCGCCGGGGCCGGGGTTTATGCGGCAACAAGGACGCTGGCCGAGGCGGCATTTTCTTAGGCTTTCGGAATCAGAACCGGGCCGGACGCCGCAAAAGAAATCGTGACCTCGTCGCCGATCGCGAAGGGGTTGGCGACGTCCTCGGCAGTGGCAAAAGCCGTGCCGAAGGCGGCAGTAACGGTGTATTCCATCCGGCTGCCCACATAGGTCGCCTTGGCGATCACGGCTGCGACGCCATCGCCCTTGCCAGCCATCAGCCGCATCCGCGATGGCCGGACTGCAAGCCGCGCCGGGCCAATCGGAAGGCCGCGCGACGGGAGGCTGTGGTGGTAATCGGCAATTGCGACCACTGCCATCTCCCCTTCAACGGATAAGATCTCAACCGGGATCAGGTTTGCTTCACCGATGAAATCGGCAACAAAACCGTCCGCCGGGGCTTCGTAAAGCGATCTTGGCGTGCCCTTTTGCGCAATTGCCGCATTGCGCATCACCACGATTTCATCGGAAACCGCCAGGGCTTCCTCCTGATCATGGGTGACATAGACCACTGTAAGCCCAAGGTTCTGCTGAATTTCGCGGATTTCCTCGCGGACTTGACGCCGAAGCTTGGCATCGAGGTTTGACAGCGGCTCGTCAAACAGCAGCACCTGCGGCTCCAGAACCAAGGCCCGAGCAACCGCGACACGCTGTTGTTGACCGCCGGACAGTTCCGACGGGAGACGGCTGCCATAGCCTTCCAACCCGACAAGTGACAGGCCGGCAAGCGCCTTTTCCTTGGTCTCGGCCTTGTCAAAACCGGAAAACTTCAGCCCGTAACTGACATTTTCCAGCACGGTCATATGGGGAAACAACGCATAGCTTTGAAACACCATCGACACATCGCGGTCGGTGGCGGGAAGCTTGGTGACATCCTTGTCGCCAATGAAAATCCGCCCTGACGTTGCCATTTCAAGTCCGGCAATCATCCGCAGGGTCGTGGTCTTGCCGCACCCCGAGGGACCAAGCAGGGTGACCAGCGTGCCGGCAGCCACTTCAAGATCGATGCCCGCCACAGCCGTAACCTTGCCGCCATAAACCTTCGAGACGTTTTCAAAGCGGACCGAGGCGGCCTTTGCATGAATGCCTGTCATCTAATGTCCTTCAGTATGGCTGGAGCGGCGCCCGATCTGGGTTCGACCAACCAGCAGTTGCAAGAGGCCAACCGCTGCAAGCATCACAAAGATCAGCGCCGTCGAATAGGCGATGGCAAGGCCGTAATCGTTGTTCTCAACCCGACCAATGATATAACTGGTCGCCATGTCATAGCGCGCCGATACCAAGAAGATCACCGCTGAAATCGCCGTCATCGCACGCACAAAGCTATAGACCAACGCCGCCAGGATCGCGGGGCGCAACAAGGGCAGGATCACCAGACGGAAGGTATGCCACGAGTTCGCGCCAAGGGTCAGCGAGGATTCATCCAGCGACTTGTCCAACTGACTCATCGACGCGATGCCTGCGCGCACGCCGACGGGCATGTTGCGGAAGATAAAGCTGATGACCAGAATCAGGCCCGTGCCGGTGATTTCAATCGGCGGCACGTTGAACGCAAGGATATAGGCCACACCGATGACCGTTCCTGGGATGGCAAAAGACAACATGGTCCCGAATTCAAACCCGCGCTTGCCGGCAAAGTCTTGCCGGGTCAACAGATAGGCGGTGATCAAGCCGACCGCTGCTGTCAGGGGCGCGGCCACAGTGGCAATCAGCATCGTCGTCCAGAAGCTGTCCCAGGCGGACCCGGTCCAACGAATGCCGTTTTCGCCCCAGCTAACGCGGAAGGCGGTCAGGTAGTGCTTGAAAGTCAGGGTGTCGTCGACGCCCCAAAGCTGCACCACCGAGCCGTAAAGGATCATGCCGTATACCACCAAGGTAAAGACCGACCACAGGGTCACAATCGCATAGACCGGTATCGCAAGCCCAATCGGCAGGGCGGGGTGCACGCCAGCATCGCCTTTTCCGGTGACCGTGGTATAGCTTTTTCGCCCCAGCCAAAACCGCTGCAGGTAAAACGCGCCCAAGGTGAATGCCAGCAGAACCATTGCCAGAATAGCCGCGCGACTTTGGTCATATTGTGCGCCGACGATCGCGAAAAAGATATCGGTCGACAGAACATCAAAGTTGCCGCCAAGCACCAGGGGGTTGCCGAAATCGGCCATGCTTTCGATGAACCCCAGCAGGAAGGCATTTGCCAAACCGGGCCGCATCAGTGGCAAAGACACCGTGCGAAAGGTCTGCCAACGATTGGCGCGCAAGGTTTGTGCGGCCTCTTCCATGCTTGGGCTGACGCCCTCGACCACGCCGATCAGCACAAGAAATGCGATGGGGGTAAAGGCCAGAAGCTGGGCGATCAACACGCCGGGAAGGCCGTAGACCCAACGACTTGGCTCGATGCCGATAACCGCAGAAATCGTGGTGGTGACCGCGCCGGAAAGCCCGAACAGGAGGATGATCGCCAAGCCGATGACAAAGGGCGGCGTGATGATCGGCAGCACGGTCAGCGCCCGCAGCACCCGCTTATAGCGAAACCCGGATCGGGTCAGCACCAAAGCAAAAGCCAAGCCAAGCAGGGTGGTCAGCACGCCAACCAAAACCGCCAGAAACAGCGAGTTCCACGCTGCCCCGCAGCGTCCACCACTCAGGCACCCCAATCCCCAGATGCGACCGTCAAGGAACTTGGGAAAGAACCCCGCAACCGAATAGCCGCCGCCATCCACCGCAAAGGCGGCCAGCAGCATTTTGACGATTGGGAAAAAGACAAAGACAGCCACTACCGCGATCACGCCGCCGATTGCGGAACTTACAAAGACATCGCCATTGACCGCGCCACGCGCCGCAATGCCTTGCGTAAAAAGGAATAAAAAGGCCGAAGCGGTCAATAGCGCGCCATAGCCCATGCCAAACTGACGGTCGTTCAGCGGACCGAAAAGGCTCTCCAGCCAAGCCGCATTAAAGCCGCGAAGGCCGATGCCAAGCCCCTGTGCGATCATCCAGGCAAAGCCGAAGGCGCCAGACAGGATCAGAATGCGCGCATAGAGGGGATCGGATTTCCGCCGGCCCACCACCAAAAGCGGTGCGGCCAGCGCGATCAAGATCGGCGCCAGCCAGAGTTTCTGGCCCATAGCCACCAGAACTGCGGCGGGGGCATAATCCTTGTCGAGGGGCCAGCCGTCCACCAGCCATTCCAGCGCGTAGAACTGCTCGACCCCATACCAAGGCAGGACGCAATACCCGATCCACCCGACGATAATCCAGAAGATCAGCACCGGATGGGCGGTTTTCTCAAGACTTGACTTGCGCAACGACCTTACTGCGGCAAGGTGGAAACTTCGGTGTCCCACTTGGACAACAGGCGCTTGCGTTCATCAGACGAGCCATACTTCTTGAAATCGTAATCAATCAGCTTGAGCGAAGCGAGGTCAGGGGCTTTGTCCGATTTGGCCGCGCCGGTATTTGACATCACCTGGAAGGCATCCACCTGAAGCGCAAGGTTCTGCGCATCGGCGCTGAGCGCCCAGTCATAGAACTTTTTCGCTTCCTCCATGTTGCGCGCGCCCTTGATGATCGACATCGACCCGATCTCATAGCCGGTGCCTTCACAGGGCGCGACGGTCACAATGGGGAAACCTGCGACCGTCTGTGCAACGGCATCATGCATGAAGACGATGCCAATAAGCGTTTCGCCCTGGCCTGCTGCCTTGATCGGTGCAGACCCCGACTTGGTGTATTGATTTACGTTGGCGTGAAGACGCTTCATGTAGTCAAAGCCGCCGTCTTCCCCGAACAGTTGCACCATTGTGGCAAGCGTGGTGTAGGCGGTTCCGGAAGAGTTCGGATTGGCAATTTGCACCATTCCCTTGTAGTCTGGCTTGGTCAGGTCTTCCCAGCAAGCAGGCGCCGGCAGTCCCGATTTCGCCAGCATATCGGCGTTATAGCCAAAGCCCAAAGCGCCCGAGTAGATGCCGATCGTCTTGTCGCCCGCACTTTCTGCCTGGCTGATCGCCCAAGGATGCAGCTCGCTGCGCATGGGGCTCACGTAAGGCTCTGTCAGGTCTTCTTCAGCCGCTTGCAGATGCGGATCGCCGGTGCCGCCCCACCAGACATCGCCTTTGGGGTTGCTCTCTTCGGCCTTGATTTGCGCAAAGGTTTCGCCCGAAGACTTGCGGGTCATTGCCACGTCAATCCCGCTTGCCTCCTCAAAGCTTTTCGCCATGATCTGGCACCACTCTTCTTGGGCCGCACAGTAGAGATTCAGATCCGCGAAGGCCGCTGTGCCAGAGAGGGCCGTTCCTGTCATCATGACGGCTGTCATCAAAGCAGTTTTCTTCATGATACTCCTCCCAGAGTGTTGCTCTTCTTATCGCGCCTATTTTTTAGGCATCTTTAGCTCTCCAAACTGTAAGGCGAATGTTCCATTTGTTACAACAGATTTCGCGACCCGGTTGTTTGGCACATTGCGCCGGCACTAAGAGGGTGCGCCCGTCGCATCCGGAAAATGCGTCATAAACGAGGCTGATAGTCGCCGGCAGACAGCTAGGCCTTGACATCCGGTATATACCCGAAAGTATGATCCAATTGATCAGGGAGGAACCAATGGCCGGAATTACGCTCGGACAGGTGTCGAAAAAGTTCGGCCAGGTCGAGGTCATCCGCGACCTGAGCCTTGAGGTCAAACCAGGTGAGTTCGCGGTTTTCCTTGGGCCATCGGGGTCCGGCAAAACCACTTTGCTGCGAATGATCGCCGGGCTCGAGAGCATCGACAGCGGGTATCTGACCATCGACGGTGTCCGCTCCGAAGGCACTGGCCCCGGGCCAGCGCAACCTTGCGATGGTGTTCCAGAACTACGCGCTCTACCCGCACATGACCGTGGCCGAGAACATGGCATTCGGCTTGCAGAACATCGGCCTTCCCGCCGAGGCGATCCAGACAAGGGTGACCGAGGCGGCGCGGATGCTGGAAATGGAGGGCCTCTTGAAGCGGCGCCCGGCGGAACTGTCAGGCGGTCAGCGGCAGCGCGTTGCCATCGGGCGGGCCATCGTTAAGGAGCCCAAGGCGTTCCTGTTCGACGAGCCGCTTTCCAACCTCGACGCCGCCCTGCGCGTCCGGACACGGGTGGAACTTGCCGAGCTGCACCAGCGGCTTGGGTCCACGATGATCTATGTCACCCATGACCAGACCGAGGCGATGACGCTGGCCGATCGGATCGTGATCCTGAACAACTGCCAGATCGAACAGGTCGGGACCCCGATGGAGGTCTACACCCGTCCGGCCTCGCGCTTCGTGGCGGGCTTCATCGGTTCGCCTGCGATGAATATTCTGCAGATGACGCTGACCGGGCAGCAGGACCGGCCAGCGGCGCGCTTGGGCGACGGCACGCTTATTCCGCTGCCTGCCGCGCCTGTGGGCAAAGGCCCATGGGAGCTTGGAATTCGCCCCGAGGCCCTGACCGTGACAGAGCAGGGGGTGACCAAGGCCACCGTGACGGTGGTGGAACGGCTGGGCGACCGAACGCTCGTCTACGCGAAGCTTTCCGACGACACACAGATCATCGCGCAGGACGCAGGCAAATCAACGGTCAAAGCCGGGGATGTCGTCGGACTGAACTTTGATACGCTCGGAACTGCACCTCTTCGACGGACAAGGCAGAGCCGTCCTGGTCTAGGATCGCTGTCCTTGGATCGGACTTCCTTCGGTCGCGATCCCGACCGAATCGCGCGACCGTCTCAGCCCTTGATGCCCGCCGACAGGGTGATCGCCTCGGTCACG
Organism: uncultured Alphaproteobacteria bacterium; assembly: GCA_963815275.1. GTDB lineage: Bacteria > Pseudomonadota > Alphaproteobacteria > Rhodobacterales > Rhodobacteraceae > Cypionkella. The sequence goes on from CAWFGD010000003.1 coordinate 84,283, forward strand.
CGGCGCTGGAACAGCAGATAGGCCAGCGCCACCGGCAGGCCCGCCAGCACCGCTGCGGCCAGTTGGCGGGCATAGTAGACGCCGAAGGCGTCGTTCACCTGGGTGATGCCCACGGTGATTGTCATCATCTCGGTCTCGCGTCACCGACAGGAACGGCCAGAGGAAGGCGTTCCAGGACCAGATGAAGCACACGATGGACAGCGCGGTCGTCACGCCCCAGTTCATCGGCAGGTAGACCTTGAACAGGATGCCGAACTCGCCCGCGTTGTCCATCACCGCGGCCTCGCGGAAATCCTTCGGGACCTGGTCGAAGAACTGCTTGTAGACGATGATGATCACGGGATGGATCAGCTGCGGCAGCATGATCCCGGCCCAGGTGTTGATCAGGCCCAGCTGCGAGACCAGCACGAAGTGGTTGATGATCAGCGCCTGCGTCGGAACCATGAAGCTGGCCAGGATCAGCCACCACAGCAGCCTTGCGGCCCGGGAAATTGCAGCTGCGACAGGGCATAGCCGCAGAGCATCGACGAAGAGATGGTTATCAGCGTCACCCCCACCGAAACCGCCACGGAATTGAGATACCAGGTGCCGATCTGCGTGGTCGTCAGCGCGTGACGTAGTGCGAGAAGGTCAGCGTTGTCGGGCCAAAGCTCGATATAGGGGCGGACGACCTCGTCTTCGGGCTTCAGCGACGAGACAACGCCCCAGTACAGCGGGAAGGCCCAGAGGACGGCGCGAAACACGGTCAGGGCAGTGATGATGCCGCCCCAGAACATTCACGGTCCGCATGCCCGGTCGGGTCATTTGCGATCTCCTGCCAGCCGCAGCAGCTGGAATTGCAGCACCGAGACGACGACGACCAGCACGAACAGCGTGACGGCCACCGCAGCGGCGCGGCCGCCCTGATCCTGCTGGAAGGCACGCTGGAAGACGTAGTAGACCAGCACCATGTTGTCGTTCGGCCGCCCGCCGACCGAGAAGAGGTAGACCTGGTCGAAGATCTTCAGCTGCGAGATCAGCTGGATGGTGAAGACCAGCGAGGTGATCGGCCACAGCAGCGGCCAGGTGATGCGGCGGAAGGTCGTCCAGCGGCTGGCGTTGTCCAGCGCGGCGGCCTCGTAGATTTCCACGGGGATCGACGCGCAGGCCGGCGAGGAACAGCAGGATCGAGAAACCCGCCGTCCACCAGATCGTGACCATGGCGACGGCGGGCATGAACCAGGTGCGGGTCTTGAAGATCGGGATGCGGTCCATGCCCAGCAAGGTCGAGGATGTGCATCGGGATGCCGAACTGGAAATTCAGCGTCCAGTCCCAGATCAGGTAGACCACCGAAACCGGCAGGATGTAGGGCAGGAAGAACAGCGCCAGGACCGCCGATTGCAGCCGCCCTTTCAGCCGCGAGATCGCCGAGCGCGATCGCCAAGCGCGATTATCGTGCCGGGCAGCGACGGTCAGCAGCGACGAAATAGGCGGTGTTCCAGGCCGCGGTGCGAAAGCGCGGATCCTTCGGCAGTCTCGTCGTAGTTCTCGACGCCGACCCAGTCGCCGTCGCCGATCAGCGGCGCATCGGTGAAGGAGATGCCGAACATCTGGATCGTGGGCCAGACGAAGACCAGAAGGTAGATCGCAACGAAAGGGCGCCACCAGAACGGCGGCGATCCAGACATCCTTGCGGCGGTTTGTCAGCATCATGGTTCTGCCCCAAACAGAATGCGGGCCGCCCAGGGAGCACGGGCGGCCCGATGGTCAGCCTGATCAGAGCGCGTTCAGCTCTTCCTTGATCTAGTCCACCGCCTCTGCCGGATCCATCTCGCCGTTCAGCGTCGGCACGAAATAGGTCGACATCACGTCGAAGATCGGCCCGGCCACACCGGCGAGCGGGGACTTCGGGTCGAAGATCATGTTGGCCGTCAGCGACGAGTAGGTCGCGTTCGGCTCCATCGCCTTGTACTCGGCCGAGGCCGTCACCGGGCCGTAGGCCGGGATGTGACCCGCGGTCGCCCAGAACAGCGAGTTCTTCTCGATCCAGGAGATCACCTCAAGCACGGCCGCACGCTTTTCGGGCGTCATGTCCTTGCCCTTGTTCGCCGGGATCGCAAAGGTATGGCTGTCCGCATAGGTGGCAGGATGGTCGAAGATGACCGGCAGTTCGACCGCGCCCCAGTTCGAACAGCTTGCCGTTGCGCGTTGAGGTCGGTCATCGTGGGCACTTCCCAGACGCCGTTGATCATCATCGCGGCTTCGCCGCTGGTGAACAGCGCGACGGTCGCCGGATAGTCGGTATAGGTCGACTGCAGGCCCGCCTTCGTCCATTCCGCCAGAACGGCCAGCGCATTCTCCAGCTTCTCGCCATTGTCGCCGGCCAGGAATTCGCCGTCGGTCATCAACTCGCCGTCCTGCTGGCCGACCAGCGAATAGATCGTGCGGAACATGAAGTTGCCGTCGGCCGTCACCGACCCAGCGGGAACTTGACGCCGCTGTCCTTCAGCGCCTGCAGCGTGGCGGTGAAGTCCTCGCGGCTGTCCATGCCCTTGGGCTTGCCGTCGTCGTCCAGCATGCCCGGCTTTTTCCAGCAGGTCCTTGTTGTAGTAGAGCACGATCGGGTGGGTATCGAGCGGCACGGCATATTGCTTGCCGTCGATCGTCACCGCGTCCCAGGTGGCCGGGGCATAATCGGCCTGGCCGAGGCCCATCGCCGTCCAGTCGTCGGCGGTGATTTCCTGCAGGACGCCCTGCTTCACCGCCAGCGGAATGCGGCTGGCGTGATAGGTCATGATGTCAGGCGCTTCGCCGACCGCGGCCGAGGTCTGGACCTTGGCATAGAACGGCGTGCCCCATTCCAGCGTGGTGGCGTCGATCTTGATCTGGCCCGGCATGGGCGGCGTTGAAGTCCTCGATCAGCTTCTTCATGCGCACGCCGTCGCCGCCGCCCAGGAAATCCCACCAGACGACGGTTTCTTCCGCCTGCGCGACACCGGCAAAGCCGACGGTCGCGACGATGGCGGCCTTCAGCATTCCACTTATGGTCATCTTATTCCTCCCTGAATGCGGCGTGGTTCGCCGCGTCTCCCGGTAAAAGCGTATCGCCTTTCGCGATTCGATCAACGAAAACCTGATACGTATCCGAATATCGGATATTAAAGCCCAACCCGGATCATCGAGTAGGAGTGTGGCGGCAGCGTCAGCTTGACAGCCCTTGCCCTCCAGCTTTGCGCCGCTGCCCTTCTGCGGCGCCACGTTGTCGGGGTTGTCCTTGCGTGTTGCGCGCTTCGAGATCGTCATGCTTGATCAGCGTGTGCTCGACCGTCTTCGCGCCGAAACCGTCCAGCGCAAGATCGACCTCCATCGTCTCTGTGCCAGAGCGATTGATGGCGAAGAAGGTCAGCGTGCCCGGCATCGTCATCGCGGACCCCGGCAATGTCCAGCCAGGGCACATCGGCGGCGACATCGGCGTCATAGCTCGCGCACCTCGACCGCCAGCTGCAGCGCCGTGCCGCGCCCGTGCTTGGAGGCAAACAGGAACGGCCAGTAGATCGTCTGCCGCCAGGCCGCGCCGCCCGGTTCGGTCATGATCGGCGCGATCACGTTCACCAGCTGCGCGATGCAGGCGATCTTCACCACATCGGCGCGGCGGATGAAGGTGTTCAGGATGCAGCCGACCTGCAGCACGTCCTCGAAATTGTAGATGTCTTCCAGCAGCACCGGCGCCTCGGGCCAGTCCCATGTCCGCATCCGCTCGGCGTCGGCCTTGCGCTCGTGATACCAGACGTTCCATTCGTCGAAGGAGATCGTCACGTTGCGTCTTCGAGCGCTTCTTGGCCTTCACATAGTCGATGACGCCCGAGACCGTGCCGATGTAGCGTGTCGAGCTTCATGCGGCAAGGCCAGGAATTCGTTGGTGTTCTTCTCGTAGTTCTCGAAATACATGTGCAGGCTGATATGGTCGACCTGGTCGTAGGTCTCTTCCAGCACGGTCGCCTCCCACTGCGGATAGGTCGGCATGTTGGAATGCGACGAGCCGCAGACGACAAGCTCCAGCGTCGGGTCGAGCCCGCGCAGCGCCTTGGCCGTCTCGTTGGCCAGATGGCCGTATTCCGCAGCCGACTTGTGGCCGACCTGCCAGGGGCCGTCCATTTCGTTGCCAAGGCACCAGAGCCGGCAATTCCACGGCTCCTTGCGGCCGTTCTTCGCCCGCAGGTCGGACCAGTAGGTGCCGCCTTGATGGTTGACATATTCGACGAAGGCCCGCGCCTCGTCCAGCCCGCGCGAGCCAAGGTTGACGGCCAGCATCATCTCGGTGCCGGCCTTCTCGGCCCAGTCGGCGAATTCGTGGATGCCGACCTGATTGGACTCGGTCGTGCGCCAGGCCAGGTCCAGCCGCTTCGGCCGCTTGTCCTTCGGGCCGATCCCGTCTTCCCAGTTGTAGGCCGAAACGAAGTTGCCGCCGGGATAGCGGCAGATCGGCGTGTCCAGCGCCCGCACCAGGTCGATCACGTCGCGGCGCATGCCAGCTGCGTCGGCGGTCGGGTGACCGGGTTCATAGATGCCCGGTGTAGACGGCACGACCAAGATGTTCGAGGAACGACCCGTAAAGCCGCTTGTCGATATCCGCGATCGTATAGGCGCTATGCGCCGTGACCCGTGCCTTCATGTGTCCTCCCGACCGGACTTCAGAATCCGCATTTATCGGTTTATACCAGAATTCTGGTATAGTTCGCTCCGAGGACGGCGAGTCGGTCAAGCGAAAAGGTTGCAGCGGTGGTTCAGGCGCGGATCAGTCGCAGCACGATGTCCTGGTCGTGGTTGCCGAAACCCCGTGCCGAAGATGTTCATGCCCGCCGGGATGGCGCGCGTCGTCCTTGACCCCGATGCGCACGCGGATCGAGCGGTGCTCGTTCAGCTCCAGGTCATCCAAGGTGACAGTCCGACACCTTGTGCCCCGTCGCGAAACGTGCCCTCGGCGCGTGACGCGCCAGCGCTTCAGATCGCCATATTGCGAGCCCGCCAGTTTCCACCAGTCCGGCGTGAACTTGCCGCGCTTGTCGCCGAAATCGCCGGGCGAGGTCCAGGTATCCGATCTCATGCCCGTTGATCGCGACAGTAATGTCCGAGGGCCAGTTCTTTGAGGTGCCTGGCACTTCGGAAGACAGTTCCAGCCGACAATTCAAGCGCTTGAACCGAGCCACCGGACAGCTTTGCGTTGTTCGGGAACTGGTATTCGACAAAGCCCCGCGTGAACCACAACAGACCCGGCGCGCATCCGGTCTGGGTCCAGAAAGGTGTCGGGCACATCCAGCAGACCGATCACGCCCTCGGGCGAACAAAGTCCACAGGGCGCGCTGACCTCGCAGCGGGTGTAAAGCCCGATCGGCATCGCCACCTCGATCGCATTTGCGGATTGCGGCGGCGTCGGATCCTTGAAAGCAATCAGGATCTCGGTGAACGTCGAACGGCAGATCTTCTGACTGCCCTTGCGGCCCTTTTCAGATCGGGTCTGCACAAGGCCTGCATCAATCAGTATCTGAATGTTCGACGAGACCGTGGACTGCGGCAGGTCCAGCTCTGCCGCAACCTGATTGACGTTCCGCGGCCCTTTGCGGGTCAAATGTTCAAGCATACGAACGCGAACTTCGCTCGCCAGACTGCGCATGATATCTTGCCGCTCTAGCGGATCGACGACGATTATTTGGTTGTTCATGTTCGCATGGTTGCTGGATTTTTCCGATCAGTATCAGTAAAGCTGATACAAAGAAAGTGCGAACCTGAAGTCGAGGAGAACCGAGCATGCAAAAGCCCAGGCGCTTCTGCATCGTCCTGCGATCAGGTCAGGGGCGGTGTGCGCCGTTTCACGGTCTTCCGCTTCACGAGCGAGGTGCTTGTAGAGGCGATCTCGCCAATCCGGTCCAGCAGTCTGTCGATATCCTCGATTGACCGGACGCAAAGACGCGCGACAAAGCAGTCATCGCCTGTGATCTTGTCGCATTCGGTGATTTCGGGCGTGTCCAGGATCAACCGTTCGACATGCGTTACCTTGCCGGGCATCGGCTTGATCCTGACGACCGCCTCAAGATCATATCCCAGAGCCTTGGGGTCGATATCGACCGTGTAGGCGCGGATCACGCCACAAGCCTCAAGTCGCCGCAAACGGTCAGCGACGCTGGGGGGTGACAGATCGACCGCCTCTCCGATCTGTTTCAGAGAGGCGCGCGCGTCGCCGATAAGGCAATCAATGATTCGCCGATCTTTTTCGTCAATCACCGTTGATTCCTTTGTGCTACGCCTGAATTGTATTGGAAAAGTTTGCAATTTTCCACACTTACCTTGATCAGATTATACATTGCCCCGGCTCGAATTGATAAACTGCCCAAAATTCGAGGATTGGAGCCAAGATGGCAGAGCAGACGCGCGGCGTCGTCGAGATGACGGCCGCAATGACAATCTCGGGGACAATCGGATGGTTCGTCCTTGCCTCCGGGCTTCCGGCCCTCGACGTGGTGTTCTGGCAGCTGTGCCTTCGCGGCCTTGGCTTTGACGCTCTCTTGCCTGTGGACGGGTGCCTTCAGCGTTTCCGTCTCATGCCGGCAGATGGCTGTCGTGACACTGGGCGGCGTGGCGATTGCGCTGAACTGGCTGTTGCTGTTCGCCGCTTATCGCTTTGCTTCGGTCTCGATCGCCACCGCCGTTTACAACGTGCAGCCGTTCATCCTGCTCGGCTTCGGCGTGGTCCTGTTCGGCGAGCGGATAACCCTCACCAAGATCGCCTGGCTGGGTTTCGCCTTTGGCGGATTGCTGTTGATCGTGCTGCAGAGACCCTCTGCGGATTATATCGGTGGCAGCTTTGCGTTCGGGATCATTCTTGTGCTCGGCGCAGCTACGGGCTGGGCAATCGCTGCGGCGACGACGAAGTCCCTGCAAGGGGTTCCGCCACAACTCATCGCCCTTGTCCATGTCGTGACAGGTGCGGTGATTCTGGCGCCCTTTGTCGACTTTACCGCGCTCCCGACCGGAGTATTAACCTGGCGGTTGCTGGTGACCATCGGGCTGCTTCACACCGCGATCATGTATGCGCTGATGTACAGCGCGGTTCAGAAGTTGCCGACCCATGTTCAGGGAACCTTGACCTTCATCAACCCGGTTGTGGCCGTGCTGACGGATGTCTTTGCCTTGGATCATGCCCTGCATGGTCTGCAACTTATGGGCATCGGAACGATACTGGTCGCAGCGGCGGGAACCACCGTGCTTCCGGCCGTGCTGGCGCGCAGGCGGCGGCGTGGCGCGGAGTGCGCAAGGGTGACCTAGTGCGCGCAGCACCTTGTTGCAATCCTTGGGCTCGGCCCCGTCAAGGCCTGCCGATGACCCGGTTGACAAGATCGCGGCGCCTGCGGCGATATCGGCAAAGTTCGCCACGGCGGCGGATTCGATGATGTCGCGAAACTGAAAGCTGGAGCGCGTCAGCGACGCTGCCCTTTTCGGGCGTGAAAGACAAATTCTAGGCGACCTGCAGGTCTTTATGGCCGCCCATGCAGCGGCGCGCGGCACGGTTTACCAGACCGAGGTCAATTATGCGAACGCGCAGTGGATGGATTTCGGCAAGGATCTCACCGCGATATTCACCGGCGCACAAACGCCCGAGGATGTGCTAAGGAATGTCGACAAGCGCCGCGCCAATCTGGTGGCTGCAGCCAAAGATCCACCCCGAGCACCTTGGCCCCGCGCAATTTGACCCCACGCATTCTGACACCGAGTCAGGCGTCGAAATCGCCACAACCGTCACCCTGATCGAGGCGCTCGGGGCCACCTCCTCCCTGTACACGCGGGCAAAGGGCGGCGCGCCCCTGGTCGCGGAATGTCACGGCCCTGCGCCGCAGATCAGCACGCCCTGCTGCCTGCGCTTCGCGCCCTCCTCGGCCCATCTGTTTAGGGAAACCGGCGAAAGGTTCGTGTGATGCCAAGGGGCGGCGCGTTGCCATGCCGCCGCCCCATCTGAAGCCTCCGCCACGCAGACCACCAGAGCCGCAAGCGGCTCTGGCCTTTGCCTCACCCCAGTTCGCAGGCGGCCATCACCGCCATGTTGAGAATGTCGTTCACCGTGGCATTGGTCGAACAGATCTGGATCGGCTTGTTGACCCCGGTCAGGATCGGGCCAATCACCGTCGCCCCAGCCATTTCCTGCATCAGCTTGACCGAGATCGAGGCCGAATGCCGCGCCGGCACCACCAGAATATTGGCAGGACCGGTCAAGCGGCTGAAGGGATATTGCGCCGCAACCTCGGCGTTCAGCGCCACATCGACGGTCATCTCGCCCTCGTATTCGAAATCGACCTTCATGCCGTCCAGCACCTTGGGGGCCTGATGCATCTTGGTGGCCCGCTCCGACACCGGATAGCCGAAGGTCGAGAAGGAAACGAAGGCGACGCGCGGCTCCAACCCCAGACGGCGGGCCACTTTTGCCGCCTGTTTGGCAATGACGGCAAGGTCTTCCGGCTCGGGCCATTCATGCACCAATGTGTCACTGATCAGCACAATCCGGCCCTTGTGCAGCAGCGCCGTCACCCCGACCGCACCGTCCGAGGCCTTGGCGTCAAAGACATGGTTGATCAGGCTGAGCACATGCGCCGATTTGCGCGTCGCCCCGGTGACCAGCGCGTCGCCTTGGCCGTGTTGCAGCATCAGCGCCGAAAAGACATGCCGGTCGCGGGTGGCCAGGCGGTGCACGTCGGTGCGGTCAAAGCCCGCGCGTTGCAGGCGGGCGTTCAGGAAGGATTTGTAGACGTCGAGATGGCGCGAATTGGCGGCATTGACCACTTCAAGCTCGCGGAAGGCATCACCAAGACCCGCGACCTCGAGCTTTTCCTTCACATCCGCCTCGCGGCCGACCACCAGCGCGCGGCCCAGACCGGCGCGTTGATAGGCGACGGCAGCGCGCAGCACGCGGGGGTCGTCGCCTTCGGCAAAGATCATTCGCGCCTGCGCCTGTTTCGCCCGCGCGTGGATGCCTTGCAGAATGCTGGCGGTCGGATCCATCCGCGCCTTGAGGCTTTGCTCATAGCCCTTCAGATCGACAATCGGGCGACGGGCGACGCCGGTATCCATGCCGGCCTTGGCGACAGCCGGCGGGATCACATAGATCAGACGCGGGTCAAAGGGCGTCGGGATGATGTAATCGCGGCCAAAGGAAAGCTTGCGCCCGTAAGCCATGGCGACCTCGTCGGGCACATCCTCGCGGGCCAGCGCGGCCAGCGCCTTGGCGCAAGCGATCTTCATCTCGTCATTGATGGCGCGGGCGTGGATATCCAGCGCGCCGCGGAACAGATAGGGAAAGCCCAGAACGTTATTGACCTGATTGGGATAATCCGAGCGCCCCGTGGCGACGATGGCATCGGCGCGCACCGCATGAGCCTCTTCCGGGGTGATCTCCGGGTCGGGATTGGCCATGGCGAAAATCACCGGATTGTCGGCCATGCTCGCCACCATCTCGGGCGTCACCGCGCCCTTGGCCGAAACGCCGAGGAAGACATCGGCGCCGCTCATCGCCTCTTCCAGGGTGCGCAGATCGGTATTGGCGGCATGGGCCGATTTCCACTGGTTCATGCCTTCGCTGCGGCCCTGATAGATCACACCCTTGGTGTCGCACATGATGCAATTGTCGTGCTGCGCGCCCATGGACTTAAGCAGTTCAAGGCAGGCGATGCCCGCCGCCCCTGCCCCGTTCAGCACGATGCGGACATCGCCGATCTTCTTGCCGGAAATTTCCAGCGCATTGATCAGCCCCGCCGCGCAGATCACCGCCGTGCCGTGCTGGTCGTCGTGGAACACCGGAATGTCCATGATCTCTTTCAGCCGCTGCTCGATGATAAAGCACTCGGGCGCCTTGATATCCTCGAGGTTGATACCGCCAAAGGTCGGGCCCATCAGGCTGACCGCCTTGATGATCTCTTCCGGATCTTCGGTATCAAGCTCAATGTCGATGGCATTGACGTCGGCAAAGCGCTTGAACAGCACGGCCTTGCCCTCCATCACCGGCTTGGAGGCCAAAGCGCCAAGGTTGCCCATGCCAAGAATTGCGGTGCCGTTCGAGATCACCGCGACCATATTGCCCTTGACGGTATAGTCATAGGCGGTGGCGGGGTTGTCGGCGATGGCCTGCACCGGCACGGCAACGCCGGGCGAATAGGCCAGCGACAGATCGCGCTGGGTCGCCATCGGCACCGAGGCGGTGATCTCGTATTTTCCCGGACGGGGTTCCAGGTGGTAGGCAAGCGCCTCTTCCGGCGTGACTTTGGTTTTATTCGACATGGATGCTCTCCTTGGGCCGCTTGCAGGTATAGCGGCACAGATCGGGGCAAACAATCACCGGCTGGGCAGCGGGCAGCTGCTGCTGTCCTTACCGGGCAGCGCGGCAAGGCAGTTGTTGCAGCTGGGCCTTTATCCACGGCCGGTCCTTGGCAAATCCGTCAAAGGCCTCGGGGAAACCTTCGCGAAACACCTCGAGCGCTGCATGCACGGTATCAAGATCGTCGAGCGCGCGGGCGCACCAGATCACGCTGACCAAGGTCAGCCAGCGGCCCGGCTCGATGCGATAGGCGGCATAGAGCGCCGCGAGCTGGGCGGGTCGATCTTCCAGCGCCTCGTGGGCGGCGGCAAGGGTCAGCTGGCAGTCGAGATCTTCGCCGATCCCCGCCGCATGCATCTCGAGCAGATCGCGCGCCTTGGCTGCCTCGCCGACCTCGACCAGCTGGGCGGCCAGGCGGTGGATGTCTTCGGGGCGCTTCAGCTCGGGCAGTTTGCCCAGAAGCGCCACAACAAAGGCCATCACCTGCGCCAGCCCCGCCTTGGACAGATGCACTGGCACAATGCTGTCGTGGGTAAAGACCGGATCGACCAGCGGCGTCTCGGAATTATAATCGGCGAAAAAGCTGACATAGCGGCATTGGCTGACAGTGGCGCAGCGCCAGAAATCCCCCCAGCGCGCCGTGGCGGTCTGCAGGGTGCCCAGCTCGATCACCGTGGCCTCGGGGTTGGCAAAGATCATATTGGCAAAGCCCGCGCCGTGGCAGGACACCATCATCTCGGCATTGGCCATCAGGGCGATCTGTTCAAGCGGGGTCAGGCTTTCAAAGGTGAGAGGCACGAAGCCGAAGAGCTGGAGCATGTCCAGAATCTCTGCCTCGCCCTTCATGTCGCGATTGCGCGCCTGCTCGGCCTCGCGCCCGATCCAGAACCGCCGTGGCAGATAGCTGAAATCCTTGCCCTCGATGGCGCGCAGGGCGCGGTCGCGCAATTTGTAAAGACTGGAATCGACCGAATTCATCACCAGAATGCCCTGCGAATTGCGGCTGGCGCTGCGGCGCTCCCAGGCGAGGTCGGAGGGGGCGAAGGCATCCAAACCGGCGCTTTCGGCCTCGGGCATGTGATAGTAGCTCGGGCCGAAATTATAGGGATAGACCACGCGCGGATGGTGGCAGGGCGCGCGCTGAAACACCACACGCTCGGCGAGTTCGGGGAAGAGCGCCTCGATGAAGCCAAGGACAAAGGGCCGGGTTTTGTCTTCGCTATTGGGAAAGTGAAAAAAGATCGGCCCGGTCAGGCCACTTTCCGCGACCAGACAGAGCTGGCTGAGCGATTCCACAACGAAGTGGTAGAAGTTGAAGGTATTGCGGCAGTCGATGGCAAAACCCGTCTCGCTCGGCGGCGGCTCGGCCACAACCGGCAGGGTCTTGCCGGCGTTTTCACGTTGGCAGCTGTGGAAGTAATCCACCAGGGCCTGTTCGGGATCAAAGCCATGGCCCTCGGTCTTCCAGCAGTAATGCGCCAAAAGCCGCACCCCGGAGGCACCGCTGATCAGGCAGAAATCCCGGCTGGTGACGAAGGATTTCTTGAACCAGACATCTTCCAGCAGCACTGGGATGGTGTTGAATTCGATGGCCTGCTTGAAGGCGCGGTGCCGCTCGGTCAGCTTGAGCAGGCTGGCGATGCGCTGATTGATCTCGGGGTGTTCACTGGCGGCAAAGCCGTGAATGCCGGCTTTGGGCCGCGGCCGCCACAGGAAATCCGGTGGGCTCAGGGCAGCAAGCCCTGTCTCCGCATAGGGATTCAGGATCAGATCATGCGGGCTTTGCTGGAACGAGACTTTGTTGCGCACGGGCCTTGCTTGGAGAGAGGGGTGACATCGGGGCGATCTGCACAAGTCTTACCACGCGATTGCAATGTTTCCAGCCGCATCGCGACGGGCGGCAGGTTCCCTTTCGGCTGGTGAAATGATTAGGTGGCCCCCAGCGTAAAACCTGCGGGGGATCGAGTGAGCGAAGAGACGGTGACACCGATGATGGTGCAATATCTGGAGATCAAGGCGCAGAACCCCGGCGCCTTGCTGTTCTACCGGATGGGCGATTTCTACGAGATGTTTTTTGACGACGCCGTGGCGGCGGCAGAGGCGCTGGATATCGCTTTGACCAAGCGCGGCTTTCACAAGGGCGAAGCGATTGCCATGTGTGGCGTGCCCTATCATGCCGCCGAGGGCTATTTGCTGACGCTGATCCGCAAGGGCTTTCGCGTGGCGATTGCCGAGCAGATGGAGGACCCTGCCGAGGCCAGGAAACGGGGTGCGAAATCGGTGGTGCGGCGCGATGTGGTGCGTCTGGTGACGCCGGGGACGCTGACCGAGGATTCGCTGCTGGAGGCGCGGCGGCATAATTTCCTGTCCGCCTTTGCCGAAGTGCGGGAAGAGAGCGCCCTGGCCTGGGTGGATATCTCGACCGGCGAGCTGCGGGTGATGGCCTGCCCGCTGGTCCGGTTGGGGCCGGAGCTGGCCCGGCTGGCCCCGCGCGAGGTTCTGGTTTCAGAACTGCGCGAGAGCGAGCTGGCGGAAGTTGTCGAAGAGGCTGGCGCGGCCTTGACCGCGCTGGCGCGCGGCAGTTTCGACAGCACCTCGGGCGAGAAGCGGCTTTGTGCGCTCTGGGGGGTAGGGTCGCTGGATGCCTATGCCAGTTTCAGCCGCGCCGAGGTTGCCGCGATGGGCGGGCTGGTCGATTATCTTGACCTGACCCAGCGCGGCAAGCTGCCGCTGTTGCGTCCGCCGCTGCGCGAGATCAGCGAAGCTGCGATGCAGATTGATGCCGCGACCAGACGCAATCTCGAGATCACCCAGGCGCTGTCGGGCGGGCGTGAGGGGTCGCTGCTGGCGGCGGTGGACCGCACGGTGACCCCGGCAGGCGGGCGGCTGCTGGAACGGCGGCTTTCCAGCCCCGCGCGCGATCTGGCCATCATCGGATCCCGGCTGGAGGCTGTGGCCTTTTTGGCCGAACAGAGCCTGTTGCGCGAGGATTTGCGGCTCGCTCTGCGGCCGGTTCCGGATATCGACCGGGCGCTGTCGCGGCTGGCGCTTGACCGTGGCGGGCCGCGCGATCTGGCGGCGATCCGGGCCGGGTTGCGCCAGGCGGCACAGATTGCCGCACGGCTTGGCGAGGTGCCGGAGCTGCTGGCGGAGGCGGGCGCAGGGCTGATCGGGCAGGACGCGCTGGTGGCTCTGCTGGAGGCGGCGCTGGAGAGCGAGCCGCCATTGTTTGCCCGCGATGGCGGCTATATCGCGCCAGGCTATGACGCCGAGCTGGATGAGACGCGGCGCTTGCGCGATGAGGGGCGCGGCGTGATTGCGGCGATGCAGGCGGAGTATATCGCCCTCTCGGGCGTTCAAAGCCTGAAGATCAAGCACAACAATGTGCTGGGCTATTTCATCGAGACCACCGCAGCCCATGCGGAGAAGATGTTTGCGGCCCCCCTGAACGAGACCTTCATTCACCGCCAGACCACCGCCAATCAGGTGCGCTTTACCACCCTGCCCCTGAACCAGATCGAGACCAAGATCCTCAATGCCGGCAATCATGCGATTGAGCTGGAAAAGCGGCACTATGCGGCGCTGCGTGACGCGGTTCTGGCGCAGGCGGGGCCGATTGGGCGGGCGGCGCGGGCCTTGGCGGAGATCGATCTGAGCGCGGCTTTTGCTGATCTGGCGGTGGCCGAGCAATGGTGCGCGCCGAAGGTCGATGCGAGCCGGGCGTTTTCGGTGCAGGGCGGTCGGCATCCGGTGGTGGAGCGGGCGCTGCGGCGGCAGGGCGGCGCGGTGTTTGTCGCCAATGACTGCGAGTTGACCCAAGGCACCACGCCAGCGGTCTGGCTGTTGACCGGGCCGAACATGGCGGGCAAATCAACCTTTCTGCGGCAGAATGCGTTGATTGCGCTGCTGGCACAGGCGGGGAGTTTCGTGCCGGCCACTTTCGCACATATCGGGGTGGTCAGCCAGTTGTTCAGCCGGGTGGGGGCTTCGGATGATCTGGCGCGGGGACGCTCGACCTTCATGGTCGAGATGGTCGAGACGGCGGCGATCTTGAATCAGGCGGATGATCGGGCCCTGGTGATCCTCGACGAGATCGGCCGCGGTACGGCGACCTATGACGGGCTGTCGATTGCCTGGGCGACCCTGGAGCATTTGCACGGCGCCAACCGCTGCCGGGCCTTGTTTGCCACACATTACCACGAGATGACCGCGCTGTCAGACAAGCTCGAGGGCGTGCAGAATGCCACGGTGCGGGTCAAGGAATGGGAGGGCGAGGTGATCTTTCTGCACGAGGTGCAGAAGGGCGCCGCAGATCGCAGCTATGGCGTGCAGGTGGCGCGGCTGGCGGGATTGCCTGCCTCGGTGATCGAGCGGGCGAAGGTGGTGCTGGAAGCCCTGGAGGCGGGAGAGCGCGAGGGCGGCGGACGGCAAAAGACCCTGATCGATGATCTGCCGCTGTTTCGCGCCCTGCCAGCCGCTGCCCCGAAGCCTGTGGCGAAGGCTTCGGAGCTTGAGGCGCGGCTGCGCGAGGTCATGCCCGATGAGCTGACCCCGATGGAGGCCTTGCGGCTGGTCTACAGCCTGAAGGAGCTGGTGAAGCCCTAGCCTTGGGTGTTGGAGGAAACTCCGACCTGTGCCGGACGCAGCAGGCGGTCGTGCAGCATGAAGCCCGCACCCAAGACCTGAATGATCTGGCCAGCTTTGGTGCCGCCGACCGGGGCTTCGAACATGGCCTGGTGCAATTGCGGATCGAAAACCTCGCCCAGAGCGGGGCTGATTTCGACGACGCCGTGTTTCGACAGCACATTGGTCAGCTCGCGCAGGGTCAGTTCGAGGCCTTCGATCAGCGCGGCGGCCTGGGCACGGGTTTCCTCATTGGCGGCGTCGAGCGCGCGCTTGAGGTTGTCGTAGACCGGGAGCAGATCGCGCGCGAGTTTGCTGCCCCCATATTGCTCGGCCTCGCGGCGGTCACGCTCGCCCCGCTTGCGGCTGTTTTCGGCATCGGCCAGCGCGCGCATGAAGCGGTCGCGCATATCGTCACGCTCGGCGCGGAGCGTTTCGACTTCGTCGGGCATGCCAAGATCCTCGAAACCTTCGAGGTCAAAATCTTCGGGGCCGGGTTTTTCCTGCGCCATCGTCGTCTTCCTTACATTCATTCCGCTTTGAGGCGGGCTTTAGCGCGAAGAGCGTTCGGACAAAAGCCTGCCAACCAACTGCGCCGTATAATCGACAATCGGAACGATGCGGCCGTAGTTGAGCCGCGTCGGTCCGATCACGCCGACGGCGCCGATGATCTTTCGATCAGCGTTCATATAGGGAGAGACCACCAGAGAGGAACCCGAAAGTGAAAAGAGTTTGTTCTCCGAGCCAATAAAAATGCGCACACCGTCGCCGGTTTCGGCCAGTTCTAGGAAATCGGCGATGTCACGTTTGCGTTCGAGGTCATCAAAGAGCACTCGGATGCGGTCGATGTCTTGGGATTCGCTGCTGTTGTCGATCAGATTGGCGCGCCCCCGCACGATCAGGCGCTCGCTTTGCTCGCCGGAGTTTTCCCAGAGCACCAAGCCGCTTTCGACCAGCTCACGGGCCAATACGTCAATTTCCTGACGGCGGCGGGCGATGTCTTGGGTCATGGTGCGGCGCAGGTCGGAGAGGGTTTTGCCCTCGGCGAGCGCATTGAGGAAATTTGCCGCTTCCCGCATCGACGAAGGGGTTTGGCCGGGCGGCGGGGTGAAGAGGCGGTTTTCAACATGGCCATTGGCGAAGACCAGCACGACCAGGGCGCGGTCGGGCGAGAGGCTGACGAATTCGATGTGGCGGATCGGCGCTTCGACCTTGGGGGCGAGCACGACGCTGGCGCCACGGGTGATGCCGGAGAGCGTGCCGCCGATGGTGTCGAGCAGGCTTGCGATATCCTGGTCAGGGCCGGAGCTGGCAGTGTCGATGAGCTGGCGGTCCTCGGCGGTGACGTCGCTGACCTCGAGGAGGCCATCGACGAACATGCGCAAGCCGCGTTGGGTCGGGATACGGCCTGCGGAGATATGCGGGCTGTCGAGCAGGCCGAGGAGTTCGAGGTCTTGCATGACATTGCGGATGGTGGCGGCCGAGAGGGGTTCGGACATGCTGCGGGTCAGGGTGCGCGAGCCGACGGGGTCGCCCGAGGCGAGGTAGCCCTCGACAACCCGGCGAAACACTTCACGCGACCGGTCGTTCATTTCCGAAAGAATTTTGGTGCCGTTGGTCATCAGGTCATTCCCAAGTCTGAGCTTCATTAAGGAGGCTTGGTGGCGCGCGTCAATGAGGCTTGCATCTGTGGTGGCCTCGGGACTATCTGGCAGGCAGCAAAATAAGGATATCGATATGCGCCCCTCCGGCCGGACCCTGAACGAAATGCGCCCTGTGAGCATCGAGATTGACGTGATGCGGCATGCCGAGGGCTCCTGTCTGATCAAGATGGGCGACACCCATGTGCTCTGCTCGGCGACGATCGAAGACAAGGCGCCGCCGTTTTTGAAGAACTCGGGGTTGGGCTGGGTGACTGCGGAATACGGCATGTTGCCACGTGCCACCAATTCGCGGATGCGGCGCGAGGCGGCCGCCGGCAAGCAATCTGGAAGAACTCAGGAAATTCAAAGGCTTATAGGTCGGGCGCTGCGGGCGGGCGTTGATCGTTCGGCCTTGGGCGAGCGGCAGATCGTGGTCGACTGTGATGTGATCCAGGCCGACGGCGGCACCCGCTGTGCCTCGATTACCGGAGGCTGGGTGGCACTGCGTCTGGCGATGAACAAACTGCTGAAAGCGGGCACGATCGTGAGCGATCCGATGATTGATCACGTTGCTGCCATCTCTTGCGGGATTTATGCCGGGCAGCCGCTGCTGGATCTGGACTATCCTGAGGATTCTGCGGCGGGGACCGACGGTAACTTTATCTTGACGGGTCGCGGGCGGCTGATCGAAGTGCAGATGTCGGCCGAGGGGGCGACGTTTTCGCGGGAGGAAATGAGCGAATTGCTGGATCTTGCCGAGCTTGGCGCTTCAGGCCTGGTTGCGGCACAGAAGGCCGCGCTTGGGTTAGTGTGATGCGAAAATTTAGCGGAACGCAGCTTTTGGTGGCGACCCATAATCGCGGCAAGCTGGCAGAGATCAGGGAGCTTCTGGCTCCCTTTGGGATTGCGGTGATTTCGGCAGCGGAGTTGGATCTGCCTGAACCTGAAGAGACGGAAACGACTTTTGTCGGCAATGCCAGG
Source organism: uncultured Alphaproteobacteria bacterium (assembly GCA_963815275.1). Taxonomy (GTDB): domain Bacteria; phylum Pseudomonadota; class Alphaproteobacteria; order Rhodobacterales; family Rhodobacteraceae; genus Cypionkella. Next base: position 101,864 of record CAWFGD010000003.1, read on the forward strand.
ATCAAAGCCCATGCAGCGGCGCGCGCCTCGGGACTGCCAGCCTTGGCGGATGATTCCGGTATTTCGATCGACGTCTTGGATGGGGCACCGGGCGTTTACACGGCGGATTGGGCAGAAACGCCCCAAGGCCGCGATTTTGACCTGGCCATGGCTCGGACCTGGCGTGAAATCTCGGCAAGTGGCGCAGCGGCGCCCCATAACGCGCAGTTTCGTAGCACCTTGGTATTGGCCTGGCCCGATGGCGAAGATGCTGTTTTTGAAGGCGTTATGGCGGGTGAGGTGGTTTGGCCGCCGCGGGGCGACAATGGCCATGGCTATGATCCGATCTTTGTCCCTGATGGATATCGTCTGACCTTTGCCGAGATGGCGGCCGAAGAAAAAAACCGGATAAGTCATCGCGCAGATGCCTTTGCCAAACTGGTCTCAGGGTGTTTCACGTGAAACATTTAGCCGACGAGGACTGGCGAAAGGGAGGATTCGGGCTCTACCTACATTGGCCATTCTGTACGTCAAAATGCCCCTACTGTGATTTCAATAGCCATGTCGCAGCCACGGTAGACCAAAAACTCTGGGCGCGCGCCTATCTGAGGGAAATCGAAAGACATGGCGAAGAGACGCAGGGCAGGATTCTTCAAACCGTCTATTTCGGCGGAGGTACGCCGTCGTTGATGGAGCCGGACCTCGTCGCCACAATTCTTGAAAAAATTCAATCCACTTGGCAAATGGTGAATGATCCCGAAATCACCCTGGAAGCGAACCCTGGCTCGGTTGAGGCGGGTCGGTTCCGAGGCTTTCGCGACGCCGGAGTAAATCGAATTTCCATGGGCATGCAGGCGATGAATGACACCGATCTGCGGGCATTAGGCCGGATGCACAGTGCTGCCGAGGCAATTCGCGCCTTTGAAACGGCGCGAGCCTGCTTTGATCGCGTGAGTTTCGATCTGATTTACGCGCGTCAGAACCAATCGCTTGAAGCTTGGCGGAAGGAACTGTCACAAGCCCTCGCCCTCGCCGTTGATCATCTGTCTCTGTATCAACTCACTGTCGAAGAAGGCACGGTCTTCCACGAGCGGCAGGCGCGCGGGATGTTGCGGGGTCTGCCCAAGGAAGGTCTGTCTGCCGACATGTATGAGCTTACGCAGGACCTCTGCAATGCGGCCGGTATGTCGGCTTACGAAGTCTCTAACCATGCCAAAAGCGGGTCAGAATCACGCCACAATCTGATTTACTGGCGGGGAGGCGACTACCTGGGTATTGGCCCGGGGGCGCATGGCCGAGTCACCCGCGGGGGCATCAGATACGCCACGGAAGCTCCAAAAAACCCCGCCCTATGGCTGGAGATGGCTGAAAAGGGCCATGCGGAGCTGCCTCGAACGTCGCTTTCATCCGAAGAACGCGGCGTTGAATACATTCTGATGAACCTGCGATTGAGCGAGGGCCTTGATGTCGAACGATTTGGATCGATCTCTGGCACCGCGCTCGACAAGGCGGCGATCGGTGAATTGGAAAGTCTCGGGCTGATTTGCGTTGCGAACGGAAGGCTTTTCGCGACGCAGTCCGGACGCATGCTGCTCAATGGCGTGATCCGGAAACTCGTCGGAGCCTAGCGCCAAAGTCAACCGCGCGGCAGGTCTCTTGGCATCAGAGCGAGCGCCTGACACAAGAGATCAAGCTGTTCAAGGCTCCGATAACTGATCGTGATCTTACCGCCCTCCCCTGCGGCACCATGCTGAATGTTGACCGGCATATTGAGATTCGCTGAAATATCAGCTTCCAAAGCGCGCGTATCTGCATCCTTTTCACCCCGCCGCGAAGCCGCCTTACGTGCGCCCGGGCTCACAGCGGATTTTCGGACGAGCTCCTCTGTTTCGCGGACCGACAAGCCACGACCGACCACCTGGAGCGCAAGTTCCGTGGCATTGCCAGAGGTAATCAATGCCCGCGCATGGCCGGCGGAGAGCGTTCCGGCCCGCAACATCTGCTGCACATCTTCTGGCAGAGCCAAAAGCCTGAGAAGATTGGCAATGTGGCTCCGACTGCGCGAAAGCGCTTCGGCGATCTTTTCTTGTGTGTGGCCAAAACGTTGCATCAATTGGCGGTAGGCCAAAGCCTCTTCAATGGCATTGAGCTCCTCGCGTTGAATGTTTTCTATGATTGCGATTTCCAGCACTTCGGAATCGCTCAATTCTCTGATCAGGGCCGGAAGGTCATGGAGTTGCGCGATCTGCGCCGCCCTCCAGCGTCGTTCACCCGCAACGATTTCGTAGCTGTCCTTTCCCGGAACGCGGCGGACGATCAACGGCTGAATCACGCCCTTCTGCTTGATCGAGGCCGCAAGATCTTGCAGCGCCTGCGGTTCGAAACTGCGGCGAGGCTGATCTGGATTTGGGAAAATCTTCTCGATCGGGATCAGCAGATCGCCAGTGCTCCCTCCGGTCGGAGCTTCGGAAGAAAGGTTCACATCAGCCATCAGCGCCGAGAGGCCACGCCCCAAACCGCGTCGTTCGGCTTTCTTCTCCATCAGGACGTCTCCTTCACATTTCGTTCATATACCGGGTGGCGCAGCAAGACTTCAATCGCCAAGGCCCGATAGGCTTCGGCACCCTTCGACAAGGTGTCATAGGCTAAAACCGGTTGAGCATATGACGGTGCCTCGCTCACTCTGACATTGCGAGGAATCGTCGTCTTGAAGACAAGATCGCCGAGGGTCCTGCGGGCATCACTTTCGACCTGTTGCGACAGACGGTTTCTGCTGTCGACCATAGTCAGGGCAACGCCCTCGATACGCAGCGAGGGGTTTGCGCTCCGCCGAACCTCTCGGATCGTCAGCATCAGCTGGGAAAGACCCTCCAAAGCGAAAAATTCGGCCTGCAGCGGCACCAGAACCGAGTGGCTGGCCACCAGGGCATTTACCGTAAGCAGGCTCAGGGACGGTGGGCAATCGATCAGGACAAAATCCAAGTCCAACGCAACCACCCTCGGATCACGGAGAGAATCGTGAAGGAGAAAGCTGCGTTTTTCGTTCGCCATCAGCTGGATATCAGCCGAGGAGAGATCAGAGCTCGAGGGGCAGAGAAGCAGGCCCTTCACCTCTGTTGCCACATATGTTTCGTGAATTGGCGCCTCATCAATCAACACATCATAAGTGGTCTTTCCCCGCGACGCTGGCGGGAAACCCAAACCAGTTGACGCGTTGCCTTGCGGATCGAGATCGATCAAAAGCACCCGCGCACCATGTTCCGCCAAAGCTGCAGCCAGATTGATAGCTGTTGTCGTTTTGCCGACGCCGCCCTTCTGATTTGCCACAGAAAAGATCGTCGGCGCACGCAGCGCAGGCATCTCAGACATGAGTAATATCCTTCAGAACTAAGATTTTGGCATCTTTTGCAGTCAGACTCTCATAGGTTTGTAAGGAAAATGCCCAGCGCTCGCGAGCAGAGCGCAACTCTTCTGCGACCAACTCGCCCTTCGGGAAGACGCATTGCCCGGATGGCGATAAATGTCGTGTGGCTGCCGTCAGAAGACGATCCAAATCCGAGAGCGCGCGAGCAGACACAACATCAGCGTCTTGCGGCTCCAGGTCTTCGATGCGCTTCGCTGCAACGGTGGCGGTCAGCCCTAGCAGCCTCACGACTTCTCTTAAGAACACTGCCTTCCTCAGGTCAGCTTCGACCAGAGTCACCCGCAAATCCGGATAAAGCTCCTTGGCCAATATAGCCACCACAATTCCTGGAAAGCCGCCCCCGGATCCCATATCGCACCACTTAACCGCGTTGGCAGGGCAAAATCTAGCAAGCTGCGCAGAATCCAAGATGTGCCGCAGCCAGAGTGCCGCAAGGTCCGCTTTCGAAACCAGGTTGATGGTTGGCGACCATTTCTCAACCAAGACTTTGTATTTGACCATATCTGCAAATGTTTCACGTGAAACATTGAGCCACTCTGGCAAATAGGGCTCGCACGACGTCATACAGCCACTTTCCGACGAAATTTCCTGATCTGCGAGAGAATAAGAGTTAGGGCTGCCGGGGTCATCCCCTCAATACGAGTCGCCTGTGCCAGATTGCTCGGACGCAGCTTTTGAAGTTTGGCGGCCAATTCATGCGAGAGGCCTGACAGAGCGGAATAATCAATGGCCTCCGGAATCGCGGTTTGCTCTTCCCGCCGCAAGGCATCGGCTTCGGCGTTCTGTCGAGTCAAATACTGCGCATAGAGGGCATTTGTCGCAACTTGGCTTTGGATGTCGGCAGGAAACTGCGCAAACGCAGGCACCAGCTTGGCGATCATTGAGTGCTCCACATCCGGGAAAGCCAGCACCGAAAGCGCTGTCCGGCGAACGCCGTCCATACTGAGATGGATCCCGGCGTCGGCAAGATCGCGGGGGGAGTGCTCTGCACTGGAAAGCAAAGCCGTAGCCCGCGCAATGGCGCTCTGCTTTTCGTGAAAGGCCCTCACACGAACCGGCCCAACACAGCCCAGCGCAATTGCTTTTGGGGTTAGTCGCTGGTCAGCATTGTCTGCGCGCATTGTCAGCCGATACTCCGCCCGTGACGTAAACATCCGGTAGGGCTCCGTCACGCCTCGCGTGATCAAATCATCAATCATGACGCCAATATAGCTGTCTGTGCGTGAAAAATGTATGGCATCTCCGCCGAAGGCCGCGGAGGCTGCGTTCAATCCCGCTACCAGGCCCTGTGCTGCCGCCTCCTCATACCCGGTGGTTCCATTGATCTGGCCGGCAAAATACAACCCCTTGATCGCCCTGACCGCGAGAGACAGATCAAGCGCCCGTGGATCAAAAAAATCATACTCTATGGCATAACCAGGTTGCAGAATTGCTACCGATTCCAACCCGACGATGGACCGGACATAGGCCTTCTGCACCTCGGCCGGCAAGGAAGTCGAAATGCCGTTCGGATAAACCGTGTGATCATCAAGTCCCTCAGGCTCAAGAAAAATCTGATGCGAACTCTTATCTGCAAATCGAACAATTTTGTCTTCGATCGACGGGCAATATCGAGGGCCAATACCCTCAATATGCCCGCCATACATTGCCGACTTGCTCAGATTATTCCGAACAATCTCATGCGTCTGCGCATTGGTATGGGTAACCCCACAGGAGATCTGACGGGCTTCCGGCTTGCTGTTCAAAAATGAAAACACGACGGGTTCCGCATCGCCCGGTTGCGATTCCAAAACATCCCACCGAATCGTCCGCCCATCAAGCCGGGGCGGCGTGCCGGTTTTCAATCGACCGCGCTGCAAATCAAGGGAGGCCAATTGCTGTGCCAATTGGATTGACGGTTGATCTCCAACGCGGCCACCCGAATGCCTTTGGTCGCCGATGTGGATAATACCGTTCAAGAATGTGCCCGCGGTCAACACAACAGAGGGCGCAAAGATCTCTGACCCGTCCTGCAGCTTGACGCCCTCCACGCGACCAGCACGCAAGATCATCGATACGACTTCACCTTCAAGGATGTGCAGATTCTCTTGTGCCGCCAACAAATCCTGAATAGCCTGGCGATAGAGCTTGCGGTCAGCCTGGGCCCGCGGACCTTGAACCGCCGGACCCTTCCGCCGGTTCAACAAGCGAAATTGAATGCCCGCCCGATCCGCCGCCCGGGCCATGATGCCATCCATCGCGTCGATCTCGCGCACCAGGTGGCCTTTGCCCAACCCGCCGATCGCAGGGTTGCAAGACATGACCCCAATCCCCGCAAGCTTGAGCGAGATCAGCACCGTCCGCGCACCCATCCTGGCAGCAGCGGCAGCGGCTTCCGATCCGGCGTGACCGCCTCCAATAACAATGACATCAAAATGTTTCACGTGAAACAACCTCACTTTCCGATGCAGAAGCTCGAGAATATCTCATCTAGCAAAGATTCGACATCGATTCGACCCATCATAATTTCCATCGCCCGCACAGAGCGGCGCAGTTCCGCTGCAATCAACTCTGGAAACGCCGAGGCACGCGGCAGAAGTCGCATCGCACCATCCAGTCCTTCAAGCGCTTGGACCAAAGCAACCCGCTGCCGCTCCCTGATCAACAAGCCTGCCGAAGCTGCCCTTGAACTCAAGCGTAGCGAAATCTCGGTCACCAAGTCATCAACACCCATGCCAGTCAATCCCGAAACCGACCCCGCCCCCAAGTCCGCTTTGCCAACGACAAGAATATCATCAGCTTCCGCCTGCAGCAAAAGCTCTTCGCCCGCCGATTGCAGCAGGAAAACCCTAAGATCGGCGCTGCGGGCCCGCTCCAAAGCCCGTGCCACCCCGATCCGCTCGACCCGATCTTCCGCCTCCCGCAAGCCAGCTGTATCCAGTAAGGTTACAGCTAATCCATTGATATCCATACGAACTTCAATAACATCGCGCGTCGTGCCAGCAAGCTCCGAGGTGATCGCTGCCTCGCGTCCTGCCAGAGCATTCAACAGTGTCGACTTGCCCGCATTCGGCGCCCCGACAATCGCCACCTCAAAGCCGTCCCGCACCCGCTCAGCCGCAGCTGCCCCCTGCAACTCCCGACGCAACTCTTGCTGCAGGCCCGAAATCAAAAGCCGCACCTCCGGTGTCACATCCACCGGCACCTCCTCGTCGGCGAAATCAATCGTTGCCTCGATCAAGGCCGCCGCCCGGATCATCGCGCTGCGCCAGCCGTCGATTCGCTGGCCCAGCGCCCCGGAAAACACCCGCAAGGCCTGCTTGCGCTGCGCCTCGGTCTCGGCGTCAATCAGATCAGCCAGCCCCTCGACCTGCACCAGATCCAACCGGCCGTTTTCCAGCGCCCGCCGGGTAAATTCGCCGGCTTCGGCCAGCCGCAGTCCCGGCATTTCGGAAAAAACCCGCAGCATCCGGCTCACCACGGCGACACTGCCATGCAGCTGCACCTCCGCCGCAGCCTCGCCGGTAAAACTCGCCCCCTCGTCAAAGATCAGCACCAGAGCCTCGTCCAGCACTTCACCTTGCCAGACAAGACGCCGCAGACTGGCCTGGCGTACCGCAGGCAAGCCACAGAGGTTCGCCACCGCCTGATGCGCCAAAGGCCCAGAAAGCCGCACAACAGCAACGCCCGCCTTACCCCGCGCCGATGCCAAGGCAAAAATCGTATCCATATCCAAGCCTTTGATATAAAACGCTTAAGCGTTCATAGACTCAAAGAATTCCGCATTGCTCTTGGTCTGCTTCAGCTTCGAGATCAGGAATTCGATCGCATCCGTCGTCCCCATCGGGTTCAGAATGCGCCGCAATACATAGGTCTTCTGCAAATCGATCTTCTCGATCAACAGATCTTCCTTCCGCGTGCCCGATTTCAGAATATCAATCGCCGGGAACACCCGCTTGTCCGCAACCTTGCGGTCCAGCACGATCTCCGAGTTGCCGGTGCCTTTGAATTCTTCAAAGATCACCTCGTCCATCCGGCTGCCGGTATCAATCAGCGCCGTCGCAATGATCGTCAGCGAACCGCCCTCTTCAATATTCCGCGCCGCGCCAAAGAACCGCTTCGGCCGCTGCAAGGCATTGGCATCGACACCCCCGGTCAGAACCTTTCCGCTCGACGGCACCACGGTATTGAACGCCCGCCCCAGACGGGTGATGCTGTCCAGCAAGATCACCACATCGCGCTTGTGCTCGACCAGCCGCTTGGCCTTTTCGATCACCATCTCGGCCACCGCCACGTGCCGTGTCGCCGGTTCATCAAAGGTCGAGGACACCACCTCCCCCTTCACCGAACGCTGCATATCGGTGACCTCTTCCGGCCGTTCGTCGATCAGCAAGACGATCAGATAGCATTCGGGGTGGTTGACCGCGATGGAATTGGCAATGTTCTGCAACAGCACCGTCTTACCCGTGCGGGGCGGTGCCACGATCAGGGCCCGCTGGCCCTTGCCGATCGGGCACACCAGATCAATGATCCGCGCCGAGCGATCCTTGATCGTCGGATCCTCAACCTCCATCTTCAACCGCTCATCCGGGTACAAAGGCGTCAGGTTGTCGAAATGCACCTTGTGGCGGGCTTTCTCGGGATCGTCAAAGTTGATCCGCGTGACCTTGGTCATGCAGAAATACTTTTCATTCTCCCGCGGTGCCTGAATCACCCCCTCGATGGTATCCCCGGTGCGCAAGGAAAACTGCCGCAGGATATCCGGCGAGACATAAATATCATCCGGACCCGGCAGATAGTTCGCCAGTGGCGAGCGCAAAAAGCCAAAGCCGTCCTGCAAGACCTCCAGAACCCCGTCGCCGCCGATCTCCCAGCCTTCCTCGGCATGCTCCTTCAGGATCGAGAACATCATCTCGCCCTTGCGCATGCTCGGCGCATTCTCGATCTCCCACTCCTCCGCCATGGCCAGCAGTTCTGCCGGGGTCTTGGCTTTCAGATCAGCAAGATTCAAATGCTCAACGGTCACGAGATCAGTCATGGGAAATCACCTTCGGCGCGCAGCCCGTCTCGGGCCAGCAGCAGCAATGTCAATGGAAAGCGGGATGGCCGAATGGCCGCGCTGACCGCCAGCTAAGCGCAGCGCCGCTGGAAGTCAACCACTTCAGTATTTCACGATCACCGCCGTGACGATCAAAATCATCAAAACCGTCGGAACCTCGTTCATCAAACGATACTGCCGCCCGGTAAAGCGGTTCTTGCCCGCAACGAAATCCTTGCGCCGCGCCATCAGCCAATGCTCAAAACCCGACATGCAGATCACCGAAGCCGCCTTCACCCAGGGCCAGAGCTGCGACCAGTCGACAATCCCCGGCGTGAACACCAGACACAGGCCAAACACCCAGGTGGCAATCCCCGCCGGCCCGATGATCGCCCGCTGCAACAGCCGCTCCTGGTGCTGAAACAGCAGATCCATCTCGCTGCCCGCAACCACCCCCTGCTTCTTCAGCCCTTCGACGTGGTAAACAAACAACCTGGGCAGATAAAACAACCCAGCCATCCAGGCGATCACCGAGATCACATGCAGGGATTTCACCCAAGGATAAACGCTCGACAGAAAATCGCCCACAAAGCCACTCCGCTTTCTTTCTTCTTCTTTAAAGAGAGAAGTCTTAAAAGAATGATGATGATGTAGGGGCAGTGGATAAGAGAATATTCCCGCCTGTCCAGTGCTTTATCCACATGCTGGCGGCTGTTGATAACTCTCGGCCAAAATCGCAAAGCCATAAATAGTTAAACTATTTCAAATAATTAGCCGAAAACACCCATAGACAACTTCTCCCACAGGCTGCAGAGAACTTTGCCGCCCACAGCCGGATCCATCGCCCTTGCACATGTGGGGAACTCCCTTGGTCCGGCGGCGAAAGCTTGACAATATCCCCAGCCTCCCGCCTTTTCCTGCCAGATGCCCGCTTATCCTCAGCTCCTTCCGCCAGAACAAACCGAGTTTTTCCACAAGGTTCCGCCATGCCCCGCCCCTTGATCCTGGCCTCGGCCTCCGCGATCCGGCTTCAGCTCCTGCAGCAGGCGGGTCTTGTTGCAACCGCCTTGCCTGCCCGTATCGACGAGGCCAGCATCCGGGCGGCGCTAGAGGCCGAGCAGGCAAAGCCGCGCGACATTGCCGATGCCCTGGCCGAGATCAAGGCCCGCAAACTTGCCGAGAAGAACCCCGATGCTCTGGTGCTCGGCTGTGATCAGGTGCTTGCTTTCAAAGGGAAAATCTATGGAAAACCCGAGAGCTTGGCAGAGGCCCAGACCCAGCTCGCCGACCTGTCCGGTGAAACCCACCAGCTGATCTCGGCCCTCGTGCTTTATGACCAAGCCAAGCCGATCTGGCGCCATATCTCTCAGGCCAGCCTGACCATGCGGCCCTGCTCCCCCGCCTATCTCGCGGCCTACCTCGCCCGCAATTGGCCCGGCCTGCAAAGCTCCGTCGGCGGCTATAAGCTGGAGGAGGAAGGTATCCGCTTGTTCAGTCGCATCGAGGGGGATTACTTTACCATTCTGGGGCTGCCGCTGCTGCCCTTGCTAAGCTACCTCGGAACCAGAGGCTTTATCGAGACATGACAGACCTGCCGCGCATCCCCCTCGCGGGCGTCATCGGCCATCCGATCGCCCATAGCCGCTCACCGGCGCTGCACAGCTACTGGCTGCGGCGCTATGGCATCAAGGGTCACTACATTCCGATGGATATCGCGACGCAAGATCTGCAACAGGCGCTGGAGATGCTGCCGAAGCTGGGTTTTATCGGCGCCAATGTGACGATTCCCCATAAGGAATCGATCCTGAAGCTCGCCGATGTGATCACCGATCGCGCGGCTCTGATTGGCGCTGCCAATACGCTGATCTTCCGCGCCGATGGCCGCTTGCACGCCGATAACACCGACGGCGCGGGCTTCATCGCCAACCTGCGCCAGAATGCCCCCGATTGGGACCCGACGCTTGGCCCCGCCGCCCTCTTCGGCGCTGGCGGCGCTGCCCGCGCGGTCATCGCAGCCCTGATCGAGGTCGGCTGCCCGGAAATTCGCATCGCCAACCGCAGCCGCCCCCGTGCCGAGGCGCTGCGCTCCGATTTCGGCGCCAAGATCATTGTCGTCGATTGGGTTCAGGCACCAAATATGCTCGAAGGCGCCGCCACCGTGGTCAACACCACCTCGCTCGGCATGTCCGGCAAGCCCGACTTCCGCGTCCCGCTCGACGCCCTCGATCCCGCCGCCACCGTCACCGACCTGGTTTACACCCCGCTCAAGACCCAGTTCCTGTTCGAGGCAGAACAGCGCGGCTGCACCGTCGTTGACGGTCTCGGCATGCTGCTGCATCAGGCCGCCCCCGGCTTTGAACGCTGGTTCGGCCGCCGCCCCGAGGTGGACGAGGCCACCCGCCAGGCGGTGCTTTCGGCATGACCTTCCGCCTCGGCCTCACCGGCTCCATCGGCATGGGCAAATCCACCACCGCCGCGCTTTTTCGCAGCGGCCGGCATCCCGGTCTGGGATGCCGACGCCGCCGTCCACCGCCTCTATGCCAAGGGCGGTGCCGCCGTGGCCCGCCTTGCCGCCCTCTGCCCCAAGGCGATTGTGGGGGCGAGTGTTTCACGTGAAATGCTGAAAGCCGAAATCGCCAGCAATCCCGCCCTCCTCCCCGCCCTCGAAGCCCTCGTCCACCCCCTTGTCGCCGCCGACCGCAGCGCCTTCCTCGCCCAAACCAGCGCCGACATCGCCCTCCTCGACATCCCGCTGCTGTTCGAAAACGGAACCGAGGCGGACCTCGACGCCACCCTGCTCGTCACCGCCCCCGCAGCCCTGCAACGCGCCCGCGTCCTCGCCCGCCCCGGCATGACCGAAGCCCACTTCCAGACCCTGCTCGCCCGCCAGATGCCCGATGCCGAGAAACGCAAACGCGCCACCCATATCGTTGAAACGCTGGACCTAGCCTCGACCCAGGCCTATGTCACAGCCCTGATCGCCCATATCCGAGGCCATAATGCGTGAGATCGTCCTCGACACCGAAACCACCGGCTTTGAACCCAGCGAAGGCGACCGCATCGTCGAAATCGGCGCGGTCGAGCTTTTCAACCACCTGCCCACCGGCAAGACCTATCACCAATACATCAACCCGATGCGCGCCATGCCCACCGCCGCCTTCGAGGTCCACGGCCTTGGCGACGACTTCCTGCGAAATCACCCGGTTTTCAAGGACATAGGCCAGGCCTTCCTGGATTTTATCGGCGACGCACAACTGGTGATCCACAACGCCGCTTTCGATATGAAGTTCCTCAACCACGAACTCAGCGCCATCGGCCTGCCCAAGATCGCCATGACCCGCGCCACCGACACGCTGCTGATCGCCCGGCAAAAATTCCCCGGCAGCCCCGCCTCGCTCGATGCCCTCTGCCGCCGCTTCGGCATCGACAACTCCGCCCGTGAAAAGCACGGCGCGCTGCTCGACTCCGAAATTCTCGCCGAGGTCTACCTGGAACTCGTCGGCGGACGCCAACCCGACTTCGGCCTCAACTCCGCGGCCCAAGCCAACACCTCCGGGGCAGCCGCAAGCGCCTCCGACTGGCGACCCCGCCCGCGCCCCACGCCTCTCGCCCCACGCCTGACCGAGGCCGAAGCCCTAGCCCACGCCGCCTTTGTTGAAAAACTCGGCGCGGCTGCGATCTGGAAAAAACGGCTCTAACCCCGCCAAAATCAAAGGTCCGATATGAAAACCGTCTTCGTCACTGGCTCAGCAGGCTTCATCGGCTACCACCTCTGCCAGCTCCTTCTCGACGAAGGCTTTCGCGTCGCGGGCTACGACGGCATGACCGATTACTACGACGTCACGCTGAAACAGCGCCGCCACGCCATGCTGCTGCAAAACCCGCATTTCACCACGACCGAGGCCCTGCTCGAAGACCAACCCAGCCTCGAAGCCGCCCTGCACGCCGCCAAACCCGATGTCATCGTCCACCTCGCAGGCCAGGCTGGCGTGCGCTACTCGCTGGAAAACCCCCGCGCCTATCTCGAAGCCAATCTCGTCGGCGCCTTCAACCTCCTCGACCTCGCCCGCCTCCTCAAGGTCGATCACCTGCTGATGGCCTCGACCTCCTCGGTCTACGGCGCCAACACCAAGATGCCCTTCCTTGAGACCGACCAGACCGAAACCCCGCTGACCTTCTACGCCGCCACCAAAAAGGCCAATGAGGCGATGGCGCATTCCTACGCCCATATCTACGGCCTCCCCGTCACCATGTTCCGCTTTTTCACCGTCTACGGCCCCTGGGGCCGCCCCGACATGGCGCCTTACAAATTCACCCGCGGCATCCTCGAAGGCACGCCGATCGACATTTACAACAACGGCGATATGTGGCGCGACTTCACCTATGTCACCGATCTGGTGCGCGGCATCCGCCTGTTGATCGACGCCGTCCCACAGCGCCCCGAAACAGCCGAGGCGATCACTCCCGGTGACAGCCTCTCCCCCGCAGCCCCTTGGCGCGTCGTCAACATCGGCAATTCCGACAAGATCAAATTGCTCGATTTCATCGAGGCCATCGAAGCCGAAACCGGCTGCAAGGCGATCCGCAACTACATGCCCATGCAAACTGGCGATGTGACTGCGACCTGGGCCGATGCCAACCTGTTGAAATCCCTCACAGGCTACACCCCACAGACCAACTTCCGCGACGGCGTCGCCGCCTTCGTCCGCTGGTATCGCGACTACTACCGGATATAAATAATCGGCAGATATGAAAAAACCGGCCCCGCAAGGCCGGTTTCCCCACAACTTCGCTCAGATCAGTTTGCCACGGGCTGCGGCTGCGCCCGGCGGGCGATTTCCTGACGGTAAAGCGCCAGGAAATCCACCGTATCGATGTTAAGCGGCGGAAAGCCCCCGTCGCGCGTCACATCCGAAATGATCCGCCGCACAAAGGGGAACAGCAGACGCGGGCATTCGATCAGCAAAAACGGGTGCAGCTGCTCTTCCGGCACGCCCTCGACGTGGAAAATGCCACCGTAATCCAGCTCCATCAGAAACAGCGTGTCGCCGTTGACCTTGTTCTTCGAGGTCACCTTGAACTTGGTGACGATGTCATACTGAAAGTCCTGCGGCCGTTTGCGGGCATCAAGGCTCACCTGAACCTGAATGTCCGGCTGCACGTCGGCCGAGGAAATCCCCTTCTGGGCCACCATGTTTTCAAACGACATGTCGCGGATGAATTGCGCCAGAACCGACATCTTGATCTGCGGCGCGCTGCCATTCTCTTCGGCCATAAGCCCACTCCCTGAAAAATCCTGCGTCTTCCTAGCAGGTCAGGCGCAATGGCTCAATCCCGCGACCATTTAGACGGCCGGCCAGTTGCGGGGCCCGTCATTTTGTCCCGCTCGGGGGGAACCACCTCGTAATCGGCATCGACCCAATCGCCCTCCGGCTCACCTCCGGGCCGCGTGCCAAAGCCACCGCTCTGAAAGCTCATGACAGAAATCCGCGCCCCCAGATGCGCGATGATCTGGCGCCGCAGCCAAGGCATCATCAGCAAAAAGCCCAGAAAATCGGTGAAGAACCCCGGCAGCATCAGCATGAAGCCCCCGATCAGGATCAGCGCGCCATGGGCAAGGGGCGACAAAGGGTCGCTCATCGGCCCGGCCCTTTGCAGATCGCGCAGCACGCTCAAGCCCTGCCACCGCGCCAGAAAGGCGCCCAGAACCCCGGTAAACAGCACAATCGCCAGCGTCGGCCACAGCGTCAGCCAGGCACCAACGGTGACAAAAAGCGCAATTTCGATCAAAGGGATCACCAAAAACAGCCCAAAAACCCACATCGACGCAGCCTCCATGCATAAGGCGCCCGCCAGACGGTGGACTTGGGGGCACCCAGCCCCTACATAAGTCCTCAACCCCCGGAACACCAACCCCCGGGCCAATAATCGAGGCGCTTGATGGAATCCTCCCTAATCCAACTGCTTGTTCTGGCCGGCATCGCCGTCTTTCTGATCCTGAAACTGCGCTCGGTTCTCGGCACCCGCGAGGGTTTCGAAAAACCCGCCGTTCCGCTCGATGCCAAACCCGCGGCGCGCGGCAAGTTCGAAGTCATCGACGGTGGCCCCGATCCCGACATCACCGACCATTCGGTCCCAGGCTCGCCCACCGCCCGCGCCCTCTCCGAGATGAAGGCCGCCGAACCGTCCTTCAACGTCGGCGAATTCCTCCGCGGTGCCCGTGGCGCCTATGAGATGATCCTGATGGCCTTCGAGCGCGGCGATATCGAAAGCATCCGCCCCTTCCTTGCCGACGAGGTCGAGGCCACTTTTGCCCAGTCGATCAACGCCCGCGAGGCCCAGGGTCTGACCACCGAGGCCAATTTCATCGGCATCCGCGAACTCTCCCTCGCCGAGGCCGAATACGACGCCACCAGCAAGACCGCCGAACTGACGGTGCGCTTCACCGGCGAGCTGACCGCGATCACCCGCAACAAGGCCGGCGAGGTCGTCGAAGGCTCCAAGACCGAGGTCAAACGCCAGCGCGACGTCTGGACCTTCGCCCGCCGCATGGGCGTGCAAGATCCCAACTGGCAACTGGTCGCAACCAGCGAGTGATGCGTGGCCTCGCTTGCGCCCTTGCTCTCGCGGTTGCCATGACCGCGCCGCCCGCAAAGGCGCAGGTGCTCGATTTCGAAAACCTTGAGGGCTGGGCGCAAGACGACCACCGCGCCGCCCTCACGGCTTTCCTTGCGACCTGCGACAAGATCACCGGGGCAGAGTGGCAGCCGATCTGCAAACTCGCAGCCTCTGCCCAAACCAGCGATGCCGCCGCGAAATCCTTCTTTGAACTGCTGTTCAAGCCCGTGCTGATCGGCGATCCCCCGGCGCTTTTCACCGGCTACTTCGAACCCGAGCATGACGGCTCACCCAGCCGCACCCCGCGCTTCGCCTACCCGCTCTACGCCCGCCCACCCGAGCTGCGCGATGGCCAGACCTACCTCTCCCGCGCCCAAATCGATGCCGGCGCGCTGCGCGGCCGTGGCCTTGAAATCGCCTGGCTCGAAGACCCGGTTGAGGTGTTTTTCCTGCAAATCCAAGGCTCTGGCCGCATCCGCATGACCAATGGCCACACCCTGCGCCTTGGCTACGCGGGCCGCAATGGCTACCCCTACGTCTCGGTCGGCAAGGAAATGGTCGCGCGCGGGTTGCGCAGCCCCGATCAGGTCTCGGCGCAAGACATTCGCGCTTACGTCCGCAGCAATCCCGCTCAGGGCATGGCCCTGCTCAACATCAACCCCTCCTACATCTTCTTCCGGGTGATTTCCGACCTCACCTCTGACAAGGGCCCGATCGGCGCGCTGGGCCGCTCGATCACGCCCCTGCGCTCGGTCGCGGTCGATCCCGATTACACCCAGATGGGCGCGCCGGTCTGGGTCGAGAAAACCGGCCAGAGCCCGATCAACCAGCTGATGGTGGCACAAGACACTGGCGGCGCGATCAAGGGCCCGCAACGCGCCGATATCTTCTACGGCACCGGCGACCGCGCCGGCGATGCTGCAGGCAGCATCAAGGACGGTGGCCGCCTCATCGTGCTTTTGCCCATAGACCGCGCCTATGCGCTGCTGCCCGAGGGTTAAGCATGGCCCGCCGCCGCAACCTGCACCCTGAGGAAGAGGAAATCTGGCGCGCCGTCGCCCGTACCACCACGCCGCTGCACCCGACCAAGACCAATTTCGCGGCCCCTGTCGCCGCGCCCGCGTCCGCGCCAAAACCGATCCTGCATCCCGCCGCGCCGCGCCTGCCGCTGTTCCGCCTGGGCGAGAAAGCCCGCGCCAAAACCAGCCATGACATCGCCCCGACCCTGGCGGAAAGCCTGCAAGCCGCGCCCTTGCAGATGGATGCCAAAACCCACGGCAAAATGACCCGTGGCAAGCTTGCGCCCGAGGCCCGCATCGACCTGCATGGCATGACCCTGGCCGAGGCCCACCCCGAGCTGATCCGCTTTATCCTCAATGCCCAAAGCGCTGGCCTGCGGCTGGTTCTGGTGATCACCGGCAAGGGCAAACGCAAGGACGACCACGGCCCGATCCCGCAACGCATGGGCGCACTGCGCCATCAGGTGCCGCAGTGGCTGCGCATCGCGCCGCTTGGCCCTGCCGTGCTGCAAATCTCCGAAGCGCATCTGAAACACGGTGGCGGCGGCGCTTATTACGTCTATTTGCGCCGGCGTTAACGCGCCAGATCGTTGCCAATCGCCGCGACCGGCTGCAGGATCACTTCCGTCGCATTCTGCACCGTCAGCACCACGCCGGGCAGCAGGCCGATCCGCCGCCGGCTGTCGGCCTCAAAGGCCCCCTCAACATCGCCGATCCGTGACAAAAGCTGAATAAGCGCGGGCGAATCGCCCATGGTGAAATGCCCCAGCCCTTCGGAAAACTCGCCGACATCCATGAAGGTCACCTTCAGATCTGCCACCTGGCTGATATCCTTCAGCGTGCCCAGCCGCTGGCCCTGCCCGCTCAGAAAGCCCGAAAGCCGCAAAGCCTTGTCGCGTTTTGAGCCGAAAATCAGGAAAGGCTGCGGCAGCTTGCCAATGCGGTGGGCGCTGCTTTTGAACACATCCACGTCGATATCGGGCGAAATCAGAATGACGCCGCCGATCTGGTTCAGGGTCTTGGTATCGCCTTGAATAGCCAGCTGCCGCATCGCCTCCACGGTCAGCTGCGAGCCCATCGAATGCGCCACCAGCAAGATGCGCTTGGCCCCCGCCGCCTGCACCTCGTGGATCAACGCCTCCAGCCCGTCGCGGGCAAACATCACGGAATCCCGGTCAAAGGCATAGCCCAAGGGTTCCGCCGCCGAGGGCCAGGCATAATGCACCACAGCGCCCGGCAGCTTGAAGTCATGGGCAAACTGCGCGACGCGGTAGACCCCTTCCGAGAAGTTGTTGTTGTAGCCATGAACAAAGATCACCGCTTCGCCGCCGTCCAGGCGCAGCTGGGCGCGCAGGTCTTTTTCAAAGGCGGCATCGGTCTGATAGACCAGCTCGTCGGTGGTCAGAAACTGCTTGGTCGCATCGATCTTGCCATTGCGCGGCGGCCAGTTGATTTCGCCCAGCTTGCGGTTCGGCGGGATCGACACGTCATAGCGGGCAAAGCGCACCTTTTCCGAACGCTCGTTGCCGAACAACCCGTTCTCGTCCTGTCCGCGGGTGGTGCCGATAAAGATCTTTTGCACCGCGCCGACAGTCGCCGCCTCTGGGTCCAGCGTCACACGCCCCCGCGGCGTGCAGGCAACCAACAGACAAAGGCAAAGAGTGACAAGAATGCGCTGCATCGCCCATGCTTTTCTGACTATGCCGTCGCGGTCAAGGCCTGCTTTTCTTGGCAAATCGCGCAAAGCGCGGGCTTTGGCAGCTTCCGCTCACGTCCCTGAAATCTTCGGTAACACGAACCGGCAGCAAAGCGCTGCCGCAAGCCTCCGCAGCGTGACGACAAGGCAAAAAATCAGAAAGTGTTAAGTGTCTCTTAACAGGAGGGGGTCAAGCCATTGAAATTGCACATGGTTGAAACGGTCCCAACGCGGGACCGCGCCTTACAGCACATAGCGCGAGATATCGGCATCCCGCGACAGCGCCCCAAGATTGGCCTCGACAAAAGCCGCGTCCACGCTGATCTCCTCGCCGCCCCGATCCGGCGCGGTGAAGGACAACTCCTCAAAGACCCGCTCCATCACCGTGTAAAGCCGGCGCGCCCCGATATTCTCGATGCTGCGGTTCACCTCCGCCGCGATCCGCGCCAGCGCCGCGATGCCATCCTCGGTGAAGGTAACCGTGACGTCCTCGGTGCCCATCAAGCGCGGCGTATTGCCGGGTCAGCGCATTGTCGGTCTCGGTCAGGATCCGCACGAAGTCCTGCTCGGTCAGCGGCGCCAACTCCACCCGGATCGGCAGCCGCCCCTGAAGCTCCGGCAGCAGATCCGAAGGCTTGGCGACATGAAACGCGCCCGAGGCGATGAACAGGACATGGTCGGTCTTCACCGGCCCGTATTTCGTCGAAACCGTGGTGCCCTCGATCAGCGGCAGCAGATCGCGCTGCACCCCCTCGCGGCTGACATCCGCCCCGCGCGCATCCGCCCGGGCGCAGATCTTGTCGATCTCGTCCAGAAAGACGATGCCGTTCTCCTGCACCGCCTGCAAAGCCGCCAGCTTGACCGCCTCGTCATCCAACAGCTTGTCCGCCTCCTGGCCGATCAACAGATCATAGCTCGCCGCCACCGTGACCTTCTTGCGACTGGTCCGCCCGCCAAAGCCCTTGAACAGATCCTGCAAGCCCTGCATCTGCTGCTCCATCCCGGGCATGTTCATCATCGGCATCGCGGGCGCGGTATCGGCGATTTCCAACTCGATCACCGTCTCGTCCAACTCGCCCCGCCGCAGTTTGGCCGCGGAACATCTCGCGGGTCTGCTCGCGCGCATCCCTGCCCGCCAGCGCCTCGATCACCCGCTCTTCCGCCGCAGCCTGCGCCCGAGCCGCCACATCCTCGCGCATCCGCGCCCTTGTATCGATCATCGCGGCATCGACCAGATCGCGGATGATGCTCTCCACATCGCGGCCGACATAGCCGACCTCGGTAAATTTGGTCGCCTCGACCTTAAGGAAGGGCGCGCGCGCCAGCTTGGCCAGCCTGCGGGAAATCTCGGTCTTGCCGACCCCCGTCGGCCCGATCATCAGAATGTTCTTCGGATACACCTCATCGCGGATATCATCGGCCAAGTTCTTGCGCCGCCAGCGGTTGCGCAGGGCCACCGCCACGGCCCGCTTGGCCTCGCGCTGGCCGATGATGTGGCGGTCAAGCTCCGAGACGATTTCACGCGGGGTCAGGTCGGTCATTTTGAGATCCTTTCCACCGTCAGATTTCCGTTGGTGTAAACACAGATATCCGCCGCAATCGCCATGGCGCGCCGCGCGATGTCCTCGGCGGGCAGATCAGTCGTCATCAACCCCCGCGCCGCAGCCAGCGCAAAGTTACCGCCCGAGCCGATCGCCGCCACGTCATGCTCCGGCTCCAGCACGTCGCCCGCGCCAGTGATGACATAAAGCGCCTCGCCGTCCGTCACGATCAGCATCGCTTCCAGATTGCGCAGGTATTTGTCCATCCGCCAATCTTTCGCCAGATCAACGCAGGCCCGCGCCAATTGCCCCGGCTGCGCCTCCAGCTTTTTCTCCAGCCGCTCCAGCAGGGTAAAGGCATCCGCGGTCGATCCGGCAAAGCCCGCCACCACATCATGCCCGGCAGGCGACAACCGCCGCACCTTGCGGGCTGTGCCCTTGATCACGGTCTGACCAAGGCTGACCTGACCGTCTCCGGCCACCACCACCTCACCCCCGCGCCGCACCGCCAAAATCGTCGTGCCGTGCCATCCGGGGAACTTGTCTTCTGCCATGGCGGTCTCCTTATGCTGCCATCTATATGGAAGCGCCTGCTGGATATGACAACGGCGCCCACCGGGGGCGCCGCTTTCTTTGGTCTGAGTTGGCTTCAGATCGCCGAAGTGATCCAGTTTTCCAGCGCGGCCTTGGGCGCTGCGCCGACCTTGTTGGATACCACTTCGCCGTTCTTGAACAGGAACAGCGAGGGGATGCCGCGCACGCCCAAGACAGCTGGGCTGTCGGGGTTTTCGTCGACATTTACTTTTACGATCTTGACCTTACCGGCATATTGCGCGGCAAGCTCTTCCAGAGCCGGGCCGATCTGGCGGCAAGGGCCGCACCATTCCGCCCAGAAATCGACGACAACGGGAATATCCGATTTGCGCACTTCGGCGTCAAAGGTTGCATCGGTCACGGCGACGGTATTGGCACCCATGGCGGGAACTCCTTAGGGGAAATATCAGGTATTAAACCTAGGTGCGCAGGGGTCTGGCGTCAAGGGATGGTGGCCCTTGCAAAGGCCGCCCTCACTATATTGGGATCGATCCGCATCAGCTTTGCCGTTCGGGTCCAGAGCACGGCGGTCTGCACCACCTTACCCGGATAAATCTGCTGCAGCGCCGCGTCATAGGCCCCGAGCTGGCGCAAGATAGCCTCGGGCGTGTCTGCCGCCTGGTCCGGCACACGGAAGTTCGATTTGAAATCGACAGCAAGCACTTCGGTCGCCCCGACTTGCAGCAGATCAATGGTGCCCCGGATCGGTTGACCCTGATGCAGGATGCAGAATCCGACCTCGGCCAGCGCGTGGGGTGTGAAAAGACTGGCAAGCTCGGGGTGGCCCAGCACGGCGCTGGCTTCGGCCAGCAAAGCACCACGCTGGGCCTCGTCTTCAATCAGGGCCCCGGCAATCACGGGCCATTCGGGCGGCGCTGCCCGCGGCAAATGTTCCAGCAGGGCGTGCAGCAGGGTGCCGCGCGCCTTGGCGGCCTCTTCACCCGAGCCATCAACCTCACCCGGCATCACCTTTGCGCCGCCAAGGTTGGAGGGCGAAAGGGTTTGCAAGGCCCGCAGCGGCACCGGGGCAGGGCGATCCGCCCAAGGCGGCAGGGCCAAAGGTTCGACCATCGGCATGATTTCAGGGCGCATCGTCTCGGGCCAGGCACCAGTGCTGTGCCGGATCACGCCGCCTTCGATCTGCTCGGTTCCTGCCGCCAGCATGCCCTGCTCGACCAGCCGATACCAACAATCCTCACTGGTCGCCTGACCCGCGCCGCAGACGATCAGCCAGACGCGGGCGCGGGTCAGCGCCACATACAAGAGGCGCAGGCGTTCCTCGGCGGTCTTGAGGCTGCGCAGCGCCTTTACCGCCGACAGCACTGCCGGAGCCTCATCTGCAGCGGTCTTCCACAGTGGCGTGCCTTCGGCTGTCTGATAGATCTCGTCATGATCGGGCGGCGTGTAATTCGCCGTATCGGGCAAGATCACGATCGGCGCTTCCAGACCCTTGGCGCCATGCACCGTCATCACCCGGATGCGCTTGCCCTCGCTTTCGGTCTGGCGTTTGACGACGATCTCATCGGTCTCCAGCCACTGCAGAAACCCGGTCAGACTGGGGATTTCACTGCTTTCAAAGGCAAGCGCCTGAGACAGGAACTCGTCGATGCCATCCTCGGCCTCTGGCCCCAACCGCACCAGCAGGCGGCGGCGGCCATCATGCCGGGTTAGCGCGCGCTCGATCAGATCGAAGGGGCGCAGAAAGTCGGCCTGATCGCGCAGATCGCCCAGCATGGCGCGGGTTTCGGGATGGTCGCTGCGCTGACGCAGCGCCTCCCACAGAAACCCCTTGCGACCCTGCGCCAGATCGTAAAGCTCGGCCTCCGTCCAGCCAAACAGCGGCGAACGCAGCAGGGCAGCAAGCGACAGATCATCTTCGGGCGTGGCAAGAAAGGCCAGCAGCGCCGTCAGATCCTTGACCGCCATCTCCGCGCCAAGTTTCAGCCGATCCGCCCCGGCGATGGGCAGGTGCAGCTGCTTGCAGGCGCGGATGATCTCGTTGAACAAGGGCGAGCGGCGCTGCACCAGGATCAGGAAATCCCCGGCATGCACTGGGCGGGACATCTCTGCATTCACAGGAATCTGCGTGCCGCTCTCGATCATCTCCTTGATCTTGCGCGCGATTTCCCGCGCAAGCCTTGCGGTGTGATGCGTCTCGGAAATCCGGTCAATCGGGTCTTCCCAATCGCCATCCTCGGGATCTTCGGATTTCGGGATCAGCGGCCACAGATCGACGCGCCCCGGCAGGGCCTCGTGAAAGGCGCGGTGGCTGACCTGATGGCCAAGCGCCGCCGGAAAGCGGTCTCCAAAAGTGTCATCGACCACCCGCAAAATCGCACTGGAGGAGCGGAAGGAATGCTGCAACTCCAGCGGCACAAAGCTTTGCTGCGCCGCCTGAAACTTGGCTTTGAAACTCGCGGCCTTTTCGTCATAGGCGGCAACATTGGCGCCCTGAAAAGAATAGATCGACTGTTTTTTGTCGCCGACGACAAACAGCGTG
>CAWFGD010000004.1:0-106193 GCA_963815275.1 uncultured Alphaproteobacteria bacterium
GCCTCTTCGCCATAGGTGGTCAGATCGCGTTCCACCTCGATGATCAGGTCGGTATCGCCCAGACGCAGGCGGTCGCCCGTGGTCGGGCCATACATGGCAGCATAGTCGGCGCGGGCGATGCGGGTCGGCATGGGGAGGCTCCTGAGGGGCTAGAGGCTGGCACCGTCGTAGACATGCGCCTTGAGGGCGAGGGCATGGGCATCGACACCGTCAAGACAGTTGAGATTAACGGCGGCCATCGGCGTGCCGTCGGGGCCCTTGGAGAGGGCGTGGGTTTCGATGCCACAGGTGGGGCAGAACTGGTGGCGGATCACCTCTTTGTTGAAGAGGTATTCGGTCTGCGGGCCTTTGGCGGTGAAGTGCAGCGCCGCTTCGGGGACAAAGCCCATCGCCCAGCCGAGTTTGGCGCAGCGCGAGCAGTTGCACATGGTGGGCTTGTCGATGTCGATCTCGACGCTGAAGCGGGTGGCACCGCAGTGGCAGCCTCCGGTGTATTCGGTCATGACTTCCTCCCTAAAGAGCGCCCATCACGGCGCTGTTGAAGCCATAAACGTGACGCAACCCGCGATAGGGCGTCAAGCGGACTTCGCGGGATTGGCCGGGTTCGAAGCGCACGGCGGTGCCGGCGGCGATGTCGAGGCGCATGCCGCGCGCGGCTGCGCGGTCGAAGGCGAGGCCGGGGTTGGTTTCGGCGAAGTGGTAGTGGGAGCCGACCTGCACCGGGCGGTCGCCGGTATTGGCGACCATCAGGGTGATCGCGGGCTGGCCTGCATTTATTTCGATCTCGCCTGCGGCGGGGAGGAGTTCACCGGGGATCATTGCTTTTCCTATGCGAAGACGAGGGCCGCGCCCGCGACAGCGGTGACGGCACCAAGTGCGCGGGTGAGGCGGGTGTTGAACGCGAGGCCAAGGGTGAGGCCGAAGGCGTGCAGGCTGGCAGAGGCGGCAACGAAACCTGCCGCGTAGAGGGCGAGGCCTTGGCTCGGGCCTTCGGCACCATGGGCGAAACCGTGGGCTGCGCCGAAAAGGGCGATGCCTGCAAGGGCGAGGGCGAGCGGCGGGCGAAAGGCGAGGGCTGCGGCGAGCCCGAGGAGCAGGATGGAGGTGAGGATCAGCGGCTCGGTGAGCGGCAGAGAGAGGCCTGATGCGCCGAGGAGACCGCCTGCGAGCAGGCTTGCCACGAAGGCCAGCGGCATCGCCCATAGCGCCCGCCCGCCAGTGACTGCGGCCCAAAGGCCGACGGCGACCATCGCAAGCAGGTGGTCCGCACCCGTGAAGGGGTGGCTGAGGCCATCAAGGAAAGGCAGGCCGAAATGGCCGCCGGGATGGGCGAGGGCGGCAGTTGGCAGGAAGGCGGCGATTGCGATGATGCGTTTCATGTCAGCCTCTTGGTCGGTTCTGGATTAACGAATGGGGTGGTGGACGGTGACAAGCTTGGTGCCGTCGGGGAAGGTGGCCTCGACCTGCACCGAGTGGATCATCGAGGGGATGCCCTGCATGCATTGCTCGGCTGTGATCACATGCGCGCCGGCCTGCATCAGATCGGCGACGCTGCGGCCATCGCGGGCGCCTTCGACGACGAAATCGGTGATCAGGGCCACGGCCTCGGGGTGGTTGAGCTTGACGCCGCGCGCCAGACGGCCACGCGCCACCATGGCGGCGACCGAGATCAGCAGTTTTTCACGCTCGCGCGGGGTGAGGTTCATGGTGGGCTCCTAAAGTTGCCAGACGCGGGGAAGCGGGCCTGGGCGCAGGGCGGCGAGGGCTTGGGCAATTTGTTGGCGCAATGGCCAGCCGTCGCGGGCGAGGATGCGGGCGATACAGCGGCCATTCCAGCCCGAGGCGGCGGCGTCGCAGCCCGCCTGGGTGAGGGTTGCGCGCAGGCGGGGCAGGGCGTCTTCGGCGCCCTGGGCGATCAGGGCGATGACGGCAAAGGCGCGGGCCTCGCCCAAGAGGGCGGCCCGAGGCCCAGCAAGGAAATCTGGCGTGATCTCAAGGGTTTCGGCCCAGAAGGGTCGACCCTCGCGCCGGATCATGCGGGCATCGGTCAGCCGGGCTTGGGCAAGGCTCTCGCCCATGGCATGGCGGCCGAGAATGACGGATTCGGCGATCAGGCAGCTGGCTCCCTCGGCCAGATCGATGCGGGTGGCGCGGCGCAGGTGGCTGTTCTCGAAGAGGATGGTTTCTTGTGGCAGCCAGTCAAGTCTTGCACCCTTCCCGAGGTTTGCGGTGACCTCTGCCACGGCGGGCGCGCCGCGCGAGGCATAGGCACGCTCGGCGGTCTGGGTGGTGGCGGTGATCTGGCAACCCTCTGCGATATCAAGGCCGTAGCTGAGCCTGTCGCCATCGGTCAGCCCGCCGGAGGTGTTGAGAAACACCACCTCGGGAGGCCCCGAAACCCGGGGCAACATCGCCTTGGCCGAGCCCTGCTGCGCCAGATCCGCCAGCCGGTTGCCCGAAGCAAAGGCGACCCGCGCACGCCCATGGGCACGCTGCATCGGAAAATCGGCGGGGGCTGCAAGCATGGGGGGCTCCTTGCCGCCAGATAAGCACTGGTTGCGGCGGCGCAGAACAGTTCTGCGGCGCGACGGCGGGTCAGGGGTGGGGGTGGAGGTGGCATTTGATTGGTTTTGCGGCAGATTGCGTAAATATTATGCAGCGGGTGAATGTTTGTGCTGTGCAGCAATGCTGATGCCTAGGCTTGCGCCATTGCAGGGCGGCGGCTGAGGGGGTTGAACGCCGAACCGTTTGCGGGTGCCACCGGGGATTGCAGACGATCGTCGCTGGGCGGGCTTGCCGCTTAAGCCTGCCGGAGAGGTTTTGACCATTCGGTCATTCATGATGCTCGTTATGTTGATGATGTATTTGAGATGCATCAATCTTCTGCTCGGGCATTCGCCAAGCGGCTTTGCGGACTTATTTGGGGGCTGGATGGGCGCAGTGGTTTGCTGGGTGGATGGCAATGACCCTGAACACACTTGAAAACGCAGGAATGCCCTGAACCCGGCAAGGTTTTCCGCCGCGGCTGCCGCTGCTGACGGGCGCTATGCGTCTAGCAACGAAATTGAGCTCTGCCTCGAGAGCATTCGCAAATTTGCGCCCTTTTTCGGCACGAATTACATCGTGACGGACAATCAGTTCCCGAGTTGTCTCGACCGCCTCAAGCAGCGCTTTCCCGAGGCAAAGACGAAGCTTGTCCTTGTCGACCATAAGACAATCGATGCCGGCCATGAGGATCTGCTGCCAACTTTCTGCTCGGGCGCGATTGAAACCATGCTGTTCAACATACCCGGCTTAGATGACGAATTTGTAGACTTTAACAATGATTTCCTTCTGTTGCGCGAGGTTTCGTCCGAAGATTTCTTCGTTGAGGGGCGGGTTCAACTGCACAGTGCCTGGCAGTCGAGCCTGCGCCAGGCTCTCAAACTCAAATTTCGGGGTCTTTGCATCGGCAGAGGCTCGCAAAACGGCATGAGCCGAAACGAGCAAATGTGGCGCTCTGCTGTCATCCGCCGCGTTGACCGGCCCGACGCGCTCTTCTACCTCGATCCGCCCTATTGGGGCTGCGAGGGCGACTACGGCAAGCTGCTCTTCAGCCGCGAGCGGTTCGAAGAGCTGGCGACCGCGCTGGGGGCTTTAAAGGGGCGTTTCATCCTGTCTTTAAACGACGTTCAAGGGGTGCGTGAAACCTTCGGGGCGTTCCGGTTTCAGGAGGTGAAGACGACCTACACCATCGGGGCAAAGGGCGCGCAGCCGGAGCGGGCCGAGGTGCTGATCTCGAACTGGGATTCGGGGAAATAGGGGGCGGGTGGAGCAAGCGCGTCACTATAAACCCAAGTATCGAAGTCGTTTCACCCAATGGCATCGGCAAAGTGCAGACCTTCTCGACATTCAAAATGTGTGAGAAGGTCAGGCAATGACAATTGGGGTGTGAGTGGTGGCTGAGATACTGAAAGACCCGAACATGGCTCCAGGCGAGCTAGCTGTGTCGCTGGGTGGCGGCGGAGCAGTACGAAATGACAATGTGAAGCTGATGTCAGCAGAAAAAAATCCATGGTATGTGCTTGCGACGGTGGCGAGCGAGCAACCGAATGAATTCCTTCTTAAGAATCCAAGAGATCTGCCTAACTGGAACTGCAGGTTTTGGAATGGCTGGATGTGTCAGGACATGGACGAGGCTGCTCGAGCACGGTTGGCAGGCAAGCTGGATCTACCCGAGCGAGCGCTTGCTAAGCTTACCGAAGAGGAAATGGGACATCTACATAGGCGGTTCGAAGGCGCCTTTCCCAAGTCCTGCCGCTGAACGCATTCCAGAGCCGGGCCTGCTCATAAATATGGCGCGCATCCACTTTGCCGATAGCGCGCAACCGATTGATTTTGGTCATCTCTACTTCTCAGGGGATGCAGATTTCAGTAGCTGTCATTTCGCGCTAGCTTCCAATTTCAGCAAAGCTTCTTTTCGCTGGGCGTGTCATTTTTGAAAGGGCGCATTTCTCGGGGCATGCTGATTTCCATGAAACATATTTCGCGGCGCATGTTGGCTTTGGAGCAGGGTATTTCGCGAGAAATGTCAACTTCAACAAAACTTATTTCGCTCGGACTGCCAACTTCGACAAGGCGCACTTCGGAAAGTATGCCAATTTCCAGAACGTGCATTTCACAGAGTCCTGGAAGTTTCAATAGCGCGCATTTCGCGGGAAAGGCGGATTTCTGTAAGGCATATTTCGCAGGGCCTGCCTATTTTTCTGATGGAGCCTTCAGAGCGAACACGACGTTTAAATTGGCTAGTTTCGAAACCCATGTCCCCCAGTTCTACCAACGCGAATTCATCAGGACACGACATTCAGTGAAGACACACGAGGTTGGCCCAAGGTTGGGGTTGAGAATGCCGAAGAAGGTAAGCAAGCCTATACCCGGTTGCGCCAGATAGCGGCAGGTAACCACAACCCTGATCTCGAGCATTTTTTTCTGCGGCAGGAAATGCGCCTCGGAGCTCGCCAAGGGTTTGGACCGGTTCTTTTTCATGGGTTTCCGCCTGATAGCCGATAGCGGTGTTTCTGTGGCGCGGCCTGCAGTTGGGTTGTTCGGCTTGTGGCTAGTACCGAGCTTTATCTATTTGTTCGCATATGCTGCTCAGATTATGGAGGGAACAGTACCATTGTCGGCTTATGGGCCATTCGGGCTGTCATTCGCCAATTTGTTTGCATTTTTGGGGCTGAACCGTTTGTTTTTCGGTGAAATAATGCAAAAGTTTGGCCCTTGGTTGTCTTTGCTCGCAGGGCTTCAGACTGTCACAGGGGTCGTGCTTCTATTTTTCTTAGCCCTTGGGCTGCGCAATCGCTTCCGCCTAAAGTAGAGATTGCGTGAACGGATCGGATGAGACCTCGCATGGGCGAATTTGAAGTGAGTTCTCAAAATCGCGTTGCTGCAAATTCTGCTGTCAAACTCTGCCAACTCTAGTGGCGAGCCACACACAGAAAATTCTATCCACAGAAGATTTGCCCAGAAATCCCTTTACAGGCTTTCGCTTTCGGCACACCATATCTAGTAAGGGTTATGCCCAGTCTCCGCTGCAGGTTGCCGGGCGCCCAGTCTCTTGTGGAAAATCCCATGAGCAGGACATAGATGTGAGGCCGAGCCATGTCGCTTTCCGACGACTATCTGTTGAATGACGAAATTCATCCGATCGACATTGTCGAGACCCTCGCCGCTGATCACGCTTGGGAGTTTGACCGCGTCACCGATGACCAGATCGCCATGGCGGTCGAGGGGCAGTGGCGGACCTATTCGCTGACCCTGGCCTGGTCCGAGCAGGACGAGACGCTGCGGCTGATCTGCACCTTCGAGATGGAGCCGCCGCACGAAAAGATGGCGGCGCTTTACGATGTGCTGAACCGCTGCAACGACATGGTCTGGACCGGGGCTTTCACCTATTGGGCCGAGCAAAAGCTGATGGTCTGGCGCTATGGGCTGTGTCTCGCGGGCGGGCAGATCGCCGGGGCCGAGCAGATCGACCGGCTGATCGCCAATGCGGTGACGGCGGCAGAGCGGTTTTATCCGGCGTTCCAGCTGGTGGCCTGGGCCGACAAGCCGCCTGCCGATGCGATGCAGGTCGCCATTGCCGAGGCCTACGGTCGCGCCTAACCTGCCCTGAAAAGGGAGTTTCCGGATGACATTGGACAAGGTGGCCCGTGAGGGGCTGGTTCTGCTGGGCTGCGGCAAGATGGGCACGGCGCTGCTGACCGGCTGGCTGGCGGCGGGGGTGCCTGCGGCATCGGTCTGGGTGATCGAGCCGAACCCGACCGATTGGCTGCGCGGCCTTGGCGTGCATCTGAACGAGGGCGTGCCGAAGGCGCCGGCGGTGGCGCTGCTGGCGGTCAAGCCGCAGATGATGGGCGCGGCTCTGCCCGCCTTGCAGGCGCTGGGCAATGGCAGGACGCTGTTTGTCTCGATCGCGGCAGGCACCTCGATTGCGACCTTTGCGAGGCCTTCGGGCGCCGCAGACGCCGATCGTGCGGACCATGCCGAACACGCCGGCGATGGTCGGGCGCGGCATCACCGGGATCTGCGGCAATGCCTATGCGGGCGCCGAGGGGCTGGCGCTGGCCCGGGCCCTGATGTCGGCGGTGGGCGAGGTGGTCGAGCTGGAGGGCGAGCATCAGATCGATGCGGTGACCGGCGGTTTCGGGCTCGGGGCCGGCCTATGTGTTTCATCTGATCGAGGCGATGGCGGCGGCGGGGGTGGCGGAAGGGCTGTCGCCGGAGGTGGCGATGCAACTGGCGCGCGCCACGGTCTGCGGGGCGGGCGAGTTGGCCTATCAGTCCAGCGAGCCTGCCAGCCAGCTGCGCATCAATGTGACCTCGCCCGGCGGCACCACGGCGGCGGCGCTGGCGCGTGCTGATGGATGAGGCGACGGGCTTTCCGGCCTTGCTGACCCGCGCGGTGAAGGCGGCGGCGGATCGCGGGCGGGAGCTGGGCAAATGATCACCTATGACGATTTCGCCGCGGTCGATATCCGGCTGGGGCGGATCACCCGCGCCGAAGCCTTTCCCGAGGCGCGCAAGCCCGCCTACAAGCTCTGGGTCGATTTCGGCGGCGAGATTGGCGAGAAACGCTCTTCGGCGCAGATCACGGCGCATTATACGCCCGAGACGCTGGTCGGGCGGCAGGTGCTGGCGGTGGTGAACTTTCCGCCGCGCCAGATCGGCCGGGTGTTGTCCGAGGTGCTGGTGCTGGGCGTGCCGGATGCTGCGGGCGAGGTGGTGCTGATCGGGCCACGGTCAGGATGTGCCGCTGGGCGGGAAGCTGTTCTGATGAAGCTGCTTGATCACGCGACCCTTGCCGGACAAGGTCATGCAGGCGGCGCGAGCGCGCTTCGAGGTGACGCTGGCGCGGACCTCGCAGCTGCCCCTGACCGAGACCGAGCTGCGCGCGGCGCTGACCGATTACGATGCGGTGCTGGCGACGCTGGGCGACCGCTTTTCGGCCGAGGTCTTTGCCAGCGTGACGCCGCGCGCCCGGCTGATCGCCAATTTCGGCGTCGGCTACAACCATATCGACGTCGCGGCGGCCAAAGCGGCAGGCGTGGCGGTAAGCAATACCCCGGGTGCGGTGACCGAAGCCACGGCGGATGTGGCGCTGACGCTGATCCTGATGACCGCGCGGCGGGCGGGCGAGGGCGAGCGGATGCTGCGGGCTGGCGGCTGGCAAGGCTGGCACCCGACGCAGCTTTTGGGCGCGATGGTCAGCGGGCAAGCGGGTCGGCATCATCGGCATGGGCCGCATCGGTCAGGCGATTGCGCGGCGCTGCCACCACGGCTTTGGCATGGAGGTGGTCTTTCACAACCGCTCGGTCACCGAGGCGGGCCTGCCGGCGCGGCAAGTGCCGCTGGCCGAGGCGATGGCCGCCGATTTCGTGGTGATCGCGGTGCCGGGCGGGCCTGCCAACCGCCATATGATCTCGGCCGAGGTGCTGGCGCAGATGGCCCGTCATGGCATTCTGATCAATATCTCGCGCGGCGATGTGATCGACGAAGCCGCCCTTGCCGAGGCTTTGCAGGCCGGGCGGATCGCAGGCGCGGGGCTCGATGTCTACGAAAACGAACCAGAGGTCAGCCCCGCGCTGCTGACGCTTGAAAACGTCACGCTGCTGCCGCATCTGGGCACCGCGGTCCAGGAGGTCCGCGAGGCAATGGGAATGATGGCGCTCGACAATCTGATAGCCCATCTCGAGGGCAGACCCCTGCCCAATCCGGTCTGAACCGATGGCTTTCACCTTGGTCCAAATATCCAGGCTGAAATGCGGGCATTTCAGCTTGCCGCAGGCAAGCAAGGCCGGCTCCACACCCCAAATCCTGCTTGGTCGCGCAACCACCCGCCAAGCCCACCAAAGCCAGATGAGGGGGCTCGATGCCCCCGAGAACGGCATCCGGTTCGAGGTGGCGCGATGATCCTGTCCCGCGGGCGGCGCTTTATCTTTGTGCATATCCCCAAGACGGGCGGCACTGCGCTGAGTTTGGCGCTGGAGGATCGCGCCAAGAAGGATGACATCCTGATCGGCGACACCCCCAAGGCGCGGGCGCGGCGCGGGCGGTTGCAGGGGGTCGTCTCGGCGGGGCGGCTGTGGAAACATTCGACCTTGGCCGATATCGCCGGGCTGGCGACGCCGGAGGAAATTGCGGGATTCTTCACGGTGACGCTGGTGCGCAATCCCTGGGACCGGGTGGTAGTCCTATTACCACTGGCTGCGCGGTCAGGACTTTGCCCATCCGGCGGTGGCTCTGGCGAAATCGCATGGCTTCAGCGGCTTCTTGAACCACGGCCAGACCCAGACCGCCTTGCGGCTCTGGCCCTACGCCGCCTATATGCGCGATGCCTCTGGCGTCGAGCGTGCCAGTCTTTACGCGCGGCTCGAGCATCTTGAGGCCGATCTTGCGCCCTTCGAGGCGCATCTGGGGTTTCGGCTGACGCCCTTGGCGCGGGTCAATGCCTCGGAGCGGGCGCGGGATTTTCGCGGGTTCTATTCGCAGGCGGATGCCGATCTGGTCGGCGATATCGCGGCGGAGGATATCGCGCGCTTTGGCTATCGGTTCGAGGATTGAGAGCGCCCGCCGGGGTGGGGTGTTGATGCCTCCGGCGGGGATTTTTTTGCCAAGATGAAAGGGCTTCAGGCGGCTTTCTGGGCGGGCTGTGGGTAGAAGCTTTCGCCTTTGGCGGCCATGTCGCGCAGCAGTTTGGGGGTAGTGAAGCGCGCACCGTAGGTTTCGGTCAAATGGTCGCAGATCTCGACAGCGCGGGGGGCGCCGATGATGTCGAGCCAGGAGAACGGGCCACCGGACCAGGGCGCAAAGCCCCAGCCGAGGATGGCGCCGACATCGCCTTCGCGGATATCGGTGAGCACGCCGTCCTCCAGCGCGCGGACGGCTTCGAGGGTTTGCGCCATCAGCAGGCGGTGTTGCACCTCGTGCAGATCGGGGTCGGTGGCAGGGGGGAATTTGGCGGCGAGGCCGTCCCACAGGCCTTCGCGTTTGCCTGCGGCGTCATAGCTGTAGAAACCGGAGTTGGATTTCTTGCCCATGCGGCCAAGACCCGCCATCCAGAACAGCACCTCATCCACCGCGCCGTCGGGGTAGGCGTCCCCCATGGCGGCGCGGGTCGCCTTGGCGATCTTGACGCCGAGGTCGATGGAGGTTTCATCGACCAGTTGCAAGGGACCGAGCGGCATGCCGACCAGTTTGGCGGCGTTTTCGATCAGGGCCGGTTCCACCCCTTCGGCGACCATGCGGATGCCTTCGTTGATATAGGGGATGATGCAGCGGTTGGCGTAGAAGAAGCGCGCGTCGTTGACCACGATCGGCGTCTTGCGGATGGCGCGGACGAAGTCGAGCGCCTTGGCCACGGCGCGGTCGCCGGTTTGCTTGCCCTTGATGATCTCGACCAGGTTCATCTTGTCGACCGGCGAGAAGAAGTGGATGCCGATGAAGTGTTCGGGCCGCTGGCTGGCTTTGGCGAGCATCGAGATCGGCAGGGTCGAGGTGTTGGAGGCATAGATGCAATCGGGGCCGACGGCGGCTTCAACCTTGGCGGTCACCTCGGCTTTGACCTTGGGGTCTTCGAACACCGCTTCGACGATCAGATCGCAGCCTGCGAGCGCCGCGTAATCGGTGGTGGCGGTGATGCGGGACAAGGACTTCGGCTTTTCTCTCGGGCGTGACCTTGCGGCGTTGGATGCCCTTGTCGAGCAGGCTTTCCGAGTGGGCGCGGCCGCGGTCGGCGGCGGCTTGGTCGGCGTCGATCAGCACGACCTCGATGCCGGCATTGGCCGAGACATAGGCGATGCCTGCGCCCATCATGCCTGCACCGATGACGCCGAGTTTCTTGACGGTTTCATCGCCGACAGCGGGGCGGTTGGCGCCTTTGTCCAGCGCCTCTTTGTTGATGAAGAGGCTGCGGATCATCGCCGAGGAGGAGGGGTTCATCAGCACCGAGGTGAAGTGGCGCGCCTCGATCTTGAGCGCCACGTCAAAGGGCACCAGCGCGCCTTCGTAGACGGCGGACAGCAGGGCGCGGGCGGCGGGGTAGACGCCCATGGTCTTGCCCAGCACCATGGCCGAGGCCCCGACAAAGGTCATGAAGCCCGCAGGCTGGTAGGGCGCGCCACCGGGCATTTTGTAGCCCTTGGCGTCCCAGGGTTTCACCAGATCGGCGTCGGTGGCGGCGAGGATCCATTCCTTGGCGCGCGACAGCAGCTCCTCGGCGGGCACGACTTCGTCGATCAGGCCAGCGGCTTTGGCGGATTTCGGGTCGGAGAGTTTGCCTTCGAGCAGATAGGGCGCTGCCATCATCGCGCCCATTTTGCGGGTCAGGCGGGTGGTGCCGCCTGCGCCGGGGAAGATGCCGACCATGATTTCGGGCAGGCCGATCTTGGCCTTTGGGTTGTCGGCGGCGATGATGCGGTGGCAGGACAGTGGCAGCTCCAGCCCGATGCCGAGGGCGGTGCCGGGCAGGGCCGCAACAATCGGTTTGCCGCCCTTGAGGGTTTTCGGGTCCATCCCGGCGCGTTCGATCTTGCGCAGGACCTTGTGCATGGTCATCACGCCGTCAAAGATCGCCCCCGCCCCGCCCGCGCGCATTTCGGCAATGACGTTGAGGTCCATGCCACCGGCGAAGTCTTTCTTGCCCGAGGTGATGATGATGCCCTTGCAGGCCGGATCGGCCAGCGCCTTGTCGACCAGATCGGAAAGCTGGGCGAAAGCTTCGGTCGACATCACGTTCATCGACTTGGCTTTGACGTCCCAGGTCAGGGTGGTGACGCCCTCGGCATCCGTGGTGGCGGTGAAATCGCTCATGCTTGCTCTCCTGCTTGGCGGGGGGTGCCCTTGGCGTCGGTGTAGTGGCGCGCGGCACCGTCTTTGTGGGTGATCAGGTCGTGATCGGGATAGTGGATGACATCGCGGTCCAGCCGGGTGCCAAGGGTGAGGTAGAGCGTCTCATGGGCGCTGTCGTTTTGCAGGCGGTGGCCGATGCGCTGGCCTGCGGGCCAGCAAAGCACCGCGCCGGGGGTCAGGCGGGTGGCGTGATCTTCGATCAGGGTCGGGCTGCCGGCGAGGATCAGCACCATCTCATCCTCGGCCTCGTGCCAGTGGCGAAAGCTGGAGCCGGAGCCGGGCGGCAGGCGTTCAAGATGCGCACCGAACTGGCTGAGGCCCGCGGCATCGCCCAGCACGCAGTGCAGATAGGGGCCAAGGCCGCCGCCGAGGATCGGGTGGGTATAGGCTGCCTCGGTGACCCAGTCGCGCCCGGCGGCGGGTTGGATCTGCGGCAGGTCGACGCCGTCATAGGGCGTGCCCCAGGCCTCGGGCAATTCAAGAAGCTCGGGCGGCAGGTTGCCGCCGCGCAGGGTCTGGCCTGCGGCATCCTCGACCCGCCAGGTCAGGGCGGTGTTGATCTGGCGGTGGCCAGAGTCGGGATAGCTGCAGATGTCATGTGCGGCGCGGCTGCCCACGATCAGATAGCGCAGCGGGGTGGCATGGCGGTTGGTGATGTGGTGGCCATTCGGCTGGCCGTGCCGCCAGCCGACGGCATCCCCAGGGAAAAGATCGGTCTCGCCGTGGTTGTCGTGCAGGGTGGCGGTGCCTTCGAGCACGAACAAAAGCTCATCCTCGGCCGAGTGCCAGTGCCGCGACGAGGACCAGGCGCCTTGGGCAAGGGTCTCGATATAGGCGCCGAACTGGCTCAGCCCACCTGCGGTTGACAGGTGCAGCGTCTCGATGCCATCGCGGGAGGAGCGTGGTGCGCATGCGGGATCGACGATCATCGCGGCCCCACCCAGTCGCTGCCATCCTTGTAGGTGAAGCGGGCGCTGCCGCCTTCGAGATGGGCGACGAAATCGACGTCGGAATAGGTCGCCACTTCGCGCGGGGCCTTGGAGCCGATCACAAGGAAGGTCGCGGGCGCCTCGGAGCGGTTGATGAAGTGGTGACCATCGGGCGTATTGGCGGGGAAGCTGGCGCAATCGCCGGCGCGCATCACGGTCTCGCCCGCGTCCTGCACCAGCACGCATTCGCCGGCGGTGACCATGACGAACTCGTCTTCATGCAGGTGCCAATGGCGCAGCGACGACAGCGCGCCGGGCTCCAGCGTCACCAGATTGACGCCGAACTGGGTCAGCCCGCCCGCCTCGCCCAGCCGCAGCGACGAGCGGCCCGCCATCATCTGGGCATAGGGCGCGGGGTAGATCGAGCCGGTTTTCACTGGAACCTTGGTCAGATCAAGCACGGGCATTTACGAATCCTCCGTCGGGGGGGTGTGGTTCGGGCGCGCGGCTTTCGCATGGCTCAGGCAGGGAACGAAAGAATTGCCCGCGCGCTCGATGCGGTTGAATTTCCAGCCCTCGCCTGTCAGGTGCAGGTGGTAGCGGGCCTCGAAGGGATCGACGAGGCGCTGCGCCTTGGTCATGATATGCATGAGACAGGTGCTTACCGCCGATTGCGGCGAGAGCTGATCGAGCGAGAGGGACTGTCGGTAGATATCGGTAACAGAATAGGCGCCAAGCTCCTGCGTAGAGCTGTCGAAATCGATGCGCAGGTCGGCTTCGTTGTGCAGCACATAGGAGCTGCCGCCGCGGGTCAGGATCGACAAGGGCAGCTCCATCACCGCGCAATAGCCTTTGAAATCCGCCCCGATCAGGGATCGGGTAAGCTGTTCGCTCAGAATTTCAAAGGCATGCTCGGGCATGGCTCAGATCCGCTCGATAAGGGTGGCCGCTCCCATGCCGGAGGCGATGCAGAGGGTGGCAAGGCCGGTGGATTTGCCGCTGCGTTCCAGCTCATCCAGCAGGGTGCCGATGATGATCGCCCCGGTGGCGCCCAGAGGGTGACCCATGGCGATGGAGCCGCCGTTGACATTGACCCGCGCCGGATCGACGTCGAAGGCCTGCTGGAAGCGCAGCACGACAGCGGCGAAGGCCTCGTTGACCTCGAAAAGGTCGATGTCCTTGATCGACATGCCACTGTCGCGCAGGATCTTTTCGGTGACGGGCACCGGGCCGGTCAGCATGATGGTGGGATCGGTGCCGATCTTGGCGGTGGCGCGGATGCGGGCGCGGGGTTTGAGGCCATGGGCTTTGCCGAATTCGGCATTGCCGATCAGGATCGCCGCCGCGCCGTCAACGATGCCGCTCGAATTGCCGGCGTGGTGGATATGGTTGATCCGCTCGAGATGCGGGTATTTCATCAGGGCGATCTTGTCGAAACCGGGCATGGTCTCGCCCATCTCCTTGAAAGCGGGCTTGAGCGCGCCAAGGGTCTGCATATCGGTGCCGGGGCGCATGTATTCGTCGGTGGCAAGGATCGGCAGGCCGTTTTGATCCATGATCGGGATGATCGATTTGGCAAAGCGGTTGTCGGCCCAGGCCGCCGCCGCGCGGGCCTGGGATTCCATCGCCAAGGCATCGACCTGATCGCGGCTGAAGCCGTATTCGGTGGCGATGATATCGGCCGAGATGCCCTGCGGCACGAAATAGCTCTTCATCGCCAGGCTGGGGTCGACGGCAATCGCCGCCCCGTCCGAGCCCATGGCGACGCGGCCCATCATCTCGACTCCGCCGGCAATATAGGCTTGGCCTGCGCCGCCTTTGATCTGATTGGCGGCAAGGTTGACCGCCTCCATGCCGCTGGCGCAAAACCGGTTGATCGCAAGGCCGGGGATGCTTTGGTCCAGATCCGAGAGCAGCACGGCGGAGCGGGCAAGACAGCCGCCCTGTTCGCCGACCTGGGTGACATTGCCCCAGATGACATCTTCGACGGCATGGCCCTCGAGACCGTTGCGGGATTTGATCGCGTTGAGGATTTTGGCGGAAAGCGCCACCGAGGTCAGCTCGTGCAGGGCGCCATCGGCGCGGCCCTTGCCGCGCGGCGAGCGCACGGCGTCATAGATATAGGCGTCGGTCATGTCGGTCTCCTTCACGCACGGTCCGAGGGGTTGCCGGGCATCAGATCATAGGGGGCTTTCCAGCCGGGGGTGGCGGCGATGCGGTCGAGCCAGCCGTCGATCTGCGGCCAGTCGGCGCGGGAAAAGCCAAAGGGTTCGGGGTAATAAAGGTAGCCTGCGCAAGACAGATCCGCGATGGTCATCGCCTCGCCTGCCACCCATTTGCGGTTGGCAAGGTGGCCTTCCAGCACG
Organism: uncultured Alphaproteobacteria bacterium; assembly: GCA_963815275.1. Taxonomy (GTDB): domain Bacteria; phylum Pseudomonadota; class Alphaproteobacteria; order Rhodobacterales; family Rhodobacteraceae; genus Cypionkella. Next base: position 14,684 of record CAWFGD010000004.1, read on the forward strand.
GCATAAGCCGCTTTCAGGCGGGCCTGCAGGAAAGGCACCACGCCTTCGGGGCGTTTGTCTTCCGGGATGAAGTTCAGCAAAAAGCGCGTCGTGCCGATCTGGGTCGAGAGCTTGTGATTGTCCCAGAACAGCCAGCGCAGCACCTCGCGCCGCTCTGCCGCCGAGCGCCCGCCGAGCTTGCCGGTTTTCGAGCTGATATAGTCGAGGATCACGCCCGATTGGGTCAGCGTCGTCTCGCCATCCAGCAGCACCGGCACCTCGCCCATCTCGTTGATCTCCTTGAAGGCCGGGCTGCGGGCCTCGCCGTTGAAGAAATCGACATAGACGGGTTCCCATTCCATATCGGCGAAGGTGAGGGCGAGGGCGCATTTATAGGCATTGCCGGATTCGCCGAAGCAGTAGAGTTTCGCGGTCATATCTTAAACGCCTTATGTTGGGTCTGGGGCCAGCCCCGGGGGTTTTCCACCCCCGGTCCCCCGAGGATATTTTTGCCAAGATGAAAGCAGCAAAGTCTGGTGCGCTGCGGCTATTTTCGTGACTCGAGCTCTGAGTTGAACAGGCGCAGGCGGTGGGTCAGGTTGTCGTGGTTGATCACGCTGGAATAGTTTTCAAACAGGAAGGACAGCGCTTCGCCCTCATCCAGGCCGGCTTCGCGGGCGAAGGCCTTGAGGCGGCGATAGCCGTCTTCGGTCATGGCGACCGGAAAGCGGCGGGTGAGGCGGAAGCGTTTGGGCATGGCGGTCTCCGGGCTGGTCTGGCGTGAGCTTAGAACGCCTCTGCCGCTAATGCCATCACCGGATCGGCGCCGCTTTCGATGCGGGCGAGATGCAGCGCTGTGGCGGGAAGTTGGCGGGCCATATAGTAGCGCGCGGTGGCGAGTTTGGCTTCGAGGAAGTCCTTGTCGCCGCTGCCGCCGTCAGCTTGGCCCGCCAGCGCCGCCTTGGCGATCTTGGCCCACATCAGCCCGAGGCAGGTGTGGCCCATCATCAGCATGAAGTCATAGGACCCGGCCAGCGCCGCATTGGGGTTCTTCATCGCGGTGTTCATGAAGAACATCGCGGCGGCCTGCACGTCCTTGGAGGCTTTTTTCAGCGGCTCGGTGAAGGGTTTCATCGCGTCGCTGTCGTTTTCCTTGAGGAAGCTCTTGATCAGCTCGAAAAACGCCATGACGTGTTTGCCGCCGTCTTGCGCCAGTTTGCGGCCCACCAGATCAAGCGCCTGCACGCCGTTGGCCCCCTCGTAGATCTGGGCGATGCGGGCGTCGCGGACGAATTGGCTCATGCCGGACTCTTCGATATAGCCGTGGCCGCCCCAGACCTGCTGGGCCTGCACCGCCATCTCGAAGCCGCGGTCGGTCTGGAAGCCCTTGAGCACCGGGATCAGCAGCGAGACCAGCCCTTCGGCGGCCGCGTCGCCAGTGCGCACCGAGGTGTCGATCATCTGCGCCGACCAGAAGGTGAAGGCGCGCGCGCCCTCGACGAAGGATTTCTGATCCATCAGCGAGCGGCGGATATCGGGGTGGACGATCAGCGGATCGGCGGGGCCGCTGGGGTTCTTGGCGCCGGTGACATCGCGGCCCTGCAGGCGGTCCTTGGCATAGGCCAGCGCGTTCTGATAGGCGGTTTCGGCCACGGCATAGCCTTGCAGGCCAACGCCAAGCCGCGCTTCGTTCATCATGGTGAACATGGCGCGCATGCCCTTGTGCAGATCGCCAAGCAGCCACCCCGTAGCCCCGTCATAGTTCATCACGCAGGTGGCGTTGCCGTGGATGCCCATCTTCTCTTCGATCTTGCCGACCGAGACGCCGTTGCGCGCGCCGAGCGAGCCATCCTCGTTCACCAGGAATTTCGGCACGATGAAGAGCGAGATGCCCTTGGTGCCCTCGCCGCCGCCGGGGGCCTTGGCAAGAACGAGGTGGATGATGTTCTCGGCCAGATCATGCTCGCCCGCCGAGATGAAGATCTTGGTGCCGGTGATCTTGTAGCTGCCATCGGATTGCGGTTCGGCCTTGGTGCGCATCAGACCCAGATCGGTGCCGCAATGCGGTTCGGTCAGGTTCATCGTGCCGGTCCAGTCGCAGGAGACCAGCTTGGGCAGATAGGTGGCCTTTTGCGCCTCGGTGCCATGGGTATGGATGGCGGAATAGGCGCCATGGGTCAGGCCCTGATACATGTTGAAGGCCATATTGGCCGAGACGAAAATCTCGCCCACCGCCGTTGCCATCAGATAGGGCAGGCCCTGACCGCCATAGTCGGGATCGCAGTCGAGCGCGGTCCAGCCGCCTTCGCGGATCTGGTCGAAGGCCGCCTTGAAGCCCTTGGGCGTGCGCACGACGCCGTTTTCCAGATGGCAGCCCTCGCGGTCGCCTGTGGCATTCAGCGGCACCAGCACCTCGCTGGCGACCTTGCCCGCCTCTTCCAGCACCGCCGCGGTAAAGCTTGCGTCCAGATCGCTGTAGCCGGGAATCTTGGCGCTGGAGATCTGCAGGACGTCGTGCAAGAGAAATTGCATGTCTTTGACGGGGGCGTGGTAGCTGGGCATCGGCGGCTCCTATTCTGCGGCTTTGCGGAAGGCTTTGAGGCGGGCATCGACGCCCTGCATCTCGGCCTCGAGTTCCTTGATGGCGATGGCGAGTTCGGCGGCCTGGGCCTTCATCTGGGCGATGCGGTCCTGGGCCAGAAGGTGGGTGCGTGTCAGCTGCGCCGCGTTGCTGCCGTTGTTTTCATACATGTCGAGCAGCTGGCGGATATCTTCGAGGCTGAAGCCAAAGCGCTTGCCGCGCAGGATCAGCTGGAGCCGGGCACGGTCGCGCTTGGAATACAGGCGTTTGACGCCGTGGCGCAGCGGGGCGATCAGCTCTTTCGCCTCATAAAAGCGCAGGGTGCGGGGCGTCACCTGATAGGTGTCGCACATCTCGCGGATGGTGAGCGTATCGGACATCACGGGTACCCAAATTGCCGCGCCGGAGTGGCGGTTCATTTCATATAGGGCCTAAGTTGACGTTAACGTCATGTAACGTGACGTCAGAGCCGGATGTGACGTGGTGTCAGGCGGAAACTGGCCGAGTTTGGCCGGTTGGGAGCAGGAGCGTCGGGTCAGGACGCGGCGAGTTTGCCCAGCTCTTCCGCCGCGGTTTCGCGCAGGGTGCGCAGATCGGCGATGGCGGTGGTCAGGGCCTCTTGCTGGCGGGCGAGATCGTCGAGCTGGCGGTCGGCCATGGCGAGCCAGGTCTCGAGTTGCGGTTTGGTGCCCTTTTGGCGGTAGATCAGCAGCCATTGCCGGATCTCTTCCAGCGAAAAGCCAAAGCGGCGGCCGCGCAGAATCAGGGTCATGCGGGCGACTTCGCGCGCCGAATAGAACCGGGCGCGGCCTTCCTTTTCGGGAGAGAGCAGTTCGATATATTCGTAATAGCGCAGGGTTCGGGGGGTGACCTCGAACTTTGCGCACATATCCTTGAAGCTGAGGCGGATTTCGGTCACGGGCGGATCTCCTTGGCGGCGAGACTAGGGCCTGGGCGGAGCGGGTGCAAGATTTCTGCGCGCTGCTGCTGCGGGGGCTTGCACTCGGCGGATTGGGGGCGAAGATGGCGGCATGGATCACCGTATCAAGATTGCCCGCCAGTTTATCGCGGCGCTGCCCTATTCGGCGGCGTTGGGAATGGAGTTGACCGAGATGGGGACGGGGACGGCGACGATCACCATGCCCTGGAACGCGCGGCTGGTCGGCGATCCGGCGAGCGGGGTGCTGCATGGCGGCGCAGTTTCCGCGCTGATGGATACGGCGAGCGGGGCTGCGGTGATGAGCCATCCGGCAGCCCCGGCCTCGACCGCGACGCTGGATCTGCGGATCGACTACATGCGGCCCGCCACGGCGGGACAGACGCTGGTGGCGCGGGCCGAGTGTCATCATGTCACGCGCACGGTGGCCTTTGTGCGGGTGGTGGCGCTGGACGAGGACGAGAGCCGGCCTGTGGCGATGGGCAGCGGCGCCTTTGCCATCACCGGCGGCGGGGCTTCGGTATGAGCCGCGGGGTGCCCGAGCCGGTGGCGGTGGTGAAGTCGCGGCGCGATGCGGCGCTGGGCTGGATCGCGGGCGGCGTGCCTTACATTGGTTTTCTGGGCATACGCTTTGACCGGCGCGGCGATGAGGTGACAGCGGTGCTGCCGTTTCAGCCGATGCTGATCGGCAATCCGGTGCTGCCCGCGCTGCATGGCGGGGTGACGGCAGGGTTTCTGGAGGTTTGCGCCATCGTTGGTCTGAGCTTTGCCAGCCTGTGGGAAGAGATCGAGGCGGGGCGGATTGGCGAAGCGGATTTTACGGCGGGTCTGCCACCGGCCTTGCCCAAGACGATCAACTTCGGCGTCGATTTTCTGCGCAGCGGCCTGCCGAGGGATGCCTATGCGCGGGCCAGCGTGAACCGGGTCGGGCGGCGCTATGCCTCTGTTCAGGTCACCGCCTGGCAGGACAATGTGGCGCGGCCCTTTGCGCTGGGGTCAGGGCGGTTTTTGATGGCGGGTGAGGCGGAGTGACGGGAAGCCCGCCGCGTCAGATCTCGTCGCGCCCGATCACGCATGGCCGTGTGCTGCGCATTGCGGCACCGATCGTGATTTCCAATGCGACGATCCCGCTGTTGGGCGCGGTTGACACGGCGGTGATCGGGCAGTTGGGCCAGGCCTCGCTTTTGGCGGCGGTCGGGCTTGGCGCGGTGATTCTGGCGACGTTCTACTGGATCTTCGGCTTTTTGCGCATGTCGACCTCGGGGCTTGCGGCGCAGGCCATGGGGGCGGGGGATCTGGTCGAGCGCGATGCGGTCTTGCTGCGGGCCTTGGGGATTGGCCTGGTGGCAGGGCTGGTGCTGGTCGCCGCTGCAAGGGCTGCTGCTGGGGGCTGCGCTGGCGATTGCGCCCGCGAGTGCGGCGGTGGAAGAGGCGGCACGGCTATATCTGGGTATCCGCATCTGGGGCGCGCCTGCGACGGTGATGCTCTATGCGGTGACCGGCTGGCTGATTGCGGTCGAGCGGACGCGGGCGGTGCTGGTGCTGCAAGTGGTGCAGAACGGGCTGAATGTGGTGCTGGACGTCGCCTTTGTGCTGCATCTGGGCTGGGGCGTTGCCGGGGTGGCGGGGGCGACGCTGCTGTCGGAATATGCCGGGCTGGTGCTGGGTCTGTGGCTGCTGCGCGAGGCCTTTGGCCCGCGGCTGGCAGCGGCCTGGGCGCGGCTGCGCGATCCGGTGGCGCTGCGCCGCATGTTCGGGGCGAGCCGCGATATCATGCTGCGCTCGGTGATCCTGCAACTGTCCTTCACCAGCTTTATCTTTCTGGCGGCGGGGTTTGGCGATGTCACGCTGGCGGCCAATCATGTGTTGTTGCAGTTTCTGGAGATCACCGCCTATGGTCTTGATGGTTTTGCCTTTGCCGCCGAGACTCTGGTGGGGCAGGCGGTGGGGGCCAAGGCCATCGGGGAGCTGCGCCGTTCGACCTTTGTGTCGATGCAGTGGGGGTTTATCGGGGCGGCGTTGCTTGGACTGGTCTTTGCGCTGGCGGGCGGGCCGATCATCGCCCTGATGACCACCGCCCCCGAGGTGCGCGCCGAGGCAGCGCGCTATCTGCCCTGGCTGGTGGCGGCGCCGCTGATCGGGGTGGGTTCGTGGATTTATGACGGGGTGTTTATCGGGGCGCTGCGCACCGGGGCGATGCTGCGCGCCATGCTGGTTTCGGTGGTTTTCTACGCGCTGGCTCTGGCAGTGCTTGGTGCCGCTGGCGGGCAACCATGGGCTTTGGGCCGCCCTGATGCTGCTGAATGCGGTGCGGATGTATACCCTGTGGCGGGCCTATCCGGCGCTGGAGCGGAGCTTGATTTAGCTGCGCATATAGCGGAAGCCAGCCGAGGCCGCCCAGCCCGCGAAGGCCGCCATCAGCAGGGAAATCACGCCGTAGATAAAGGGCTGCTCATGGGCGAGGTTGAAGAGATACCGCTCGACCCCCGCCTTGCGCACGCCGATATAGCGCTCTTGATGGTCGATCACCTTGCCGCCGCGCAGGATGAACAGGCGGACCTTGTAATTGCCATCGCTGAGGTTGGCGGGCAGGTCAACATCGGCGCGAAACAGGGTTTCCTGCAAGAGCTGCACCTTGCCGGTGACGATGCGATAGCGGTTTTCGCTCAGGCGGATGCGTTGCAGGGCTGCAACGAAATCCGGGGCATTGGCGGCCTCGACGAAATGCCGACGGCGCGGATCGCTTGGCCGAGGCTGATCTTGTAGCGCAGGTCTTCGGTCTGCGACAGGATTTCGTCCAGCGGGGCGGTGGTGATGACGGCATAGAAGCTGGGCGCGGAATCGACCACCACGGAGGAGCGGTTGATCCAGATGCCCGCGACGCGTTCCTTGCGGCGCAGCACCTGGGGCGCGGAGGGGCCTTCGACGGTGACGATGACTTCGAGCCGCGCGCCCTTGGGCGGCGGGGTGTCGCGCTTGACCGCGCCATAGATCAGGATGTCGGAGCCATCGAAGTTGGCGGTGATCTGGACGCGGTTCTGGCTGAGGCCGGTGACGATGGTTTCGGCGGCCAAGGGTTCTTGTGGCGCGCTTTCCTGCGCCAAGGCGGCGACGGGCAGCAAGAGCGCGAAGATCAGGGCGCGGATCATGGCAGCACCAGCGGCGTGATCGAGAACAACTCGGCAGGGCGCAGCAGCAGGTCGAGCGCGATCTTGAAGCAGACCGCGAGGACGAGGCCCGCGAGCAGGATGCGCAGCTGTTCGGCTTGCAGCCGCACCGAGATCTGCGCCCCGATCTGCGCGCCGATCACGCCGCCGACGATCAGCAAGAGCGCCAGCAGCATATCGACGGTCTGGCTGTTGACCGCATGCATGATGGTGGTGAAGCTGGTGGTGAAGATGATCTGGAACAGCGAGGTGCCGACCACGACGCGGGTCGGCACGCCCAGCAGGTAGATCATCGCGGGCACGAGGATGAAGCCGCCGCCGACGCCCATGATCGCCGAGAGAAAGCCCACAAGCGCGCCGATGGCGAGGGGCGGCAGCACCGAGATATAGAGCCCCGAGGCGCGGAACTTCATCTTCAGCGGCAGGCCATGCACCCAGGTATGAATATGGGCGCGGCGCACCGGGCCCGAAACGCCCTGCCGGCGGTTGCGGATCAGGCTGCGCAGGCTTTCGATGAACATCATGCCGCCGATCAGCCCGAGAAACAGCACATAGGAGAGCTGAACGAAGAGGTCGATCTGCCCCAGTGCCGTCATCCAGGCAAAGACCCGCACGCCAATGAAAGAGCCTGCGAACCCGCCGACCAGCAGCACAAGGCCCATGCGGAAATCGACGCCCTTGCGCTTCATCTGCACCAGCATGCCCGAGATTGAGGAGGCAACCACCTGGTTCGCGCCGGTGGCCACGGCCACGCCCGGCGGCACGCCGATGAAGAGCAAGAGCGGTGTGATCAGAAAGCCGCCACCAACCCCGAACATCCCCGACAAAAAGCCCACGATGCCGCCAAGCCCCAGGAGGAGGAAGGCGTTGATGGACACCTCGGCGATGGGGAGGTAGATCTGCATGGCCGTGGGCCTGACTGAGAGGGGCCGGATTGGGCGGGTTGACTTTAGGGATGAGATGTTTTTTCCGAAGTGTCAAACCCTTGCGGGATCAAATTCCCTTGCGCAGGAAATGACGCAGAACCTGTTCCAGTTTCGCCGCACCCAAGGGGGCCATGGCCTTGGTGTGTTCGTGGGAAATCTGCTCATCCGAGAGGCCCGCGGCCATATTGGTGACGGTGGAAATCGCCGCCACCCGCAGGCCGAGGAAGCGGGCGAGGATCACTTCGGGCACCGTTGACATGCCGACAGCATCGCCGCCGAGGATCTTGATGGCGCGAATCTCGGCCGGGGTCTCGAAAGACGGACCGGAGTACCAGGCGTAGACGCCCTCGGGCAGGGCGACGCCGACCTCTTCGGCCGCGGCACGCAGGGCGGCGCGCAGGTCAGGGTCGTGGGCGGTGGTCATCGGCACAAAGCGCGCGTCGGTCTTCTCGCCGATCAGCGGATTGAGGCCGGAGAAGTTGAGGTGATCAGAGAGCAGCATCAGATCGCCGGGGCGGATATCGGCGCGCAAGGAGCCCGCGGCATTGGTGGCGATCAGCGCCTCGGCCCCGAGCGCCTTGAGCAGGGTCAGCGGCAGGCGCATGGCCGAGGGGTTGCCGTTTTCATAGTAATGCTCGCGGGCGCCAAAGACCGCGACGCGGCGGCCCTCAAGTGTGCCGATCACCAGATTGGGGTTGTGGCCCGAGACGCCGACATGGGGAAAGCCCGGCAGATCGGCGTAGGGGATCGACACGCCCTCGACCGTGCCGGCAAGGTGACCAAGGCCCGAGCCGAGGATCAGGCCAAGCTCGACAGGGTCGTGGCCGGCGCGGGACTGGACGAAGTTTTTCAGGTCGGTGAGAGCGTCGGTCATTTTCGTGTCCTTTGAGCAGCGGGGGAGCGGGGGTTTCACACCCCCGCGGCCCGTTGGGCCTTCCCCCGTGGGATATTTGAGCCAAGATGAAAGGCTTAGCGTTCCTTGACGTAGGGTTCGCCGCCGGCACGGGGTGGGATGGATTTGCCGATGAAGCCAGCCACGGCGATGACGGTGAGGATATAGGGCAGCGCGTCGAGGAAGGAGCCCGAGACTCTGACATGGGTGACCCGCTCGACCACATCGGGGCGCAGGGCGAGGGCCTGGAAGAAGCCGAAGAGCATGGTGGCACCGAGCGCCGGGAAGGCGCGCCACTTGGCGAAGATCAGCGCGGCGAGGGCGATATAGCCGCGCCCGGCGGTCATCTCGCGGCCAAAGCCTGCTTGCAGCGCGGTGGCCATATAAGCGCCCGCCACGCCGCAGAGAATGCCGGTGATGGCGAGGGCGGCGTAGCGCATGCGCGGCACCGAGACGCCTGCGGTATCCAGGGCTGCGGGGTTCTCGCCAGCCGCGCGCAGGCGCAACCCGAAGCGGGTGCGGTTGAGAATCCACCAGGACAGCGGCACGGCGGCGAAGGCTGCGTAGACCAGGATCGAGTTGCCCGAGATGACTTGGGTATAGAGCGGGCCGATCAGGGGGATCTGGCCGATGGTGCCTTGGAAGGGCAGGTTGATCGGGTTGAAGCGGGCCGCACCCACCAGGGCTGGCGTGCGGCCGCCTTGCTGGAACATCGCCTGCGCGATCAGCACGGTGAGGCCCGAGGCAAGGAAATTGAGCGCCACCCCCGAGATCAGCTGGTTGCCCTTGAAGGTGATCGAGGCGAGGCCGTGCAGCGCCGAGAACAGCATCGAGGCGACGATGCCTGCGCCAAGGCCGGCCCAAGCCGATGCCGGTCATGAAGGCGACGGTGGCGGCGGCCATGGCGGCGGCAAGCATCTTGCCCTCGAGCCCGATATCAAACACGCCGGAGCGTTCCGAGAACAGGCCCGCGAGGCAGGCGAGCAAGAGCGGCGTGCCAAGCCGCACGGTGGAGCCGAGGATCTGCATCAGCGTGTCATAATCCATCATGCCGCTCCTTTCTTGCCGAACTTGCCAAAGCTGAAGGCCCAGGCGAGCATCATCCGCACCATCATGTCGAGCGCTCCGGTGAAGAGGATGACGAGGCCCTGCACCACGAGGCGCATTTCCAGCGGGATGGTGGTGTGCAAGCCAAGTGCTGCGCCGCCCTGGTAGAGAAAGCCGAAGAGGATGGCGGCGAGGAAGACGCCGAAGGGATGGTTGCGGCCCATAAGCGCCACGGCGATGCCGATAAAGCCCGCGCCTTCGGAGGAGTTTTGCAGCAGCCGCCCGCTGGCCCCCATGACGTTGTTGATCGCCATCAGGCCTGCGAGCGCGCCCGAGATCAGCATGGCGATCATGGTGATTTTCACCGGGTTGATCCCGGCATAGCGCGAAGCCGGTTCGGATTTGCCGAAGGCGCGGATCTGGTAGCCGAGCCGGGTGCGCCACAGCAGGGCCCAGATCACCACGCAGGCGGCGATGGCGATGAACAGGGTGACGTTGGCCGGGACGTTGGAATACATCTGGATGCCCGCCTTGGTCAGCTTGGGCGTGCCATCCGGGTTCCACCGCGCGAAAAGCTCGCGCAGCAGCGGGATGTCAGAGAGGGCAGGCAGGCGGGCACCGGCGGGGAATTTCGCGGTGGCGGGGTCTTGCTGGCCCGGTGGGCGCAGCACATCGACCAGCATGTAGATGATGAAGGCCGCCCCGATATAGTTGAACATGATCGTGGTGATCACGATATGGCTGCCGCGTTTGGCCTGCAGATAGGCGGGGATCGCGGCCCAGGCGGCCCCGAACATCGCCGCCCCCAGCGAGGCTGCCAGCAGCGCGAGGGTCCAATGCGGCCAAGGCAGCGCCAGGCAGACCAGCGCCACGCCAAGGCCCCCCAACTGGGCCTGCCCCTCACCGCCGATGTTGAAGAGGCCCGCATGGAAGGCCACAATTACCGAGAGGCCGGTGAACATGAAGCTGGTGGCGTAATACAGCGTATAGCCCCAGCCATTGGCGGTGCCAAAAGCGCCCTCGACCATGATCTTGATCGCCTCGACCGGGCTTTGCCCGATGGAGAGCAGCACGCCCGCCGAGACAAGCGCGGCAAGCAGAAGGCTGATCAGCGGTACCAGAACGAGGTCGGCCCATTGCGGCAGTTTGGTCATTTCTCAGGCCTTCCCTGCAACACCGGCCATCAACAGGCCAAGCTCGCGTTCATTGGTGGTTTCGGGATCGGCTTCGCCCATGATGTGACCGTCGAACATCACGAGGATGCGGTCGGAGAGCGACATGATCTCGTCCAACTCGACCGAGACGAGCAGGACGGCCTTGCCTTCGTCGCGCAGAGCGACGATTTCCTTGTGGATGAATTCGATGGCGCCGATGTCGACGCCGCGGGTGGGTTGGCCGATCAGCAAAAGGTCGGGGTCCTGCTCGATCTCGCGGGCGACGACGATCTTTTGCTGATTGCCGCCGGAAAAGCTTTTGGCGGCAAGCGTCGGGATCGGCGGGCGGACGTCGAAGGTTTTCATCTTGGCTTCGGTGTCGGCACGCAGGGCGTCGTTGTCCATGAAGAGCGCGTTCTTTTGATACTTCGCATCGTTGTGATAGCCGAAGGCGACGTTTTCCCAGGCGCTGAAATCCATGATCAGGCCAAGGTGTTGGCGGTCTTCGGGCACATGGGCGATCCCCGCAGCGCGGCGGGTCTGGCCGTTGTTTGACGCGCCCGCAATCGGCAGGGGCTGGCCCTTGAGGGTAATCGAACCTTTTGCATCGGCGATGCCGCCGAGCGCCTCGAGCAATTCCGACTGGCCGTTGCCTGCAACGCCCGCGATGCCGAGGATCTCGCCAGCGCGGATTTCAAAGCTGACGCCCTTCAGGCGCTCGACCTTGTGTTCGTCGATGACGCGGAGGTCTTTGACCGAGACCACGACCTCGCCGGGGGTGGCGGGTTTCTTCTCGACTTCCAGCAGGACTTTGCGGCCGACCATGAGTTCGGCCAGCGACTTCGGGGCTGCTTTCCGAGGTCTTCACCGTATCGACCATGGTGCCACGGCGCATAACGCTGACGTTATCGGTCGCCTCCATGATCTCGCGCAGTTTGTGGGTGATCAGGATGATGGTTTTGCCCTGTTCCTTGAGGCCGTGCAGGATGCGGAAGAGGTGGTCGGCCTCGTCAGGGGTCAGCACGCCGGTCGGCTCGTCAAGGATCAGGATATCGGCCTGACGGTAAAGCGCCTTGAGGATCTCGACCCGCTGCTGGTGGCCGACCGAGAGGTCTTCGATCAGCGCATCTGGATTGACGTCAAGCTCGTATTCGCGCGACAGATCGGCCAGCACGCGGCGGGCCTTGGCCAGCGAGGGGTTCAAGAGCGGCCCGTCCTCGGCCCCCAGAATGACGTTTTCCAGCACGGTGAAGTTCTGCACCAGTTTGAAATGCTGGAACACCATACCGATGCCGGCGCGGATGGCGGCCTGACTGTCGGGGATGGCGGTGAGCTTGCCGTTGATGAAAATCTCGCCCGCGTCGGCTTTGTAAAAGCCGTAGAGGATCGACATCAGTGTCGATTTCCCGGCACCGTTTTCACCGATGATGCCGTGAATGGTGCCTTTCGGCACGGTGATGTTGATGTCGCGGTTGGCCTGCACGGTGCCGAAGGCCTTGGAGATGCCTTTGAGCTGGATGGCGGCTGTGGGGGGTTCGGGGCGGCTTCGGACATGGGCGGCGTCTCCGCAACGGGGATGCGATAGAGCGGGCCGCGCAGATTGCTCTGCGCGGCCCGCACCTGGATCAGATCAGATCAAAACTCTGCCGCAGGGCAGGTGTTGTCGGTGCGGTAGTCATGCACGGTGATCTCGCCCGATTTGATCTTTTCAGCCGCGGCATCGACGGCGGTTTTCATCTCGGGGGTGACCAGGTCCTTGTTGTTGTCGTCCAGCGCATAGCCGACGCCATCGGATTTCAGATCAAGGGTCTGCATGGTGGTGTCGAGCGCGTCACCGGCCTTCATCGAGTTGTAGACGGCGACGTCAACGCGCTTGAGCATCGAGGTCAGCACCTTGCCGGGGAAGAGGTAGTTCTGGTTGCTGTCGACACCGATCGACAGGATGCCCTCGTCCGCAGCGGCTTGCAGAACACCAACGCCGGTGCCGCCAGCGGCAGCAAAGATCACGTCAGAGCCTTGGGACTTTTGTGCCTTGGCCAGTTCCGCGCCCTTGACGGGGTCGTTCCAGGCGGCAGGGGTGGTGCCGGTCATCGCAGAGATGAACTTGATATCCGGCTTCACGGCCTTGGCACCCTGGGCATAGCCGCAGGCGAAGTTGCGGATCAGCGGGATATCCATGCCGCCGACAAAGCTGACGGTGCCGGTTTTCGAGGCCATCGCGGCCAGCATGCCGACGAGGTAGGAACCTTCATGCTCGGAGAAGCCGATGGTCAGCACGTTGGGGTGCTCTGCCGGATCGACCCAGCCGTCGATGGTGACGAATTTGGTGTCGGGGAAGTCGGCAGCCACGGCGGCGATCGGGTCAGACATGCCAAAACCGGTGGTGACGATCGGGTTCGCGCCCTCTTCGGCCAGCGAGCGCAGCGCCTGCTCGCGCTGGGCTTCGTTCTGCATCTCGAGCTCTTTATAGGTGCCGCCGGTTTCGGCCTTCCACTTTTCGGCACCGTTATAGGCCGCTTCGTTGAAGCTCTTGTCGAACTTGCCGCCAAGGTCATAGATCACGGCGGGTTCGGCGGCGGCAAAGCCTGCGCTCAGGGCCAGCGTTGCCGCAGCCCCCATCAGGGTTTTCGTCAGGGTCATGGTGGTCTCCCGGTTAGGTTTATCGGTGCCGCCCTGGTGCGGGGCCGAAGGGGCCTGCGCAGCGGGCAGTTCGTAGTCGATTTAGGACAGCGCTTTGCGAGAGGGTCAATAGGAATCTGGTGGGCGCAGCGGGGCAGGGCGGCTGCTGCCAAAAATTCGACCACATGGTTCATAATTGGTATGTAATTGGTATTTAAATTCTGCAAACCATGATCAGCGCATCCAGGTGTGCACCCTCGGGCGTGGTGTAGTAAGCGCGGCGTTTGCCTTTTTGTTCAAAGCCCTTTGCCAGATAGAGACGCTGCGCCGGGAGATTCGCCGCCGAGACTTCGAGGAAGGCTGATTCGGCATTTTCGGCGCGGGCTTTGGCGAGGAAGGCTTCGACCAAGCGCCCGCCGATGCCCTGATTGCGCGCCGCGGGGGCGACGGCGAGGGTGATCAGCTCGGCCTCGCCGGCGATGGCGCGGCCGATCAGGAAGCCCTGGGCTTCGGTCAGAAGGAAGCTGTGGGGCGTGGCGAGGGTGGCCGCGATATCAGCCGCGGACCAGGGCTTTGGCGTGGTGAAAGAGGCGGCGTGGAGAGCGGCCATCTCGGCCGGGGTCATGGCTCGACCAGATCAAGGATCAAGGGCGGCGGGTCGGAAGGCGGGGCGGCATCGGCACCGCGCAGGTAAAATGGCGCGGGGCGGGGCTGCGCTGTGCTGGCGCGGGCGGCAGCGAGGCGGGCGGTGGCCTCGACCACCTGCATGACCGGGGGCAGTCCGGTGGTGCCGGTGCCAGTGGTTTGGGGATGGATTTCGCCGATGGTTTCGAGCGTGGCGAGGCGGGCCGGGCCTGCACCCTGCGCGGTGAAGTCCTGCACATAAACCTCGCCGCGCCTTGCATCCTCGATCACGGTGAGGGGGCGAGGCTGGCCATAGGCGGTGGCCTCGAGCCGCGTCACGCCAATGGCGGGGATGCCGAGGCTGAGCGCCAGACCGCGCGCCGTGGCGACAGAAATCCGCACGCCGGTGAAATTGCCGGGGCCGGTGCCGACACCGATGGCGGTAAGGTCTGCCCATGTCAGACCCTGTTCGGCGAGCAGTTCTGCCAGCAAGGGCACGAGGCGTTCGGCCTGGCCCTTTTCCATCGCTTCGATTTTCAGAAAGATCTGGCCGCCAGACAGCAAAGCGGCGGCGCAGGACGCCGCCGATGTGTCAAAGGCCAATACGGTCTCAGACGAAAGGGCCTCAGGCTGCAACGGGGCGCACCTCGAGCACCTCTGGAATATAGTGGCGCAGCAGGTTCTCGATGCCCATCTTCAGCGTCAGCGTCGAAGAGGGGCAACCGGCGCAAGCGCCCTTCATGTGCAGATAGACCACGCCGCGGTCAAAGCCGTGGAAGGTGATGTCGCCGCCATCCTGCGCCACGGCTGGGCGGACGCGGGTGTCAAGCAACTCTTTGATCTGGTTGACGATATCAGAGTCTTCCCCTCGTGCGCCATATGGGCGGCCTGGGATTCGCCCTCCATCACTGCAGCACCCGATTGGAAATGCTCCATGATCGCGCCCAGAATCGCGGGCTTGATGTGCTGCCATTCGGCGGCCTCGACCTTGGTGACGGTGACGAAATCATTGCCAAAGAACACGCCAGCCACTTGCCCCGTCGCAAAGATGCGCTTGGCGAGGGGCGATTTTTGCGCCGCCTCAAGGCTGGGGAAATCGGCGGTACCGAGGTCAAGCACGGTCTGGCCGGGCAGGAATTTCAGCGTGGCGGGGTTCGGCGTGGATTCGGTCTGGATGAACATGGTCTTTTCTCCGACTATTCCTGTCGGATATGCGCTCTCAGCGGGGCAGAGTCAAGGTTTGCCCCGCTGACAGCCATATCTCAGGCCGCATCGTAATAGGCATACATCAGAGTGAGCGCCGCAAGATCGGCCTGCGGTTTGGCAGGTTTGCTTTGGGTTGCGGGGGTTTGCACGGGCTGGGCCTGTGGGGCCGGAGTGCGGGCGATTTGGAAGGGTTGCATAGCATGCTCCTGTTCTTCCTCCCTGCTGGCAGCATAGCAGATAATGCTGCAAGCGCGAGGTAAATGCTGCGCTGCGTCATGCAGGTTGCGGGAAGCCGCCATGCAAAAGGGCGTGACCTTGCAGTCACGCCCTGAAAAATCACCTCAAAATGCTTCAGCAGAACTGCAGTTCATGCGCCTTGTCCTGACCATTCTCGGCATTCTGCTCCGCGGTGGTGGTTTCGCAGCCTTTGAAGCGGTAGGAGGATTCGCCCTGGCTCGTGCTGTAGATCGTGGCTTTGACGACGATCTGCTTGGCCGGAGCCTCAGGATGGCTCGCGGCCAGATCGGTGGCGACCTGATCGAAATAGTGCTGCAGGCTCTGGTCCGCTGCGGTCGGATTGTCCGGCGCCTTGATCACGGCATATTCGTCGGTGAGGCCGTCGCCGTTCAGATCGACCGAGAAGGTGACAGCGATGGTGTCGCTAGGGATTGGCGGGAAGGTATTGCCTGCAACAGATGAGCCGCCGTTGCCCGTGTCAAACCCCGGCGCGCCCTTGTGGGTGTCGCCGCGCGGGGCGTCGTTGTGCTGCGGCAGTTTGCCGAGAGTGCCGTGGCCGGAGGTCAGCAGGCCGCCTGACAGATTGCCGAATCCTCGGCCCGAGGGATCAATAAGGTCGCCGCTGTTGCACACCGGCGCAGAGGCAGGTGTGGGGGCGCAGAGGGGGGCTGGAGCTTGAAAAATTGGGGTGGGCGATGCGATCGCGCTGGCGAATTTGAAATCGTCGAAAAGACTAAAAGTCATGCTGTGTCTCACTTTTTAAAACCAAAGCCCCCGCGTATTGCTTAGGGATCTTGCCGCAAACGCGCCACGATTTTGCCGTAAACACAGCGTTTCGAGGAGGACGACAATCGCGCCGCAGGCTGGGGCGGGCGGCATGGCGGCAAAGCCAGCAGGGGCCGGACGATGCACGGAAGCCTTTGCAAGCGCTGGATTTTAAGGCTCTTGGTTTGGCAGATGACGGGCTCTGGACTTGGAGAGTCCCTGCCGGCGAACCCGGTTTAGTTGGCGAGGAGGGCGCCGGGGGTAAAGTCAGGCTGCCTGATTTTTAACCAAAAACTCTCGCCACAATTGCGTCGAACTGCGGGGAATGCAACTATGGGTTGCGATATTCAGGTGATCGCTTCGAGTCGCTCTTTCGACATCTCGCCCGGCACGATGGTGATCGGGATAGGCAGGTTGCCGGAGGACCGGGTCAGTTGGGTGACCAGCGGGCCGGGGCCGGATTTCTCGGTGCCAGCCCCCAGCACCAGCACGCCGACCGAGGGGTCGTCGTTGACCTGGGCGAGGATCTCGGTGACCGGGTCGCCCTCGCGGATGATCAGCTCGGGGTTGACGCCCTGCTTGTCGCGCATCCATTTGGCGAAGACTTCGAAATGCGCCTCGATCCTTTCGCGGGCTTCGGCGCGCATCAGGTCGGCGATGCCGATCCAGTGCTGAAACTCTTCGGGCGAGATGATCGAGAGCACCTGCACGCCTGCGCCGGTATGGGCGGCGCGCAGGGCGGCGTAGCGCATCGCGTTCAGGCATTCGCGGCTGTCGTCGAGCACGACCAGAAACTTACGCATGTTATTCTCCCCATAACCACAAGATCATGACGCTGCGCGCACCCCGGCGCAAGGGCTAGGGTGGGGCTAGGGTTGGGTGGCGGCCCAGTCCATGTAGAGTTTTCGGGCGCGTTCGGTGACGGGCCGCTTGGGGAAGTGGGTGCCGTCAAACTCGGCTACGGCGGTGACCTTGGCGAAGTTGCCCGAGAGGAAGATCTCGTCGGCGGCATGGGCATCGTCAAAGCTCAGCACCGCTTCGCGGACCTCGAAGCCGTCGGCGCGCAGGTTGGCGATGTGGCGCGCCCGGGTGATGCCAGCAAGGAAGGTGCCATTGGCGATCGGGGTCGAGACCACGCCGTCCTTGACGAAAAACACGTTGGCGGTGGCAGTTTCGGCGACATTGCCCATGGCGTCGGCGACGAGCGCGTTGCCATAGCCCTTGGCCTCGGCTTCCGCCAACATGCGGGCATTGTTGGGATAAAGGCAGCCCGCCTTGGCGTTGCAGACCGCATCCTCGATCACCGGGCGACGAAAGCGGGTGCGGGTCAGGGTGGTGGCGAAATCGGCGGGAGGCATGGCGACTTCTTCCAGGCTGACGGCAAAGCCTGTTGCCCCCGGCATCGGGGTGATGCCGAGTTTGCCGCCATGCAAGGCCCAGTACATTGGCCGGATATAGACGGCTTGCGAGGTCGTAAAGGCTTGTAACCCTTCACGAATGATCGCTTCGATCTCGGCGGGGGTATGGGTCGGCGTGATCATCAGCGCCTCGGCCGAGGCATTCACGCGGGCGCAATGCTTGTCGAGATCGGGGCAGACGCCGTCAAAGAGCCGCGCGCCGTCAAAGACCGAGGTGCCCTGCCAGATGCCATGATCTGCGGCCTTCATGACGGCGAGGTCGCCCTCATGCCAAGAGCCTTCAAACCAGGTGCGAATGGATGTTCCGAAGGCCATGTCCGTCTCCTTTGCTTTGGCGCAAGGTGTCATTTGTGGCGGGCAGGGGGAAGCAAAAAAACACCCTCGGACCGGGGGAGAGGTCCGAGGGCTTGCCAAAAGTGTGGCAGATCAGGGGACAGACGAGGCTGGGCCTCGAGGGTGAGTTTGGCGTTTGATTGATTCCAAAACGTGACAGGTGGGTGACAGCGGGCGGATTTAACCTAAGGGGTTGGGGGCGCTGGGGTAATCTGGGGAATTGGTGAAGGGGAGAAGTCTGATTTGCGTATGGCTAAGGTATGGCGCGCGTCTGGTTTGCGGCCTTACACCGCTCAGGCAAGGGCTGGATTAACCAGTTTTCGCGAATCACATTGCGTGGCAGGCTTGCGGCTTCAGCAAAGCAGGGGGCAGCGATGTTTGCAGGGGTGAATTGGTTCGGCGTCGGGTTGGGGTTCGTGGCGGCTTTTGTTCTGGGCTGGCTGTATTACTCGCCCAAGGGGTTCTATCCGGCCTGGTCGGCCTCGGCGGGGGTAAGCCATGCGCCGGGCGATCCGATGGGGGCCTCGTTCGGGTCGCTGGTGGTGGGGCTGCTGCTTTATGCGGTGTTTGTCGGGGTGATGCTGGCGCGGGGCATGCTGGGCCCCTTGGTGCTGGGCATCGTCGCTTTCATCGTCATGGGCTATTCCAATAACGCGTTCAAGAAGCTGGGGTCGGTGAGCCGGACGGTCGATGCGGGCAGCTGGGCGCTGTCGGGCGTGGTGATGATCCTAGCGCAATGGTTGGTCGGGGGCGCGATGTAACCCGCCCGCTTGGGAGATGGTCGGGGGCGCGATGTACCGCGCGCCCCCGAGCGATTAGCCGATCTTGTAGCTGGATGCAGTGACGCCGCCGAAGACATTGGCGTCGTGGTAGACCATTTTGGCGGTTTCGCCTTCGGCGGCACCAAGGGCTGCGAAGAGCGGCACGAAGTGGTCTTCCTCGGCGTGGCAGACCCGGGCATAGGGCGCGCTTTCCCAATCGAGCAGGGCTGCGGTGCGGGCGTCGGGGGCCATCTTCATCACATCGGCAAGCCAGGCGTCAAAGGCGGCGGAGGGCACTTTTGCGCCCGGCCCAAAGAGGCGCAGGTTATGATAGCTGAGGCCGGAGCCGACGATCAGCACGCCTTCGTCGCGCAGCGGCGCAAGGGCGCGGCCAAGGGCGAAGTGCGCCTCGGGGTCATAGCCGTGCTGCAGCGAGACCTGATAGAGCGGCACATCGGCCTTGGGATACATCACATAGGCGGGCACGAAGGTGCCGTGGTCATAGCCCTGTTTGGCATCGAGATGGGTCGGCAAGCCGGCGGCCTTGATCAGATCGGCGGTGCGCTGGGCAAGGCCATCGGGCGCGCCGGGCGCGGGATATTTGATCTGGTAGGTCTCGGGCGGGAAGCCGCCGTAGTCGTAGACCATGCCGGGTTGGGCGAGGACATCACGGCGAAATCTGGGGTTTCCCAATGGCCGGAGATCATCAGCACGGCCTTGGGGGTTTCGCCGATTTCCTGCGGCATGCGGGCGAGGGCGGTTTCCAGCGTGGCGAGTTGCTGGCGCATGTTGGCGATCCACGGCCAGGGGCCGCCGCCGTGCGAGATGAAGTAGGTGGGAAGTCTGGCCATGGGAGCCTCCTTTTGTGCTTGGGGATAAGATGGGCTTCGGGGCGATCTGGCGCAATGGGAAGATCTGGGGCCGGAATGGACGCGAGATGTGCAGGGATGCACAGGTGGGGGGGCTTGTGGCGCGAGTTTTGGGCGGATCAGAAAACGCACTGCGTTTTCCCGCCCCTGTCGCGCGCCAACCCCGAGACCCGCCGATGTCTATCACGCCAGAGGCCAGCGCCCGTCCCGGCGGGCGAGAAGCGCCCGCCGGGGGCGGGCGGGCGCTGGCCGGTGGCTTTGGGCCACCGGCTGCGGCTTGGCATGTTTGGTCGAGTGGCAAAGGCGATGGCCTTTGCCATGACGAGCCTGCGCAGATGGCCCCCTTGCCCTTCCTTGCGAATGGCGATCATAGTCGTGCATCCACTTCGTGACTATTTACGACCCCACTTCGTGACAGGGAGTTCACAAAATGAAAATTGCTGCCGCCCTTATGGGCCTTGCCTTGAGTGTTACCTCTGCTTCGGCGCAGGCGCTGCCCGATCTGGGCGGTCGCGAGGTCGTCGTCGTCACCGAAAACGCCTATCCGCCGCTGCAGTTCACCGACAAGGACGGCAAGGCGATCGGCTGGGAATATGACGCCATGGCCGAGCTGGCCAAGCGGCTGAACTTCACGGTGAAATATGAGAACACCAGCTGGGATGCGATGATCCCGGCGGTCTCGGAAGGGCAGTTCGACATTGGCATGACCGGGATCACCATCAGCGACGACCGCAAGGAGAAGGTCGACTTCTCGGAGCCCTATATGCGCTCGGAGATGGTGATGCTGGTCAAGGGCGACGAGAGCCGCTTCAGCGATGCGAAGTCTTTCGCCGCCGATGACAAGCTGCTGATCGCAGCGCAGCCGGGCACGACGCCGTTCTACACGGCGGTCTATGAGATCCTCGACGGCAATGAGGCCAACCCGCGCATCAAGCTGTTCGAGACCTTTGGCGCCACGGTCGAGGCGCTGAAGGCGGGCGATGTTGATCTGGTGCTGACCGACGGGACGGCGGGGCAGGGCTATGTCGATGCCTCGGGCGGCGCGCTGAAGATTGTTGGCGAGAAGCTCGGCACCGAGGATTTCGGCTTCATCTTCCCCAAGGGCTCGGATCTGGTGGCGCCGATCAATGCCGGGATCGCGGCTATGAAGGCCGATGGCACCCTGGACGCGTTGAACAAGACGTGGTTCCTTGACTACAAGATGGGCCAATGAAGCACAGGGCCCCGCGCCCAAGCGGGGCCGGTTTGCGATGAAATCTGCCGACAGACCTGACTTTCCCTATTGGCTTGTGGTGCTTGGCGTCACGGGGCTGGTGCTGTTTTATCAGGTCTGGCGAATGCGGTCTATTCTCAGGTGATGGCGACGCTGGCCAAGGGGATTTACCTGACGGTCTTCGTCACGTTGGTCGCCTATGCCGGGGCGGCCGCTGATCGGGCTGGTGCTGGCCATGGCGGGGCTGTCGCGCTGGCTGGTGCTGCGGCAGCTGGCGCGGGTTTATATCGAGGTGATGCGGGGCGTGCCGATCATCGTGCTGCTTGCTTTACGTCGCCTTTGTCTGGCGCGCCTGCCGGTGGTGGCTGGCGTGGAATGCGCTGGGCCTGCCTGCGGTGACGACGCGGGATTTCCCGCTGCTGTGGCGGGCGATCATCGCGCTGATGCTGGCCTATTCGGCCTTTCTGGCCGAGGTGTTCCGCGCCGGCCTGCAGGCGGTCGACAAGGGCCAGATCGAGGCGGCGGAGGCGCTGGGGCTGAACGGCTGGCAACGGTTTCGCCATGTGGTGTTTCCGCAGGCCTTCCGCACGATCTTGCCGCCTTTGGGCAATGATTTCGTGGCGATGGTGAAGGACAGCTCGCTGGTCTCGGTGCTGGGGGTGGCGGATATCACCCAGCTGGGCAAGGTCACGGCGGCGGGGAATTTCCGCTATTTCGAGACCTATAACGTGGTGGCGCTGCTCTATCTGACCATGACGATCACGCTGTCGCTGCTGCTGCGGCTCTTGAGCAGAGGCTGCGGGCGCGGCAATTGCGGTGATCTGACGGCGCGGCGTGCCGCCGCAAGCTATCCTGAGCGCTTGCGCGCGGTGGGAACCCTGTGGCGGCGGTGCTGTTAGGGGTGGATGGGGTGCTGGACCTTGGCGGGGTCAGGGCATAGGTCTGGTGCAAAAGGAGATCTGCGATGAATGCTTTGCTGGGTGCGTGGGACGGGCGCCTTCGGCCTGCCGCCTTTTGCTGCGATCACTGATGCGGATTTTGCCCCGGCCTTTGAGGCGGCGCTGGCCGAGGCGCGGGCGAATATCGCCGGCGATCGTCGCGCAAGACGAGGCGCCGACCTTCGCCAATACCATCGAGGCGCTGGAACTGGCCGAGGGGCTGCTTGGACCGGGTGGCGGGGGTGTTTTACAACCTTGCCGGCGCCGACAGCACCCCGGCGCGCGAGGCGCTGCAGCGCGATCTTGGCACCGAAGATGAGCGCGTTTTCCTCGGAAGTGACCAACAACAAGGCGCTCTTCGCGCGGATCGAGGACGCTGTGGCAGCGGCGCGCGGATCTGGGGCTGACGGCCGAGCAGGCTGCGGGTGCTGGAGCTGTACCGGCAGATGTTCGTGCGGTCGGGCGCGCAGCTGGAAGGCGCTGCGGCAGAGCGGCTGACGGCGGTGAAATCGCGGCTGGCGGTGCTCGGCACCCAGTTCAGCCAGAACCTGCTGGCGGACGAGCGGTCGTGGTTCATGGCGCTTGCCGAGGCCGATCTGGAGGGGTTGCCGGAGTTTCGTGGTCGCTGCGGCGCGGGCGGCGGGGGCGAGAAGGGCGTTTCAGGGCCGGTGATCACGCTGTCGCGCTCGCTGATCGTGCCGTTCCTGCAGTTTTCGCCGCGCCGCGCCCTGCGGCAAAAGGCCTATGAGGCCTGGGTCGCGCGCGGGGCGAATGGCGGCGCGACTGACAATCGCGGCGTCGCGACGGAGATCCTGGCGCTGCGCGAAGAGCGGGCGAAGCTGCTGGGCTATGGCAGCTTTCGCCGACTTCAAGCTGGAGCCGGAGATGGCGAAGACGCCCGCGGCGGTGCGCGATCTGCTGATGCGGGTCTGGGCTCCGGCCAAGGCCAAGGCGCTGGAGGATGAGGCGATCTTGACGGCGCGGCTGCATGCGGACGGCATCGCCGGGCCGCTGGAGCCCTGGGACTGGCGCTATTACGCCGAGGCGCGGCGGGTCGAGGAGCATGATCTGGATGAGGCGGTGCTGAAGCCCTATCTGAGCCTTGAGGCGATGCTGGCGGCCTGTTTCGATGTGGCCAACCGGCTGTTCGGGCTGGAGTTTCGCGCGCTGGCGCTGCCGCTTTACCACCCGGATGCGCGGGCCTGGGAGGTGACGCGCAAGGGCGCGCATGTCGCGGTGTTCATCGGCGACTACTTTGCGCGCGGCTCGAAACGCTCGGGGGCCTGGTGCTCGGCGATGCGCAGCCAGCGCAAGCTGGGCGGCGATGTGCATCCGGTGGTGGTGAATATCTGCAACTTTGCCAAGGGCGATCCGGCGCTTCTGTCCTATGACGACGCGCGCACCTTGTTTCACGAGTTCGGCCATGCGCTGCACCAGATGCTGTCGAATGTGACCTATGGCTTCATCTCGGGGACCTCGGTGGCGCGCGACTTTGTCGAACTGCCGAGCCAGCTTTACGAACATTGGCTTTCGGTGCCGGAGGTGCTGCAAAAACACGCGCGCCATGTCGAGACCGGCGAGGCGATGCCGGAGGCGCTGATGCAGCGGCTGCTGGCGGCGAGCACCTATGATCAGGGCTTTTCGACGGTGGAGTTCCTGTCTTCGGCGCTGGTCGATCTGGCGTTTCACGAGGGCGCTGCCCCGGCGGATCCGATGCAGAAGCAGGCCGAGGTGCTGGAGACGCTGGGCATGCCGCAGGCCATCCGCATGCGCCACGCCACGCCGCATTTCGCGCATATCTTCTCGGGCGACGGCTATTCCTCGGGCTATTACTCCTACATGTGGTCGGAGGTGATGGACGCCGATGCCTTCGCGGCCTTTGAAGAGACCGGCGATGCCTTTGATCCGGCGATGGCGGCACGGCTGGAGGAATTCATTCTTTCGGCGGGCGGGTCCGAGCCTGCGGATCAGCTTTACACCAAGTTCCGCGGCAAGATGCCGGGGGTCGAGCCCTTGCTGAAGGGGCGCGGATTGCTGGAGGCGTAAGGGGGGCTCGCCCCCCTCGGCTTCGCCTCACCCCCGAGGATATTTGGACCAAGGTGAAAGCTACGCGCGGCTTGGGTGTTCATCTGCCTTGAAAATATTCCCTCCGGAGGCTTGCTTGAGGGCGCGCGCGTCATATGACATTGCGGTGGTCCTGAGCGTGGTGACCCTGTTGGGGCTGTTGATCCGTGGCACCGTTCAAGGAGTCGGAGCGGGAGCGGGCCACGGGCGAGGACGGAAGAAACGACTAGCGGCGCAGGCTGCTGGGCGGGTGGCCGAGCCTGGCGCGGAAGGCGCGCGACAGGCTGGAGGCCGAGGAGAAGCCGCAGCGCAGCGCGACTTCGGCCAGCGGGTGGCGGGTGTCGGTGATCATGCGGCGGGCGGCGGCGAGGCGCAGGCTCAGTGCGTAGGCGGCGGGGGTCTGGCCGAGGTTCAGGCGGAACAGTTGTTCGAGGCGGCGCGGCGACAGGCCGAGGGCCTGGGCGAGGGTGCTGGTGGCTTCGGGGCTGTCGAGGTTGGCCTCCATGCGGGCGATGGCGGCGGCGACGCGGGGATCGAGGCGGGGCGTCGAGGCTGTCGGGCTGCGTTGCGGCTCGGCAGGCGGGGCGCGGCGTGGTGATGAAAGACGGCGGCGACCTGGCGGGCGAGGGCGGGCCCGTGGCGCGCGCCGATCAGATGCAGCATCAGATCGGCGGCGGGGGCGGCACCGCCTGCGGTGAAGCGGCTGCGGTCGATGACGTAGCGGTCGGGCAGCACATCGATCTCGGGATGGCTGGCTGCGAGGTCTTCGAGGTCCTCCCAATGCACCGTCGCCTTGTGGCCGCGCAGCAGGCCGGCGCGGGCCAGCACCCAGGCCCCGGCGTCGATGCCGCCGATGGCGGTGAAGCGCGGCGCCATGCGGGAGAGGTCGCGGATCAGCGGCGCGGTGGCAACCTCGGACTGACGAAAGCCTGCGATGACGATCAGCGCATCGGCGCCTTCGGCGGCGGCAAGCGGGCCTTTGGCGGGCAGTTCGATGCCGCAGGTCAGCGGGGCTGCGCGCCCGTCGGGGGTGACGACGCGCCAGCGGTAGGTCTCGCGACCCGAGGTGGCGGTTGGCCGAGCGCAGCGGGTCGAGGGTCGAGGCGACCTCGAGGATCGAGCTTTGCGGCAGCACGAGCAGGGCGAGGGTCAGCGGCTCGGGCGAGGCGGTGAAAATCGTTGCGGTTTTTGACATATATATTTCGTAAATCGTCACGCGGGGCTTTGCAAGGCGGCTATGCTGGCGGCAACTCAGAGGAGGATTCTCATGCCCTTGGCCATGAACCGCGACGTTTTCATCACCTGTGCTGTCACCGGATCGGGCGGCACCCAGGACCGCAGCCCGCATGTGCCGCGCTCGCCCGAGCAGATTGCGAAATCGGCGATTGATGCGGCCAAGGCGGGGGCGGCGATCGTGCATTGCCATGTGCGCGATCCGGAAACGGGGAAACCTTCGCGCGACGGGGCTTTGTACCGCGAGGTGACCGAGCGCATTCGCGATTCTGGCACCGATGTGGTGTTGAATCTGACGGCGGGCATGGGCGGCGATCTGCTGTTTGATGGCACCGAGAAGATGGGCCAGATGGCGGCGCATTCCGATATGGCCGGGGCCGAAGAGCGGGTGGCGCATGTGGTGGACGTGTCGGCCCGAGATCTGCACGCTCGACTGCGGCACGATGAATTTCAACGAGGCCGATTATGTCATGGTCAACACCCCCGGCATGCTGCGCGATATGGCGCGGCGCATGGTGGCGAGCGGCACGCGGATCGAGATCGAGGCTTTTGACACCGGGCATCTGTGGTTGGCCAAGCAATTGGCGACGCGAGGGGATTATTCCTGATCCGGTCTTGGTGCAGCTGTGCATGGGGGTGCCGTGGGGCGCGCCGGATGATCTGAACACCTTTCTGGCGATGGTGAACAATGTGCCGTCGAACTGGATCTGGTCGGCCTTTGCTTTGGGGCGCAATGAGATGCCTTATGTGGCGGCCTCGGTGCTGGCGGGCGGCAATGTGCGGGTGGGGTTGGAGGACAACCTCTGGCTCGACAAGGGGGTGCTTGCGACCAATGCGCAGCTGGTGGAGCGGGCGGTATCGGTGATCTCGAACCTTGGGGCGCGGGTGATTACGCCTGCTGAGGTACGGGCGAAGCTGAAGCTGGAGAAGCGGGCGCCGGTGGGGCGGTGATGGGGAAGAGTTATACAATCGCCGCGCTCGTTTTGGCTTTGGCGGGCTTCGCGGCGGCCTGTATTCCGCAGGAGGCGATCGACACGACGAAGTCTTATACAATGCCAAGTGAGATAACTGCCGGAGCTTGTAAGCGGGCCGGCGGTGAGCGCGGGGGAATGTTGGGCCGCGTCTGTGTGTTCCCTACAGTGGATGCGGGGAAGCAATGCACCGATGGCGCCCAATGTTCTACAGGTGAATGCGTCACTGATGACCTCAATGCGACAACGGGTCAATGCAAAGCCTTGACTGGGCCATTTGGGTGTGGCGCACGGCTAACGAACGGACATGCCAAGGAGGCGATGTGCGTCGATTGATCCGGCGCTGAATTGCAGATGAACACGCGGGCCTAGCTCGAAGTTAAGGACAGAGAATGACACGCAAAGCGGCGATTATTGGTGGTGGGGTTATTGGCGGCGGTTGGGCGGCGCGGTTCTTGCTCAATGGCTGGAATGTTTCGGTGTTTGACCCGGACCCGGAGGCGGAGCGCAAGATTTCCGAGGTGATGGCGAATGCGCGCAGCGCGCTGCCTGCCTTGTCGGATGTGCCGATGCCTGCCGAGGGGGTTTTGTCTTTTGCCGCGACCATCACCGAGGCGGTGGAGGGGGCGGATTATATTCAGGAGTCGGTTTCCGAGCGGCTGGATCTGAAGCATCGGGTGTTTGCGCAGATCCAGCAATCGGCCGAGATGGGGACGCCGATTGGCTCTTCGACCGCTGGGTTCAAGCCGTCTGAGTTGCAGGAGGGCGCGGCCAATCCGGGGGTGATCTTCGTCGCCCATCCGTTCAATCCGGTTTACCTTTTGCCGCTGGCCGAGGTGGTGCCTTCGCCGCGGTCTGATGCGGCGGTGATTGAGAACGCCAAGCAGATCCTCAAGGATATCGGCATGTTCCCCTTGCATATCCGCAAGGAGATCGACGCGCATATTGCCGACCGTTTCCTTGAGGCGGTGTGGCGCGAGGCTTTGTGGCTGGTCAAGGATGGCATCGCCACCACCGAGGAAATCGACGAGGCGATCCGCATGGGCTTTGGCTTGCGCTGGGGGCAGATGGGGCTGTTCGAGACCTACCGCGTCGCGGGGGGCGAGGCGGGAATGAAGCATTTCATGGCGCAGTTCGGACCCTGCCTGACCTGGCCCTGGACCAAGCTGATGGATGTGCCGGAGTTCAATGACGAGCTGGTCGATCTGATCGCCGGGCAGTCGGATGCGCAATCGGGGCATCACATCGATCCGCGAGCTGGAGCGGATCAGGGACAGCAACCTGATCGGGTTCCTGCGCGCGCTGAAAGAGCGCAACTGGGGCGCGGGCAAGGTGTTGCGCGAGCATGACGAGAAGCGCGCTGCGGCGTTTCATGCCGAGATTGACGCGGGCCCCAAGGCGGCGCCCTTGGTCATGGCGCAGATGCAGGTGCTGCCGGGCTGGATCGACTACAACGGCCATATGACCGAGAGCCGCTATTACTTCGCCAATTCCGAGGTGGTCGATAACTTCCTGCGGCTGATCGGGGCGGGGATGGATTATGTGGCGGCGGGGAATTCCTTCTATTCCGCCGAGACCCATATCCGCCATCTGGGCGAGGCCAAGCTGGGGGATCGCTTGACCGGGACGTTGCAGATCATCTCGGCGGATGAGAAGCGCTTTCGCAGTTTCGTGCGGATCATGAAGGGCGAGACTTGCGTCGCCACGATCGAGCAGCTGTGCCTGCATGTGAACATGGCCGAGGGCAAAGTCGGCACCGGCCTCGGCGGAGGTTTGGGGCAAGCTCAAAGCGATTGCCGAGGCGCAGGCCGGGTTGCCCTTGCCCGAGGGTGCGGGTCGCGCGGTGGGGCAGAAGAAGTGACTGGCGAGCCGATCAGATCAGGCCCGCGCAGGCGCGGCGTCACACGGTAATCCTTAGGGGACAAGCATGGATTTCGGACTGACCGAAGAACAGCAGATGATCGTCGCGGCGACGCGCGCCTTTGTCGAGACCGAGCTTTACCCGCATGAGGCGGAGGTGGAGCGCAGCGGGGTGCTGCGCCCCGAGCTGCGCCGCGAGATTGCCGACAAGGCGATTGCGGCGGGGCTTTATGCGGCGAATATGCCCGAAGAGGTCGGCGGGGCGGGCCTCGATACCATGACCTGGCTGCTCTATGAAAAGGAGCTCGGTAAGGCGAATTACGCGCTGCACTGGAATTGCGTCTCGCGGCCGTCGAATATCCTGCTGGCCTGTGTCGGCGAGCAGCGCGAGCGCTATCTGTTGCCCTGCGTGCGCGGGGAAAAGCATGATTGTCAGGCGATGACCGAACCGGGGGCGGGGTCTGACCTGCGCGGCATGAAGGCCTCGGCCCGGGCGGATGGCGATGATTTCGTGCTCAATGGCACCAAGCATTTCATCTCTCACGCCGATGTCGCCGATTTCGCGATTGTCTGGGTGGCGACGGGGGAAGAGGAAACCTCGCGCGGCAAGAAAAAGCGGATCACGGCGTTTCTGGTCGACAAGGGCACCAAGGGGTTTACCGTCCGCGAGGGCTACCGCAACGTCAGCCATCGCGGCTACAACAACATGATCCTTGAGTTCGACGATTGCCGCCTGCCGAAGAGCCAGATCCTTGGCGAGGTGCACAAGGGCTTTGAGGTGGCGGGGCAATGGCTGGGGGCGACGCGGTTGCAGGTCGCCTCGACCTGTCTGGGGCGCGCCGAGCGCGCCTTGGATCTTGCGATTTCCTATGCCGCCGAGCGGCGCCAGTTCGGCCAGCAGATCGGCAAGTTCCAGGGCACCTCGTTCAAGCTTGCCGATATGGCGATGGAGCTGAAGGCGGCCGAGCTTTTGACCCGCGAGGCGGGGTGGAAATATCAGAACGGCACTGTCACCGAGGCGGATATGTCGATGGCCAAGCTGAAAGCCACCGAGGTGCTGGCGATGATTGCCGATGAGGCGATCCAGATCCACGGCGGCATGGGGCTGATGGAGGAATTGCCGCTGGAGCGGATCTGGCGCGACGCCAGGGTGGAGCGGATCTGGGAGGGCACCTCGGAGATCCAGCGCCATATCATCAGCCGCGAGTTGTTGCGGGCGCAGGGGGCCTGAGGGCGCCCTTGGCGCGCCGGGCAGGGGGGCTGCCGCCCCCGCGAGCCACCCCCGAGGATATGTAGGGAGAGATGAAACGGATTGTTAACCTTAATGGCGCATGATGGACTTGCGGAACAGGGGGGGACCCCGATGACCGTGACAGGTGAAACCCCGCCCCGAGACTTCGGGGTGGGGCGCCTGCGTTTCGGTCTTTCATCTGTCCTTAAATATCCCGGGGTCCGGGGCAGCGCCCCGGGGCCATATTGAGAGAGTGACGCTGACATGAAGAGCCTAGACCGTTTGCTGCGACCCCGGACAATTGCCGTGCTTGGTGCCGGATGGGCGCTGAATGTGATCGAGCAATGCCAGAAGATGGGGTTTGCCGGTGAGGTCTGGCCGGTGCATCCGAGCAAGGCGGAGATCGGCGGGCTGCGGGCCTATGCGCGTTTGGCGGATCTGCCAGAGCCGCCGGATGCGGTGTTTATCGGCGTCAACCGCTTTGCCACTTTGGAGGTGGTGCGGGAGTTGGCTGCGATGGGGGCGGGCGGGGCGATCTGTTTTGCTTCGGGCTGGACCGAGGCGGGCGAGCCGGAGTTGCAGGCGGCGCTGGTGGCGGCGGCGGGGGAGATGCCGATCCTTGGGCCGAACTGCTATGGCGTGATCAATTATCTTGACGGCGCTTTGCTGTGGCCGGATCAGCACGGCGGGGTGCGGGTCGAGACCGGGGTGGCTTTGGTCAGCCAGTCCTCGAACATCGTGATCAATATGGGCATGCAGAAGCGCGCCTTGCCGGTGGCTTATGTCGCCTGTCTGGGCAATGCCGCCGTGGTCGGATTGGCCGATCTGGCGGGGGCCTTGCTGGAGGATCCGCGGGTCACGGCGCTGGGGCTTTATATCGAGGGCATTGATGATGCGGCGGCTTTTGCCGCGTCTGGCCGAGCGGGCGCGGGGCGATGGGCAAGGGCATTGTCGCGATCAAATCGGGCAAGACCGAGCTTGCCCGCGTGGCGGCGGCCTCGCATACCGCGTCTTTGGCGGGGGGCGGGGCGGCGTCATCGGCGTTTCTGCGCCAGATCGGCGTGGCGGAGGTGAATTCGCCTGCCGAGCTGATCGAGACCTTGAAGATTTTCCACACGCATGGGCGGTTGGGCGAAGGGCTGTGTTCGCTGTCTTGTTCGGGCGGCGAGGCGGGGCTGGTGGCGGATCTGGCGGCGCCTTTCGGATTGGCGTTTCCCGCCGGTGCCCGAGGCTGTGCGGGCGCGGTTGGGCGAGATTTTGGGGCCGATTGTGACCGTGGCCAACCCCTTGGATTACCACACCTTCATCTGGGGCGACGGGCCGCGCACGACGGATGTGTTTACCACCATGCTCTCGGGCTATGACGCGGGGATCTACATCATCGACCCGCCGCGCAAGGACCGCTGCGATCCTTCCGGCTATCAGCCGGCTCTGGAGGCGATCGTGGCGGCGCAAGCTGCCACCGGCAAACCGGCCTTGCCCGTCGCCTCGATGGCCGAGAACTTTGATGAGGTGCTGGCGATGGAGCTGATGGCGCGGGGCGTTTGCAGCCTGATGGGGCTGGAAACCGCGCTGGCGGCGATCAAGGCGGCGCAGCTGCCTGCGGGGCTGAAGGGCTGGCGGCCGGTTGCGCCGCTTGCTGCTGTTCGAGAGCCGGATGCTGAGCGAGGCCGAGGGCAAGGCCTTGCTGGCCGCGGCGGGGGTGGCGGTGCCGGCCTCGGTCACCGGCGCGACGCTGGCGGAGGTTGCTGCGGCGCTTGACGGCGGGAGGCAGCGCTTGCGCGCGCCTTTCGCGCTGAAGGGCCTTGGATTTGCCCATAAGACCGAAGCCGGGGCGGTGCGGTTGGGACTGTCGAGCCTTGCAGGGCAGGCCGAGATGGCGGGGGCCACCGGCTATCTGGTGGAAGAGATGGTCGTGGGGGCGGTGGCCGAGGTCTTGCTCGGGCTGCGCCGCGATCCGGTTTACGGGATTACGCTGACGCTGGGCATGGGCGGGGTGACGGCGGAGGTGTTGGCCGATACGGTGACCCTGGTCTGGCCGGTGACAGCGCCGCAGATCGTCGCGGCGATGCGGGGGCTGCGGCTTTGGCCTTTGCTGGATGGCTATCGCGGGCGGGCGAGGGCGGATGTCGCGGCGGTGGCCGAGATTGCGCTGCGCTTGGGCGCTTTGATGGCGGGCGATGCCAGTCTGGAAGAAATCGAGATCAATCCCATCCTTGTGCGGCCCGAAGGCGCGGTTGCGGTGGATGCTTTAGTCAGGAAGGCGTGAACCATGCAGATGCAGATGCGAAGCGAGGGGCCGGTGAAGACGCGGCGCGAGGGGGCCATTCTGGAGGTGACGCTGGACGCGCCGAAGGCCAATGCGATCAGCCTTACGACCAGCCGGGTGATGGGGCTGGTGTTCCGCGATTTCCGCGATGACGACAGCCTGCGCATCTGCATCCTGCGCGCGGCGGGGGAGAAGTTCTTTTGCCCCGGCTGGGATCTGAAGGCCGCTGCCGAGGGCGATGCGGTGGATGGCGATTACGGCGTGGGCGGCTTTGGCGGCTTGCAGGAGCTTCCCAACCTCAACAAGCCGGTGATTGCGGCGGTGAACGGGATTTGCTGTGGCGGCGGGCTTGAGCTGGCTTTGTCGGCGGATCTGATCCTGTGTTCGTCCAATGCGAGTTTTGCCTTGCCGGAGATCCGCTCGGGGACGGTGGCGGATGCGGCGAGCATCAAGCTGCCCAAGCGGATTCCCTATCACGTGGCGATGGACTTGCTGCTGACGGGGCGTTGGTTTGACGCTGAGGAGGCGCAGCGCTGGGGCATCGTCAAGGAGATTTGCGCGCCCGAGGAGCTGTTGGCCAAGGCCTGGGATCTGGCGCGGCTGTTGGAATCCGGGCCGCCGCTGGTCTATGCCGCGATCAAGGAAGTGGTGCGCGAGGCCGAGAATATGCGGTTTCAGGACGCGCTGAACCGGATCACCAAGCGGCAGATGCCGACGGTGGACCGGCTTTATTCCAGCGAGGACCAGTTGGAGGGCGCCAAGGCCTTTGCCGAAAAGCGCGATCCGGTGTGGAAGGGGCGCTAGGCGCGAAGGCTGGGCCTTTGCTGCGGGCGCAAGGGCTGCGGTGAAGCTTTGGCTTGCGCGGTTTCTTTTGCCTTTGGCGGTGGCGGCCCTATCCTTAAGAAGGGCGTGGTGCGGCGCTGCGGATTAGGGGGTTTTCATGCAAAACGGTATCGGTTGCTTTTCGGTCCTTGCTGGCGTTCTAGGGCTTGGTCTTTCGGCGGGAGCGGCCTTTGCCGAGGCAAGCTTTCAACGCGGCCCGACGCAGTATATTGCGGCGCTGGGCGACAGCGCGGCGACTTCGGGCACCGGGGCGGAAAGCTGGGGGTTTTGGCAGGTCGATCCCGGCCCGCGTGGGGTTTGGTCGACCGATTATGCCAAGTTGCTGGCCAATGGCGGCATGGCGCCGAAGGGCTGGCAGTTCGATCCGGCCTCGTGGTGGCTGGAGGAGCATGGCTTGATCATGGAAGCGCCGGATTTCCCGATGCCTGCGGGCGCATATGTCGTCACCGGCGGGCGCGAGGCTACGGCGGTGCTGACGGTCGAGCCGGCGGATGCCGAAGGGCATATGGCCTGGAGCCTGTCGGACGGGGCGACGGTTTACGACGTCACCCATCTGGGCTGCCGCGCTGCGGTTTACACCGCCAAGACCGGGGCTGTCTGCACGCCTGACAAGACCCCGACCGGGGTCTTCCCGATGGAGCCGGGCCGGGCGATGCCCGAGGTCGAGGGCTGCGAGAAACTGGATTATCAGGTGTTGATCGTGCTGGGGCGCAAGGTCGAGAGCTGAGGGGAGCTGCTAGTTGCAGCGCGGCGCAACCCCGAGCGGGATCTCGATCAGGTCGGGGTAGAGGGCGGCGAATTCGGGCGAGAGTCGGGGGCCGTCGTGGTCAACCAGATACCAGCGGCTGGCGTCGCGGAAGATGGCGCGGAACTCGCACCCGTTGCGGCGTTCCTTGGTCAGCATGGCGGTGGCGGAGGTTTCCACCGGCACCAAGGCCCAGAGGTGCGACAGGGTCGCGCCGTAGATTGCGTTTTCCAGATGGGCCTGAGAGCGGACATAGCGGTAGTCGATGGTGGCGCGTTCGTAGCTGTTGCGCAGGTCGTGTTCGTAAAGCTGGCGCGACTTGCCGGCGCGCAGGGCCTTGAGCTCGATCAGGAAGGGCGGCGTGTTTTGCAGCACGAAGTCGATCAGGCGGTGGCTTTCGGCGGGGCCCTTCATCGCGGCGAAAAAGCGCGCGACTTCGGCGCGGGCCTGCGGGCTGACGGCGGCGGAAGTATCAGCGGGGCGGCGCGGGGGTCAGGGCCTCGGGCGTGATCTCGGCGCCGGTGACTTGCGCCGCGAGGGGCAGCGGCGCAAGCGCGAGGCAAAAGGCGAGGCAGCGGATCATTCGCCGCCTGCCAGCTTCATCAGGATCAGGCCGGAGATGATCAGACCGGCGGCAATCAGGCGCATCGGCGTGGCGGCTTCGCCCAGCACGAAGATGCCAAGCAGGAAAGCCCCGACCGCGCCGATGCCGGTCCAGATGGTATAGGCGGTGCCAAGCGGCAGGGTCTTCATTGCCAGCGACAGCATCACCATGCTGGCGATGGCGCCGAGGATGGTGATGACACTGGGTCCGAGCAGGGTGAATCCGGCCGATTTCTTCATGGTGAAGGCCCAGAGGATTTCCAGAAGGCCCGCGAGGCCGAGATAGATCCAAGCCATGACGGCTCCTTTGTGTCGGGTCGTCCCGCTGGATTGCTCTGGCGCGGGTCGTCCCGGCCGCTCTATTGTGGCGCAAGGGCTGGGCAAATCAAGGGGGCATCATGCAGCATGCGTATACAACTAAGGTGGTCTGGACCGGCAATCGCGGCACGGGCACCAGCAGTTACAAGGCCTATGACCGGACCTGGAACATCGCCGCGGAGGGCAAGCCGGTGGTGGCTTGTTCGAACGACCCCTTGCTGGGCGGCGATCCTGCCAAGATGAACCCCGAGGATCTGCTGATCTCGGCACTCTCGGCCTGTCATATGCTGTGGTATCTGCATTACGCCAGCGTTGCGGGGATCGTGGTGCTGGGCTATGAGGATGCGCCCTTGGCGCAGGGCGAGACCGGGGCGGGCGGCGCGGGGCGGTTTTTGTCTTGCGAGTTGCGGCCGCGGATTACCGTGGCGGCGGGGGCAGATCTGGCGGAGGCCGAAGCGATCCATGGCCGGATTCACCAGGTTTGCTATATTGCGCGCTCGGTGAATTTTCCGGTGAGCTATGCGGCGGAGTTCGTGGTGACGGCCGGGTAACATCTGGATGAAAGCCGACATGAAATGTCGCCGCTTGCCAGATTTTAGCGGCGCGGGCGGCTAGTCTGGCGCGGCAGATGCGAGGCCTTGCCATGGAAGAGACGGATTACATCATCGTGGGCGCGGGCTCGGCGGGGTCGGTGCTGGCCGAACGCTTGACCGCGAGCGGCAAGCATCGGGTCACGGTGTTGGAGGCGGGCGGCTCGGAACGGCGGTTTTTCGTGGCACTGCCTTTGGGCTATGGCAAGCTGTTTTACGACCCTGCGGTGAACTGGATGTATCAGACCGAGGCGGATCCGGGGCTGAACGGGGCGCGGGATCACTGGCCACGCGGCAAGATTCTGGGCGGCTCTTCCTCGATCAACGCCATGGTCTGGATCCGCGGCCATCGGGCGGATTACGAGGCCTGGGGGGCGGAGAATCCGGGCTGGGGCTGGGAGGACTGTCTGGCGGCCTATCGGGCGATCGAGGATACCGAGGCGGGCGGCGATGCCTATCGCGGCAAGGGCGGGCCTTTGTTCATCAGCGAAAACCGCAAGGGGCTGCATTGGCTGGTGGAGAATTACGTCGCGGCCTGCGGGCAGGCGGGGCTGCCCCATAACCGCGATTTCAACGGCGCCGAGCAGGAGGGCGCTGGCACCTATCAGATGACCATCAAGGCCGGGCGGCGCAATTCGACGGCGCGGGCCTTCTTGCGGCCTGCGATGAAGCGGCGGAATTTGCGGGTCGAGCTGCACGCCCAGGTGACGCGGGTGCTTTTCGAGGGCAAGCGCGCCGTGGGGGTGGAGTATCTGCAGGGCGGCGTGCGGCGCGAATTACGGGCGCGGGCCGAGGTGATCCTGGCCGGGGGCGCGATCAATTCGCCGCAGCTCTTGCAGCTTTCGGGGGTGGGGCCGGCGGAGCTGCTGGCGGATTTGCGGATTCCGGTGGTGATGGAAAACCCCAATGTCGGGGCGCATCTGAGCGATCATCAGGGCATCAACTATACCTGGCGCATGAAGGTGCCGACCTATAACGACATTTTGCGGCCCTGGTGGGGCAAGGCCCTTGTCGGCGCGCAGTATCTGCTGATGCGCGGCGGGCCTTTGGCCAAGTCGATCAACCACGGCGGCGGGTTTTTCCGCAGCCGCGAAGGGCTGGCGCGGCCGAATATGCAGCTGTATTTCCAGGCGTTCTCGACCCTGTTGCCAAGGGCAGGCGAGCGGCCCTTGCTGACGCCGGACCCGTTTTCGGGCCTGTCGATCGGGCTGTCGAACTGCAATCCGACCAGCCGGGGCTCGGTGCGGATTGCCAGCCGTGATCCGCTGGCGCATCCGCTGATCCGGGCCAATGCCTTTTCGACCGAGGCGGATGTGGCCGAGATGCTGGAGGCGGTGAAATTCCTGCGCCACATCGCGGCGCAACCGGCCTTTGCCCAGCATGTCGCCGAGGAGTTGCGGCCGGGGCCGCAGGTGCAGAGCGATGCAGACCTGATCGCGGATTTCCGGGCACGGTCGGGGACGGTCTATCATCCAAGCTGCACGGCGCGGATGGGGCGCGATGCCCGTGGGTCTGTGGTCGATTCGCGCTGCCGGGTGCATGGCGTGCAGGGGCTGCGGGTGATTGACGCCAGTGCTTTCCCCAGCCTGATTGCCGGCAATACCAATGCGCCTTCGATCCTGATGGGGTGGAAGGGCGCGGAGATGGTGCTGGCGGACGCGCGATAGGTCGGGTGCTATCTGGTGGGTGCCAAGGGGCCGCCACCTCGGGGCCATTGAGACCCCTCGGCGGCGGGCTGCCGCGCGATAGGGGGCGGGCCGGGTGCAGCTTTGCGGGCCGGGGCCTCCGGCGGGGATATTTTTGCCAATGTGAAAGGGGGGGAGAGGCTTTCAGGGCGAGGGAGGCGCGCGGCGGGCTGGGTTTGCCGTCAGGGCCTGCGGCGGGGGTGCTGGGCCTTTGTGAAGGCGGGGTGACTGGTTGACTTGGGCGCGGACAGGCGCTGAAGCAGGGTCCGGGTAGCGCCGGGACGTGACTTTGCAAGGCGGGTGACGCCTGCCGGCGGGAGTATTTGAACCAGTTGAAAGCAGAGCGACCGGGTCGGGCTGCGCTGGCAGGGCCGAACCGAGGGGCTCGATGCCCCGAGGGGCGGCTTTTGGTTTGGGGTTATTCGCCGCGCGGGAAGCGTTTGCTTTCCTCAAGGATGTTGAGGTCCATGTGGTTGCGCATGTAGCGTTCTGACGCGGGACGGCTGGGCTGGTGGTCCCAGGGGGTGTAGGCGCCCTTGCGCAACGCCTCGTAAACCACCCAGCGGCGGGCCTGGGAGGCGCGGACTTCGCTGTCATAGGCGGGCAGATCCCAGCGGTCTTCGGTCATGGTCTGGAAATGCGCGAGGACTT
Source organism: uncultured Alphaproteobacteria bacterium (assembly GCA_963815275.1). Classification (GTDB taxonomy): domain Bacteria; phylum Pseudomonadota; class Alphaproteobacteria; order Rhodobacterales; family Rhodobacteraceae; genus Cypionkella. The sequence goes on from CAWFGD010000004.1 coordinate 51,413, forward strand.
CGGCGGCGCGGGGGTCGGCGGCGAGGTTTTCCGCCTCCTCGGGGTCATTGGCGAGGTCGAAGAGCTGATCGGGATCGGCGGGGCAGTGGATGAATTTCCACGCCCCGAGGCGCAGGGCGATCATCGGCGTCACCGTGCCTTCGGCGGCGTATTCCATCGCGACGGGTTCGTCGCGGGGCGTGCCTGTGGCAAGCGGCAGCAGGCTGATGCCGTCGGTGAAGGGCAGGTAGTGATCGGCGTCCAGCCCTGCGAACGCGCAGAGGGTGGGGCAGATGTCGATCAGCGAGACCGGGGTGTCGATGCTCTGCGGTTCGAGGTTTGGCGCCGAGATCATCAGGGGGATGCGGGCGGAGCCTTCGAGAAAGCTCATCTTGAACCAGAGGCCATGGCGCCCGAGCATTTCGCCATGGTCGGAGGTGAAGACCACGATGGCCTCTTGGCGGCTGGCTTCGAGGGCGGCGAAGATCTCGCCGATCTTGTCGTCGACGTAAGAGATATTGGCAAAGTAGCCCTGGCGGGCGCGGCGGATATTGGCGGCGGTGACCTCGAGCCCGCGCCAGTCGCAGGCGTCCATCAGGCGCTGCGAGTGGGGGTCCATCTCCTTGTAGGGCAGGGATTCAGGCGGCTCGATTTCGGCGGCCTCGTTGTAGAGATCCCAGTATTTGCGCCGGGCCACGAAGGGGTCGTGCGGGTGGGTGAAGCTGGCGGTCAGGCACCAGGGGCGGGCATCGAGCCCGCGCGAGAGGTCGTAGATTTTCTGCACCGCGTGATGCGCCACGTCGTCATCGTATTCGAGCTGGTTGGTGATCTCGGCGACGCCCGCGCCGGTGACCGAGCCCATGTTGTGATACCACCAGTCGATGCGCTCGCCGGGTTTGCGGTAGTCGGGGGTCCAGCCAAAATCGGCGGGGTAGATGTCGGTGGTCAGACGCTCTTCAAAGCCGTGCATCTGGTCGGGGCCGACAAAGTGCATCTTGCCGGAGAGGGCGGTGTAATAGCCCGCCCGGCGCAGGTGATGCGCGTAGGTCGGGATATCGGCGGCGAATTCCGAGGCGTTGTCATAGACCTTGGTCCGCCGCGGCAGGCAGCCGGACATGAAGGCGGCGCGGGCGGGGGCGCAGAGCGGCGAGGCGGTATAGGCATTTGCAAAGCGCACCGAATGATCGGCGAGGCGCTTGAGGTTGGGCGCATGCAGGAAGTCGGCGGGGCCATCCTGAAACAGGGTGCCGGTGAGCTGGTCGACCATGATGATCAGGATATTCGGCTGGGTGGTCATCATCGGCCCTTTTCGTGCTGCGCTGTCGGGATCAGTTGTGCCGATGCTTGCGCAAAGAACAACCGGAATTTTCGCCTAAGGTGTGTAGGAGCCGCCGGTTTCGACCCTTGGGCTGCGAAAGCCCATGGCGACCCAGGAGGTGGCGAGTTTGGCCATGAAACCGAAGGATTGGGTTTTGGCATTGTGCCGATCTGCGGGGATCGGCGTGCCAGGTGGCAGATCGGAGGTCATCGTGCGCAGGCTGGCTTTGGGGGCGGTGCCTGCGGGCCAGAGGCTGGCGTAGAGGCTGAGCCAGTGGCCGCCCTTGAACTCGAGAAACAAGGGCGTATGGCAGCAGGCCGAGACGATGCGGCGGGTTTTGGAGTTGGCGGTGAGGTAGACCTCGCGGAGCTGTTCGGGCGCGGGCAGGCTGACGCGGTCTTTGCGAAACAGCACGAAGGGCGTGGCTCCGAGGGCGTCGGTTGCGATGCCCAGGCGACTGGCTGCGCTGCGGCAACTGGTACAGCAGCAATCGACGGCGAGGATCGGCGGGCCTTGGAGGCTGAGCGCGGTTTGGCCGCAGGCGCAGGTGAGCGGGATCATGGGGCCTCCTTGGATTGGGGGTTTGGCGCGCGGGCAGCTTGTGCGGTTCGATAGGGGGCGAGGAGGCGTGTGGGGGGCAGGAAGGTACAGCATAGCCGTGGTCAGACGTGCCGCAAGCGGGGAGAGCGAAGATTTGCCAAGCTGTCGGTTTCGTTTGCGAATTGGGCGCTTTGGGGTCGACAGCGCGGGCGGGGCGGGGTCTGATGCGGCAAATCGCAAGGAGGCTGACCGATGCAGGTGCGTGAAGATTTCCCCTTCAAGGTCATCGAGGAGCCGGATCTGGGGATTGTGCTGTCGGACGGCTGCCGCCTGTCGGCGCGGATCTGGCGGGCCGAGGGCGCCGGGAAGGTGCCGGCGGTGCTGGAATATATCCCCTACCGCAAGCGCGATGGCACCTTGCCGCGCGACGAGATCATGCATGCCTACGTCGCCGGGCATGGCTATGCCTGCGTCCGCGTCGATATGCGCGGCAATGGCGACAGCGAAGGCTTGATGAGCGATGAATACACCATTCAGGAATTGGCCGATGCCTGTGAGGTGATCGAGTGGCTGGCAGCGCAGGAGTGGTGCAGCGGCGCGGTGGGCATGATGGGCAAGTCCTGGGGTGGCTTCAACTGCCTGCAGACGGCGTTCTTGCAGCCGCCGGCGCTGAAGGCGGTGATCTCGGTCTGTTCGACCACCGACCGCTTTGCCGATGACATTCACTACAAGGGCGGTTGCCTTCTGGGCGAGAATTTCGGCTGGGGCGCGGTGATGCTGTCTTACTCCAGCAGGCCGCCGGACCCGGCCTTGCGCAGCGACTGGCGCGAGATGTGGCTGGCGCGGCTGGAGGCGGAGCCTTGGCTCGCCCCGCGCTGGGCCGAGATGCAGGAAAAGAACGACTATTGGAAGCACGGCTCGGTTTCCGAGGATTACAGCCGGATGACGGTGCCGGTGCTGTCCTGGGGCGGCTGGGCGGACAATTACATGAACACCGTGTCGCATCTGGTGGAGAATGTGCCGAGCACCGTGCAGGGCATCGTTGGCCCCTGGGTGCATCAATATCCCCATACGGCGGTGCCGGGGCCTGCGGTCGGGTTTTTGCAGATCGCGATCCGCTGGTGGGACCGCTGGCTGAAGGGCCTTGAAAACGGCGTCGAGGAAGACGGGGCCTATCGCGCCTATATGCTGCATTCCGCGCCGCCCGATGCGAGCGCCACGCACCGCGACGGGCATTGGCTGGTGGAAAAGACCTGGCCCTCGCCACGTGTCCGGCCCGAGGTCTGGTCGCTTTGCGCGGGCGAGGCCGGGCCTTCTGCCCCTCGTTCGGATTGGCGGGCCAATCTGACCACGCCGCAAGGGTATTTGTGCAGAGAGGATGGAACCAAGGGCTTTGAGGCGGTGATTGCGACGCCGCAGCATCTGGGGTTTCAGGCGGGTGAGTTCTTTCCCATGGGGCTGAATGCCGAGATGCCGGGCGATCAGGCGGCGGATGATGCGCTCTCGGTCTGTTTTGATGGCGAGGTTTTGGCGGAGCCCTTGGATTTGCTGGGGGCGGCGCGGCTGGGGCTGCGGATTTCCAGCGACAAGCCGCTGGGGTTTGTGGTGGCGCGGCTCTGCGACGTGGCCCCGGATGGGCGCTCGGTGCGGATTGCGCATGGCATGCTGAACCTGTGCCACCGCGCCAGCATGGAGACGCCGGAGCCGATGATTCCGGGCGAGCGGGTCGAGGTCAGCTTTGCGCTGGATCAGATGGCCTACCGGCTGGCACCGGGGCATCGGCTGCGCTTGGCGCTGTCGAACAGCTATTGGCCGTTTCTCTGGCCCTCGCCCGAGGCAGGGCGGCTGACCCTGACGGCGGGGTCGCTGGAGCTGCCGGTGCATCTGGGCAGCACCGCCGAATGGGAGCCGCCTGCACCGGAGGGCGCGCGGCGGTGGAGCCACAACGTGCTGCGCGCCGCCAAAACCTCGCGGCGGGTGGTAGAGGATCTGATCGGCGGTACGGTTTCTTTGATCGTTGATGACGATTTGGGCGATGCCGAAAATCTTGAGCACGGCCTGTGCACCGGCGAGACCCTGCAGGAAATCTGGGAAATCCGCCCCGATGACCCGCTGGCCGCCCGCGCCGAACACACTTGGGAACAGAGATTGTCACGCGGCGATTGGTCTGTAAAAACAAAGGCCTGGGCAGAGATGACCGCAACGGCCACGCATCTGCGGCTGCGCGCGAAGCTGACGGCCTGGGAGGGGGATGCGGTGGTCTTTGAACGCGACTTCGACGAGGAGGTCGCGCGGCGCTTCATCTGACTGTGAAGGGTCCAGTGGCAAGAATCCTTGCCACATGGAAAAGACGCGGGTTATTGATTGGAGAATCAATAACAAAGGCACGGGCTCAATGTGCCGAAAAACAATCACTTGGCGAAAAGCCAACAAGGGAGACTGCGATGTCGATTGAACTGAACCACCTGTTGAAGCGCGCGGCGAAGGGCTTGATCAGCCGCCGTGAATTTGTTGGCCGTGCCGGGGCGCTGGGCGTCTCTGCGGCAATGGCGGGCACCCTGCTGACCACCGCTGCCAAGGCCGAGGAGCCCAAGAAGGGCGGTATGCTGCGCGCCGGCATGTCGGGCGGCGAGAGCACCAACTCGCTGGACCCGGCGATTGCGCTTTCGGAAGTGATGTTCATGGTGAACCTGCTTTGGGGTGACACCTTGGTGGACGTCAATGAAAAGGGCGAGATCGTGCCGCGGCTTGCCGAGGAAATCTCGTCGAATGCGGATGCGACCGAATGGAAGTTCAAGATCCGCGCCGGGGTGAAGTATCACGACGGCACCGAGGTGACCGCCGATGACGTGATTGCAACGCTCAAGCGTCACACCGATGAGAAATCACAGTCGGGGGCGCTGGGGATCGTCAAAGGCATCGCCGAGATGTCGGCGGAAGGCGACACGGTCACGCTCAAGCTGGCAGCGGGCAATGCTGACTTGCCGTTCCTGATGGCGGATTATCACCTGATCATCCAGCCCGGTGGCGGCGTCGAAAAGCCGGATGCGGGTATTGGCGCGGGCCCCTACAAGGTCACTGCCTTTGAGCCGGGTGTGCGGATCACCTTTGACAAATTCGCCGATCACTGGGACAGCGAGCTGGGCCATGCCGATCAGCTTGAGATCATCGTGATCAACGACAACACCGCGCGCACCGCGGCTTTGCAGGCCGGGCAGGTGCATCTGATCAACAAGATCGACCCCAAGATCATCGACCTGTTGAAAGGCGCGCCGGGGGTGTCGATCGACTCTGTGCCCGGGCGTGGTCACTACGTCTTTATCATGCATTGCGACAAGGCCCCGTTTGACAACAACGACCTGCGGATGGCGCTGAAGCTGGCGATCAACCGCGAAGAAATGGTTGAGAAGATCCTGGGTGGTCTGGGGTCGGTCGGCAATGACTTCCCGATCAATGCGGCCTATCCGCTGTTTGACGACACCATCCCGCAGCGCACCTACGATCCGGTGGCCGCGGCCGAGGCCTATAAGAAATCCGGCCATGATGGCTCGCCCATCGTGCTGCAGGTCGCCAATGGTGCCTTCCCGGGCGCTATCGAGGCGGCGCAGTTGTTCCAGCAATCGGCCAATGCCGCCGGTATCCCGCTGGAGATCAAGCGCGAGCCCGATGATGGCTATTGGTCGAACGTCTGGAACGTTGCGCCCTTCTGCGCCTCTTACTGGGGCGGGCGTCCGGTGCAGGACCAGATGTATTCGACGGCCTATCTTTCGACCGCAGACTGGAACGACACCCGCTTCAAGAACCCGCAGTTCGATGAGCTGCTGACGGCGGCGCGCGGCGAATTGGATGCCACCAAGCGCAAGGCGCAATATTCGGAAATGGCCAATCTTTTGCGCGACACCGGCGGTCTGATCTTGCCGATGTTCAACGATTTCGTTTCGGCCAAGCGCGACGAAGTCAGCGGCTGGTTCGCCGATCCGAACGGCGAATTGATGAATGGGCGCGCACTTGCCAAGTGCTGGCTGAACGCGTGATCGCGGGATGCATCCAGTCTGTAAAACTCGTGTCCCAGCGCCTTGCGCTGGGACTTCTCCTCTTGCTCGCCGTTTCGGCGCTGATCTTCTTTGGCGTGGCGGCCTTGCCCGGCGATACCGCTCAGGCGATGCTGGGTCAGGCGGCGACGCCCGAGGCCCTGGCCAACCTGCGCGAGAAGCTCGGGCTGAACGAGCCGATCGGCTGGCGCTATCTGCACTGGCTTGGCGGTTTTCTGACCGGCGATCTGGGAACCTCGCTGGCCAATGGTCAGGACATTGCCAAATCGGTCGGGCAACGTCTGGGCAATACGCTGTTTCTGGCCTTCTGGGCGGCGGTCATCGCCGTGCCTCTGGCGATCACCGCTCGGCCTGATCGCGGCGCGCTATAACGGGCGCTGGCCGGACAAGCTGATTTCTGGCGTGACGCTGGCGACGATCTCGCTGCCGGAGTTTGTGGCAGGCTATATCGTGATGTATTTCCTCGCCGTGCGCTTTCACATCTTTTTGCCGACCTCGCTGGTGTTCTCGGGCATGGGGATGTTCGAGCGGCTCCACGCCGTGGCCCTGCCGGTGATCGTGCTGGTGCTGGTGGTGCTGGCGCATATGATGCGGATGACGCGGGCGGCCATTCTGAACGTGATGCAATCGGCCTATATCGAGACCGCCGAGTTGAAGGGCGTCTCGCCGATCAATGTGATCTGGAGCATGCCTTTCCCAATGCGATTGCGCCGGTGGTCAATGTGGTGATGCTGAACCTTGCCTATCTGGTGGTCGGCGTTGTCGTGGTCGAGGTGGTTTTTGCCTATTCGGGCATGGGGCAATACCTGGTTGACAGTGTGACCAAGCGTGACATGCCGGTGGTGCTGGCCTGCGGCATGATCTTTGCCGCGATCTATATCGGGCTGAACATCATTGCCGACGTGGTCTCGATCCTTGCCAACCCAAGATTGAGGCACCCGAAATGAGAGGCATTCCTGTTTCCGCGATGATCGGTCTGCTGCTGACCGGCTGCTTCTTTTTCGTGGCGATTTTCGCGCAATGGCTGGCCCCCTATCCGATGGCCGAGGCCGTCGGCGGGGTCTGGGACCCGGCGACGCCGGAGCATTTGCTGGGCACCGATTCGATTGGCCGCGATCTGCTCAGCCGGATGATCTATGGCGCGCAGGTGACGATCTTTGTCGCCACTTGCGCGACGATCCTGTCCTTTGTCACCGGCTCGGTGCTGGGCTTTCTGGCGGCGACGGCGGGCGGCTGGGTCGATCAGGCGCTGTCGCGTTTCGTCGATCTGGTGATGGCGATCCCCTCGCTGATTTTGGCGCTGGTGGTGCTGACGGCGGTGGATGTGACGCTGCCGACGCTGATCATCGTCATGGGGCTGCTGGATGCGACGCGGGTGTTCCGCCTGTCGCGCGCCGTGGCGGTGGATATCACGGTGATGGATTACGTCGAGGCGGCGCGGCTGCGCGGCGAGGGGCAGGCCTGGGTGATCTTTTCCGAGATCCTGCCGAATGCGCTGTCGCCGCTGGTGGCCGAACTGGGCCTGCGCTTTATCTTCGCGGTGCTGTTCATCTCGACGCTGTCTTTCCTTGGCCTTGGCGTGCAACCGCCGCTGGCCGATTGGGGTGGCTTGGTGAAGGAAAACTCGGCGGGGCTGATCTATGGCAAATCGGCGGCGCTGGTGCCTGCGATTGCCATCGCGGCGCTGGCGATCTCGGTCAATCTGGTGGCCGACTGGGTGCTGTCGCGCACCACCAGCCTGAAAGGAGGCCGCGGTGCATAAGGCGCTAGACATCAAGGGGCTGCGCATCGAGGCCACCTCCTATCCGCCGGGTGAAAAGCCGCGCGATGTGGTGCTGGTCGATAATGTTTCGGTCTCGGTCGAACCGGGCAAGGTTCTGGGCCTGATCGGCGAATCCGGTGCGGGGAAATCCACCATCGGGCTGTCGGCCATGGCCTATGGCCGCGGTGGTGTGCGGTTGACGGCGGGCGAGATCCTGCTGGGCGGTCGCGACATCCGGCAGGCCGGGCCGCGCGATCTGCGCGCCTTGCGCGGCAAGGAAGTCACCTATGTGGCGCAATCCGCCGCTGCCGCCTTCAACCCGGCCAAGCGGCTGATGGAGCAGGTGATCGAGGCGAGCCTATTGCATGGCGTGATGAGCCGTGCCGAGGCCGAGGCGCGGGCGGTGGAGCTGTTTGGCAAGCTTGGCCTGCCCAATCCGGAAAGCTTTGGTCGGCGCTATCCGCATCAGGTTTCGGGCGGCCAGTTGCAGCGCGCCATGACGGCGATGGCGCTGTGTCCCAAGCCCGATCTGGTGATCTTTGACGAACCGACCACGGCGCTGGATGTGACGACGCAGATCGACGTGCTGGTGGCGATCAAGGCAGCTATTCAGGCACACCGGGGTGGCGGCGCTTTATATCACCCATGATCTGGCCGTGGTGGCGCAGGTCGCCGATCATATCCTCGTGCTGCGCGGCGGCAAAAAGGTCGAATACGGCACCACCGATCAGATCATCAACGCCCCGCAAGAGGCCTATACGCAGGCGCTGGTCTCGGTGCGCTCGATTGATCACCACGAGAAGCCCGAGGCACCGGCGGTGCTGTCGGTGGCAGGGGTCACGGCACGCTATCGCGGCACCAATTTCGATGTGCTCAAGAACATCACCGTCGATCTGCCTGCCGGGCAGACCCTTGCGGTGGTTGGCGAAAGCGGCTCGGGCAAATCGACCCTGGCGCGGGTGATCACCGGGCTTTTGCCCGCAGCGCAAGGGCAAGCTGACCTTCGCCGGTCGCACGCTGTCTCCGGCTTTGGCGCAGCGCAGCAAGACTGATCTGCGCGAGGTGCAGATGATCTACCAGATGGCCGATACCGCGATGAACCCGCGCCAGACGGTGGGCACGATCATCGGGCGGCCGCTGGAGTTCTACTTCGGCCTCAAGGGCGCGGCGAAGCGGCAGCGGATTCAGGAACTGCTTGATCAGATCGAAATGAGCGCAGGCTTTGCCGACCGCTATCCGGCAGAGCTTTCGGGCGGGCAAAAGCAGCGGGTCTGCATCGCCCGCGCGCTGGCCGCCAAGCCCAAGCTGATCATCTGCGACGAGGTGACCTCGGCGCTCGACCCGCTGGTCGCGGATGGCATCCTCAAGCTGCTACTCGATCTGCAGGCCAAGGAGGGCGTCGCCTATCTCTTCATCACCCATGACCTTGCCACGGTGCGCGCCATCGCTGACAAGATCGCGGTGATGTATCGCGGCGAGGTGGTGCGCTATGGCGGCAAGACCGATGTGCTGACCCCGCCCTTCGACGCCTATACCGACCTGCTGCTTGCCTCGGTGCCAGAAATGAAACTCGGCTGGCTTGAAGAGGTGCTCGACTCGCGCCGTATGGAAAGCGCTGGCAACTGAGGCTTTCATCTTGGCGAAAATATCCAGGCTGGAATGCCTGCATTCCAGCGAGCCGGAGGCTGCGACAGCCCCGCCGGGACCGGAGGCATGAATGACGAAACTGCTCTTGATCATCCTTGACGGCGTGCCCTGGCGCAACTGGCGCCGCCTCTTTGGCAATCTTGAAGGCTGGGTCGAGCAGGGTGAGGCGCGGGTCTGGCGGATGCGGGCGACGCTGCCTTCGACTTCGGCCTCGTGCTATGCCTCGATCCATACCGGCGTGCCGCCGCAACGGCATCGGGTCTGGGGCAATGAGGCGGTTTACCGCCTTGCGCAGCCCGATGTGTTTTCGGAACTTTCGCGTGCAGGCAAGATCACCGGGGCCGTGGCGCATAGCTTCTGGTCGGAACTTTTCAACCGCGCGCCCTTCGATCTGGTGCGCGATATCGAATATGACGAGCCGGGCGGGCCGATCAGCCATGGTCGGTTTCACACCATGACCGGCTATGGCCAGGACAACCAGATGACGCCCGCGGATGTTGACCTTTTCGCCACGCTCACCCGGCTTTGCGAGGTCAAGGGCGTCGATTACGCCATGCTGCATACCTGCACCTTGGACAGCATGGGGCATCGCTTTTTCCACGACTGCGAGGAGATGGATCACGCCTGCTATGCAATCGACGCCCAGCTTGCGCCCTTTGTCCAGCGTTGGCGCGATGCTGGCTATGAGGTGATCGTCACCGCCGATCATGGCCAGGACGACCGCGGCCACCACGGCGGCACCGGCGAGTTGCAGCGCGATTTTGCGTTTTATTACTTTGGCACCTCCGCCATGCCAGAGCCTGACGTGGTGCTGGATCAACTGGCACTGGCGCCCTCGATCCTGCGGCGGATGGGCGTGGCGGTGCCGGCTTCGATGCAGGCGCTGCCGTTCTTTGAGGCAGGGTAGCGCGGAGACTCAGGCCAGGGGCCCGGAGAGGAAGGTTTCGAACCCCGCGACCTCGGATGCATAAAGCTGGCTCATCTCGCGCGACCAATGGGCCGCCACCCCAAGTGCCTGGCAAACCTCGGCGATGCCCGCCGCGCTCAACAGTTTCGGCTCGTTGGGCTTGCCACTGGCGCGGGCCTCGACCTCGACAACCGACCAATGGTTGGGTTTGACGGATTCGAGCAGGGGGAAGGTCAGATTGATCGGCTCGCAGGCGAGGTAGGTCAGGCGCTTGGCCGCCTTGGCAAAGACCAGCGGGTGCAGCGCCGAGCCATAAAATCCAGCGATCTGGCGATGTTGCAGCAAGAGCTTGAACTGCGCTTCGAGCGGCAGGGTTTCCGGGTAGGCGATCTTGTAGCCGCCCGCCGCTAGCAGGCTTTCGAGTGTCGCTTCGCCATAGTAGTAGCGCCCCTTCGGATTGGTCCGCGACCGGGAAATATAGAGCGGCTGCGCCAGCGGAGTTCTGGGTGATGTGCTGCGCTTGGCAGAAGGTCTCGCCGATGCGTTCCAAAGTCCGGGCATAGCGCGGCAGGACGTAATTGCGGATCGACAGGTCGGGGGCAAAGACCTGCAGCCGCTCGATCCGGGTCGGGCGGTTCAGGATGATCAGGCGGTCTTGCGGCAGGTCAAGCATCGCGGTGATCTGGCGAAACAGGCTGGAGTGGCGGAAGTTCAGCTCGGCAAAGACCAGCGGCTCGGGGCGGTCGAGCAGCAGGTGCAGGCGGGCGAAGCTTTCCAGCAGGATATGGCCGAAATGGCCCGCGACATGGCCGCCAAAGAGGTAGTCGCCGCGCAGCTCCGGCATTTCGGCGGTCAGGATCGCGCCAGAGGCCTCGCCACTGCGGCAGCGCGGGCCTTGATAGAGCGCGCTGTTTTCGACGAAGTGACCCTCGGCGGAATAGACGCCATGCGCCTCGAATCCCAGATCGACGCCGCCGACGATAACCGCGTCCTGCACCCAGAGCGGGGCGGCCTCACTTTGGCTGGTGCGGGGCATGCAACTCTCCGTCTGGGCGATCAGGCTTGCAGGCTTTCGCCCGCTGATTGCCTTTGTTCGGTGCAAGCGGGTCTCAGGTCAAGGCAGATCCCGCACGGGGCGAAACTTTCAAACCAGCGAGATGCCGGTCTGGTCGGCGAGATAGACCCGCCGCAGACCCGCGATGCGCGGGCGCAGGGCGTGGATTTCGGCGCGGCTAAGGAAGACCAGCGCGGTGGACAGCCCATCGGCCAGCGCCGCCGTCTCGGCCTCGACCGCCACGGTGGACCACAGCGGCGGGCGGCCCTTGGGGTGCTGGATATGCGGCTGGCCGTTGATCAGGCTGGCCTGCGGGCTGGAGACCGCGAGCGCGCTGTCGCTGAGATGCAGCTGCGCCAGAAGGCCCGCCAGCGGATCGGCGATGCCCAGCGCATGCGGGCCGCCAAGGGCAGAAAACTCGCCGATATTGACCAGCCCCAGCGCAAAGCCCGCCGCGCGCAGGTAGGCGCAGACCTGATCGGTGGCATAGCCCTGTGCCACGCCGTTGAAGGTCAACGCCTGCCCGGGGGCGAGGCGGATCTCGGCCCCGCGCGTCAGCTTCTGCCAGCCAATCGCCAGCCGTGCCGCTGTCAGATCGCTGCCTGCGGCCATGGCCTGCCACAGCACCTGCACGGTCGGGTCAAAGCCGCCATCGGTCACGCGGTGCAGGCTGTCGCAGATCTGGCAGAGCTCGGCAAAGCGCGGGCTGGGGGTCAGCCGCCCGGTTGCGTTGAGCTGCGACAGGGCGGAGGTCGGGCGGTAGAGGCTGAATTCGGCCTCGATCTCTTCCAGCAAGGCGGGGATCGCGGCAAGGGCGCGGTCGATCTGGGCCTGCGGGCCGCTGAGATGCACCTCGGCCTCGGCGCCCAGAGCCACGCCGCGCCAGACGCCGCTGGCATGCAGGGCCTGCGGGACCAGCAGCGAGGCGGCGCTGAGGCTGAGGAAGCGGCGGCGGTTCATGCGGCGCTCCGCTCGGCAAGGCTGCGGCCACGGGCGGCGAGCACGAGCGGGACGCATTGCTTGGGGTCGTCGTGGATGGTGACGCAGTCAAGGCATTGGAAGCATTCGGAATACTGGATCTCTCCACTGGCTTTGATCGCGCCATAGGCGCAGCGGACGCGGCACAGCTGGCAGGGGCTGCCGCATTGCTTGCGCCGGGCGATCCAGTCGCGGCCCCGGATCAGCCCGCCGATCGCCATCAGCGCGCCAAGCGGGCAGACATAGCGGCAAAAGCCCTTGAAGGTGAACATGCCAAGCAAAAGCCAAGCGGCGGCATAGGCGACATAGGGCCAGTCGCGGAGGAAAAAGGTGGTGATCGCGGTTTTGAAGGGTTCGATCTCGACCACAGTGTCGATCTGGTCGGGGGCTGCGATTGCGGTGGCGATGAGACCGGCGAGGAGCAGGTATTTCAAGAGTTTCAGGCGCTGGTCCCAGAGGGCCGAGGGTTCCCACTTCGGCAGGCGCAGGGCGCGGCCGAGGTGGTGGGCGAATTCCTGCAAGGCACCAAAGGGGCAGAGCCAGCCGCAGAACAACCCGCGACCCCAAAGGACGAGGCCCAGGCCGGTTGCCCCCCAGAGCAGCAGCGAGAAGGGGTCGTAGAGCAGATAGCCAAAGCTGCCACCCTGTATCGCGGTGCGCAGGGTGGCGAGGGGGGTGACGATGGAAAGCTGGCCTTGGCCCCACCAGCCGATAAAGCCGGTGACGAAGGCGAGGATGGTCAGGCGGATCGGGGTGTAGTGCCGCAGGCCCGCCAGCCGGTTCATGCCCGGTCCGAGGGCGAGGAACAGCAGGGGCAGGCTGAGGGCGAGCAGGATCAGGTCGCCTGCGCGGTTGCGGATCGCCTCGCGCCAGGGCGAAAGCAGGTCGACCGCGCCGGGGCGGGTGAAGAAGCGCTCGGGCGTGACCTGCGCGAGGCTGAAATCGACCGAGCCGAGTTCGGGCTGGAACATGCCATGGGCGCGGATCGCCTTGATCTTCAGCGTCCAGTCGCGGGCTGGATCAAAGCCAAGACGGCGGTCGGCGCGCAGGATCATGGCGGTGCCTTGCGGCACGTCTTTGCTGGTGGTGAACAAGAGATCGGCATCGCGCAGCGAGACCGGCAGATCGTCTTGCGTGGCGGTCAGCAGATCGGGGGCGGTGTTGCGCACGAAGTCCTGACTGACCAGCCCGTGCCGCCCGGTGTCGATCACCAGAAGCGGCTCGTCAAAGGGCGAGAGTTTGGTGAAGCGCGCCAGATCGCGCTGCGAGTTCGGCATCAAGCACTGCGCGGGCGATGGCGGGCGGGCCGATATCGACCAGCCAGAGGTTGAGGAAATCGCCCGCTGGATCGGCCTCGGGCTCGGGGTCGTCATCCGCCCACCTTGTCCCCGCGAAGGCCGCGTCAAGCTCGGCATTGCTGACGCGGATGTTGCGGGCGATGCCCTGATCGACCAAGGCCTGCCAGTCAAGCGGCTCGTCATAGCCAGGGTCCGGCTGGGCCGGAGGGGCGGCCGTGACCCCCTTCATCTTTTCCCGCGCCACCTCGCGCGTTGCCGCCATGATCGATTCATGCGCGATGCGCACCGAGGCGGTCGCCTTCAGCACGCCCTCGAGATAGGCGATGCCGGAGCCTGCGGCCTCGGCGCCATAGGGCGAGCCGACCACCATCGGCGTGTTGATCGACTGGCCGCGGTATTGTTCGAGGAACTTGCGGAAGGGCGCTTCACCCAGACCCGAGACGAAGATCGGCTCGTTCTGCTCGATCAGCCGGACGTCGATGAAGCGGCCATCGCGGTCGAGCATCACCAGCAGGTTGATCGGCGCGCCGGAAAAGCCGGGCAGGGGGGCGAGAACCTCGGTTTCGAAGACAAAGCCCGCCTCGGCCCCGCCGGAGTTCAGAAGCGTCCAGACGCCCTTGTCGTTGACCGGCTCACCCAGCGCATAGGGGGGCACGATCATCGGCTGCAGGCTGGCGCGGTCCAGCGCCTGCGCCATAAGCGCAGAGGCGTGACAGAGCAGAAACAGCAGGGGCCAGAGCAATCGCATCTGGCAAAGCTAGGGGCAATCTGGCTTATCCTGCCATTGGACCAAGGTCGCAGCGAAGCGGGCGCGGCCAGCGGCTATGATAGAGTGATGACAGAGAGCCCCAGCGATACCAATCCGCGCAACCTGACCGTGACGGCGCTGTCGCTCGCGGGTTTTGTGCTGTTCTGGTGGGCTCTGTCGCTGTGGCGCGGCGATGCGCAGATCCTGCCCGCGCCGCCTGCGGTCTTGCAGGCGATCTGGGCCGAGGCTGTGTCGGGGCGGCTGTGGCTGCATACCGAAGCGACCTTGATCCGGGTGGTGCTGGCCTTTGGGCTGTCGATGGGTCTGGGGGTGATCCTTGGGGTGATCCTTGGGCTTTATCCACGGCTGAACCTGTGGCTCGACCCTTGGGTGATGGTGTTTTTAAACCTGCCTGCGCTGGTGGTGATCGCGCTTTGCTACCTGTGGATTGGTTTGAACGAGGTCGCGGCGGTGGTGGCGGTGACGGTGAACAAGACGGCGATGGTGTTGGTGACGCTGCGTGAGGGCACAAGGACGCTGGACCCGGCGCTGAGCGATCTGGGGCGGGTCTACCGGCTGTCGCCCTCGGCACGGCTGCGCCAGATCATCCTGCCGCAGCTTGCGCCCTATCTGATGGCGAGCGCGCGCAATGGGCTGGCGATCATCTGGAAACTGGTGCTGGTGGTGGAGTTTCTGGGGCGCTCAACCGGGGTTGGCTTTCAGATCCATCTGAAATTCCAGCTTTTTGATATCCCCGGCGTGCTGGCCTATGCGCTGAGCTTTGTTGTGGTGATGCTGGCGGTGGATTACGGGCTGCTGCAACCCTTGGAACGCCGCGCCACGCGGTGGCGCGGCGTAGCGGGTTCCTAGCGTGCGGGTCTGGCGTTCGGGCCTAACGTTCGGGCGGGGTGAAGCTTAACCCCAGATCGCTGTAGACCTTGGCAATCCGCCCGTCTGCAAGGGCCGCTGCCACGGCATCGTCCAAAGCATAGGCAAGATCGCGGTGGCTTTGATGCACCGCCAGCCCCAGCGTCCATTTTGCCAAAGCGAACTGCGGCAGCGGCGGGGTATGCACCGCCACGCCCTCGCCCGCGCCAAATTGCAGCTGCGCCTGCGGCCCCATCGCAGCCATGACCTCGGCCTGTTTCAGGGCGGCCATCGCCGCGTCGATACGGGGATAGCGGTGGATGTTGGGGCCGATCTGGCCGCCGGGAAAGGCGGTCAGGTAGAAATCGGCAATCGAATCGTTTTCCACCGCGACCTGATCATAGCGGAAGAAGGCCGGAACCGGTGCGCCCTCGTGCCTTGGCAGATCGCTGGGCGCGGCGTCGGGGTAGGCGGCGAGGCTATAGGCAATCGCGATCTGCTCGGCGGCATACTGACCGGTAAAGACCACCTGATCGACGGTGCAGGCAAAATCGAGGTTATAGGGCACCCGCATCATCACGTTCGAGACCGGCTCGTTCAGCACCGTGCCGCGCCAGATGTAGGACATCAGATCCTGATTGAGCGTTTCGCCCGCCTGCACGAAATTAAAGCGCGGCTCGACCGCCAAGGCCTGCGCCAGAATGCGCCCCACCCCGATGTCGATGCCCTGGGGCTCGCCGCTGGCGTCAAGCCAGGAATAAGGCGCAAAGTCGTCATAGACGGCGATGGTCAGAGTGCCACGCGCGACGATCTCGTCAAGGCCCTGACCGACGAAGTCGCGCGGCGTGTTTTGCGGCCGCGCTGCGGCAGTGACGGCCTCGCACCGCGCAAAAAGCGGAGAGGCGGCGAGGGCCACAAGCCCCGCCGCCAGTCCTGCGCCAAACCCGCGCCGCTGCATGTCAATGCGCCGCCGACAGGCCGATGGTCAGCGCGTCTGCGGCTTTCTTGACGCCCGTGGGCCCCTCTTGCAGGTAGAGCGACGCTTCGCGGGCGGCACTGTCGGCAATCGGCGCGCCGGAGGCGGTTTTGACCTTGATGGCAATCTCGGTCAGCTCGTCGGAAAAGGCCTTGTCGTCGCCGGTGCCCGCCGCCAGCGCATCGCGGATTTCCAGCAGGCGTTTGGTGTGATCATCCAAAGCGCCGTCTTCGGGCCGCGTTTCGATATAGGTGCGGATCGCCCAGGCGGCCTTTTGGCCAAGGACCTCGCCAAAGGCTGGCATCTTGGTGACGCCGTCCTGGCTGGCGCCATGCTGAAAGCGCTCGGCGTACCATTCGTCGCCGACGTCATTGGCCTCGAGAAAGCGCAGATCGGGGGCAAGACCGCCCGACACCACGCCAAGCCCGTGGCAGCGCGCGCAGTTCTGGTTGAAGCCGCTGTTGCCGATCTCCATCGCCTTGGCCCAGACCTCATCGCCTGCGGTTTCCGCCCGGTAGGGGTTCTCGCCGAGCCACTCCTCGCCGACATCGGGCAGGGCGTCGGTATTGACCGGTTGCGGTGTCACGTCGCCATGAGCAAAAGCTAGTGAGGCGACCCCGATCAGGGCGGCGGCTGCCATCAGGCTATAGTTGGTTTTCATTGAGTTCTCCTCCTCGCGCCTTTCGGTGCTAGCCAATGCCCGAGCCCCGCGATATTCGACTTTCGTGTCAAAACCGCCCTTTTGCGACCAAGGTCTAATGGGCATCGCCGCCCCGCTGCGCGACGATCAGCGCGGGAGGACTGATATGGCACGTCTGGGGACTTTTGCTGCGGCGGCGCTGCTGGCGGTGATGGCTGTGACCGGCGCTGTGCGGGCCGAAGTTGCCGTGGCGATCACCTATCTGCGGCAGGAGGTCGATCACCCGCCGACCCTGTCCAACCTTGACGAGATCCCGCAGGATCTGGGGCTGGCGGGGGCGGAATTGGGTCTTGCCGACACCGCCACGACGGGGAAATTCCTTGGGCATGCCTATGTTTTGAACCTGGTCTCGGTGCCGCCCGAAGGCGGGCTGATCGACGCGGCGCGCAAGGCGCTGGCGGGGTCGGATCTGGTCTTGCTGGATGCCGAGGCTGCTGATCAACTGGCCGTCGCCGATCTGCCCGAAGCCAAGGGCGCGCTTTTGTTCAATGTGTCTTCTGGGGCCGCCAACCTGCGTTCGCAGGAGTGCCGGGCCAATCTTTTGCATACCCTGCCCGAGGATGCCGCCCGCGCCGATGCGCTGATGCAGTTTTTGCGGAGCAAGGCCTGGGTCAAGCTGGTGCTGATCACCGGCCCCAATCCGGCGGATGCGGCCTGGGCCGAGGCGTTGCGGCGGGCGGCGCAGAAATTCGGCATGGGATTTCTGGCCGAAAAGACCTGGAGCTTTGACACCGATCTGCGCGAGTCGACGATGCAGGAGATTCCGCGGTTTTTGCAGGATCTGCCCGAGCATGACGTGGTGGTGGTGGCCGATGCCAGCGATGATTTCGGTCGCTATATCGCCGACAACCAATGGCTGCCGCGGCTTGTCGCGGGGTCGGAGGGGCTGATGCCGCTGGCCTGGTCGCCGACGATTGAAAGCTGGGGGGCGGTGCAGTTGCAGGACCGTTTCAAGGCGCAGGCGGGTCGCCCGATGCAGAGCCGCGACTACGCCGCCTTTCTGGCGGTGCGGGCGATCGGCGAGGCGGTGACGCGGCTCGGCAAGGCCGATGCGGCGAGCTTGCGCGGCTATATGCTGTCAGAGGCTTTCACGCTCGATGGTTTCAAGGGGCGGGGGCTGAGCTTTCCGGCGCTGGAACGGCCAGTTGCGTCAGCCGATCGCGCTGGCCAATACCCGCGCTTTGGTGGCGCAAGCGCCGCTGGAGGGGTTTTTACATCAACGCAATGAGATGGACAGTCTTGGGCTGGACCAGCCCGAGAGCCATTGCACAGAATTTGGAGAGTAACATGCTGCGCGCCCTGCTTTTGAGCTGTTTTTTGCCCTGCACCGCCTTGGCGGACGAGATCTGGGTGACCAATGAAAAGGACAATTCTGTCAGCGTCATAGATGTGGGCAGCCTCGCCGTGATCAAGACCTATCCGACCGGCGAGCGGCCGCGCGGCATTACCTTTTCCAAGGACTTCAGCAAGCTTTACATCTGCGCCTCGGACAGCGATGCGGTCGAGGTGATGGACCCTAATACCGGCGAAATCCTGCATGATCTGCCCTCGGGCGAGGACCCCGAGCAATTTGCTTTGCACCCCGATGACCGCCATCTTTACATCGCCAATGAGAACGATTCCATCACCACGGTGGTCGATACCGAGACGCGGGCAGTGGTGGCGCAGATTGATGTCGGCACGGAACCCGAGGGCATGGCGATCTCGCCCGATGGCAAGGTGGTGATCACCACCTCGGAAACCACCAGCATGGCGCATTGGATCGAGGCGGCGACCGGCAAGGTCTTTGCCAATACGCTGGTCGATACGCGGCCGCGCCATGCCGAGTTTACCGCCGATGGTGCCGAGCTTTGGGTGTCGTCGGAGATTGGCGGCACGGTTTCGGTGTTCAACACCGTCGACCAAAGCCCGCGCGGCAAGGTCAGTTTTGCCATTCCGGGGATCACAGGTGATAAAATCCAGCCGGTTGGCATGTTGTTCTCGCCGGATCAGAGCAAGATTTTCGTGGCACTTGGCCCGGCAAATCATGTCGCGGTGGTCGACCGTGCGACGCTGCAGGTGGAAAGTTACATCCTTGTTGGCCGCAGGGTCTGGCATATGGCCTATTCGCCGGATCAGACCCAGCTTTTCACCACCAACGGGGTTTCGGGCGATGTCACGGTGATTGACGTGGCAAGCCAGACCGCCACCGCCTCGATCAAGGTAGGGCGTTTTCCCTGGGGGGCAGCGGCGCGGCCCACGCCATGACGCAGGGGCTGCGGGTTGCGGGGCTGAGCTATGCTTACGGGGCGAAGCGGGCGCTGGACGCGGTGTCGCTGACGGTCGAGCCGGGGCAGTTCTGCGCCCTGCTCGGCCCGAATGGCGCGGGGAAATCGACGCTGTTTGCCCTGCTGACGCGGCTGTTCAGCTCGGCGCAGGGGTCGATCGAGATTGCGGGGTTTGATCTGGCGCGAGAGCCGCGCAAGGCGCTGGCGCAGATCGGCGTGGTGTTTCAGCAACCCACGCTTGACCTTGATCTGAGCGTGCGGCGCAATCTGCTGTATTTCGCGGCCTTGCAGGGCATTGCGGGTCGCGAGGCGCGGTTGCGCTGCGAGGCGGCGCTGGAGCGGCTTGGCATGGCCGAGCGCGGCGAAGAGAAGGCGCGCGAGCTGAACGGCGGTCACCGCCGCCGCGCCGAGATTGCGCGGGCGCTGCTGCACCGCCCTTCGGTTCTGTTGCTGGACGAGCCGACGGTGGGGCTTGATGCGGCCTCGCGGGCGGCGATCACTGCGCATGTGCATGATCTGGCGCGCGAGGGGCTCTGCGTGCTGTGGGCGACGCATCTGACCGATGAGGTCGAGCCTGCGGATCAGCTCGCCATCCTGCATCAGGGCAGGATCATCGCCAAGGGTGAGGCGGCCGGTCTGTGCCAAGGACGCCCGCTGTCAGAGACCTTTCTGAGCCTGACCGGAGCGCCCGCATGACATCCGCGCTGGTGGCCCTGCTTGGCATCCTGCACCGCGAGGCTTTGCGGTTTCTGGGTCAGCGCGGGCGGCTGGTGGCGGCGCTGGTGCGACCCTTGGTCTGGCTCTTTGTCTTTGCCTCGGGGTTTCGGGCTGCTTTGGGCCTGTCGATCACGCCGCCCTATGCCACCTATATCACCTATGAGACCTATATCGTGCCGGGACTTTGCGGGATTATTCTGCTGTTCAATGGCATGCAAAGCTCGCTGTCGCTGGTCTATGACCGCGAGATGGGCTCGATGCGGTTGCTGCTGACCGCGCCGCAGCCGCGCTGGTGGTTGCTGTTGTCGAAACTGATCGCGGGGGTGGTGGTGTCCTTGCTGCAATGCGCGGGGTTTCTGGCGATTGCGGCGCTGTGGGGGATCAGGATGCCCTGGCAGGGCTATCTGGCGGCCCTTCCGGCGATGGCGCTGGCGGGGCTGATGCTGGGGGCGCTGGGGCTGATGTTGTCGTCCTTTATCAAACAGTTGGAGAATTTCGCCGGGGTGATGAACTTCGTGATCTTTCCGATGTTCTTTCTGTCCTCGGCGCTTTACCCGCTGTGGAAGATGGCCGAGGCCAGCCCGCGACTGGCGCAGCTTTGCGCGGTCAATCCCTTTACCCAGGCGGTCGAGCTGATCCGCTTTGCGCTTTACGCGCAGCTGAACCTGGCAGCGCTGGGCTGGACTTGCCTTGCCGCGCTGATCTTCGCCGCCATCGCGCTCTGGGGCTATGACCCGGCGCGCGGTCTGCAAAATCGCAAGGCCTGAGGCCGGAAGTTTGCGCGGCTCAGGCTGCCAGAACCGCCGGCTGGCCCTGCAAGCGCAGGGTCCGCGTTGCCAGCCGCGCGGCCTCTTGGGCGACATGGGTGACCATCACCGTGGCGAGGGGGCGGCTTTGGCGCAGGCGCTCGAAGAGGGCCATCATCTCATCGGCGAGGGCAGGGTCGAGCGAAACAAAGGCCTCGTCCATCAGCAAGACCTGCGGCTGACGGGCGAAGGCGCGGGCGAGGGCAAGGCGGCGTTGCTGGCCAAGCGACAGGGCCCCCGGATAGGCGCGGGCCTTGCCCTCAAGGTCGACATCGCGCAGCGCAGCGCGCGCCTCGGCTTCGGAACAGAGCGCCACCAGCGTGATATTTTCAAGCGCGGTGCGCCAGGGCAGCAGGGTCGGTTCCTGAAACACCATCGCCACCCGTCCGGGCAGATCAAGGCTGCCGCGCCAGCGGTCGTGCAGGCCTGCGAGGATGCGCAGAAGCGTGGTCTTGCCGATGCCCGAGGGGCCGGTGATCGCCACCGTCTCGCCGGGGTAGACCGCAAGCGACAGCGGCCCCAAAACCGGGGCCGCGCCGCGTCGCGCTTCGATCAGATCGAGCTTCAGCGCTGGCTGCATCAGCTGGCGGGGGCGTAGAACACGCCGCTGGGCAGGTCGGACATCTTGCCGACCAACTCTTCACCGCCCAAAGTTGCCATGATTTCCAGCATCTTGGCGGCGGCAGCCTCATCCACCGGACCCTCGGCAGGGATGCCGGCGCGAAAGCCCGCCTTGAGCGCCTCGAACTGCGCATCGGTCTTGGCGTTCATCTGCGGGCGCAAGGACTCCCAAGCCGCGTCATCGCTTTGCAGGATCTCTTTCGCGGCCCGGCTGGCCCTGGCGAGGCCTGCGACCAATTCGGGGTGATCGCGCAGCATCTCGCCCTGCACGACATAGCCAAGCAGGGGTGTGGCCGGATCAAGGCCCATCTTTTCAGCCGCCTCGGTGACGCCGATCAGGGGGCGCATGCCGCCCGCTTCCATCTTGGCGCCAAAGTGCCAGAAGTTGATCGCGCCGTCCAACTGGCCGTCCATCGCGGTCTGGAAGATCAGCGGCGGCGCGCCGAAGATCTGTTCGGTCTCGCCCGCCAGATCCAGGCCATAGGCCTGCTTGGCGTAGGCGCGCAGGATCAGCCAGCTTTTGTCGACCGGACCGCCAGCGATGCCGATCTTGCCGCCCTTGAGGTCGGCCAAACTCGCGGCCTTGCTGTCTTTGGGCACATAAAGCGCGCCGACTGCCTTGGAATAGGGGATGAAGACGAAATCGCGGCCCTCGGAACGCTGGCGCGCCACCCAGAGCCAATCCGAGACGATGACATCGACCGCACCGCCCTGAAAGGCGATTTGCGCGGCGGGGCCGGCGGCGACGTCCTGCACGTCGAGGCTGAAGCCGTTGGCCTTGTCGAGGCCCTGGCTGGTGATGGTGCTCAACTCCCAATTGACCGTGCCGCTGGTCTGGGTGGCGAGCCTTAGCACGGCATTTTCGGCCTGTGCGGCCAAGGGCGATTGCGCCACGAGCAAGGCTAAGGCGCAGGTGGCGGCCCAGGTGCGGATCTCGAACATTGGTCTTTTCCTCCTCCACGGGCGCGCAGCTTTTGCCGCCCTCGTCTCCGGCTGCCAGCATATCAGCCGGGCGGGGGCCGCCTATGCGACCAAAGGCCAATCTGGGGCAAGCGCGCGGCAGGGGCAAGGCTTGGAGGGCGGTTTTGCCGCCGGTTTTTGCGACCAAAGCACGAGGCCGCGCTTGACCTGAGTCAAGGTCAAGCCGGTGCGGAGGGCGGTTTGTGGGCGCGGCGACCCCGCGTCGCTGTCACATGAGGAGACATGTCATGACCAGAGGCCGAATCACCCTTGCCGCGCTGGCGCTGTTGCCGCTGATGGGGCTGGGCGCGCTGCCTGCCGCAGCCGAAGCGCCGCGCGACGAAAACATCAAGATCCAGGCGGGCGAGGCTTTCTTTGACAGCGATTGCCGCCGCTGCCATGCCACCGATGCCGATAAGGCCAGCTACGGCCCCTTGCTGGATGGGGTGGTCGGCCGCCTGGCGGGCAAGTATCCCGATTACCCCTATTCCGAGGCGCTGAGCACTGCGGGCTTTGTCTGGACCGAGGGCGCGCTGCGGGCCTGGATGGAAGACAATACCGGGTTTTTGCCCGGCACCAAGATGCGCCATGTCGGCATCACCGATCCGGTGATGCAGGATTTCATCCTGTCCTATCTCAAATCGCTCGCCAGCGCGAAATAGCGCGGTCTTGCAGGCTCGCGGGGGGCGGCGGGTCTACGACCTTTTGCTCCCCCGGTTTACGACCAAGGTGCAATTCCCCTCACAAAGATTTGAGAGCCACTCTGGCGCAGGGATCTTGGCCGCGCTTCGCAGGAGCAGGTGGCTTCGGTCTTTTCGGGTTTTAGAGGGAGGAAAAAAATGAACCGATTTATCCTGGCCGTGGTGGCAGCACTGGTGCTTGCACCCGCTGGCTTTGCGGGCGTCACCGAAGAAGATCTTGCCAATGATGCCACCACGACGGGCGATGTCGTCACCAACGGCATGGGCCGTGGCTTGCAGCGGTTCAGCCCGCTGACCACGCTGAACAAGGACAATGTCAAGAACCTGATGCCGGTCTGGGCCTTCAGCCTTGGCGGTGAAAAGCAGCGCGGGCAGGAAACCCAGCCGCTGGTGCATGAGGGCGTGATGTATATCACCGGCTCTTACAGCCGGATGTATGCCATTGATATGAAAACCGGAAAAGAGCTGTGGCAATATGATGCCCGCCTGCCCGAAGGCATTCTGCCCTGCTGCGACGTGGTCAACCGCGGCGCGGCGCTTTACGGCGACAACATCTATTTCGGCACGCTGGATGCCCGCATCGTCGCGCTGAACGCCAAGACCGGCGATGTGGTCTGGAACAAGAAGATCGCCGATTACAAGGAAGGCTACAGCTATACCGCAGCGCCGCTGATCGTGAACGGGCTGGTGATCACCGGCAACTCGGGTGGTGAGTTCGGCGTGGTCGGCGAAGTGCAGGCCCGCGATGCTGTGACCGGCGAGATGGTCTGGACCCGTCCGGTGATCGAAGGCCATATGGGCACGCTCAACGGCAAAGAGTTCGACGATGACCGGGACGCTGAACGCGACCTGGCCGGGCGATCTGTGGAAGACCGGCGGCGGGGCGACCTGGCTGGGCGGATCCTATGACATCGAGACCGATACGCTGATCTTTGGCGCGGGCAACCCCTCGCCCTGGAACAGCCATCTGCGCAATGCAGGCACCCCGGTCGAGGGCAACAAGGGCGACAACCTTTATGCCGCCAGCCGCATCGGCATCGACCCCAAGACCGGCGAGATCAAGTGGCACTTCCAGACCACCCCGCGCGAGGGCTGGGACTTTGACGGCGTCAACGAGGTGGTCGGCTACACCGACAAGGACGGCAAGAAGCTGTATGGCCACCGCCGACCGCAACGGCTTCTTCTACGTGCTGAACCGCGAGGACGGCAGCTTCGTCAGCGCCAAGCCCTTCGTGCAAGGCATCACCTGGGCCAAGGGCATCGATGAAACCGGCCGCCCGATCTACAACGAAGAGGATCGCCCCGGCGATCCGGCCAAGGCGCCGGATGGCGACAAGGGCGAGATCGTCTTTGCGACGCCGTCCTTCCTTGGCGGCAAGAACTGGATGCCGATGGCCTACAGCCAGAACACCGGCCTGTTCTACGTGCCCTCGAACGAATGGGGCATGGATATCTGGAACGAGCCTGATCACCTACAAGAAGGGTGCGGCCTATCTCGGCTCCGGCTTCACCATCAAGCCGAACTTCGAAGACCATATCGGCTCGCCTGAAGGCGATCGATCCGGATACCGGCGAGATGGAAGTGGGAATACAAGAACGAGGCCCCGCTCTGGGGTGGCGTGATGACCACCGCCGGCGGTCTGGTGTTCTTCGGCACGCCCGAAGGCGAGTTCATCGCGCTCGATGACGAGACCGGCGAAGATGCTCTGGAGCTTCCAGACCGGCTCGGGCATCGTCGGCCAGCCGATCACCTGGGAAAGGATGGCGAGCAATATGTCTCGATCGTCTCGGGCTGGGGTGGGGCTGTGCCGCTCTGGGGCGGCGAAGTCGCCAAGAAGGTCAACTACCTCAATCAGGGCGGCATGCTCTGGACCTTCAAGCTGCCGAAGCAACTTGCCTCGAACTGATTTTCCCTAGATCAGCGTCACTTTAGCAAGCTGGCGAGCCCGCCCCCCTCTCCCTGGGGGCGGGCTTTGCCTTGTCTAGCGGCTGCAGGCCGAGGCGTCGGTCTGCAGCGAGGTTGCGGCTTTCAGATGACCCTCGCGGATCCGCATCGGCACATAGGGCGGCGTGTCCTGCAGACCGGGCTGCACCTGCGAGATGATATAGCAGCCCGAGAAATAGGCCGCGGAGCCGTCGAGGCGCTGTGCTCTGATCGCCACTGGCAAGCTGGTGTAGATCGTGCCCGCCGCGCCCTCGGACTGCGGTGTGCCGAAGCTGACGTCGATGCTTTTGGTATCGAGATAGCCATCGCGGAATTGCGGGTAGGGCGGGGCGGCGTCTTCGGCAAAATAGCTCCAGCCGCGCAGGTATTCCTGGCGGTTGATCGCGTTGTAAAGCGAGGCCACGACGGCTGTGGCGGTGGAACGGTCATCCATGAAGCTTTGCTCGGCCTGCGCCGAGGTTCCCGCCGCAGCGGCAAGCGCCGCGCTGAGGCAAAGTGCGATCCGCATGATATCTCTCCCCTTGGGGTCTGGCGGCAACGCGCCACCGCGCCGCCCGGTTCCGCCTTGCCCATCGCCCTCTCCACAGCGGGACGCCGTCGCCGGGGGCATCGAGCCCCCCGCGACGGCCTCGCCAGCTCCGGCTCGGGTCAGGTCTTTTGCGGCAGCGGGGGCCCCGCCTTCAAAGCGGTTGCCGTGGCGATAGTCGCAGGGCGCCTCCTGCATCTGCAGATGCAGGCCGGTGCCGGTGAAGGGATGCGCGCGGGCGAGGTCTTCGTCGAACTCGATGCCAAGGCCGGGGGCCTTCGGGCGGCAGGATATAGCCGTCTTCCCAATTCAGGGTGTGCTTGATCAGCGCGAGGTGGAAGGCCCCGCCGGTCTGGATCGTCTCGGCCATCAGGATATTCGGGATCGAGGCGGCAAAATGGATATTGGCCGCCCATTCCACCGGCCCGGCATAAAGATGCGGTGCCATCTCGGCGTTGAAGACCTCGGCCATGGCGGCGATCTTCTTGGCCTCCCAGATGCCGCCCACGCCGCCCCAGCGCGGGTTGCAGGATCTTGCACCCCGCCGGCGCGCAGCAGCGCGCCGAACTCGGCCTTGGTGGTCAGCCGCTCGCCGGTCGCCAGCGGGATGCGCGACCTGCGCGCGCCACTTCGGCGAACTCCAGCAGGTTGTCCGGCGGGATCGGCTCTTCGTACCACAGCGGGTTGATAGGGCTCCAACGCCCGCGCCCATGCGGATCGCGCCGGGGGTGGTGAACTGGCCATGCGTGCCGAACAGAAGATCGGCGCTGTCGCCCACCGCCTCGCGGATTTTCGCGCAGAATTCGACCGACCGGCGAGATGTCCGACATGCGCCGGCTCATGCCCGCCGCGGATCGTATAGGGGCCGGCGGGGTCGAACTTCACCGCCGTGAAGCCCTGCTTGCACCGCCCGCGCCGCCGCCTCGGCCGTCATGTCGGGATTGACCCAGAACTCGGCCGCATCCTCGCCCGGTTCGGGATAAAGATAGGTGTAGCTGCGCACCCGCTCGTTCATCTTGCCGCCCAGCAGCGCCCAGACCGGCCGGTTGCGCGCCTTGCCGAGGATGTCCCAGCAGGCGATCTCCAGCCCGGAAAACGCGCCCATCACCGTCGGGTCGGGCCGCTGGGTGAAGCCCGAGGAATAGGCGCGGCGGTACATCAGCTCGATGTTCTCGGGGTTTTCGCCCAGCATGTGGCGCTCGAACACATCCTCGATCACCGCCCGCATCGCCTTGGGGCCCACGGTCGAGGCATAGCACTCGCCATAGCCGACGATGCCGTCAGTCGGTGGTCAGCTTGGTGAAAGATCCAGTAGCGCCCGCCCCAGCCCGGCGCAGGCGGGGCCACGACGAAAATCTCGAGGTCCTTCAGCTTCATCGCCAAACCCTCCGTTTTCCGGCAAGCCTAACCCGCAGCTCTTGCAAGACTATTCTTATACCGACAAATCCCGTCGCTTTCACATTGGCACAAATATCCCACGGGGGAAGCGCCAAAGGCGCGTGGGGGTGTGAAACCCCCATGCCCGGCTAGCCCCAATCCTGCAGCATCCGGTCAATCGCCACTGCCAGCCCCGGCGGGTCCTGCAAAAACGGCGCATGGCCCCAAGGCCGCTCAAGCTGCGCCATCCCCGCAGCCATCGCCCGCTGATACTCTGGTGGCAGCGCCCGATCCTGGGCGCAGATGATCGCGCCACGCGGCAGGGCCTGCGCCCGCGCCACCGAGGGCAGCGCCGTCTCCATCGGCGCAATCGCCTGCCGCACCAGCCGCGCGGTGGCATCCTCGCAGGCGTCGAAAAACAAGCCTCGCGCCCGCGTCGGATCAAAGCCGAACAGCCCCGCTGCGCGGTCGACCACAAAGGCCCCCGCCATCGGCTGGCTGGGTCCGGCGCGGCGCATCTCGGCCAAACTCTTCCCCGCCACCGGCACGTAGGCGCAAAGATACACCAGCCCCGCGACCAGCGGCGAGGCTTCTGCCGCTGCCGTGATGGCATAGCCGCCCGCCGAATGGCCGACCAGCACTGTCGGCCCGCGCAGCGCGGCGACAATCGCCGCTGCCTGATCGGCCAAAGTTGCCTGCGCTTCGCGCCCCGGCAGATCAATCGCCCGCGCCGCATGGCCCAGGTCGCCAAGCGCAGGAATAACTCCCTGCCAACACCAGGCACCAAAGCAGGCGCCGTGGAGGAGCAGGATCTCAGACATGGCCGATGCTGCGCAGAAATTCCGCGATCAGGGCGCTATAATCCTCGGGGCGCTCGACCATCGGCAGATGCCCGGCGCCGCGCAGCAATTCAAAGCGGTGGCCGAGGATCAGCTCTGCCGTCTCGCGCACCAGATCGGGCGGGGTGGTGCCGTCGTTGATCCCGGCGATCACCAGCGTCGGCAGGGTCAGCCCCGCTGTCGGCGTGTAGAAATCCGTGCCCGCAATCGCTGCAGCACAGCCCGCCCAGCCTTTCGGATCGGTGTCGAGCAGCATCTGGCGCACCCGTTCCATGCCCGCAACCTCGCGCCAGCGGCGGCCAAACATCCGCTCCATCGCACCGGGCGCATAGGCCTCGGGCCCCTCGGCCAGCATCTGCGCGATCCGGCCTTGCCACATCTCGGCCGAGCCGATCTTGGCCGCCGTGTTCGACAAGACCATGGCGCGCACCAGATCCAGCCGCTTGACTGCCAGCCCCTGCGCCACCAATCCGCCCAGCGAGAGGCCAATGACCACTGCCTCGCGCATCGCGAAATGTTCCATCACCCGCTCGGCATCGCGGATCAGCGCGCCCATGGCATAGGGCGGCGCGGGCACGTCGCTTTGGCCATGGCCGCGCTGATCAAAGCGCAGCAGGCGGCAGGTCGCGGGCAGGCGCGCCACCACCTCATCCCAGATATGCAGGTTGGTGCCAAGCGCATGGATCAGCACCACGCCGGGGCCGCCAATCGGCCCCGAAACCTCGGCATTCAGGCGGATATCGTCGAGATAGACCAGAGCCATCAGGCAAACCGCGTCAGGGCATCGGCGAAGATCGCCGGATCGACATTGCCGCCCGAGGCCACTGCGATCACCGTCTCTGGCAGATCTTCGCGGAACAAGGCCGCGGCCAGCGCCACCGCGCCGCCCGGTTCCAGCACGATGCGCAGATGTTGGAAGGCCAGCACCATCGCGCGCAGGGCGTCTTCGTCGCTGACCACCAGCCCCGGCCCGCAAAGCCTTTTCAGGATCGGAAAGGTGATCTCGCCGGGCGAGGGCGTTACAATCGCATCGCAGATCGAGCCTGACAGCGTCGCATTGCTTTCGCGCACCCCCGAGGCCAAGCTGCGCGCCACATCGTCAAAGCCCGCAGGTTCCACCGGACGCACCTGCATCCGGCCTTCAAGGGCCAGCGCCACGCCAGAGGTCAGCCCACCGCCCCCGCAGCAGGTCAGAACCACGGGTGCGCCGTTGAAGTGTCCAGTCTCGGATTGCCCAGTCTCGGATTGCTCAGCGTCTCGGATTGCCCGGCTTCGGTTTGCGCGCCCCCGAATTGTTCGGCGATTTCCAGCCCGATCGTGCCTTGTCCGGCAATCACCTCGGGCTCGTCATAGGGCTTGATCAGCACCAGCCCGCGCTCGGCGGCCAGCTTTGCGCCCAAAGCATCGCGGTCTTCGCTGGTGCGGTCATACAAAACCACTTCCGCGCCGTAAGCCCGTGTATTGGCGATCTTTACCGCGGGCGCATCCGCTGGCATCACGATCACCGCTGGCAGGCCATGCTTTGCGGCCGCCAAGGCGACGCCCTGCGCATGATTGCCCGAGGAAAACGCGATCACCCCCTTGGCACCGCGCAAAGCCGAAACCGCCGCCCAGCCGCCGCGAAACTTGAAGCTGCCGGTCCATTGCAGACACTCGGCTTTGACAAAGATCCGCCGCCCGGCAAAGGCATCGAGCAGGGGCGCGTTCAGCAGGGGCGTCAGCCGGGCATGGCCCTTGATCCGCTGTGCCGCCGCTTGGATCATTTGAATATTCATTGGCAGGCCTCCAGAAATGCCTTGATCGCCCTTTGCGCCTCTGGCTCGTCCAGAAAGGGAATATGCGCCCGGTCCGGCACTTCGGCCAGGATCATATCGGGCCTGCGCCGCTGCATTTCCGCAACCGTCGCGGCGGAGAGCAGATCCGAATTCGCCCCCCGGATCAGCGCCAGTGGCAGGCCTGCCGTGGCGTCGAACAGCGGCCAGAGATCGACTTCTGGTCCCTCAAAAGCCGCAAGGAAGGCCTCGCGCAGCGCGGGGTCATAGGTGATCCGCAGACCCTCCGGCACCTCGCGGTAATGCAGACGCGCCTCGGCCAGCCAGCGGCTGGCGGGCACATTGGCAAAGCCGGGCATGACGCCGGGCAGTTTCGCGGCCAGCTCGGCATGGGTCTTCACAAAGGGATTGCGCCCGACGTAGTCGAAAATCCGCTCCAGCCCCTTGCGTTCGATCACCGGACCGACATCGTTCAGGCACAGCCCGAGCAGGCGCTCCTTGACCAGGGCTGCCATCAGCATGCCGATCAGCCCGCCGCGCGAGGTGCCAAGGATCGCGGCCTTTGCCACGCCCAGATGATCGAGCAATTCCACCGCGTCGCGCGCCTCGATCGGCAGGGTATAGCTCTCGGCGCCAGTAAAATCGCTTTGACCGCGGCCGCGATAATCCATGCGGATCAGCCGCACGCCCGGCAGGGGCAGCATATAGTCGAAATCCGCCATGGTGCGGGTAAGGCCGGCAAGGCACAGCAGCGGCAGGCCTTGGCCCTGCATCGGAATAGGCGATTTTCGCCCCGTCGCTTGCGGTGAAAAATTGCGTCATGGTGGCGGTCATGGCAGGCTCCTTTTGCGCCAACCTGCCACGCTGCTGCGACCGGCGAAAGCCCCCAGCGTGGCCACCGCAAAACCCGCGACAACCGCGCCGCTTGCGCGAAAGGGCAGGGCGGCTTATGCCAAGCCCGCAAGACCAGGGGACAAGACATGGCCAAGGACATCACCGAACAGCGCGCCGCTTCGAAAAAGGTCGGCGCTCTTGCGGGGCTCTGGCCCTATATCCTGCCCTATCGCAGGATGGTGATCCTGGCCGGGCTGGCGCTGGTGACCACCTCTTCGGTCAGTCTCGTGCTGCCGCTGGCGGTGCGCAGGGTCATCGACAGCTTTGCTCTGGGCGATTTCACTTTGCTCGACAAATACTTTGGTGCGGCCCTGTTGCTGGCGCTCTTGCTCGCGCTGGGCACCGGGGTGCGCTATTACTTCGTCACCCGGCTGGGCGAGCGGGTGGTGACCGACATCCGCGCCGCCCTGTTCAACCGCGTCATGGGCCTGCCGCCGGCGTTTTTCGAGAAAATCCTGACCGGCGAGGTGCTGAGCCGCATCACCACCGACACGACGCTGATCCTCTCGGTGATCGGCTCGTCAATCTCGGTGGCCCTGCGCAATGCCCTGACGGTGATGGGCGGCATGGTGCTGATGGGGCTGACCTCGGCCAAGCTGACCGGGCTGGTGCTGCTGATCGTGCCTGCCGTGGTGATCCCCATCGTGGTGCTGGGCCGCCGTTTGCGGGTGCTGAGCCGCGACAATCAGGACTGGATCGCGCAATCCTCCGGCAAGGCGTCCGAGGCGCTGTCCGCGGTGCAGACCGTGCAGGCCTTTACCCATGAGGCGCTGACCCGTGCCGAGTTCGGCGCGGTCAACGAGAAATCCTTTGACGCCGCACGCGCCCGTATCAAGACCCGGGCGCTGATGACGATGATCGTGATCTTTCTGGTCTTTGCCGGGGTCGTCGGCGTGCTGTGGATCGGGGCGCGCGATGTGCGCGACGGGTCGATGACCGGCGGCGAGCTGGTGCAATTCGTCATCTACGCCGTGCTGGTTTCGGGCGCGGTCGGCTCGCTGTCGGAAATCTGGGGCGAGTTGCAGCGCGCCGCCGGGGCCACCGAACGGCTGGTCGAGATGATTCAGGCCGAAGACCCGCTGCCCTGGCCGCTGATCCGGTTGCGCTGCCAAAGCCGGTGCGCGGCGAGGTCAGCCTTGAGAATGTGCATTTCCAATACCCCGCGCGGCCGGATCGCTCGGCGCTGGCGGGGGTCAATCTGGTGGTCAAGGCGGGCGAGACGGTGGCGCTTGTCGGGCCTTCGGGGGCGGGCAAGACCACGGTGCTGCAACTGCTGATGCGGTTTTACGACCCGCAGCAGGGCGCGATCCGCTTTGACGGCATCGATCTGCGCGACATGGCGCGCGAAGAGTTCCGCGCCCATATGGCGCTGGTGCCGCAAGATCCGGTGATCTTTGCCGGGTCGGCGCTGGAAAACATCCGCTTTGG
Source organism: uncultured Alphaproteobacteria bacterium (assembly GCA_963815275.1). Taxonomy (GTDB): domain Bacteria; phylum Pseudomonadota; class Alphaproteobacteria; order Rhodobacterales; family Rhodobacteraceae; genus Cypionkella. Next base: position 83,092 of record CAWFGD010000004.1, read on the forward strand.
CCGCCCCGATGCCAGCGAGGCCGAGGTGATCGAGGCTGCCCGCGCGGCCGCCGCCGATGACTTTATCTCGGCGCTGCCGCAGGGTTATGCCACCTATCTGGGCGAGCGCGGCGTGATGCTGTCGGGCGGGCAGAAACAGCGCATCGCCATCGCCCGCGCGATTCTGCGCGACGCCCGCGTGCTGTTGCTGGATGAGGCAACCTCGGCGCTGGACGCGGAATCCGAGCGGCTTGTGCAGGCGGCGGTCGAGCGTCTGGCCGAAGGGCGCACCATGATCGTGGTTGCCCACCGGCTTGCCACTGTCAAACGCGCTGACCGGATTGTGGTGTTCGAGAATGGCCAGATCGCCGCGATCGGCACGCATGACGCCTTGGTTGCCGAGGGCGGGCTTTATGCCCGTCTGGCGCGGCTGCAGTTTACCGATGGCGCTGTCTGAGGGCCGCCTTGCCCGGACTCAAGGCGCGCAAGCGCCGCCGGGCCGCGCCCGACCTCCCCCCGGAGGGCGCGTTGCCAGGGGCTCCAGAGGAAAGTCTGGGGAAGTGTCAGAACGATAAAGCGCCTAAATCCAAGCATTGGCGCGCCATCCCGAGGTCGGGCGCAGCCCTCTGTTTCGCCGAGCTGCATGGGTCAGGGTCTGACCCGCCCAAGGTGCAACTTGATCCTCAGGTCTGCGGCGCGGCAAAGCCCTTGCCGATGATCGGCCCGGTTGGTCGCCCGGTGGGCGAGCCGCCCAGAGGCTCCAGCGTCACCTCGTAAAGCTGCTGCGCCTGTGGGGCGGGCAGGCCGCTGAAGTGCAGATCGGTCGGGGCTACCCGCTCCAAGACACCCAGCGAGGTCGCGCCGATTTCTTTCGACGGCAGGGTCCAGACCTGCAACTGCTTGTCGGCAGGCACGGCGACCTCGCTGACCCAGCGCAGTTTCGCGGAAGAGTTGCCGTAATCCTCGATCACCGCCTGCGGCACGCCAGAGGCGTCGAGCAGGACCGCCACCACCTGCGGTTCGGCGATGGGGCGCAAAAGCCCCGCGCCCAGGCCGATTGCAACGCCGACGACCGAAGCCGCAATCAAGCCCCAGCGCATTGGCGGCAAGGGGCTGTTGGCGGCGTGGCGCGGCGGCGGCAGGCCAGCCATGCGCTCGGTTAGCCGCGCCTCAAATCCCGCAGGCAGATCAACGGCGGCGGCGGAGAGGTCCAGCGGCAGCATGCGGTCGCGGGCTTCGCCGACGCGGCGCGCCACTTCGGGGTCGCGGGCCATCAACTCTTCCAGCAGCAAGGCCTCGGTCTCGCTGAGCAGTCCCAGCGCGTAGTCCTCGGCCAGATCGATCAGCTCTGCATCCTGCGCGCTCATGTCAAACACTCCTTCAAGGCCGCCAACCCGCGCCGGATCAGCGATTTGATCGTGCCCAAGGGCATCTCTTGCCGCGCGGCGATCTCGCCGTGGCTGAAGCCCGCGACATGGGCGAGCAGGATCGCCTGACGGCTTTGCCGGTCAAGCCCGCCCAGACAATCGCGCAGCTTGCTTTGACCGGCCAAAAGCTCCCAGCCTTCGGTGGGCACAATGCCCTGCCGCGCCTCTTGCACCGCCGCGAGGTCCGCAGGGTCCATCAGGCTAAGCCTGCGCCCGTCGCGCAGGATGTTCAGACAGCGGTTGCGCAGCACCGCATAGATCCAGCCGCGCGCAGAGCCCGTCTCGCGGCGGTACTGCCCGGCCTTGCGCCAGATCAGCACCATGGCGTCCTGCAAGGCTTCTTCCGCCAGATCCTCGCGCTGCAAGATGCGCCGCGCCACGCCCAAAAGCTGGCGCCCCTCGCTGGCAAGGATCGCCGAGATCCCGCCCGCGCGTCCCGCAGCACAGGCGGCCAGCGCGCCCTGCAAACCCTCTGTTCAGCCGCCATGCAATGCTCCGCCCTCTGCCATCCCACCGATCTTACGCTTTGGTTCATCGCAAATGCACCTTCTTTCAGCCGCTTACTGAAAAAGACACCCGGGCTCGCCGATGGATGCAAAAAACTTGCCGCAAGTTTGCATCCAAAGCCAACGCCCCTGTGTCTGGAAGATATGGGCCGCGACAATCGCTGCCTGCTGAAACCGAAAAAGGATCACACCATGCTTCGTATTGCAGCCCTTTCGACCACCGCCCTGACGCTTTCGCTGGGTGCCGCGCTTGCCGCCCCCGCCGTTGGTCTTGTCGGCGACAAGACCCTGGTGATGTTTGATACCGAGACCCGCGCCGTTTCGGGCACGGTGGAAATCTCTGGCGTCGACAGTCTGCTCGGCCTTGATCTGCGCCCCTCGAACGGCACGCTCGTCGGCGTGACCCCGGCGATGGAGATCGTGACGATCGATACCGCCACGGGGGCCACCACCATGGTCTCGAAGATGGACGTGGAACTGCCTGTTGCGGGCCCGGTGATTGTTGATTTCAACCCGGCCGCCGACAAGCTGCGCTTCATGTCCGGCACCATCAACCACCGCGTCGATATCGAAAGCGGCAAGGTCACGGTCGATGGATCGCTGAACTGGAAAGAGGGTGACATGCATGTCGGCGAAACCCCGATGATCGCGGCGGCGGCCTATATCAACGCTTACGGCAAGCCCGAGAAGACCGCGATGTTCGACATCGACAGCACCATCGTCGCGGTGATCCAGCAGGTTTCGCCCAACGACGGCACGCTCTCGGCGATCGGCAAGCTGAAGATCGAGGCCCCGGCCGCCAACTATGCCTTCGACGTGCAGACCACTGCGGCGATGGAAAACACCGGCTGGCTGGTCAATGGCAGCACGCTTTACACGGTGAACCTTGAAACCGGTGAAGCCACCGCTGCTGGCACCATCGAAGGCGCTGGCGGCGATATCCGCGATATCGCCATCCTGCCTGCGATGTAATCTCTGCTGCAAAGGCGGGGAATTTCCCCCGCCTTTGCGCCTTGATCCCTGTCTCAGGGCTGTTACCTTCGTTCCATAGCCTTGGCCCAGTGGCTGGCCGTGGCGTTGGAAGGAGTGCATCATGGGTTTGTGGAGTTTCGTGAAAGACGCAGGATCGTCGCTGTTTGGCGGCAAGGCCGAAGCGGCCACCGCGCCAGAGGCTGAGGCCATCAAGGCCGAGGTTGAAAAACAGGGGCTTGATACCAAGGGCGTCGAGATCAAGGTCGATGGCGACAAGGTCACCCTTGAAGGCCGCGCCGTCTCGCCCGAGATGAAAGAGAAGATCATCGTCGCGGCGGGCAACATCAAGGGCGTCGCTGCGGTTCAGGCGGAGTCGGATGCCGAGGAGCCGGTGTTCTATACGGTGAAAAAGGGCGACACCCTGTCGGCCATCGCCCAGCACACGCTTGGCAAGGCCAGCCTCTACCCCGCGATCTTCGAGGCCAACAAACCGATGCTGAGCCATCCCGACAAGATCTACCCCGGCCAGATGCTGCGCATCCCCGCCAAGGCCTGATCGCCCCAAATCCCCGTCAAGCCGCCGCAGCCCCTGCGGCGGCTTTGTCATCGTCCCTAACGTTGCGTTTTTTCGGGCGGTTTCGCTTGGCAAATCCCGCAAAGCTGCCCACATTGAGCGTAAGACAAGGCCCGAGACAGGGTCAGCACAGCATCCGGGGGGAGCTATGGGAACTTTTGCAACGCTTGCAGACCTGCAGGCCATCGAGGCAGAATCCAGCTGGGAGGGGCGCGATCTGCCGCGCTCGATCTACAGCTTTCTGGCCCGCACCGAGGCCAAGCACGCCAGCCGCCCGGCGATCAGCTATCAGCTGCTCTCCGACCCCAAGGCCCATGCCGAGACCCTGACCTGGAGCGGGCTGAAACTGCGCGTCACCCAGGCCGCCAACCTGTTCCGCAGCCTTGGCATCGGCGAGACCGATGTTGTCGCCTATATCCTGCCCAATGCCCTGGAAACCGCCGTTACCCTGCTGGCCGGGGCCACCGCAGGCATCGTCAACCCGATCAACCCGCTGCTGGAGCCCGAACAGATCGCCGCGATCCTGCGCGAGACCAAGGCCAAGGTGGTGGTCACGCTCAAAGCCTTCCCCAAGACCGATCTGCCGCAAAAGGTCGCCCGAGGCGCTGGCAAATGCGCCCAAGGTCAAGATCCGTGCTCGAGGTTGACCTTGCCCGCTACCTGACGCCGCCGAAAAGCTGGATCGTGCCGCTGATCCGGCCGAAGAACCCGGCGCGCCACCACGCCCGCGTGCTGGATTTCACCGCGGAATGCCGCAAGCAATCCGGGGAAAGGCTCAGCTTCCCGGATCGGACCGGCGACCGTATTGCCGCCTATTTCCACACCGGCGGCACCACCGGCATGCCCAAGGTGGCGCAACACCGCGCTTCTGGCATGATCTACAACGGCTGGTGCGGCCAGCGGCTGTTGTTCAACGAAACCGACGTGATGATGTGCCCCTTGCCGCTGTTTCATGTCTTTGCCGCCTATCCGATGTTCATGTCGGCGATCGCCTCGGGCTGCCATATCGTGTTTCCGACCCCGGCGGGCTATCGCGGCGAGGGGGTGTTCGACAACTTCTGGAAGCTGATCGCGCGCTGGAAGATCACCTATATGGCGACGGTGCCGACGGCGCTTTCCGCCCTGATGCAACGCCCGGTCGATGCCGATATCTCGACCCTGCGCGGGGCTTTCTCCGGCTCGGCCCCGCTGCCGATCGACCTGTTCAACCGCTTCGAGAAAATCACCGGGGTGCAGATCGTCGAAGGCTACGGGCTGACCGAATGCACCTGCCTGGTTGCGATCAACCCGCCGGATGGCGCCAAGAAGATCGGCTCGGTCGGGCTGCCCTTTCCCCATACCCATGTCCGCATCCTGCAAAAAACCCCCGAGGGTTTCCGGCAATGCGACACAGACGAGGTCGGCGAGATCTGTGTCGCCAACCCCGGCGTGATCCCCGGCTCGACCTATACCGAGGCCGACAAGAACCGCGACCTCTTTGCCGAGGGCGAATTCCTGCGCACCGGCGATCTCGGGCGGCTGGATGGCGACGGCTATCTCTTCATCACCGGCCGCGCCAAGGATCTGATCATCCGCGGCGGCCATAACATCGACCCGGCGGTGATCGAAGAGGCGCTGATGGGCTGCGAAGGCGTCGGCTTCGTCGGCGCCATTGGCCAGCCCGACGCGCATTCCGGCGAATTGCCCTGCGCCTATGTCGAACTGACCAAGGGCGCGACGGTCAGCGAGGCCGATCTGCTGGCCTATGCCCGCAGCCATATCCTGGAACGCGCCGCCCAGCCCAAGCATGTCGAGATTCTGACCGAACTGCCGAAAACCGCCGTCGGCAAGGTCTTCAAACCCGACCTGCGCCGCCTTGCCATCACCCGCGTCTTTAACGCCGCACTGGCCGAGGCAGGTCTGCCCGTTACGGTGGCGCAGGTGGTCGAGGACAAGAAACGCGGCCTCGTCGCCAAGCTCAGCCGCAAGGGCGAGGCCAGCGACACGCAGGTTGGCGCGGTGCTGGGCCAGTTCTCGCAGGCCTGGGATTGGCTGGAGTAAGGCGCAGCCCGGCTCTTGAAGCTCACCTCTGCGCCGCATCGCATGGCAAAGCGAGCGGCAAACCGAAAAGGGTCGGCGCAGCCAATTTGGTAGGGCTGCCCGCCCCCCTGATTCGCCTAAAATTTCTCTAAAATTTGTGCCTTGCCGCTTTCACCTTGGCGCAAATATCCCCCGGGGGAGGCGCCTTTGGCGCCTGGGGGTGGGAAACCCCCATCCCCGGCCCGCCCCAAGCCCGCCACTTCTGTGTCAATCCCGTCAGGCCTGGTCATCTGACCGAAAGCCGGATCGATGGGAGGCTGAAGCCAGAGCGCAGGCGGCTCGCACTGCACATGCCACCCTCTCGGACTGGCGGCTCTGGGGTTTCTCAGCACCGCAATGCTTGCCCTCAAAGCAAGCGAAAGTGTTAAGACTTCGTGAATTTCAAAATGACAAGCCGTTGACTCTGCAAGGCTAAAATTCTGGTCCCGAGTTGGGACCTTCACATCTCGGCCGTGTCCATCCAGATGGTGACCGGCCCGTCATTATGCAGCGCCACATCCATATCGGCGCCAAAGATGCCCCGCGCGACGGCGATGCCCTCGGCCTCGATCCGCCCGGCGAAATGCTCGTAAAGCCGCTTGCCCACCTCGGGCGGCGCGGCATAGGAAAACCCCGGCCGATTGCCGCGCAGATCGGCTGCCAGCGTGAACTGGCTGACCACCAGCGCCGCGCCGCCCGCATCCTTCACCGGACAGGTTCATCTTGCCCGCCGCATCCTTGAAGATGCGCAGCTTGGCGATCTTGGCGGCCAGCTTGTCCGCCTCGGCCTCGCTGTCGCCCTGCATGGCGCAGATCAGGATCAACAGCCCGGCGCCGATCTCGCCGACCACAGCGCCCTCGACGCTGACCGAGGCCTGGCTGACCCTTTGCAGCAGCGCCCTCAAACTTCATCCGCCCAGGGCGGATTGGCCCCGGCCCGCGAGCAGGTCACCGCCGCCGCCCGCACGCCCAGCGACAGGGCATCGCGCAGGGCCTCATCGGACAGGGCGGCAATGGCAGGCTTGCTCAGCAGGCCCGCCCGGTCCAGCGCCGCCAGAAAGCCCGCGTTGAAGGTATCGCCCGCACCGACCGTATCGGCCACCACGATCTTCGGCGCCGCGACGCTGACCGAACCCCGCGCGGTATAGCCCGTCGCCCCCTTGGCGCCTTCGGTGATCAGCACCACCTTTGGCCCCTTGGCCAGGATCGCCTGCGGATCGAGGCTGCCATACAGCCACTCGGCATCCTCGTCCGACAGCTTGACGACATCCGCCGCCGCGATCATCCGGTCGATCCGCGCGGTATAGGCGGCGCGGTCGCGTCACGAAATCCGGGCCGCACATTGGGGTCAACCATGGTGACCCGCAGGCCTGCCTCGCGCAGCAGCATCGCCTCCAGCGCCGTCCCGCAAGGTTCCACCGCCAGCCAGATGCCACCGGTGAAATAGGCCGAAACACTGGCGGGCAGGACCGGCATGTCCGCCAGGGTCATCATCCGCCCGGCGGTGTTCTCGTCGTAAAAGAAATAGCTCGCCGCCCCCTTGACCAGTTTGACAAAGGCCAGCGTCGTCGGCCGGTCCGAGCGCACCGCAGTAGTCCAGATCTGACCTTCGAGGCTTCCAGCGTCTGGCGCAGCACATCGCCCATCAGATCGCTGGACAGACCGGTCAGAAAGCCCGACTCCGACGCCCAGCCGCCCCAAGCGCAATCGCCGTGTTCATCACAGCCCCGCCGGCATAGGGCGAGAACGCACGGCTCCCCCAGCGTGGTCTCGCGCGGCAGCATGTCGATCAGGGCTTCCCCGGCGCTCAGAATCATTTGAACCTCCCTCTCGGTTTTAGCGATCCTACACGATCCGCCTATGTTAGCGCAAACAGTCGCTCAGAGGAAATATTCCGCCAGATTGGCCCGCACCCGCGCCAGCGGCGTCTCGCCGGACAGATCGGGCACGAAAACCTCACCGGTGATCGCCTCATAGGCCTGGATATAGACCTTCGAGGTCGCCTCGATGATCTCCATGCGGGATCCCGGCAGATCGGTCCTTGTAGGGATCGCAGCGCGCGCCGACCCAGGAGCGGATCACGTCCTTGTCAAAGCTCGGCGGCCGCGTGCCGGCCGCGAAGGCCGCCTCATAGCCCGAGGCGATCCAGTAGCGGCTGGAATCCGGCGTGTGGATCTCGTCGGCGATCAGGATGGTGCCTTCGGCATCGGTGCCGAACTCGTATTTGGTGTCGACGAGGATCAGCCCGCGCTCTGCCGCCATCTCCTGTCCGCGCGCAAACAGCGCCAGCGCCTGTGGCCGAGACCTCGGTCCCATTGCGCCGCGGTCAGCAGGCCCTGCGACAAGGATCTCATCGGCCGTCAGAGGCTCGTCATGCGCCGCCGTCGAAGGCCTTGGAGGTCGGCGTGATGATCGGCGCGGGCAAGCACCTGATTGTCGCGCAGGCCCTCGGGCAGGACATGGCCGTACATCGCCCGCACGCCCTTGCTGTACTGCGTCAGCACCGAGGTCGAGGTCGTCCCGGCCAGATAGCCGCGCACCACGATCTCGACCGGCAGGATCGTCGAGCCGCTTGCCGATCACCACATTGGGGTCAGGATAGGCCAGCACATGGTTGGGGCAGATGTCGGCGGTGTGGTCAAACCAGAACCGCGCCATCTGGGTCAGCACCTGGCCCTTGAAGGGGATCGCCGCCAGAATCCGGTCAAAGGCCGAGATCCGGTCGGAAGAGATCAGGATGCGCCGCGCCGGCTGATCCTGCGTCGCGGGCAGATCGTAACAATCCCGCACCTTGCCGAAATAGGGATTGGGCAATTCGTCAATGCGGGCATGGTCAAGAACACGGGAAAGATCGGTCACGCGGGCGGGCCTCCATTGTCTGATCGCGCTATCGCGCGGGGCAGGCGGGATGTCAACTCTCGCGACCGCAGTCTTGCGGCACCAGCGCTTTCATCTTGGCTAAAATATCCCCGCCGGAGGCATCCTTCAGCCGTCAAAGGCGCCTCCGGCGGGGATATTTTAGCCAAGATGAAAGCCTTGAGGCTCAATTCAACCAATCTGGCGTGGCTTGGCCAAACATCGAGGGGTCGCGCAGGTAGAGGAAGCCCAGCACCAGCAGGCCTGCGCCCAGCACCGCGAAGGCGATTTTCCAGGCGCTGTAGGGGCGTTCGCCCTGCACTTCGCCGGTCTGGCCGTTGACCAGAAAGCGATAGCTTTTGCCGCCGTATTTATAGGCGGCCATCCAGATCGGCAGCAGGATATGCTTGAAGGTCTCGTCGCTATACTGGGTGTTGACCGAAGTGATCTGCTGCACATCGCCGCCGATATCGCGGCGGACGTCACCCTCGATGACCTGGGCCATCTCGGCTTGCGCGGTGCTGTAGCCCTCGGCGAGCATCACGGTATAGCCCTCGGCCTGAAAGCCAGCGAGGTAGTCGGGGTTATAGGGTTCAAGCTTGCCCAGATCCCAGGGCGTGAGGTCGCGGCCAAGCCGGACCGGCAGGCTGGTCGAGGCCATCACCACCACGTCGTCGAAATGCCGCGCCACCCGGCCCGAGGCGGGATACCAGCGGGTTTTCTGCACCTGTTCCTGGCGTTGCTCGGAACGGCCGTTGACGTTCACCGTCACCGTACGGGTTTCGTAGTAATGTTCGCCGCGCTGGCCGGTGTAGCGGCTGGCGGTTGCGGCGTCGAAGGTCCAGAACGGCGCGTAGACGCCATTCATGGCGCGTCCGGCGCGGGTGTATTCCAAAAGCGAGTTCGGCGCGAACCACAGGCTGCCGAGCCAGCCCTTGAGGGCCGCGCGCGCCTGGCCTTCGGTCAGGGCAAAGGGCACCAGGGCTTGCGGCTTGATCTTGCGGCTGGTGCCGCTATCGACCACCACCGGCGTTGCACAGAACGGGCATTCGCTGGCATGGGCGGCGCCCTGAAACTCCACCACCGCGCCGCAATTGGGGCAATGCGTCGAGCGGACCTCTTCGGTGGCGTCGATCGGCAGGTCGTCGCGCAAGCCGCGCGCGAGGTCGTGTTCGGTCAGGCGCCGAGACGTAGCTTGCCGCCCCGGCCTCGGGGATTTTTTGCACGTGGCCACAATGGTCGCAGACCAGCTGCGACCTGGCCCGGCGCAAAGCGCAGGTCGGCCCCGCAGCTTTCGCAGGGCCAGTGCCGTTCACTTTGCTGCGCCATGAAGGATCAGACCCCCGGCGGTGGCGGTGGCATCTGGGTGAAGAGCGCGGCCAATTCGGTCTGATCGGCGGTCTTCCAGCCGTCCTGCCCCGCGGTCCAGACCTGCGAGCCGCGTGTCAGGCTGCCTGCACTGACCATCGCCGCCAGCTCGGCTGCGCCAAAGGGGCCCTTGGTCGCGCCGTTTTCGGCGATATGCCAGACCCTTGCAGAGGGCGGAGCGGCTGGCGGGGCAGGCGGTGTGGCTGGGGCTGCGGGACGGCGCCCCATGGCCCGGCACCTTGCGCCATATTCGCGCCCATGCCGGCGGCCATGCCCATGCCGACCATCGCGCCCATGCCACTGCCCGGCTGGGCCATGCCTTCGGCGGCGTTGAACTGCATGTATTTGTTCAGATCTCCGGCGACACCCATCGAGGTGCGCTTGTCCAGCACCTTTTCGACCTCTTCGGGCAGGCTGATGTTTTCGATGTAGAATTCCGGGATCGCAAGGCCGTATTCGGCGATCTTGGGCGCGATGGCCGTGGCGATCAGCTTGCCCAGATCGGCGGTATTGGCCGCCATGTCCAGCACCGGAATGCCGCATTTGGCCAGCACCTGACTGGCCTCTTGCACGATCACGTTGCGGATTTGCAGGCTGATCTCGTCCGAGGTGAATTCGCCGTCGGTGCCGACGATCTCGCGCAGGAAGATCGCCGGATCGGCCACCCGCATGGAATAGGTGCCAAAGGCGCGCAGGCGGACCGGGCCGAACTCGGGGTCGCGGCACATGATCGGGTTCTTGGTGCCCCATTTCTGATCGTTGAACCGGGTCGTGTTGACGAAATAGATCTCGGATTTGAACGGGCTTTGAAAGCCGTGATCCCAGTGCTGCAGCGTCGTCATGATCGGCATGTTGTTGGTTTCAAGCTGGTAGAGCCCCGGCCCGAAGACATCGGCCAACTGGCCCTCATGCACGAAAACCGCCGCTTGCCCCTCGCGCACCGTCAGCTTGGCGCCGTATTTGATCTCGTGGCCGGCGCGTTCAAAACGCCAGACCATGGTGTCGCGGGTGTCATCGACCCAATGGATGACGTCGATGAATTGACCGGAAAGAAAATCGAGAATTCCCATGGCTTAGATCCTTTTGAAACTGGGCGGGGCGCATCAGCTGGCTCCGCCGCGCAACGAGGTGGCAAGGGCTTCGACAATCGGGCGGGCCTGCGCGATGGTCATCCCGGGCCGCAGCGCCGGGTTGTAAAGGATGCGCAGCATCATTTCGTCCTGGCGGGTCAGCAGGGCGAACTCCTCGTCGTCGTTGAAGATCGAGGGCCGCGCCTGTGGGCTGTCGTTCGGCAGGCCGAGCGCCTGCGCGATTTCTTCGTGGATGCAGGAGAGCCGCAGCAGATCGGGGTGTTCGGCGCGAATAACGATGAAGGCGCGGTTATAAACCCCGCCACCGCCGACGCTTTGCGTCATTGCGACGCAATAGGTCGAACGCGGCAGGTTGACGATATCGGAAATTTCGCCGTTGTTGAGCTGTGGCAGGGCGGCATGCATCGCCGGGCCAAGCGCCTGACGCTCGTCTTCGCTGACGAAATAGACGTAGAAATTCGGCTGGGCATCGTCGAGACGGATCGAGAGGCCGGTCAGCCCGGCAAGCCGCGCGAGATAGGAGCCGACCCGTGCCGTATCGGTCGCGCGCTTGTCGGCGGGCACCGAGGCGCCAAAGCGCAGGCCGACGCGCAGCGGTCCCTGCCAACGCCGCAGGATCGAGCCGCTTTCCTGTTGCAGGGTGATCGCGCCGCTGCGGGTGTATTCGTTATAAAGCGCGATTTTCAGAAAGGTTTCGGCCAGAATTCGGTCGGTAAAGGGTGTGTCCACCCCGCCGCCATCGGTGCGCAGCAAGCCCTGCGCCAAAAGCGAGGTCTGCACCTGCGCATAATAGGCCCGCATCTGCGCGCTTGCCGCCGTCTCGGGCACCACGGGCACCGCAGGCATGGCAGCAGGCAGCGATCTTGGTCGCGGCAGAGAGCCGTTCTGCGGCCCTGCGACGCAGGCTGCAAGCACCAGCGCGGCGAAGAACCCGCAGCTGCGCTGAAAAATTCGGGGCAGGGCCTGCATGGGTCAGACGGCTTCGCCGACAGTTGCGCCCAGACCGTCCTTGCGCGCCTTGGCCGAGGTGAGCGTGTCGCGCAATTCGTGTTCCATCTTGGTCAACTCGATCTCGGCCGCGGCGCGCTTGGCCTTGCCCTCGTCGGCGATCTGCAGGCTTTCCTGGATGGTGGCGATCAGCGCGGCATTGGCCTTTTTCACCGCCTCGATGTCAAAGACGCCGCGCTCCATCTCGGTGCGCACGACGCGGTTGGCTTGCTGCAGGTTCTCGGCATTGGCGGTCAGCAACTCATTGGTCAGATCGTTGGCCGCGCGCACCGCCTCGGCGGCCTCTTCGCGAGCGCTGGATGGTGACGGCCTGGGCCAGCTGGGTTTCCCACAGCGGCACGGTGTTGACCAGGGTCGAGTTGATCTTGGTGACAAGGCTCTTGTCGTTTTCCTGCACCAGACGGATCGAGGGCAGCGATTGCATGGTGACCTGACGGGTCAGTTTCAGGTCATGCACGCGGCGTTCCAGATCGTCGCGCGCCGCGCGCAGGTCGCGCAATTCCTGCGCCACCTTGACCTGATCGGCCTCTGGCGTCGCGGCAACGGCGGCCTCTTTCGCGGGGATGTCCGTGGCGTCGAGCTCGGCCAGCTTGGCCTCGCCCGCCGCGATGTAAAGCGCCAGCTCGTCGTAGAAATTCGAGCGTCTTGCCATAGAGGATGTCGAGACTTTTGATGTCTTTCAGCAGCGTGTGTTCATGCCGGTCAGCAGATCGTCGGTGATCTTGTCGATCTGGCTCTGCACCTCTTCGAACCTGGCGACGAATTTGGCGAAGGGCGCGGCGCGGCCCAGCAGTTTTTCCCACCATGACCGCGACTGCGGCGCACGTCGAGTTCCGACACGGAAAAGCCGCGGATGGTGGTGACGATGTTGCGCAAGCTGTCGCCGGCAGGCCCGACATCCTTGTTCTTGACGCCTGCAGCATCTCCTGGCTGATCACCTGCAATTCGGCCTGCGCGGCCGAGCCGAAGGAGATGATCGACTGGGTGTTGGTCATGTCGATCTCGGCCATGCGCTTGCGGATGCCTTCGGCGACGGGGGCGGGGGCGGCAGCCAGCGGCACGATCTCGCGGCCCGGTTCGGGCAGAACGGAGGCGGCAACCTGTTCAACTTCAGCGGTGCGGGCGGCGGCGTCGGTCATGGGTAACTCCCTTGGATTGGTGCTTATCATGGCACCTTTACTGGTGAGACTGCGTCAAGCGATTGTGAATTTCCAGCAACTCTTTGACGAAACGGCGGGGTTTTGCCCGGAATTGGGCAGGTTACTTCTCTAAGTGCAATCTTTCACGCAAGACCTGAATTTCCACGTCGAGATCGGTGTGGTCATTGGCGAGCAGGGCCTGGGTGCGGGCGGCGAAGGTGGTTTCCAGATCGGTGAGCAGGGCCTCGTAGTCGCTGCGGGTTTCGGGCCTGCGGCTGGCAGCATAGGCATCGGCGAATTTCACCGTCGCATCGCGCGCGCCCATCAGGTAGACGGTCAGGAACTTGCGCGCCGCTGTCAGATCGCCCGGATCATTCTCGACCGTGCGGAACAGACCGCGCGCGAGGCCTGCGAATTTCTCGACCCGCGCCTCCAGCGCGCGATCCTTGGCGCGCAGGATGGCATCCTTCATCGCCGCGAGGTAAGCCTCGCCCTCATCCACAACGCGCGAGACCCGCTCGACCTGAAAGCCGTCGATGCCCGCCATGCCCTTGTCGGCCATCGGGTCCAGGCCAAAGGCGCCGAGATGCAGGATCAGCCCCGCCAAGCCGAAGAGCAGCGGATAGAGCAGTCCGGCCTGCGAATTCAGCCCTGACAGCACCAGAGCCGCGCCGATGCAAAGCGCGCCTGCGATCTTGCGCGGAAAGGCGGGGCGTTTGGCGACCTTGCGGGCGTCATAGGCGTCTTGCGCCCGCACGCCTTCGCGGGTCAGCCAAGCGCCCAAGACCATCACGCCGCAGGCGGCAAGCCCGAGGATCAGCGCCTGCGGTCCGCCGCGAAAGGCATTGACGCCCTGCAGCACCGCCAGAAAGAACAAGACCCCCGAGCGGCCCATCTCGGGCGAGCTTTTCACCAGGATGGGAGGCGAGGTAGGCTCGCTGCCCTGGCCGTTGGGCGAGTATTTGCCGCCAAAACGTTCAGCCATCACACGGCCCCCTGCACGGCCACATAGACGCAAAGCGCCATCAGCAGCAGAAATGACATGGTTCGCAAAGCCTTGGAAGACATCCCAGCCCCTTTCGGCAACCCGTTACAACTATAGGCACCCCCCGCCGGTGAAACCAGAGGGAAAGCCCGCCAGCTTTCCCCCTAGCTTTTGCCGCGCGGCCGCCCGACCGGGGCCTGACGCGGGCCGGCAATCGCCGGTTTGGTTCCCGGTTTGGCGCCGATTTTGCCTGCTGGCTTGCCGGCAGGCTTGCCATAGGTCTTGCCACCGCGTTTGGCTGCGAAACTGTCTTCCTCGAGCCGCCCGGTCGGCTTGGCCCCGCGTTTGATCACGGGCTTTGCGGGCTTTGGCTCGGGCTCGGCCTTGCGCGCCACGGTCTTGCCCGCCGCCGCCTTGCTGGCCGCCGTACCAAACTTGCGCGGCGTCGTAGCCTCGCTCCAGGCCTCTGACAAGGCTTTCAGGCCATCGCCCTCGCGCCGCCCCTTGGGACCGGAACGCGTCCCCTCGGCGCGGATCACGCGGGGGGCATGGCTGATCTCGCGCGCGCCGCGCACCACCCGCTTGGGGCCTTCTTCCTCGGGCGTCGCCCCCTCGCCGAGTTGATCGCGCAAGACCTTGCCGCGCACCTCTTCGACATCGCCGGGCTGCAGATCGCCGAGGCGGAAGGGGCCATAGCTGACGCGGATCAGGCGGTTGACCACCAGACCTATCGCCACCATGGCGCGGCGGATCTCGCGGTTCTTGCCCTCGCGCAACCCGACGGTCAGCCAGGCATTGGCGCCCTGTATGCGGTCGATCACCACCACCATCGGCTGAAACTTCTCACCCTCGATCTCGATTCCCTTGCGCAAAGGCTCCAGATCGGGGTCGGTCGGGTTGCCATTGACCCGCACCCGGTACTTGCGCAGCCATCCGGTCGAGGGCAGCTCAAGACGGCGCTTGAGGCCGCCGTCATTGGTCAGCAGCAAGAGCCCCTCGGAGTTCAGATCGAGACGCCCGATTGACATCACCCGCGGCAGTTCCGGGGGCAGATTGGCGAAGACCGTCTCGCGGCCCTTTTCATCGGACTCGGAGGTCACCAGACCCTCGGGCTTGTAGTAGAGCCACAGGCGCGGCTCTTCGGGCTTGCCAATCGGCTCGCCGCGCACCGAGATCTTGTCGCGGTCGGTGACGTTCAGTGCGGCGGAGGTGATCACCTTGCCGTTTACGGAGACTTCGCCGAGCTCGATCATCCGCTCGGCCTCGCGGCGCGAGGCGACGCCGACGCGGCTGAGCACCTTGGCGATCCGCTCGCCCTCGGGCGTGCCCGCCTGCTTGGGCGTGGCGGGGGCTGCCGCAGGTTTGGCCACGGCTTTGCGCGGCACCACGACGCGGTGGGACGTTTTAGGGCTTGTCTTGTCGGCCATCAAAGGCATCCTTCTGAAGGGAACGCCCGTAAATGGGCGGAGGGCGCGCAGCTTGCGGGCCTGAGGGCCAATCTAAAGGAGCCGTGAGGTTGGGGCAAGCATGACATTCCAGAGCTTCATGGATCTGGCGCTGGACGAGGCCCGCGCCGCAGCCCGGCGCGGCGAGGTGCCGATTGGCGCTGTGGTGGTGCGCGCAGGCGAGGTGCTCGCTCGCGCCGGCAACCGCACCCGCGAGCTTTGCGATCCCACCGCCCATGCCGAAGTGCTGGCGATCCGCGCGGCCTGCCAGAGGCTGCAGTCCGAACGCCTGCCCGACTGCGACCTCTATGTCACGCTGGAGCCTTGCCCGATCTGCGCCGGCACGATCTCTGCCGCCCGCATCGCCAGGCTTTACTTCGGGGCGGCAGACCCGAAATCCGGCGGCACCCTGCACGGCGCGCGGGTTTTCTCGCACCCGCAGTGCCACCATGTGCCCGAAATCTACGACGGGATCAGCGCGGGCGAGAGCGAAGATCTGCTGAAGGGGTTCTTTCTGGCCCGCCGCTGATCCGCTTTGCCGCGCTTTCGGAACGCTCCGCGGGGGATATTTAAGCAGAGAGGATGGAACCTGCGGCTTTTGGGCATCCTCTTTGTCCAAATATCCCACGGGGGAGCCCCTTGGGGCGCGGGGGTGTGAAACCCCCGTTCGCGGTTTGCGGCTGTGACCGGTTGGACACATTGTCACAGTCTGTTCTGCGGCGGAAAAAGTATTGCTTTGGAAATCTGCGCGGCCATGCCATGCGGTTTTCAGCCACAGTCAGCACAAGGAGGGCGATCATGATCCATCACGTATCACATCCCGCCCGCCGCGGCTTTGGCACTGGGCGCTATCAGGGCTAAGGCCCTCTGAGCCTGCGCAGGCCCAAGGCCTGCACTTTCCCAACCTCTGAACCCGACAAACCCGCCGTTTTGCCTGCTGGCTTGTCATATTCCCCCCCCTTGAAGGAGGCCCTCCGCTTTGCGGCGGGTGATCACACCATGAACGCTCTTTACGCCAAACCGAAACCCAGGCTGGACCCAATCCTGCAGGGCCTGATCGCCGAATACGGTGCGCTGGCCATGCTGGCCGCGATTTTGCGCGCCTCGCTGGCCAAACCGCCACCCGACGCGGCAGATCTTTCCGATCATTTGCGGCGCGACATCGGCCTTGGGCACTTGCCACCTGCGCAACCGCTGATCCGGTGCCTGAAATGAGCCGCAGCCACGACAAGCCAAGCCGAGACCCGCCCCTGCGGGTCTTGGCGCTTCGTCAATCACTCAGTCAGTCATCCGGGCGGTTGAGTTCGAAAATGTCCTTCACCACGGCATAGTCGCGGTAACCCAGCCGCGAGACCAGACGCGCCGCCCCGGTGTCAAAACGGCCGTCGCGCAGGAAGTCTTCGCGGATATGCACGCCGACGACATCGCCCACCGCAAGCCATTGCTCGCCAGCCAGTTGCAGCAGGTGGGACAGGCGGCATTCCAGCGTGGCAGGGGCCTTGGCCACGCGCGGGCAATCGATCACCGAACATTCGGCCTTTTCGATCCCGGCAAGGGCAAATTCATCGACCTCTGCCGTCACAGCTGCTGAAGAGGCGTTCATCACGTCGATCATCGCTTCGCAGACCAGATTGACCGCGAAAACCTCAGTTTCCTGCACATTGCGGATCGAATCCTTCATTGAGCCTGCGAAGATCACCTGCATTGGGGCATCATTGACTGCGTTGAAAAACGAATAGGGCGCGAGATTGTCGCCCGTGCTTGCCGCGCGTCGAGATCCAGCCGATCGGACGCGGAGCCACCATCGCCTTGAAGGGGTTGTGCCGCAGGCCGTGACCGTTTTTCGGCTCGTAGAACATCCAAGGCTCCTTCCAGTTTGATCCTGACTTAGGGCCATGTTACCCGCGTTTCCAGATGATTCTAACCGGGGCCCCGCGTGTATCAGCTTGAAGAGGAAGCCGAGGCCGACTGGTGGGAGGTCGAGGCGCTGTATGATCTGTGTTTCGCCCCCGGCCGCACCGCGCTGTCGTCTTACCGGCTGCGCGATGGTGTGCCGACGGTGGCGGCGCTCTGCCTGATTTTGCGCGATGCCGATGGCACCTTGGCGGCTGCGATCCGCTATTGGCCCGCCGAGGCAGGGGGAGAGGATATTCTGCTGCTCGGCCCGGTCGCGGTCCATCCGACCCGGCAGGGCGAGGGGCTGGGCGGACTTTTGATCAATGAATTGCTGGTCGAGGCGCGTCGCCTGGGCTGGGAGAGGGTGTTGCTGGTCGGCGACGCGCCCTATTACAGCCGTTTCGGCTTTGCCAAGCTTGACCGGCGTCGAGATGCCGCCGCCGACCAACCCGGACCGGGTTCTGGGGCTGGAGCTGAAAAAGGGCGCCTGGGCAGGGGTGACCGGGCTGGTGACCAAGGCCACCGGCGCTGCCGGTTAGGAAGAACTTGCGCTGGCGCCATCGCCGCCCCACATTGACGGCATGGACCAATTGCCCGCCCTGGTGGCTCCCGATCTGACTGCCGAGATTGCCAAGCTGGCCGCGGAATACCGCCGCGCCAATGGCCCGGTCATGGCTTTGGTCAACCGCATCGGCGGCGGGTTGGAAAAGCAGATGGGCCTGATCCCGGAGGCGCTGCGCCACCGCATCGAACAGAGCATCGTGACGGCGCTCACCGCCGCGCATGGCCTTGCCGGCAAGGCCGAAGAAGGCCCCGATCTGGGCCGCCGGGCTTCGACTTTTGCCGCCATGGCGACGGGGGCTGCGGGCGGGGCAGGCGGGCTGGTCAGCTCGATCGCCGAACTGCCGGTCACCATCACGCTTTTCCTGCATACCATCCGCGCCGAGGCGATCCGTGCGGGCTATGATCCCAACGAGCCCGGCGTACGCGCCGCCTGCCTTGAGGTCTTTGCCGCAGGCTCGCCATTGCAGAGCGATGATGGCATCAACGCGGGCTTCCTGTCGTCGCGGCTGACCCTCACCGGACCTGCGCTGCAAAAGCTGATCGCTACGGTGGCACCGCGTCTGGCGGCGACGCTCGGCCAAAAACTTGCGGCGCAAACCGTGCCCATCCTTGGCGCGGTGTCAGGAGCCGCCCTCAACGCCGCCTTTATCACCTACTACCGCGAAATCGCCCGGATCCGCTTTGCCCTGATGCGGCTGGCCGAGCGCAATGGTGGCGAGCGGGTGGTCGAGGCCTTTGCCCGCGCCGCAAGCCCGCCGCGTATCACCAAGGCGAAATCCTGAGAGCGCCCTGCCTGACCTGCGGAACGCTCCGCGGGGGATATTTAGGCAGAGAGGATGACCGAGACGCTTTGGTCATCCTCTCTGTCTCAATATCCCGGAGGGGGGCTTTGGCCCTGGCCAAAGCGGGGAGGCTGGCCTCCCCGAGCTAGTTTTGCGCCTCGAGCCAGGCGCTGAGAGCCGGGCGCACGGTTTCTGCCCCCTCGCTGCGCGCGGCGTCGATCACCGCGCGGGCTTCGGCGAGGTTGATGCGGCGCAGCACTTCTTTCACCGGGCCAATCGAGGCGGGGCGCATCGAGAGATTGCGCAAGCCGATGGCGGCGAAGGCCACGGCCTCGAGCGGGCGTCCGGCATCCTCGCCGCAGAACGACAGCCGCGTGCCCGAGGCGGTGCAGCGCGCGATGATGAATTGCAGGAAGGTCAGGAAAGACGCGTTCAGCGTGTCATAGCGTTTGCGCACGCGCTCGTTCTCGCGGTCGGCGGCGAAGAAGAACTGTTTGAGGTCGTTGCCGCCGATCGAGATGAAATCGGCCATCTCGAAAAACGCATCCGGCGCATAGGCGAGGCTGGGGGTTTCCAGCATCGCCCCGATTTCGATCTTGGCGGGCACCGGGTGGCCGAGGCTTTTCTCGCGGTGCAACTCGCGCAGCATATGGCTGCGCGACTCGATGAATTCGCCGTGTTCGCTGACAAAGGGGAACATCACCGACAAGGGTCGCCCGGCCGAGGCGCGGATCAGCGCCTGCAGTTGCATGCGCAGCACGCCCGGTTTATCCAGACCGACCCGGATCGCGCGCCAGCCCATCGCCGGGTTGGGCTCGTCCTGCGGCTTCATATAGGGCAGCACCTTGTCCGAGCCGATATCCAGCGTGCGAAAGGCCACCGGCAGGCCATGCGCCGCCTCGATCACCCGGCTATAGAGCGTGGCCAGCTCTTCACGCCTTGGCATATAGTTGCGGACCAGAAACTGCAGCTCGGTGCGAAACAGGCCAACGCCTTCGGCGCCTGACCCCACCAGCGAGGGCAGATCGGCCATCAGCCCGGCATTCATCTGCAGCCCGATCCGCACGCCGTCGCGGGTCTCGGCGGGCAGGTCGCGCAGCGAGGTATAGCGCTGCATCGCCTTGGCCTGCATGGCGATCTTGTCGCGGAACGACCGCGCCACGGTATCCTCGGGGCGCAGATGCACCATGCCTTGGTCGCCATCGACCAGAATGGCATCGCCGTTCAGCGCCTCGTGGCTGATCTTTTCGGCGTGGATCACCATCGGGATCGCCAGCGCCCGCGCCACGATGGCGGCATGGCTGCCAACCGAGCCTTCTTCCAGCACGACGCCCTTCAGCTTGCGGCCGTATTCCAACAGCTCGGCCGGCCCGATGTTGCGCGCCACCAGCACCGGATTGTCGGGCATCGTCGCACCGGTGTCCTTGCCCTGACCGGTCAGAATCCGCAGCAGGCGGTTCGACAGGTCATCGAGATCCTGCAAGCGTTCGCGCAGGTAGGCGTCCGGCACCTGTTCCAGCCGCGAGCGCGCCGCCGATTGCTCTTTCTCGACCGCCGCCTCTGCCGAAAGCCCCGAGGCGATGTCCTCTTCCATCCGGCGCAGCCAGCCGCGCGAATGGGCAAACATGCGGTAGGCCTCCAGCACCGCCTTTTGATCCTTGTCGAGGCTTTCCGCCTCCAGCAGATCATCCACCGAAACCCGGAGCGCGCCGACCGCCTCGCGGATGCGGTCGATCTCGGTCAAGGGATCATCGGCGACCGGATTGGTGACGACAACGCGCGGCTCGTGCAACCAGACGCGGCCCTCGCAGGCGCCCTCTTGCCCGGTCGAGCCGCGAAACAGCACCGGCTGCTTGTGCAAGGCGCCGACGCCCTCACCATCCGAGGCAAAGGCACCAAGCTCGGCCATCTCGGCCAGAACCATGGCGACGATCTCCATGGCGTAGATCTCGTCTTCGGAAAAGGCACGGCTTTCCTTGCTTTGCAGCACCAGCACGCCGAGCTTTTCGCTGACCCGCTGGATCGGCACGCCGAGGAAAGAGGAAAACAGCTCTTCCCCGGTTTCGGGCATATAGCGAAAGCCCTTTTCCGAGGGCGCAGCGGCGGTGTTGATCGGCAGGCCAGATTTGGCGACGCGGCCCACCAGGCCCTCGCCCAGTTTCATCCGGGTCTGGTGGACGGCGGATTTCAGCAGGCCTTCTGTGGCGCAAAGCTCCAGCGTCTCGGCATCGCGGAACAGATAGATCGAGCAGACCTCGGTGCCGATGGAATCCGCGATCAGATGGGTGATCTGATCCAGACGGTCCTGGCCTTGCGCCTTGTTGCCCAGCACATCGCGCAATCTGCGCAGGAGTTTTCGGCTGTCACTGTCGCTGCGCTCGCTGGGCATTGTGGTAATCCAATCGGTCTAATGATCCCTCTATAGGCGAGTTATGTGACAAAGTGGAGTGGGCAAAAGCGCCTGTGACGGGGTAAGCTGCGGCGTTGCCTTGAAAAGACGCGGCGGATGGCAGATATGCGCAAAAGGCCTCGGTTTTGAAATCCGGGCGGGGCCGGCCCCTTCCGTTGCAAAGGTCGCGCGATGACGATTACCCATGAAGACGAGCTGGCACGTGGGCCTGACGACCGCCGATCCCGCGAAGCAAGTGCCCATCGGTTTCTGGATGCATCGCGGCTGCGTGCCGTTCATCAGCCCGAAACAGTTTCAATCGCACTACTGGCCCACGCTCAGGCCGTGCATCGAGGAATTCTGGAAGCACGGGAACCAGACCATGTTCTACGCCGAGGGCAAATGGGATCATCACCTCGACGACTTCGCCACGTTGCCCGAGCGCAGCATTCTTTTCCACGTGGACCAGGGCGACATTTTCCTCGCGCACAAAAAACTGCATCGACAAATTCGCGCTCAGCGGCGGCATCCCGAACGTGCTGCTCAGCTACGGCAAACCCGACGAAGTCCGCGCGCACTGCCGGAAGGTCATTGACGGCGTGGCCAAGGACGGCGGCTACATCATGGACGCCGGCGCGATCATGCAGGACGACACGAGCATCGAGAACCTGCGCGCGCTGACGGACTTCACGCGCGAATACGGCGTCTATTCGGCGGGTAGGCACAGGCGTCTCGCCTGTCTCCAATCTCGGAAAAAGAGTGAGGCGTTGAAGTTAGAGACAGGCGCGACGCCTGTCCTACGCCCGTGCGACGGGTCGGACGTTTTCAAGCTCACGGGAATGGCGAATCGCGCCGCGCCCCGGCAGGTCCCAGCTCTGCAGCGGCATGACCAGCCCCCCGCCCAGGGCGATCGCGCCTCCCGGCCCCGAGCTCCCGGACGGCCCGAGAATCGCCCCGACGAAGATCTGGAAGCGGTTGCGCTCGCCGACGGCCTTCACCGAGACGGGCGCCCCGCTCTCGACGCGCTCGCGCGCTTCGCTCGCCTCGAGGCACTCTGCCTGGGGCGTGCAGACCTGACCGCCCTCGCAGGCCGGGACGCACTGGGTCGACCGCGGAGCCTCGACCTCGCCTGCCGCTTCGCCCTCTCCCACGCACGCGCCGTCGCTGCACACGTAGCCGCCGCGGCACGCGGGAATGCACTCGGAGGAGGCCGGAGCCGGCACGGCAGGCGGAGCCTCCCCCGACCAGGCGACACACTCTCCGCGGTTGCAGGTGTACCCGGCGCGGCACGCCGGAATGCACGAGCCCTCTTCGGGCGCTGCTGCGGGCGGCGGGGAAGTCGACGGCGCCGCGGCCTCGCCGGTTTCGCTCATGTCGGCGACGTCCTTGAAGTCGACGACCACCGTCGAGCCGCCGTCCACCCGGAACAGGAAACCCTGAGCCAGTTCCTTGATGACGCGGCCCCGTAGCACCTGGCCGTTCGTCTTCTTGATGAGGGCCGCTTTGCCCACCCCGGGCGCCTGCGCGAGGGCACTGCCTGCTGCGAAGAACCCCAGGAGAACGGCGGCGAAGGCGGCGCGCATGCGGTGACACTACCAAACGCCGTCTCGGCGGCGAGTTCAACTTCGGGCGGCCAGCGCCGGGCCCTTTGCGCTACGTTTGCCTCGAGGGGACGAAACCATGCTGCGATTGGCTGTTCTGTCGACCGTGTTCCTTACGACCGGCTGCGCCTCGATGTTCCTGAAAGGGGGCATTCTGGTGGACTCGGAGTTCAAGCCCAAGGTGCTGGTGAAGTACACGGCCGAAGGCCAGGTTCCGGAAGGGGCCAAGTACTCGCTGGTTCGCTTCGAGGGGGCCGTCGGCATTCTCGAGCGGACCTCGGACGGCACCGGCGCCTTCTTCTCCAACCACTGGCGAACCGCCAACGAAGACCACTACGCCGGCTGGGTCGCCACCTCGCACGGCTACGAGTTCGTGATTCCCGTCGACCGCAGCCAGCCGGGGAAGAAGTACGTCTACCCGGCCGGCACGTACGAGGTCGAGACGATTCAGGACGTCGACCG
>CAWFGD010000005.1:0-87256 GCA_963815275.1 uncultured Alphaproteobacteria bacterium
CAGGCGCTATGGGATTACACGCTGGGTCATCAGGTCACCGCGCCCTATGATTTCAGCCGCGCCATCGCCCATGCCGCCCGCGAGTTTGCGCCGGATCTGTTCATCGTCACCGGCCCCGGCACCACGCTGGGCGGTGCTGTGGCGCAGAGCCTGATCCTGGCGGATTGGCGCGGCATGGCCAGCAAAGCCGCGTTTCAGGCGCTGCAGGCGACGGCGGCCTTGCTGGTCTCGATGGGCCTGCCCGAGCAGCGCCAGAGTGTGGTCTAGACGGTGCGGTCCCGTGCCGCTTCGGCAGTGATCCAGGCGCGAAAGGCCGCCAGTGGTGGATGCTCGGCCCGCGCCTCGGGCCAGCACAGGTAATAGGCGCCCTCGCTTTTCACTGGCAGGTCGAGCGCGGGCACCAGCTTGCCGCTGTCCAACTCATCGCGGAACAGAAACTGCGGCAACAGAGCGACCCCAAGGCCCGAGATCGCCGCCTGGGTCACCGTGGCGAACTGATCGAACAACATGCCATGCAACCGGCCCGGCGCTACCTTCTGCACGCCGAGCCAGCGTTCCCAGGCATCGGGCCGCGAGACCAGATGCAACAGCGGCGCTGCCAGCAGATCGGCAGGCTGGGCAAAGCCATAATGGTCGCGCAGCGTGGGCGAACACGCGGGCAGCACCGCCTCATCGCGCAGATGGGCAAAGCCGCAGCCGGGCCAGTCGGGTTGACCAAAATGCAGGGCAGCGTCGATGGCCTCGGTGGCAAAGTCGAAACGGGTCAGGCGGGTGACAAGGTTGATGGTGACGCCGGGGTGCTGTTGCAAGAACTCCGGCAGGCGGGGGGCCAGCCAGCGGGTGCCAAAGGTCGGCAGGATCGCCAGGGTCAGCGTGCCCCCGGTCGGATTGGCCCGCAGGTTCAGCGAGGCCGAGCTGATCTTGGCCAGCGCCTCGCGGATTTCACGCGCATAGGCCGCACCGCCGATGGTCAGGCGGATCGACTGACGCTCGCGATGAAAAAGCGCGACGCCGAGCTGCTCTTCCAGCGCCTTGATCTGGCGTGACACAGCGCTTTGGGTCAGCGACAGCTCTGCCGCCGCCTGTGTGATGCTTTGGCTGCGCGCCGCTGCCTCGAAGGCAGACAGCAGCGAGAGCGAGGGCAGCAGCCGTCTGGGGATCAGCATGTCATTCTGTTCCGGAATGAGGTGTGTCGCGAAGCTGATTTGTTTTGCCGCCGCTTTCAAGGCAATTCTGCGCAAGGGCATCGTCTGGATGCAGCAAGGAGCGACGGATGCAGAATGACCCGCAGAGCCATGGTCTTTGGGAGATGACAGCCCCGGCCGCACCTTTCACTGCGGCGTTGCAGGGGGATCTGGGGGTTGATGTCGCGATTGTCGGGGCGGGCTATACCGGCCTTTCTGCCGCGCTGCATCTGGCAGAGGCGGGGTGCTCGGTGGCGGTGCTGGAGGCGGTCGAGATCGGCTTTGGCGGCGCGGGGCGCAATGTCGGGCTGGTCAATGCCGGCATGTGGGTGATGCCGGATGCCTTGATTTCCTGTCTGGGTGAGCTTTATGGCACGCGGTTGCTGCGCCTGCTTGGTCAAGCCCCGCGCGAGGTGTTTGATCTGATCGCGCGGCATCAGATTGCTTGCGAGGCTGTGGGGCGTGGCACGCTGCATTGCGCCTCTGGTGCCAGCGGGTTGCGCCAGATCGAGGCGCGCGCAGCGCAGTGGCGCAAGCATGGCGTCGCGCTGAACCTGCTGTCTGCCGCAGAGACGGCGGAGAAGACCGGCAGCCCTGCCTATGCCGGAGCGCTTTTGGATCAGCGGGCCGGGACGATTCAGCCCTTGGCCTATGCGCGGGGGCTGGCGCAAGCAGCGCTGCGGGCGGGTGCACGGATCTATACGCAAAGCCCGGTTCTGGCGCTGGACCAGCGGCAGGGCAAGCAGCATTTGCGCACCGCCATGGGCCGCGTCACGGCAGGCAAGGTGATCTTGGCAACCGATGCTTATACGCGCCATTTGCACCCGGAAATCCGCGCGGCACAGGTGATGCTGCCCTATTTCAACTTTGCCACCCAGCCGCTGTCAGAGCCGCAGCGGCGGGGGATCTTGCCAGAGGGGCAGGGCGCCTGGGACACCAGGGATATTCTGACCTCGTTTCGGATGGATGCAGCCGGGCGGCTGATTCTGGGATCGGTCGGCGCGTTGCGCGGGGCAGGGCGCAAGATCCACCGCGATTGGGCGGCGCGGGCCCTGCGGCGGCTGTTCCCGCAACTGGGTGCGGTGGCGTTTGAGGCGGCATGGTATGGCCAGATCGGCATGACCGCCGACAATCTGCCGCGGCTGCACCGCTTTGGCCCGGATGTGATTGGCACCTGTGGCTATAACGGGCGCGGCATTGCACCCGGCACGGTGTTTGGCCGCATTCTGGCCGAGCATCTGACCGGCGCGCTTGCCGAAGCCGAGCTGCCCTTGCCGGTGACCGAAATCAGCCAGCCGATGCTGGGATGGGCGCGAGAGGCTGTGATCGAGCTGGGCGCGCAGGCCGCCCATATGGTGGGTCACCGGATTTAGGCGGCGGCTTTCGCGGCAAGCGGCCCCCGCCTAGAAATCCAGACCCAGATCCAGCGTGCGGGCCGAATGGGTCAGCGCCCCGACCGAGATGTAATCGACCCCAGTGGCGGCAACCTCGGCAATGCGCGGCAGGGCCATATTGCCGGAGGCTTCCGTCACCAGCCGCCCTGCCACCAGCGTCACCGCCTGTTGCAGGGTCGGCGTGTCCATATTGTCGAGCAGCACCACATCCGCGCCGCCAAGGGTCAGCACTTCGGAAAGCTGCGCCAGGGTATCAACCTCGATCTCGACCTTCATCAGATGCGAGACCGTGCCCGTGCCGCCCGCAGCACCGCCGCGATACCGCCTGCTGCGGCGATGTGGTTGTCCTTGATCAGGATCGCATCCGACAGACCAAAGCGGTGGTTAAAGCCGCCGCCATGCAGCACGGCGGCCTTTTCGACCATGCGCAGGCCGGGGGTGGTCTTGCGGGTGCAGGTGATGCGGGTGGCGGTGCCCGAGGTTTCGCCGACAAAAGCGGCGGTCAGCGTGGCGATGCCCGAGAGCCGGCCGGCGAAGTTCAGCGCAACCCGTTCGGCCGAGAGGATCGAGGCCGCAGAGCCTTCGATCTCCATCAGCAGGTCACCGGGTGCGCAGGTGCTGCCATCGGGGCGGTGCAGGGTGATGACCAGCGACGGGTCGACCAGCCGAAAGGCAATCGCTGCCAGTTGCATGCCGGAAATCACCCCCGCCTCGCGCGCATGCAGCCGCGCCTGATAGCGCGCGCTGGCCGGGATCACGGCGCGGGTGGTGACATCGCCGTTGGGGCCAAGATCTTCGATCAGCGCGGCGCGCACCAGAGGTTCCAGCAGCAGGTCGGGCAGGGGGGGAAAGCCGGTCATTCTTGGGTCTCCACTAGGGATTGGCGCAGGGCCAGCGCCTCGGACAGGGTCAGGCGGCTGGGCCGGGCCAGATCGGGATTGGCGTCAGGGAAATCACTGCGGCAATGCGCGCCGCGCGATTCCTGGCGCAGCAGGGCCGCTGCGGCGATCAGGGTGGCGGTGGCGGTCATGTTCAGCAGGCTCGCATCGCCCTTGGCCTGCGCCTCCAGCGCCGCAATCCGGCGCAGCGCGGTTTTCAGGCCGGGCGCGTCGCGGATCACCCCGACATGATCGGTCATCACGCGGCGCAACTCGGCGATCAAGGCCGCGTCGGGCGGACTGGCCGCCAGGGGTCAGCGTCAGAGACACCTCTGGTGCGGCAGCCTCGCCCAGCCCCCGCGCAATATCCCGCGCGGCACGGCGACCGTAGACCAGAGCCTCCAACAATCCGTTCGAGGCCAGACGGTTGGCGCCATGCAGGCCGGTGGCGCTTGCTTCGCCACAGGCCCAGAGGCCGTGCAGGCTGGAGCGGCCTTCGGAGGTCACCGCAATGCCGCCCATGTGGTAATGCGCGGCGGCGGCCACCGGGATTGTTTGGGTCACGGGATCGATGCCGCCGCGGTGGCAGGCCTCGACCACGGCGGGAAAGCGGTCGACAATCTCGGCACCGATGGCGCTGCGGGTGTCGAGCATCGGGCGGCGTCCGGCTTGGGTTTCGGCAAAGATCGCGCGGGCGACGATGTCGCGCGGCGCAAGCTCGGCATCGGGGTGCAGCGCCTGCATGAAGCGCGCGCCGTCGCGGTTGATCAGCATCGCACCTTCGCCGCGCAACGCCTCGGTGGCCAGAGGCGCGGGGTCTTCGCCGATATCAATCGCGGTCGGGTGGAACTGCACGAATTCCGCATCGGCAATCAGCGCCCCGGCGCGGGCCGCCATGCCGATCACCTGACCCCTGATCCGCGGCGGATTGGTGGTCAGCGCGTAAAGCCCGCCCGAGCCGCCACCTGCCAGCAAGACCGCAGCGCCTTGCACGACGGTTGGCGCGCTTGCGCCATCGACAGCGGCCACAGCCACGCCTGTGACGCGCCCGCCTGCAACCTGCAGGCCCACTGCCATGACGCCTTCGAGCACCTGCACCGAGGGCGTGCGTTTCACCTCGGCAATCAGCGCGGCCATGATCTCGCGCCCCGCCTGATCGCCGCGCACCCGCACCACGCGGGCGAGCCCATGCGCCGCCTCGCGCGACAGCACATAGCCGCCCTGCGCGTCGCGATCAAAGGGGGTGCCGATCGCGGTCAGCTCCAGAATATGCGCGCGGCCTTCGGCGGTCACGCTGGCGGCGACCTCGGCGTCAACCGTGCCTGCCCCGGCGCGGATGGTATCGGCGGCATGGGCCTCGGGGCTGTCGGCTACGGCCATGGCTGCCGCAATGCCGCCCTGCGCCCAGGCCGAACTTGCGCCCTGACCCAAGGCTTCGGGCGAGATCAGCAGCACGGCACGCGGCGCGAGGTTCAAAGCGGCATAAAGCGCGCCCAGACCCGCGCCGACGATCACTACGCGGCCGGTTTCCACCATGGGTTCAGACCGCTGCAGCACGGCTGATGTCGATCATCCGCTGTACGGCGCGGCGCGCAGGCGCGGCCACCGCCGGATCAATCTCGACCTGACCGGTCATCGTGTGCAGGGCATAGAGGATCTTTTCCAGCGTGATCATCTTCATATAGGGGCACATGTTGCAGGGCTTGGCGAAGTCGACCTCGGGCAGTTCGTCCGAGATATTCGCGGCCATCGAGCATTCGGTGACCAGCATCGCGCGGGCGGGTTTGTGCTGGTGAACCCAGTCGATGATGCCCTTGGTCGAGCCGGTGAAATCCGCCTCGGCCACCACTTCCGGCGTGCATTCGGGATGGGCGATGATCTTCACCTCGGGATCGGCCTCGCGGTAGGCGCGCAGGTCGGCGGCGGTGTAAAGCTCGTGGACGATGCAGGACCCCTCCCACCACACCACGCGCTTATGGGTCAGGGCGGCGACATTGCGGGCAAGGTATTGGTCGGGCGTCATGATCACGGTATCGCCCTCCATCGCATTGACGATCTGCAGGGCATTGGCCGAGGTGCAGCAAACATCCGAGGCCGCTTTCACCTCGGCTGTGGTGTTGACGTAAGACACCACCGGCGCGCCGGGATAAGCCGCGCGCATCTCGGCGACACCCTTGGCGGTGATCGATTCCGCCAGCGAACAGCCCGCCTGCATATCCGGCATCAGCACGATCTTGGCGGGGTTCATGATCTTGGAGGTCTCGGCCATGAAATGCACGCCGCATTGCACGATGACATCGGCCTCGACCTCGCTGGCCTTGATCGCCAGTTGCAGACTGTCGCCGACGAAATCGGCGACGCCGTGGTAGATCTCGGGCGTCATGTAGTTGTGGCCGAGGATCACGGCGTTGCGCTCGGCCTTCAGGCGGTTGATGGCGATGACATAGGGCGCAAAACCCGCCCAATCCGCCAGCGGCACGACGCGGCTCATCTTGGCGTGGATATGCTTGGTGGCCTCGGCTGCCGCCAGTGAGGGAGCGAGATCATAGTGGCGCGCCAGTTCGGCGCGCAGTGTCAGGATGTCGGGCACGTTGGAAGATCCACTCGGCTGCTGCAACAGATGCCCCATCGGGGCGTGCCCGCATATAGCGGCTTTTGCAGGGGAGGCAAACCCCTCATAAATCTATGATTTTTGATCTTTTGGTGAATTTTGGGCCGCGACGGGGTGCGATGGGCGAGCGGGCGTGGCGGCAGGGGTCAGCCTTGCCCGCGGGGTGGCGCAGGGAATCATCCGGCCGGCGGATTGCGTCTTTGCGGCGATGTTAGATATGTAACATATCTTGTTAGTTTCTGATGTTATGGTAGATAGTGAACATCACCAAGACCCTTGACCCGGAGCCCGCCGATGAGTGCGAAAGACCGCCGCGTGACCGCACTGATGCTTGCCCTGGCGGAGCGGAGCGTGATCCATCTGAAGGAAGCGGCGGCTTTGCTGCAGGTTTCCGAGATGACGGTGCGGCGCGATGTGGCGGATCATCCGGGGCTATTCGGCTTTCTGGGCGGGCATATCATCTCGACCAATGCCGCCGAGGGCGAGACGCCCTATGCGATCGGCCGGGCGGCGGGCAGCAATTCGGCGGCCAAGCGGCAGGCCTCGATCCATGCCCTGCGCTATATCAAGCCGGAGGAAACCGTGTTCATCGACTGCGGCACCACCCTGGCGCATCTGGCAGGGCTGATCCCCTCCGAGATGCGCCTTACCGTGGTTTGCTATGCCTTCAACACGGCGGAACGATTGATTTCGCAGCCAAATATCACGCTTGTCCTGCTGGGCGGGGTCTACCACCCGGCCTCGGCGACCTTTGCCGGGGCCTCGGGCGATGATACCCTGGCTTCGCTGGGGCTCAACGTCGCCTTCCTTTCGGCCTCGGGGCTGGACCGGCTGCGCGGCGCGGCTTGCGAGCAGTTTCATGAGGCACCGATCAAGCGCCGCGCAATGCAGATGGCAGAGCGCAGCTACCTCGTCTGCGACAGCAGCAAGATCGGCCGCGTCCGCCCGGCCCATTTCGCCGATGTCAGCGATTTTGACGCGATCATCACCGAGAATGGCCCGCTGCCGTTGGATGGGTCGGAGTGGCTGCGCGACGCGCGCTGAAGAAGATGTTGCGATTATAACAAATGATTGTTAGAAAAATATCGAAAGAGCGCAGGATCACGAATCGTGCTATCCCGTAAGGGGTCCCTGCCTTTGAGACCCGATGAGGGGGAGAGCGCCCGGTGACGGTAATGACGCAGACAGAAACCTCGGAACTGGCGCTGCTGCCGCGCAATCCGGGCATGGCGCTGGATCTGGGCTGGGTGGCTGAGGCAAGGGTCAACCTCTCGGCGACCGAGCGGCGCGTGGCGACGCTGCCAGGTCGGCGCAGCGTCAAGAAGGACGCGCAGGCGGCCTGGCTGCTCAAGGCGCTGACCTGCATCGATCTGACCACACTCAGCGGCGATGATACGGCAGGCCGGGTGCGCAGGCTTTGCGCCAAGGCGCGGCAACCGCTGACGCCTGCGCTGCAAGAGGCGCTGGGCTTTGGCGACCGCAGGCTGACCACGGGGGCGGTTTGCGTTTACCACCGTTTTGTCGCCACGGCGGTCGAGGCGCTGGCGGGGTCGGGCATCCCGGTCGCCGCTGTCTCCACCGGCTTTCCCGCGGGGTTGGTGCCGCATGACGTCAAGCTGCGCGAGATTGCCGCCTCGGTTGCCGATGGCGCGGCCGAGATCGATATCGTCATCACCCGCGAGCATGTTCTGACCGGCAATTGGCAGGCGCTTTATGACGAGATGCGCGATTTTCGCGCCGCCTGTGGGGCTGCCCATGTCAAGGCGATCCTGGCGACGGGCGAGTTGAAGACGCTGCGCAATGTGGCGCAGGCCAGCCTGATCTGCATGATGGCGGGCGCGGATTTCATCAAGACCTCGACCGGGAAAGAGCCGGTCAATGCCACCCCTGCCGTCACCCTGACGATGATCCGCACGATCCGCGATTACCTAGACCGCACAGGCTTTCGCGTCGGCTACAAACCGGCGGGCGGCATTGCCACCACCAAGGACGTGCTGATGCAGCAATTCCTGATGAAGGAAGAGCTGGGCCGCGACTGGCTGGAACCCGATCTGTTCCGCATTGGCGCTTCCAGCCTTTTGGCCGATATCGAGCGGCAGCTCGAAACTCATGTCACCGGCGGTTATTCCGCCTTCAACCGGCACCCGATCGGATAGACCGATGAGCATCGCAAAGTATTTTGACAGCATGGCCTATGGTCCTTCCCCCGAATCCGACAGCGAGGCGCGCGGCTGGCTGGCCCGGCATGGCGCGAGCTTTGGCCACTTTATCAATGGCGGCTTTACCAAGCCCGAGGCGCAGTTTCAGACCTTTGAACCCGCCACCGGCAAGCCCCTGGCGATGCTGGCACGCGGCGGCGCTGGCGATGTCGAAGCCGCCGTCGCTGCTGCCCGCAAGGCCCAAGCGCCCTGGGCCAAGCTGCCCGGCCACGCCCGCGCCCGCCACCTTTATGCCCTGTCGCGGATGATCCAGCGCCATGCCCGGCTGATCGCTGTGGTCGAGGCGATTGATAACGGCAAACCGATCCGCGAGACGCGGGATATCGACGTGCCCTTGGCGGCGCGGCACTTTCTGCACCACGCCGGTTGGGCGCAACTGCAGGCAACCAGCTTTCCCGATCATGTGCCGGTTGGTGTGGTCGGGCAGATCATCCCGTGGAACTTCCCCTTTCTGATGCTGGCGTGGAAGATCGCTCCAGCTTTGGCTTTGGGCAACACCGTGGTGCTGAAGCCTGCGGAATACACCTCGCTGACCGCGCTGTTGTTTGCCGAACTGGCGGCGGCGGCGGGTTTGCCGGCGGGGGTGATCAATATCGTGACGGGCGAGGGCGAGACCGGCGCGCTCTTGGTCAATCACCCCGGCGTTGACAAGATCGCCTTCACCGGATCGACCGAGGTCGGCCGGATCATCCGCAAAGACCTTGCAGGCAGTGGCAAGGCGCTGACGCTGGAGTTGGGCGGCAAATCGCCCTTTATCGTCTTTGAGGATGCCGATCTGGATGGCGCGGTCGAAGGCGTCGTCGATGCGATCTGGTTCAATCAGGGGCAGGTCTGCTGCGCAGGCTCGCGGCTGTTGCTGCAAGAGGGCATTGCCGAGGATTTCATCCGCCGTCTCAAGCGCCGCATGGCGGTGCTGCGGGTCGGCTCGCCCTTGGACAAGGGCATCGACATGGGGGCCATCGTCGCGCCGATTCAGCTCGAACGGATCCGGGCGCTGGTGGCGCAGGGCGTGGCCGAGGGCGCTGAGCTTTATCAGGCCGAGATGGATCTGCCCGCCGAGGGCTGTTTCTATCCGCCGACCTTGCTGAGCGGGGTGCAACCCGCCTCCATCGTGGCGCAGGAAGAAATCTTTGGCCCGGTTGCGGTGACCACGACCTTCCGCACCCCGGATGAGGCGGTGCAACTGGCGAACCATTCGCGCTATGGCCTGTCCGCCAGCATCTGGAGCGAGACAATCGGTCTGGCACTGCAGGTCGCGGCCAAGGTCGAGGCCGGGGTGGTCTGGGTCAATGCCACCAATATGTTCGACGCCGCCGTCGGCTTTGGCGGGCGCAAAGAGTCGGGCTTTGGCCGCGAAGGCGGGCGCGAGGGTGCGTTTGAATACCTCAAGCCCAAGGCCCTGCTGGGCCGCAAGCTGCGCCCGGCGCTGGCCCCGGTTCAGCCGCGCAGCCTGTCGGTGACCGATTTTGCCGCGCCCGAGATTGACCGCACCGCCAAGCTTTATATCGGCGGCAAGCAGGCGCGGCCCGACGGCAACTATTCCCGCCCCGTGCTGAACCCGAAAGGCGTCAGTCTGGGCGAGGTCGGTGAAGGCAACCGCAAGGACATCCGCAATGCGGTGGCGGCGGCGCGCAAGGCGGATGCTTGGGCCGCGGCTTCGACCCATAACCGGGCGCAGGTGTTGTAT
Organism: uncultured Alphaproteobacteria bacterium; assembly: GCA_963815275.1. Lineage (GTDB taxonomy): Bacteria > Pseudomonadota > Alphaproteobacteria > Rhodobacterales > Rhodobacteraceae > Cypionkella. Next base: position 9,974 of record CAWFGD010000005.1, read on the forward strand.
TACATCGCCGAGAACCTTTCGGGACGGGCGGCTGAATTTGCCGGGCGCATTGCTGCCATGACCGGGCAAAGCGCCGCGAAGGCCGCAGCCGAGGTCGAGGCCAGCATCGCGCGGCTGTTCAGCTATGCTGCCTGGGCCGACAAATACGACGGGGCCGTGCATTCGCCACCCCTGCGCGGGGTCGCCTTGGCGATGAACGAACCTGTCGGCGTGGTCGGCGTGATCTGCCCGCCTGAAGCCCCGCTGCTCGGCTTTATCAGCCTTGTCGCGCCGCTGATCGCGATGGGCAACCGGGTGATTGCGGTGCCAAGTGCGGCGCATCCGCTCTCGGCCACCGATTTCTATTCGGTGCTGGAAACCTCGGATCTGCCGGGCGGGGTGCTCAACATTGTCACCGGCGATCCGCTGCCGCTGGCCGAGGCTTTGGCCGCCCATGCCGATGTCGATGCGATCTGGGCCTTTGGCTCCGAAGCGCTGTCGCAAACCGTCGAGCGGCTTTCGGCGGGCAATATGAAGCGCAGCTTTGTCGATCATGGGCGTCTGACCGAGTGGGAGGCCGCCAGCGCCGAGGGCGTGGACTGGCTGCGCCGCGCCACCGAGGTCAAGAATATCTGGATCCCTTACGGCGTCTAGGGGGCTGTCCAGCCGCAAGCCAGCCCTATAGCTTGAGCAGCGAATCGGAGGAGGTCTGAGATGTTGAAGTCGATTGATCCGGCGCTGGGCGCCGATGTGCTGCATGCGCTACGCGCCATGGGCCATGGTGACACGCTGGTGATTGCCGATACGAACTTCCCGGCCGATGCGATTGCGCGCCAGACCCGCTTGGGGCGTCTGCTGCACATCGAAAACGTCACGGCGGCGCGGGCGGTCAAGGCGGTGCTGTCCCTGCTGCCGCTGGATTCGGCGCTGCAAAACGCCGCTGGTCGGATGCAAGTGATGGGCGCCCCTGACGAGATGCCCGCCGTGCAGGTCGAGGTGCAGGCCGAGGTTGACGCCGCCGAGGGCCGTTCGGCGCCGATGTATGGCATCGAGCGCTTTGCCTTCTACGAAGCGGCAAAGCAGGCCTATTGCGTCATCTCCACGGGCGAGCGGCGGTTTTATGGCTGCTTTGTCTTCACCAAGGGTGTGATTGCGCCCGAAGCCGATCTGGGATGAGCGCGAGTTAGAAAACCGTCGCGATCCGGGGGAAGGTCAGATCTGGCATTTGCCCAGTGCCCCGACGCAGACTCCACGCCTTGCTGACCCGCCTCAGCCGCCGCCAATCAGCACGCCCGCCGCAAAGACCAGCGCGCCGCCGACCACCACCTGCAGGGCGGCGCGCAAAAAGGGCGTCTCCATAAAGCGGTTCTGAATCCAGGCAATCGCCCAAAGCTCGACAAAGACCACCACCATGGCGATGCTGGTCGCCGTCCAGAAATCCGGGATCAGATAGGGCAGGGCGTGGCCAAGACCGCCCATCGTGGTCATGATCCCCGAAGCAAAGCCGCGCTTGATCGGGCTGCCGCGCCCCGACAAGACACCGTCGTCATGCGCAGCCTCGGTAAAGCCCATCGAAATCCCCGCCCCGACCGAAGCGGCAAGTCCGACCAGAAAGGTGGTATGGGTGTCTTGGGTGGCAAAAGCCGTGGCGAAGATCGGCGCGAGGGTGGAGACAGAGCCATCCATCAACCCCGCCAGACCCGGCTGCACCCAAGTCAGAATGAACTGCCGCCGCGCCGCCTTGTCCTCGCTGCCGCGCGCCACGCCGTTCAAATGCTCGCCTTCCAGATCGATGGCGTGCTGTTCGTGGCCGGCCTCTGCCGCCGCCAGATCACCCAAGAGCTTGCGCGTCGCCGCATCCTGGGTCCGTGCCGCCGCGCGCAGATAGAAATCGCCCGCCTGCTTTTCCATCGCCCGCGCCTCTTCGCGGATCCGCTCCAGCCCCAGATTCTCGGTCAGCCACACCGGGCGGCGGGCGTAAAATCCCGCGACATGCTCGCGGCGGATCAGCGGGATCACCTCGCCAAAGCGGGCGCGGTGCAGCTCGATCAGCCGCTGGCGATGGTCGTCCTCCTCCAGGGCCATGCCGTCAAACACCGCAGCCGAGGCCGGAAACTCCGCCCGCAAGCCATGGGCATAGCTGCGATAGATCTGCCCGTCGTCCTCTTCGGAGGAAATCGCCAGGGCCAGAACCTCCTGCTCGGTCAAATCGGCAAAGCGGCGGCGGTTGGAGAGCAAAGAGAACATGGCGGCCTCATTCTGGAATGATTCTAAACTGTCAGAGTTTCGCGGTGAGGGAAAGACAAATCTTGAATTTGAACTGATCGGTTCACTTTTGTCTTGCGAATCTGAACTGACGGGTTTAGATCATTGATGAGTAAACCCAGCAGTTCAGTTAAAGGAATGCAAAATGAAACGCCTAGCCCTTGCCCTCGCCACCCTGCTTGGCTTTGCCGCCCCGCTCTCCGCCTTCACTGTCGACATTCTGCCGCCCAATCTGACCTTCCCCGAACCGGCCCCGGCCAGCCAATCCTGCATTCATCCGGCCAGCCTGACCCTCGGGTGCAAGTGATCGGCTTGCCCGATGCCTTGCGCGCGGTCTAGACTGGGCGCAGGAGAAGTTTATGGACACCAAGCCCTCGCTGATCGTCAAAGGCCGCAAGTTCGAGCAGGTGCTGCAAGGCGCGCGCAGTGTCTTTCTGCGCGACGGTTTTGAACGCACCTCGGTGGATGACATCGCCCGCGAGGCTGGGGTCTCCAAGGCGACGCTTTACGCCTATTTTCCCGACAAACGCATCCTCTTCATGGAGGTCGCCAGCGCCGAATGTCGCAGGCAGGCCGAAGAGGCGGTCTCGGAAATGGACCAGACCGCCCCGATCGCCGAAGTGCTGCGCCACGCCGCGACCCGGCTGATCGGCTTTATGCAAAGCGACTTCGGCCAGCGGATCTTTCGCATCGCCGTGGCCGAGGCGGAAAGCTTTCCCGAACTGGCCCAGCAATTTTACAACTCCGGCCCCAGATTGGCGAAAGAGCGGATCTGCGAATGCCTGCAAAACGGCGTCAGCCGCGGTGAATTGGTGATCGAGGATCTGCCCCTCGCCGCCGCCCAGTTCGCCCAGCTTTGCAAGGTCGATCTGCAAGACTGTCTGCTCTTCACCCCGCAACGTGGCTGCACCGCGCCCGAGGTCAAGCGGGTGATCGAGGGGGCGGTTTCGATGTTCATGGCCCGCTATGGCCTGCACCCCCAGCCCGAGAGCGCTCCGGTCGAAAAATAGACCGCTTCTGGCGCGATCCCCAGCCAGATTGAGGCGAAAACCGCTTTGATCACCCGGCGGTTGCGCTACCCAAAGCCAACAGAAAAGGAGCCTCCTCATGAGCTTTATGGCCCGTGCAACCGCAGCGGTCGGTGCAACCATGGTCTTGCTGCGCCGCTTTGGCGCGCCCTCGGTGCAGGCGATGGGGGCAAGCCCGCAGATCCCTGTGGCGAAAAAGCAAGGCATCATGACCCTGAAGATGCCCACCGCCAAGGGCTGGCAGGGCGATCACAAGCCGACGGCAGCGGCAGGCCTCAAGGTTAACGCCTTCGCCCGCGACCTGCTGCACCCGCGTTGGATCGAGGTTCTGCCCAATGGCGACGTGCTGGTGGCCGAGGCGCTGCAAGAGGCGGACCCGCCAAAGACCCTGATGGACCGCGCCATGCAGGCCACGATGAAACGCGCCCGCGCCTTGGGCGTCAGTGCCAACCGCATCACGCTGTGGCGTGACGCCGATGGCGATGGTGTTGCGGAAGAACGCCACGTCTTCCTTGAAAAGCAACGCCAGCCCTTCGGCATGGCGCTGGTAGGTGCCACCTTCTACGTCGGCAATACCGATGGCATTGTCAGCTTTCCCTATCAACAGGGCGCGACCCAGCTGACCGGCGCGGGCACCAGGCTTTGCGACTTCAAACCCGGCGGCCACTGGACGCGCAGCTTGATCGTCTCGCCCGATGGCACCAAGATTTATGCAGGCGTAGGCTCGCTTTCCAACATCGCCGATCAGGGCATGCAGGCCGAAGAGGGCCGCGCCTGCATCTGGGAACTCGACATCGCTTCGGGGACCAGCCGCATCTTTGCAAGCGGCTTGCGCAACGCCGTTGGCACGGCTTGGGAGCCTGCCACCGGCGCGCTCTGGACCGTGGTGAACGAACGCGACGGTCTGGGCGATGAAACCCCGCCCGATTACCTGACCTCGGTGCAGGACGGCGGCTTTTATGGCTGGCCCTATTGCTATTGGGGCAAGACCGTCGATGACCGGGTGCCGCAAGACCCGGCGTTGGTCGCCCGCGCCCTGCAACCCGATTTTGCGCTGGGTGGCCACACCGCCTCGCTCGGCCTGTGCTGGATGCCCGCGGGCACCCTGCCGGGCTTTGGCGAGGGCATGGTGATCGGTCAGCACGGCTCGTGGAACCGCTCGAAACTCTCGGGCTACAAGCTGCTGTTCGTGCCTTTCGCAAACGGCAAACCTTCCGGCACGCCGCGCGATATCCTTTGGGGCTTCCTGTCGGACGACGAGAAATACTCCTACGGTCGCCCGGTCGGTGTCAAAGTCGGCCCCGATGGCAAATCGCTGCTGATGGCCGATGACGTCGGCGATGTGATCTGGCGCGTCAGCGCGGCCTGAAGCTTGCTTTGGCAGGGCGCTTGCGGCATGTCGGTCTGATGACCGATTTTGCCCAAGCCGCCCGCCAATCGACCCGCGCCCTGCGCGAGCTGTTCCCGCGCACGCCGTTGCAGCGCAACGACTATCTGTCGCGGCGCTATGGGGCCGAGATTTACCTCAAGCGCGAAGATCTCTCGCCGGTGCGCAGCTACAAACTCCGTGGCGCCTTCACCGCGATGCGCAAGGTGCGGGCGCTTCAGCCCGGCCAGCAGGATTTCGTCTGCGCCTCGGCAGGCAACCATGCCCAGGGCGTTGCCTTCGCCTGCAAGCATTTCGGCGTCAAAGGCACCATCTTCATGCCGGTGACCACGCCGCAGCAAAAGATCGACAAGACCCGTGCCTTTGGCGGCGAGGCGGTGCGCATCGTGCTGACCGGCGATTATTTCGACCAGACCCTTGCCGCCGCGCAAGGCTTCTGCGCCGAAAAGGGCGCGCATTTCCTTTCGCCCTTCGACGACGAGGATGTGATCGAGGGTCAGGCCTCGGTCGCGGTCGAGATGTTGGAGCAGCTCGGCCATGCCCCCGATCTGGTGATCCTGCCGGTAGGCGGTGGTGGTCTCGCCTCGGGCGTCACCCGCTATCTGCGCGCAGAGGCTCCGGCCACGGAATTCCGGTTCGTCGAGCCTCTGGGCGGTGCCAGCCTCACCGCCGCCTTGGCGGCGCAAGAGCCGGTGACGCTGAAACGCGTCAACTCCTTTGTCGATGGCGCCGCCGTGGCGCGGCTGGGCGAGCGCACCTTTGCCGCGCTGTCTGGGGTCAAACCCAGCGAAGTCCTGCTCGCCCCCGAGGACCGCATCTGCGTCACCATGCTGGAAATGCTCAATGTCGAGGGCATCGTCTTGGAACCCGCCGGTGCGCTTTCGATCGACGTGTTGCCAGAGCTGGCAGATGAGATCGCCGGCAAGACCGTGGTCTGCGTCACCTCCGGCGGCAATTTCGATTTCGAGCGGCTGCCCGAGGTCAAGGAACGCGCGCAACGCTATTCCGGGGTGAAGAAATACTTCATCCTGCGCATGCCGCAGCGCCCCGGCGCGCTCAAGGAATTCCTGGGCATGCTTGGCCCGGACGACGATATCGCCCGCTTTGAATACCTCAAGAAATCAGCGCGCAACTTCGGGTCGGTGCTGATCGGGATTGAAACTTCGGCAGCCGAGAACTTCAAAGCCCTGTTCGATCAACTCGACGCCGCCGCCTTCAGCTACCGCGATATCACCAGTGACGAGATTCTCTCGGAATTCCTGATCTAGACGAACTAGGCGGCATTCACCAAGCCGCGGCCCGAGGAAAGCTCCGCCTTGGAAATGGCATAGCTGCGCCGCAGCCGGTCCAGATCGATGGCGCAATCGCCCAAGGCTGCGCGTCGCTCGCCCTCCTGACACAGCCGCGCCACCTCGCGAAAGCCGAGGTTGAGCGCCGCACCCTTCATGAAATGCAGATCCGCCTCCAACGCCGCAGGCCCCGCCACGGGGGAGATGCGGGCAAAAACATCCTCAGTCTCGGCCAGAAACAGCGCCACCACTTCGGCAAAATCCGCTGCGCCGATCTCGCTGCGCAATTCGTTTACCCGGTCCCATTCGATCATCACCCGCCTGCCTTCTCGCACCACACCGGAGAATTCTGCGCATCTTGGCTTAACAAAGCGTAACCACGACCCGGCTAGAAAGGCACAGTTTTAAGCTTCACCCCTCGTTAATCCGGCAGGTGCAAAACAGCCTCTGACACAGGAGATTTGGGTGAACAAGGCCGCGACAGATCGCATACCAGAGCAGCGCCGCAGCAGCGCTTTCGAGCCGCGCCCGGTGCTGATCGTCGACGACAGCAAGGCGCAGCGGCGGATCTTGCAGATGCAGCTCAGCCGTTGGGGCTACGCCGTGGTCGAGGCCGAATCGGGCGAAGCGGCGCTGGCCCTCTGTCAGGCGCGCGACTTTGATATCGTGCTGTCCGACTGGATGATGGCGGGCATGTCGGGTCTGGATTTCTGCAAGGCCTTCCGCGCCCTGCCGCGCGAGGGTTATGGCTATTTCATCCTGCTGACCTCGAAATCGGAAAAGGCCGAAATCGCCGATGGTTTGGAAAACGGTGCCGATGATTTCGTCTCTAAACCGGTGAATTCCGATGAACTCCGCGCCCGCCTGCGCGCCGGGGAACGCATCTTGGGCATGCAGGATCAGCTGGTCGAAACCAACCGCCTGATCAGCAGCACGCTGGGCACATTGCAGACCCTCTATGATTCGCTCGACCGCGATCTGATCGAGGCGCGCAAGCTGCAACAGACTCTGGTGCGCGACCGTTTTCGGGATTTTGGCGCGGGCACCGCCGCGCTGATGCTGCGGCCCTCGGGCCATGTCGGCGGCGATCTGGTTGGCAGTTTTGTCATCGATGCCGACCGGGTGGCGGTCTATTCTGTCGATGTCTCGGGCCATGGCGTCGCCTCGGCAATGATGACGGCGCGGCTGGCGGGCCTGCTGTCGGGCGGCTCACCGGATCAGAACATCGCGCTGCGCAGCAGCGCCGATGGCGGCAAAGAGGCTTGGCCCCCCGCCGAGGTTGCAGCCCGGCTCAACCGCATGATGCTGCAAGAGTTGCAGGTGGAGCAGTATTTCACCCTCGCCTATGCCGAGATCGACCTTCGCACTGGGGCGACGCGGCTGGTGCAAGCCGGCCATCCCCACCCGCTCATTCTGCGCAAATCCGGCGAGATAGAGCCGATTGGACAGGGCGGCCTGCCCATCGGCCTGATCGAAGAGGCGCAATACACCGAGATCAGCTTTACCCTGAGCCGAGGCGACCGGCTGTTTCTTGTGTCCGACGGTGTCACTGAATGCCCCGACCCCTCGGGCAGCGAACTTGGCGCCGAGGGTCTGGTGGCGATCCTGCAGCGCAACAGCGCCCTCGACAGCCCGCTCCTGCTCGAGGCGCTGGTCTGGGATCTGAACAGCTTTGCCGGGGGCTTGGATCTGCCCGATGATGTTTCGGGCCTGATCTTTGATTATCGCGGCTGAATCAAGGCGCGGCGCAGCATCGCCCGGTCGCCGTCATTGCCCAGAATCGGCAAGGCCGCGAAGGGGTCGATCCACACCGCGCGATGCCCCGGCTCGCTCGGCGGCCCGATCCGCAGCCCCGGCCGCGCCAGATAGACCGTGCACAGCTTTTCCGCCCAGATCTCATACTCCGGCATATAGGTGAACCGCCGGAAGGCCCCCAGCCGGCGCAGGCCGGCGATGTGATAGCCGGTCTCTTCCATCACCTCGCGGTGCAGGGCTGCGATCGGGTGTTCCCCCTTGTCGATGCCACCGCCCGGCAGTTGAAATTCCGGCACGGGCGCTGACTGATGCGTCAAAAGCAGACCATCCCGCCCGAGCAGCACCGCATAGACCCCCGGCCTGCGGATATAGGTCTGCCCAGGCTTCGGGCTCTCTCCATAGCGTTTGATCATGCCGACCCCTTGGGCTTGCGGTTGCTCTGCCTATATAGGCGCGGTATGCCTGCGTTGGCACCTTTAGGAAACCCCATGACCCTTGGAACCCAAATCGCCTGGGACGATACTGTCCTGCCGTTTCAACTTGACCTCTCCGACATCCGTGGCCGGGTGGCGCGGCTTGACGGCGTATTGGACAATGTCCTGCGCCAGCACGCCTATCCGCCGGTGATCGAGGCGCTGGTGGCCGAGGCCGCCGTGCTGACCGCGCTGATCGGCCAGTCGGTCAAGCTGCGCTGGAAGCTTAGCCTGCAAATTCGCGGCAATGGTCCGGCGCGGCTGATCGCCACCGATTACTACGGCCCCAGCGCCGAGGGCGAACCCGCGCTGATCCGCGCCTGGGCCAGCTTTGATGCCGACCGGCTTGATCACGCGGCCAAGCCCTTCAGTCAGATCGGCGAGGGCTACTTCGCCGTGCTGATAGATCAGGGTGAGGATATGCAGCCCTATCAGGGGCTTACCCCGATTTCTGGTTCGTCCTTGTCGGATTGCGCCCAGACCTATTTCGCCCAGTCCGAACAGATCCCGACCCGCTTTGAGCTGACCTTTGGCCGCAGTCAAAAGCCCGGCCAGCCGGCGCATTGGCGGGCGGGCGGCGTCATGCTGCAACATATGCCCAGCATGGCTGGCGTGGCTGCAGAGGCTGGCTCGGGCGAGGGGGGGTTGCTCGATCACACCGACATCCTCGCCGGGGCCGAAGCGGAGAACTGGAACCGCGCAAATATGTTGCTGGATACGGTGGAAGAGCTCGAGATGATCGGGCCTTCTGTTGCGCCGACCGATCTTCTGGTACGGCTGTTCCACGAGGAAGGCCCGCGCGTCTATGATGCCACGCCGGTGAAATTCGGCTGCTCCTGCTCGGCGGATAAGGTCCGGCAGGCGATGTCGATCTATTCGGCCAAGGATATCAAGACGATGACCACAGACGAAGGCATCGTCACCGCCGATTGCCAATTCTGTGGCGCGCATTACCAATTCGACCCGCAAACCTTGGGCCTCGAGGCCGAGGCAGCAAAGGCAAAGGGTGATGCAGAGTGAGATCGACCGTCTGACGCAGGCCCTCGCCCGCCCCTCAGGCGTCTCGTCGGACTTCGATCTGAACCCGAACGTCGCCCGTCCCAAGGGCGGCGTTTTGCGTCCTGCCGCCGTGTTGGTGCCGATCTGGCTGCACGAAGGCCGGGCGCGGCTGATCCTGACCAAACGTTCCTCGCACCTGCAACACCACCCCGGCCAGATCGCCTTTCCCGGCGGCAAGATTGATGCGACCGACAGCGATGCCGAGGCCGCCGCCCTGCGCGAATCCTGGGAAGAGATCGGCCTGCCGCCGGACCGGGTCGAGATTCTGGGGACGATGCCGGTGCATGAAACTGTGACCGGCTATAGCATTCAACCGGTTTTGGGCCTTGTCAGAGACGCTTTTACCCCGACACCAGAGGTGGGCGAGGTCGAAGAGGTGTTTTCGGTCCCGCTTGGCCATGTGCTGGACCGCAGCCGCTATCACATCGAGGGGCGCAACTGGCAGAATCAGACGCGGCGCTACTATGCCGTGCCCTATGGCCCCTATTACATCTGGGGGGCCACGGCGCGAATCCTGCGCGGGTTGGCCGAGCGGGTGGCGCAATGAAGGTTCAGGGCGCATGGCTCGACCACCGTGACACGCAGGCGCTCTGTGCGGCGCTGACCGCGGCGGGTCAACGCGCGCTTTTCGTCGGGGGCTGTGTGCGCAACGCCCTGATGGGTCTGCCTGTCGCTGACATTGATATCGCCAGCGATGCCTTACCCCAAACAGTCTCTGACATTGCGGAAAAGGCGGGTTTCAAGGTCATTCCGACCGGCATTGACCATGGCACCGTCACCGTGATCGCGGGCGGCATCCCGCATGAAGTCACCAGCTTTCGCCGCGATGTCGAAACCGATGGCCGCCGCGCCCGGGTTGCCTTCTCTCCCGACCTTGCCGAGGACGCGGCGCGGCGCGATTTCACCATGAACGCGCTCTATGCCGAGGCCGACGGCACAGTTATCGACCCGCTCGGCGGCTCTGCCCGATCTTATCGCCCGCCGCCTGCGCTTTGTCGGCGACCCCGAGGCGCGCATCCGCGAAGATTACCTGCGCATCCTGCGGTTTTTCCGCTTTCACGCGCTTTACGCCGATCCCGAAGCAGGCCTTGACGCCGAAGGCCTTGCCGCCTGCGCCGCCAATCTCGACGGTCTTGCGGGCCTCTCGCGCGAGAGGATCGGTGCGGAAATGCACAAGCTCCTCGCAGCCCCGGACCCCGCGCCTGCGGTTGCTGCCATGGCACAAGCCGGGGTGCTGGCGCAGATTCTGCCCGGGGCGGATGCCCGCGCGCTGGCCCCCTTGGTGCATCTGGAGGCGGGCGCTGCTACCCGACTGGCTGACAAGACTGGCACTTCTGGGCGGCGAAAACCCCGCAGAGGCGCTGCGGCTCTCCAAGGCCAATGCAGGCTCTATTCAGCGGATCAGAGACTATATCGGCAGTTCCCTGACCCCCGCCGCCCTTGGCTGGAAGCTGGGCGAGGGCCTCGCCCGCGCCACGATCCTTTGCCGTGCCGCTCTGCTCGAACAGCCTCTGCCACCCAACTGGCAAGCCGAGATCATCCGGGGCACTCAGGCGACCCTTCCCGTCGCTGCCACCGACCTGATGCCCAGCCTGCAGGGCCCGGCCCTCGGCGAAGCTTTGCGCAAAATCGAGGCGCGTTGGCTTGCCTCTGACCTGAATTTGAGCAAATCTGACTTGCTGGCCTAGGTCTGTCTTGGGCCCTCGGCGCCTGCGCCGAAAACTTCGTGAGATCCACATGTTCAAGTTCTTCGAGGGTCTCGTTGACCCCTATGCGCCCTATGCCGAATCGGACACGCCGCCCCGCAAGCTCTGGCCGTTCCTGCGCGATTATATCCGTCCCTTCCGGGGCGTCTTTGCTGTTACTGCTGTGGTCTCGACGCTCAATTCCGCCTTCGACATCGGCTTGATCTGGTACGTTGGCCGCATGGTCGATTTCCTCGCCCAAGGCGCGCCTGCCGAGGTCTGGGCCGCACATGGCACAGAAATCATCCTCGTCGCCCTTGCGGTGCTGATTCTGCGCCCGGCAATTGGCGGCACCGGCGTGGCCCTGTTGCACAACACCATCCTGCCGAACTTTGGCACCATGATGCGCTGGCGGGCGCATCGGCATGTCTTGCGCCAGCCGGTTGGCTGGTTCGAGAGCGATTTCGCCGGGCGCATCGCCAACCGCATCATGCAGGCACCCCCCGCCGCAGGCGAGGCCGTGTTCCAGACCTTCGACGCGGTGGCCTTTGCCTCGACCACCCTCGCCGGCGCCGCGATCATGCTGGCTGGTGCCGACCCGCGCTTGCTGCTGCCGCTGATCCTGTGGTTCGCGGGCTATATCGCCTTGATGCGCTGGACGATCCGTCGCGCCGGACCCGCTGCAACCGCCAGTTCCGAGGCGCGTTCGGCTCTGACCGGGCGGGTGGTCGATGCCTATTCCAACATCCATGCGGTGAAGCTTTTCGCCCACCACGACCTCGAGCTGAGCTATGGCCGCTCGGCCATCGAAGGCGCGCGCCAGACCTTTATGGCCGAGATGCGGGTGGTCACCAAGATGGACATCATCCTGACCGGTCTGAACGGGCTCTTGATCACCTCTGTCACCGCCTGGGCGCTGTGGCTGTGGTATCACGGCACGGCCTCGGTCGGCACCGTCGCCGCCGCTGTGACCCTGGTGCTGCGGCTCAACAACATGACCTATTGGATCATGTGGGCCACCACCAACCTGGTGCAGAACCTCGGCACCGTGCAGGAAGGCATGCAGACCATCACCCAGCCCATCGCCATGGTCGATGCGCCCAATGCGGGCCAGCTTGCCTTTGGTCGCGGCGCGATCCAGCTGGACGGCGTCTCGCACCACTACGGGCGCGGTTCGGGCGGCTTGCAGGCGATCAGCCTTGCCGTCAAACCCGGCGAGCGTATCGGCGTTGTCGGTCGCTCGGGGGCGGGAAAATCGACGCTGGTCAAGCTGCTTTTGCGGTTCTACGACGCCGAACAGGGTCGCATTCTGATCGACGGGCAGGATATCTCGACGGTCACCCAAGACAGCCTGCGCCGCGAAATCGGCATGGTGGCGCAAGACAGTTCGCTGCTGCACCGCTCGGTGCGCGAGAATATCCTTTACGGCCGCCCCGGCGCCAGTGAGGCGCAGATGATCGCCGCCGCGCGGCAGGCCGATGCGCATGACTTCATCCTGACGCTGGAGGATCCGCAGGGCCGCCGCGGCTATGACGCCCATGTCGGCGAGCGCGGCGTCAAGCTGTCGGGCGGGCAGCGCCAGCGCGTCGCCCTGGCGCGGGTGATCCTCAAGGATGCGCCGATTCTGATCCTGGACGAGGCGACCTCGGCGCTGGATTCAGAGGCCGAGGCCACCATTCAGGACGCGCTCTTTGGCGTCATGCAGGGCAAGACCGTGATCGCCATCGCGCACCGACTGTCGACCATCGCGGCGATGGACCGGATTATCGTGCTGGAAGACGGAAAGATCGTCGAAGACGGCCCCCATGCCGCGCTTTTGGCGGCGAACGGGCTATATGCCCGCTTCTGGGCGCGCCAATCCGGCGGCTTTATCGGTTTGGAGGAGGACGCATGACATTCGGCCCGACCATCGCGCCTTTCTCACCCGCAACCGAGGTGCCGCCGCGCACCACCTGGGCCTTTTTCCGCTGGGCGCTGACCGGCGCCTGGCCCGGCATCATCTGGGCGGCCTTCTGGTCGGCCTTTGCAGGCTCACTGGAGGCGATTTCGGCCACCATCCTTGGCGATGTCATTGACGCCGCCAATACCGCCGACCCGGCCACCGTCTGGCAAAGCCATTTCTGGCTGTTTGCGGGTTTTCTGGCGTTCTACCTGATCGCCCGCCCGCTGATTTTCGGCATCAACACCCATGCCGCTGCCATCGTGGTCGAACCCAACCTTTTCCCGCTGATCCTGATCCGGATGCACCGCTTTACCATCGGTCAGGCGGTGACCTTCTTTGACAATGACTTTCGCCGGACGGATTGCGCAAAAGCAGATGCAGGTCGCCCGCGCCACGACCGATGTGATCGCGGGCACCATCGAAACCGTGGCCTTTGCGCTGGCCTCGGTGGTGGGCTCGGTTGCCTTGCTGCTGACGATCGACGTGCGGGTGTCGCTGTTGCTGGTGGTCTGGATCGCGGCCTATCTGCTGTTCATCCGAGGCTTTCTGAAGAAGGTGCGGGGCGCTTCGGCCGCGCGGGCTGCGGCCCGCGCCATGGTCACCGGGCAGATCGTCGATACCGTGACCAATATGAAAACGGTCAAGCTCTTCGCCCATTCCAAGCACGAGGACGGCGTGGCGCTGGAGGCGATGAGCGCCTTTCGCGACAAGGCCATCGAATACGGCATCATCTCAAGCTGGTTCCGCTGTCACTGATGGCGCTGTCGGGGGTGCTGCCGGTTTTGCTGGTCGGCGCGACGGTCTGGCTGTGGTCGAAGGGCACGGCCACCTCGGGCGATATCGCCGCGGCGGGGGCGATTTCGTTCCGGCTGGCGCAGATGACCGGCTGGGTCTCGTTTTCGCCTGATGTCGATCTTCGGCAATCTGGGCGAGGTCGAGGACGGCGTGAGCACCCTGACGCCGCCCTATACCCTGACCGATGCGCCCGATGCCATCGAGCTGCCGCGCGTGACCGGCGAGGTGAAGATGCAGGACGTGACCTTTGCCTATGGCCGCAAGAAGAGGCGGGCTGGATGAGGTTGTCGCTGACCATTGCGCCGGGTGAAAAGATCGGTCTGGTCGGGGCCTCGGGGGCCGGGAAATCCACGCTGGTTTCGCTGCTGTTGCGGCTCTATGACACCGAAAAGGGCCAGATTCTGATCGACGGTATCGACGTGCGCCATGTCACGCAGGAAAGCTTGCGGCGTCAGATCGGCATGGTCACGCAGGAAACCGCGATGTTCAACCGCACCGCGCGCGAGAACATCATGTATGGCAACCCCGACGCCAGCGAAGACCAGATGATCGCCGCCGCCCAGCAGGCCGAGGCGCATGACTTCATTCTGGGGCTGAAGGATTTCATGGGCCGCACCGGCTATGACGCCTATCTTGGCGAGCGCGGCGTAAAGCTGTCGGGCGGTCAGCGCCAGCGCATCGCCCTGGCCCGCGCCTTTCTGAAAGACGCGCCGATTCTGGTGCTGGACGAGGCGACCTGCGCCTTGGATTCCGAGGTTGAAGCCTCGATCCAGGACGCCCTGACCAAGGTGATGCAGGGCAAGACCGTGCTGGCCATCGCGCACCGCCTGTCCACCATCGCCGAAATGGACCGCATCGTTGTGCTTGACGAGGGCCGCATTGTGGAACAGGGCAGCCATGCGGAGCTTTTGGCCGCGAATGGGCTTTATGCCCGCTATTGGAACCGCCAGTCCGGCGGCTTCATCGGCACCGAGGACAAGGAAGCGGCAGAGTGATTTTGACCATCGACCGGCTGGGCCATCTGGGCGACGGCGTGGCCCAAGGGCCGGAAGGCGCGATCTTTGTGCCGGGCATGCTGCCGGGCGAGGTGGTCGAGGGCGATCTGCAGGGCGACCAGCTCGCCGATTTCCGCATCCTCACCCCCTCGGTCAACCGCATCAAACCGCCGTGCGCGCATGCCAAGACCTGCGGCGGCTGCCTGATGCAGCACGCCTCGGATGCCTTCGTGGCCGAGTGGAAACAGGGCATCGTCAAGGGCGCGCTGACCGGGCAGGGGCTCGACGCGCCCTTCCGCCCGATCCTGACCTCACCGCCGAAATCGCGCCGCCGTGCCACAATCGCGGCGCGGCGCACCAAGAACGGCGCGCTGATGGGCTTTCACGCCCGCGCCTCGGATATGCTGGTCAAGGTGCCGAATTGCCAGCTTTTGCACCCCGATCTGATGGCGACCTTTCCGGGGCTGGAGGCGCTGGTGAAAATCGGCGGCTCGCGCTCGGGCGAGGTGTCCCTGACCGTCACCCGCTCGCTTTCCGGCGCGGATGTCATGGTCACCGGCGGCAAGCCGCTCGATTCGGCGCTGCAGCTCGAACTCGCCCGCGCCAGCCGAGACCCACGGCTTTGCCCGCCTGACCTGGAACGGCGAAACCGTCGCCCTGCGCACCGCCCCGATGCAGCGTTTCGGCCGCGCGCTGGTCTCGCCGCCGCCCGGTGCCTTTCTGCAAGCCACCGCCGAGGGCGAACAGGCCCTGCTGCGCGCCGTCGCCCTTGCCATCGGCCCCGCCCGCAAGATCATCGACCTTTTCGCCGGTGTCGGCACCTTCTCCCTGCCCCTGGCCGAACGCGCCGAGGTTCATGCCGTCGAAAGCGAAGCCCCGATGATGGCCGCGCTGGAAAAAGCCGCCCGTAACACCGAAGGCCTCAAGCGGGTCACGGTCGAGACCCGCGACCTGTTCCGCCGCCCGCTGGAACCCGATGAGTTCAAGGGCGTCGAGGCCGTCGTCATCGACCCACCCCGCGCCGGGGCCGAGGCGCAGATGGCGACGCTTGCCCACAGCAAGGTCCCGGTGATCGCCTCGGTCTCCTGCAACCCGATCAGCTTTGCCCGCGATGCCAAGCTGTTGATTGCAGGCGGCTATCACCTTGACTGGGTGCAGGTCGTCGATCAGTTCCGCTGGTCCGCCCATGTCGAACTCGTCGCCCGCTTCTCGCTGACATAATCGTGAGCAGAGCTGTGCAGAAACCGCGGGGTCTCGCCTGCGATTTCTGCTACTATCCAAGACGATAACTTTGGGCTAATAGCCCCAAAAAACCATAACCGAGCGGACAGACATGCGGATTTTCAGAGTTCTTCTGGTGGTACTGGCCGGCGTCATGCTGACCGCCTGCGCCTCCAAATTCAAAACCTACAACGGCCCTGAAGTGACCCAGATTCAGGTCCAGAAGGGCGCGCGCAAGATGTATTTCCTGCACAACCACACGGTGCTCAAGGTCTATGACATCCAGCTGGGCGGCAACCCGATCGGCCCGAAACAATTCGAAGGCGATCTGAAGACCCCCGAGGGCATGTACTTCATCTCGCACAAGAATCCGAACTCGCGCTATCACCTCTCGCTGGGCGTCAGCTATCCGAACGAACAGGATATGGCCTTTGCCACCTCGCAGGACAAAGAACCCGGCGGAGAAATCTTTATCCACGGCGGGCCGCCGAAAAAGGTCTCGGGCCGCCCGCGCATTCCGCGCTCGGCCGATTGGACGGCGGGCTGCATCGCGGTTTCTGACAAGGAAATCGAGCATATCTACGCGATGATCAAGCCGAACACGCCGATCATGATCCTGCCGTAACGGCATAAAAAAGGCCCCGCGAGGGGCCTTTTCTGTCTCGGTCTGCCAGATCAGCCGCCGGTCAGCAGCGTCCACCAGATCTTGCCCGAAGGCTCCTGATACCAGGCAAAGCCGATCTCGCGGGCGCGCGGGTCAAGGATGATGTCGCGGGTGTCGGCATCTTCCATCCAGGATGCCAGGGTCTCCAGCTCGGTCTGGAAGGTCTCGGAAATTGCCTCGCCAAGGAAATTGCCCACGTAATTCACCCGCTGCACCCGCACCAGCGGCGAGGAGCCGTCCGAACCAAAGTGCCAGGGCCGGTTCTGCACCGCCATATCGCGCGAATGGGTCAGG
Source organism: uncultured Alphaproteobacteria bacterium (assembly GCA_963815275.1). Taxonomy (GTDB): domain Bacteria; phylum Pseudomonadota; class Alphaproteobacteria; order Rhodobacterales; family Rhodobacteraceae; genus Cypionkella. The sequence continues at coordinate 26,805 of CAWFGD010000005.1, forward strand.
GCCGCCGCATTGAGAGGTGCGCTAAAGGCCAGCGCCCCGACGCCCTTGGCGCTGCGCAGGCTGTTCACCGAATCAAGCAGGCGGAAGGGGATCTCTTCGGCGGTCTTGGCATCGATTTTATAGACCTGCGGCAAGGGATTGCCGCGCGAATTGAAGCGCGGGGCCAGAGGCCGTGCTCATGCATCCCGCCAATATCAAAAGAGATGCGCCTGCCATCAAGGCTGTGCGTCTGTTCATTTTCATCACCCATATGGGGCCGCTCTGGCCCTCTGCTCGGGCTCTGCTTAGCGAGAATCAGCGCGATATTCAAACTCTAGTCGGCAAAACACGGGCAAATGCAGCACAGCCTTGCCGATTACATTCGTTTGATTTGCGGCTTTGGCTGCAAAGGCGTAAAAAGCGCCCAGAGCAGATATAATGGAGATCCGCGGATGACCGCAGACGCAAACAAGCCGCTGAACCGCAGGTTCTTCATCGGGGGCGCCGCGACCCTGCTGACCGCTGCCGCCTTGCCCGCTTCGGCCCAGACCTTTGGCGAAACCGAGGCAGACACGCCGCTGAACGGCCCCGTGCGCAACAACCATTCCGGTTTTCGCATGCTGAATTGGCAGGATTATTTCGAGAATACCAAGAACGGCGTGATTCTCGCCGATCTGAACTCGCGCGCGGTGCATTACTGGTCGGAAGATCAGACGATCTACAAACTTTACCCCTCTTCTGTGCCGATCAGCGAAGATCTGACCCGCCGTGGCGTGACCGAGGTTATACAAAAGGTCGAAAACCCGACCTGGCGCCCGACCGTCGATCAAAAACGCCTGCACCCCGACTGGCCCGATGTCGTGCCAGGTGGTTCGCCGGAAAACCCGCTGGGCGTGCGTGCGCTTTACCTCAGCTGGCCCGCTTACCGCGTCCACGGCACCCATGACACTCGCAAGATCGGTCGCCGCTCTTCGGGCGGCTGCATTGGGCTTTATAACGAGCATATCCTCGAGCTTTACGCTTTGGCCAAGGTCGGCACCCAAGTCCGCCTGCTTTGAACCCGGCTGCACGCCTTTGGGAACCGGCCTGCGAGGGCCGGTTCTTTTTATTTGGGAACCAGGGGCGGACTTTTGCGTTTGCGGCGGCTTTTTAAGGCAAAATTGGCAAATGTGTTGCTAAATTGACGACATTCGCACGGGCCAATCACAGAGCGATTTCGCACCAGTTGCATTTCACCAAGGCCGCAGGGTATTGAGCACATACGAGGAATATTCTTGGGTGCATGTCGTCGCCTCTGCGAAATTTGGCGGCATGCTAAAACTGGAGAACAAAATGAAAAAAATCGCTCTCGCTGCCGCCGTTTCGGTTGCTGCTTCGTCCGCTTTCGCTGGTGGCATGGTCGAACCGATCATGGAACCGGAAGTTGTTGCTAAGTCGACCTCGTCGTCGGCTGGTGGCATCGTTGTTCCGTTGCTGCTGCTGGTGGTTATCGCCGCTGCTGTTGCTGCAAACAACTAAGACTTTCTAGTCTGAAGTTTAGGGCGGTAGGGAAACCTGCCGCCCTTTTTCTATTCTATCTGATTCGCACCTGAATCGAAGTCACCCAAGCCGCGCGCAGCTTTTGCCTCACCCGCTTGGCAATCCTGCAGCGGTGGCGGCTGACTTCACAGCCATCCCGCCAGATTTTCCTCGATCACCTGCACCAGCGCCGCAATATGCGCCGGCTGGTCGTTCAGGCAGGGGATATAGGTAAAGCTCTCGCCGCCCGCCGCCTCGAAGGCGTGGCGAATCTCGCCGTTGATCTCTTCCAACGTCTCGATGCAATCGGCGGAAAAGGCCGGGGCCATTACCGCAATGCGCTTTTTCCCCGCCTGCGCCAGCGCCGCGACATGCTCAACAGTATAGGGCTTCAGCCATTCCTCGCGGCCAAACACCGATTGAAAGCTGACATCAATCGCGTCCTTCTCCCAGCCCAGCCGCTCGCGCAGAAGCCGCGTCGTCTTCATGCATTGGCAATGATAGGGGTCGCCCTCGGTCAGATAGCGGATCGGCATGCCGTGATACGAGGTCACCAGCACGTCAGGCCGCTGATCCAGCGCCGCGTAAGCCGTCTCGACCGATTGCGCCAGGGCCTCGATATAGGCGGGATGGTCGAAATACTCCGCCACCGTCCGCGCCGCGGGCTGGCGTTTCGTCTTCATCAGCGCCGCGAAAAACGCATCATTGGCGGTGGCCGAGGTTGCCCCGGCGAACTGCGGATACAGCGGAAAGAACAGAATCTTCTCGCACCCCGCAGCCACCATCGCCGCCACTTTCGAGGCGGTTGAGGGATTGCCATAGCGCATGGCGAAATCCACCATCACGGTCTCGCCATATGCGGCCTGCAAGGCGGCAGCAATCGCTGCGGTCTGCTGTTTGGTGATCGTCAGCAGGGGTGATTCGTTCTTGTCGTGATTCCAGATCAGCTTGTAATTCGCCCCCGAAGAAAACGGCCGCTTGGTCAGGATCACCAGCTGCAACAAGGGTTGCCAGATCCAGTCCGAGATATCGACCACCCGCTTGTCGGACAGAAACTCGTTCAGATAGCGCCGCATCGACCAGTAGTCATAGCCATCCGGCGTGCCCAGATTGGCCAGCAACACGCCGATCTTGGCTGCCTTTACCGGGGGGTGATCCGCTGGGGCCCGCGCAAGGCGGCCTGCTCCTGGCTGGATATCGGTCATTGCAACTCCCTGTGCTTTGCTCCGAAATAGCCTGTGTCGCGCCAAGGTCAATCGGGTTTGACTGCGGCCTTTAGCGCATCTTCCAGCCGCGTCACCGCAGAACCGGGGCGCAACGGCTTCTGCTGGGTCTCATGCGGCGCCCAGCCCGTCAGGGTGATGATCTCGAAACTCGCAGGAATGCGGCCTTCGGAGGTCGCATAGCTGTGCTGATAGATCTCGGCGGCACGGGCAAACACGCCGCGCCGCGTCGGGTGGCGCAAGCGCGCCGCCAGGGCATTGCCTTCGCCCATCGCCCGCAGATCGCGCATCAGATGGAAGGCATCGCGGTATTCGACCCGCTTGGTGAAACTGTCCGCCACCGGCAGCGCAAATCCCGCCCGCTGCAAAAGCCCCCCCAGATCGCGGATCTCGGCCATCGGCACCACGCGCGGCGACAGACCCCCGGTCACCTCGGACTCGGCCTGTGCAAGGGCGGCGCGCAGCTCTTGCAGGGTCTGGCCGCCAAACATTACCCCCAGAAACAGCCCGTCGGGGCGCAGGGCGCGGCGGCATTGCACCAACTGCCCGACCAGATCATTCGCCCAATGCAGCGACAGGGCATGGATCACCAGATCTTGCGACTCGGGTGTCAGATCCAGCACATCGGCATCCGCGATCACGCGATACTCTGGCCAAAGTTGCGGAAATGCACTCACCACCACCGCATCCGTAAAGGATTTCTTAACCAACGCGCGGCGATCCTCGACCTCAAGCACCGCCTCTTGCTGCAAAAACATCTCGCGCGCGCGGGCGCGGTGCAGGGCAAGGGCAGGGCGGTCGGTCAACTGGGGCGTCATCTTGGGCGTCATGGGGCGCGACCATAGGAGGGTGGAATGGGAATGCAAGCCGTGCTGCATCTGATCTACCCGCCGCAGTGCCTGACCTGCGATGCGCGGGTGACGACGGATTTCGGCCTCTGCGGGGCCTGTTGGCGCGACACGCCCTTTATCACCGGGCAGGTCTGCAACCACTGCGGCACGCCCTTGCAGGGCGAGGACAGCGACCCAGAGGCCCTGTGCGACGACTGCCTGCACATGGGCCGGCCCTGGTCGCAGGGCCGCGCGGCGCTGCTCTATGCCGGCAACGGGCGGCGGATGGTGCTGGCGCTGAAACACGGTGACCGGCTCGACCTTGCCCGCCCCGCCGCACAATGGCTGCTGCGCGCCGCCCGGCCGCTGTTGCGCCCACAGATGCTGATAGCCCCGGTGCCGCTGCATTGGACCCGGCTTTTCAAACGCCGCTACAATCAGGCGGCGCTCCTGTCACGCAACCTTGCCGGGCTGGCGGGGTTGGAACATTGCCCCGACCTTCTGATCCGCCCCCGCAACACCCACAGTCAAGAGGGCCGGGGCCGCGAGCAACGCTTTGCCAATATGGAGGGCGCGATGACCGCCCACCCGCGCCGCGCCGCCCGCATCGAGGGCCGCCACATCCTGCTGATCGATGATGTGATGACCTCGGGCGCCACCTTCGCCGCCGCCGCCGAGGCCTGCCTTGCACAGGGCGCAATCGGGGTATCCGTTCTGGCACTGGCACGCGTTGCTAAGGATACCTAAATCCCTATAGTCAGCTCAGACTGTAAGGAACCCGCGATGAAGCCTGTTGAAATCTACACCACCCAAACCTGCCCCTATTGCATCGCCGCCAAAGGCCTGCTCAAGAAAAAGGGCATCGCCTTCAAGGAAGTCGATGTCGGCGGCAACCCCTCGTTGCGCGCCAGCATGACGCAACGCACCGGACGCACCTCGGTGCCGCAGATCTTTATCGACGGCAGCCCGATCGGCGGCTGCGATGACCTGCACGCGCTTGACCACGCCGGCAAGCTTGACGCGATGCTCGCCTGATGCAGCACCCGTCCCCCCTTTGGGCTGCACGGGCGGCAGCTGCCCTTGGACCGGCCGGAGGGCAGGCAGGATGATCGACAAGCACGAAGATCTGGCGGTCACCCTGTTTGGCGAGCTGTTCATGGCCGATCAGCTCGCCCGCAACCGAATTTCCAAGGTTTTGCCCAAGGGCATGGAACTGTCTCACTTCTCAGTGCTTAACCATTTGGCAAGGCTGAGTGAGGAACGCACCCCCGCCCAGCTTGCGCGTGCGTTTCATGTGACAAGAGGGGCCATGACCAATACCCTGACAAAACTAGAATGGGCTGGCCACGTCCATATCCGCCCCGATTGGGACGATGCCCGGCAGAAATTCGTCGCGATCTCGCCCTCGGGCCGTCAGGCCCGCGATGCCGCCGTGGCCTCGGTGGCGCCGCTGATTGCCGAAGTGGTGAAATCGCTGGGGGCCGAGCGGGTCCGCTCGGTGCTGCCGGTGCTGCGCGAGCTGCGCCTGCGGCTCGAGCGGGACGACGCGTGAAACTGCGCGATCTCATTCCGGCCAATATTCTGGCCGCCGCCTGGCGCTACTACCGCCGCATCGAGCAGGCCGAGATCGACCTGATCGCGGCGGGGGTGGCCTTTTATGCCTTCCTCGCGATCTTTCCGGCAGCAGCAGCGGTGATTGCGATCTGGGGTTTTGTCTCGGACCCTTACGTCATTCAGCAAGAAATCAAGCTGATGCAAAGCGTTGTGCCGCCCGAGGCCTATCTGCTGCTTTCGACACAGGTGCAGTCGCTGCTGGCGGTGCAAAGCGGCAATCTCGGGTTGGCGACGATCCTGTCGCTTTGCATCGCGCTGTGGTCGGCGCGGGCCGGGGTGGCGGCACTGATTCGCGGGTTGAACGCCATCCACCACCTGCCCAATCGCTCGGGTCACTGGCACCAGCTGCGGGCACTGGTGCTGACCTTTGCCCTGGTGGGCATGGTGCTTTTGGCGCTGACCATGGCGCTGGTGGTGCCCTTGGTCATCGCCTATTTCCCCCATATCGCCAAGACCTTCATGCTGGACAAATCCAACCTGCTGCTGGGCTTTGCCGCCGGGGTGCTGGCGGTCGGCATCGCCTACCGCTTGGGCCCGAACTACCTCTCGCCGCAGACCAAACCGCCGCTGCTCTCCATCGGCCTCTTGGTCGCGGTGGTGCTGTGGTTTCTGGCGACGCGCGGCTTCATGCTCTACCTCGCCAACTTTCCCGCCTATAACCGGGTCTATGGCTCGATTGGTGCCGTGGTGGTGCTGCTGATCTGGCTCTATGTCAGCGCTTATGCCGTGCTCTTGGGCGCTGCGGTGGATGCCGAACGCTACCGCCTGCGCAAACCTGCAGCCAAGGTTGACGCAGCCAAAGCCAAAGGCCAAAGCGCTCAGTAATCCTTCTGCAGCACCACGCCAAGCCCGGTATCGCCATCCGACCCCGAATGCGCCTGCAGCTTGATCGACTTGCTGATATCGAGGTTCAGGTTGATCTGACTCTTGCCCTGTGCGTCAATCGTCACTTCGGAATAAAGCTTTTTGCTCAGATACTTGCCCGCCGTGATCTCGGCGCCGCCATCCGCGCCGGTCTTGACGTCCAGATTGTCCAGCCCGGTGCCGCGCCGCAGTTTCGAGATGATCCCCTCGCCGCCGCGCCCCGCCAAAGTCGCCACCGCATTGGCCAGCTGCAGGGCCTGAAACGCCGAAAGGTTCTGCAAACCCTGGCCGAACAACAGCTGCGCCAGCACCTCTTCCTGCGGCAGCTCCGGGTTCGAGGTAAAGCGCACCACGGGGTCATTGGCCGGGCCGTCAATCTCGACCCCGGTCATGATGCCGTCATTGGTCGTGCTGGCCACGATGTGCAGAAAGGGCACCAAAGTGCCTTCCAGCTGTAGCACCGCATCGGTCAGATCCAGCCGTTTGCCCAGCAGATCCAGCCGGCCGCGCAGCAGCCTGAACGCGCCGATGGGCGAGACGTTGTCACTGGTGCCGCTCAGCCGCAACTGCCCGCCAAGTTCCGCATCCAGACCCCGGCCGCGAACAAACACCCGGCTCGGTGCCGAGACCAGAATATCCAGGCCATAGGCCTTGCGCGGCGTAGCCGTTGCCGCGCCTTTGGCAATCAATCCCGCCCGCGCCCGCGTCGCCTTCACAGCGGCAGGCTCGTTGACATGCTTCAGATCCGGCAGACCGGCAGCCCCGCCAAAGCCGGTCGAAGGCACCCGGATCTCGGCCTCGGCGACGTTGATCGTCCCCGCAATCACCGCCCCGCCCGCCAAAGGCCCTGTCACGCTCAGACTGCCATTCAGCCGCGTCTCATAAAGCTCGGGGTCGCGCAAGATCGCGTTGTTCAACGTGATCTTCAGATCGCCGTCATAGCCCGCCATCAGCCCTGCCGAGCCCTGCACCGTCACCGACCCGCCGGACGAGACGTTGAAACTCGCGCCAATCGCCGCGCGCCCGCCCGCCAGATTGGCCCGTGCCGCGATGTTTTGCAGCGAAAACGGCAGGCCCGGATCCGCCAACTGCCCCTTCGACAGCGTCACCGGCCCGCTCAGCGACGCCAGCACCAAAGGCCCGTTCAGCGTCAGATCGAAATTCGTCTGGCCCTGCACATTCATCGGCCCGATAAAGGCATTGGCCAAAGCCGCCTGCGCCGAGCCCTTGATCGCCAGATTGGCCGTGCGGTACCCCGCAGCAATCTTGCCCACCACTGTCGCGTCAATCTGCCCCGGCCCCTGCGCCGCAAGGTCCAGGGTCACGCCGCTGGCATCCTGCAAGGCGGTGCCTGCGAGGCTGACCTGCCCGGGGAATTGCGGCACCAGCAACGCCAGATTGGCCAGTCGCGCGTCAATGGTCAGCCGCTGTTGCGTGCCGTCCAACACGCCGCTCGCCGTGGCCGACAGCTGCGGATTGTCGATCTGGGCGCTGGTCACCTTCAAGATGCCATCCTTCAGCGCAAGCTCCACCGCCACCTGCGAATTGCCCGCCAGCAGCTTGTCCGCCTCGCTCTGCCCCACCGACAGATTGCGGCCCTGCGCCTCCAGCGTCACGCGGCCATCGGCCAGCGTGCCGGTCAGCTGCGCCGTGCCTGCCAGCGCGCCGCGATAGCCGCCGCCCAGATCGGCCAGATCGGCAAAATCGAGCTTGGCGGTGATGTCGCTGCGGTCGCTGGCCAGCTGCCCCGCGGCATCGACTTTCAGGCTCTGTGCCGCAAGATTGGCCGAGCGCAGCGTGATCCCCTCGGTGTCGCGCAGCGCCGAGATCGCCAGCGTTGCATCGCCCTTCAGCAGCTGATCCAGCTGCGCAATCCCCGCCGCCATATCCTTGCCCTTGGCGGTGGCGGAAATGTCAAACGCCCCGGTGATCGGGCTGCCACTGCCGGTCAGCGTCAGATCGGCAGCGCCCGCCAACGGCCGCCCCGCCAAACCGGAAAACCGCCCCAGATCCCCGACCGAAGCCTTGGCATTGCCCGCAACAGTCAAGGCATCTGCCAAGCCCGCAATCCGCGCCGAGGCGGCAGCCGTGTAATCCTCGCCCCGCAGGTTCAGGCGGCTGATCGTCAGCGAGCCATCGCCCTCGCGCCAATAGGTCAGCGCATCGCCCCAGATCACCGAACCCAGCGCCCGTGCCAGTGCCGCGTCCTTCGGCTCCAGCCCTTCGCCGCTGAACTGGAACGACCCGCCAACCAGCCGCTTGCCCGCCACCCGGTCAATCCGGCCCGAGCCCGAAATCATCAGAGCGCTGGCGCGAAAATCGTCTCTGACCAGCCCATCCACCGTGATATTGCCCGCCCAGCCCTCGGCCAGCGCCGGATCATAGCTCAGCTTTATATCGGCGCTCGACACCGTCACCGGCAGGGCTGTCGTCAGCGGCAGAACCACCGGTCGGCCTTGCGGGTCTGCAATCCGCCCGGTCAGATCGAACTTGGTCGGCAGGCCATCGCTGGCCAGCGCCAGCGCGCCGTTCAGCTGCAAAGCCTTGGCCGCGACCTGCATCTCATCCAGCGCCAGACGCCCATCCGGCCAACGCTGTCCCTGCACGACAAGCTTCACGTCATTGCCAAAGAACTCGGCATATTGCGGCAAGAACAGCGGGGCGAGGTCGCCGCCGATATCCGCCAAAAACCCCAGCGCGCCCTCCTCGGCCGCGGTCAATTCCACCTTGCCCGCCAGCCGGTCTGTGCCATCGGTCTGCAGGGCAATATCGGCAGCGAAATTCGAAACCGGTCCGGCGCCCTTGACCGTCAGCGACACCGCAGGCGTCTCGGGCAGGCGCAAAAGGGTCGAGAAGATGCCGCCCTCGGCCTCCTCCGCCGCAAGGTCGATGACCAGTTGCTTGTTGGCATTGGCATAGCTGACCGTCAGGTCAATCTTGCCCGCAGGCCCCGCATCGGTACGCTCAAGCAGCAACTTGGCATTGCCCTCGCCATTCGCAAGCTGCATCGAGGCTTCCAGCCGCGCCTCCACCGCCTGACCCAGCACCGTCGGGCCAAGCGAGATGTGATCGGCGGCGATCTTGCCGATGTCGATGGAAACCGGCAGCTCGGGCAGGCCGAACACCCCGGCCTCGGGCGTCATCGCCTCGGGGTCGGTGGCAGGCAGCCGCGCAAGCTCGATATCCTTGGCGGTCAGCTCGGTGATCACCACCTCGCCCGACAGCAGGGACGAGCGGCTCCAGTCCAGACTGACATCGCGCAGGGTCAGCCAGATGCCCTGATCATCGGCAATGGTCAGCGTCGCCAGCGAGGCGGTCGAAGACAGCGCGCCCTGAAACCCGGTGATCACCACCTGCCGACCTGCGCCCGACAGGTTATCCTCCAGAAACGCCGTCAGATAATCCCGGTCAGAGGTTTGGGCCGCGGCAGAAATCGGCAGCAGCACCGCAACAAGGGCAAATCCATAGCGCATCAAAAGGCCTGCCCCAATCCAACATAAAGCTGCACGCCGTCGCCGGTTTTGCCGCCCACCGGCATCGCCACATCCAGGCGGATCGGCCCCACCGGCGTGGCATAGCGCACGCCAATCCCCGCGCCGGAATGCCACGACCCATTGGTAAAGAACTCGGTCGCATCGACGCGGCCATAGTCAAAAAAGCCAACGAATCCCAAGCTGTCACTCACCTTCATCCGCGCTTCGACAGATCCGCCGACAAAGGTCTTGCCGCCGGTCTGATAGGCGCTGCCGCCCAAAGTGCGCAGCACATTGACCCCCAGCGACTGATAGGGCTGGCCCCGCACCGTGCCGCCACCGCCCGAATAGAACAGATAATCGCGCGGCGTGCCCAGCAGGCTCGCCCCGACCACCGCCCCGGCCTGAATCCGCCCCGCCAGCACAAAGCGGCGGCTCTCGCCAATCGCCCGATAGCCGCGCAGATCCATCGCAAGGCGCGCGCCACTGTCGGTGATGCCATAGCCAAGGAAGGGCTTGAACTCGGCCTTGGCATAGATGTTGCGGGTCGGCTCGGTCTTGCTGTCGCGGCGGTCCCACTCCAACCCGATGGGCAGCGACAAGGCGCGATAGATGTTGGTCCCGGTCGGGTCGGTCACCCGCGCATAGTCATAGCCCAGATTGGCCGAGCCGGTCAGCGAATCGGAAAAGATGTGGTCGAAGCCCGCCGTCAGGCCAAAGAGGTCGGCATCGAAATCGACCTCCTGCTTGCGGCCGATATCGGCGCCAAGTGTCAGCGTCGTATCGGCGTCAAAGGTTGCGGGTCGGGCGAATTTGGCGAAAAGCTCGTAATCCTCGCCACCCCCGTTCTGGGTGGCGATATTGGTGATCTCGCCGCCCAGGGTCAGCCGCTCGGCGCCGCCAAACAGGTTGCGGTGCAGCCATTCGCCATTGACCGACAGGCCCTCGGCGCTGGAAATCTCGGCGCCAAAGGTATAGCGGCGGCGTTTTTCCTCGACCAGCTTGGCGGTGATGCCCAAAAGATCGGGCGCGGTGATCGCCTCATCCTCGACCAGCGTCGACGACTGAAACACCCCGGTGCGGCGCAGCCGCTTCAGGGCGCGGTCCATATCCTCGGGGCGGTAGGGCTGCCCCTCGGGCAACCCGGCAATGGCGCGCACCCTTGCGTCGCGCATCCGCTCGGTGCCCTCGATCTTCAAGCGGCCAAAGCGCAGGCGCGGCCCCGGCTGCAACACGATATTGGCGGAAAGCTTGGCGGCCCGGTGATCGGCCACAAGATCCTGCGAGGCGACGCCTGCCTTGGCATGGCTTTGGTCGCGCCAGCCATTGATCCCCGCCGTCACCGCATCCAGAATAAGGCCGCTCTCGGCAGGCTGGCCAAGGCGAAAGCCCTCTGGCATCTCGGTGCCACCCGCCAAGGGGGCGACCTGCGCGCGGGAAAAGGCAAAGACCGGCCCCGGCTCGACCACAACCTTGACAGTGGAAATCGCCTTGGGCGCGTTCAGCGGCGAAATCGCCGAAGCCTCGCGGCCATCGACATAGATATGCACCACCGCCGAATAGCGCCCCCGCGCATAAAGCGCGTTCAGCAGATTGGCATATTCCGCCCGTGCATCGGCAAAGACCTCTTGCGCCGAGGACTTTCCGGCCTTTTTAGAGGCCAGCAACAGCGAGGCAGACTTCAGATCCTTTTCAAGGGCTGCGTCGCTGGCAGTGACGGAAAAATCAATCCGGTCAAGCGCTTGTCCCGCAGAGCCCGCAGCCATCGCCAGCGCCGCCGCCAATGTCAGCCGCCGCGCGATACCCCTGCCCACTCTGCCTGCCATCCGCCACCCCAAACTGCACACACAAGATATCGCCTTTTAACGCAAAAAGGGCAACTTCGGTTCCGGTAACTTTTTGGAATTGGCAGGGCCTCGGCAATTTACCGCAAGGGGCTTAAACCGGCAGCTTGACTCGCAGATATTTGATCGCCCGCCGGTGGTAGGTATAGGCGATGTGCAGATCCCCCGAAGGGTCTTGCAGGATCGAAGGATAGGACAGCTCCTTGTTGACCCCCTCGACAGAGTTGTTCGACAGACAGGCCCCCGAACCGTCATCCAGCACCCAGCGCTGCGAGAAACTTGCGCCGTTGTCGTCCGAGATCGCCAGCACCATCGGCGCACGCGGCACGCCCCAGACCGCGCCGCCGGTGCCTGCGACTGCCTCGGTCTCGATCTCGTCATAAAGCGACGCACGCCGCTGTCCGGACATCGCGGCATTGATCGGGTTCAGCACCATGGCCACCCGCCCATCCGCCAGCCGTATCGCCTGAACCGAGGAGTTGTTGTTCGGCAGATCGGTCGGCTGCGGGGCTGACCAATTCAGCCCGCCATCCTGCGACAGGCTGCGCTGCACCGCTTGCGAAAAACGGTCGCGGTAAAACGCCGGCGCAACCCCCGCCTGCGCCGCAATCGGGTTCATATGCACAGCGCCCAGACTGCCTTGCACCTCATGCAGTCTCCAGCTTTCGCCCTGATCCTCCGAGATCATGTAGACCGCGACATCCAACCCACCGGTCCAGCGGCTGCCCGGCGCCGAAATGCAGTGAAACCCCGGCAAAAGCCAGGCCCCCGAGTCCAGCACCTGCAGCGGCTGGCGGATGAAGATGCCCTTGAAATCCCCCAGCCTTTTCGCTGGACCAAAGCTTGCGCCGCCATCCTGCGAGCGCCGTGCCACGATCTCGCATTCATCCTGCCGCCCGCCGGGCTGCGAGGTGTGAAACAGCCAGACCTCGCCCCCCGGCGCGGTGAACAGGACCGGGTTCTGCTCGGACCGCTCCGCCGCATCGCTGAGTTGCACCGCAGGCGACCAGACCTCCGCCCCCGCCGCCAGCCGCGCCATATAGATCGAGATATCGCCGCGCCCCTCCATGGTGCCGCCAAACCAGGCGCAGGCCAGATCGCCGCCGGGCAAATAGGCCAGAAACGCCGCGTGGTTCTGCAGGGTCGGCGAGGCAAGATAGGCCTCGCACTGCGCCACATCCTGCGCGCGCGGCCGCAGCCTGCCATCCATCAGGGTTTCAATTTCACGCGGGCTCAATTCGGCAAAATCGGGCAGGGGTGTCATGCAACATCCAATCAAAAGGGGGGGCAGGGCAGGGGGAATTGACCGCAGTAGGTCCATAGGGTGGCGCAACTTGTCAAGTTACAAATTTCAACGCCATTGCGATATGTAGCAATAAGCATCAGAATTTATTATATAATTACTCAGATACTTTAAATGTATGCCCTTCAACTTGTCAAATATCCGCGCAAAAATCTAACAACTTGACAGATTTTGCGGATAGTTGTTCGGTGACCTGATACAGCCAAAGCGACAGCGCCCGGAATGCGCCTGCATGGCTGTGCAGATTTATGCGTTTGGGAGGACGATACCATGCAAACTTCAGACATGCAGACTTCAGACAGGGCACAATCCAGCGCCATTTCACGGCGCGGCGCGCTCAAACTCGGCCTCGGCTCGATGGTGGCGGTCGCCGCCTTCGGCCCGGGCGCGCAGATCGTCATGGCCGCCGAGGGTCAGGTGCTCAAGGTGATCAACCCGGCCTTCTCGCAGGACTGGTCGCCACTGCGCGGCGGCGGCGTGCCGTTCCGCTGGAACTCGATCTGGAACGCCAGCGCGATGTATTTCGACGAAAAGGGCGAGATCCAGCCCTATGTCATGACCGAATGGACCCCCTCGGCCGATTTCACCAGCTGGACCTTCAAACTCAGCCCCGACTGCGAAATTCTCCGACGGCAGCGCCATCACGGCCGCGGACGTCAAGGCCTCGTGGGAGCTGTCGTCGATGCCCGCCACCAAGAACCAGCGCATCGATCAGGTGCTGGCGGGTGTCGCAGGCTATGAGGCGGTCAAGAATGGCACGGCACCGATATCTCGGGCATCGTCGCCAGCGATGACGCAACCCTGACCGTCACGCTGACCGGTCCCGATCCGATCTTCTTCCAGCGCATCGCCAACCACATCGCCCCCATCGTCAAGGTGGCACAGGCGCGCGGGGCCGACGGCAACGAGGTGGCGGAATTCTACCGTCCCGAAAATGGCGCGATCAATTCCGGCCCCTTCATGCTGGAAGCCATCGATCTGGATGCAGGCACCCTGGCCTTCGTGCCGAACCCGAACTTCTTTGGCACCACGCCGATCCTGGCCCGCATCGAGATCACCGCTGTCGAGGATAACGTCACCGCCACCCAGATGCTGAAATCCGGCGAATATCAGGCCGCATACCGAACTGGTCACCTCGACCATGGTGCAGGATCTTGGGCCGGAATTCGCGCGCAGGTCCGATGATCCCGACCAGCCAGCACTTCTGGTTCAACGCCACCCGCGCGCCGATGGATGACCCCAAGGTGCGCGAGGCGCTGATCCTTGCCGTCGACCGCGACGGTCTGATCAAGGCCAGCTTCCCGGATGGCCCGCACACCAAGACCGATATGGTGATGAACTCGGTCCCCGGTGCGGATGACCCCGAGTTCGAGCCCTTCCCCTTCGATCCAGAGGCCGCCAAGGCCGCGCTCGCCGCCTCGACCTATGGTGGCCCCGAGAAACTGCCGAAGCTGCTTGTTCGTCGGCATCTCCTCGCCCGCCAACGAGGCGGCCGCGCAGTACATTGCCGAACAGTGGCGTCAGAACCTCGGCATCACCGCGGTGGATATGAAGCCGCAGCAGGACCAGTATGCCGGCCCTGACCAGAACGCGGTGCAGATCTTCCGCGACGACGTCGGCACCCGCGTGCCGGATGCGGCCAGCTATCTGGCGGGCTCGATCGCCTCGACCTCGGGCAATGCCACCGGCAAGATGGGAGCTACAAGAACGACAAGGTTGACGCCCTGATCGCCGAGGCCCTGACCAAGCCGGTCGATGATCCGGCCCGGGTCAGCCTGGCGCAGGAAGCCCAGCGCCTGTTCCGCGACGATTTCATGTTCATCCCCTGGTACAAGCAGACCATGTCGCGCTGGGCTACTGGCCAATGTCGCCGGGATGGAGAAGAATCTCGACTGGCAGGTTGTCGCGCCCTGGGCGATCTCGATCAACTGAAGCTAGCGCCTTGGCAAAACGGGCGGGGCAGCAGCGCCTCGCCCGTTTTCACCCTCTGATCCCGGAAGCCGCTCATGTTCGCCCATATCTTGAACCGCCTGCTCTTATGGGTGCCTTCGGTGCTGCTGGTCATGCTCGCCGTCTATGCGCTGGCGTTTTATGGCGCGGGCGATCCGATCAAGCTGATCTTTCTGCGCGCTCCCGGTGATGTCGCCTATGATCCCGTCAAGATCGAGGCGATCCGCGATCAGGCCGGCTTGAACCGGCCCTTCCTCGTGCAGTTCGGCAGCTATATCTGGAACCTGTTGCACGGCAACTTCGGCAACAGCCTGTCGTCGGGGCGTTCGGTCTGGAAGATGATTTCGGCGGCGGCCCCGGTGTCGCTGAGCCTCGGGCTCATGCGCCATGGTGCTGACGGCCATCGTGGCCATTCCTCTGGGCATGATCGCCGGAATGCGCCAGAACACCCGGCTCGACTACATCATCCTCGGCACCGCCGTGACGCTCTGGGCGATCCCGGCCTATGTCGCGGGGCCGCTGCTGATGGTGTTTCTGATCATGGTGCTGCCCGAGGGCGCGGTGCCCTATGGCTGGGGCGGGCTGTTTCGATTACCGCATTATCCTGCCGCTGGTCGTGCTGTCGTTCCAACCCATCGCCCTGATCCTGCGCCAGACCCGCGCCGCGGTGATCGAGGTGATGAGCGAGGATTACGTCCGCACCGCCCGCGCCAAGGGCGTGCCGGAATATCGTCGTGGCACTGCGCCATATCCTGCGTCCGGTGCTGACCCCGGTGGTCACGCAACTGGGCCTGATCATGATCACCATCGTCAACGGCGCGATCTTTGTCGAACTGGTCTTCGGTCTGCCCGGTCTTGGCCGCCTGACGGTGCAGGCGCTGATCAACTCCGACTTTCCCGTCATCCTTGCCATCACCCTGATCGGATCTTTCCTCGTCATGGCCTCGAACCTGCTTGTCGACCTGCTGTATCCGCTGCTTGACCCCCGCGCCTCTGGCAGCAAGGAGGCGCGCTGATGGAGAGTGACGCGTCCGACAAACCTGTGGAGCGACGCCTGGAAGCGTCTGCGCCGCAACAAGCTGGCGGTGACCGGGCTTGCCGTGGTTGTGATCCTGCTGCTGGTGGCGCTGATCGGGCCCTAGCTCACGCCCTATGACTTTCTTAGCCAGAACCTCGATGCGCGCAATCTGCCGCCCGAGCTGGCGCATCCCTTCGGCACCGACGATCTGGGCCGCGACGTGCTCAGCCGGGTGATCTATGGCGCGCGCACCGCCTTTCTGGTGGCGATCTGCGTCACGGCGATTGCCCTCTTCATCGGCGTGGTGCTGGGGGCCATTGCGGGGTTTTACGGCGGCACGTTCGACCGCTTCATGATGTGGTTCACCGATATGACCATGTCGGTGCCGCAGCTGCTGCTGGTCGTGGTGATCAACGCCTCGCTCAAGCAACCGATCTCGACCTGGATGGAGGCGCATGTATCTCCAGACCCTCAACCCGATCTGGCGCAATTCGGCGATCATCGACTTTGTGCTGGTGTTCGGCTCGATGGCGCTGATCTCCTGGCCGCCCTACGCACGGCTTGTCCGCGCGCAGGTGCTGTCGATCCGCAACCGGCCCTACGTCACCGCCGCCCGCGCGCTGGGCCTGACCAACCGCATCATTCTGCTGCGCTATGTGCTGCCCAACGCCATGGGGCCGCTGATCGTTGCGGTCTCGGCAGGGCTTGGGCACCGCCATGGTGCTGGAAAGCGCGTTTTCCTTCCTTGGCGTCGGGGTCAACCCGCCGACACCCAGCTGGGGCAACATGATCTCGGACGGCTTGCGGGTCTGGACCAACCACCCGCACCTGCTGGTCGCCCCCGCCGCCGTGCTGGCCGTGGTCACCGTCGCCTTCAATTTCCTGGGTGACGGCTTGAACGACGCCTTGAACCCGAAGGGGCAGAAATGACCGCGCTGCTAGAGATTCAGGGCCTGCAGATCGACATCGACCGCGAGGACGGCCCCGCCCGCGTGGTCGATGGCATCACGCTGTCGCTGCAGCAGGGCGAAAGCCTTGGCATCGTCGGCGAATCCGGCTGCGGCAAAAGCCTGACCATGCTCTCGCTCGTCGGCCTTCTGCCCAACCGCATCCACGCCACCGGCGGCACCGCCCACTTTGCCGGCCGCGACCTGCTCAAGATGAGCCCCCGCGATCTGCGCCGCGTCAGAGGGGCCGAAATCGGCTTCATCTTTCAAGACCCGATGACCAGCCTCAACCCGGTGATGCGGATCGGCGACCAGATCGCCGAGGCGTTGATCTATCAAAAGGGCATGGCCAAAGCCGCCGCCCTTGCCCGCGCCGAGGAACTCCTCGCCCTTGTCGGCATCCCCAGCCCGAAACAGCGGATGACCACCTATCCGCACGAGCTGTCCGGCGGCATGCGCCAGCGGGTGATGATCGCGATGGGCCTCGCCGGCGACCCCAAGCTCTTGATCGCCGACGAGCCGACCACCGCGCTTGACGTCACCATTCAGGCCCAGATCGTCGATCTGGTGCGCGCGCTGAAGGCGAAATCCGAAATGTCGGTGGTCTGGATCACCCATGATCTGGCGCTGATCGCCGGTCTCGCCGACCGCATCGCCGTGCTTTACGCCGGCACCGTGGTCGAAGACGCCCCGGTTGCTGAGATCTTTGACCGCCCGACGCATCCCTATACCCGCGGCCTGCTTGCCTCGCTGCCCACCCTGTCGGATCAACCGATGGCCCGCCTCGCCTCCATCGCGGGCACCCCGCCAGAGCCGGGCCGCCGCCCGCCCGGCTGCCCCTTCGCGCCGCGGTGCACGCTGGCCGAACCCGCCTGCAGCGCAGCGGTGCCGCACCTCACCCCAGTTCCCGGCAGCGACCCGCGCCACCGTGTCGCCTGCATCGTCACCACACGGGAGGGCAGGGCATGACCGAACCCCTGATCCGCATCCGCAACCTCAGCAAACACTTCGACCTGCGCCTTGGGGCCTTTGGCGAAAAGGGCGCGCGGGTGCATGCGCTGGATGATTTCTCGGTCGATATCACCGAAGGCGAGACCCTCAGCATCGTCGGCGAAAGCGGCTGCGGCAAGTCGACCACCGGCTTTGCCATCCTCAACCTGCACCGCCCCTCGGGCGGATCGGTCACCTACAAGGGCACCGACCTCGCGCAGCTGGATGAGGACGCGATGCGCCCCTTCCGCCGCGATTTGCAGATCGTCTTTCAGGACCCCTATTCCACCCTCAACCCGCGCATGACCATCGGCGAGGCGCTGTCGGAACCGATCCTGTTTCACAAGCTGGCGACCAAGGCCGAATTGCCCGCCCGCCTGACCCAACTCCTTGCCGACGTCGGCCTCTCGCCGCGCTTCGCCAGCCGCTATCCGCACGAGCTTTCCGGCGGTCAGCGCCAACGCGTCGCCATCGCCCGCGCGCTGGCCTGCCAGCCGCGTTTCATCGTCTGTGACGAGGCAATTTCGGCGCTGGATGTCTCGGTGCAGGCGCAGATCCTCAATCTGCTGCTGGATCTGCAAGAGAAATACGGCTTGACCTACCTGTTCATCGCCCATGATCTCGCCGTGGTCCGCCACATCAGCGACCGCGTCGGCGTGATGTATCTTGGCCGCCTCGCCGAACTCGCGCCCGCCGCCAGCCTCTTCGCCACGCCGCTGCACCCCTACACCCGTGCCCTGCTGTCTGCCGTGCCCCAGGCCGACCCGCGCGCGCCCCGCGACCGTCAGATGCTGCAGGGCGAGGTGCCAAGCCCGCTCAACCCGCCAAAAGGCTGCCGTTTTCACACCCGCTGCCCGCTCGCCCGCGACATCTGCCGCAGCGAAACCCCCGCCCTGCGCGAGGTGGCCGCTGGCCATCACGTCGCCTGTCACGCCGTCACCTCGGCCACATCCACCAATTGGGAGGCCCTTCCGGCATGACCACCCCCCTCATCGGCATCACCATGGGCGAGCCCGCAGGCGTCGGCCCCGAGATCATCGTCAAATCGCTGGCCGAAATGACGCCAGAGGTCCGCGCGGGCTACCGCATCTTCGGCAACCGCGCCGAGCCTCGCCGCAGCCGAGGCCGTGCTGCAAACCGGCCTCGACACCACGAGCCTCGACGTCCACCACATCGAGATCCCCGGCGCCGCCGATCGCCTTTGGCCAGCTTGACCCGCGCGGCGGCGAGGCCTGCTTTCGCTTCATCGAAGCCGCCGTCCGCGCCGCCGAGGCGGGCGAGATCGCCTGCATCGTCACCGCCCCGATCAACAAGGCGGCGCTGAACGCCGCAGGCCATCACTACGACGGCCATACCGGCATGCTGGCCAGCCTGACCGGCAGCAAGACCAGCTTCATGCTGCTGGCCTCGGAACGGCTGAACGTCATCCACGTCTCGACCCATGTCTCGCTGAAAGAGGCCATCGCGCGGGCCACCACCGCCCGCATCCTTGCCACCATCCGCGCCGGTCACGGCCATTTCGCCCGCTTCGGCACCCAGCCCCGCATCGCCGTCGCGGGCATCAACCCGCATTGCGGCGAGGGCGGGCTGTTCGGCTCCGAGGATGACGATCAGGTCGCCCCCGCCGTGGCACAGGCCCGCGCCGAGGGCATCAATGTCGTGGGCCCGATCCCCGGCGACACCGTCTATCACCGCGCCTACAACGGCGCCTTCGATCTGGTGATCGCCGAATACCACGATCAGGGCCATATCCCGATCAAGCTTGTCGCCTTCGACACCGCCGTCAATGTCTCGGTCGAGCTGCCCATCGACCGTTGCTCGGTCGATCACGGCACCGCCTTTGACATCGCGGGCAAGGGCATCGCCAACAACACCAACCTCAACCACGCGCTGGCCTATGCCGCCAAGCTTGCAGCCCATCCGAAAGTGACAGCATGAGCCTCCCCATCACCGGCGTCTATTGCGCCGCAGCCACCCCGATCCGCGCCGACCTCTCGCCCGATCTCGAGGCCTTCGCCGCGCATTGCCGCTGGCTGATCGCCGAAGGCTGCACACGGCGTCGCCCTGCTGGGCACCACCGGCGAGGCCAATTCCTTCTCCTCCGCCGAGCGCAAGGCGATCCTTGAGGCCGCCCTTGCCGCGGGCCTCACGCCAGATCAACTGCTGCCCGGCACCGGCGTCGCCAATATCCCCGAGACCATCGACCTCACCCGCCACGCCCTTGCCCAAGGCGTCAGCCGCGTCGTCATGCTGCCGCCGTTCTACTACAAGGGGGTCAGCGACGAGGGTCTCTACGCCGCCTATGCCCGTGTCATCGAAGGGGTGGCCGATGCGCGCCTTAGAATCGTGCTCTACCACATCCCGCAAATGTCGGGTCTGGCGATCAGCCACGACCTGATCGAACGCCTGCGCGCAGCCTTCCCGCAGACCGTCGTCGGCATCAAGGACTTCGGCAGGCAAGCTCGACAACATGCAGGCGATGATCGCCCGCTTCCCCGGCTTCTCGGTGCTTGCCGGGGCCGATCCGCTGCTGCTGCCGCTGATGCAGATCGGCGGCGCGGGCTGCATCACCGCCACCTCCAACCTCGTCGCCCGCGATCTGGCTGTGGTCTACGCAGGCGCAAACGACCCCAGCCAAACCGAAGCCGTCGCCCGCGCCCAAGCCCGCATCGAGGCTTTCCGCAACCTGTCCAATGCCTACGTGCAACTGCCCGCGATCAAGGCGATGATCCGCTTTCAGACCGGCAATCCCGGCTGGAGCCGTCTGCGCCCGCCCCTGATGGATCTGTCCGAGGCCGAGCGCGCCGATCTGCGCGCCAAGCTGCTGACCATCGGCGCCATCGTTCAGGGGCATTGAGATGACCGATTACGCAAGCCCCCTCCGCCTGCACCAACCGCGCCGCTTCGAATTCGGCGCAGGCACCGCCGCGCAAATCGGCGATTGGGCGCGCGCGCAGGGCTTCACGCGCATCTTCGTGCTGACCTCGCCTTCCGTCGCGGGCCTGATCGACAAGCTCGCGCTTCCCGCAGGCTACAAGGTCTTTGCCGAAGTCGAACCCGAACCCGATACCAAAAATCTGACTGCTGCCGTCGCTGCGGCCCAGTACTTCAATCCCGATCTGATCATAGGCTTCGGCGGCGGCTCGGTGATGGATGTCGCCAAACTTACCACCGTTTTGCGCGGCGGCGTGGCGCTTGCCGATGTGGTCGGTGCCAACAAGGTCACGGGCCGCCTCAACGGCCTCGCCCTCGTGCCGACCACCGCAGGCACCGGGTCCGAGGCAGGCATCCGCGCGCTGGTCACCGATGCGGCAAGCCTGAACAAGGTCGCCGTCGAAAGCCCCCATCTGTTGGCCGATATGGTCGCACTCGACCCCGATCTGACCCTGTCGGTGCCGCCTGCGGTCACCGCCGCCACCGGCATTGACGCCATGGCGCATTGCGTCGAGGCCTTCACCAACCGCCGGGCGCATCCCCTGATCGACAACTACGCCCGCTTGGGCTTTTCTCTCGTCGCCCGCTACCTGCCCCGCGCGGTGGCCGACGGCTCCGATGCCGAGGCCCGCGCTGCCCTGCTGCTGGCCAGCTACTACGGCGGCATCTGCCTCGGCCCAGTCAATACCGCCGCTGGCCACGCGCTGGCCTATCCGCTCGGCACCCGGCTGAAACTGGCGCATGGCCTCGCCAATGCGGTGATCTTCCCGCATGTGCTGGCCTTCAACCAGCCCGTGGCCGCCGCCAAAACTGCCGAGATCGCCAGCGCCTTGGGCCTGCGCGCCGACAGCGAGGCGGCACTGCTGGAAACCGCCGCCGCCTGGTGCCGCAGGCTCGGCGTCGAAATGCGGCTCTCGGCCTTGGGCGCGCAAGAGACCGATCTGGCGGTCTGGGCCAGCGAGGCCCATGCCATCCGCCGTCTGATGGACAACAACCCCCGCGAGATGAGCGAGGCGCAGGTAAGCGCGATTTATCGCGCTGCCTTCTAGAACCGCCTTCTAGCCCGGGCTTTTCGAGGAAAGATCCAACAGCCGCCCCTCGAACAGCCGATCCCGCGAGCCGCCGACATGGGCGGCCATCGCCGCCCGCGCCACCTCTGCCTCGCCATTGGCAATGGCGCGGTAGATGGCGCTGTGCTCGTCCAGCACATGATCCAATCCGCCGCGCAGCGTCTGCAACGACAGCCCGTGAAACTTCATCCCCACCGCGATATGATCCTTCAGGGCCCGCATCGAGGTCTCGAAATACTGGTTGTTCGCCGAGGCGGTGATCGCCAGATGAAAGCTGAAATCGGCATCCTCGCGGTGGCTGCGCCGCTCGGTGGCATCGCGCATCACCGCCAACAGCTTGCCGATCTCGGCCAGATCCGCCTCGCTGCGCCGCAAGGCCGCCATCGCCGCCGCCGCAGGCTCGATGGTCAGGCGAAACTCGTAACAGCGCTGCAGATCGGCGATGTTCTCCAAGGGCTGAAACGCCAGCGGCTTCGGCGTCAGCGCCGTGCTGACATAACTCCCCGAGCCTTGCCGCGAGGTCACCAGCCCCTCATCGCGCAGCCGTTTCAGCGCGGTGCGGATCACCGGGCGCGAGACGTCGAACTGCGTCGCCAAGGCATTTTCGCCCGGCAACCGCTCGTCCTCGCGGTAAGCGCCGTTGAGGATGGCGCGGCGGATGCTGTCATAGACCACATCGGCCAGCAGAAAGGATTTCGGTCGCTCTCCCGTCGCCAGATCCAGTTTGGCCATCACGTCACCCCTTTTCGCCCAACAGGCGCAGAAAACAATCCTCCGCGCCAAAACCGCCCGACTTCGCCACAATCAATGGTGCCTCGCTGCGCTCCAACGCCCGGCACAGCGGCAATCCCGGCAGCGCCTCGCCCAGAACTTCCAGCAGACCGATCTGCATTCCCCGCAGAACCGCCGCCACCGTCTCGCCGCCCGGTCAGAACAAACGTGCCGCGTCCAGACCCCAGCACCCGCAGAAAACTCCGCGCCAGATCTGTGGTGACCTGCGCCGAGGCCGCCACCTGCGCCCCCGGCCTCACCTGCATCACCGCCAGTTCCGCCAGTTGCGGCGCCGCCTCACTCGCCCCATTCGGCGCGTTCAGATGCACCACGCCACAGCGCCCCGCCACCAGCGCCGCCACCTGCGCCAGCGTGATCGGATCGCGCGAGCCGATGCCAAAGGCAATCGGGCGCGGCAAGGGCAGGGGGCTTGGCCGCTCCACACCGCCTGCCATGCGCCGCGCCACCCCCGCAGACAGGCCCCGCGCGCCCACCAGCAAACGCCCCGCCGTGCCCTGCGCCAGCGCGGCATCGATCTCGGCATCGCTGCCCGCCTCCGGCACCTCAACCGTCAGACCCTGCATTTGCGCCAACACGCCGCCCACATCCAAAGGCGTCGCAACGCCAAACCCCGTCAGCCAGCCCCCTGCGACCCGCCGCCCCATCTCCGGGATCGCCGGACAAAGCAGCACCCGCTGCAGGCCCAACCCCGCCGCCAAAGCCGCCACCTCCGCCGCAACATGGCCCTTCAGCCGCGAGTCGATCTTCTTGAACACCGGGGCCACGTCGCGCAGCGCCGCCGCCACCGACCGCAAGATCGCCACCGCTTCAGCCTCTGCCAGCTCGCGGCTGTTGGTCGAAACCGCCACCACATCCGCGCCCTGCCGCAAGGCCGCCGCCAGATGCGCAGGCCCGATTGCCACCACACAGCGCAACCCCGCCAGCGCAAAGGGCGAGCTGGCGTCGAGCGCCCCGGTAAGATCGTCCGCGACGATCACGATCTGTACATTCTTCGCCAAACCACCCCCAAAGCTTTCGAAAAACGCTAGGCAGGTATTTGTAAACTTGCAATGTATTTGTAAATCAAAAATCGCAAGCATGGCGCGCAAGCCGTTACAAATGCAGGCCCTCGGCCACACAATCGCGGGTGATCTGCACCAGATGCGCCTGAGCCTGCCGCGCGCTTTGATCCGGCCTCTGCGTGATGCCCACCGCCCCCGACAGGAACCGCGCCTCCAGCGGCAGGATCGCCAGATCGCCGCGCGCCAGATCTTCGCGGATCACCCCCTGCGAGATGAACCAGACCGCATCCGAGCCCATCACGATGCCGCGCCCGATGGGCAGCGCCACGGTCTCGAAGGCAGGCTGCAAGCCCTGCAGACCCAGCGACGCCAGATAGTCATCGACGGCCCGCCGGATGATCGCGCCCTGCGGCGGCACCACCAGCGGGCAGCGCCGCAACACCTCGCCCAAAGCCGCCCGCCGCAGGGGGTGGTCGCTGCGGCAGGCCAGCACCACATCCTCCTCATAAAGATGCTGAAACCCCAGCCCCGCCATTTCAGAGGCCGCAGGCATCCGCCCGATCGTCAGATCAATCTCGCCGGCGCGCAACAGCTGCATCAGGTAAAGCTGGGGTCCGGTGATCACCGACAAGATCGCATCGGGCCGCAGCTTCTGCCAACGCAAAGCCACCTGCACGAACAGCCGCGCCGCCACCGTCGGCAAGACCCCCACCGTCAGCCGCCCGCCATCCCCCGGCTGCAACGCCGCCACCGCCGCCTCCAGCGCCTGCACCCCCAGCGCCGCCTGCTGGCGAAACATCCGCCCCGCCTCGGTCAACACCAGACGCCGCGCCTCGCGGGAAAACAGCGCCACGCCCAACAGATCCTCCAACTCGGCCAAAGTGCGCGACAGCGCGGGCTGGGTAATGCCCTGCGCCCGCGCCACGGCGGTCAGGTTGCCAAGCGCGGCAATGTCAAGGAAGGCGCGGATATGGCGCAGCTTGATCGCGGGATGCATGCCTAAATCGCTATCAATAAGCCAGTATTTTGCATTATCCGCCCCGATATTTTCTGTTTAGATTATGGATAGCGGAGGATCACAATGCAAGCACTGTCACGGCCCTGGGGCCAGATGCATTACCAAAGTCAGGGCGCAGCCGATCTGCCCTGCGTGGTCTTTGCCAATTCGCTGGGCACCGACCTGCGGCTTTGGGATGCGCTGCTGCCGTTGCTGCCCGCAGGCTTTCGTTTCCTGCGCTATGACAAACGCGGCCACGGACTTTCCGATGTTGCCCCCCTTGCCGATGTCACCGATCTTGCCGCAGACGCCCTCGCCCTGATCGAGGCCGAGGCGCGCGGCCCGGTGATCTTTGTCGGCCTCTCCATCGGCGGCTTGATCGGCCAATGCCTCGCCGCCCAGCGCCCCGAGTTGGTCCGCGCCCTGGTGATCTCGAATTCCGCAGCCAAGCTTGGCACGGTGGACAGCTGGCAAAGCCGCATCGACGCCATCAGCGCAGGCGGCCTCGCCGCGATTGCCGATGCGGTGATGCAGCGCTGGTTCGGCCCGGCCTTCCTTGCAACCCCGGAACTGGCGCTTTGGCGCAACATGCTGCTCTCCACCCCCGAACAGGGCTATATCCAGACCTGCCGCGCCCTTGGTGCCTCTGATCAGACCGAGGCGACCCGCCAGCTGCGCCTGCCGACGCTGCTGATCTCCGGCGCGGCAGACGGCGCTTGCCCGCCCGAGGTGACCCGCGCCACCGCAGAGCTGATCGCAGGCTCGCAGTTTCACCTGCTGCCCGGCCTCGGCCATCTGCCCTGCGTCGAAGACCCCGCAGCCTTTGCCGCAACCCTGACCCCGTTTCTGGAGGCTCACCGATGAGCGATTTTGCCACCAAGGGCATGGCCACCCGCCGCCGCGTGCTGGGCGAGGCGCATGTCAACCGCGCCGAGGCCGCCAAGACCGCAGCCGACGCGCCGTTTCAGGCCCTGATCACCGATGCCGCCTGGGGCCATGTCTGGTCGCGCGACACGATCAGCCTTGCGCGAACGCTCGATGCTGACCATTGCGCTGCTTGCGGGTTTGGGCAACGATCACGAGCTGGCGATGCACATCCGCGCCACCGCCAACACCGGCGCCTCGCAAGACGATGTGATGGAGGCGCTGTTGCATGTCGCCATCTATGCCGGAGTGCCGCGCGCCAATCACGCGATCAAGATTGCCAAGGAAACCTTCGCCCAGATGTCAGAGGGGACAGCACCATGAAGCCCGCCGAATTCTACCAACGCGACCGCCTGCTGCACCCGCCGGCCCTGACGCCGAACTACAAGACCAGCGTGACGCGCAGCCCGCGCCTTGCCCTGCTGTCGCTGCAAGGCTCGCTGTCCGAGATCACCGGCCCGACCTTTGGTCACGCCGATATCGACCCGCTCGATAACGACCTGATCCGCAACTTCGCCACGACCGGCGATCCGATTGGCGAGCGCATCATCGTGCATGGCCGCGTGCTGGATGAAAACGGCCGCGGCGTGCCCAATACGCTTGTCGAGGTCTGGCAGGCCAATGCAGGCGGGCGCTATCGCCACAAGAAAGACAGCTACCTCGCGCCGATTGACCCCAACTTCGGCGGCTGTGGCCGCACCATGACCGACGATCAGGGCTATTACTTCTTTCGCACCGTCAAGCCGGGCGCCTACCCCTGGCGCAACTGGGTCAACAACTGGCGGCCGGCGCATATCCATGTCTCGGTGTTCGGCACGGCCTTTGCCCAGCGCCTGATCACCCAGCTTTACTTCGAAGGCGACCCGCTGATCGCCAAATGCCCCATCGTGCAAAGCATCCCCGACCCGCAGGCCATCGAACAGCTCATCGCCGTGCTTGATCTGAACGCCGCCGTGCCGCTGGATTGTCTGGCCTATAAATTCGACATCGTGCTGCGCGGCCGCCGCTCGACCCTGTTCGAAAACCGTCTGGAGGGCAACTGACATGGCGCAAACCCTTGCCTATCTGAAAGAGACCGCCTCGCAGACCGCAGGCCCCTATGTCCACATCGGCCTCGCACCGGGGGCCGCGGGCTTTCAGATCTTTGACCGCGAGCTTGGCAGCGACATCGCCGGACCCGAGGCTGAAGGCGACCGCATCCGCATCGAGGGCGTGGTCTATGACGGCACTGGCGCGCCGGTCAAGGACGTGCTGATCGAGGCCTGGCAGGCCGATGCGCGCGGCATCTACCCGCATCCCGAAGACCCGCGCCATGCCGATTGCGCCAAGGGCTTTCGCGGCTGGGGTCGGGCGATCTCGGATTTCGACACCGGGCTGTGGAGCTTTGACACCCTCAAACCCGGCGTGGTGCCGGGCCGCAATGGCCGCGCCATGGCACCGCATATCAATCTGTGGATCGTGGCGCGCGGCATCAACATCGGGCTGAACACGCGGATCTATTTCGAAGACGAGGATAACTCCGCCGATCCGGTGCTGAACCTCATCGAACAGACCGACCGCCGCGCCACCCTGCTGGCGCGCAAGACCGCAGCCGATACCTACCGTTTCGACATCCGTCTGCAAGGCGAAGGCGAAACCGTGTTTCTGGATATCTGACCCATGACAAAACCCGAGACAAAGCCCTGCATCCTCTGCGTCGCTATCACCGGCTCGCTTCCGACCAAGGCCAACAACCCCGCCGTGCCGATCACGCATCGCCGAACAGATCGAAAGCACCCAGGCCGCCTTCGAGGCCGGGGCCAGCATCGTCCACGCCCATGTCCGCGATGACGAGGGCAAGCCCAGCTCCGACCCAGACCGTTTTGCGCGGCTGATGCAGGGGGTCGAAACAGCACTGCCCCGGCATGATCATCCAGCTTTCCACCGGCGGGCGCTCGGGGGCTGGGGCAGCGCGCGGCGGCATGCTGCCCTTGCGCCCCGATATGGCCAGCCTCTCGGTCGGCTCGAACAACTTCCCGACCCGGGTCTACGAGAACCCGCCCGATCTGGTCGACTGGCTGGCCGCCGAGATGCTGACCTATGATGTGAAACCCGAGATCGAGGCCTTCGACCTCAGCCACATCGTCCAGGCCACCCGCATGGCCGCCGATGGTCGGCTGAAAGGCCCGCTTTACGTGCAGTTCGTCATGGGGGTGAAAAACGCCATGCCCGCCGACGAGGCGATCTTTGATTTCTACATCGAAACCCTCGCCCGCCTTGCCCCCGATGCGCAATGGTGCGCCGCAGGCATCGGCCCGGCGCAATACCAGATCAACGATTGGGCGATCCGCAAGGGCGGCCACACCCGCACCGGGCTGGAGGATAACGTCCGCATCGACCGCGACACCCTCGCGCCCTCCAACGCCGCCCTTGTGGCGCGTGCCGCCGATCTTTGCGCCCGCTACGAAAGACCGGTTGCAAGCTGGACCGAGGCGCGTCAGATCCTTGGCCTGCCGCTTCCCAGCTGAAAGTCCGCCATGCCCGCAGCCCCCGCCGACAGCGCCCTCTACCGCAGCCTCTTCCAGGATGAAGAGACCGCGCGCCTGTTTACCGACAGCGCCGAGGTCCGCGCCATGCTGCTGGTCGAGGGGGCTCTGGCCAAGGTGCAGGGCGACCTCGGCCTGATCCCCGCAGACTCCGCCGCCTTCCTGCACCGCGCGGTGATGGAGATCCAGATCGACCCCGCCGCCCTTGCCGCCGAAACCGGCACCAATGGCGTGCCGATCCCCGCCCTCGTCGCCGCCTTCCGCAAGGAAAGCAACGCGCCGGCGCATGCGCAGTATTTCCACTGGGGGGCAACCAGTCAGGACATCATGGACAGTGGCCTTGCCCTGCGCCTGAAACCGCTGTTGACCCTGTGGCAGGCCCGGCTTGCCGCCCTGCTGACCGATCTTGGCACCCTCGCCGAGGCGCATGCCACCCTGCCGATGGCCGCGCGCACCTATGGCCAGATCGCCACGCCAACCAGCTTTGGCGCCGTGGTGGCGGGCTGGGGCTGGCCGCTGCTGGCGCATCAGACCGGGTTGCAGGATCAGCGCAAAGCCCTGCTGCAAGTCTCGCTCTCCGGCGCCGCCGGAACCCTTTCGGCGATGGGTCCGCAGGGGCCAGAGGTCCGCGCCGGTCTCGCCACGGCGCTGGGCCTGTCCGACCCTGGCCACAGCTGGCACAGCGACCGCTCCGGCATCGCCGGCTTTGCCGGTTGGATGGCGGGGCTGATGGCCAGCCTCGGCAAGCTTGGCGAAGACCTGATCCTGCTCACCCAATCCGGCCTGTCAGAGGTCACGCTGCAAGGCGCGGGGGCCTCCTCGACCATGCCGCAAAAGCAAAACCCGGTCGGCCCCTCGGTCCTCGTCGCCCTCGCGCGCCACGCCATTGGCCTTTCGTCAACCCTGCAGGGGGCCGCCCTGCACCGCCAGCAGCGCGACGGCGCGGCATGGTTCACCGAATGGCTCACCCTGCCGCAGCTCTGCATCACCACCGGGCGCGGTCTCGTCGTGGCCAGCGAGCTGATCGCCCGCCTGACCCCCGACGCCGCCGCCATGGCCCGCGCCATGGACGATGGCCGCGAGCTGATCCATGCCGAGGCCCTCAGCTTTACCCTCGCGCAAAGCCTGCCCCGCCCCGAGGCGCAGGCCGCGATCAAAGCGCTCTGCCGCGAAGCGCAGGCCAGCGGCACGCCGCTCTCCCACCTCCTTGCCCGCGATTTCCCCGCAATCGACTGGCAAGCCCGCCTCGCCGACCCCGCCCTGCTCGGCCAAGCCCCCGCCGAGGCCCGCGCCTTCGCCGCCCGAACCCGCTGACACCCGCGCCGCGAGGCTGATTCTTCGCCAGCTAATCGCCCTCGGCCTGCGTCACGAATGCTGCGATGCAGCATTTATCGTGCCGCAACGCCGCGAAACCCCCTCACCACACCTCCGT
This sequence comes from uncultured Alphaproteobacteria bacterium, assembly GCA_963815275.1. Lineage (GTDB taxonomy): Bacteria > Pseudomonadota > Alphaproteobacteria > Rhodobacterales > Rhodobacteraceae > Cypionkella. Next base: position 56,033 of record CAWFGD010000005.1, read on the forward strand.
TCAAAATCAACATCTTACCGAAAATGCTGCGCAGAATAATTCGCATTTCTCGGCCATCTTCGTATTTTACATATAGTAATACTTTTGCTAGCCTTCTTTCAGGCCGGTGAGGGAAGACCGGTTTCAAAAATCCTAGGGAGGGATCATGAACATCATCAAGAAACTCGCGCTCGTCGCGGGTGCCAGCGCGCTTATGTCGTCTGCAGCCTATGCAGACCTGTCGGGCAAGGTCATCGGCTTTTCGCAGATCGGCTCGGAATCGGGCTGGCGCGCCGCTGAAACCTCGGTCACCAAATCCGAGGCTGAAAAGCTGGGCATCGACCTGAAATTCGCTGACGCCCAGCAGAAACAGGAAAACCAGATCAAGGCGATCCGCGGTTTCATCGCCCAGGGCGTCGCCGCGATCCTTGTCGCCCCGGTGGTTTCGACCGGCTGGGAAGAAGTGCTGGGCGAGGCCAAAGAGGCCAATATCCCCGTCGTCCTGCTCGACCGTGGCGTCGATGCGCCCGAAGACCTTTACCTGACCTCGGTCGCCTCGGATCAGGTGCATGAAGGCACCGTCGCTGGCGAATGGCTGGTGAAAACCGTGGGCGACAAGGCCTGCAACGTGGTCGAGCTGGAAGGCACCGTCGGTTCCTCGCCCGCGATCAACCGCAAGAAGGGCTTTGACGAGGCCGTTGCCAAGACCGCCAACATCAAGATCACCCGCAGCCAGACCGGCGACTTCACCCGCTCCAAGGGCAAGGAGGTCATGGAAGGCTTCATCAAGGCCGAAGACGGCGGCAAGAACATCTGCGCCGTCTACGCCCATAACGACGACATGGCGGTCGGCGCGATCCAGGCGATCAAGGATGCGGGCCTGAAGCCCGGCACCGACATCCTCGTGGTCTCGATCGACGGCGTGCCGGATATCTTCCAGGCCATGGTGGCTGGCGAGGCCAATGCGAGCGTCGAACTGACCCCGAACATGGCAGGCCCGGCCTTTGCCGCGCTGGATGCCTACCTCAACGACGGCACCATGCCCGAGAAGTTCATCATCACCGAATCCAAGCTTTACACCCCCGCTGATGATCCGCAGGGCGAATACGACCGCCGCAAGGGTCTGGGCTACTAAGCCCGCGCTTCAAGCAACCGTCGGCGGGGGAAGCCTCGCCGACGGAATTGCTTTATGCGTGAAAACCACCAAGATCACAGAACCAAGAACAAGAAGAAACCGGGGGAGGCCGAGATGACCGAGGCAACGCAAGCCATGTTGCAGGCGCGCGGGATCGTGAAGATCTTCGGCCAGCACCGCGCTCTGGATGGGGTGAGTTTCGAGGCCCGCGCCGGGGAAGTCCATGCGCTGCTGGGCGAAAATGGCGCTGGAAAATCCACCCTGATCAAGATCCTCACCGGCGCATACCAGCCCGACCAGGGCGAGGTTCTGCTGCAAGGCGAACCGGTTCACTTTCGCGATCCCTTGCACGCCCAGACCTTCGGCATCGGCACGGTCTATCAAGAGGTCAACCTGCTGCCCAACCGCTCGGTCGCCGAAAACCTGTTCCTCGGTCACCAGCCAACCCGCTTTGGCATCGTCCAGCGCAAGGTGATCGAGGCCAAGGCCCGCGATCTGCTTGCCACCTATGGTCTGGAGATCGACGTCCGTGCCGAGCTTGGCAGCTATTCCGTCGCCGTGCAGCAGATCGTCGCCATCGCCCGCGCGGTCGAGCTGTCGGGCAAGGTGCTGGTGCTGGATGAGCCCACCGCCAGCCTTGACCACTCCGAGGTGCAAAAGCTGTTCGAGGTCGTCGCCCGCCTGAAATCGCGCGGGCTTGCGATCATCTTCATCACCCATTTCCTTGATCAGGTCTTTGCCATCGCCGACCGCGTGACGATCCTGCGCAATGGCCAGCTGGTCGGCACCAAGGCGCTGGCCGCGCTGACCGCCACCGAGGTGGTGCGCATGATGCTGGGCAAGGATCTCGCCTACGACCACCAAAGCGCCGCCGTATCCGAGGCCGCCACCGGCCCGCTGCGCGTCGAGTTCAAGGCGATGGGCAAGGCGGGCAAGGTCAGCCCCTTCACCCTGTCGCTGCACGAAGGCGAGGTGGTCGGTGTGGCCGGCCTTCTGGGCTCGGGCCGCACCGAAATGGCCCGGCTGATGTTCGGCGTCGATCAGGCTGATGGCGGCACGGTCAGCGTCGGCGGCCGCGAGGTCACCATCAAGAACCCCGCCCAAGCCGTCGCCGCAGGCTTCGGCTTCTGCCCCGAGGACCGCAAGCTTGACGGCATCTTTGGCGAATTGTCGGTGCGTGAGAATATCATCATCGCCCTGCAAGCCAAACTCGGCTGGTTCCGCGCCCTGAACCGCGACGAACAGGACGAGGTCGCAGGCCGCTACGCCGAGGCGCTGGATATCCGCGCCGCCAGCCACGACATGCCGGTGAAGCTCCTGTCCGGCGGCAATCAGCAAAAGGTCATCCTCGCCCGCTGGCTGGCCATCGACCCGTCTTTCCTGATCCTCGACGAGCCGACGCGCGGCATCGACGTCGGGGCCCATGCCGAGATCGTGCGCACCATCAACCGCTTGCGCGAAGACGGCCTGGCCCTGCTGGTGATCTCTTCCGAGCTCGACGAAGTCGTCGCCTATTCCAACCGCCTCGTCGTCATGCGCGACCGCGAGATGGTGGCCGAGTTGCGCGGCGCCGATATCACGCCTTCGGTGATCGTCGCCGCCATCGCCGAAAATCCAGCCAGCCAAGGGGCCGCCAAATGAACCGTATCAACTGGCAAGCCGCCCTGCTGCGCCCGCAATTCATCGCGCTGATTGCGGTGCTGATCATCAACTGCCTGCTGTTTCCGGGCTTTTTCGACATCACCTGGCAGGATGGCCGGTTCTTCGGCAGCCTGATCGACGTGCTGAACCGGGGCGCGCCGGTGGCCATCCTTGCCATCGGCATGACGGCGGTGATCGCCACCAAAGGCGTCGACCTCTCGGTCGGCGCGGTCATGGCCATCGCCGGTGCCGTCGCCGCCGTCATGGTCACCCATGGCTATCCTGCGCCCCTCGCCGTGCTGGCCGCGCTGGGCGTCGGCCTTGCCGCGGCCTGTGGAACGGCATCCTTGTGACCTATCTCGAGATCCAGCCGATCATCGCCACCCTGGTGCTGATGGTCGCAGGCCGGGGTCTGGCGCAACTGGTCACCGAAGGCTCGATCGTCACCTTCTCGGACCCGGTGCTGATCTTCATCGGCACAGGCTCGCTCTTTGGCCTGCCGATGCCGGTGGTGATCGCCACCGTGCTGATGCTCGCCGCCACCCTGATCGTGCGCCGCACCGCGCTTGGCCTGCTGATCGAGGCGGTCGGCGTCAACCGCTCTGCCGCGCGCTTTGCCGGGATTTCCAGCGGCTTGCTGCTGCTGCTGGTCTATACCTTCGCCGGCCTCTGCGCCGCCACTTCCGGCCTGATCGTCGCCGGCGACATTCGCGGCGCCGACGCCAACAACGCCGGCCTCTGGCTGGAGCTTGACGCCATCCTCGCCGTGGTGATCGGCGGCACCTCGCTGCTCGGCGGGCGCTTTTCGATCCCGATGTCGGTGGTCGGCGCGCTGATCATTCAGGCGATGAACACCGGCATCCTGATTTCGGGCTTTTCGCCGGAATTCAACCTCGTCGTCAAATCCGGCGTGATCATCCTGATCCTCATCCTGCAATCGCCGCAGATCAGCGCCTGGCTCAGCCGCCGTCGCATGCCCGTCGAAAGGACCAAGCCATGAACCGCGCCCTGCGCCCGCTGCTGGCCACCGCCGCGATCTTCGTGCTGGCCTATGTGGCCGCAATCCTCCAGTTCCCCGCCATGCTCTCGACCCGCGTGCTGGGCAACTTCCTGACCGACAACGCCTTTCTGGGCATCACCGCCGTGGGGATGACCTTTGTGATCATCTCGGGCGGCATCGACCTTTCGGTCGGGGCGGTGATCGGCTTTACCACCGTGCTCAATGCCACCCTGATCATGTGGCTGGGCCTGCACCCGCTGGCGGCCTTTGCCGTGTCGCTCGCCGTCGCGGCCAGCTTCGGCGGCGGTGATGGGGGCTGCGATCCACTACCTGAAGGTGCCCGCCTTCATCGTCACCCTCGCGGGCATGTTCCTCGCCCGGGGCGGCGCTTCGGTGCTCTCGCCCGACAGCATCGGCATCAAGCACGCGCTCTACACCCAGATCTCGAAAAGCTACATCGCTTTGCCCGGCGGGGGCCGCTTTACCGTCATCGCCATGATCATGCTGGCGGTCTTTGCCCTAGGCATGATCCTCGCCCACCGCACCCGCTTTGGCTCTTACGTCTATGCGCTGGGCGGCTCCGAGGTCTCTGCCGCCCTGATGGGCGTGCCCGTCGCCCGCACCACCATCCTGATCTACATGCTGTCCTCCACCCTCGCGGGACTCGCGGGCATCGTCTTCTCGCTCTACACCTCGGCGGGCTATTCGCTTTCGGCGCTGGGGGTAGAGCTTGACGCCATCGCCGCCGTGGTGATCGGCGGCACGCTTCTGACCGGCGGCTATGGCTTTATCGCTGGCACCTTCATCGGCGTCATGCTGCAGGGGCTGGTGCAAACCTACATCGTCTTTGACGGCACGCTGTCGTCTTGGTGGACCAAGATTGTCATTGGCGGGCTTTTGTTTATGTTCATCCTGCTGCAGCGCCTGGTGTTCCGCGCGTCTGCCCCCCGCAAAAAGGCGTTTTGGAAAGCATGACATGAGCGAACCCGGAAGCCTGGTGCGCGCGCTCTCCGGGCGGCAGTCGGCTCGAAACTTCCATTCCTATGTGATTTCCGAGATCGGCATCGGCATCGCCTCGGGCCGTCTGGCGGTGGGCTCGATCCTGCCCAATGACGCCGAGATGATGGCCGCCTATGGCGTGTCGCGCACCGTGCTGCGCGAGGCTTTGAAGACGCTGGAGGCCAAGGGTCTGGTCGAGGCCCGCGCCAAGGTCGGCACCCGGGTTCTGTCGCGGGGCCGCTGGAACCTTTTTGACCGTCAGGTTCTCGCCTGGATTCAAGAAGCGCGCCCCGACGCCACCTTCCTTGCCGCCTTTGTCGAGCTGCGCGACAGCATCGAGATGCAGACCGCCCGCCTCGCCGCCCAGCGCCGCAGCGCCGAGCAGCTGCGCATGTTGCACTATTGGCTCAACCAGCGCGCGGTGAATGCAAGCCTTGCCGAACCCTATGCCATGGCCGAATTCGAATTTCACCGCACGCTTTGCGAGGCGACGCAAAACCCCTTCCTGCGCGCCGCCTCCGGGTTGGTCGAATTCGGTGTGGTTCAGGCAATCTTGCCGCGCCTGCAGGCAGAAGTCACTGATTTCGCTTTTGAAAAGTCAGACTTCTACTCTGATCTTGCCGAGGCCGTGGCCAGTGGCGACGCTGCAAAGGCCTCTGCCGCGATGGTCGAAATCCTCGATCATGACCGCAGCTGGACCCTGCAAAACCGCGCCGCCTAAGTCTCCGAGATCAGCCCAAAACGCCGCATCTTGTCGTTCAGCGTCCGGCGTGGCAGCCCCAGCGCTTCGGCCACTCGCAGGGTATTGCCGCGATGCCGGTCCAGCGCCGCCGCAATCTCGCGCCGCTCGAACCCCGCCAAAGCTTGCGCCAAGGTCTGCTCGGGCAGGGCAGGCGCGGCCGCCGCAGCCAGCATCAAACAGCCCCAGCGCATGCGCCTCGGCTGCCGCCTTCAACTCGCGCACATTCCCCGCCCAGACCCGCCGCTTCAGGCGCTGCGCCAAGGCATAATCCACGGCAACATCGCCCCGGCCATAGCGCCGCGCCGCAAGCTGCGCGTAGTGCGAGAAGATCAGCGGAATATCCTCCCCCGCCTCGCGCAAGGTCGGCGTCTCCAGCAAGGTTCCCGCCAGCCGGAAATACAGATCCGCCCGAAACACCCCCGCCCCCGAGGCCGCGCGCAGATCGGTTTTCGAGGTGGCAATCACCCGGATATCAATCGGGCGCAGGCCATTTTCACCCAAACGCTCCACCGCCCGTTCCTGCAGGGCGCGCAGCAGTTTCGATTGCAAGGCCAAGGGCATCGCCTCGATCTCATCCAGCAGCAAGGTCCCGCCCGCCGCCGCCTCCATCTTGCCCGCCCGCGCCGCGCCAGCCCCGGCAAAAGCCCCTTCGGCATGACCAAACATCAAGGTTTCGAACATCGCCTCGGGCAGCGCCGCACAATTCACCGCCACAAACAGCCCCGACCGCCCGCTCGCCGCATGCAAGGCCCGCGCCGCCAACTCCTTGCCGGTGCCGGTCTCGCCGGTGATCACCACATCCAGATCCAGCGGCGCCAGCGCCGCAATCCGCGCCCGCAATGCCTTCATCGCCCGGCTCTCGCCCAGAATCGTCGCTTCGGCCCGCTCGGCCAAGACCTGCTGCAAGCGCCCGACCTCGGCCCGCGTCGCCCGCGCCGCCAAAGCCCGCGCCACCACCGCGACCAGATGCACCGCGTCATAGGGCTTTTCCAGAAAATCCTCCGCCCCCGCCCGCATCGCCTGCACCGCATGGCCGACATCGCCGTGCCCGGTCAGCAAGATCACCGGCAGATCCCCCGCCTTCGCCTTGACCTCGGCCAAAAGCCCCAAGCCATCCATCCCCGGCATCCGCAAATCCGTGATCAGCAGATCCGGCGCAGCCCCCAGCGCCGCCAAAGCCGCCGCAGCCGAGGCAAAGCCCCGCGCCTGATGCCCCGCCGCCTGCATCAGATCGCACAGCGCCGCCAGATGATCGGCATCGTCATCCACCACGAAAAGCTCTGCCATCACCCCACCTCCTCTGCCTGCGGCAAGCGCACCAGCGCCTCGGTGCCCTCACCCTGCACCGAGCGCACCTCGAGATCGCCACCAAACTCCGTCAGGATCGCCTTGCAGATCGCAAGCCCCAGCCCCAAGCCCTCGCCACTGGACTTGGTCGAGAAAAACGGCTCGGCCACCCGCGACAGCACCTCCGCCGCCATCCCGGCACCGGTGTCTTTAACCACCAGCTCGACCTTGCCCGCAACCACCCCCAGCCGCAGCTCGACCGACCCGCCGCGCCCCTCGACGGCATCCAGCGCGTTCAGCAACAGGTTCACCACCACCTGCTCCATCCGCACCGCTCCGGCCATGACCTCGACCGGCGCGTCCGGTGCGACAAAGACCGGCTGCACCCCCACCACCCGCGCCCTCGGCGTCACCAGTTCCAACCCCGAGGCGACCACGACCCGCAGATCAACCCGCGCCAATTCGCCCGCCTCCTTGCGCCCGAAACTCTTCAGATGCTTGGTGGTGCGCTGCATCCGCCGGATCAGCCCCTTGGCGGTGGCCAGTCTTGGCCCCGTCACCCCGTCGCCCACGGCCAGCCCCATCTCGGCGGCGGTCAAAGTCGCCTCCATCGCGGCCAAAGGCTGGCTGATCTCATGCACAATCGCCGTCGACATCCGCCCCAGGGCCGCCATCTTCTCGGCATGGATCAGATGCTCTTGCGTCGCGCGCAGATCCGCTTCAGCCTGCACACGCGCCTCGACCTCCAGGGCCAGATCGGCGGTGCGCTCGGCCACCATCGCCTCCAGCCGCTCTGACTGCGCCAGTCGCAGCGCGATGATCTGGCGCCGCTGATCCCAGGCGGTGAACAAGCCGCCGACAAACAGCGCCAGCAAGGCCGCAGCCACCGCCCAACCCGCCGCCGCCCCGGTGACCCGCGCCGCAGGCTGCGAGGCGATCAGCCGCCAGCTCGTCCCCGAAACCTGAGTGATCCGCGCGATCCACCCCTCGCCCGCCGCATCCGACCCCAGAGGCGCGCGCGCCATCAGGGGCTTTGCCTGTTCCAGCGCCACCCCGTCATAAGTCCGCGTCGCCGCCAGCCCGGCCAAAGTCTCGGGCAGCAAGGGCGCGAGCGGTCGGTACAGCCATTCTGGCCGCCCCGCCAAAAAGATCACCCCCGCCGCATCCACCAGCGCCACCTCGGCTCCGGCACTCCGCCAGGTCGCCTGCAAGGGCCGCAGGTCGATCTTGACCACCAGGACCCCGCGCATCGGCCCCGCACTGACCCGGGTCGACAGGAAAAACCCCGGCACCCCCGTCGTTACCCCAATCGCATAGAATTGCCCGCGCCCGCTCTCCATCGCCTGGCGAAAGTAGGGGCGAAAGCCATAGTCCTGCCCGACAAAGCTTCCCGGCCGGTTCCAGTTCGAGGCGGCAATCGTCCGACCCTCGCCATTGATCAAGAACAGCTCCGAGGCCCCGGCATGCCCCGCCACCGTCTCCAGATAGCGATTGGCCTCGCCCAAGGCGCGCGCATCGATCAGCGCCGCCCGGATCCGCGCATCCTCCCCCGCCACATCCGGCAGGGCGCGAAAGCGGTCGATCTCGGCCTCCACGGCACGAGAGGTCAAGACCAGCGACTGGTCCAGCTCGGCCCTTAGACTGGCGGTCAGCCAGCGCTCGGCCAGTACCCAGGCGAAGGCTGCCGCGATCAGCGCCGCCAAAATCGGCAAAAACGGCGCGCGCAACCGCGTCTTCCGCTCAGCCATACCTGTGCCATACGTCAATCATACGCGCAGCATACCCTCGCCATACCCATCCCAAGCGCAAGGCTGGCATGGAAAAGCCCGCCTGTCACGGCTTGCAAGGCGCCAGCCGGATCGGCGCGCCGGCCTCGGCCCCGATCTCCTGACAAACCCCGCCCTGACAGATCCGCCACCCCGCCCCCGTCGCCCCCGAGGCCGCCAGCTCCAGCTCTGGCAGCAGCCGGTCCGCCTGCCAGACCCACCAACCATCCTTCAAAACGGCCGAGTCATCCGGCTCCATCCCCGCGCCCGATCCCTTGACCTTGGCTCCGGTCAGCCGCAGCCCCGCAGCCTCCACCCGCCAGCTTTCCACCCAGTCGATCTTTTCAACCGAATGAGTCCAGTTCAGGGTGAAATCGGGGCTGGCGAGTTGCATCGCCAAGGCCCCGACCATCAGACAAGCACTCACACCCGCGCCCGCTTCAGAAACAGCATCTGCGCCACGAAAGCTGCGACCAGAGCAAAGCCCAGAGCATCCGTCATCGGCAAGGCCGCAACCAGCGCCGCCGCCGCCAGAACCGCCAGCCCACGCTCCCACAGCGCCAGCTTGTGCCCCAGCCAACCGATCACCGCCACGCCCCAAAGCCCGATCGCCAGCGCCGCCTTGAAGACGATATAGACCACCGCCAGACCATAGCCGACCTCCGCTGCCAGCGGCCCACCGTCCTGCAACATCAGCGCCGGGGTATAGACCGCCATGAAGGGGATGACAAAGCCCGCCGCCGCGATCTTGACGGCGTGAAAGCTGATGGTCAGCCCGCGCTCCTTGGCAATCGGCGCGGCGGCAAAACAGGCCAGCGCCACGGGTGGCGTCAGATCGGCCAAGATGCCGAAATAAAACACAAACATATGGCTGACGATCAACGGCACGCCCAAGGCCAGCAAGGCAGGTCCGGCGATGGAAGAGGTGATGATATAATTCGGAATCGTCGGGATTCCCATGCCCAGCACGATGCAGGTTACCATGGTCAGGATCAGCGACAGGAACAGGCTTTTCTGCCCGACGCCGACGATGAACTGGCCAAAGGTATTGGCCGCCCCGGTCAAGGTCATGGTGCCAATGATGATGCCGACCAAGGCGCAGGCGATACCCACCGGCAGCGCGGTTTTTGCGCCATCGGCCAAGGCATCGCGGCATATCACCAGCGTCTCACGCCCGCCCTTGTTGAAGGCGCACAGCGCGATCAGCCCCGCCACGGCGGCAAGGACCACCCAGATGCCCCACTCCAGAAAGGCCGCTGCAATCAGCCCGAGGCCGATCCAGAACAGCGTGCGGATCACCCCCGCTGGCAGCCCCAAAGCCACCGAGGCCCCCAGGATCAGCATCACCGTCAGCCCCAGCCCGACCGTGCCGGCAAACAGCGGCGTATAGCCAGAAAACAGCAGCCAGACCAGCACGCCCAAGGGCAGCAAAAGGTGCCAGCCTTCCATCAAGGCCGCGCGTGGCGAAGGCAATTCGGCCTTGCTCAAGCCCCGCAACCCCATCCGGCCCGCCTCCAGATGCACCATCCAGAAGGCCGCCGCGAAGTAGAGGATCGCGGGAATAACAGCCGCCCGCACCACCTCGATATACTCAATCCCCAAAGTTTCGGCCATGATAAAGGCCACCGCCCCCATCACCGGCGGCATCAACTGCCCGCCCATCGAAGCCGTCGCCTCCACCCCTCCGGCAAAGCCCGCCGAATAGCCAAACCGCTTCATCAACGGAATGGTAAACTGCCCCGTGGTCACGACATTCGCGACACCAGAGCCCGAGATCGTGCCCATAAGTCCCGAAGCCAAAACAGAAACTTTCGCGGCGCCGCCCTGCTTGTGGCCGACCAGCCCAAGGCTGACATCGGTGAAAAGCTTGATCATCCCGGCCTTTTCCAGAAAGGACCCGAACAGGATGAACAGGAAAATAAAGCTCGAAGAGACATAGACCGGGATGCCGTAAATCCCCTCGGTGCCATAGGCCATATGGTCGATGACCTGATTGAAATCATAGCCGCGATGGTTCAAGGGGCTCGGCAGATACTCCCCCCACAGACAATAGGCCAGAAAGGCCCCGGCAATGATCGGCAGCGCCGGCCCCATCATCGCCCAGGCGGCGGCAAAGACCAGCACCAGCGCCAGCACGCCGAAGGCAATATCGACCGGCAAAGGATCGCCCGCCCGCATCAACAGCGGCACGAATTCGACCCATTGATAGGCCGCGACCGCCACCCCCGCCAAACCTGCAGCCCAGGCCAATGCTGCAATCTGGCTGCGCGCCCCGCGCATCAGCGCCAGCAGCGGAAAGCCCAGAAGCATCAGAAATCCCACATGAATCGCCCGCACGATCTGGCTCGGCATATCCAAGAGATGCGCGGCGGTCAGGATCTGAAAGCTGGAAAAAGCCACCGCGATCCAGAACAGAAGGCGGCCTTGGCCAGTGGCCGGAAAGCTCTCGGCCAAAGGGTCGTGCAGATTGGCTTGCGCCACGGTTTCGTTGGTCATGTCCAGTCCCCATGAAGTCGCGAACGGGCCCGCAGGCCCGCTCGCCCTAGCTGCCAAGCGTCAGGTTTACTTGATCAAACCGACTTCACGGTAATAGCGCTCGGCCCCCGGATGCAGCGGCACCGGCATGCCGGTCAGCGCATTTTCCAGGCTGATCGAGGCGGCGGCTTTGTGGGCGGCCACCAGATCGGGCAGATGCTCGAACATCAGCTTGGTCATCTGGTAGACCGTTTCTTCATCGACATCCGCCGAGGTGACAAAGAAGTTGCCGACTGCCAGCGTCGGCACATCCTCGGTCTGCCCCTCATAGGTGCCCGCCGGGATCACCGCCGCCAGATAGGGCGCACCCAGCTTGTCCGCAACGTCGGCCGGGATCGACACAATCGTCGTCGGCACCGAGGTTGCCAGATCCTTCAACGAGGCGACACCCAGCCCCGCCGATTGCAGCGTCGCATCCAACTGGCGGTTCTTCATCAGCTCGACCAATTCCGCAAAGGGCAGATACTCGGTCTTGCTCAGATCGTCATAGCTCATCCCCAGGGCCCCAAGGATGGTGCGGGCGTTCAGCTCGGTGCCGGATTTCGCCGCCCCGACCGAGATCGCCTTCCCCTTGAAATCGGCAATCGTCACGATGCCAGAAGTCCTTGGAGGCCGCAACCTGAATGTAGTTCGGATAGGCCGCCGAGATGCCGCGGATCTTGTCCAGCGGCGTGGCAAAGCCCACATCGGCATTGCCCTCGGCGGCATATTTCACCGAATCGCCCAAGGCGATGGCGAACTCGCCCTTGCCCTGTTGCAACAGGTTGAGGTTCTCGACCGAGGCTTTGGTGGCCTGCACCTGGGTGCGCGCGCCCTCGATGCCATCGGCAAAGATCTTCGACAGGCCAACCCCGATCGGGTAATAAACCCCCGAAGTGCCACCGGTCAGAATGTTGATGAATTGCTCGGCATGGGCCGTCATCGGAGCCGTGGCAAGCGCTGCGCCAGCGACAATCGCGCGCAAACCGCGCGGTGAAAATTTGGTCATGGTATCCTCCTCTTGGGGGCAGGTTTGGGCCGCCCGTCTCTCCCGTCTTCTCCTCGCCGGGATGGGGTATGGTCGCACAACCGGGCAGGGGGGTAACCCTAAACTTGCCGGGTTTTGGCATATTCCTCGCAAGTGCCCGCCAGCCCCGTGGCGGATTTCCGCCAGATCAGACGCGCAATTGCCGCATTCGCATCCGGACGACCCTGCAGCACGGTGGCAATCCCTGCGGCCACATTCCGCCGTCTTGCCGCCGTTCTGCGTGCAGCGAACCCCAACGATTTAGCTCACGCGTTGGCCCAGAACCCAGGTGCCGCGCAGGCAAGGCGCGCCTTCGATCCGCGCCACACGGATCACGTCGCCGCGCTTGCCGGGTTCCAGCGCACCCCGGTCGGCCAGATGCACCGCCTGCGCCGGAGCCAGCGTCACCGTCCGCACAGCCCGCGCCAGATCGCCCCACAGATCACCCAGCCGCAGCGCCGCCAGCAGGAGGGCCGAGGGCACGTAATCCGAAGACAAAATGTCCAAAAGCCCCGCCTGCGCCAGATGCTCGGCCGCGACATTGCCGGAATGCGAGCCGCCGCGAATGACATTCGGCGCCCCCATCATCACGGCAATGCCATGCGCCTGACAGGCCCGCGCCGCCGCTTCCGTGGTGGGGAACTCGGCAAATTGCGCGCCATGCCGGGCCGAGGCCTCGACATGCGCGGCCAAGGTATCGTCATGGCTGGCCAGCACCGCGCCAAAGCGCCGCGCCGCAGCCACCGCCTCGGCCTCATGCGCCGCGCCAAGCTTCTCCGACAGGGCTATTTGCCCGGCGACATGGCCTTCGAATTCCAGATCAGATAGCCCATGCTTGCCGCAGACATAGGCGCGCAGTTGGGTCAGATCGCGAAACTGGCGTTGGCCGGGGGTGTGATCCATCAAGGAAACGATGCCGATGCGATCCTCTGGCCCGAACTTGGCCAGCTCTGCGGTCAGCGTCTCAGAGCAGACTTCTGCCCGCAAATGCAGGAAATGGCTGATTTTCAACGCGCCTTTGGCACGCAGATCAAGGATCTCATCGGCCAGCTGCCGGGCGTATTCGCCGTAATTCGCTTTCTTGTTGGAAATCACCGAGCCGACCCGCAGCGCGTCAAACACCGTGGTGATCCCGACACTCGCCAGCTCTGCATCATGCGCGATGATCGCCGCCGCATGTGGCCAGGAAACCTTGGGGCGCGGCTCGATATGACGCTCCAGATTGTCGGTGTGCAGCTCGATCAGCCCCGGCATCAGCAAATCACCTTCGCAATCCACCGCCCCCTGCGGCACATCCGCCCCTTGGCGGATTTCGGCAATCATGCCATTCTCGATCACCAGCGATCCGTGGATCACCGCATCGGGCAAGACAAGTTGGGCATTGGCAAGGAGCGTCGCAGTCATATCGTGGCCTTTGTTATTTCAATTTCCGGTGTCGCATCTGCCTGTCACAGGCTTGTGACGAAAGCGGTCTAAAGGCGGGCGCATGGAAGCGATCAAGCGTTACGCGATTTACTACGCGCCCCGTCCGGGCGGTTTTGCGCAGGCGGCGGCCAGCTGGCTGGGCTGGGATGCCGAGGCGGGCCAGGCCGTGGCGCAGCCCGACCTCACCCTGCCGCGCGCCCTGTCGCAGATCACCGCCGAACCGCGCAAATACGGCTTTCACGCCACGCTGAAACCGCCCTTCCGGCTGGCCGAGGGCTATGAGATTGCCGATCTGCGTCAAGCCGTTGCCAGCCTTGCGCGCAGCCTTGACCCGCTGCGGCTTGATGGCCTCAGCCTCGCGCCCTTGGGCGGGTTTCTGGCCTTGCAGCCCTTGGGCGATATCTCGGATCTCGTCGATCTGTCGGCCGAGGTGGTGCGCCGCCTCGACCCCTATCGCGCCAGCCTGACCGAGGCCGAAATCGCCCGCCGCAGGCCCGAAAGCCTGACGCCGCGCCAGCGCGAGTTGCTCGCCGCCTATGGCTATCCCTTTGTCATGGAAGAGTTTCGCTTTCACCTCACCCTGACCGACCGGCTGGGCCCGGATTTGGCCGAGGTCCGGCGCGCCGCCGAGGCGCATTTCGCCGGCCTGATCCCACAGCCCTTTGATCTGGAGGATCTCTGCCTTTTCGGCGAGGATCGCGCGGGCCGCTTTCACCTCTTGCATCGCTACCCCCTCAGCGCCTGAAGCAGCCGCGTCACGCCCACCTCCGGCGTCGCATCATTGCAAACCTGCTGCGCCCGCATCCCTTCAGGCAGGGCAGCGTCCGCCCGCCGCAAACGCTGCGCAATATCCGCCGCGGTTTCGCGGCCCCGCACCGCCAGTCGCGCGGCCAGCACCTCTGCAGGTGCCGTGATCACGATCACCCGCAGGCCCGGAAACACCCGCGCCGCCTCGGCCAGCACCCCGCGCGACAGATTGACCAGAACATCGCGCCCCGCAGGGACCTCCTGCTTGGGCACGCCGTAGCTCAGGCCATGCGCCAGCCACTGTAAGGCAAACTCCCCCGCAGCCGCGCGCCGCGCAAACTCCGCCGCACTGACGCCTTCAAAAGGTTCACCGCCCGCGCCCTGCTGTCGCGTGATCACCCGTCGCGCCCAATGCAGCGCAGGCTCCGCCGCAAGCGCCCCCGCAATCAGCGTGTCCTTGCCCGCGCCAGAAGGTCCGACGATGGCGAAAATCCTGCCCCTCATGCCGCAGCTTTCGGGGTAAAGGCCCGCATGTCGACCACCCGGTCACACACCCGGTCCCGCGCCGCCTCATCGTGGAAAATCCCCAGGATCGCCGCGCCCCGCATCTTGGCCTCTTCGATCAACCCCAGCACCACTTCGCGGTTCTTGGCATCCAGACTGGCGGTCGGCTCATCCAGCAACAGCGCCGGATAGGCATGCGCAAAGCCGCGCGCAATATTGACCCGCTGCTGCTCGCCGCCCGAAAAGGTTGTCGGCGACAATTGCCAAAGCCGCTCGGGAATGTTCAGCCGGGCCAGCAATTCCGCCGCCCGCGCCCGTGCCTGCGCCACCTCCACGCCCAGCACCAGCAAAGGCTCCGCCACCACATCCAGCGTCGCCACGCGTGGCACCACCCGCAGGAACTGGCTGACATAGCCCAGCGTCTCGCGCCGCAGCCGGATGATCGCGCGCGGGCTGGCCCGCGCCACATCGACCTGCCCCACCCGGATCGAGCCCGCAGCGGCCAGGTAATTGCCCCAGACCATCCGCATCAACGTCGATTTCCCCGCCCCCGAGGCGCCCACAAGCCCGACGCACTCCCCCGCAGCCACCCGCAGTTGCGCCCCGATCATCACGGGGATCACCGCAGCCCCCTGATTGTGCAAGGTAAAACTCTTTGCAAGGTTCTCGATCTCGATCATAGCCAGCGCTTCCATTTGAAAAACCGATAGGTGAACAGCGCCGACAGCAGCATCAGCCCCAGCGCCAGAGGATAGCCATAGCCCCAGGCCAGCTCGGGCATATTGGCAAAGTTCATCCCGTAGATGCTGGCGATCAGCGTCGGCGGCAGGAACAGCGCCGCCACCACCGAGACGATGCGCACCGTGACGTTCTGCGCCAGATTGATCATGCCCAGCGTGGCGTCAGAGGTCAGCGCGAGGCGTGAGGCCAGAAAATCCGCATGCACCTCCAGCGCCTGCAGATCCCGCATCAGGCCTTTGACAAAGGGCCGCAGCACCTCCGGCTCGCGCCGGTCGCTCAGGGTCTGGCCAAAGAAACTCACCGCCCGTTCGACCGTCAGCAGCCCCAGCCGCACCCGGCCCAGCAGATCGCCCTCGCGCCCGACCTTCTCCAGCGCGGTCTGCAACAGATCCGACTGCAAGCCCTCGGCCCCGCCGTGATAGATCGTCGCCGAAACCTCATCCAGACCGCGCCCGATGCCCTCCAGAATATCCGCCAGCCGACCGGTGATCTCTTCGATCAGGCCAAGAAACAGCTTTTCGGGTCGCTCGCAGCCCAATCCGATCTTGTCGGCCCGCTCCGGATAGGTCTCAAAGGGTCGCGGCGCGTGAAAACGCAAGGAAATCAACCGCTCGGGCGAAAGGATAAAGCACACCGGACCCGAGATCGGCATCTTGCTCTCCGAGAGGCCGGGCAGCACCACCGTCATGTAATCCGACCCCGCCTCGCGGTAGAGCCGGCTCGACAGCTCGATCTCCTCCATCTCGGCAAAGCTTGGCAAGACCGCGCCCAGGGCTGAAACCTCGGCACTCTGGTTCGACAGCGGCCGATACAGGTCGATCCAGGCCGCGCCGCGCAGATCGCCCGCCGCCTCGCGCCGCGCCAGCCGCCCCGCCGTCTGATCATAGACAAACAGCATCGCTAGACCTGCAAGACCGAGGAGACCAGCAGCTGCGTATAGGCGGCCTGCGGATCGTCGAGCACCTGATCGGTCAGCCCCTGCTCGATGACATGCCCGTCCTTCATCACCATCAAGCGGTCGGCCAACAGCCGCACCACCGCCAGATCATGCGTCACGATGATCGCCGAAAGCCCCATCTCGCGCACCAAGCCGCGCAACAGATCCAAAAGCCGCGCCTGCACCGAAACATCGAGACCGCCCGTCGGCTCATCCATGAACACCAGCCGCGGCCCGGTCACCAGATTGCGCGCGATCTGCAGGCGTTGCTGCATGCCGCCGGAAAAGCTGCGCGGACGGTCGTCGATGCGCTCGGGCGAAATCTCGACCCGCCCCAGCCAATCCACCGCCTTCGCGCGGATGCCGCCGTAATGCCGCGCCCCCACCGCCATCAGCCGCTCGCCGACATTGCCGCCCGCCGACACGCCCATGCGCAAGCCGTCGCGCGGGTTCTGATGCACAAAGGCCCAGTCGCTGCGCCCCAAGCGCCGCCGCTCGGCCTCGCTCATCGCCAGCACATCGCGCGGCCCCGCCGCGGTCTGAAACACCACCTCGCCGGCATCGGGCGTCAGATGCCCCGCCAGACAGGACAGCAAGGTCGATTTCCCCGAGCCGCTCTCGCCGACAATCCCCAAAACCTCACCGGGAAACAGATCAAACGACACATCGGCGCAGCCAATCCGCGCGCCATAGCGCTTCTCCAGGCCACGCACAGACAAAAGCGGCGCCTCGGCTTTCATCTTGGTAAAAATATCCAATTCCACCGCCCCCATCACGCAGGCTCCTCGCTCAACATCGGCACGCCCAAAGCCCCCAGATGCCCCGCAGCCCGCCGCCCGCGGCAAAAATCCGTGTCCGAGCAGACAAACATCCGCCCGCCCGCATCATCGGTGATCACCTCGTCCAGATAGCTCTCGCCCGCGCCGCACAGATCGCAGTCATGCGCCGCCTTGCTGGCCACAAAGGGATGGTCCTCGAAATCAAGGCTGACCACCTGGCGTATAGGGCGGCAAGGCATAGATCCGTTGCTCGCGCCCGGCGCCAAACAGCTGGATCGCCGCCGAGCCCGAAAGCTTCGGGTTGTCAAACTTCGGGATCGGCGAGGGGTCCATGACATAGCGCCCCTCGACCTTCACCGGATAGGCGTAGGATGTGGCAATCTGCCCATGCCGCGCGATATCCTCGTAAAGCTTGACATGCATCAGCCCGTAATCCTCCAGCTCGTGCATCTTGCGCGTCTCGGTCTCGCGCGGCTCCAGAAACCGCAAGGGCTCGGGGATCGGCACCTGATAGACCAGGATCTGCCCCTCGCTCAGCGGGGTCTCCGGGATGCGGTGGCGGGTCTGGATGATCGTGGCCTCGGCCGTGGCCTCGGTCACCGCCACCCCGGCGGTGCGCTGAAAGAACTTGCGGATCGAGACGGCATTGGTCGTATCATCCGCGCCCTGATCGATCACCTTCAAGCGGTCCTCGGGCACCAGGCAGGCCGCCGTCACCTGCACCCCGCCGGTGCCCCAGCCATAGGGCATCGGCATCTCGCGGCTGGCAAAGGGCACCTGATAGCCCGGCACGGCGATGCCTTTCAGGATCGCGCGGCGGATCATCCGCTTGGTCTGCTCGTCGAGATAAGCGAAGTTGTAGGCTGCTCGGTCATTCTGCCGCCTCCTTGTGCTGCGCATCCTGCGCTTCGGCGCGCAGGCGGCGCACCAGCTCCAGCTCGGCCTGAAAATCGACGTAATGCGGCAGTTTGATATGCTCGAGAAACCCCGTCGCCTGCACGTTGTCGGCATGCATCAGCACGAATTCCTCGTCCTGCGCCGGGGCGCCGGTGAACTCCTCGCCCAACTCCGCCCAGCGCAGCGCGCGGTCCACCAAGGCTCATCGCAATCGCCTTGCGCTCGCTCTGGCCAAAGACCAGCCCATAGCCGCGGGTGAACTGCGCAGGCTCGGTTTTCGAGCCCTTGAACTGGTTGACCGTCTCGCATTCCGACAGCTCGACCTCGCCGATCTCGACGGCAAAGCCCAGCTCCGGGATCTCCATCTCGACCGCCACCGTGCCGATGCGCAATTCGCCGACAAAGGCATGGGTGCGCCCGTAGCCGCGCTGCGTCGAATAGGCCATCGACAGGATGAAGCCCTCGTCGCCCCGCGTGATCGCCTGCAAACGCAGGGCGCGGTTGGCGGGCAATTCCATCGGTTCGCGGGTCAGATCGGGGGGCATCGCTGCGCCTGCAGGCTCCGCCTCGATCAGCCCGTCACGGTCCAGCATCGCCATGACATGCGGCACAGGCTCCATCGCGGGCCGGGGCCAGCGTCGCCGCCGCAACCTCGCCCTCCGCCGCCAGTTTGAAATCCAGCAAGCGGTGGGTGTAGTCAAAGGTCGGCCCCAGGATCTGCCCGCCCGGCAGATCCTTGAAGGTCGCCGAGACGCGGCGGATCACCGCCATCTGCCCGGTCTCGACGGGGTTCGATGCGCCCAGACGGGGCAGGGTGGTGCGGTAGGCCCGGATCAGGAACATCGCCTCGATCAGATCGCCGCGCGCCTGCTTGATCGCCAGCGCCGCAAGGTCGGGGTCAAACAGCGACCCTTCGGCCATCACCCGATTGACCGCCAGCGCCAATTGCTCGCGGATCTGCGCCACGCGACAGTTCCGCCACCGCAAGATCGCCGCGCCGTTCCTCGGCCAGCCAGCCATGCGCGTTGTCAATCGCGCGCTCGCCGCCTTTGACCGCGACATACATCAGACGTGCCTCCACATGGGTCGAGCGCGGCAGGGCGGCAAGCCGCGCTGCCGCAGGTGAAAAAGCAATCAAAGCCCAGCGGAAACAGCGCCCGGTTGTCCTGAAACGCCGCCACCTCCGGCAGCGACAGCCGTGCCTCACGTTCAATCCCCGGCCCGCGCAGCACTGCGCCCTCGGCCGAAAGCTCCGCCA
Organism: uncultured Alphaproteobacteria bacterium; assembly: GCA_963815275.1. Lineage (GTDB taxonomy): Bacteria > Pseudomonadota > Alphaproteobacteria > Rhodobacterales > Rhodobacteraceae > Cypionkella. Next base: position 75,411 of record CAWFGD010000005.1, read on the forward strand.
TCTCGACGATCAGCGTCACCGAGCGGTCGGGATAATCCGGCAGGCCGATGGCAAAGCGCCCGACGGCTGCAACTCCGCCCATCTGCCCAAGGCAAACTGCGCCGCCTCGGCCGCTACCAAAGGCGCGCCACAGTGAAACGTGATCCAATCGCGCACCGCGGCGCAATCCGCAGGCCCCGCCAGATGCAGCGGCGTCGTGCCATCGCAGAGCGTCAGCAACAGCACCCCCGCCGCGACCGACAGCGGCGCAGGCGGCAGCGCCCCGGCCACCTGACAAATTGTCCCCGGCTCGGCCATCGCCCGCAAAGCCGCGCGAAACGCCCTGCGCCGCTCTGCACGGAGCCTCGGCGAACCCGCCTGTCAAAGCGCGTCGTTCATTGGTCTTCTCCCCGCACCAGCGTGAAAAACTCCACCTTCGTCGCCGCCGCGCGCTCGGCCCTGGCCGCGCGCCGCGCCGCCTCTTCCTGCTGCCAACGGCCGCAGAACCGCCGCGCGCAGCGCCGCGGCCTGTTCGCTCTGCATCAACGCATCCACCACCGCCGCGCGCAGCGCATGCGCCTTGTCGCGGCCCTGCACATGGGCATGGCCAACCGCCGCCCGCCTCCAGCCGCAAGGCGCAGCGCGTCACCGTCATCTCGCCCAGATTGAACGGCGTGCCGGTGCCGCCGATCCGGCCCCGCACCATCACCGCGCCGACCTCGGGCGCGCGCAGCAGGTCATGCGGCGGCAGGTCCGGCAGCAAGTCCGCCAGCCGTGCAGGGCTTTGCGCGGGCCAGAAGCCCCATCCAGCTCCGCGCGCGCGTTCGGTGGGTCGCAGTTTCTGGCATCTTTGCCTCCAGACATCTTGCGAAGTTGTCTATATTACTATACAACTAGACAAATCCTAGCGCGAGGAGCCTGCAAAATGCACGTGAAGTTTTCATGACAGCGCCAAGCACGCGATCTGGCGCTCCATCGCCGAAACGCTTGGCGAGCGAGATCGCCGCAGGCCACTACCGCCCCGGTGACAAACTGCCGACCGAGGCCGCACTGGCGGCGCGCTTCGGCGTCAACCGCCACACCGTGCGCCACGCGCTGGCCGATCTGGCCGGCGCAGGGCTGGTGCATGCGCGGCGCGGCGCGGGGGTGTTCGTGACCGTCGCTCCCACCGATTACGCGCTGGGCCGCCGCGTGCGGTTTCACCAGAACGTGCTGGCCTCGGGCCGCACGCCTTCGCGGCAGATGCTGCGGCTGGAAACCCGCGCGGCGGATGCGCAGCGAGGCCGAGGCGCTGGACCTCGCCGCGGGCGCTGCGGTGCATGTGGTCGAGGGCCTGTCTCTCGCCGATGGCACGCCCGCTGGCGATGTTCCGCTCGATCTTTCCCGCCGCCCGCTTTCCCGCTCTGCTGACCGAGCTTGACCAGGCCCGGCTCGGTCACCGCCGCCCTGGCCGGCAGCGGGCGTCACCGACTACACCCGCGCCGAGACCCGCCTGACCGCCGCTTGCCGCCGATGCCCTGCTGGCGCTGCACCTGCGCCTGCCGCAGGGCGCGCCGCTGCTGCGCTCGGTCGCGGTCAATGTCGATGCCGCAGGGGCAGCCGATCGAGTTCGGCACCACATGGTTTGCAGGCGACCGGGTCACCTGACCGTCGCCCAGGTGGCGATCCGGGGGACTGTGGATAAACTGTCATAACGCCGTTGCGTGACACTGCTATTCCACCGGCAAACCCCCACGCCCGTTCCCGGAGCCGCAATGCCGCTGCCCCTGCCCCCGCTGCGACTGACCGGCGCGCATATCCTGCGCGACGGCGCGATGCAGCAACGCTCGATCGGGCTGGCGGAGGGCCGGATCACCCGCGGGCCGCTGCCCGAGGTCGATCTGTCGGGCTTTCTGATCCTGCCCGGCATCATCGACCTGCACGGCGACGGCTTTGAACGTCACATGGCCCCGCGCCCCTCGGCACCCTTTCCGCTGGCCGCTGGGCCTCGCCTCGTTTGACCGCGAGGCGGCGGCGCATGGCGTGACCACCGCCTATCTCGCGCAGGGCTGGAGCTGGGAAGGCGGCCATCGCGGCCCCGACCATGCCGAGGCGATGATGGTGGCGCTGGACAGCTATCGCGCGCAGGCGCTGACCGACCTGCGCCTGCAAATCCGCGCCGAGACGCATCTGGTGCCGGAGGCCGCCCGCCTGATCGCCGCCGTCAAGCGCCACCGGATCGGCTATGTGGTGTTCAACGATCACCTCTGCCGAAGGCCTGCACATGGCCCGCATCGCGCCCACCGATTTCGCCGCTTGGGCGCGCAAGGTCGGCAAGACCGCCGAGGAACTGGCCGAGGCCATCGAAGCCGCCGCCGCCCGCGCCAAGGAAGTGCCGCGCAGCCTGTGCAGTCTGGCCGAAGCGCTTTGATGCGCTGGGCGTGCTTTATGGCAGCCATGACGACCCCGATGGCGAGACGCGCGAGTTCTACTCGATGATCGGCGCGAAGATCGCCGAGTTTCCGCTGACCCGCCGCGCGGCTGTGGCGGCGCATGCGATGATGAGCCCGGTGATCATGGGCGCGCCCAATGTGGTGCGGGCGCGCAGCCAGGCGGGCAATGTCTCGGCGCTGGCTTTGGTGGCGGATGGGCTGTGTGATGTGCTGGTGTCGGACTATCACATCCCGGCGCTGCCGCTGGCGGTCTGGGGGCTGGTCGATCGCGGGGTGATGGGGCTGGCGCAGGCCTGGGCCTTGGTCTCGTCGCGCCCGGCCGAGATCATGCGGCTGGTGGACCGGGGTCGGCTGGAGCCGGGATTGCGCGCCGATATGGTGGTGGTCAATGCCGAGACCCGCGGGATTGAGGCGACGATTTCGGCGGGCGGCTGAGCTATCTGGCCGGCGAGGCCGCGCGGCGGTTTGTCAGCCAGCCCGAGGCGTTGCGGTTGGCGGCAGAGTAAGGTCCCAACTCGGGACCTTTTTTGTGGTTAATTTCAGATGCTTAGGGTGGCGATTACGAAGTTTTAACACTTTCGCCTCAGTGTTACCGGCAAGCTGGCCGTCCGCAGGGCCATCGAGGCCCTTTGGACGGCGCTGCCGGAGTCGGCTGGGCGCGCGTGGCAGTGGCAACGCCGCAGCAGGGGGCTCGATGCCCCTGAGGGCGGCACTTGGTTGCGGCTCAGCCGTGGTATTTCTCGAGAAAAGCTTCGACGCGCCAAGCGTGCGGAAATCGGGCAGGGCGGTGCGGAGCACCGTCGTGGCTCCAATCCCACCATGCGAGGGCCTTGCAGGCGCTCGGCGATCTGCGGCGCGAAACGCGCGCGCAAGCGGCGTGGCGGGCAGGCCTGCCATGATCATGTAGGGGGCCACGTCTTTGGTCACGACCGCGCCGCTGGCGATGACGGCACCCGCGCCGATGGTGACGTCGGGTTTGATGATCGCGCCGTGGCCGATCCAGGTGTCGGGGCCGATCGTGGTGCGGCGGGCGTGGCGGGCGGCGAAGAAGGCGTCGTCATCCGCGGCGTCGTCCCAGTAGGCGCTGCTGCGATAGAGGAAATGGTGCAGGCTGGCGTTTTGCATCGGGTGGTCGGTGGGGCCGATGCGGGTCATCGCGGCGATGTTGGCGAATTTGCCGACCGTGGTGTTGGTGATGTCGGAGAATTGGTCGCAGTAGGTGTAATCCTCGAAGGTGGTATTCAGGATGCGGCTGAAGCGGCCGACCTCGCAATAGGCGCCGAAATTGGCGTTTTTGATCTGGCAGTCGGGGTGGATCAGCGGGGTCTGGGGAGAGTTTGGTCATTGCGGGCTTTCTTGTCCACGCGTGGACAGGGGTTGGGATGTTATATTCAAAGGGTTGGTGGTGCCGTTAGATAACAGTTTGACCGCAACGGGTGCCGTCCGCAGCGGCATCGAGCCGCTTTGGACGGCGCTGCCGCGGAGTGGGGAGGCGACCGGATCGTCATTGGTGCGGCAGCGGCCGCAGGAGGGGGCTCGATGCCCCCGAGGGCGGCTTTGGTTAGCGGCGGTGGGGAGAGGTCGGGAGCCTCCGGCGGAGATTTTGCCAAGATGAAACGGTTAGCGCAGGTTCCGTCCGATCAGTTTGCGGCGCAGCCAGCCGGAAAGCTGTCCATCGCCATCACCATCAGCACGATCAGGATCATGTAATAGGCGACATCCTCCCAGTCCTTCTGGGTGATGATGGCTTGGGTCAGCAAGCAGGCCGATGCCGCCGCCGACGATGGCGCCGATCACGGTGGCGCTGCGGGTGTTGGATTCGAGGTAGTAGAGCACTTGGCTGAGCAGGATCGGCGCGATCTGCGGCAGCACGCCGAAGCGGGCGCGCTGCAAGGGGCATTGGCACCGGTGGAGCGGATGCCTTCGACCTGCTTTTCGTCGATGTTCTCCAGCGCCTCGGAGAAGGTCTTGCCGAAGGTGCCGGTGTCGGTGAGCAGGATCGCCAGCGCGCCGGTCATCGGGCCGGGGCCGAAGGCGCGCGACAGGATGATCGTCCAGATCAGGCCATCGACGCCGCGCACGAAGTCGAACAGGCGGCGGAAGCCGAAGCGCAGGGCAGCGGATCGGGGTGAAGTTGCAGGCGGCGAGGAAGGCGAGCGGGCAGGGCGATCAGCGCGGCGCCCATGGTGCCGAGGAAGGCCATCAGCACGGTTTCGAACAACGCCCAGGCGACATCGCCGTGGTGCCACATCTTGTTGTGCCAGAATTCCGACGACCATATAGCGCGAGGTTGCTGCGGGCGGGGTCGATGCGGCGGCGCCGGTCAGCATCGCGGTCAAGCTGGCCGTAGGCTCTTGCCGTAGAACGGGCTGTCGAGGGTGAAGAAGAACAGCTCCCAGCCCGGCTGGTATTTGAAGGTTTCCACCTTGGAGCGGGAATAGGCGAAGCGGCCCTGCGGGGTGGTGACGGAGATGCGGGTGTCGGAGGCGTTGATCCAATCGGGCAGCGGCTGCGGCGCGGTCAGCGTCAGCTTGCCGCCCTCGGGTCGAATGTCGATCATGCCATAGCCGGGCACGACATAGCGCGCGCCGCCGGCGTCATAGGTGACGATATTGCCGTGGCCGAGGTCGATGCGTGGTGGTCGTCGCCCTGTGACGTTCACCCAATCGGGCATGCGGCCCGCGGGATAGGTGCCCTTCGCTTCGCCTTCGATCGACACGGTGAGCTTGGCCGAGCGGTTGTCGCGGGTGACATGGGTCTTGTAGGCTGACGAAATCGGACAGCAGGATCGGGCATTGTCCATCCGGGCGCGGGCGGCGAGGCCGGCCATGTCGAAGCTGACGAAGAGATAGGCCAGGTAGACCAGCAGCAGCAGCGGGCATCGCGAAGGCGGCGCAAGCGGCGGGTGCCGAAGTCTGGCGCTGCACGGTGGCGTAGGTGGTGCGAGGGGGCGTCGGTCATGTACGGTGCCCCTTTACCAGGCGGTTGCGGGCGAGGCTCGACAGCTGGTCGAAGCCGCACGATGGTCGCAGAACAGCAGGATGAAGATCGCCACGACCTGTCGTAGCGCCACCGCCCCATTGCATGGCGAGCTTCAGGTCGTAGCCGATGCCGCCCGAGCCGACGAAGCCGAGGATGGCCGAGGCGCGGATGTTGATCTCGAAGCGCATCAGCCCGTAGCACAGCCAGTTGGGCGCGACCTGCGGCACGACGCCGAACCACATGTGCTGCCGCCAGGTCGAGCCGGAGGCGAGACCCTCGACGGGCTTCAGGTCGGCGTTTTCGGCGACTTCGGAGAACAGCTTGCCGAGCGCGCCGGTGGTGTGGAAGGCGATGGCGATCATCGCGGGCACCGGGCCACCGCCGAGGACGAAGATCAGCACCAGCGCGATCACGATCTCGGGCACGGCGCGCATGATGTCGGCGCGGCGGAACAGCGGGATCAGCAGCGGCCAGCGGGCAAGACCGCGGGTGGAGCAGCGCCAGGCAGCACCGACGGCCAGCGCCCATCAGGGTGGTGCGGCGGCGATGTTGACGGTTTCGAGCAGCGAGGGGAGATGTTGCCAGAGCAGGGCCGGCAGGTTGGCGCGGTTTTCCCAGGCCTCGGAGATGACTTCGGTGGGGAAAGCGCAAGGTTGCAGGCCCGGACAGGAAACCACCGGCATTGCGCTCTTCGGCGGCGTGAAGCCCGGAAGCCATCAGGGCGACGAAGAGGATCAGCAGGATAAGCCATAGAGCCGCTTGCGGCGGGACTGCTGGAGATAGGCTCTCGGTGGCGGTCGACAGGTCCGGGCGCTTGCCCGGCTCTGGCCCAAAGGTGATGTCAACCATGGCGGCCTCCAATGAAGAACCGGACCCGCGCGCGAGGTCCGGCTGGGTCAGAAATTACTTCTCCTGAAAGTTTGCGGGCTCGATCATGCCCAGGATACATGTCGTGGGTGGCGGGGACGAAGTCGTTCGCCTCACCCGCGGCCACGCCGTAGGCGCAGTCCTTGTCGGTTTCCCACAGGTCGGCGGTCAGCTTGGTGACCTTGGCTTTCACGTCGTCGGGGAGGGCCGCGCGCAGCACGATCGGGCCTTCCGGGATCAGCTTGGAGCGCCAGATCTCGACGAGGTCGTTCATGTCGACGAGACCGGCATCGACGGCCTTGCGGAAGGCGCCCGAGGAATAGCCGTCTTCCCAGTCGCCCTCGCCGTCGGCCCAGGTGACGCCGGCATCGACGTCGCCATTGGCGACGGCGACGATGGTCTGCTCATGGCCGCCGGAGAAGTTGACTTCGCCGAAGTACTTCTCCAGCGGGCCGTATTTGGCGATCAGCTCGGCGACGGGATCAGATAGCCGGAGGTCGAGTTCGGATCGCCGAAGCCGAAGTTCTTGCCCTTGGCGTCGTCCAGCGAGGTGATGCCCGAGTCGGTGCGGGCGAAGCCGATCGAGTAGTAGCCGGTGGAGCCGTTGAGGTTGCTCTTGGTCAGCACGACGTCGACGGCTTTCGGGTCGGTCAGGTAGGTCTTGGCGTAGGCCGAGGCGCCGAGCCAGGCCATGTCGATGGTGCCGCCGAGCAGGCCCTGGATCACGCCGTCATAGTCGGCGGGGGTGAAGACTTTGTCGGCACGCCGAGCGCTTCCTCGGTGTAGGCGCGGAAGCACTCGTTCGAGGTCATGCGGTCCTGGGCGTTTTCGCCGCCGAGGATGCCGATGCGGAATTCGGTGATGTCCTGGGCCATGGCCGAGGCGACGGCAGGGCGCGGTGGCGGCGAGGACGGCAAGCAGCTTCTTCATGGTCGTCTCCGGTTGGATCGCCCGCGGGAGCCGTGGTCAATGGGTATTGGGGTCAGGCCAGCATCGCCTCGGCGTCGAGCGTCGTCGCGGGGCCGGTGATGGCGGTGGAGGTGGCGGCTTCGTCGAAGCTGGCGTCGGCGCCGTAGATGTCGCGCGCGACGCCGGTGGTCAGTTCGTCGGGCGTGCCGTCGAACACCACGCGGCCGTCGCGCATGCCGATCACCCGGTCGCAGTAGCGCCGCGCGGTATCGAGCGTGTGCAGGTTGGAGATGATCACCCGGCCGTCCTCGTCGTGGATGCGGCGCAGCGCGTCCATCACCACCTGGGCGTTCATCGGATCGAGCGAGGCGATGGGCTCGTCGGCGAGGATGATCTGCGGGGTCCTGCATCAGGGCGCGGGCGATGGCGACGCGCTGCTGCTGGCCGCCGGACAGCGCCTCGGCGCGCTTGGGGCCTGTTCGGCAATGCCCAGCCGCTCGAGGATCGTCGATGGCGCGGCGGATGTCGTCCTCGGAACAGGTTGAACATGGTCTCCAGGTGTCGAGCGTTGGCAGCAGGCCGAGCATCACGTTGGTGACGACGTCGAGGCGCGGCACGAGGTTGAACTGCTGGAAGATCATCGCGCAGTCGCGCTGCCAGGCGCGCATCTCGGCGCCTTGCAGCGCCAGTACATCGCGGCCCTCAAGGCGATCTCGCCCGCGGTCACGTCGGTCAGCCGGTTGATCATGCGCAGCAGGGTGGATTTGCCGGCGCCAGAGCGGCCGATGATGCCGACGAAAGCCGAGGCGGACGGTCGGGTGGAGGAAGACCTCGCCGCGTCCACAGCGGCCTTCTCGCCAAGCGGCGCGTCGGATTGCAGACTTGCAGCATCCCTGGGCCCTTGCGGATTATGGGGGGATCGCGGGGCGGGTCGGGGAGGTATCGCGGCAGGTGAAAGTTTCGTGACGGCCCAGCGCGCTCTGCCTCGCGCTCAGCCAGAGTACAACGCCTCGGCGGCGGCCGGATGCGGGCGTGCACAGTGGCGGCTTGCAGCAGGTAAAACCCCTCGGCAATCGGCAGGGCAAGGGAAAAGGGCGCCACCAAGCGCGCCCCGCCGCCCAAAGCTGCCGCTGCCAGCGAAGACCGCCCCAAGGCCACGCCGCCGCCCGCCTCGGCCAAGCCAGCGCGGACAGCGAATTGTCCAACTGCCCCGGGAGCCCGCCTCGATGCCCTGCGCGCCCGCCGCCTTGAGCCAGACGCCCCAGCCTTCCTGATAGCCCAAAACATGTAGCAGACGTTCCCCGGCCAGATCCTCAAGGCGGCGCAGGCCAAGGCTTGGCGCGCAAGCGGCGTGATGGTTTCCTGGCTTAGCCGCGTGGCGGTGAAACCGGGCCGAGACCGCTGCCATATTGAATATCCAGATCAAAGGCCTCGGCATCAAATGGCCCGACCTCAAAACCGCTGTTCCAGACGCTGGACATCACCCGCAATTGCACTTCCGGGTGTCGGTCCAGAAAGCAGGCAGACGCGGCGCCAGCCAGTTGGTGGCAAAAGCCACCGCACAGCGCAGCGTCAGCACGCGTTGCGACGCGGGCCAAATACCTCGCGGGTGCCCGAGGCGAGGCGCTCCAGCGCGTCTTGCACCTTGGGCAGGTGCCTCGCCCGAGGCGGGGATCGCGAGCGCGGCAGACGCCGGAACAGCGGCTGGCGCAGGTGTTGCTCCAAAGATTTGACGTGTTCAGACGGCCGCCTGCGTCAGGTTCAGCAGCTCTGCCGCCGCATGGGTGAAAGACAGCGCCCGCGCCGAGGCTTCAAAGGACCAGGTCAAAGGTGGCAGATCAGTGATCATCTTTTACCCTTACCCAAGCATAACTCTTTGTAGGGGCATTGCCCCTGAATCGTCGCTTTACTCAGCGCCCCGCCAGCGGCCTCATCTGGCGGCACCTGCGCCATGGAGCCACCCTGATGTTCAACGTCTTCCCCACCGCCCGCCTGCGCCCCTCGCCGTTTTACCAAAGCGCCGTGGCCGAAGGCATGACCCCGACCGCGAATGTCTACAACCGCATGGTCATGCCGACCTCGTTCGGTGACCCGCTGGCGGAATACTGGCGGCTGATCAACGGCGTTTCGCAATGGGATGTGGGGGTGGACCGTCAGGTGCAGCTTGAAGGCCGGATGCAGGCCGGCTGGCGCGTTCTCAGCCCGCGCGATCTGTCCGGGTGCAAGGTGGGGCAAGGCGAATGTGCCCTTGTGCAACCATCGCGGCACGATCATCAATGATCCGATCCTGCTGAAACTGGCCGATGATCTTTACTGGCTGTCGATCGCCGACAGCGACATCTGGTTCTGGGCCGGGGCCATTGCCGCCGAACGCGGGCTGAAGGTGAAGATCAAGCTTCGACGTCTGGCCATGGCGCTGCAAGGCCCCAAGGCCGAGGATGTGGTGGCCCATGTCGTGGGCGACTGGGTGCGCGAGCTGAAATACTTCTGGTTCCGCGAGCATTGAAATCAACGGGATTCCGGTGGCTGTGCAACGCTCCGGCTGGTCCAAGCAGGGCCGGTTCGAGGGATTTCGGCACCGCGGGCACCGAGCTTTGGAATATCTTCGAGGAGCAGGCCGGCCTCGGGGCATCGGTCCCGGCGCGCCCGCTACGCCGGAACGCGTTGAAAGCGGGCTCGTGTCTGTTGGCGGCGGCGATACCGACAATGTGACCAATCCTTTCGAGGTGCGGCTTGGCAAGTATGTCGATCTTGATGTGGCCGATATCGTGGTGGGTATTCAGGCGTGCTGCGGCAGATCAAGGCTGAAGGGGTCAGGCGCCATAGGCTTGGGCGAGAACGAGGGCTGGTGCTGGAGGGCGACACTCCCCTCCACTGGGTATGCGGCGCGAGGACATCCTTCATGGCGGGCGGCGCATCGGCATAATCATGACGAACTGCGTCTGGTCGCCCCGGATGAAGGCCAACATCGGTTTTGCGCTGATTCGAGGCCTCGGTGCCGGCTGGCGAAACGGTGCAGGTGCAGCATGACAGGGTTTGTTTCGGCCAAGCTTTCTTTGGGCGTCACTGCCGTTTGTCTATTGAGCATCTTGGGTCCCCCCACATGCACCCAGCACTATGACGCTCCTCGCACCTGACGCGGCCAACCATGTCGCGCCCCTTTCGCCGCTGTCGTTCCTGAAACGGGCCGAGACGGTCTATGTGCGCCCTGCCTGCCGTGATTTACTCCGGCAACAGCGCCGGACCTGGGCACGAACCGGCGTGCGCGCGGTTGCGGCGGGGCTTGCGGCGCGGGGCTTGGGCGGGCGACACCGTGTCGGTTCTCTGCCCCAATATCCCCGAGCTCTTCGAACTGCACTCGCCGTACCGCTTCTGGGGGCGGTGCTGAACACGATCAACTTCCGGCTGGAAGCGGAAACCGTGGCCTATATCCTTGATCACTCCGACAGCAAGCTGGTGATCGCCGATGTGTCCTCGCCCCGTTGCTGCGACAGGCCTTCGCGATCAATGGCAAGGCGCTGCCGGTGGTGACATCGTTGACGGGCAAGAGGCTGCCGGATTTGGCCAGACCAGCTATTAATGATCTGGCCGCACATCCACCGATGGACTGGCGCCTGCCGGACGACGAATGGCAGGCACTGGCGCTGAACTATACTTCGGGCACGTCAGGGCGGCCGAAGGGGGTGATCTATCATCACCGGGGGGCCTATCTGATGGCGATGGGAACTGTGGCGGGCTGGGCCCTGCCTGCGCGCCCGGTCTATCTGTCGGTCGTGCCGATGTTTCACTGCAACGGCTGGAACCACCCCTGGGCGATGGCGATTGTCGGCGGAACCATGGTCTTCGCGCGCGATGCCACTCCCGCAAGCGCTGCTTGGCGGCGATGGCTGCGCACGGCGTCTCGCATCTGGGTGCCGCCCCGATCGTACTGCAAATGCTGTCCGACAGCCCCGAGGGCGCAACGGACCTTTCGACCCAAAGATCAAGGTGCTGACCGCCGGTGCCCCGCCTCCGCCCGCCATTCTGGAACGCGCGGCTGCCCTGGGGCTGGAGGTTATGCAGGTCTACGGCTCTGACCGAGACCTACGGCCATATCTCGCAGTGCCTGTGGCAGGACGACTGGGCCGGACTTTCCGCTTCCGACCAGGCCGACAAGCAGGCGATGCAGGGCGTGGTCTTTCCGATGGTTGAGCGATATCCGGGTGGTGAACCGCGAAACCGGTGCCGACGTGCCGCGCGACGGGATGACCCAGGGCGAGATCGCCATTCGCGGCAATACCGTGATGAAAGGCTACTACAAGGACGTCGCTGCCACTGCCGCCGCGTTTGACGGCGGCTGGTTCTGGTCGGGCGACGCGGCGGTGTCCACGCCGACGGCTATCTGCAGATCCGCGACCGCTTGAAGGATGTCATCATCTCGGGCGGCGAGAACATCTCGTCGGTCGAGGTCGAGGCGGTGCTCTATCGCCATTCCGCCGTCAGCGCCGCTGCCGTCGTGGCGCGTCGCGCTCCTGAAATGGGGCGAAAGCCCCTGCGCCTTCGTCGAGCTTCGCGCGGGCGCCGAAGTCACCGAGGCCGATATCATCGCGCTTTTGCCGCAACAACATCTGGCGCGATTTCAAGGCGCCAAAAACCGTGGTGTTCTGTGCTTTGCCCAAGACCGCCACCGGCAAGATC
>CAWFGD010000006.1:0-105459 GCA_963815275.1 uncultured Alphaproteobacteria bacterium
GTGAAGTCCATCGCGATTTCCTACACGAACAACGACTACGGCAAGGGTCTGTCGGATTCGATCGCAGCGGCTTTCACCGGCAAGGGCGGCACTGTGACCGCAAATACCTCGCATGAAGACGGCAAGGCTGACTATTCGGCCGAGGTTGCAACCCTGGCTGCGGCTGGCGGTGACGTGCTGGTTGTGGCGGGTTATGTGGACCAGGGTGGCAAAGGCATCATCCAGGCTTCGCTCGATTCAGGCGCTTTCAGCACCTTCTATCTGCCCGATGGCATGTATGGCGACAGCCTGCTGGCCGCAATCGGCCCGGCGCTGAATGGCAGCTATGGTACCATTCCTGGCACCGATTCCGAGGGTGCGACCAAGTTCGTCGAGATGGGCAAAGCCGCTGGTTTTGATCCAACCTCCTCCTTCACCGGAGAAAGCTATGACGCAGCTGCCTTGATCATGCTGGCGATGGAAGCGGCCAAATCGACCAACTCGAAAGATTGGACGACCAAAGTGATGGATCTTGCCAACGCGCCTGGCGAGAAGATCTTTCCCGGCGAATTGGGCAAGGCGCTGGAGCTGATCGCGGCTGGCACCGATATCGACTATGTTGGCGCAACCGCTGTCGAACTGATCGGCAAGGGTGAATCGGCGGGTAACTACCGCGAATACACCGTCACCGATGGTGCTTTCGTCACCGACAAGTTCCGCTAATCGGTAAATTCCAATGCAGCAACGGCCCGGGGTTTCTCGGGCCGTTGCCATACTGCTAAGGCCCGCCGCATCTGCGAAAAGAGGCCGAGGACGCAGGATTGCAGTCCAGGGGGACAGATGATCAAGGTAGAAAACCTGCACCGGCATTTCGGTGGCTTTCATGCCGTTGATGGCGCGAGTTTGCAGATCAAGGCGGGCTCGATCACCGGGTTGATCGGGCCGAATGGCGCGGGCAAGACCACGCTGTTCAACGTCATCGCCGGGCGCTTGCCGCCGACTTCGGGTCGGGTGACAATGGCGGGCGAGGATATCACCGGCCTGCCGCCACATGCGTTGTTTGCCAAGGGCTTGCTGCGCACCTTTCAGATCGCACATGAGTTCGGCTCGATGTCGGTGCGCGAGAATCTGATGATGGTGCCGGGTGGGCAATCTGGCGAAAGTCTGTGGGATGCCTGTTTCCGCCGCAGCGCTGTGGCCGAGGAAGAGCGCGCCTTGCGGGCAAAGGCGGATGGGGTGCTGGAGTTTCTGACCATCAGCCATCTCGCCGATCAGCGCGCGTCGCAGATCTCGGGTGGGCAGAAGAAACTGCTGGAGCTGGGGCGCACCATGATGGTCGATGCCAAGATGGTGTTTCTGGACGAAGTCGGTGCCGGGGTGAACCGCACCCTGCTCAACACCATCGGCGACGCGATTTTGCGGCTGAACCGCGAGCGCGGCTATACGTTTTGCGTCATCGAGCATGACATGGATTTCATCGCGCGGATTTGTGACCCGGTGATCGTGATGGCCGAGGGCAAGGTGCTGGCCGAGGGCAGTATCGCCGAAGTGCGCAGTGACGAGCGGGTGATCGAGGCCTATCTCGGCACCGGGCTCAAGAACAAGATCAAGGGGGCGGCCCATGTGTGACGGTTTGTGCAGGGATCAGGCCCCGGGGCACTGCCCCCAGTCCATTGGTTTCTCGAACCAACGGGCTGCCCTGGCTATTTGGTCGAGGATGAAATCAGGGGTTTGGCATGGCTGAGCCCTTCTTGATTGGCGAGGCAATGACCGGTGGCTATGGCGCGGTCGATATTCTGCATGACTGCACGATTGCGGTGGACAAGGGTCAGATCGCGGTGATCGTCGGGCCGAACGGCGCGGGCAAGTCGACGGCGATGAAGGCGGTGTTTGGCATGCTCGACCTGCGCGGTGGCCGGGTTTTGCTGCAGGGCGAGGATATCACCAAGCTTTCGCCGCAAGCGCGGGTGCGCAAGGGCATGGGCTTTGTGCCGCAGACCAGCAATATCTTCACCTCGATGACGGTGGAGGAGAACCTCGAGATGGGGGCCTTCATCCGCGAGGACGAGATCAGGGACACCATGGCGCAGATCTATGATCTGTTTCCGATCCTGAAAGAAAAGCGCTATCAGGCGGCGGGCGAGCTTTCGGGCGGGCAGCGTCAGCAGGTGGCGGTGGGACGGGCTTTGATGACGCAACCCAAGGTGTTGATGCTGGATGAGCCGACGGCGGGGGTCTCGCCCATCGTGATGGACGAGCTGTTTGACCGTATCATCGAGGTCGCACGCACCGGAATTTCCATCCTGATGGTCGAGCAGAACGCCCGCCAAGCGCTTGCGATTGCTGATAAAGGTTATGTGCTGGTGCAGGGTGCTAACCGGTTCACGGATACTGGACAGGCGCTTTTGGCCGACCCCGAGGTTCGCCGTTCGTTTTTGGGGGGTTGAGGCGATGGATATTCTGAACGCGATTGTCGCCTTTTTGAATTACGTCTTCATCCCCGGTCTGTCCTATGGCAGCCAGCTGGCGCTGGGTGCGCTGGGGTTGACGCTGGTCTTTGCCATCCTGCGGTTTTCCAACTTTGCCCATGGCGATACCATGGCTTTTGGCACCATGTGGGTGATCCTGATCACCTGGGGCTTTCAGTCGATGGGCATATCGGCGGGTCCCTTGCCAACGGCCCTGCTCGCCCTGCCCTTTGCGATTGTTCTCACGGCGGGATTCATGTTGGCGACGGACCGGGTGGTTTACCGCTATTACCGCGCCAAGAAATCCGCCTCGATCATCCTTGTGATTGTCTCGACCGGGGTGATGTTCATCACGAACGGGCTGACGCGGATCATCATCGGCCCCTCTGAGCAGAACTTTGCCGATGGCGCGCGCTTTGTGATATCGGCGCAGGACTTCAAGGCCTGGACGGGGCTTTCGGAAGCCTTGGTGTTGAAGACCACGAACTCTGGTCACGGTGGTGACGACGGTGATCTGCGTGGCGCTGCTGTTCTGGTTTTTGGCCAAGACCCGCACCGGCAAGTCGATGCGGGCCTATTCCGACAATGAGGATCTGGCGCTGCTGTCTGGCATCAACCCCGAGCGGGTGGTGGCGGTGACCTGGATCATCGCGGCGGCGCTGGCGGTGATTGCGGGAACGCTTTACGGTCTGGACAAGTCCTTCCGCCCGTTCATTTATTTCCAACTTCTGCTGCCGATTGCGGCGGCGGCGGTGGTGGGCGGCCTGGGCAATCCGCTGGGGGCTGTTGCGGGTGGCTTTATCATCGCCTTTTCCGAGGTGTTTCTGACCTATGCCTGGAAAAAGGTGGTGGCCTATCTCGTCGATCTGGATCTGGCACCGACGACGCTGCTGCAACTGCTGTCCACAGACTACAAATTTGCGGTCAGTTTCAGCATCTTGATCATCGTGCTGCTGTTCCGGCCTACCGGCATTTTCAAGGGGAAATGAGATGACGCGCAATGTTTTGCTGTTCGCGGCTGTCGGCATGTTGTTCCTGCTGACCGGGATTTTCCAAAGCTGGAACCTGAGCCTGCAGATCCTCAATATCGGGGTCCTGAGCGCGATCATGGCCTTGGGCGTCAATATGCAGTGGGGCTATGCCGGGCTGTTTTCGACCGGGGTCATGGGGTCGGTGGCGCTGGGCGGGCTGGCGGTGGTGCTGGTCTCTGGCAAGCCGCAGCCGGAGGCTTGGGCCGCCGGGGGGCTGCAGGCCGTACTGGCGCTGGGCTTTGGCATTGCGGTTCTGGCAGCGGCGATTGTGCTGTGGCGCAAGATGCCAAAGGGGCGGACGCGGGGGCTGGTGGTTGCGGCGGTGCTGGTGCTGGGGTTCTTTGCCTTTCGGGCGATCTTTGATCCCGCGACCGAGGCAGTTGAGGCGGTTAATCCGGCCTCGGCGGGCAATATCGGTGGCCTCGGCCTGCCGTCTTTGCTGTCATGGCCGGTGGGGGCCTTGTTTGCCGGGGTAGCGGCCTGGGCGATTGGCAAGACGGCGCTGGGTTTACGCTCGGACTATCTGG
Organism: uncultured Alphaproteobacteria bacterium; assembly: GCA_963815275.1. Taxonomy (GTDB): domain Bacteria; phylum Pseudomonadota; class Alphaproteobacteria; order Rhodobacterales; family Rhodobacteraceae; genus Cypionkella. The sequence continues at coordinate 4,006 of CAWFGD010000006.1, forward strand.
CGATTGCGACGCTGGGCATTGCCGAGATCGTGTTGGCGGTGCTGAAGAACGAGGATTGGCTGGCGCGGGGGGTGAAGAATGTCATTGGCCTGCCACGGCCCTGGCCGGTGCCCTATGAGGTGGATCTGCAGAAATCGGCGGAGTTTCTCAACCTGGCGCAAAACTGGGGGATGAACCCGATACAGGCCTCGACCATTTTCGTTAAGCTTTTGTATCTGCTGATCTTTACCCTCGTGTTGCTGGCGGTGATCTTCTTATCCGAACGGGCTTTGAACAGCCCTTGGGGGCGGATGATGCGGGCGATCCGCGACAATGAGGTGGCGGCTTCGGCGATGGGCAAGGATGTCACCGCGCGGCATTTGCAGATCTTTATCATCGGCTCGGCGGTGGTGGGTCTTGCCGGGGCCATGCTGACCTCGATGGAGGGGCAGTTGACGCCGGGGGCCTATACGCCGTTGCGCTTTACCTTCCTGATCTGGGTGATGGTGATCGTGGGCGGCTCGGGCAACAACTGGGGCGCGGTGCTGGGGGGATTGCTGCTGGGTTGGCTGTGGCTGATTGTCGAGAATGCAGGGCCGGTGGCGATGTCTTATCTGACACTGCCCTTGCCCGACGGCGCGTTGAAGGCGCATCTTATTGATGCGGCTCCACATTTGCGCTTGGTCACCTTGGGGCTGGTGTTGCTTTTGGTGCTGAGGTTCAGTCCCAAGGGGCTTATTCCCGAGAAATAGCCGAAGCGGGCCAGAGCCCCCAGGCCTGCCCCATATAGTCGAAGGTTTCGGCGGGGGCGGGTTTGAGCGGGCTTTCCTTGACGCGACCAAACACCGTGCCTTGCGGATGGGCCAGACCCCAGGCGCGCAGGCTCGCGGCATCGGGAGCAAGCGCAATGGGGGTGGTCAGACGACCAAGAAAGTTCACCTCGGCGTTATATTCGGCATTGGTGACGGCAAGGCCCTGTGGCGCTGCGGCTGCCAGGCGTATGGCGAGCGTATGGCCATCGTAGGTTTCGCGTAACGACGTCAGCGCCACGAGGCCATGCAGCGCCAATGCCAGACCTGCACCTGCGGCGAGGTTACCGGCAAGGGGTTTTGAGGTGAGCTGCAAGACGCCGAGAAGCGCCAGCGCCGCGCCGAAAGCCGTCAGCGGCCAGAGCGGTGTCAGCTTGGCCAGATCGCCCGCCATTGGCAGCAGCCCAAGACCTGCGAGGATGGCCAGCCCGGCGACGAGAAACAGCGCCACCCAGCCAAGCCCGCGCCGCAGCGGTTGGGCGGCGACCAGCAGGGCCACCGCCGGAAAAGCCGGGATCAGGTAATGCACCTGCTTGCCCGAGATCAGCGAGAACAGCACCAGGGTCGCTGCGGCCCAGATCAGGCAGAGCCGTTGTGCGGGGTCGGCGCGCCAGCCCTGCCCCAGCCCACGCCAGAACCCAAGGGACCAGCCCCAGGGGAAGAGGATCAGCGGCAACAGTGCCGCGAGGAACCAGATGGGACGATCATGCGCCAGACCACCGGCGACACGGGCGGCGGATTGGGTCCAGAGCAGTTCCTTGACAAAGGCGGGCGGGGCGGTGGCGATGGTCGGCACGATCCAGAGTGCGACGAGAGCGAGCGCTGTGAGAAAGGCCAGCCCAAAGCCCTTGGCGGCGGCGGTCAGGCGCGGCGGGTGGGTGGCCCAGAGCGGCATGGTCAGCAGCAGCGGCAGCAGGTGGATAAAGATCACCGGCCCCTTGGCGTAGATGCCAAAAGCCAGCGCGAGGCCAAAGGCGAGCCAGAGACGCGGGCGGTGATCGCCCTGCCCGATCTGCCAGAGTGCGGCCACTCCGCCCAGCACGCCAAGGCCCAAAAGCGCGTCGAACATCGTCGCCGAACCATAGACCAGAAACACCGAAAACCCCGCCAGCACCGCCATGGCACGCAGATCGCGACCCTCGGTCTGCGGCCAGAACCGCCGCGCCAAAGCGCCGGTGCCGGCAATCATGCCAAGCGCACAGGCGGGGCCGACCAGGCGGGCGGCAAACTCTGACACGCCGGTGATCAGCCAGACCAGATTGATCAGCACAAAGAGCAGCGGCGTCTTGTGGGTGTACATCTCGCCATTCTTGGTCAGATGCACCGGGTCGCCGGACAGATGCATCTCCCAGGCGACCGAGAGATAGCGCGTCTCGTCGATCGGCAAGAGCGGGCGCAGCGCCAGCATGGCCAGCATGATCAGCGCCACGCCGCCGAGGATTGCCCAAAAAGTTTTCGTCATCACGCCCACTCCAAGCTTCGCGCCTTGGTAGCGCAGGCGGGGCCTCGGGTCCATGGCCGTGACCCTGCCAAAACCGACGCTTTTTTGTCGCAAAACCTACGGCACGGAGGGTGAAACCGACTAATCTGGCGAAAATGGCCGCTGGCCCGAGCTTTTGAAGGATGATGTGATGAAAACCCATACCCGCGTGGTGGTGATCGGTGGCGGTGTTGTCGGCTGTTCGGTGCTCTATCACCTGACCAAGCTTGGCTGGTCGGATGTGATGCTGATCGAGCGGTCAGAGCTGACCTCCGGCTCGACCTGGCACGCGGCGGGCGGCTTTCACACCCTGAACGGCGACACCAATATGGCGGCGCTGCAAGGCTATACCATCCGGCTTTACAAGGAGCTGGAGGCGATCACCGGCATGTCTTGCGGGTTGCACCATGTCGGCGGGATCACCCTGGCTGACAACAAGGAGCGCTTTGACCAGCTGAAGGCCGAGCGCGCCAAGCACCGCTATATGGGGTTGGAAACCGAGATCCTCGGGCCGGAAGAGATCCACAAGTTTACCGATGGCATGGTCAACCTCGAAGGCATCATCGGGGCTTTGTACGATCCCTTGGACGGGCATTTGGACCCCTCGGGCACCACGCATGCCTATGCCAAGGCGGCGAGGATGGGCGGGGCCGAGATTGTCTTGCACAACCGGGTGTTGGAGACCAATCCGACGGCGGAGGGCTGGGAGGTTGTCACCGAAAAGGGCACCGTCTATTGCGAGCATCTGGTGAACGCAGGCGGGCTTTGGGCACGGGAAATTGGCGCCATGGCCGGGGTATACCTGCCCTTGCTGCCGATGGCGCATCAGTATCTGGTGACCGATGATATCCCCGAGATCATGGAGATCCTGAAATCGGGCCGCGAGTTTCCGCATGTGATGGACCCGGGGGGCGAAAGCTATCTGCGGCAGGAAGGTCGCGGGCTGTGCATCGGGTTTTACGAGAAACCCTGCGAGCCCTGGGCCGTCGATGGCACGCCCTGGACCTTTGGCCACGAGCTGTTGAACGAGCAGTTCGACAAGATCGAGGATTCGGTGAATTTCGCCTATCGCCGCTTTCCGGTGCTGGAACGCTCTGGCGTCAAGCGGGTGATCCATGGACCGTTCACCTTTGCGCCAGATGGCAACCCGCTGATCGGGCCGGTGCAGGGTTTGCGGAATTACTGGTCGGCCTGCGCGGTGATGGCGGGCTTCAGCCAGGGCGGCGGCATGGGGCTGGCGCTGGCGCAATGGATGATCGAGGGCGAGGTCGAGCGCGACCCGCGCGGCTTTGACGTCTCGCGCTTTGGCACCTGGACGACGCCGGGCTATACCGTGCCCAAGGTGATCGAGAATTATCAGATGCGCTTTTCGGTGGGCTATCCGAACGAGGAACGCCCGGCGGCGCGGCCGTTCCGCACCACGCCGATGTACGACACCTTCACCGCGATGCACGCGGTCTGGGGCCAGCAATATGGCCTTGAAGTGCCGAACTATTTCGCGCTGGAGGGCGAGCCTGCCTATGAGACGCCAAGCTTCAAGCGCTCAAACGCCTGGGAGGCGACGCGTCAGGAAGTGATGGCGGTGCGGCAAGGCGTCGGCATCAACGAGTTGCAGAACTTCGGCAAATATCTGATCAAGGGTGCCGGCGCGCGGGCCTGGCTCGACAAGATCATGGCAGGTGCTATCCCCAAGGTCGGGCGGATCTCGCTGACGCCGATGCTGGCGCATTCGGGCAAGATCATTGGCGATTTCACGGTGTCTTGCCTGTCGGAAACCGAATTCCAGCTGACCGCCAGCTATGGCGCGCAGGGCTGGCATCAGCGCTGGTTTGAACAAAACGCGGTCGAGGGTGTCAGCATCGAGAATATCTCGGATGCGCGCTCGGGCTTTCAGATCGCCGGGCCAAAGGCGCGCGAGTTGCTGGCGCGGGTCACCCGCGCCGATGTCTCGGCCGAGGCGTTCCGCTTCATGGATGTGAAACCGATGACCGTCGGCATGGCGAAGTGCCTGGTGCAGCGGGTGAGCTATACCGCCGATCTGGGCTATGAGATCTATTGCGACCAGATGTCGGTGCGCCACCTCTGGGAGGTGCTGAACACGGCCGGGTCCGATCTTGGTCTGCGCAGCTTTGGCATGCGGGCGATGATGTCGCTGCGGCTGGACAAATGGTTCGGCTCTTGGGGCCGCGAGTTTTCGCCCGATTATACCCCGGCAGAAACTGGCCTTGACCGCTTTATCCGCTGGAACAAGGCCAGCGACTGGATCGGCAAAGCCGCTGCCATGGCGGAAAAAGCCTCTGGCCCGAAACGCCGCCTGGTCTCCTTCATCGTCGATGCCGATGACGCGGATGTGGTGGCTTGGGAGCCGATCTGGCTCAAGGGCGAGGTCGTCGGCTTTTGCACCTCGGGCGGCTACAGCCATGGCACCGGGCAATCCGTGGCCATGGGCTTTCTGCCCACCGCAGCGGTCGAAGACGGACTGGCCTGCGAGATCGAAATCCTTGGGCAACGCCGCCCGGCAAAGGTTCACCTCGCGCCGATCTGGGACGACGCAGGCCGCATGCGCGCCTGACCTCTGGTCATCCTCTCTGGCCAAATATCCTCGGGGGGTGAGGTGCTCTGCACCGAGGGGGGCAGAAGGCCCCCCTTCTGCCCGGGGTTGGCTGCGTCGCGCGACTGCTTTATCAACAGTCGAGGTCTGAGCGGATTTCAGGTCACGTCTTCTGACCCCTATTGTGAGCAAGCCATGCCGCCACTGAGGATTCTACTGCCCGCCGCCGGAGCCGCTGCACGGATGCGGGGCGGCGACAAGCTGCTGGAGCTTGTGGCAGGCGAGGCGCTGTTGCGGCGACAGGCGCGGCAGGCCTTGGCGCTTTGCAGCGATGTGGTGGTCTGCTTGCGGACGGGCGATATTGCGCGGGCTGCGGTGCTGGCGGAGCTTTCGTTACGAACCGTAACGGTGACCGATGCCGCCGAGGGCATGGCGGCCTCGATCCGCGCCGGAGCCCTGGGGGCTGCGGGGGCGGTGATGGTGCTGCCTGCGGACATGCCCGAGATCACCGAAGCCGATCTGCGCCATTTGATCGCAGCTTTCGAACAGGCGCCAGAGGCGATCTGGCGCGGCGCTTCGGCTGCGGGTGAGCCGGGGCATCCGGTGATCATTCCGGCGGATCTGACCGCGGCATTGCAGGATCTGCGCGGCGATGCCGGGGCAAGGCCTGTGCTCAAGGCCCATGCTTCGCGGGTGCGGCTTTGCCCCCTGCCCGCGCGGCATGCCTTGACGGATCTGGATACGCCGGAGGACTGGGCGGCCTGGCGAGCGGCGCAGGCTTAGGCCCTTAGCAGCACGCGGGCTTCGTGGGATTTGAGCGAGAGGCGGGCTGCAGGGTAAGGCGCCTCGGCTTGCTGCAGATCGGGAAACAGCGCTTCGATTTCAAGGCGTTGCGCCTCATCCATCTCGCCCAGCATTCGGGCTGCGGGCTGGAAGCTTTCGGTCCAGGCGCCATTGGCGCGGATGATCTGATGCGCGTCGAACATCAGGTGGATATAGGTGACGCTGCGCATCTGCAGCTGCTCGACGCCCGCAAGTCCGGTCAGATGGCGGGCAGCGACCAGCACTTCGGCCTCGCCAAACAGCATCTCGGGGGTGGCGCCTTCGATCAGCATGCGGTGCTGGGGCGAGACCAGCGTATCGCAGAGCGGCAGGCCTTGGCCCAAAGCGCCCTGACCGATCCGCACCGGTTGCAGCGCTGGATTGACGATGAGATCGGCCAGACCGAGCCTGCGGCTGCCGATCCAGCGCAGCGGCTTCATCCCGCCGTCGCGGGTGACGATAAGGTCGCCAAGCACCAGATCCTCGACCGCCACTTCGCCGCGTGCCGTGGTGATCCTCACGCCGGGAGTAAAGCAGGGGATGACCTTTTCGATGTTGGAGAAAGCCATCGAGCCGATCACGGCCCCGCTGTTGTCGAGAAACTGCACGGTGCCGGTCTCGGGGTTCATCGGGTCGTAGATCACGTTGGTCAGGTGCCAGCCCCAGGCCGAAAGGTCGAGCACATCATGGTCGCTGAGGTTCTCGCTGCCTTCGATCACATCGCCGAAATCGTCGCTATTGCCTGCGGCGACGATGGTATCGTTGCCGCTGCCGCCGGTGAAGGTATCGGCGCCTGCCCCGCCGTACATCAGGTCGTCGCCAAGACCGCCAGAGAGCTGGTCGTTGCCGTCGCCGCCATAAAGGCTATCGTTGCCGTCGCCGCCATCAAGCAGGTCATTGCCCGCGCCGCCGATCAGTGTGTCATTGCCGGTGCCGCCGTAGAGGCTGTCCGAGCCACCGCGACCGTCGAGATAATCGTTGCCCGCGCCGCCATAAAACACATTGGTATAGGGATCGGGGCCGCCGACGCCTTCAGCGTCAAATCCAAGCAGGGTATCGTCAAAATTCGAGCCGATGATCCCGTCGATGCCGCTGTAGAGATCGCCGGCCGCATCGCCGCCAAGCCCGACGCCAGTGCCAAGATCGACATTTACCGCAGCCCCCGAGGTCAGGTAATCGGCATAATCAATCCCTGAGCCACCGAACAGCGCATCGGCCCCGGCGCCGCCGCGCAAGGTGTCGCTGCCTGCGTCGCCTTCGAGCCGGTCATTGCCCGCGCCGCCATCGAGGAAATCGTCGCCATTGCCGCCGCTGAGCGAATCCGTGCCATCGCCGCCAGAAAGGCTGTCGTTGCCGTCGCCACCGCTGAGCGTGTCGTTGCCCAAGCCGCCTTGCAGGCTGTCATTGCCCAGGCCGCCAAGGAGACTGTCATTGCCATCGCCGCCATCGAGCGTGTCGTTGCCGTCGCCGCCGTCCAGCGTATCGTCACCGAGGCCGCCGTAAAGCTGGTCGTTGTCCGCGCCGCCGAAAATGCTGTCGTTGCCGTCGTCGCCATAGAGCGTGTCTGCGCCAGTGCCGCCGGTCAGCGTGTCGTTGCCCGCGCCGCCATAGAGCAGGTTGGTGCCGCCAACCGCGAGCAGCACATCATTGCCGGCACCGCCATAAAGCGTGTCGTTGCCCGCATCCCCCGAGAGCGTGTCATTGCCGTCGCCGCCATAGATCAGGTCATTGCCCGCGCCGCCCAAGAGGGAATCATCGCCCGCCGTCTCGGCCGCGACGTTGAGCGGGTTGGTATTGGCGTAATACTCGTAATACATCCCCGGCGAGGCAAGGATGGAGCCGCCGGTCAAGGCAATCGCCAGGCTGGTGTAAGGGCCGTTGACGGTCAGCGTGCCGGTTGTGTTGGTTTGCGCGCCACTGCCGGTGCGGGCGATCTGGCCCGCGCCGTTGATCGAATAGGTCGTGCCACCGCTGAAGCTGACCAGTCCACTGGCAATCGCGGTGTTGAGGTTGAGCGCCACGCCGTCGAGCGTGATGGTCAGCACCTCGTTGGTGTTGAGCTGGTTAAAGATGATCTGGCCGCCGGCGATCTGCGAGGAGGCGGTGTGGGTATGGGTCTCGACCCCGTCGCCATTGCCAAGGCGGAAGCCTGAAACTGCGCCCGAGGTGCCGGTGGTCAGGTCGTTGTCGCCCGAAACCGAGTTGACGGTGAAATTGGGTCGCCCGTTGGTGCCTGTGACCGATTGCAGGGCGGAGGTGACTTCGGTGAAGACCGGGGTATAGGTGGTGCCGGTGGTCGCGGCCCCGCCGTAAAGCGTGTCGTCGCCAGTGCCACCGAGCAGCGTATCATTGCCGCTGCCGCCGTCGATTGAATCATTCTCGGAGCCGCCATCGGCATAGTCATTGCCGGTGCCGGTGGTGATCACATCATTGCCCGAGCCACCATAGACCTGATCATTGCCCAGCCCGGAAGCGACGGTGTCATTGCCCGCGCCCGCCAGCACATAATCGTCCTGATTGACCGTACCGGCGTAGCCCGTGGCATCGCCGTGGTCGATGCGGTCGCCAAGGGCGTCGCCGACATAGTTGACGTCGATCAGGTCATTGCCAGCCGTGCCGTCAACGATGCCGTTACCCTGAAAGCTTTGCCCGCCCTCGAACTGCAGCGAGAATTGGCCCGCCGGGTCATTGGTATCGAAATCATTGCCCGCATAGGTCGACAGGAAAGCCGCGTTGTTGGAGCCTTCAAGCAGGATCTGCTCGGTGGTACCGTTCGAGATCCCGGCGGTGGCCTCGCCCGCGTAGCCATTGGTAAAGCCGATGGCACCATAGTTGAACTCGAGCCCGAAATCGCCGCCGCCGAGGTTGGTCAGCACGACCTGAAAGCTGTCGGTCCCCGCGCCTGAATAAGCGCGCACGTTCGACCAGGTGATGGTGACCTTGCCGGTGGTGGCATCGAGATCCCAATAGATATCGCCGCCTTTGGAAATATCGATATCGGTCCAGAACGGCGCGATCGAGGGCTGGCCAAGGCTGGTCAGCGTCGAGGGCGTGTAGCTGGGCTGCGCCGAGTTGAAGGTCAGCAAACCGTTGGTATTGATATAGACCGAGGTGTAGCGGGTGCCGTAGAAGTTCAGCCCGTCGCTGCCAAAGACCGAGGTCAGATCGACCAGCTTCGACCCATCATCGAGATTGCCGGTATAGCCGCCAGCGGTTTTGAACGATTGCTCGCCAAAGCCGGAGGTGCCGCCAAGACCTGAGACCAGTGTGACCATGGCTTAGCCCCTGCCCGCGCTGCGATGCGAGGTTTGGGCCTCGCCTGACAGCGCCGCCGCTTGGGGCGCCGCTTGGGGCGCCGCTTTGGGGGCCATCACTTTTTTAGGGGCCATCACTCTCATCACGCACAAAATCCAATTTGACTCAAATCAGATTGACCGAGATTTGCGGTGCAATTGCGGCCAAAGCTGGGTTTGTTTCAGCACGTGCAACAGTGCCGCTGGCGGTCTTGCGCGGGTGTGCCGCGGTGAAGGCTGCGGCAAGATCTGATTGCATTCCGCCGCTGACTGCCTGCCAAACAGGCGTTTGGCGCGGGCTGCGGTCGGCAAGGGCCGGTGCTGTGGGCCAAGCAAGTGATCGGCGCGCGGCAGATCGCCGCCAGAGGCAACTGCCGCAATTTGGACAGGATTTGTCGCGCTGATCCGATCGCCCAAAAGACAAAAAGGGCCCCGAACCCGGAGCCCTTTTCGTCAAGCACAGGGTGACCCCCGACTTGGCTGCATAACCTTAATGCGTCATAGCCTCAAATCTTCACCGTTCTAATCCGTCGTCGAATTATTTCATCAGAAGTCTGGCTTCATGCTTTTTGAGCGTGCGGCGCGCCGCTTGATAGTCCTCAAGGCCCTCAGCGGTTTTGAGCTCGGGGAAGAGATCAAAGATTTCGCTGCGCTGGGCGTTGCCCATGCCTTTCAGCGTGTAGTCCCCGGGCTGGAAGCTTTCGGTCCAGGCGCCGTTCGACAGCACAACTTCGTGGCGGTCGAACATGAAGTGCAGGTAGGAGGTGCCCACCGAGTTCACCGCATCAATGCCTCGGCTCGCCACCAGATGCTTGGCCGAAACCAGCACCTCGTGCTCGTCGAAGTAAAGCGCGGTGCGGTCGTTGGCGACCAGCACGCGGTGGTTCGGCGAGACCATCATGTCACGCTCGGGCAGACCATTGCCGAGGCTGCCCTGACGGATCATCACCGGTTTCAGATGCGGATTGGCGCAGCAGATCGTGCCAGCCGAGATCCTTGCGACCGGCCCAGCGGATCTGCTGGATGCCGTTGTCGCGGGTGATGACGCGGTCGCCTGCCTTGAGATCCTCGACCGGAACCTCGCCACGCGGGGTTGCGATCAGCGTGCCGGGGGTAAAGCAGGGGATGACGTTCTCGATATTGACGAAGGTCAGGGTGCCGGTGGTGTTGCCATCGGTGTCGAGGAAGTTGACGGTGCCGTTTTCCGGGTTGTCATCGGCATAGATGATGTTGAACGGGCCAGCGCCGCGCAGATCGAGGGTGTCGTAGTCGTCACCGCCCTCGTTGCCGTCGACAAAGTTGCCAAGGCCAGCCGTGGGCGTGTCGATGATGAAGACATCGCGGTCATTGCCACCGGACATGGAGTCGGTGCCTTCCCCGCCCGTGAAGGTGTCGTTGCCCTCGCCGCCGGTCAGCAGGTCATTGCCCTCGCCGCCAAAGAGATCATCGGCACCCTGACCGCCAAAGAGCGTGTCATTGCCCTCGTCGCCATGCAGGGTGTCATCGCCCATGTCGCCTTGGATCAGGTCGTCATCAATGCCGCCATAGACCAGGTCGTTGTCGCGACCGCCATGAATGGTGTCGTCGTCGTCCATGCCAAAGATGGTGTCATTGCCCATGCCGCCTTCGATGAAGTCGCGGCCGTTGGAGGGCAGCAGATCACCGGCATCGTCGGGAATATTCACCGCATCCGGCACAGCGGGGCCATAGCCGCCATAGACCAGGTCATCGCCCTGACCGGCAGTCGATCACATCATTGCCTTCGGCACCGATGATGGTGTCATTGCCGAGGCCACCGCGGATGGTGTCATCGTCAAAGCCGGCGTCGATGAGGTCGTTGCCACGGCCACCATCGATCAGGTCGGCATCGTCGCCGGTGAAGATGGTGTCATCGCCCATGCCGCCATAGACGGTATCGAGGTCATTGAGCGGATCGCTGTCAGAGGCGTAAAGCCCCGGATAGCCCTGATCCGGCAGCGGAAGCACGCCGCCGCCCCAGGTGTCGATCAGGTCGTTGCCATCACCGCCGGTTACGGAATCGTTGCCATCGCCGCCGATCAGCGTGTCATCGCCGGTGCCGCCAAAGAGGCTGTCGTCGCCAAGGCCGCCATAAACGTTCGTGCATCCTCGCCAACCGCGCCGCCTTCGACCAGATCGTCGCCAAGCCCGGCCAACACGGTGTCATTGCCCTCGCCAGCGACACGCGGTCGTCGTTGGGCGCATCGCCGGGCAGGATCGCGTCATTGCCGTCAATGACGTCACCGTCCTTGTCGCCGGTATAAGAGGTGTCGATCAGATCGTTGCCGGCGGTGCCGTAGACATTGCCGTCGCGGTCGCTTGGCGGGTTATAGTTGTCAACGGTGTCAGACAGTTGGAACAGATCGACCGACCCATGGAAATGCTGGTTGATGTTGTTGAGCATGCCAGCGTCCGAGGCCGATTGCCCTGCGCCGATCATCCAGGGCTGGCTTTCGCCGCCCATATCCATGGTCAGGGTGTTGGGCACCACATCGTGGAAACTGTCCGCGGTGGTGAGGTTGTTGATCAGCAGCGCGCCGCCGCGCCGCTCTGATCCCAGGAGTAGGACAGATTGATGGTATCGCCCGGATTGGCGAAGCCCGGCTCGGTGCCAAAGGTTTCGGTGCCGGTGGCGGTCTCGTGGCTGATCACCACCGAGCCATCGGCTTGAATTTCAATGCGATAGCCGCCCGGCGTGGTGCCAACAGCAGTCACGCGACAACACGGTCTGCGTCGCGGTCAGCGGCTCCTGCGCCAGGGTGAAATTGATGTCCAGCGTGCCATGATCCATCTGATAAGCCGGGTCGGGATAGATCTTTACCAGATCATTCTCGCCATCCAGGACTGCCTGCGACCCATCCGAGGCCGCGCCGTTCAGATAGATGCCGTTCTGGAAACCTGCATCGGACGCACTATCCAAGGCATTGGTGCTGCCAACGTCGTTCAAGTTGAATTGTGCAAAAACCGGCATGTCTGTCCCTCATTCACCAAAGAGACGGAATTCCGTCGCCCCAACCGACCCAAGTGCCGCAGGCGCCGAAACATGGACCTTACGGATAGGCGCGCCCGGAACCCGGTAACGACGCCATGTCGCCTGTCGTCGGAGGTGAAGAGGAAAGCAGCATGCAGAGCCAAAAGCTCTCGCCAAAGCGATTTTCGATAGTTAATTGAGGTTTCGACTTTGCATCACAGGCGGCAGACGCCCGGACCTTGGCAGCTTTCCTTAATCACGCGTGCTTTCCAGCACATCACCATTGAACGACCGCCCCCACGGCCTTTGTCTTTCCCAGTAAGACTAGAATTTGATACAACTGCTTAAGTTAATCTGAAAGCAAAAAAGTCAAAATCTTGTTCACATTTCGGCAGAGGCTGCCACGCCTATGCCTTGTTTTGACAGAGATTATCGGCGGAACGCGCAACAAAGCCAGTGCAGAAAACTTCCGGATCGACGATGTGATCCGGTGTAAAATCAACAAATGCAGGCTTTTATCTGGCGAAGGTGTTACGACAGCTACGCGGGATCCTGAATTATTGTTTCGCACTGGAAACAGTAAGATTTATGCAATTGTGTTTATCTTGTGGCAGAAATCGCCTTGTCCCTGAGTCGGGTCCGGCCGGGATGTTTTCAAATTTGCGGAAAATTCATGCTAATTGCGAGGACTGTTGCCTCTGGCGCAACTTTGGCGCGGAGCGGGCCGCAGAATTGCTGCGCCTGCCACTGCAACTCTGGTCGATCGATTGCGATGATTGGCGGCAGTCTGGCAAGCCCGTCGCGCAGGCTGACAGCAAAAGACCTGGTGGTACCCGAGGTCGGACTCGAACCGACAAGCCTTGCGGCGGGGGATTTTGAATCCCCTGTGTCTACCATTCCACCACTCGGGCAACCTTGGGGCGCGGTTTATCCGCGCCGCAGGGCTTCGTCAACTGGGCTTAGAGGTCTTTTGCCGAGAAGGTATCACAAGAGGAAAGCTGACCCGATTTCAAGCCTTTGACAAACCAGGTCGCACGCTGCGCCGAAGTGCCATGGGTGAAGGTATGCGGCATCGGCACCTGGCCTGCATTGCGTTGCAAGGTGTCGTCGCCGATCTGCTTGGCGGCGTTGACCGCTTCTTCGAAGTCGCCCTTCTCGATCGTGCCATAGGTCTGCTGCACCTCACGCGCCCAGATGCCGGCCAGGCAATCGGCCTGCAATTCGATGCGCACCGAGATCTCGTTGCTTTCGGCGTCCGACGACCTGCGCACGGATCTCGTTGGCCTTGGCCAGAATGCCCAAGCTCGTCCTGCACATGGTGGCCGATCTCATGCGCCACCACATAGGCCATGGCAAAATCGCCGCCGGCGCCCAGTTGGCGCGACATGGTGGTGAAGAAATCGGTGTCGAGGTAGACCTTCTTGTCACCGGGGCAATAGAACGGCCCGGTCGCCCCCGAAGCATCGCCGCAGGGCGATTGGGTGACGCCTTTGAACAGCACCAGTGTGGCGGGCGTGTAGGTCTCACCCAACTGCTGTTTGAAGACCTTCGCCCAGATCTCTTCGGTATCGGCCAGGACGACCGAGACGAATTGCCCGGCCTGCTTGTCGGCCTCGCTGATCTCGACCGGAGCGCCGCGTTTGTTGGTCTGGCGTCTGGCTGCCGTTCAACAACGGCGTCAGATCGACGCCAAGGAAATAGCCGATCACCACCACCGCAATCACGCCGAAGCCGCCGATGCCGCCGCCCCGCCGATGCGCCTGCCCCGCCGCCCGCGCCCGACGCTGCGCCGGTCTTCGATATTGCCGCTGCCTCTGCGTCCACGCCATTCCATGCCTATCCCCCGCTGTTTTGATGGGCAACTTAGCTGTCAACGCATGAAGTGCAATCCGGTTGCGCGGAAACTTCCCGTCTTGACCCGCCGGCCCGCGCGTGGCCATTGGGCGCAAAAACGCGGAGAGCCGCGATGTTTCGCAAGCTGTATGACTGGACCCTGCACTGGGCGGGCTCGCGCTATGCCGAGCCTGCGATGGGGGCGGTGTCTTTCGTGGAAAGCTCGTTCTTTCCGATCCCGGCGGATGTGCTGTTCATCCCGATGTGTCTGGCGCGACCCGACGAGGTCTGGCGCTATGCGTTGATTGCCACGGTGACTTCGGTGCTGGGCGGCATCTTTGGCTGGATGATCGGGCATTACGCCTTTGATCTGCTGGCCCGCCCGGCGCTGGAGTTTTACGGCAAACTGGCGCGTTTGAGACCTTGAAGGCGCAGACCGGCGACACCGCTATTCTGGTGATGCTGGTCACCTCGGGGCTGTCGCATCTGCCGCCGATGAAGGTGGTCACGATTCTGTCAGGGGTGGTGTCATTCGATCTGAAATGGTTCATCGTGTCGGCGATTGTGGCGCGGGGCGGGCGGTTTTATCTGCTGGCCTATCTGTTGCAGCGCTATGGCGTGCAGGTGACCGAGCTTTATCGAGCGGCGGATGGCGCTGATGGTGGCGGGGCTTGGTGGTGGCGGGCGGGCTGATCTGGCTGGCCACCCGGATGATGTGAGGCTTTGATGACGCGGAATTCGTTGATCTGGATCGCGCATGCTGGGCTCGGCGGCTGCTGCTGGGCGGGGCGTTTGCCTTCCAGTATTTCGGCGGGCTGATCCCTTGCGTGCTGTGTATTTATCAGCGCTGGCCGCATGGGGTGGCGATCTTGATCGGGGTGCTGGCGTTGCGCGCCGGGGGGCGGCGCTGCCGCTGCTGGGGATGCTGGCGGCGGCGGTGACGGCGGGGATCGGGTTTTACCATGCCGGGGTCGAGTTGGGTTGGTTCGCGGGGCTGGCGACCTGCACGGTCGATACCTTGCAGGGGGTCGTGCGGGCGATCTTTTGAACACCGATGTGACGGTCGGCAAGCCCGGTGCGCTGCGATGCGGTGCCGTGGGCGATGCTGGGGATGTCGATGGCGGGGTGGAACGCGATCTTGTCGAGCCTTTTGTGCCTGACCTGGATCGCGGCGGCGCGAAAGCGCTGAGATGGCATCAGCGGGGATTGCGGCAAAGGCGGTGTTTCTTGCGCGGATGACGGCGCAGACCCTGCGCCGCCTTGCGGGACAGATCTTGCCGCGCCCTGCCCCGCAACCTGCTGAATTTGATCTTGAGACGCTGATCGAGGCGCTGCAAAGCCGCGATGCGGCAGCGCTGCAGGCTTTGGCGCGCCGCCATCCGGACCTTGCGCGCGGGGCGGATGCGCAGGGGCAGCCCTGGCTGTTCTACGCGCTGGATCTGGGGTCTGTGGCCGCGGTGCAATGGATGCTGTCGCAGGGGGCGCAGGCCGCAGGGTTTGACCGCCGCGGGCGCGGCGCTTTGCAGGCGGCGGTGGAACGCAGCCTTGAGGTTGATGAGTTCGAGGACGATCCCGAAGACCCGCTGCCGCTGTTGGCCCTGCTGGTCGCGGCAGGGGCTGGGGTGACGGCACCCGATGCCTTGGGCCTGTCGCCTTTGCACCACGCGGCACGGCTCGGGGCCGAGCCTGCAGCGCAAGAGTTGCTGGCATTGGGGGCCTTGCGGGACCAGCGCGACGCCGGGCCAGAGGGTTTGCGGCCCGCCGATTATGCGGCGCGAGCGGGGTTTGCCGGGCTGGCGGCTTTGCTAAGTTAGAAAAGCGAAGCTTGACGGTCTTCTGGCTTGGCACTGCGCGCGGGCTTGGCGGCGATCCTGCCACAGACCAGCAGCGCGGTTTTCACCAGAGCGGCGGCGAGGCCCGGATAAAGCTGGCGATGCCCGAGCAGTGCGCGGCTGAGCACCGGGGCGTAGAGCATATCCAGAAGGGCTTCCAGATCCGGCGGGGCCGCGATCTCGCCCGCGGCAATTGCGGCCTCGAAAGCGGCTTTGCCCGCGGCGCGGGGGTCGTGCAGCAAGGCCTGAACAAAGGCCCGGGTGGCGGCGGCCTCTGGGTCGGCGGCGGCGAGGGTCAAGACCACCTGCCGCCCCCAATCGCCGCCAAATGCCGCCACAAGGGCGCGCATCTGCAGCAGCAAGCTGGCTTCCAGCCCCGGCGCGTCTGGAGTGGGGATCGGCACGGCGAGATCGAGCAGCGCCGCCATGGCCAGTTCCGAAGCATTGGCCCACCGGCGGTAGAGGGTGGGTTTGCCAAGGCCGGTGCGGGCTGCGACCTTTTCAATGGTCAATTTGGCGAAGCCTTGGGTCAGCAGAATTTCCTGCGCCGCCTTCAGCGCCTTTGGCGTGGCCTCGGCGAGGATGGGGCGACCTTTGGCGGGGGCATCAGACATGCGTTACGATACGCAACGGAACGACATGTTTCAAGCCTGCGTTTTCCCTGCCAAAGCAGCACTTCACGCGCTAGCCCAGCAGCCGCGCGCCCTCTTGCAGGGCGAAGCGGTCGGTCATCCCCGCCACATAATCCGCCACCATGCGGGCCAGCTCGACCTCGGATTGCACCGCCTCGATGTCATGCGCCCATTCGGCTGGTAAAAGCGCAGGATCGGCCATGAACAGGGGGAAAAGGCCATTGATCACCTGCGTCACCTCGGCCCGCATCGCCACCACCGAAGGCGCGCGGTACATGCGGGTGAAGAGGAAAGAGCGGATCGCCTTGAGTTCCTGATAGAGCGGCTTGGAAAAACGGATGATGGTCAGTCCCATGGCGCGGATCTCTTCGACCGATTGCGGCTGCGCCGCCTCCAACCTGCCCTGCGCCACGGCGATGACATCCTCGACCATGCGGCCAAACACCCGACGCAGCGCCTCGTGGCGGCGGCGGGTCGGGTCGAGACCGGGGTAGAGGCGGTCAACCTCGGCAAAGGCCGGGCCGGTCACCGGCAGCTGCATCAGATCGTTTTCGTCAAACAGGCCCGAGCGCAGGCCGTCGTGCAGATCGTGGTGCGAATAGGCGACGTCATCGGCGATGGCCGCAACCTGCGCCTCGGCGCTGGCGTGGGTGTCGAGCTCCAGATCCCATTCGGCATTCACCTCGGCCAGCGCATAGGGCAAGGGGCCGGCGTGTTTCGCATCGGCATTGGGGCCGGTGACGGGGCCGTTGTGCTTGGCGATGCCTTCGAGGCTTTCCCAGGTCAGGTTCAGGCCGTCGAAATCGGCATAGTGCCGCTCGAGCCGCGTTACGATGCGTAACGCCTGGGCATTGTGGTCGAAACCGCCATAGGGTGCCATGAGTTCGGCCAGAGCATCCTCGCCGGTATGGCCAAAGGGCGTGTGGCCAAGATCGTGGGCCAGGGCAATCGCCTCGGCCAGATCGGTATTCAGCCCCAGCACCCCCGAGATGGTCCGCGCCACCTGCGCCACCTCGATGGAATGGGTCAGGCGGGTGCGGTAGTAGTCGCCCTCGTGTTCGACAAAGACTTGCGTCTTGTGTTTCAGGCGGCGGAAGGCCGAGGAATGGATGATGCGGTCACGGTCGCGCTGGAAGGGCGAGCGGAAGGACGACATGCTTTCGCCATGCAGACGGCCGCGCGATTGGTCGGGTTGGCAGGCAAAGGCAGCGAGCATCGGCTTCCGTTCTTGTTGTGTCGGTTGATCCTTCCTATATTCAGGGGGATCCTGCAAGGGATAGCACTTTTGCAAAGGCATATGCCATGACACTGACCCTGCCCCCCACAGTGACCCCCCGCGCCTTTGCGCGGCTGGCTGAAATTGCCGAGTTGACCGGCGAGCAAAAGGCCCTGCGCGTCGCGGTCGAAGGTGGCGGCTGTTCGGGCTTTCAGTACGAGATCAAGCTGGATGATGCCGGCGGCGGATGATCTGGTGCTGGAGGGGGCTGGGCAAAAGGTGCTGGTCGATCAGGTCTCGCTGCCCTTCCTGTCGAATGCGGTGATCGATTTCACCGAAGAGCTGATCGGCGCGCGCTTTGTGGTCGAGAACCCGAACGCGAGTTCCTCTTGCGGTTGCGGCACGTCTTTTTCGATGTGATTGGCAATTCGCCGCGCCCTGCCCTAGCTTGGGCGTCAAAGGGGAGCGTGGTGAAGCAAGTTTTGATGCTGGGATCGGCGCCGATGGCGCTACAGGCGGCGGCCTGGCCGCGCGCGGGCATTGATGCGCTGGTGGCGATCAACAATGCCTGTCTGATCCGGCCCGATTGGGATTACGCGATTTACCCTTGGGATTTTCCGCCCGAGCGGCACCCCGTGGCCGGGCCGGGCCAGAGGCTGGTGACCGAGGCGGACTTCGTGCCGGCGCAGAACGCCTATGGCGGCTTTGTCTATGCCGGGGCGACCATGGCCTATACCGCGGCCTATTGGGCGCTGGCGGCACTGCGGCCGCAGGTGATTGGCGATGTTTGGCTGCGATATGCACTATCCCGAGACGGGGCAGACGCATTTCTATGGCACAGGCAGCGCCCGACCCCTTGCGCGCCGACATCACCCTGCGCAGCCTTGAGGCGAAGTCGGCGCGGCTGATGGTGCTTGGCGGCGATGCAGGGCTGCGCGATGGTCAATCTGTCGCAAGGCCCGTCGCGGCTGGTGTTTCCGCGCGTGCGGGCTTGATGGCGGGCTTGGGAGCGGCGCAGGGCCGGATTTCGACGCCGCCATGGCCGAAGCGGCGCTGGCCCGCGAGGCGGAGCTGGATTACGTCAGCGCCATCGGGGCGCTATTGGGAAGAGCTGCAGCGCTTTGACGCGGCCGAGATCGACGCGCTGGATGCGATGTGGCTCGCGGCGGTGTGAAAGCTGGTGGTCTGCGCGCAGGCGCTGAGGCTTGCCTGCCCCGGCCCCGCGGCCTAGAACAGGGGCAACCGAGGAGAGCGCCCATGAAAATCGCCACCTTCAACATCAACGGCATCAAGGCCCGGATCGAGGCCCTGCCCGCTTGGCTTGGCCGCAGCCCAGCCGGATGTGGTCTGCTTGCAAGAGATCAAATCGGTCGATGAAGGTTTTCCGCGCGAGGTGTTCGAGGCCATGGGCTACCAGGTCGAAACCCATGGCCAGAAGGGCTTTAACGGCGTGGCGATCCTGTCGAAACTGCCGCTGGAAGATGTGACGCGCGGGCTGCCCGGCGATGACGACCGACGAGCAGGCGCGCTGGATCGAGGCGACGGTGGTTGGCAAGACGGCGCGTGCGGGTCTGCGGGCTGTATCTGCCCAATGGCAACCCTGCCCCCGGGCCGAAGTATGACTACAAGCTTGGCTGGATGGCGCGGATGCAGGCCCGGGTCGAGGCGCTGCTGCAGACCGAAGAGGCCTTGGTGTGCTGCGGCGATTACAACGTCATCCCGCAGGCCGAAGACGCCGCCCGCCCCGAGCTGTGGTTGGAAGACGCGCTTTACCTGCCGCAGACCCGTGCCGCCTTTCGCCGCTTGTGCAACCTTGGCCTGACCGACGCCTTCCGCGCCCGCAATCAGAGCGCCGGGGCAGTATTCCTTCTGGGATTATCAGGCGGGCGCGTGGGAGCGCAACAACGGCATCCGCATCGACCATCTGCTGCTTTCGCCGCAGGCGGCCGACCTGCTGCGCGACGCCCAGATCGACAAGCAGGTGCGGGCGGGCGACAAGCCCTCTGACCATGTGCCGGTCTGGATCGAGCTCGATCTCTGAAGCCCCCCCTTCATCTGTCTGCTAAATATCCCCGCCGGAGGCACCCGAAATTTGTCGAAGGAGCCTGCGGCTAGTTTGAATGCAAGCCTTCAAACCTGGATATTTGCTCAGAGAGGATGACCACCTAGCTTCAGGCGGTCACGTCGAAATCGTAGAGCCAGTCGAAGCGCTTCAGCGGCGAGGTTCGGCGCGATCATGCCGCCAAGGCGCAAGCGCGGTATGGGCGATGCTGCGCTGCAGGCCCGACAGGTGGTAGGCTTTGGCGTTGCCATTGGCGGCGGCGACAATGCGGGTGCAGCGCGGTGCGCGGGCGGCTTGATAGGCGGCAAGCGCCTCGGCCAGCGGGCAGTTTCGCAAGGCGATCGGCCAGCAGCCAGGCATCCTCCAGCGCCATCGAGGCGCCTTGCGCGAGGAAGGGCAGCGTCGGGTGGGCGGCGTCGCCGAGGATTGCGGCAGCACCTTCGGGCAGGGTTTTGGTCCAGCTTTGGGCGACCGGGTGGCGGAACAGGCCCCAGACGTAGACATCCTGCGCTCGCTCCAGCCAGCCTTGCACGCGGGGGCTGAAGTCGGCAAAGGCGAGTTTCATCTCCATCGAATCGTCGCGCAGGGACCAGCTTTCCTCGACCCAGGCGTTGCGCTCTTCGACGGCGACGATGTTGCGCAGGGTGCCGCCGCGCAACGGATAGCTGACCAGGTGGCGGCCTGCGCCCATATGCACCTCGGCCACCGGCGGCGTCGCCGGGCTTCGGCGGGAATGATGCAGCGCCAGGCGACCTGGCGGGTGAAGAACGGGCGCGGTCTTGCCGTTCAGCGCGGCGCGGGTTTTGGAATGCAGGCCGTCGGCGCCGATCAGCAGCAGCCGGATCGGGATTTGCACCTGAGCGCGTGATGATGCGCGGGCGCGGGCCCGACAGATCGACGCTGTCGATCTTTTGCAGCAGGCGGATCTGCACGCCCGCCGCGCGCGCGGCTTTGGCCAAGCAGGTCGATCAGATCGGCGCGGTGCAGGAAGTGGTAGCCTTGGTCGTGGGCGCAGCCGCGCCAGATCCAGCCGCAGCACCAGATCGTCGTCGCGGCCGTCGCGCAACTCGACCGCCTGCGCCCGCAGTCGAGGCGGCATCCAGGGCCTCGCCCAGCCCCAAAGCCCGCAGCACGCAGGCGCCGTTGGGCGAGATTTGCAGCCCGGCCCCGATCTCGCGGATGGCATCGGCTTGTTCCAGCACGGTGACCTGCGCGCCCTTCAGCGCCAGCGCCAGCGCCGCGGCCAGCCCCGCCACGCCCGCGCCCAGCACCGTGATCTCTGTTGCCCTGCAATGGCCATGCGGTCCGCTCCAAATGAAAACGCCGGACCCTGAGGCCCGGCGCGTATCTGTTTGCCGCAATGCAACGCGCTGCGCCGCAAGCGGCTCAATCGTCGCGGTGGACCTTCTCGCGGCGCTCGTGCTTTTCCTGCGCTTCCAGCGTCATCGTGGCGATCGGGCGGGCGTCGAGGCGTTTGAGGCTGATCGGCTCGCCGGTCATTTCGCAATAGCCGAACTCGCCGCTGTCGATCCGGCGCAGAGCCGCGTCGATCTTGGACACCAGCTTGCGCTGACGGTCGCGGGTGCGCAGTTCCAGCGCGCGGTCGGTTTCTTCGGAGGCGCGGTCGGCGATGTCGGGCACGTTGCGGCCCGAGTCTTGCAGATTGTCGATGGTCTCGGCGGATTGACCCAGCAGTTCTTGCTTCCAGACCAGCAGCTTGCGGCGGAAATATTCCAGCTGCCGCTCGTTCATGAAAGGCTCGTCCTCGGCAGGACGATAATCGTCTGGCAGGAAGGTTTCGGCTTTCATTGCAGCACTCTCCCTTTTCTCAGGATGCGCTGCCAGGTGGGCTGTGGTCATGGCGCGCTCCTGCATGGGCGTGCATCTAAAGGAATCGGAAAGGATTGTCACTAGCGGTTGCGACAAATTCGCGTGGGCTTTAGGGTTTGGCCGGACCTTTGCTGCAATGGCTTGGAAATCTTATGAAATTTGCCTCGACCGACGCGGTATATCGCCGCCGATGATCTGCCGATTGCGGTCAATGCGGCGGTGACCTTGCAGCGCCCCTTGCTGGTCAAGGGCGAGCCCGGCACCGGCAAGACCGAACTGGCGCGGCAGGTGGCGCAGGCATTGGAGATGCCGCTGATTGAGTGGCATGTGAAGTCCACAACCAAGGCGCAGCAAGGGCTTTACGAATACGATGCGGTCAGCCGCTTGCGCGACAGCCAGCTTGGGCGAGGCGCGGGTGCATGACGTGGCGCAACTACATCCGCCAGGGCAAGCTGTGGCAGGCGTTCGCGGCGCCCGCCCGCGTGGTTTTGCTGATCGACGAGATCGACAAGGCCGATATCGAGTTTCCCAACGATCTGTTGCAGGAACTCGACCGGATGGAGTTCCACGTCTACGAGACCGGCGAGACGGTGCGGGCGCTGCACCGCCCGGTGGTGATCATCACCTCGAACAACGAAAAGGAACTGCCGGACGCCTTTCTGCGCCGCTGCTTCTTTCACTACATCCGCTTTCCCGAGCCGGACGTTCTGGCCGCGATCGTGCAGGTGCATTTTCCCGACATCAAACCCGCGCTGCTGACCACCGCCCTGACGCAGTTCTTTGAGATCCGCGAGACGCCGGGGCTGAAGAAAAAGCCCTCGACCTCGCGAGGTGCTGGATTGGCTGAAGCTGCTGCTGGCCGAGGATCTCGGCCCCGAGGATCTGAAGCGCGACGGCAAGCATGCCCTGCCCAAGCTGCATGGCGCGCTGTTGAAGAACGAGCAGGACGTGCATCTGTTCGAGCGGCTGGCCTTCATGGCGCGCGGGCCAGCGCTAGGCAGAATCCGAGAATCGGGCGATTCTGCCTAGGTTTGGCCACAGTCTTGCCACAATCTGGTAACGGAAATGCCAAATTTTGCAACTTATTGAAATATTCCGTGATTACACCGTGGCAAATCTGGCGTTTCCGACGTGGAAACCATCCATGGGTAGATCTGGCGATTAATCCCGAAAATCCCAAAGATTGACACGAACCCGCCGCTAAACCGACACTGTGCGCCTGTTGTCTCACCCAGAGAGTGAACAGCCTGTTGGAATTGGGTTCGAATGAAAATCATCTGCAACTTCACGCCCTTAGCTGCCCCCGGTTTCGGGGTGCGGCTGGGTCTGGAGCGGGCTTTGCACGCGGCGATCTGCCGCCGGGTGCTTGCCGCTACGGGGGATGATGCCAAGACGCTTCTGCGGCGTGGCGGCAGGACTTGACCGACAGGCGGCGCACTTTTGGGGACAGAGGCGCGGTAGGTCGTGTGCTTTGTTCTGCGAACCGGGCTCTGCGCGCCGGTCCCTGCTCTGGTCTGCTCCAGAGCGAGGGACTGCGCCAGAGCGACGGCTCGGCAGGGGAACCGGCACTGAACCGGTCAGACAGAACTGCGCAGGGCGGATGCGGGGGCATCCAAGCTGCGACAGGCTGATCGGGGATTTGCGCGCGCCTGCCGCGCCTCATCGAGCGAAGCGGGGAGCCTCCTGCCCCGACAACCCTGTATGAATGATCTGCCAAGCCCATGCGCCGATTTCTCCTCTCGTCCTTTGTGTCGCCCTGACCGCCTGCATGTCTGCCCCAACAGCGCAGGTGTCCAAAAGCTACACGGATGATGCCTCTCGGGGCTGGCTTTTGCCAGCATGCCCGAATTTGGCACCCTGCCCCAGCCGACGGGCTCGCGGCCGAATGCCGAGATGGCGCGCGATTTCCTTGATCTGGAATTCCGCATGGAAAGCGGGCGGGCCAATCCGCAGTTTCGCGCGCTTTGAGGGCCCGATCACGGTGCAGCTGGCGGGCGATGTGCCCGCCACCGCCACTGACCGAAATGTCGCGCCTGATCAACCGCTTCCGCAACGAGGCTGGGATCTGCCTGTCAGCTTTGCCACGCCCGGACGAGAGTGCCTCGATCACGGTCGAATTCCAGCCGCGCGCCCAGATGCGCCGCGTCGTGCCGATGGCGGCCTGCTTTGTCGTGCCGAGCGTGCAGTCCTGGGCCGAATACAAGACCGAGCGCAACACCAGCCGAGGTTGACTGGACCACGCTGACCCAGCGCGAGCATGTGGCGATCTTCGTGCCCTCGGATGCCGCACCGCAAGAGGTGCGCGACTGTCTGAACGAGGAAACCGCGCAGTCGATGGGGCCGCTGAACGACCTCTACCGGCTGCCCGACTCGGTGTTCAACGACGACAATTTCAACTCGGTGCTGACCGGCTTTGATATGCTGATGCTGCAGCTGCATTACGCGCCCGAGTTGCGCGACGGCATGAACGAGGCCGAGGCGGCCAAGCATGTGCCCGGCCTGCTGGCGCGCTAGAATCCGGCGGGCAACCGCGCTGGTGGCGCCATCGAAATCGATCTCGCCGCGGGTCGTGGATTGCCGAAGTCGAGCGCGCCTTTGGCCCGCGTGGCGGCAATGGCCAGCGGCTGGCGGCCTCGCAAAAGATGCTGAGCATTGCCATGGCGCAGGGCTGGCATGACGGGCGTCTGGCCTTCAGCTACTATGCCAAGGGTCGGGTTCTGGCGACCAGCCAGCCTGCCGAGGCCATCAAGGCGCTGACCGAGGCCGGGCGGATCTATCGCGCGCTGCCCAACGCGCAGATCCATGTCGCGCATGTCGATATGCAGCTGGCAGCGATTGCGCTGGCGGCGGGGCAGAATGCGCAGGCGATTGCCTTTGCCGACCGCTCGATGCCGGTGCTGAAGCGCGGCGAGAATGCCGCCCTGCTGGCGACGCTGATGCTGATCAAGGTCGAGGCGCTGGAGAATACCGGACAGGCGGCTGCCGCCAAGGCGCTGCGTCTCGACAGTCTGGCCTGGGCGCGCTATGGCTTTGGCTCGGAACAGCAAGTGCGGGCGCGGATGGCAGAGATCGCATCGCTGGGCGCGCATGGGCGGCGCGGGTAAGGGGAAGGTTGCCCCTGCCCCGGCAAGTAAGGGGCAGGGTTTTGATCGTCATTGGCAGGCTTTCTTCTGGGGGCAATTTCGGGCGCGGGCCTTGCGCTGCGGCGCGGCGGGCGCAAGTTGGATACGCTGCAATATGGCGCGGTCTTTGCGATTATCTGGCGCCTGATCGGGTCTGTTCCTGACGATTTATCTGCACCGGACGCTCTAGGCTCGGGCGATGTTCCTGCCCTTCTTTCAGGCCTTGCGGAAAGAAGGCGTGCCGACCTCGCTGCGCGAGTATCTGGCCTTTCTGGAGGGGCTGGCGGCGGGTCTGGTCACCTATGATGTCGAGGGGTTCTATCATCTGGGCCGCTGACGATGGTCAAGGACGAGCGCCACATCGACCGCTATGATCGGGCTTTTGCCAAGTTTCAAGGGCTTGGAGACTATTTCTGAGGCGGAGGTGCTGGAGGCGCTGGACCTGCCCGCGGACTGGCTGGAAAAGCTGGCGGAAAAGCATCTGACGCCGGAGGAACGCGCGGCGATCGAGGCTTTGGGTGGCTTTGATAAGCTGATGGAGACGCTGAAGCAGCGGCTGGCCGAGCAGAAAGGGCCGTCATCAGGGCGGCAACAAGTGGATCGGCACGGCGGGCACCTCGCCTTTTGGCGCCTATGGCTACAACCCCGAAGGCGTGCGGATCGGGCAAGATGAAAGCCGCCACCAACGCGCGGTCAAGGTCTGGGACAAGCGCGAGTTTCGCAATCTGGACGATCAGGTCGAACTTGGCACCCGCAACATCAAGGTGGCGCTGCGCCGTTTGCGCAAATGGGCGCGCGACGGGGGCGGCGGAGGAGTTGGATCTGGACGGCACCATCCGCGCCACCGCCGAACATGGCTGGCTGGATGTGCAGGTGCGGCCCGAGCGCAGGAATGCGGTCAAGGTGTTGCTGTTTCTTGATATCGGCGGCTCGATGGACCCTTACGTCAAGGTGATGGAGGAGTTGTTCTCGGCCGCGCGCGCCGAGTTCAAGCATCTGGTGCCGTTCTACTTTCACAACTGTCTTTATGAGGGCGTCTGGCGCGACAATGCGCGGCGTTGGGATGCGCAGACCCCGACGATGGAGGTGCTGCGCACCTATGGCGCTGATTACAAGTGCATCTTCGTCGGCGATGCCTCGATGAGCCCCTATGAGATTTTGCATCCCGGTGGCGCCAACGAGCATTGGAACGCCGAGGCCGGTCAGGTCTGGTTGCAACGCGCCTGTGATCGCTGGCCGAACCATCTGTGGATCAACCCGGTGCCCGAGCCGCATTGGGGCTATACTCAGTCGCATCGGGCTGATCGGGCAGATTTTCGCGGGCCGGATGGTGCCGATGACCTTGGACGGAATTTCACGCGGCATCAAGGAGTTGCGCTGATGCTGAAACTTTGGCGACAGCGGCCCGTGCTGGTCAGCGCCTTTGGTCTGGCCGTGGCGCTGACGCTGTTTTTCGCGGTGCGCCTGGTGGTGCAAGGGATCTACTGGGCCAATCCTGCGCATCACAATCAGCAGGTGCGCGACTGGATGACGATCGGGTATATCGCGCGATCTTGGGATCTGCCGCCGCCCAAGCTGGACGGTTTGACCGGCTTTGCGGGGCCGAAGGTCAAGGGCCATCCGCAGACGCTGCGCGAGATCGCGGCGGATCGCGGCGTGCCGGTTGCGCAGGTGATCGCCGAAACCGAGGCGGCCATTGCCCAGCTGAAAGCCGAGGCGGTGCTTGAAAAGCTCAAGGTCAAGGTGCCCACCCCATGACAGACTGGCTGTTGGGGCTGGTGCCGACCTATGGGCTGTGGCTTTTGGCGGCGACGACCTTTCTGTCTTGCCTCGCCCTGCCCTTTCCCGCCTCGATCATGATGCTGACGGCGGGGAGCTTTGTCGGTTCGGGCGATCTGGAGCTGGTGCCGACCCTGATGGCTGCGGCCCTGGGCGGGATCCTTGGCGATCAGCTGGGGTTTTGGGCGGGGCGTTGGCTCGGGCAGCCGCTGCTCGGGCGGCTGCGCGCCGATCCGGCCCGCGACAAGCTGGTCGGCCGCGCGGTCGAGATCATGCAAAGGCGCGGCGTGATCGGGGTGTTCCTGTCGCGGTGGTTGTTCAGCCCGCTGGGGCCTTGGGTCAATCTGACGGCGGGGAGCACCGGCTATGGCTGGACCCGCTTTGCGCTGGCCGGGGTGGCGGGCGAGTTGGTCTGGGCCGGGATTTATGTCGGCATGGGCTACGGTTTTTCTGGCAGTCTGGAGCAGGCAAGCTCGACCTTGGGCTCGGCGCTGGGGCTGATTGCGGCGGCAACGGCCATGGTCTTTCTGGGTCTGTGGCTGCGCAATGCACATCAGGCGCAGTCTGGTAAATAAGAGCAGTCTGGTAAACCAGACTGGCAAGCGAAAAGCGCCCCCGGCTGACAGGGGCGCTGTTCTTACCGGTCTGAGGCTGGCTTAGACGGTGGCGCGGCGACGGCGCAGGGCTGCCAGAGCGCCCATGCCCAGAAGCATCAGCCCGCCTGCCGCAGGCAGCGGCACAGCGGCGGTTTCCACAACCACGGTTTTCAGGATCGCGCCGACGTTGCCGCCACCTGCATTTTCAAAGGAGAGCACGGTGCCGCCCGGTCCCACGTGAATGCCGAAGAAATCGCCGCCAAAATTGCCTTGGTTGCCGACTTTGTCTGACCCCAGCGTGAGGTAACGCACGATCGACCCGAAGGTGATCTTGACGGTTTCCTCGGTGCCCCGGTTGCTGCCGCTGAGTTGGAAGAACACGTTATAGACCCCCGCAGCAAAGGTTTGCGCGGTCGAGAAAACGGCGGCGAAGGGCGAGTTTCCCGCCAGATCGACGCAGTTCGCCCCCGGCGGGCAGAGGTCGCCATAGGCGCTGCCCTGTGCCAGATAATCGACGTTGCCACCCGAAGAGGTCCAGTTGCCGAGAAAGGTCGAATCCGGTGCCTCGAGCACGGTCGTTGGGCCATAGCCGGAGAAGTTTTCCTGAAACACAATCGAAGCCGTTGCAGGCAAGCTGGTTGCAAGGCTCAGGACGGCGGCGGTCAATAGGGCTTTCACATCAACTCTCCCAGGAGTTCGAACTTTATATTGTCAGCGTATTGCCACAAATATGCCGTATTCGAGTACTGCACGCAAATTAAAATGGGAAATTTGTATTTAAAATCCAATGCATGCCAAGATCGTCGCGGTTCTGGATCGAATGTCGCCATTTCAAAATCATTGTTTCTAGATCCGCGATAAATCTTAAGTGTTTTGCAAGGGGAGCCCGCGGTAAAATCAGGGATGTGGCGGCTTCACTCTGACAACCCCTTAGAATCATCCATGGGTTGCAGGGTTGATTGGCCTTTGCATTTGCCAGATCCATCCCCATGTTAGGGCGATGTTGAAGCTTCTGCCGATCCTTTTGATGCTGGCCTATGGCTATCTGATGTTCCGCTTTTCGGCGGCGCAGACGGCGCGGCATCTTAGGGCCAACAGCAAGCCGTTGCTGGACCCTGCCCTGACCGAACACGCGCGGCAGATGGCGCAGGCGTTGGAGCTGCCGCAGATCCGGGTCAATGTCTATGACATCGAGGCGGTGAACGGGCTGGCCTCGCCCGATGGTCAGATCTACCTGACGCGGGGCTTTATCGAGCGGCGCGACCGAGGTGAGGTCACCGACGGCGAGCTGGCGAGCGTGATCGCGCATGAGCTGGGGCATGTGGCTTTGGGGCATTCGCGGCGGCGGATGATTGATTTTTCCGGGCAGAATGCAGTGGTGATGCTGCTCTCGGCGGTGCTGAACCGGTTTTTGCCGGGGATTGGCGTGCTGATTGCGCGGGGGATTTCCGGGGTGCTGATGGCGCGGCTGTCGCGGCGCGATGAGTTCGAGGCGGATGCCTATGCCTCGGCCTTGCTGGTCAAGTCAGGGATCGGCGTTGCGCCGCAGATCTCGCTGTTTCAAAAGCTGCCGCGTCTGACCGGCGCGAATGGCACGGAGGTGCCAGCCTGGATGCGGAGCCACCCGCAGACCGAGGACCGCATCGCCGCAATCAAGGCGCAAGAGGCGCGTTGGCAGGGATAGGCCTGCACTAGGCCAGCAGGGCTTTGGCGAGTTTCGGCAGTTGCGCGCGTTTCAGCAGGGATTTCAGCGGCAGCGGCTGGCCCGCCATCGCCTCGGCCTTGGCATGGACACGGGCGACGACTGCAGCGACTTCTTCGGGGTGGAAGGACTACAGCTGCCACAGCAAGCCGTCGGGGTCGCGGCGCTCCAGCCCCTCTTCGGCCAGCAGATGGCGCGGGAAATCCTTGGCGTTGAAGGTGACGATGCAATCGGCGTGGCCCGCGATGGCGATCGCCAGCACATGCACGGTCGTTTTCATCGGGCAAGAGCAGCCGCGCTTCGATATCGGGCTGGGCGCGGACCTGGCCGCGCGGGAAGGCGGCGCGCAGCAGGGTGGCTTCGCTCTCCGCCTCCATCTGCGCCACCGGGCCAAGTTTGGCGGTGGCGCGGGTCCATTCCTCGCAGGATGCGGTCGGACCAGAGCGGCTCGTACAGCCCCGCCTGCGCGACACCCAGCAGGATTTCGCGCAGGACGGTGGGGTAGATCACGCAGGCGTCAAGGACGGCCTTCATTCAGGCCATGCCTTCATTCAGTCGAGCCGGAAGAACAGCGACTTGAGATAGCCGCTTTCGGCCAGTTGCGGCAGCATCGGATGATCGGGGCCAGCAAAGCCGGTGTGCAGCAACTGCCCGCGCCGCCCGCCGCGGCCGATGCCGCGCGCCGAGGCGTTGCGGAAGGCGGAGAGGTCGGCGGCATGGCTGCAGGAGCAGAGCACGAGATAGCCGCCGGGGGCGACCAGGGGCGCGGCAAGCCGGGCGATGCGCTCATAGGCGCGCAGGCCCGCCTCCAGCGCCGGTTTGGCGGGGGCAAAGGCGGGCGGGTCGCAGATCACGAGATCGAAGTCTGCGCCCTCGGCGCCCAGCGCCTCCAGCACGGCAAAGGCATCGCCCTGGCGGGTGGTGAAGCGGTCGGCAAAGCCCGAGGCCTCGGCGCCCTGCTCGGCCAGCGCCAGCGCCGGGGCCGAGGCATCGACGGCCAGGGTCGAGACCGCGCCACCTGCCAAGCGCCGCAAGGCCAAAGCCGCCGACATGGGCGAACACGTCGAGCACCCGCGCGCCCTTGGCAAGGCGGGCGGCAAAGGCGTGGTTCGGGCGTTGGTCAAAGAACAACCCGGTCTTCTGGCCGCCGGTGACATCGGCCAGATAGGTCGCGCCGTTCATCGGCACCGGGATCGGGCGCGTCGATCTGGCCCGCCAGCACGAGGGTTTCCTCGGCCAGACCTTCCAGCCCGCGCGAGCGGCCGGTGCCGTTCTTGACCACGGTCGTCACGCCCGTCACCGCCACCAGGGCCGCGACCAGCGGCGTCAAGATGCGCCTCGGCCCAGGCGGCATTGGGCTGGATCACGGCGACATCGCCAAAGCGGTCGATGACGATGCCGGGCAGGCCATCGGCCTCGGCATGGACGAGGCGGTAGAAGGGCTGCGTCATAGAGCCGCTCGCGCAGGTCGAGCGCGCGGGTCAGGCTTGGCCTCGAACCAGGCCTGATCGATCTCGGCCTCGGGGTTGCGGTCCAGCATCCGGGCGATGATCTTGGATTTGGTGTTGACGGTGACCAGCCCCAGATCGCGGCGCTCGCCATCCTCCAGGATCGCCAAGCGCGCCGGGGGCCAGGTTGGCGGTGCGCCGGTCGGTCACCAGCTCGTCGGCATAGACCCACGGGAAGCCGTGGCGCATCGCGCGGGCCTCGGCCTTGGGCTTGCAGGCGGACGACGGGATAGCGGCGCGACACGGGATCGGCGGCATCTTCAGCGGGGGAATGGGAAATGGGGGAGCTCATGCCCCCCCATACTCAGATATCAGCGGCTGTGAAAAGGCCTGTGCTTATTCGATGAAGCTGAGCTATTGCGGGTGCCGGCAAACCGGGTCACGGCACGGCGTCAGGCGCTGCAACGGGGAGCCGACAGTTCGCGCCGGATCACTTCGGTCAGACGGTCGGTCACCACGACTTTTTGCGTGCGCCCTGCTGCTTCTTCGGCCATCGCGCGGGCCCCGCCTGCAGCATTGACATCGGCAACGACCAGACGCGGGCCTTGCAGGACCTCACCGGTTTCGGCATCGCGCACCGTCATCATGAAGTGCAGCGAATGCACGCCGCCAACGGTATAGCGGGTCTTTTCGGTCAGGCAGTGAAAGCGGATCACCTCGCAGTCATCACCACCGCGGCCCTGATGCATCGTGGCGGTGCCACGCGCCAAGGCGGTCTCGAAGATCGCGCCTACCTGCTGATAGCGGTTGCCGGGGGCATCGCCGCGCCAGACGATATCGACATTGGGATGGAAGGTATTCGCCTCGGACATTTTCAGGCTCTGCGGCACGATGACATTGATCATCTGCACATCATACTGGGCCTGCAGCATCGGACGGGCCGAAACCTGCATCAGCGGCGCATCGGAGGCGCCCGTCGCCGCGACCTCGCTTTGAAAGCTCATCGCCGCGCGGGTGGTTTCGGGCTGGGGCGCGCAGGCCGCCAGAGCAAGGCTTGCCAGACATGCTGCCATCGCGAGAATTTTCATCACTTCACCTCATCGCGCCCTCTTGCGGGCCTGGGGCGTTGATGCAGGTTAAATTGGCGAGATTGGGCGGAAAGCTGTGCCTTTCCGTGGTATCTTACGGAATGAGGGCCTTGGCACGGCCACATCCTTGCCGAGGACCATCGCGTTGTTTTTCCGCGTCCACGGGTTGTTAGCGCTAACAAGTTCTGCTAAAATCCTGCGTGTTCACCTGTCCAACTGCCCATCCCCCGAGAGGCCCCATGTCGTTGCACCCCACCATCGCCCGCGTGACCGACCGTATCCGCGAGCGCTCTGCCGAGACGCGGGGGCGCTATCTGACACGGACTGGCGGCAGCGGCGCGGCAGGGTCCGGCGCGCGGCGCATCTGAGCTGTGGCAATCAGGCCCATGCCTATGCCGCGATGGAGGGCGACAAGGACGCGCTGGTGGCGGCGCGCGCGCCCAATATCGGCATCGTCACGGCCTATAATGATATGCTCTCGGCGCATCAGCCCTATGAGGATTATCCCAAGCTGATCCGCGAGGCCGCGCGCAAGGCTGGGGCTACGGCGCAGGTTGCGGGCGGGGTTCCTGCGATGTGCGACGGCGTGACCCAAGGTCAGGCGGGGATGGAGCTGTCGCTGTTTTCGCGCGATGTGATTGCCTTGGCGGCGGGCGTGGCGCTGTCGCACAACACCTTTGACGCGGCGCTGTTTCTGGGGGTCTGCGACAAGATCGTGCCCGGTCTGGTGATGGCGGCGGCGAGCGTTTGGCCATATCCCGGCGGTCTTCGTGCCCGCCGGGCCGATGACCTCGCGGCCTGCCGAATGACGAAAAATCCAAGGTGCGCAATGCCTTTGCCACCGGGGCAAGTCGGCCGCGACGAGCTGATGGCGGCCGAGATGGCCAGCTACCACGGCCCCGGCACCTGCACCTTTTACGGCACCGCCAACACCAACCAGATGCTGATGGAGTTCATGGGGCTGCACCTGCCCGGTGCGTCCTTCGTCAACCCGAACACGCCGCTGCGCGAGGCTTTGACCACAGCATGCGGTCGAACGCGCGGTGGCGATCACCGCCCTTGGCAATGATTTCCGCCCGGCGGGCGAGGTTCTGGACGAGCGCGCCTATGTCAACGGCCTGGTCGGGCTGATGGCGACGGGCGGGCTCGACCAATCTGGTGCTGCACCTGCCCGCGATGGCGCGGGCCTCGGGCGTGCTGCTCGATCTGGCAGGATTTCGACGAGATCATCTCAGGCGGTGCCGCTGATGGCCAAGGTCTATCCGAACGGTCTGGCCGATGTGAACCATTTCCACGCCGCGGGCGGGCTTGGGCTATATGATCGGGCAGTTGCTGGATGCACGGCCTGCTGCATGCCGATGCCAAGACGGTGGCGGGCGAAGGCATTGCGGCACTACCGGTCCGAGCCGAAACTGCTCGACGGCCGGCTGACATGGGAACCGGGCAGCGAGACCAGACGCTGAACGACAAGATCCTGCGCCCGGCGAGCGATCCCGTTCCAGCCGACCGGCGGCCTGCGGCAGCTGTCCGGCAATCTCGGGCGCGGCGTGATCAAGGTCTCCGCCGTGGCGCCCGAGCGTCATATCATCGAAGCGCCCTGCCGGATTTTCCACGACCAGAACGACTGTCAAAGCCGCCTTCAAGGCCGGCGAGTTCACCTCCGACACCATCGTCGTGGTGCGCTTCCAAGGGCCGCAAGGCCAATGGCATGCCGGAATTGCATTCGCTGACGCCGATGCTGTCGGTGCTGCAGGATCGCGGGCTGAAGGTGGCGCTGGTCACCGATGGCCGGATGTCGGGCGCCTCGGGCAAGGTGCCTGCGGCGATCCATGTCTCGCCCGAGGCGGCCAAGGGCGGCCCGCTTGCGCGGCTGCGCGATGGCGATATCGTGCGGCTGGATGCGGTGGCGGGCACGCTTGCGGTGCCTGGCCGCTGATTTCGACGCACCGCGAGCCGGTCACCGCCGATCTGTCCGCCAACCGCCACGGCATGGGCCGCGAGTTGTTCGAGGCGTTCCGCCGCACGGTCGGCACCTCGGAAACCGGCGCTGCTGTGGTGATCTGTAAGTTTCGCCTCCGGCGGGAGTATTTAGGCCAAGATGAAGCGTCATCCTCTGCTGCTTAAATATCCCCGCCGGAGGCTTCTGCCCTATCAACCTGCCCCGCACTATGGGGCCATGGAGACGACAATGACCCCGAGCGAACAATCCCGCCTAAGCCGCCGAAATCTGCCGCCTTGCCCCGGTGGTGCCGGTGCTGGTGATCGACGATCTGGCCCATGCCAAACCCCTTGGCCGAGGCTTTGGTCAAGGGCGGCTTGCCCGCGCTGGAGGTGACGCTGCGCACCGCCTTGCGCGCTGGATGCGATCCGCGCGATGGCCGAGGTGCCGGGCGGTGTGGTCGGCGCGGGCACCTTGCTGACGCCTGCCGATGTCAAGGCGGCCAAGGCGGCGGGGGCGAAGTTTGGCGTCTCGCCGGGGGCGACCGAGCGGCTGTTGGACGCCTGTGCGGAATATGAGCTGCCGCTGTTGCCGGGGGCTGCGACGGCGTCCGAGATCATGGCTGCTGCTGGAAAAGGGCTATACGGTGCAGAAGTTCTTTCCGGCCGAGCAGGCGGGCGGGGCGGCTTATCTGAAATCCATCGGCTCGCCGATCCCGCAGGTGTCGTTCTGCCCGACCGGCGGGATCAGCCTGAAGAACGCGCGCGATTATCTGGGGTTGAAGAACATCCTCTGCGTCGGCGGCTCTTGGGTTGCGCCGAAGGAGGCGATGCTGGCGGGCGATTGGGACGGCATCATCACGCTGGCCGCCGAGGCGCGCGGGCTGCGCTGAAGCTTGCGCGAAAGCGGTCCTCGGCGCATCCTGAGGCAAAGGGAGGTGCCGATGACCGATCCGATCACCCCGCCCGCGATCTCGACCTGTCTGTGGTTCGGCGATCAGGCGGAAGAGGCTGCGCGGTTTTACTGCAGTCTGTTTGATGACGCCGAGATCACCGAGATCCACTACCGCAACGGCGACCCGGCTTTGGGCTGCTTTACCGTCGCTTTTACCCTGTTGGGGCAGAAGTATTGGGGGCTGAATGGCGGGCCGATGTTCGCGCTTTCGCCGGCGGTTTCGATCACGGTGAACGTGGATACCCAAGCCGAGGTGGACCGGCTGTGGTCAGCGCTTTTGGCCGGAGGCGGTCAGGAAAGTCGCTGTGGCTGGCTGGTCGACCGCTTTGGGTTAAGCTGGCAGATCATCCCGCGCGCGCTGCCGCGTCTGCTGAAGGCAGACAGTTCGGGTCGGGTGATGCAGGCGATGATGTCGATGGTCAAGCTGGACATCGCAGCACTTGAAGCCGCGTTCAAGGCCTAGCGAAGCGCCCTGCCCGCCCGCCCCGGCGTTTGGGCGGCTCGGGCGCGATCAGGGCCTCGGTCAGCACTTGCGTCATCGGATGGCTCGGGATTGGCCGGTCCGTAATGCGCCAGAAGCGCGCGCAGGAAGTCCGGCGCATTGGCGACCGCGGGCAGGCTGAGCACCCAGTCGATGAAGATCGAGCGGCATTCGCCCATGGTGATGCCTTCGATCTTATAGCTTTCGCGCACCAGCCCCTTGGGATCGGCCTCAGTCATCTCCATCGCGCGTCTCCCCATGTCTCACCTTTCAGCTGCGCCGCAATCACGGCCTTTGCAAGGGCCGACAGCCGCTGCCAGCCGCGCGGTCAGCGCCTCTGCCTCGGCCTCGCCCGCCTCGCGCAGCAGAAAGGCCAGCCCGCCCGCGCCCAGACCTGCAGGATCGGCGACGTTGTCGGACAGCAGCTTGGTCGCCGCCTGCAGCCGCCAGAACAGTCTGTAGGCGGCAAGCAGGGTCGTCTGATCTGAATGCGACAGTTTACCCGCCTTTCCGCCCGCCGCGATCTGGCGCTCGACCCAGCGCGCCGGGCTTGCCGCCTCGAGCGCCACGGTTTGCGCGAGAAGTTCGATGTCCATCATCCGTCCCGGGCCAAGCTTGGCGTCCCAATCGCCTGCTGCGGTTTGGCCTCGGCCAGCCGCGCGCGCATCTCGGCCACATCCGCGCGGACCTTGGGCCCCTGCCCCTTGTCGGCGATCACGGCGCGGCGGATCGCCTCGACCTCGGCCCCAGCCCGGCATCGCCCGCCAGCACCCGCGCGCGGGTCAGGGCAAGATGTTCCCAGGTCCAGGCCTCGGTCTCCTGATAGTTGCGGAAGCTTTCCAGCGAGGTCGCCACCGGCCCCTGCCGGCCCGAGGGGCGCAGGCGCACGTCGACCTCGTAGAGCCGCCCTTCGGCCATCTGCGGTCGACAGCGCGGTGACCAAGGCTTGGGTCAGGCGCGCGTAATAGGCTGCGGGTTGGCAGCGGGCGTTTGCCGTCGGAGGCTTCGACCCCCGCGGCGTCGTAGATCACGATCAGGTCAAGGTCGGACCCCGCGTTCAGCCGCCCCGCGCCAAGGCTGCCCATGCCCAAGACGACCGCGCCGCGCCCCGGCGGCGGGCCGTGCGTTGCGGCGAAATCCGCCAGCACCACCGGCCAAAGCGCGGCGATCACCGCCTCGGCCAGATCGGCATATTGCTTGCCCGCCTCGAACCCGTCGATCAGCCCGCGCAGATGATGCACGCCGATGCGGAAGTGCCATTCCTTCATCCAGCGCCGCGCGGCATCGAGTTTGCGTTCATAATCGGGCTGTCGGCCAGGCGGGCGGCCAGCTCGCCCGCCAGCGCCGACTTCGCCGGGCCAGGGCGCAAAGAAGACGCCGCCGATCACCGCATCGAGCACGGAGGCATTGCGCGACAGATAGCGCGCCAGCGCGGGCGCGGTGCCGGCGATGTCGACGATCAGATCGACAAGCTGCGGATTGGCCTCGAACAGCGAGAAGATCTGCACGCCCGCGGGCAGGCCCGCCAGAAAGCCATCCAGCGCCACCAGCGCCTCATCCGGGTTGGCGGTCTGCGATCAGGCGGCGCAGCAGAATCGGGCGCAGGCGCTGGAAGATGGTCTGCGCGCGGTCCGAGCGCAGCGCGGGATAGCTCGCCAGCCCGCGACGATGGCGCGGTCATGCTCGGACAGCTCGGGCATCGGAGTCGGCGGCTTCGGGGGCGAAGAAGCCTTCGGTCAGCGCGTCGGTGCGGGCAAGCCGGTCGAGCAGGTCGCGGCGGAAGCTTGGCTCGTCCTGACCGCAAAAGGCGGCGATGCGGGCGATGCCTTCGGGCGTGATCGGCAGGTTATGGGTCTGGGCGTCGTTCGACCATCTGCATGCGATGTTCGAGCTCGCGGTGCGCGAGGTAAAGGCTGGAAAGCTCTTGCGCCACCTGCGGCGGACCCAGTCTTTCTGCGGCCAAGGCCGCAAGCCCGCCCACCGTGGTCGCGGTCGCGCAGATCGGGATCGCGGCCCCCGGCGATCAGCTGGCGGGTCTGGGTGAAGAACTCGATCTCGCGGATGCCGCCTTGGCCCAGCTTCATGTTGTGGCCTTCGACCGTGCACAGCGCCGTTCAGCCCGCGATGTTCGCGGATGCGCAGGCGCATGTCGTGGGCGTCCTGAATGGCGGCGAAATCGAGGTGTTTGCGCCAGACGAAGGGGGTCAGGGTTTGCAGGAACCGCGTCGCCCGCCGCAATGATCGCCGCCACAGGGCCGCGCCTTGATATAGGCGGCGCGTTCCCAGGTGCGGCCCTGCGCCTCGTAATAGGCCTCGGCGGCGGCCATCGACAGGCAGACCGGCGTGACGACGGCATCGGGGCGCAGGCGCAGGTCGGTGCGAAAGACATAGCCTTCGGCGGTGATGTCCGACAGCATCGCCGCCATCTTGCGGGTGACGCGGATGAAGGCGGCGCGGGCCTCGTGCCAGTCGGCGCCGTAGCGGTCTTGGTCGAACAGGCAGATCAGGTCGATGTCGGAGGAATAGTTCAGCTCGCCCGCGCCCATCTTGCCCATGGCAAGCGCCACCATGCCGCCTGCGGTTGCGGCATCCTCGGCGGTGGCTCCGGGCAGTTTGCCGCGGCGGATTTCCTCGGCGACCAGGCGTTTGCAGCGCCAGATCGACGGCGCGGTCGGCCAGATCGGTCAGCGCCCCGGTCACCTGCATCAGCGACCAGACCCCGCCCAGATCGGCAAGGCCGTCAGCAGCGCCACGCGGCGCTTGGCTTGACGCAGGGCCGTGCGGCAGCGCGTCGAGGGCCAGCGCGGTCAGCGCGACCAGCACCGCTGCCAAAGGCGGTTTCTGGCGCCAGGGTCAGAGCCGACGCGCAGCCAATCGGCCTCGCGCTGCATCAGGCCCTTGAGGTAGGGGCTGCAGCCGGCGGTGTTGGCCAGCAGATCGCGCAGCTCGGGCGCAAGATCGGCAAAGCTGGCGGCCACCTCTGCGCCTGATCGCGGCATGAAGGCGATGGGCTGGCGGGTCAGGCGGGCGGCGAAAGGTTCTGCATGGCCCAATGTGCGGTGCTGCGCGCGCGGGTCAACGGGGTTGCGTTTGCGAAGGTGCGCTGCCGCAAGATCAGCAAAAATGGAGGGGCACGGGTGAGCAAAAGTCTGGCACGGGTGCGCGCGGCGCTGCAGGCGGCGGGGATCGACAAGCGACGCCGTGGAAATGGCGGCAGAGACCCGGACCGCCGCGCAAGCAGCCGAAGCTGCGGGCTGCGCCTTGGATCGATCGTGAAATCGATCCTCTTTGCCGGGGCTTCGGGGCAGCTTTATCTGTTTCTGACCGCAGGCGGCAATCAGGTTGAAGCAGCGCGCGCCTCAGCGCCTTGCGGGTGAGGCTTTGGGGCGCGCCGATGCCAACGAGGTGCGGCGGGTGACCGGCTTTGCCATTGGCGGGGTGTCGCCACTGGGCCATCTGACGCAGCTGCCGGTCTGGCTTGATCCGCGCCTTCTGGACTTTGCGCAGATCTGGGCGCGCTGCGGGCACACCGCGGCATATCTTCGCCGATTCCACCCGGCGATTTGCAGCGCATCACCGGGGCGCTGGTGGCGGATTTCACCAAGCAGGGTTGAAAATCAGGTCGATTTTCGGGCCAATTTCAGCGGCTTGCAGCGATAATGTAAATTATCTTCACATACCCTCTTGATTGAAACAGCGATCACCCTCATCTTGGCTCATGTGAAAGACATTCACATCACATCAACACGGGAGTTCCCGATGAACACCATGCTCGACTACCGCCCCTTCTGTCGGGGCAACCTCGTGGTTCTGCGCCGCGCCGAGGCCTGGCTTGACGAACGCGGCCGCTTTGCCTGGATCGCCGCCATGGTGCTCGGTTTCATCTTCATCTGGCCGGTGGGCCTTGCCTTCCTGGCCTATATGATCTGGAGCAAACGCATGTTCAAAGGTTCGTCCTAGCCGCGCGCCATGTGCCGCCATGACCACCGCATGGGCCGCCACTTGGGCGGCCATCGGCGATGCGCCCCTCGGGCAATGCGGCCTTCGACAGCCTACAAGGCCGACATGCTGCGCCGTCTGGAAGACGAGCAGTCGGCCTTTGAAGCCTTCCTGCAGCGCCTGCGCGAAGCCAAGGACAAGTCCGAGTTCGACAGCTTTATGGAAGACCGCGCCCGTGCGGCCTCGGCAGCACCGCACTGCCCCGACCGAAGAGTGGCCGTCGGCGGCGAATACTGATCGCACGGCCTGCTCTGACCACCGATTGCCCCCCGGCTCTGCGCCGGGGGGCTTTTTGGGTTTGCCGACAGGCTGGCGGCAAGCTCGCGGCCATCTGATTCGCTTGGCGGCGGCCATTGGCCTTGCTAGGGTGATCGTCATCCCTAACCTGCAGCCCGAGATAATGCGCCACACCCTTCCGATTGCGCCCCAGTTTTATGTGACGGCCCCGCAGCCCTGCCCCTATCTGGATGGGCGGATGGAGCGGAAGCTGTTCACCGCGCTGCAGGGCGATCAGGCGCAGCGGCTGAATGATACGCTGTCCAAGCAGGGCTTTCGGCGCAGTCAGAATGTGCTGTACCGCCCGTCTTGTGCGGAATGTTCGGCCTGTCTGTCGGCGCGGATCAGGGTGGCTGATTTCAAACCCAGCCGCACCCAGCGCAAGATCCTCAAGGCCAACGCAGCATCTGAGGCGCAATGCCACCAGCCCCTGGGCGACCGAGGATCAGTACAGCCTGTTCCGCCGCTATCTGGATGCGCGCCACGCCGATGGCGGCATGGCGGATATGGATGTGTTCGAATTTGCCGCGATGATCGAGGAAACCCCGATCAAAAGCCGGGTGATCGAATACACCCGCCCCGCCGGCCAGGGAGAGCGCAGCAATCCGCTGACCGTGGTGTCGCTGACCGATGTCTTCGACGATGGGCTGTCGATGGTCTACAGCTTTTATGACCCCGATTTGACCGAGCTGTCGCTGGGCACCTTTGCCATCCTTGACCATATCGACATCGCGCGTGAGGCCGGTCTGCCTTACGTCTACCTTGGCTATTGGGTGCCGGGCAGCCGCAAGATGGGCTACAAGGCGGGGTTCACGGCGCTGGAGATTTTCAAGGGCGGCGCCTGGGACGATCTGGGCGATCCCAATGACCACCGGGCCGAGTTGCACCCGCTGTCGGTTGATCCGATTGCCGAGCAGGTCGCCCGCATCAACCTGCCTGACAGCCGGTTGGTGCGCGACTGATCCGGGCGCTGCGCGGTCTAAGCCCAGAGACGCCACGACGCCGCGGGCGTAAATGCCACCCACGGGACTTGTTGCAACGATTGCAGAGCTTTGAGGCCGCCTGCAGTGTTGCGTCAAAGTCGAAACGCCGCCATCATCCCCCCAAGCACGGCCTGCGCGGGCAGCGCGGCAAAGTTCTGCCAAAGAGGTTGCCTCAAAAGCCATTCCGGGGTAATTGGTTAAAAATCCTTACCACTTCACCGCACGAGTGAAGGGCAACAGACGACGGGGAGGAAGCTAGAATGCAACCATTGGTTTCGATTGCGCGCGCAATCGACCGATTTACCGAATTCGTCGGAAAGTCGGTTATGTGGCTGATCTTGGTCGCGGTTTTGGTCAGTGCGACCAACGCGATCGTCCGCAAACTGTTCAACATTTCCTCGAATTCCTGGCTGGAATTGCAGTGGTATCTGTTCGGCGCGGCCTTTCTGGGCGCAGCGGCCTACACGCTGCAGCAGAACGAACATATCCGAATCGACATCTTTTATGGTTCGCGTTCGCGGCGCACGCAGCATTGGATCGATCTGTTCGGTCATGTGTTCTTTCTGATGCCCTTTGTGGTGCTGATGATCTGGCAGTTGGTGCCCTATGCGCTGCAGGCCTATCATTCGGGACAGATCTCGACCAATTCGGGCGGCTTGATCATCTGGCCGGCGCGGGCCCTGTTGGCGGCGGGGTTCATCTTGCTGTTCGCTCAGGGCATCTCGGAAATCATCAAGAAAATCGCGGTGATGCGTGGGGTGATCGAAGATCCCCATACCTTCCTGAGCGCCCATGAGCAGGCAGAGTTGGAAGGGCGCAAGCTCGCAGAGGCCCTTGCGGCGGCAGATCGGGAGAAAGCCTGATGCTTGAACTTATTGCGACGAACATGGCCCCGATCATGTTCCTCAGCTTGATCGTGTTTTTGCTGCTGGGCTATCCGGTGGCCTTTTCACTGGCCGCCAATGGGCTGGTGTTCTTTGCCATCGGTGTCTGGCTCGCACCCTATTCGCAGAATGTCATCACGCTGGACTGGCCATTGCTGGGCACGATGCCCTCACGACTGTGGGGGGTTTTGAGTAACGAGACCTTGCTGGCCATCCCCTTCTTTACCTTCATGGGCATCATCCTTGAACGCTCTGGCATGGCCGAGGATCTGCTCGATACCATCGGCCAGCTGTTCGGTCCGGTGCGCGGCGGGTTGGCCTATGCGGTGATCATCGTCGGCGCGCTGCTGGCGGCGACAACCGGGGTTGTGGCGGCAAGCGTCATTGCCATGGGCTTGATTTCGCTGCCGATCATGCTGCGCTATGGCTATGACCGCCGCGTCGCCTCGGGGGTTATCGCCGCCTCGGGCACCTTGGCGCAGATCATTCCGCCCAGCCTTGTGCTGATCGTTCTGGCCGACCAGCTCGGCAAATCGGTCGGAGATATGTACAAGGGCGCGATGATCCCCGGTCTGGTGCTGACCGGGTTCTACATGCTCTATGTCTTCAGCGTGTCGGTCTTCAGACCGGGGTGGATGCCCGCCCTGCCGAAAGAGGCGCGCACCCTGGGCAATGGCGTGACCTCGCTGCTGGTGGCGCTCGCGGCCGTGGTGGCGATGACCTACGGGCTGGATGCGATCATCGGTGATCGGGTTGGACCGAACGTCAATCTGTTGTCGGGCACGATTGCGGTGGGGGTGATCTATTTCTTCGCGATCTTTGACAAGCTCCTTGGCATCGGTTTGATGTCGCGGCTGACCCAGCAAGTGATCATCGTGCTGATCCCGCCGCTGGCGCTGATCTTTCTGGTGCTGGGCACGATCTTTCTCGGCATCGCGACGCCGACCGAGGCCGGGGCGATGGGGGCTGTCGGCGCGCTGTTGCTGGCGTTCTTCAAGCGGCGGCTGACCTTCCAGGGCGTGAAGCAGGCGCTGGCCTCGACGACACGGCTGTCGTCCTTTGTCATGTTCATCCTGATCGGGGCGCGGCTGTTTTCGCTGTCGTTCTATGGCGTGAACGGCCATGTCTGGGTCGAGCATCTGCTGGTGTCCTTGCCGGGCGGGCAGATGGGCTTTCTGATCGTGGTGTCGTTGCTGGTGTTCTTTCTGGCCTTCTTCCTCGATTTCTTTGAGCTGGCCTTTATCATCGTGCCCTTGCTGGTGCCGCCGGCACAGGCCCTGGGCATCGATCTGATCTGGTTCGGGGTGATCTTGGGGGTGAACATGCAAACCTCCTTCATGCACCCGCCGTTCGGCTTTGCGCTGTTCTTCCTGCGCTCGGTTGCGCCCAAAGGCCCCTATACCGACAAGGTGACGGGCAAGCTGACCCAAGGCATAAGCACAGGGCAGATCTATTGGGGGGCGGTGCCTTTCGTCTGTATTCAGGTGGTGATGATCGCGGTGGTGATCGCCTTCCCGCAGATGGTGATGCACTACAAGGGCAAAGTGGTGGACCCCTCCAGCGTGACGATCACCATGCCGACGCTGCCGACCATGCAGGGCGGCGGTTTTGGCGGCGCGCCAAAGCTTGGCGCACCCAGCATCGGCGGGGCCAATCCGCCAGCACCTGCCACCAACAACGGCCTGCCCATTCTGGGCGCGCCAAAGCTGGGGGCACCGGTGATCAATCCCTGAGCGCGCAGCCAGAGAAACCCTTCAGGCCAGCCGCTCATCCGGCTGGCCTTTTTCATTGCCCGAGGCGCCAGGCCGCCGCCAAAGCAAAAGGCCCCGCAGCTGCCTGCGGGGCCTTTCTTGTGTCTTGACAGAGGCTTAGAGTTTGCCAGCCTGCTGTTGCACCATCATGAAGGTGTCATAGTTGTATTCAGCGATCTGCGCCCAGAGATAGGCATCGCGCTTGAAGGCGTCCTGGCTGTCCTTGATCTTCTTGAACATCGGATTGGTTGCGCTCATCTCGGCATAGACTTCGTTGGAGGCGTTGAAGGAGGCTTCCATGATGTCTTGCGGGAAGGGACGCAGCTGCGCGCCATTGGCGACAAGGCTCTTGAGCGCTGTCGGGTTCTTGTAGTCGTAGCGCGACAGCATATCCATATTCGCCACTTCGCAAGCCGATTTCAGCAGCGACTGATAGGCCGGCGGCAGTTCGTTCCACTTGGCGAGGTTGAACAGCGTCGCGAGCGTCGGGCCGCCTTCCCAGAAGCCGGGATAGTAGTAGTAAGGCGCGACTTTAAAGAAGCCGAGCTTTTCATCGTCATAGGGACCAACCCATTCGGTGGCGTCGATGGTGCCTTTTTCCAGCGCCGGATAGATGTCGCCGCCCGCGATCTGCTGCGGCACGACACCGAGCTTGTCGAGCACTTTACCGGCAAAGCCGCCGATGCGCATCTTGAGGCCCTTCATATCCGCGACCGAGTTCAATTCCTTGCGGAACCAGCCGCCCATCTGCGCGCCGGTGTTGCCAGCGGGAAAGCCGATCAGGTTTTGCGTCGCATAGAATTCGTTCAGCATGTCGATGCCGCCGCCGTGGTAGAGCCAGGCGTTCATCTGACGGGCGTTCAGGCTGAACGGCACAGCGCAACCCAGGGCATAGGTCGGGTCTTTGCCCCAGAAGTAATAGGGTGCGGTGTGGCAAGCTTCGACCGTGCCGTTGGTCACGGCGTCGGCGGCTTCCAGACCGGGGACAAGTTCGCCTGCCGGGAAAACCTGCAAGGTGAATTTGCCGTCAGAGCCCTCTTCAGACGGCCTTCGCCATCACCTCGGCGGCACCAAAGATGGTGTCCAGCGCCTTGGGGAACGACGAGGTGACGCGCCAGGAAATCTTGGGCATTTCCTGCGCGATCGCGGGAGCTGCCAATACACTTGCGCCCGCAGCGGCAACGCCACCGACAGATGCCTTGGTCAAAAATGAACGACGATCCATAAAACCTCCTCCATGAACAGAGCCGCCGGATCAGCAACCCTGTGATTGGTGGCGCGAGCCTAACCAACCAAAGGGGGCTTGAGAACCATTTTCTTCACCAAGGGGTGGAATCTGGTAAATGTTTATTACCAAGATGACGCGGGCATGTCGGCTGCATGACAGGCCCGGGCAAAACTGCCGCCCTGCTGGGCATTTGTTGAAAAATTTAGCGCAAGCCCTTGCAAAGGTTGCACCCTTGCCGACATTGGCGGACAGCGGTTTTGGCGCGGAGTTTGCATGACCTATCTGGTGTTTTGTGTTGGCCTGTTGATTTTGATCGTCGGCGGTGAAGGCTTGGTGCGCGGTGCCAGCGGCATTGCGCGGCACTTCCGGCTGTCGCCCATGGTGATCGGTCTGACCATCGTCGGCTTTGGCACCTCTGCCCCGGAACTGCTGGTTTCGGTTCAGGCGGCGCTGGCGGGGCAACCGGGGCTGGCGCTTGGCAATGCCATCGGCTCCAACATCGCCAATATCCTGCTGATCCTTGGCGCAGGCGCGGTGATTGCGCCGTTGTTCTTGCCGGCGCGGCGGATGGTGCGGGATCTGGGCTTCATGGTGGGATCGGCAGCGCTGTTCTGGATGTTGCTGCTTGACGGGACGGTC
Organism: uncultured Alphaproteobacteria bacterium; assembly: GCA_963815275.1. Taxonomy (GTDB): domain Bacteria; phylum Pseudomonadota; class Alphaproteobacteria; order Rhodobacterales; family Rhodobacteraceae; genus Cypionkella. The sequence continues at coordinate 48,203 of CAWFGD010000006.1, forward strand.
AGCCGCGTGGACGCAGCAATCCTGTTGGCCGGATTGACGCTGTTTCTGACGCTGGCCTTTCTCTCGGGCGGCTTGGAGGCCGAGGACGACGCGCCCGCCCTGCTCCAGCACATGGCTTGGGCGATGACGCTGGGCGGATTGATCTGCATGGTGGTTGGCGCGCGGCTCCTGGTGTCTTCGGCCAGCAGCATCGCGCGGGATTTTGGCGTCTCGGAGGCGGTGATCGGCTTGACGGTGGTGGCGATCGGCACCTCGCTGCCCGAGCTGACCACCTCGGTGATCGCCGCCTTGCGCAAGCAGACCGAAATCGCGGTGGGCAATGTCGTGGGCTCGAACATCTTCAACATTCTGGGCATCCTTGGCATCACCGCACTGATCAAACCGATAGAAGCCGCACCGCGCTTTGCCCGGTTTGATATGCCCGTGGTGATGGTGACGACGCTGGGGCTGGTGGCCCTGGCGCTGCTGCTCGGGCGGCTGCCACGGCTGGCGGGTCTTGCGATGTTGCTGGCCTATCTGGCCTATATGGCGCTGGCTGCCTGAGGCGATTGAGTCGGGCGGGCCCGGCCCAAAGCGTTCATATTTAATAAAGTTGCTGACTGAATGGTAAAAACGCATTAAAAATACAAAAAATGCAGATCCCGCGACATTATTCTTGTCGATTTGCCGTTGACGCCCCCCCAAGCGCCGCCTAGTTTCCCCTTCGAAGCATCAAGGGGGCCGCAATGCGTGCCATTCTCGTACTAGTAAGGAAAAGGCGCATGGGCCGGTAACGGTTTGACCATCAGGTTTCCCATGCGCCCCCGAGTCACCTCCGGGGGCTTTTTGTTGACCAAACGGCCAGTTCGGCCGAACATAGGATTGAAGATCATGACACGTCAGATGACCGGAGCACGAATGGTGGTTCAGGCCCTGAAGGATCAGGGTGTTGAAGTTGTCTTTGGCTATCCGGGTGGCGCTGTCCTTCCGATCTATGACGAGATCTTCCAGCAAAACGACATCCGCCACATTCTGGTGCGCCACGAACAGGGTGCGATCCATATGGCCGAGGGCTATGCCCGCTCGACCGGCAAGGTGGGCGTGGCTCTGGTGACCTCTGGCCCCGGTGCGACCAATGCGGTGACCGGCCTGACCGATGCGCTGATGGACAGCATCCCGCTGGTGGTGCTGTCGGGTCAGGTGCCGACCTTCATGATCGGCACCGATGCCTTTCAAGAGGCCGATACCGTCGGCATCACCCGGCCCTGCACCAAGCATAACTGGCTGGTGAAGGACACCGACAAGCTGGCGGAAACCATCCATCAGGCGCTTTCATGTCGCCACGCTCGGGCCGCCCCGGCCCGGTGCTGATCGACATTCCGAAGGATGTGCAATTTGCCACCGGCAGCTATACGCCGCCCGCGAAAGCGCCGAGTGTCGCCATTACCAGCCGCAGGTGAAGGGCGATATCGACGGCGATCACCGCGCTGGTCGAGATGATGGAAACCGCCGAGCGGCCGGTGTTCTACACCGGCGGCGGCGTGATCAATTCGGGCCCGGCGGCGAGCCAGTTGCTGCGCGAATTTGTCGAGGCCACGGGCTTTCCGATCACCTCGACCCTGATGGGTCTGGGCGCCTATCCGGCGACCGGCAAGAACTGGCTGGGCATGCTGGGCATGCACGGGCTTTATGAGGCCAATCTGGCGATGCATGGCTGCGATCTGATGATCAACATCGGCGCGCGCTTTGATGACCGCATCACCGGGCGGATCGCCGATTTCAGCCCGCATTCGCAGAAGGTGCATATCGACATTGATCCGTCGTCGATCAACAAGGTGATCCGGGTCGATGTGGGGATCGTCGGCGATGTCGGCCATGTGCTGGAAGACGCGCTGCGGCTGTGGAAGGCGCGCGGCCGCAAGGTCAACAAGGACGGTCTGGCGAAGTGGTGGAAGCAGATCGCCGAATGGCGGGCGGTGAAATGCCTGAGCTACAAGGCTTCGTCCAAGATCATCAAACCGCAATATGCGCTGGAGCGGCTGGAAGCGCTGACCAAGGGCATGGACCGCTATATCACCACCGAAGTCGGCCAGCATCAGATGTGGGCGGCGCAGTATCTGGGCTTTGAAGCGCCGAACCGCTGGATGACCTCTGGCGGCTTGGGGACGATGGGCTATGGCCTGCCCGCCTCGATCGGCGTGCAGGTGGCGCATCCGGACGCTCTGGTGATCAACGTCGCCGGCGAGGCCTCGTGGTTGATGAACATGCAGGAAATGGGCACGGCGATGCAGTTCCGCGCGCCGGTCAAGCAGTTCATCCTGAACAACGAACGGCTGGGCATGGTGCGCCAGTGGCAGGAATTGCTGCATGGCGAGCGCTATTCGCAAAGCTGGTCGGAAAGCCTGCCCGATTTCGTCAAGCTGGCCGAGGCCTTTGGCTGCAAGGGCATTCAGGTGACGCGACCCGAAGGATCTGGATGATGCGATCATGGAGATGATCCGCTATGACGGGCCGTTCATCTTTGATTGCCGGGTGGAGAAGCACGAGAACTGCTTCCCGATGATCCCGTCGGGCAAGCCGCATAACGAGATGCTGCTGGGCGATGCCGATACCCAGGGCGCCATCGGCGCCAAGGGCGCGGTTCTGGTTTAAGGTGTCAAAGCCGGGGGCTCGCCCCCGGACCCCCGGGATATTTATACAGAGAGGATGACCGAAGATGTCTCCGCTAAACATCAAGAAAGGCGCGACCAGCCATTCGGCTTATGAGCTGCGCGACCCGAATGCCGAAGTGATCGAGACCCATACTCTGGCGGTGATCGTCGACAACGAGAGCGGGCGTTTTGGCGCGGGTGATCGGGTTGTTTTCCGGGCGCGGCTACAACATCGACAGCCTGACCGTGGCCGAGGTGGATCATTCCAGCCATCGCAGCCGGATCACCGTGGTGACCACCGGCACGCCGCAGGTGATCGAGCAGATCAAGGCGCAGCTGGCGCGCATGGTGCCGGTGCATGAGGTGCATGATCTGACGGTCGAGGGCCCGGCGGTGCAGCGCGAACTGGCGCTGTTCAAGGTGGCGGGCAAGGGCGAGGCGCGGATCGAGGCGCTGCGTCTGGCCGAGATTTTCCGCGCCAATGTGGTGGACAGCACGCTGGAAAGCTTTGTGTTCGAGATGACCGGCACGCCGGAGAAGATCGACACTTTTGCCGACCTGATGCGCCCTTTGGGCCTGCGCGAGATTGCGCGGACCGGGGTTGCGGCGCTGTCGCGCGGGGTCTGAGACCTCACGGCTGCGCGACACTGTTCGCGCAGCCCATTTCCGCCGCAGGCTGTTCTCGCCTATACAGGGCGTAAGCAGGAGGCCGCGATGATCATTGAATTTGGACATTTCACCTTGGTGCTGGCCTTTGTGGTGGCGCTGGTGCAGACCATGCTTGCCGCTTTGGGGGGCCTAGCGCGCGCGATGCGCGGCTGATGGCGGTGGCCGATCCTGCGGCGGTTGTGCAGTTTTTGCTGATCGCCACCTCTTTGCGGCGCTGACCTATGGCTTTGTCACCTCGGATTTCTCGCTGAAGCTGGTGGTGGAAAATTCGCATACCGCCAAGCCGATGCTGTATAAAATCGCCGGGGTCTGGGGCAACCATGAGGGGTCGCTGCTGCTGTGGGTGCTGATTCTGTCGGGATTTGGCGCTTGTGCGGCCTGGTTTGGCGGCAATCTGCCCGGCGCGCTTGAAGGCGCGGGTGCTGGCGGTGCAGGGCTCGATCGGGGTGGCGTTCATGGCCTTTATGCTGCTGACCTCGAACCCGTTTCTGCGGCTGGACAATCCCGCCGATGAATGGCAACGACCTGAACCCGTTGCTGCAAGACCCCGGTTTGGCCTTTCATCCGCCGTTTCTGTATCTGGGCTATGTCGGGCTTTCGATGAGCTTTTCCTTTGCCGTCGCCGCGCTGCTGGAAGGCCGCGTTGATGCGGCCTGGGGGCGCTGGGTGCGGCCCTGGACGCTGGCTGCCTGGATTTTCCTGACCATCGGCATCGCGATGGGGTCGTGGTGGGCCTATTACGAGCTGGGCTGGGGCGGGTTCTGGTTCTGGGACCCGGTGGAGAACGCCAGCTTCATGCCCTGGCTGATCGCGGCGGCCCTGCTGCATTCGGCCATCGTGGTGGAGAAGCGCGAGAGCCTGAAGGCCTGGACGATCCTGCTGGCGATCCTGGCCTTTGGCTTCTCGCTGACCGGCACCTTTATCGTGCGCTCGGGCGTGATCACATCGGTGCATGCCTTTGCCAATGATCCGGCGCGGGGCGTGTTCATCCTGATGATCCTTGGCGTCTTCATGGGCGGCGCGCTGACGCTGTTTGCGTTCCGCGCCGGTGCGTTGGAGGCCAAGGGCGTGTTTGCCATGGTCAGCCGCGAGACCGCGCTGGTGGCCAATAACCTGCTGCTGGCGGTCTCGGCCTTTGTGGTCTTTGTCGGCACGATCTGGCCGCTGGTGGCCGAGCTGGTGTTCGCCCGCAAGCTGTCGGTCGGCGCGCCGTTCTTTGATGCGGCCTTCACGCCGTTCATGGTGGTGCTGGCGCTGATCCTGCCGGTGGGCGCGATGCTGCCGTGGAAGCGCGCCGAAATCCGCCGCGCGCTGCGGCCTTTGCGCGGGGCTTTGGTGCTTGGCGGTGGCGGTCGGGCTGCTGGTTTATGCGGTGCAGACCGGCAAATCTGCGCTGGGTCCGGTGGGCGCGGCTTTGGGCGCTTGGGTGGTGATGGGCGCGCTGATCGATCTGTGGCAACGCGGCTGGGGCGCGGTGCGGTCGGCGACGCGGCTGGGGCGGCTGACCCGCCTGCCCCGCGCCGATCTGGGGCAAGGTGCTGGCGCATTCCGGCATGGGGGTGACGATCTTTGCCGTCGCCGCGATGACGGCTTGGGCGACCGAGGATATCCGCATCGTCAAGATCGGCGAAAGCTTTGCGCTTGGGCGACTATGACGTGACTTTGGCTGGCGGTCAACAAGGTCGAGGGGCCGAATTACCACTCGACCATGGCGGATATGATCGTGACGCAAGGCGGGGTGCGAGGTTGCCATGCTGCATCCTGAAAAGCGGATCTATCCGGTGGCGGGGATGCCGACGACCGAGGCCGCGATTGATCAAGGCGTGTTCCGCGACCTTTATCTGGTGATTGGCGATCCGCAGGATGACGGCGGCTATGCGGTGCGCAGCTATATCAAGCCCTTTGCCAACTGGATCTGGGGTGGTGCGTTGCTGATGGCCTTGGGCGGGTGTTCTCAGCCTGTCAGACCGGCGGTTCCGGGTGGCGGCGGGGGCGCGGCGCGGCGCCGCAATGCCAGTGGCGGCGGAATGATGCGTGCGCGTTCTGCTCGCGCTGCTGCTGCTGGCGCTCGCCTGCCTTTGCGGTGCAGCCGGATGAAATGCTGAAAGATCCGGTGCTAGAGGCGCGGGCGCGGGCAGATTTCGGCGCAACCTGCGCTGCCCGGTCTGTCAGGGCGAGGACTATCGACGACTCCAATGCCCCGATCAGCCGCGATTTGCGGCTGGCGGTGCGCGAACGCTTGGTGGCGGGCGACAGCGACGCGCAGGTGGTCGATTACATCGTGGCCCGCTATGGCGAGTTTGTGCTGTTCACCGCCGCGCGCCGAGGGGTCGAGCCTGATCCTGTGGCTGGCGGGGCCTGCGATGCTGCTGGCGGGCGGCGGCGATTGCCTTTGCGATGAGCCGCACGCCGCGCGGTGGCCGCCGAGGCCGAGAGCCTGACCGAGGCCGACAAGGCGCGGCTGGCGGAACTGCTGGAGAAGTGACGCGGGGTTTCGCTGGCCCGAGGCCCCTGCCCTGATAGTCTGGCCGCAATCAGGGGGGCCGCGATGTATCAGACAATTTCCTATCAGGTTGACGGCGGGCGTGGCGGTGATCACGCTCAACCGCCCCGAGGTGATGAACGCGCTGTCCGTCGCAGCTGCGGGCCGAGATGCTGGCGGCGGTGCTGCGCGCCGGGCGCGAGGCGCGGGTGCTGGTGATCACCGGCGCGGGGCGGGCGTTTTGCTCGGGGCAGGATTTGGGCGATGCCTCGGCGTGCCCTGGATCTGGAGCGGGTGCTGAACGAGGAATATGTGCCGCTGTTGAAGGCGATCACCGATTGCCCGATCCCGACGATTTCGGCGGTGCAAGGGGCGGCGGCGGGGGCTGGGGCCAATCTGGCGCTGGCGGCGGATGTGGTGATTGCCTGCGAGAGCGCCAGTTTCATTCAGGCCTTCACCCGGATTGGCCTGGTGCCGGATGCGGGCGGCAGCTATTGGTTGCCGCGCCAGATCGGCCTGGCGCGGGCGATGGGGGCGGTGCTGTTTGCCGACAAGGTGACGGCACGGCAGGCGGTGGATTGGGGCATGATTTATGAATGCGTGCCGGATCAGGAGTTTGCCGCGCATTGGCAGGCGCGGGCACGGGCTTTGGCGCAGGGGCCGACGCTGGCCTATCGCGGCGTGAAAACGGCGTTGCGGGCATCTTTCGGCAATGATCTGGATGCGCAACTGGCGCTGGAGGCGCGGTTGCAGGGCGAATGCGGCGCGACGCAGGATTTCCGCGAAGGGTGCGCGTTTCTGGAAAACGGCGGCAAAGTTTCGCGGGCAAACGCCGCCCGGACGATCCGGGTCTTCAGGCGGCCATGAGCCCCGGATCAACGGGCGCGTGGAACGGCGGTCGCAATTTGCTCAGCGCCGCCGCCTTGCGGGTGGACAGCAGCAGGTTGGTTTCCGAGGTCAGCACGCCGTCGATGTTGCGGATGCGGTTGATCACCTCGTCCAGCTCGATCAGGGTCTGGGTGGAAATCTCGGCGATCAGGCTCCATTTGCCATTGGTCGAATGCACCGCCATCACCGCCGGGATGCCCGCCAGCCGCGCCATCACCTTTTCGCCGCCCTTGCCCTCGATGATGATCATCATCAGCCCGCGCACCGGGGCTTCGGCGACATCCGACCGCGGTCAGCACGGTAAAACCGGCGATTTCGCCCTTGGCGGTCAACCGCTCCATCCGCGTGCGGACGGTGGCGCGCGACAGGCCAAGACGCTCGGACAGATCGGACAAGGCGGCGCGACCATCGCGGCGCAATTCGGCAATCAGCCGTGTATCGGTTTCGTCCAACATGGGCAATTTTCCTGCCGATTATGCGAAAGCGGCTTGTGCGAATCGTCCTAAATACCTGTATGATTCGCCGCAAGATGGAAAGAGTGTCACGCAAAAGGAGATTGCCCATGCCCAACACCATTCTGATCGGTGCCCCGATTGACGAAGGCCAGCGCCGCCCCGGTTGCGTGATGGGGCCGACCGCCTATCGCGTGGCGGGGATTGGCGCAGGCGATCCGCGATCTGGGGCATGGCGTCGAGGATTGGGGCGATGTGGCGCTGCCGGCGTTGCAAGCGGCCACCTGCCCCAACCCGGCGGTGCATCAGTCTGCCCGAGGTGCTGGGCTGGACGGAAGTGCTGGCCGACAAGGTCGATGATGCGCTGAGCGCAGGGCGGCTTGCCGATCATCCTGGGCGGCGATCATTCGCTGGCGCTGGGGTCGGTGGCCGGGGCTGCGGCCTATGCGGCGCGGCTGGATCGGCCGCTGTTCCTGCTGTGGCTGGATGCGCATTCCGATTTCCACACGCCGCTGACCACGCAAAGCGGCAATCTGCACGGCACGCCGGTGGCCTATATCGCCGGGCGCGACGGGTTTGAGGCCTTTCCGCCCTTCCCCAAGCCGATCCCGGCAGAGCGGATCTGCCTTTACGGCATCCGCTCGGTTGATCCGGCGGAACATGCGGCGCTGTTGAAACATGATATTGCGATCAATGACATGCGGGTGCTGGATGAGCGCGGCATCGTGGCGCCCCTTGCGCGAGTTTCTGGATCATGGTGCGCGAGGCGGGCGGCATGCTGCATGTCAGTCCTGGACGTCGATTTCCTTGACCCGTCGATTGCGCCTGCTGTCGGCACCACGGTTCCGGGCGGCACCACCTTCCGCGAGGCGCATCTGGTGATGGAGCTGCTGCACGAAAGCGCGCTGGTGACCTCGCTGGATCTGGTCGAGCTGAACCCGTTTCTGGATGAGCGCGGCCGCACCGCCAAACTGATGGTCGATCTGGTCGGCAGCCTGATGGGCCGCAAGGTGTTTGACCGCCCGACCCGGAGCTTTTGATCTTTAAGGACATCCCATGATCACCCCCTCGCGCCAGGCCTATGTGCCCTTTGTCTCGGTCGACAACATGCTGAAACTGGTGCTGCATCTGGGGGTCGAGCGGGTGCTGGCCGATCTTGCCGCCGAGATCGAGGCCGATTTCCGCCGCTGGCCGCTGTTTGACAAGACGCCGCGCGTGGCCAGCCATTCCGATGTGGGCGTGATCGAGCTGATGCCGACCTCGGACGGCGAGATCTATGGCTTCAAATATGTCAACGGCCATCCCGACGAACATGAAGCAGGGCTTGCAGACCGTTACCGCCTTTGGACTTTTGGCCGATGTGGCGACGGGCTATCCGGTGCTGCTGTCGGAAATGACCATCCTGACCGCGCTGCGCACGGCGGCGACCTCGGCGATGGCGGCGAAATGGCTGGCGCCTGCGGGGGCCAACACGCATGGCGCTGATCGGCAATGGCGCGCAGGCGGAGTTTCAGGCGCTGGGGTTCAAGGCGGTCTGCGGCATCGACGAGGTGCGGCTTTACGACATCGATCCGGCGGCCACGGCGAAATGCGCCGCGCAATCTGGCAGGGCGCGGGCTTGAAGATTGTCGCCTGCAAGACGCCGGAAGAGGCGATCTTGGGCGCGCAGATCATCACCACCTGCACGGCCGACAAGCAATATGCCACGATCCTGACCGACAACATGGTCGGCGCCGGCGTGCATATCAACGCGGTCGGCGGCGATTGCCCCGGCAAGACCGAGCTGCACAAGGACATCCTGCTGCGCGCGCCGCACCTTTGTCGAATACCCCGAGCAGACCCGGATCGAGGGCGAGATCCAGCAGATGCCGCCGGATTATCCGGTGACCGAGCTGTGGCAGGTGATCACTGGGTCAGGCCGAGGGTCGCCGCGATGCGCGCGAGATCACGCTGTTTGACTCCGTGGGCTTTGCGGTCGAGGATTTCTCGGCGCTGCGCTATGTCCGCTCAAAGCTCGACGAAACCGGGCTTTTCACTCAGCTCGACATGATCGCCGATCCCGACGATCCGCGCGATTTGTTCGGCATGATCCTGCGCGCGGCTGATCAGCGCGGGTCGGCGTAGGCGTGGACCCTGCCCTGCCAATCGGTGATGCGGTAGCCTGTCGCCATCGGCCTCGCAGATAGCCCGGGCCAATCGGCACCTTGCCGTGACCGCCCGGGATATCAATCACATAGGTCGGCACGCCGATGCCGGAGAGCCGCCCGCGCAGCTGCGCCATGATCGCCTGGCCCTCGGCAATCGTGGTGCGGAAATGGCTGGTGCCGCGGGCAAGGTCGCAGTGGTGCAGGTAATAGGGTGTCACGCGGTTGCGCAGCAACGTCGCGGCATCAGAGCCTCCAGCACGGCAGGCATCGTCGTTGACGCCGCGCAGCAGCACGCTTTGCGACAGCATCGGCATCCCCGCATCGGCAATCCGCGCCAGGGCGGCTGCGGGCGGCAGGGGTGATCTCGGCGGGGTGGTTGCTGTGCAGCACGACATAGCTGTTGCGCCCTGCCCTGCAACGCCGCGACCATCTCGGCGGTGATCTTCTCGGGGGCCACCACCGGCACGCGGGTGTGAAAGCGCAGGATCTCGACATGGGGGATCGCCGACAGCCGCGCCACGATGCGCCGCGAATGCGGCGCGGCGACAGGCTCAGCGGGTCGCCGCCGGTCAGGATCACCTCCCAGATCGCCGGATGCGGCGGCGATATAGGCAAAGGCCGCCTCCAGATCGGCCTCGGGCAGTGCCGCCGCCTCGCCGACCACCTCGCGGCGAAAGCAAAAGCGGCAGTAGACCTCGCAGGCATGGGTGACGGCGAGGATCACCCGGTCGGGGTAGCGGTGGGTCAGACCGCGCGTCGGGCTGTGGGCGGTATCGCCAATCGGGTCGTGCAATTCCTCGGGGCGGATGGTCAGCTCGGCCACGTCGGGCAGGAACTGGCGCGCCAGACCCGGCTCGGTGCGCTGCATCTCGGGCGTCACGCGGATGCGGAACTCTTGCGCCACGGCCTCCAAAGCCTGCGCCTGCTCAGGCTGCGCCAGCCCCGCCACCAGCAGATCCTGCACGCTTTGCAATGCCCGCGCCTGTGCCATCTTGGCCCCCTTTCAGCCCGTCCCGCCGCCGCTGTAACGCCATATCGCCGCAGCTTTAAGGCCCAATCCATGTCGTGGCGAGATCTGGCCATAAAATCATCCCGCAAAGCCCGCAAAGGCCCCTCCTTGCTTGCACGCCAAATGCGCGATGGTGTAGGGTAGCGACAACAATATCTAGACCCAAAACAGAGAGGCGCGGCCCCCGTGACCGACACTCCGGATACCCCAGACGCAGCCGACGACAAGCCTGTGCGCATGCACCACGACGGCCCGCAGATCGACATCTCTTCCGAGATGAAGACCGCCTATCTCGACTATGCGATGAGCGTGATCGTCTCGCGCGCGATCCCCGATCTGCGCGACGGTTTGAAGCCGGTGCACCGGCGCATTCTGTTCGCGATGCACGAGACCAACAACGGCCACGACAAGCCCTACCGCAAATCGGCGCGCCCGGTCGGCGACACGATGGGCAAATACCACCCGCATGGCGATAGTGCGATCTATGACGCGCTGGTGCGGATGGCGCAGCCGTTTTCGATGTCGCTGAAGCTGCTGGACGGGCAAGGCAACTTCGGCTCGATGGACGGCGATACCGCGGCCGCGATGCGCTATACCGAAGTGCGGATGGACAAGCCTGCGGCGTTTCTGCTGGCCGATATCGACAAGGAAACCGTTGATTTCCAAGACAACTACGACGGCAAGGACCGCGAGCCCACCGTTCTGCCCGCGCGTTTCCCGAACATGCTGGTCAATGGCGCGGGCGGCATTGCCGTCGGCATGGCGACCAATATTCCGCCGCATAACCTGGGCGAAGTGATCGACGGCACGCTGGCGATGATCGCAGAACCCCGACATCAGCATTGAAGCAGCTGATGGAGATCATTCCCGCCCCGGATTTCCCGACCGGGGCGACGATCCTGGGCCGCTCCGGCGCGCGCAAAGCCTATCTGGAGGGCCGCGGGTCGGTGATCATCCGCGCCAAAACCCGGGTCGAGGAAATCCGCAAGGACCGCTGTGCCATCATCATCGACGAGGTGCCCTATCAGGTCAACAAGGCCCGGATGATCGAGATCATCGCCGAAGCAGGTGCGCGACAAGCGATCGAAGGCATCGCCCATGTGCAGGACGAATCCGACCGGATCGGCGTGCGGGTGGTGATCGAGCTGAAGCGCGATGCGACGGCGGATGTGGTGCTGAACCAGCTTTACCGCTTCACGCCGATGCAGACCTCTTTCGGCTGCAACATGCTGGCGCTGAACGGCGGGCGGCCCGAACAGCTGACGCTTGGCCGATTTCCTGCGCCATTTCATCACCTTCCGCGAGGAAGTTGTGGCGCGCCGCACCGCGTTTGAGCTGCGCAAGGCGCGCGAGCGCAGCCATATCCTGTGCGGTCTGGCCGTGGCGGTTTCCAACGTGGATGAGGTTGTGGCGACCATCCGCTCCTCGGCCGATCCGGCCGAGGCGCGCGAACGCCTGATGACGCGGCGCTGGCCTGCGGGCGATATCATCCCCTATATCAAGCTGATCGACGACCCGACCCATCCGGTGAACGACGATGGCACCTATAACCTGTCGGAAATTCAGGCCCGCGCCATTCTGGAACTGCGCCTGCAACGCCTGACCGCGATGGGCGTCAAGGAAGTCACCGACGAGCTGCAAGAACTGGCTGCCAAGATCAAGGATTACCTGGAAATTCTGGGCTCGCGCGAGCGGATCATGGCGATCATCTCGGACGAGTTGACGCGAGGTGAAAACCGCCTTCGCGGTGCCGCGCCGCACCGAGATCGTCGACTGGGCCGGCGATATGGAAGACGAAGACCTGATCGAGCGCGAGGATATGGTCGTGACCATCACCTCTGGCGGCTATATCAAGCGCACGCCTCTGGCCGAATTCCGCAGCCAGAACCGCGGCGGCAAGGGGCTGTCGTCGATGGCGACCAAGGAAGACGACGTGGTCACCACGCTTTTCGTCGCCAATACCCACACCAACCTGTTGTTCTTCACCACCGACGGCATGGTCTACAAGCTGAAGACCTGGCGTCTGCCGCTGGCGGGACGCACCGCCAAGGGCAAGGCGATGGTCAACATTCTGCCGATCCAGCAGGGGATTTCCATCGCCGCGCTGATGCCGGTGGATGCGCCCGAGGCGGAATGGGACGATCTGCAGATCGTCTTTGCCACCTCGGACGGCGATGTGCGGCAGAACGATCTGTCGGATTTCGCCAACGTCAAGCGCAACGGCAAGATCGCGATGAACCTGCCCGAGGGCGTGACGCTGGTGAACGCGGCGATTGCCGATGAGAATGACGATATCATGCTGGTCACCGCGCTTGGGCCGGGCGATCCGCTTCTCGACCACCGAGATCCGCGTGTTCAAATCGCGCGGCTCGACCGGCGTGCGCGGCATCCGGCGTTGGCGCGGGCGACAAGGTGGTGTCGATGTCGATCATCCGCCACTTTGAGGCCGAGCCGGACGAGCGCGCCGCCTATCTCAAGCAGCGCCGCCTGATGGCGGGCGTGGTCGAGGATGAGGCGGATGACGAAGAGGAAGCCACCGCCGAGGGCCAGCTTTCGCCCGAACGCTATGCCGAGATGTCGGCGGCCGAGGATCTGATCCTGACCATCACCACCTCGGGCTCGGGCAAGCTGTCGTCGTCAGCCACGATTATCCGGTGCGCGGGCGTGGCGGCATGGGCGTCAAGGCGATGGACGGCGCGATGCGCGGCGGGCCGCTGGTGGCCTCCTTCCCGGTCGAATGTCAGCGATCAGATCATGCTGGCGACCTCGACCGGCCAGTCGATCCGGGTGCCGGTGGATCAGATCTCCTTCCGCTCGCGCTCTGCGGGTGGCGTCAAGGTGTTCAACACCGCCAAGGGCGAAGAAGTCGTTTCGGTCGCGCGGGTTGCCGAGCAGAGTGAAGAATAGACTTGAAGCGCGGCTGGCAGAGCTGGCCGCGCAAAGGCAGACGATCACCTACGGCGCCTGGCGAAGGAATTGGCGATCCCCGGCCCCGGCGCGATTGCAACCCTGACCGCGGCCCTGGAGGTGCTGATGGAGGCAGATGCGGCACAGGGCCGCCCGCTGCGCGCCGCCCTGGTGGTGGGACGTCTGAACGGCGATCAGCCAGCGGCGGGGTTCTTTCTCAAGGCTGCGGAGTTGGGGGTTTTCGCCGGGCACGACCATGCCCGAGGATTTCGTGCAAAACTTCAGCGCGAGGGCCTGTGGGCCTTAACCGATTAGCAAGAAATTGCTGTTTCACTGCTTAAGGCAGGAGGCAGCATGAACATCTACCATTGCATGATCGAGTTGAAGGACGACGCGCGGGCACTGGGGTTTGCCGCGGCGCTGGAGGCCTGGATGAGTTATCTGGCGGAGCAGGACCTGATTGGCGAATGGCGGCTGCTGCGGCGCAAATTCGGTCTGGCCTCGGGGCGCATCGGGATTTCGTGCTCGAGGTGCAGGTCACCAGCCTTTCCGCCCTCGATGTCGCGTTTTCTGCGCTCAGCCATGTCGATGCCGAGGCGGAACAGCGCTATGACCGGATGCACCAGATGATCGCCTCGCTGGAAACCGGGCTTTACCGGCTCTACCCCGACCCGACGCAACGCGAACGCATCGCCTTGATCTAAACGCCGCGCGGGTCTACATCCGCGCCATGACACAAGATTTGCACATCATCGGCGGCGGAATGGCCGGATCAGAAGCCGCCTGGCAGGCGGCGGAACTTGGCCAGCGCGTGGTGATCCACGAGATGCGCCCCAAGGTCGGCACCTTCGCGCATCGCACCGGCAATTATGCCGAGATGGTCTGCTCGAACTCCTTCCGCTCGGATGATGACGAACAGAACGCCGTGGGCCTTCTGCATTGGGAAATGCGCGCGGCCAAGGGGCTGATCATGGAAATGGCCGAGGCGCATCGCCTGCCCGCAGGCGGCGCGCTGGCGGTGGACCGCGATCCCTTTGCCGAGGCGGTGACGGCACGGCTCAAGGCGCATCCGCTGATTTCTTCCAGTTATGAGGAAGTCACCGAGCTGCCCGATCAGGGGCAACTGGATCGTGGCGACCGGGCCCGCTGACCTCGGGCACCCTGGCCGAGAGCATCCGCGCGGCGACAGGGGCCGAGGCGCTGGCGTTTTTCGACGCGATTGCGCCGATCGTCTATGCCGAGAGCGTCGATATGTCGGTGGCCTGGATGCAAAGCCGCTACGACAAGGGCGAGACGCGTGGACGAGCAGACCGCCTATATGAACTGCCCGATGACCAAGGACGGAGTACGAGGCCTTCATCGACGCGCTGCTGGCCGCCGAGAAGACCGAGTTCCACGAGGGCGAAACCGCAGGCTATTTCGACGGCTGCCTGCCGATCGAGGTGATGGCCGAACGCGGCCGCGAGACGCTGCGCTTTGGCCCGATGAAGCCGGTCGGGCTGACCAACCCGCACAATCCGATGAAGCCCTATGCCGTGGTGCAACTGCGCCGCGACAACAAGCTGGGCACGCTCTACAACATCGTCGGCTTTCAGACCAAGATGAAGTACGGCGCGCAAACCGCTGTTTTCAAAATGATTCCCGGCCTGCAGGAGGCGAGCTTTGCGCGGCTTGGCGGCATCCACCGCAACACCTTCATCAACTCGCCCACGCTGCTGGACGATCAGATGCGGCTGAAGATCGCGCCCGAATATCCGCTTTGCCGGCCAGATCACCGGGGTCGAGGGCTATGTCGAATCCGCCGCCATGGGCCTGCTGGCGGGCCGGATGGCCGCCGCCGAATTGCAGGGCCGCACCTTGCCGCCGCCGCCGCCCGAAACCGCGATGGGCGCGCTGATCACCCATATCACCGGCGGGGCCGAGGCGAAGACCTTCCAGCCGATGAACGTCAACTTCGGCCTGTTCCCCCCGATTGACGCGCGCGGCGGCCGCAAGGGCCGCAAGGACCGCTACAAGGCCTATACCGACCGCGCCAAAGAGCCGTTCACCGCATGGCTGGCTTCGTAACCCGCTTTGCACCTTCGCCCACCGGGCCGCTGCATCTGGGCCATGCCTATTCGGCCCTTTTGGCGCATGACATGGCGCGGGCGGCGGGCGGGCAGTTTCTGCTGCGGATCGAGGATATCGATCTGCAACGCTGCCAAGCCGGAGTGGAAGGCTTCGATCATCGAGGATCTGCACTGGCTTGGCCTAAGCTGGGACGGGCCGATCCTTGCAGCAATCCGCCCATATCGCGGGCTACGCCGCCCGGCTTGAGACCCTGAGCCAAAGCGGCTTGCTCTACCCCTGTTCCTGCACGCGCGGCGATATTCGGGCGGCACTTGCCGCGCCGCAAGAGGGCGTGGCGCATCAGGTCTATCCCGGCACCTGCCGTCACCGTCCGATGTCAGACCGCAAACCGGGCGATGCGCTGCGGCTTGATCTTGCCAAAGCGCTGGCCCAGCTTGACCCCGAAGGGCTGGTCTATACCGATACCGGTCCGGCGCATGCTGGCCGCCACCGCATCGATGCCGAGCGGGCGCTGAAAAACATCGGCGACATCGTTCTGTACCGCAAGGATGAAGAGATCGTCGCCTATTTCCTCGCCTCGGCCTTCGATGACGCCGATCAGGGCATCAGCCATGTGGTGCGCGGCGAGGATCTGTTTGGCTTCACGCCGGTTCAGGTGATCTTGCAGCATCTTTTGGGCCTGCCGACGCCGATTTACCACCACCATCGCCTGATCCGCGATGAGGAAGGCAAGCGGCTGGCCAAGCGCGACGATGCCCGCGCGCTTGCGAAATACCGCGCCGAGGGGGCCACGCCCGCCGGATATCCGCCGGATGGTCGGGCTATAACGGTTCGGAAATCACCATCGCGCTCACCGTCTCGGACCGCTGTGTAAAAGCAGCTTCGCCGGTTGGTGTGGCAGGCCGGCCCCTCTTGGGTGACCAGCGCCAGCAGGCAATCGCGATCGCAATCGATGCGCATCTCGACCAGCTGTTGCACATGGCCCGAGGTTTCGCCCTTGGCCCAGAACGCGGCGCGCGAGCGGGACCAATAGGTCATCGCCCCGGTCTCCAGCGTTCGCGCGAGGCTTGCGGCATTCATCCAGGCCATCATCAGCACCTCGCCCGTCGCATGATCCTGCGCGATGCAGGGGATCAAGCCCTTGGCATCATACTTTAGCAGCGTTGGGTCGAATTTCATCACAGCCTCCTTGGCCTTGGCGTGGCAAGGGCATATCTTTACCGCAGCCAAAGGAAAAGCCATGAGCGATAGCGATCTTGTGAAACTCTACTCGGGGCGGATATTGGCGCTGGCCGCCGATATCCCGCATCTGGGCCGCCTGCCCGCGCCGCAAGGCACCGCGCGCAAACGCTCGCCGCTGTGTGGCTCGACCGTGACCGTTGATCTGAGCTTGCAGGATGGGCGCATCGCCGAGTTCGCCCAGGACGTGAAGGCCTGCGCGCTGGGTCAGGCTTCGGCGGCTATCCTGGGTGGCGTGGTGATCGGCCGGACGCTGCCCGAACTGGAGGCGGCGCGCGAGCAATTGCGCGCCATGCTGAAAGCGATGGCCCGGTGCCGCAAGCGCCCTTTGACGGCTACGAAGTGCTGATCCCGGCCCGCGAGTACAAGAATCGCCACGCCTCGATTCTGCTGGCGCTGGAGGCAACCTGCGAGGCGATGAGTGCTGCGCAGGCTGCGGCGTAAAAAAACGCCGCACATCCTTGCGGAGGCGGCGGGAAGTGGCAATCTTGAACCGGGGGTTGGCAGGGCAGCCAAGGGCGTTTCACTTGGGGACAGAAACGCGCCCGGTTCGACAAGACCGCAGGCAGTACCGTCAGAAGGAACTGGTCAAACCCAGCCCGGCAATAAGCATGGCAAACAGCGAGAACGAGCCCAGGGCATCCACCAACAGGGCGTTGGGCGAACCGTTTCAGGATTTCGGTAATCTCTTTGAGCATGGCGACCTCCGTTTGCTTTGTTGCTTTATTGTTCTCATATGTTCCACGTTCTGTAAAGAACTTTTTAGGAACATTTGAGAACTTATGTGAACACAACGCAATTGGAACGAATCGGTTCCCGCCATCTTTGACCCAAGATCGGAGGCGTCAGCCGACAGCCAATCAGTCTGATCGCCCGATCCTGATCGAGCAGCCACAACAGCACCCGCGCCGCCTGCCCGCGTGGCGTGGTCAGATCCGGGTCATTGTGCAGCAAGGCGCGGGCATCGCTTTGCGCCACCGCCATCAGCCCGGCCTGGCGTTCCATATCGGCGACGCGAAAGCGCGGCAGGCCCGATTGCGCCGTGCCGATCAGATCGCCCGCGCCGCGCATCGGCAGGTCTTCCTCGGAAATGCGAAAGCCATCCTCGGTGTCGCGGATCACCTTCAGCCGGCGCTCGCCGCCTTCGCTGAGCGGCGCTTGATAGATCAGCAGGCAGGTCGAACTCCGCAGCGCCGCGCCCGACGCGGCCGCGCAATTGGTGCAGTTGCGCAAGGCCAAAGATCTCGGCCCGTTCGATCACCATGATCGAGGCATTGGGCACGTTGACACCAACTTCGATCACCGTGGTGGCCACCAGAACCTTGGTCTTGCCCGCGACGAAATCCGCCATGGCGGCATCTTTGTCGGCGGCCGGCATCTGGCCATGGACCAGGCCGACCACATCGCCAAACGCCGCGCGCAGGCTGGCAAAGCGCGCCTCGGCGCTGGCGTAATCCAGCAATTCGGATTCCTCGACCAAGGGGCAGACCCAATAGGCCTGCCGCCCCTCGGCCACCGCGCGCGCCAGGTGGCCGACCACCTCATCCATCCGGCGCATCCGAGATCAGCACGGTGCTGATCGGCTTGCGCCCCGGCGGCTTTTCGTCCAGCACCGAGACATCCATGTCGCCGTAACTCGCCAGCGCGAGACTGCGCGGAATCGGCGTCGCGGTCATCACCAGCACATCTGCCGCCTGCCCTTGGCGCCCAGCTCCATGCGCTGCGCGACGCCAAAGCGGTGCTGTTCGTCGACCACGGCAAGGCGAAGATCTTGAAACTGCACGTCTTTCTGAAACACCGCATGGGTGCCGACCAGAATGTCGATCTCGCCCGCGGCCAGGGCTGCCAGCTTGGCCGCCCGCTCTGCCCCCTTGTCGCGCCCGGTCAGGAGCTCCAGCCGCACGCCCGCGGCTGCGGCCAAAGGGGGCCAAACCCTCGCGGTGCTGGCGCGCCAAAATCTCGGTCGGGGCCATCATCACGCCCTGCCCGCCCGCCTCGACCGCGATCAGCAGCGCCAGGAAGGCCACCAGCGTCTTGCCCGAGCCGACATCGCCCTGCAGCAGACGGTTCATCCGCAAGGGTGGCGCCATATCTTGCGCGATCTCGGCGACGGCGCGGGTCTGCGCTGCGGTCGGCGCATAGGGCAGTGCCGCCAGGACCTTGGCCTGCAGCGTGCCGCTGCCGCGACTGACCACGCCCTTGCCGCGCCGCAGCGCCGCGCGGGCCAAGGAAAGCGTCAGTTGATGGGCAAAAAGTTCATCATAAGCAAGGCGTTGCCGGGCCGGATCGGTAAAGGCCAGCGCTGCCTGATCCTGCGGCGCATGCACGGCCTCGAGCGCCGCGCGCCAATCCGGCCAACCCTCGCGCGCCTTCAGATTGGGGTCGATCCACTCCGGCACAGACGGGCGCGCGCGCCAAGGCCGAGGTCACCGCCTTGGCAACCTGCCGCTGCGTCACGCCAGCGGTCAGCGGATAGACCGGCTCAAACAGCGGCAGACTCGCCCGCCTCCTCGGGGCGCAGAACATGATCGGGGTGGACCATTTGCGCAATGCCATCAAAGAGTTCGATCTTCCCCGACACCAGACGGCGCTGGCCCGTCGGCAGCAGCTTTTGCAGATAGTCGCCGCGCGCGTGAAAGAACACCAGCTGAAATTCCAGCGCCGCATCGCGCACCATCACCCGGTAGGGCCGCCCCTTGCTGGCGGGCGGAAGGTGGCGCCCGACCTCAACCTCGACCGTCACCGTGCAGGGCGGCACCACCTCGCGGACCGAGGCCTTGCGGCTGCGGTCGACCGCGGAATGTGGCAGCAACAAACAGCAGATCCTTGGGCTTTTCGACCCCCAAGCCACCGAAGGCCTGGGCGGTTTTCGGGCCGACGCCCTCCAGCGTTTCCAGTTCGGCAAACAGCGGAAACAGAATTTCGGGGCGGCTCATGCCTGACCTATCAGGGCAAGCCAGCCGTCCTCGTCAATCACCTCAACGCCATATTTTTCGGCATCTTTCGCCTTTGATCCCGCCCCCGGCCCCGCGATCAGCAGATCGGTCTTGGCCGAAACCGAGCCTGCAACCTTGGCCCCCAAAGCCTCGGCCCGCGCCTTGGCCTCGGCGCGGGTCATTTTTTCCAGCGTGCCGGTGAAGACCACGGTTTTGCCGGCCACCGGGCTGTCGACCGGCGCGCGGGCCAGCACGGCTGTGCCTGCAGTTCCGCCACCAGAGCATCAATCGCCGCGCGTTCGACCTCGTTCTGAAACGCCGCGACCAGCGAGCCCGCCAGAACCGCGCCGACGCCGTCAATCGCGATCAGCTCGGCCCATTCCGGGCTGCCGGGGCTGGCGACTGGGTGATCGCGGCCTCAAAGGCGTCCCAGGTGGAATAATGCCGCGCCAGCAGACCCGCCGCCGCCTCGCCGACATGGCGGATGCCAAGCCCAAAGATCAGCCGATCGAGGCGGATGCTGCGCTTTGCCTCAATCGCGGCGAACAGCTTTTTGACCGAAGTTTCGCCAAAACCATCGCGATTCTTCAGCCGTTTCAGACCGTTGGCCTCATCCCGCGCTGCCAGCGTGAAAATATCGGCGGGGGTTTTGACCGGCAGATCAGCGTCGTGGAAGAACATCTCGACCTGCTTGGCGCCGAGCCCTTCGATATCAAAGGCCCCGCGCGAGACGAAATGCTTCAGCCGCTCGACCGCCTGCGCCGGGCAGATCAGCCCGCCGGTGCAGCGCCGCACCGCATCGCCGGGTTCGCGATGCGCGAGCGAGCCACATTCGGGGCAGATCTCGGGGAAAACATAGGGCACGGCATCAGAGGGCCGCCGCTCGAGATCGACATCGTCGATCTTGGGGATCACGTCGCCGGCGCGGTAGACCTGCACCCAGTCGCCGACGCGGATGTCGCGGCCCTCGCGGATCGGGTTGCCCTTGGCATCGCGCCCGGCGATGTAATCTTCGTTGTGCAGCGTCGCGTTCGACGACCACCACGCCGCCGACCGTCACCGGCATCAGCCGCGCCACGGGCGACAGCGCGCCGGTGCGGCCGACCTGAATGTCGATCGCCTCAAGCCGGGTCCAGGCCAGTTCGGCGGGGAATTTATGCGCAATCGCCCAACGCGGCGTGGTCGAGCGAAAGCCGAGCCGCGCCTGCAGCGCAAGATCGTTAACCTTGTAGACCACGCCGTCGATGTCATAGCCCAAAGTGGCGCGTTGCGCCTCGATCTCGCGATATTGCGCGAGCAGCGACTCGGGGCCGGCACAGAGCATGGTCAGCGGATTGGTCTTGAAGCCCAAGGCGGCGAGCTTCTCAATCGCCTCGAACTGGGTGCGCGCAAGCGGCTCCGAAAGCTTGCCCCAGGCATAGGCGAAGAATCGCAGCGGCCGCGACTGGGTGATCTTGGCATCAAGCTGGCGCAAGGAGCCCGCGGCGGCGTTGCGCGGATTGGCAAAGATCTTTTCGCCTGCCTCTTCCTGCCGCGCGTTCAAGGCGGCGAAATCGGCATGGCTCATGTAAACTTCGCCGCGCACTTCAAGCACTTGCGGTGCGTTCTTCACCTTTTGCGGGATATCGGCAATCGTCCGGGCATTGTCGGTGACATTCTCGCCTACCTCGCCATCGCCCCGGGTCGCGGCCTGCACCAGCTTGCCGTCCATATAGCGCAGGGACAGCGACAGCCCGTCGATCTTGGGTTCAGCGGTGTAAAACAGCGAGGTGCCGTGGCCGAGAAATTTGCGCACCCGTTTCGTCAAATTCGACGACATCGCTGTCTTCAAAGGCATTTTCCAACGACAGCATCGGCAGGGCGTGGGTGACCTTGGCAAAGCCTTCCGCCGCCGGGGCACCGATCTGCAGCGAGGGGCTATCGGCGCGTTTCAGATCGGCGAAGCGCTGCTCGATGGCCAGATTGCGTTGACGCAGCGAATCGTACTCGCCGTCAGAGATCTTGGGCGCATCCTCGGCGTGATAGGCGCGATTGGCGATTTCCAGCAGGTTTGCAAGGCGCACAAGCTCGGCACGCGCCTCCTCTCGGCTTAAATCTTCCACCGGCTTGTCTTGCGGCATTGCTGCGGCTCCCTCTGACTTCGGCCAAAGGTAAGCCGAGCCTGCCCGAGGAGCAAGCACAGCAATCCTGATCAGGCGCTGGCTGCCAGCTGCGGGCCGCCCGCAATCATCGGCTGCGGATCGCGCAGCACATAGCCGCGACCCCAGACGGTTTCGATGTAATTCTGCCCCCCGGTCGCCTCTGCCAGCTTTTTGCGCAGCTTGCAGATAAAGACGTCGATGATTTTCAGCTCGGGCTCATCCATGCCGCCGTAAAGGTGGTTGAGGAACATCTCTTTGGTCAGCGTGGTGCCCTTGCGCAGGCTGACAGCAGTTCCAGCATCTGATATTCCTTGCCGGTCAGATGCACCGTGCTGCCGCCGACATCCACTGTCTTGGCATCCAGATTGACGCAGACTGCGCCGGTCTTGATCACCGATTGGCTGTGGCCCTTCGAGCGGCGGATGATGGCGTGGATGCGTGCAACCAATTCTTCGCGGTGAAAGGGTTTGGTCAGGTAATCATCAGCGCCAAAGCCAAAGCCCTTGATCTTGCTGTCGGTATCATCGGACCCGACAGGATCAGAATCGGCGTTTCAATTCGCGCCAGACGCAGCTGCCGCAGCACCTCGTGCCCGGACATATCCGGCAGATTAAGATCCAAAAGGATCAAATCGTAATCATAAAGCTTTGCCAGATCGATGCCATCTTCACCCAGATCGGTGCAATAGACGTTCAGATTGGCGTGCGTCAGCATCAATTCGATACTGCGCGAGGTGGTCGGATCGTCTTCAACCAGTAAAATTCGCATTCAGGAACTCCGTCACATTCTCTTATTCGTTAACGACTTTGGCCGCGCAATGGTTAACTGACAGGTTACTCTGACGGAATGAAAATCAAAAACAATTTAAAGTTGTCGATATTTTTGAATTGTCGTAACGCGCAGGGCCTTTTCGCCATGGGTTTCAACCGCCTGACGCCACGGTACGAATTCCTCTTCCGACAAAGCATAGCGCTCCAATGCCTCTGCTTCGGACATGAGGCCCGTAGAGCACGGCCTTGACCACCACCGCCTTGCGGCTGGCAACCCAGCGGCGAGTTGTCGGCAGGAGGCAAATCGGCGCGGGTCAGGATGCTGCCATCGGGCAGCGTGACCTGCCGGGGGCCGTCAACTTTCTTCAGATACATCGGATCATTCCTCGTTCATCCCTTTGCAGCTTGGCGCAACGGGCTTAAGCAAGGGTAAAGCCAGGGGTTGAGACTGTAGTGCATTTTCCTATATTGCGAGCTAGATGGCCTTATGCCGCCCTATTCCCCGGATATAGATGATGCTTGATCAGCCGCTGAATTCGCTTGGTTTTGCCAAGGCCCCCGCCGATACCCGCGTGGTCGTTGCCATGTCGGGCGGCGTCGACAGCTCGGTTGTGGCGGCACAACTGGCCGAGGAAGGCTATGACGTGGTGGGCGTCACCTTGCAGCTTTATGACCATGGGGCGGCGCTGGCGAAAAAGGGCGCGTGCTGTGCGGGGCGGGATATTCACGATGCGGCGCGGGTGGCCGAGATGATGGGCTTTCCGCATTACGTGCTGGATTACGAAAACACCTTCCGCGAGGCGGTGATCGAGGAATTCGCCGACGCCTATCTGGCGGGTGCGACGCCGGTGCCCTGCATCCGCTGCAACGAGCGGGTGAAGTTCAAGGATCTGCTGGCCACCGCCAAGGATCTGAACGCCGATTGCATGGCGACCGGGCATTATATCCAGCGCAAGGTTGGCGCTGGGGCCGGAGTTGCATCATGGCGACGCGATGCCGAACCGCGACCAGAGCTATTTCCTGTTCTCGACCACGCCCGAGCAGCTGGCCTATCTGCGTTTCCCCTTGGGGCATCTGGCCTCCAAGGCCGAAACGCGGGCGCTTGGCGGCGAAATATGGGCTGTCGGTGGCGGACAAGCCCGACAGTCAGGATATCTGCTTTGTGCCGAACGGCAATTATGCGGCGGTGATCGAAAAGCTGCGGCCGGGTTCGGCAGATCCGGGCGAGATCGTCGATCAGGCGGGCAATGTGCTGGGCCAGCATCGCGGCGTGATCCATTACACGATCGGCCAGCGCAAGGGCCTGGGCATCGGCGGCCTGGGCGATCCGCTTTATGTGGTGAAGCTGGATCCCGAGCGCGCGGCAGGTGATCGTCGGGCCGAAGAGAGGCGCTGTCGACCCGCACGATTCCGCTGCGCGAGATCAACTGGCTGGGCGACGCGCCGTTTGACCAGCCGCGCGGAATGGCATCTGAACGTCAAGGTGCGCTCGACCCGGCCGCCGCGTCCGGCGGTGATCCGGCCGATCTCGGCGACCGAGGCGATGGTGGAACTGCTGGACCCCGAGGATGGGGTTTCGGCCGGGTCAGGCTTGCGTGTTCTATGCGCCCGAGGGCAGCCGCGTCTTTGGCGGTGGCTGGATCTGGCGCGGACGCTGAGGCGGCAGCGGCGCAGCGGGGGTTTCACACCCGCCGGCATGTCTGCCAAGGCACAATGGCTACCCCGGGGAGTATTTCCAAGATGAGCGATAGGGCTTAGCGATCGGCAGGGCTGCCAGCACCGAGCGGGCGGCGCGCAGGCCGGGGGGCTCGCCGCCTTTGCCCAGGCGCTGCATGGTCAGGTGCATCGCCTGCGGTCTGGCGTTGCGGGTGGTCCAGCAGATCGAGCAGCGCCGGGGCGATCAGCTCGGCCGGCAGCGCGGGCCGAGGAATTCCGGCACGACGCGGGTTTCAGAGACGAGATTGACCAGCGTCACCGTGTCGATCAGCGCCGCGCGGCGCATCAGCCAGAAGCGTCAGCGGGTGCATGTCATAGGCGATCACCATCGGGCAGGCATTGGCGGCAAGTTCCAGCGACGACGGTGCCCGAGGCGGCAATCGCCACATCGGCCGCGGCGAAGGCGGCGCGTTTCAGGCCGGGGTCGTTCGATGAGCAGCGGGGCAATCGGCCAATCGGCGGTAAGGTCGCGGACCAGATCGGTCGACGCCGCGCACGGTCGGCAGGACGACGCGGGCGTTCGGGGTATTTCGCTTTGATCTCGGCCAGCACAGCGCCGATCACCGGGGCGAGGCGGCTGACCTCGCCGCGCCGCGATCCGGGAAGCGCGAGGATCAGCGGGCCTTGGGCCGTTGAGCGGCCGCGCGCTCTTCGTGGGCTGGCAAGGGTTTCGGCGACCACCGGATGGCCGACGAAATCGCAAGTCATCCCAGCGGCTGTCATATAGGGCGGCTCGAACGGCAACAGCGCCAGGACATGGTCGATCACCTTCGCCATCTTGGCGGCGCGTCCGGGTCGCCAGGCCCAGACCGAGGGGGCGACGTAGTGGATGGTGCGCAGCGCCGGGCTGGCGGCTTTGACCAGATGCCGCGACGCGCAGGCAGAAATCCGGGCTGTCGATGGTGATCAGCGCATCGGGGGCGCAGCTTCAGCGCCGCCTCGGCGGTTTCGCGGATGCGGCGTTTGAGGTGGAAGTATTTCGGCAGCACCTCGGCGATGCCCATGATCGACAGTTCTTCCATCGGGAACAGGCTCTGCAGCCCCTCGGCCTGCATCAGCGGGCCGCCGACGCCTTGAAAACTGACCTCGGGTGCAGCGCTTTCAGCCCCGCCATCAGGGCCGCACCCAGCCGGTCGCCGGAAGGCTCGCCTGCGATCAGGAAAAGCTTCAGCGCGCCCATAGGAACAGGTCAAGCTCGGCTGGCCAGCGCCTGCATCGCGGCCAGATCAAGGCAGATCACCGAGCCTGCCTGAAAGCAAACCCCCGACAAGCCCGGCCTCGGCGACGCGGCGCAGCGTCTGCGGCCCCAATGGTCGGCAGGTCGATGCGGCGGTCCTGACCGGGCTTGGCGGCCTTGTAGAAAAGCCCGCCTTTCGGGCGCAGGTTTGGCGGGCAAGGCGGCGACGCCCGCCAGCATCGCATCGGTGCCGGGAAGCGCCTCGACCGCAAGGCACAGGCCCCGCGCCACGACACAGCCCTGCCCGACATCGACCGCGCCCAGGGCTGCGACGATCTCTGCAGCCCGGCTTGCATCGGTCTCATCCTGATCGGAGATCTTGCCCGCCAGAACGCCTGCAGCGGCAAGAGCGCGGGGGCCAGATCCTCGACGCCAACGACGGCAAAGCCCGCCTCTTCGAAGATCGCGATCACGGCGCGCAGGGTCGCATCATCGCCCGCCTGCATCGCGGCCAACAGCCGCGGCACCATTTGCGCGGTTTGCGGATCAAACAGCGACGGGTCCAGACGTTGGGCCGCTGCACGGCGCCGGCAAAGATCACTTGCGTGACGCCCTGATCTTCCAGAAAGCGCAGGAACAGCGCCAGCCGTTCGACGCGAAAGACCTGATCGACCGCCAGACCTGCGGGCGCAAAGCCGTCCAACGCGCAGACCAGAGGCTGGTCCAGCAGGGCCGCCAAAGCGGCAGGCAAAGCGCCCTGCCCGGCGATGAGGGCATGCGGCTCATTTCGGCGTCAGGAACGAACGGTCCGAGGCCGAGAGGATGAAATCGGTCATCTCGCGCACGTAATCGCTGTCGGTTTCCTCGGCCAGACGGCGGGCGCGGTCGAGGAAAGAGCCCTCGCCCTGCGCCAGCATCTGATAGGCGGCGCGCATCGCGGTGATGTCGCCGCGCTCGACGCCGCGCCGCTTCAGCCCGACAAGGTTCAGCCCGTCCAGCACGCCGCGCGGGCCCTGCACAAGGCCGTAGGGCAGCACATCATTGGTCACCATGGTCACCGCGCCAATGATCGCGCCGCGCCCGATGCGGACCCATTGGTGAATGCCCGACAGGCCGCCGATGATCACGTCGTCGCCGATCTGGCAATGCCCGGCGATGGCGACCTGATTGGCCAGGATCACCCGGTTGCCGAGCTGCGCGTCATGGCCGACATGCGCGCCGGTCATCAGCAGGCAATCATCGCCGACGCGGGTGATCCCGCCGCCGCCCTCGGTGCCGGTGTTCAGCGTCGCCCCCTCGCGGATTTTGCAGCGCGCGCCGACGATCAGCCGGGTGCGTTCGCCCTTGAATTTCAGATCCTGCGGCACTTCGCCGACGCAGGCGAAGGGGAAGATCACGGTGTCATCGCCGATCTCGGTCCAGCCGGTCACCACGGCATGCGATTTCACCACGACGCCCTCGGCCAGTGTCACCTCGGGGCCGATCAGCGCGAACGGGCCGATCACGCAAGCCGGCGCCGATCATGGCACCGTCCTCGACACGGCCGAGGGATGGATCCAGCGGCTCGGGTGAATGGCTCATGCTCAGGCTTCTTCGGCACGTCGAACATCGCCATGAATTCGGCCTCGCAGGCGAGCTCGCCGTCAACCATGGCGCGGCCGGCGAATTTCCACACCCGACCGCCACCGCGCAGGGCGGTGACATGCAGTTCCATCACATCGCCCGGCACCACCTTGCGGCGGAATTTCACCGCATCGACGCCCATGAAAAACACGGTGGCGTTCTTGTCGACCAGATCCATCGACAGCCCGACCAGAATGCCCGAGGTCTGCGCCATGGCCTCGATGATCATCACGCCGGGAAAGATCGGCATGCCGGGGAAATGGCCCTGAAACTGCGGCTCGTTGAAGGTGACGTTCTTGATGCCGACGCAGGATTTGTTGACGTAGATGTCGCGCACCTTGTCGACCAGCAGGAAGGGATAGCGGTGCGGGATGATCCGCTGGATCAGCGAAAGATCGGCGGTCAAGCGGTGCTGCGGGCGTGGGCTGGTCGGTCATGGGATCTCCGGTCTCGTGGCCCTCTTGCGGGGCATGTGATCTGCACTAGCGAAAAGCCGCGTCTGAGACAAGCCGTTGGCGGCGACTCAGGGCTTGGTTTCAGGTCCTGCTGCCATCGCCCAAACGCTCATCGATGCGCGCGATCACCTCGGTGGTGATGTCGATGGAGCCAAGGCGACGACGATGACCGTGCATTTGTCGAGCACTGGCAACCGCGCCGCGTTCCACCATGTAATCGCCCATGATCGAGCGCGATCTGGCCTGAAAAACTCTTGCCGCACGGCTGTCGCGGCGGCGGGCCAGCTCGTCGGATTTGGCCTCTTGGGCGTTGCGCAGGTCGTTGGCCTTGGTGTCAAAAGCATCGGCCAAGGGGCGGAAGGCCTGCGCGGTCATCGTGCTGCGCTTGTCGGTCAGATCGCGTTCTTCTGCCTCAAGCGCGGCGTCGATCTTGCGGTTTTCTGCCGAAAGCGCCGCGGACTCGGCCTCAATATCTGGCCTGCAGCGGCGCGGCCGTAAAGCGTGCCCAGATAGCAGCTGATCCTGGTCCAGCGTCACGATCGGCGAAGGTGTTACTGCACGACACCTTGCGCCGCCGCTCCCTGCGGCAGCGCCGCCAGCAGCAGCGCCAAAACCAGCCCGGCCGCCTGCCGCGCATCAGAATTTCGTCGAAATGGTCAGATCGAAGCTTCTGCTCTTTGTCGTAGCTCTCTTTCTTGACCGCTTCGAGAAGTTGAAGCGCAGCGGGCCGATCGGCGTGTTCCACAAGCACCGAAACGCCAACCGACGCGAACGCAGATGCGCGCTGTCGTCGACGCCGCGGGCGTTGTCCGAGCCCCCAGACCGAGCCGATGTCGAAGAACACGCCGCCGGTGATGCCGTATTCTTCCGGCAGGCCCAGCGGGAATTCGGCCTCAAGACTTGGCGGTGGCATAGAAATTGCCGCCCAAAGCGTCGCCGGTGCGCCGGTATCGCGCGGGCCAATGCCGTTGGTGTCAAAGCCACGGATCTTGCCGTTGCCGAAGTAGCGGTCGGTGACGCGGGTGTCATAGCCGCCAAAGCTGTTGATCGCGCCGCCTTCAAAGATCGCGCGCAGCGTGACGTCTTCGTTGAACACCTTGGTTTCTGCCACAGCCAAAGCCGTGGTTTCGACGAATTTCGACATCGCCGCCCAAGACCGACAAAATCCTGACCAAAGCGGAACAGCAGGCTGCTTTTCGGGTTCAGCGCCGGTGACGCGGTTGTCGAAGGTATAGGTATAGCCCAGACCCGAGCCGACTGCCAGGCTGCCACGCGCGCCCTCGGCTTCAGTGGTCAGAATTGCCGAGGTGCCGATGTCACGTTGCTGACAGTGTCCTGAAACGCCTTGTAGCGCAGTTCCAGCCGCGACTGCTCGGCAATCGGGAACTCCAACGCCGGGCTGATCGCAGATGCGCGGGTGTCGTAAAGCGCGCTGGCGTTGTTGGTCTCGTTATACGACACGCGCCCAATTTCAGCTTCAGATCGCGACCCAGAAGTGCCGGTTCCACAAAGGAAATGCTCGCTGTCTTGGTATCGGAAGCGGTGGCGATGTTGACCGCAAAGCGCCTGACCGCGCCCCAGGAAGTTGGTTTCGGAAAAGCCCACATTCAGGCCCAGAGCCCGACTGACGTGCCAAAGCTTGCGCCAAGGCTGATCGAGCCGGTGGGTTTTTCTTCGACATCGACGTTGACGACGACCTCATCGGGGTTGGTGCCGGGTTTGGCATCAACCTTGGCATCGGTGAAGAAGCCCAAGCGCGCGGATACGCTCGGCGCGCCTGACGGATTTCGCGCGGGTTGAAGGGGTCGCCTTCGACGGTGCGGAACTGACGGCGCACCACCTGATCGAGCGTCGTGGTATTGCCTTCAATGTCAATGCGTTCAACGAAGACCTTCTCACCGCGCTTGATGACATATTCCACGTCCAGCGTCTGATTGCGGTCATTGCGCACCAGACGCGGTTCGATGCTGACAAAGTTCAGACCCTTGCGCAGGGCCAGATTTTCCATCCGGGCGATGTTGTTTTCGATGATCGACGGCGAATAGGTCACGCCCGAGCGCATCTTCTGCACGGCGGCGAATTCAGCGGCATCGACGCCTTCGAACCTCGGAAACCGTGCTGACCTTGCCGATCTTCCAGCTTTGGCCTTCTCGCACGGTATAGGTCACGAAGGTCGCATCGCGTTCGCGGGACAGTTGGCCTGTGGCATCGACCACCTGCACGTCGATATAGCCGCGCGACAGGTAGAAATCGCGCAGCATCTGCTTGTCGACCTCCAACCGCTCGGGCACGAAAGTGTCGGATTTGATCAGCTGGCGCAGGAAAGCCTGCCTGTTTGGTTTGCAGCACCTGACGCAGGCGGCGGTCGCGAAAGGCGCGGTTGCCGACAAAGGAAATGCCTTCGTTTTCAACGACCTTGCCTTCGGTGATTTCGAACACCAGATCAACGCGGTTGTCCGAGCGACGGATGATCTTGGGATCAACCGTGGCGGCCAGACGGCCCTGCACGCGGTAGGCTTCGGCAATCTGCGCCGCATCGGCCTCGGCCTGCGCGGGCTTATAGACCAGACGCGATTTCGATTTGACGATCTCGGTCAGCTTTTCGTCTTTGACCAGCTTGTTGCCCTGAAAATCGACGACGTTCAGCATCGGATAGTTCTTTGACCTTGATCACCAGCGTGCTGCCCTGTGGCACAAGATCAACAGTTTCGAACAAACCCGACGCGAAAATGCGCTGATAGGCGTCATTCAACTCGCCCGCCGAGACCAGCCGACTGACCGCGGGCGATTCCCGCGTATTTCAGGATCGTGGCGGCATCGACGCGGGTGTTGCCCTCGACCGTGACGGTGCTGAAGCTGTAGCTTTGCGCAAGGGCCTGCGTGAGGAACGGTTCGGAAACCATTGCGCTGGAAAGCAGAATTGCCAGCAGTGTCGGGCGCAGACCAACCCCGGGCTTACGCCTTGCGGTGATACTTGCGCTTGCTGTTTCCCGCATGAGCCGCTCCCGAATGCACTAAATCCTGTGCATCTGACTACCCGCAACCGCAAGCAATGTCAAAAGGATGGCCCACGATTTGAAAGAAAATCCGCAACTAGCGCAGCCATGTCGCAGGCAGGCGCAGCGCCCCGGCCCAGGGGCGCAGAAATCAGGGCTGAGGCAGGAAGGCGCTGCCCAGAAAGGCCCCGGCCAAAAGGCCCACGACAATGGTGCCCGCCGTGAACAGAAGGTCCGAATTCAGCCAGACCAACAGTGAAAGCCCTTGATAGCCCTTCATGACAGCTTGCATAGTCCTGACCCTTCGCCTCGGTTTCGCGTTTGATGCCTCGGAAATTACTGCGAAATTGTGGCACGACTATGGCTCGGGAAGTGCTGGGTCAGCAGAAAATATCGTTCGACAGGGCAAAGAGCATGAAGGTCATCACCAGCGCCAGTCCAAGCGTCATCAGCACCCGCAGCACCCGCTCCGAAGGCGGTTTGCCCACCACAGCTTCGAAGGCGTAAAACATCAGATGGCCGCCATCCAGGATCGGAATTGGAAACAGGTTGAGCAATCCGATGCCCAGCGACAGGCCTGCCACCATCATCAGGAAGGTCTCCCAGCCCGAGGTCGCCGCATCGCCGGCGATCTGCGCCATGCCGATCGCACCCGAGAGGTTGCAGGAACTGATCTGCCCCACCGCCATGCTGTAAAGCGAGGCCCCGGTCATCCTGACGCCATACCAGGCCTGATCCAGCGCAAAGGTCAAAGGCTCCAGCCCGCGCAGCGACCGCGTCTGCGGCTCGAACAGCAGGCCGTTGCTCAGACCGATCACATAGCGGGTCTCGAAACTCAGATCGCTTTGCGGCAGATCCTGCAGTTTCGGCGTCAGGGTCAGATCCTGAATCGTGCCATCGCGCCACAGCTCGATCTGCACCGGCGCGCCCTTTTTGCCCGAAATCAGCGGGATCATCGCGTCAAAGCGGTAAACCTTGGTGCCATCGACCGAAAGCACCACATCGCCCGGCTGGATCTTGGCGTCAAAGGCCGGCGAGCGCAGGCTGACACCACCGACCAGCGGCGGCAGGGGATGCGGGCCTTGCACGTCGATCTCTTTGCCGCTGCGCAACACGTGATAGGTGACCGAAGCGGCTTCGGGCGTTGCATCAGAGACCTCGGCATAGGCGGTGAAATCCGGGGTGGCCTTGCCGTTGATCGCCAGGATCTCGTCGCCGACCTGCAAGCTTGGGGCGTCAAAGGGATAGGGCCGCAGCGCACCGACCACGGGCTTGTCTTCGGCGACGCCGGTAACGCTGGCCATCACCGCATAGACCGCAATCGCCAGAATGAAGTTGAACACCGGCCCCGCCGCCACGGTCGCCGCCGCGCCCAAAGCGGTGCGCCGGTCATGGTGTGGCGCCGCTCCTCGGCACTCAAGGCTGCTGAGAACTTCGCTGTCAGGGGCCGAGGCCGCATCCTTGTCGCCCAGGAATTTCACATAGCCGCCAAGTGGGATCAGGCGCGATCTGCCAGCGGGTGCCGCGTTTGTCCATCCGGCTGTAGATCACCGGGCCAAAGCCAAGGCAGAACACCTCGGCATGGATGCCAGACCAGCGGCCAACGATGTAATGGCCGTATTCATGCATCGCCACGATCACCGCCAGCGGCCACGATAAAGAACAGGACCGACCAGGCCGCGCTCCAATGCTGGCCACAAAGCTGCTGAAATCCACGCCTTAGCTGCCCTTCATCGCTGCCACCGCCTCGGCCGCGCTGTATCCGTGCCAGATGGTCCATTCGCAGCACATCCTCAAGGGTGATCGCGGCATTGCCAAGGCTGCCATTTCGCCGAAATCACGGTCAGAACCTGCTTCAACCACCGCTGCCATCTGCATGAAGCCAAGCCCGCCCGCGATGAAATGATCCAGCGCCACCTCTTTGGCGGCGTTGAAGACCGCGCCGGCCAGGCCACGCATCGCCATCACCTCGCGCGCCAGACGCAGCGCCGGAAAGCGCGCCACATCGGGGGCGCGGAAGCTGAGGCCACCAAGCGCGGCAAGGTCAAGCCGCGCCACCGGCAAGGTGCTGGCGGCGCGGCCAGTGCAGCGCATAGCCGATGGGATGGCGCATATCGGGCGCACCCAGATGCGCCATCACCGCGCCGTCGCGGAAACCGACCATGGAATGGATGATCGACTTCGGGGTGGATGATCACCTCGATCTGCGCAGGCTCCACGCCGAAAAACTCGCGCGTTTCAATGACTTCCAGCGCCTTGTTGAACATGGAGGCCGAATCGATGGTGATGCGCGCGCCCATCGCCCAGTTCGGATGCGCCAGCGCTTCGGTCACGCGTGGCACGCCGCCAGCCGCTCCAACGGCCAATCGCGCAACGCGCCACCCGAGGCGGTCAGGATGATCCGTTCGACCGCGCGCCAGATCTTCGCCCACCAGCGCCTGAAAGATCGCCGAATGTTCGCTGTCGACCGGCAGGATCGTGGCCTCATTGCGCTGCGGCCGTCGGCCATCAGCAGCTGCCCCGCCGTGACCAGACTTTCCTTGTTGGCCAGCGCCAGCTTGCCGCCATGGCGCAGGGCGCGCAAGCCCGGCACAAGGCCAGCCGCGCCGACAATCGCGCTCATCACCCAATCGGCGGGGCGGTCGGCGGCCTCGAGCATCGCCGCCTCGCCAGCGGCCACCGCGATGCCAGAGCCCGCCAAAGCCTCGCGCAGCGCGGGCAGGCAATCGTCATAGGCGGTGACGGCAATTTCGGCCCGCAAGGCCACGCGCCATCTCGGCCAGCCGCGCCACATTGCGCCCGCCCGTCAGGGCCACGTGCGATAAGTCCGCAGGCCCGCCCTCGCGCATCAGCAGATCAAAGGTGCTTTCCCCGACCGATCCGGTGGCGCCGAAAACCGAGATCGAGCGCATCTCAGCCCCCGATCGGCAGATCGACAAAGCGGGTGAGCAGCATCACCAGCACCATCGCCCCGGTCAGCGCGTCAAAGCGGTCCAGCACGCCGCCATGGCCGGGGATCAGGTTCGAGCTGTCTTTCGCCCCCACCCGCCGCTTCAGCCAGCTTTCGGCGATGTCGCCCATCTGGCCGGCAAAGGCGACGAAGGGCGACAGCACCACCAGCCAGAGGCTGCCATAGCCACAGACGGCAAAGCCAACGCCCAGCACCGCCGCCCCGATCCAGCCCGCAATGGTGCCCGACCAGGTCTTTCTTCGGGCTGATCGCCGGCCAGAACTTCGGCCCACCCAGCATGCGCCCGGCGAAATAGCCCATCACATCCGAGACGATCACCACGCCCAACAGCCACAGCATCGCCGACCGTGCCCTGCTCGTCGCGCAGCACGAACAGCCCATGCCCTGCCACCAGAATGGCCACCGAAATCGCCGCCGTCGCCCATTGCCGACGCCGCGGCGTCACCAGACAGCACCACAGGCACCAGCGGAAACACCAGCCACGCCGAGATCGAAGGCCAGCCCTCATCGGCAATCAGACAAAGCGCCGCCAGCGCCGCGATGGCCAGCGCCATCTGGGGCACCTTGGGCGCGGTCATCCGCGCCAGTTCCCAGATCATCACCGCCGTCAGCAGCCGTGATCAGGATCAGGAACCACCAGCCGCCCAGCCAGATCTCGACCGCGCCAACCGCCAGCATCACCGCCGCCGAAAGCACCCGTGGCTTCAGATCGCCCCATCGCTCGGAGCTGGCCTCATGCCGAAACCACGCCGCCAAAGCGCCGTTCGCGGTTGCCAAAGCGCGCCACGATCTCGCCAAGCGCGTCGGGGGTGAAATCGGGCCAGAGCGTTTCGGTGAATTCATATTCGGCATAGGCCGCCTGCCAGGGCAGGAAGTTCGAGGTCCGCGTCTCGCCCGAGGTGCGGATCACCAGATCGGGGTCGGGCAGGTCGTGGGTGTCAAGTCTCGCCGAGATCAGCGCGTCGTCGATCTGCGCAGGGTCAAGCTGGCCCGCCGCGACCTCTTCGGCAATGCCGCGAATGGTGCGGCTGAACTCGTCGCGCCCGCCGTAGTTGATCGCCACGGTCAGGTTCAGACGGGTAAGGCCCGCGGTGCGCGCCTCGATCCCGGCCATCAGGCGTTGCAGCTTGGCGTCCAGCTTGCTGCGGTCGCCGATAAAGCGCATCCGCACGCCCTCGGCGGCCAGACGGTCGGCCTCGCGTTCGATGTAGCGGGCGAAAATCGACATCAGGCCAAGGACTTCTTCGGTCGAGCGTTTCCAGTTCTCGGTGGAAAAGGCGTAGATCGTCAGCCAGCGGATGCCGAGATCGGGCGCACAGCGCACGATTTGCTTGACCCGCTCGGCGCCCTTGCGGTGGCCGACAAGACGCGGCCAGCCGCGATTGGTGGCCCAGCGGCCATTGCCGTCCATGATGATGGCGACATGTTCCGCAAGGCGCGGCGTCTGCGAAGCTGCTTTGCTGTCTGAGCCCACGCTCTGTTTCACCTCGCCACCACGCCCGCTCGGGGCAATCCAACCGTCTCAATTGGTCCCCGCTGGGCGGGCCTCAAACCTGCATGATCTCGGCTTGCTTGTGTTCCAGCGCCTGGTCGACGGCGGCAATGGCCTTGTCGGTCAGCTCTTGCACCTCGTCGGACCACATCTTCTGGTCGTCCTCGCCCATGCCGGCGGTCTTGGCCTTCTTGATCTGGTCCATGCCGTCGCGGCGCACGTTGCGGATCGCGACCTTGGCGTTTTCGGCATAGCCCGCGGCGACCTTGGTCAGCTGCTTGCGGCGTTCTTCGTTCAGCTCGGGGATCGGCAGGCGGATCAGGGGGCCGTCGGTGATCGGGTTGATGCCGATGCCGCTTTCGCGGATCGCCTTTTCGACCTTGCCGATCATCGCCTTGTCCCAGACGTTGATCACCACCATGCGCGGTTCTGGCACGTTGACGGTGCCAAGCTGGTTGATCGGGGTCATCTGGCCGTAGGCATCGACCATGATCGGCTCGACGATCGAGGCCGAGGCGCGGCCGGTGCGCAGCGAGGCAAATTCGGTTTTCAGCGCGTTCATCGCGCCGTCCATGCGGCGCTGGATGGCATCAAGGTCAATCTCAAGGTCGTCGGACATGCATTCTTCCTGTACGTCTGGCCCCGCGAGAGTGGCAGGGTTTTCGCGTTCTATATCAGCAAGCAGGCCGGCAGGTATAGCCCTTGGCGGCGCAGCGCAGCTTGGGCCCCACCATTTCAGCCAAAGCTCAGCCCTGCACCCGCGTATAGGTGCCCTGCCCCGCAAGAATGCCGCAGAAGCCGCCG
The DNA here is from genome assembly GCA_963815275.1 of uncultured Alphaproteobacteria bacterium. GTDB lineage: Bacteria > Pseudomonadota > Alphaproteobacteria > Rhodobacterales > Rhodobacteraceae > Cypionkella. Next base: position 83,777 of record CAWFGD010000006.1, read on the forward strand.
GGTTCGTCCAGCGAGAAGACGATGATCGGCAGATCGTTGTCGCGCGCCAGCGCAATGGCCGAGGCATCCATCACGCCAAGATGCTTTTGCAGCACCTCGTCATAGGTGACGGTGTCATAGCGTTTGGCATCGGCGTGTTTCTTGGGGTCCTTGTCATAGACGCCATCGACCTTGGTGCCCTTGAAGATCGCCTCACAGGCCATTTCGTTGGCGCGCAGGGTGGCGGCGGTGTCGGTGGTGAAATAGGGGTTGCCGGTGCCTGCGGCAAAGATGCAGACGCGCTTTTTCTCAAGGTGGCGCACGGCGCGGCGGCGGATATAGGGTTCGCAGACCTGATCCATCGGGATGGCCGAGATCACGCGGGTAAAGACGCCCAGCGATTCGAGCGCCGATTGCATCGCCAGCGCGTTCATCACCGTGGCGAGCATGCCCATGTAGTCGGCGGTGGTCCGCTCCATCCCCTGCGCCGAACCTGCGAGGCCGCGAAAGATGTTGCCGCCGCCGATCACCATGCAGATCTCGACGCCGAGATCGTGAACCGATTTCACTTCTTCGGCAATGCGCTGCACGGTCGGCGGGTGCAGACCATAGCCCTGATCGCCCATCAGCGCCTCGCCCGAGATTTTCAGCATGACCCGGTTGTAGGTCACCTTGGCTTCGCCCGCTTCGCGCATGGGTCTGTTCCTTATTCTCGCCGGTTGACTGGGCTGGCGATTGACTGGGTGAATTGACTGCGGCGCAAAATGTCGCAAAACGGGGGCAGGTTCAACGGGGGAAGCGACGGGCGGTGGCGTTTTAGTGGCGGGCGCGCTTTGGGGGTTTCCCACCCCCACGCGGGTCTGGCAGGGCCAGTCCCGCGCCCCCCGGGGATATTTGGACCAAGATGAAAGGGCTTTTCGTGTCTGGGATTGCAGGGATATCGCGCGAGGCGCCGGTGCTTGATTGCGGGGCCGACGGCGAGCGGCAAATCGGCGCTGGCGCTGGAGCTGGCCGCGCGGGATGGTCGGGTGATCGTCAATGCCGATGCTTTGCAGGTCTATGGCTGCTGGCGGATGTTGTCGGCGCGGCCCTCGCAGGCGGAGGAGGCTTTGCACGCCCCATGCGCTTTACGGCCATGTCGGCGCGCGATCAGGCCTATTCGGTGGGGCATTGGCTGCGCGAGGTTGCAGGGTTTCTGGACCGGCCCGTGGTGATTGTCGGCGGGACGGGGCTGTATTTTTCCGCCCTGACCGAAGGTCTGGCCGAGATACCGCCGACGCCGCCCGAAGTGCGGGCGCAGGGCTGATGCGCTTTTGGCGGGCGAAGGCATTGCCGGGCTTTTGGCCGAGATCGATGCGGCGACGCAGGCGCGGATTGATCGGCCTCAATCCCGCGCGGGTGCAGCGGGCCTGGGAGGTGCAGCAAGCCACCGGGCGCGGTTTGGCCTCTTGGCAGGCCGAGACTGGCCCGGCGCTGTTGCCGCTTGCACCGGGTTGACGCGCTGGTGATCCGCCCCGATGTGGCTTGGCTCGATGCCCGCATCGCGCGACGCTTTGGCCAGATGATGGAGCGAGGGCGCGCTGGAGGAGGCGCGCGCCGAACTGCCCGATTGGGACGCGGCCCGCGCCTCGGCCAAGGCGATTGGCGCGCCGGAGTTGATCGCGCATCTGCGCGGTGAGATCTCTCTGCCCGAGGCGGTGGAGGCCGCCACTCTGGCCAGCCGCCAATATGCCAAACGGCAGCGCACCTGGTTTCGCTCGCGGATGAAAGCCTGGCGCGAGATTGCGCTGCCGTGAGCTGGCCTGACGTGCTGGCCTGCCCCGCTGCAATCGGCAAAACTCTGCCCATCCACAGCTTTGTCCACAGCTTTCCACCCACCTGCCCGCAAAGCGCCACGCCTTGCCATCTTTTTGCTTGGGTTGCGCAGGCTAGTGCTGGTTACATGGTGCTAAACAAGAAGGCGCACAGTATGATGACCCCTGCCGAACTCCTCACAAATGCGACTTCTGGCGATTCCGCGTCTTGCGGCGGGCGGGCGCTGGCGGGTCGAGGCGATGCGCACCCTGTCGGAGCCGTGCTTTTTGTGGTTCACCAAGGGTCAGGGCCGCATCACCGTCGCAGGGCGTGACGCGCGGCTATACCGCCAACAACGCGGTCTTCATCCCGGCAGGCGTGATGCACGGCTTTGAAGTTGGCCCGCAAGTCTTTGGCACTGCGGTGTTTTTCGGCAAAGGCAGCACGGTCACCCTGCCCCGCGAGCCGCAGCATCTGCGCATCCGCGAGGTGCATGCCCAGCAAGAGGTCAATGTCATGCTCGACATGATCCAGCGCGAGATGGACAGCGACACGCCCGCGCATGAACGTGCCACCCGGCATTATCTTGGCCTGCTCGGCGTCTGGCTGGAGCGGCAGGTCAGCAAATCCGCCGCCGAAACGCCGCGCCCGGATGCCGCCCGCCGTCTTGTGGCGCGCTATACCGCCCTGATGGAACTCAATTTCCGCCGTGGAATTTCAGTGGGCGAGTTGGCTTGCGAACTGGGCGTCACCGCCACGCATCTCACGCGCTGCTGCCGCGAGACCTGCGGCCGTTCGGCGATCGATCTGCTGCAGGACCGCCGGATTTTCGAGGCCCGCAAACTTCTGTCGGAAACCGACATGCCGGTCGGCCGCGTCGGAGAGACGCTTGGCTTCACCTCGCCTGCCTACTTCACTCGCGCCTTCCAGCATCGCACGGGTTTGTCGCCGACAGCCTTCCGCCGCGCACCCTGATCCGGGTTCTGCTGCGATTCGCGACAAGATTTCCGATCTGACGGAATTTTAGCAAGCGGCACGCGGCTTGGCCAAAGCGCCGTGGCTAGCTTTGGAATTGAAAGAATCAAGCCCAAGCTTCAGTCAGAATGTCGCATTTGTCACCACCTGTGACGAATCCAAGCGTTGACCTGAACCGGGAAACAGTGCCGAATGGCGGCAGAGGTCTGGTGCTTGATAAAACCCGTAAAACCGGAAGGCGCGGAACAATCCGCGCCAAAGTGCCATCTGACCCGACGTTGAAATTGGCAACCGCCAACAGGGAGACTGCAATGACCGACCACACCAAACTTCACCCGGCTGCGCTTATGCACGCCAAGGAACTTGCCGACGGCAAGATCGACCGTCGTGAATTCATGACCCGCGCCACGGCGATGGGCGTCACGGCTGCGGCAGCCTATGGCCTGATCGGCCTGCCCTCCCCCGCCCTTGCCCAAGAGGCAAAGGTTGGCGGCGTGCTGCGCTGCGCAATGGAGGTCAAAGCCCAGAAAGACCCGCGCACCGCTGACTGGCCGCAGATCGCCAACATCTATCGTGGCTGGCTGGAATATCTGATCCAGTACAACCCCGATGGCACCTTTGAAGGGCGCCTGCTGGAAAGCTGGGACGTCAATGACAACGCCACCGAATACACGCTGCATGTCCGCCCCGGTGTGAAATGGAACAATGGCGACGCCTTCACCGCTGACGACGTGGTGCGCATGTTCACCCGCTGGACCGACGCCAGCGTCGAAGGCAACGCCATGGCGTCGCGCTTCCCCGGTCTGGTCGATGAGGCGAGCAAGTCGCTGCGCGATGGCGCCGTGACCAAGGTCGACGACATGACCGTCAAACTGGCGCTGACCATCTCGGATATCGCCGTGGTGGCCAACCTTGCCGATTATCCTTCGGCGGTGGTACATGCCTCTTACGTCGACGGCTCGGACCCTTCGACCAATGCCATCGGCACCGGGCCCTATATCCCGCAAGAAGTCTCTGTCGGCCAAAAGGCTGTTCTGGTGCGCGCGCCGGATCATGCCTGGTGGGGCGGCAACGCACCGCTGGATGAGATCCACTACATCGACTTCGGCACCGATCCTTCGGCCATGGTCAACCTGGCTGGCTCGGACGAGATCGACACCAACTACGAGACCACCGGCGATTTCATCTCGCAGCTTGATACCCTCGGCTGGAAAAAGCTTGAGGCGATCACCGCTTCGACCATCGTGATCCGGATGAACTCGGCCAATGGCGACCTTTACAAGGACAAGGCCGTGCGTCAGGCGATCCAGCTTGCGGTCGACCCGAAAGTGGTGCTGGAACTGGGCTACAACGGCCTTGGCACCACCGCCGAGAACCACCACGCCTGCCCGATCCACCCTGAATACGCCCAGATCCCGGCGCAGGTGATCAATCCAGCCGGTCTGAAACCCGCGCTGGAAGCGGCAGGTCTGGCCGATGCAGAGTTCGAGATCATCTCGCTGGATGATGGCTTTGAAGCCGCCTCGACCGATGCCGTCGCAGCCCAGCTGCGCGACGCAGGCGCCAATGTGAAGCGCACGGTGATGCCGGGCTCGACCTTCTGGAACGACTGGCAGAAGTATCCCTTCTCCTCGACGACCTGGAACCACCGCCCGCTTGCAGTGCAGAACATGAGCCTTGCCTATACCTCGACCGGCTCCTGGAACGAAACCGGCATGGCCAGCCCCGAGTTCGACGCCGCCATGGCCGAAGCTCTGGCGCTTGCCGATGCCGAAAAGCGTCGCGAAGTCATGGTCAAGCTGGAAACCATCCTGCAAGACGAAGGCTATATCATCCAGCCCTACTGGCGCTCGCTGTTCCGCCACGCCAAGGAAGGCGTCAATGTCGACATGCATCCTTCCTTCGAGCATCACCACTACAAGTGGTCGCTGTCCTGATCTGATCAGTTGACCAAACGGGCGCGCCGCTCTGGCGCGCCCGACACCAAAGGTTGCGGCCTTAAAAAGCAACCAGCCAAGACACTTGGCGCAGAGGGGATACCATATGCTCGCATTTCTGGTCAGGCGCGTCGGCGTCATGATTCTGACCGCCTTCGTTCTGACCTTCCTCGTGTTCTTTCTCACCAACCTGCCGCCCAACCTTGAAAAGCTGGCGCGGACCGAAGGCTCGGTGCGGATGACCGACGAGTCGGTGGCAAGCTGGATCGAGAACAACGGCCACGGCGGGCCGATGGTGACGCGGTATGCGCGCTGGCTGGGTGTTGCGCCCGGCTGGGTGCGCACGGATGACAAGGGCATCACCCGCGGGCTTTGCATCAAGACCGGCATGACGGCGGAAACGGCGCCGAAATTCTGCGGCATCCTGCAAGGCGACTGGGGCTTTTCCACCTTTGCCAAACGCCCGGTGACCTTTGTGCTGGGCAAGGCTCTTGGCTCGACCGGCTGGCTGATGCTTTGGGTGATGATCGTCATGGTGCCCTGCGCGCTGTTGATCGGTGTCGTCTCGGGGATGCGCGAGGGCTCGCGCACCGACCGCACCCTGTCGATCTTTGCCATCGCCAGCACCGCCACACCGGAATACGTCTCGGGCGTCATTCTGGTGGCGCTTTTCGCCTCGGCCACCGCAGGCCTCTCGCCGCTGCTCGCCGATTGGGGCCTGATCTCGGGACGGACGCTGTTTCTCGGCACCGCCACCTCGGCGATGGACAAGATCACCTTCTGGAACTTCGGCCTGCCGGTGCTGACCATCGCGCTTTACGGCATCGGCTATATCGCCCGGATGACCCGCGCCTCGATGACCGAGGTGATGACCCAGCAATATATCCGCACCGCCCGGCTCAAGGGCGTGCGCTTTCGCGATGTGGTGATCCGCCATGCGCTCAGAAACGCGCTGATCGCGCCTTTTACCGTGATCATGCTGCAGTTCCCCTGGCTGCTGAACGGCGTGGTGATCACTGAATCTCTCTTCAACTACAAAGGCTTCGGCTGGACGCTGGTGCAAGCCGCCTCCAACAACGACATCGAGCTGCTGCTGGGCTGTTCGGTCGTCGCGGTCTTTGTGGTTCTCGTCACGCAGCTGATCTCGGATATCGGCTACGTTTTCCTCAACCCCCGTATCCGGCTGGCATGAGGTTCTGATGCAAGACGCACTTTCCTGGGGCGGCATCATCGCCCGTATCCTGCAACAGTTCCTGCCCGTCTGGATCGCCCTGATCGTGACGCTGGTTTTGGCACAACGCTTCCGCCGCCGCCTCGGGCTGCTCGGCAAGCTCTTTGACAGCCCGGTCGGCATGGTCGGGCTGACCATCGTGCTGTTCTGGTTCTATACCGCGATCTTTGCCGATATGATCATCACCATGGACCCGATTGCCCAGTTCGGCCGCGTCAAGAACCCGCTGCCGGGTCTGCCGCTGACCGGCGTCGAAAACCCGCCCTACCCGTGGTTCCTGCTGGGCGGCGACCACCTTGCGCGGGATGTCTTTTCCCGCGTGGTGATGGGCGCGCGCCGGGTGCTGACCATCGCCCCCGCCGCCACCGCCTTCGCCTTCATGGTCGGGGTCACCCTGGGCCTGCCCGCCGGCTACTTCGGCGGCAAGCTCGACACCGCACTTTCCTTCGTCGCCAACCTCGTGCTGGCCTTCCCGGTGATCTTGCTGTTCTACCTGCTGGTCACGCCCGAGATCCGCAACACCGGCATCCCGATCTACCTTGCCGCGGTGCTGTTCATCTTCCCGGTGATCTTTTTCAGCACCCTGTTCAACTCGCGCTTCCACACCGACAAGACCAAGCGCAACCTCTACGTCGGCCTGACCCTGCTGATCGGCCTCTGGGCCTATTCCGGCCTCGCCTTCAACCTTGACCCCTTGGGCATCTGGTCGATGGAGCCGAACCTGCTGAACGTCTTCGTCTCGGTGGTCTTCGTCAACTCGCCCACCGTCTACCGCATCGTGCGCGGCCTCGTCATGGACCTCAAGGCCCGCGACTACGTCGCCGCAGGCCAGACCCGGGGCGAAAGTGCCTGGTACATCATGCTGTGGGAGATCCTGCCCAACGCCCGCGGGCCGCTGATCGTCGACTTCTGCCTGCGCATCGGCTATACCACGATCCTCTTGGGCACTTTGGGCTTCTTCGGCCTCGGCGTCTCGCCGGAATCGCCCGACTGGGGCTCGACGATCGACGATGGCCGCAAACTGCTCTCGCTCTACCTCCACCCCGCCATCACCCCAGCCCTCGCGTTGATGAGCCTTGTGCTCGGCCTCAACCTTCTGGCCGATGGCTTGCGCGAAGAAAGCCTGAAAGACTGATCCTCCCTGCCAGATTGGCTTTCATCTTGGCATAAATATCCTGGGGGTGCGGGGGCGAGCCCCCGCTCCTCCCCGCCCCCCGCAAAGCGAGGCCGCCATGACCGACACCACCTGGGACCCCTCCCAACCGATCCTCGACATCGAGAACCTCTCGATCTCCTTCTTCACCCGCAGCCGCGAGATCCCCGCCGTGATGGATTTCTCCTGCAAGGTGATGGCGGGGGAATCGATGGGCCTTGTCGGCGAGTCCGGTTGCGGCAAATCCACCGTTGCCCTCGCGGTGATGCGTGACCTGGGCAAGAACGGCCGCATCGTCGCAGGCTCGATCAAGTTCAAGGGCCGCGATCTGACGCATATGAGCGAAGAAGAGCTGCGCCACATCCGCGGCTCGGAAATCGCCATGATCTATCAAGAACCGATGGCCTCGCTGAACCCGGCGATGAAGATCGGCGCGCAACTGGCCGAAGTGCCGATGATCCATCAGGGCATGGATCGCGCCGAGGCGATGAAGCTGGCGCGCCAGATCGTCGCCGATGTGCGCCTGCCCGACCCCGACCGCATCCTGCAGGCCTATCCGCACCAGCTTTCCGGCGGCCAGCAACAGCGCATCGTCATCGCCATGGCGCTGATGAGCAAACCGGCGCTGCTGATCCTCGACGAGCCCACCACCGCGCTTGACGTGACCGTCGAGGCCGGCATCGTCGATCTGGTCAAGGATCTTGGCGAGAAATACGGCACCTCGATGCTGTTCATCTCGCATAACCTCGGGCTGATCCTCGACGTCTGCGACCGGCTTTGCGTGATGTATTCCGGCGAAGCGGTCGAGACCGGCAACGTCACCCAGGTCTTCGACAAGATGCGCCACCCCTATACCCAGGCGCTCTTCCGCTCGATCCCCCTGCCCACCGCCAATAAATCCTCGCGCCCGCTGGTGGCGATCCCCGGCAACTTCCCACTGCCGCATGAACGCCCGCGCGGCTGCAACTTCGGCCCGCGCTGCGACTATTTCCAGGATGGCCGCTGCAACCTCGGGGATATTCCGATGGAGCCGGTGCCCGGCGACGACCGCCACGCCTCGCGCTGTCTGCGCTGGACCGAGATCGACTGGTCCGCTCCGCTCAAGGCCGTGGTCACCAAGGAACGCGCGCCCATCGGCGAGGTCGTCCTGAAGATGGAAGACCTCAAGAAATACTACTCGGTCTCCTCCGGCAGCTTTCGGCGGCGGCGATGAGAAGGTGGTCAAGGCCAATGAGACCCTGTCCTTCGAGGCGCGCTCGGGCGAGACCCTTGCCATCGTCGGCGAATCCGGTTGCGGCAAATCGACCTTCGCCAAGGTGCTGATGGGGCTGGAAACCGCCACTTCCGGCTCGATCCTGCTGTTTGATGAAAACGTCCAGTCCACCCCGATCCAGCAGCGCAACACCGATACGGTGTCAAGCGTCCAGATGGTGTTCCAGAACCCCTTCGACACGCTGAACCCCTCGATGACCGTCGGCCGCCAGATCATCCGCGCGCTGGAGGTGTTCCAGCAAGGCAATTCCGACGCCGAACGCCGCGACCGCATGCTGGAGCTGCTCGATCTCGTCAAACTGCCGCGCGCCTTTGCCGAGCGCATGCCGCGCCAGCTTTCGGGCGGGCAGAAACAACGCGTCGGCATCGCCCGCGCCTTTGCCGGCGGGGCCAAGGTGGTGGTCGCCGATGAACCGGTCTCGGCGCTCGACGTCTCGGTGCAGGCTGCGGTCACCGATCTGCTGATGGACATCCAGCGCGAAAATGGCACGACACTTTTGTTCATCAGCCACGATCTTTCCATCGTGCGCTACCTCTCGGACCGCGTCATGGTGATGTACCTCGGCCATGTCGTCGAAATGGGCACCACCGATCAGGTCTTCCAGCCGCCCTACCACCCCTATACCGAGGCACTGCTCTCTGCCGTGCCCATCGCCGACACCCGCGTCACCCGCAAACGCATCGTGCTCGACGGCGATATCCCCTCGGCAATGAACCCGCCGCCCGGCTGCCCCTTCCAGACCCGCTGCCGCTGGAAATCCCGCGTGCCGGGCAATCTGTGCGAAACCGTGATGCCGCCGGTGCAACACCTGCCCTCGGGGCATCAGATCAAATGCCACCTCTCGGCGGAGGAATTCGCCAGCATGGAACCGGTGATCAAGGTGGCGGCCGAGTAAAGGGGGCCGTCTGCCCCCTCGGCTTCGCCTCACCCCCCGAGGGTATTTAGACCAATGTGAAAGCCGCTTTCACCTTGGCAGAAATATCCTGGGGTGAGGCCGCTTGCGGCCGAGGGGCAAGGCCCCTGCCCGAACTGCTATTGCAAAATCGCTTTGACGTAGCTTTGGGTCTCGGCAAAGGGCGGGATGCCGCCGTGCTTTTCGACCATGCCGGGGCCTGCGTTATAGGCGGCCAGCGCCAGCCGCCAGCTGCCAAAGCGGTCAAACATCATCCGCAGATAGCGCGCGCCGCCCTCGAGGTTGGCATCGGCATCGTTGATATCCACCCCCAGATGCGCCGCGGTGCCCGGCATCAGCTGCGTCAGCCCCGTCGCGCCCTTGGAGGAGACCACATTCTGGTTCCAGCCACTCTCGCGCTGCACCAGCCGCAAGAAAGTGTCCTCGGGCACGCCATGCTTGCGCGCCGCCGAGCGGGCTTTCTCAAGATAAGCGCCCTTGTACTTGCCAGAGAATCGCGCCGGAATCGCATCGCCACTTGCCGCGTTCTTGCTGGAGGGTTTGAGTTTGACCGAGTTCTCATACTGTTTGGCCAGCCGGCCATCCAGCAGCGCCATTTGCGAGCGCAGTGCCGAACCCTTTGATTTCTTACCCCCCGACAGGCTCAGCCCCTCGGCTGCCGCCGCAAACGGCAAGCTCAGGCTCAAACCCGCAACCAAGGCTAATTTCACCAAACCCGCCCGCGACGCCATGCCGTTCCCATCTGAAACTCCGGGTCGAGCCCAGCTTCGAGGCCGGATACTAGCGACAACGCCAGGCAATTTCCAGCCATCTGTGCCGGGTCGGCAGCTAGCATCGCTCAGGCGGCGCCATTGCGTCGCGGCGCGCGCGCGGCCTGTTGCGGGCCTTGGCCTTGCAGTCTATAGCTTTTGTTAACCAGGTGCGGCGAAGATGCCGCCACACGCAGGCAATCAGGGAGTACTATCATGGCTGGTGTAAACAAGGTCATCATCGTCGGAAATCTCGGCCGCGATCCCGAAGTGCGCTCTTTTCCCAACGGCGGGCGAGTCGTCAATCTGCGGCTGGCCACCTCGGAGCAATGGCGCGACAAGGCCAGCGGCGAGCGTAAAGAGCGCACCGAATGGCATTCGGTCGCGATCTTCAACGAACCTCTGGGCAAGATCGCCGAGCAATATCTGCGCAAGGGCTCGACCGTCTATATCGAGGGCCAGCTTGAAACCCGCAAATGGCAGGATCAGTCCGGGGCAGACCGCTATACCACCGAGATCGTGCTGCGGCCTTTCCGCGGCGAGATGACCCTGTTGGGCGGGCGCGGTGAAGGCGGTGGTTCGGGCGGCGGCGCAGGCGGCGGTGGCTATGAAGAGCGCGGCGGTTACGAAGAGATGGGCGGCGGCGGCGCGCCTTCGGGTGGCGGGTACAACCGCGGCTCGGGCGGTGCATCGGGCGGCGGCGGCGGCCGCTCGGATATGGACGACGAAATTCCGTTCTGATCTTGCCGCTCTGATCGCAACTGGCTCTGATTCTAGGCACTCCGTCACATGTCGAGCGCGCAGCGGAACCGAGCCGTCGATGTTTTGAAGCTGATCTTGGCTTTGATGGTCGTCGGTATCCACGCCAATCCCTTCGCCCCTCTGGGGCGGACGGCGATCTTGCTGACCGGAGACGGGCTCTTCCGCCTCGCCGTGCCGGTGTTTTTGCTGTTCAACGGCTATTTCCTGCAGGCTGCCCTGCTGCGCGGCCGGGGTTGGGGCTATGTGCGGCACGCAGCCCAGCTTTACGTCTTGTGGATGCTGCTTTACCTACCGCTGTATTATCCCCTGCTCGCCGCAAGAGGGCTGTGGCCGAACCTGCGCACCCTGCTGTTTGGCTATTGGCACCTGTGGTATCTGGCTGGCATGGTATTGGCCGGAGCGCTGATTGTGCTGATCCAGGCCTGGCCCTCGCGCAGGCTGGCCTGGCTGATGACTTGCAGCTTTCTGGGCGGCATCCTGGTGACCTATGGCATGGCCTTCGGCTTGATCACGCCCAATAAGGCGATCTTTTCAGACCCCTTGCTGGCCAACCGCAACCCGGTTTTTCTCTGCCTGCCTTTCATGCTCGCGGGCCTGCTGATCGCCCGCGAGGATCTGGCCGCGCGGTTTGATCTGAGCCGGCTTCAACTGTTGACCCTGCTTGGCATCGCCCTGACGTTGGCGGAATCGCTGCTGATTGCGCGCTTTGCTTTCAAGGGCGTGGCGCATGACAACATGCTGGCGCTGGGCCTTGCCGCGCCTTGCCTGATGCTGCTGGCGCTGAAATCGCGCACCAGCCTGAAGGGGCGCGCCTTGGGCGATTATGCCTCGGGGATCTACTTCATCCATGTCGCCTTCTGCGCCCTGCTGTTCCGCTTTGCCGACCTGAGCCGTCCGGTGATTTACGCCATGGCCGTGGTGGGTTCGGTGGGGCTGGTGGCGCTGATCCGCAGGGCCGGGTTGGCGCCGCGCATGCTCTGATCCGGGAAATGCCGCAGGCAGCACTGGACCTTGCGGTGAAATTCCCTATATAATCGCTCAACAACTCTGAGAGATCGTGATGAACCAGCCGCAAGAGCCCCTCGAAGGCGCACCCCTGATCCGCCCTTCCACCACCGACCACCCGCTTTACGACGCGGTGGTCGAGGCCTGTCGTACGGTTTATGACCCCGAGATTCCGGTGAATATCTTTGACCTCGGGTTGGTCTATACCATTGATATCTCGGCGCAGAATGAGGTCGAGATCCTGATGACCCTGACGGCCCCGGGCTGCCCCGTCGCGGGCGAGATGCCCGGCTGGCTGCAAGACGCGGTCGAGCCGGTGGCGGGCGTCAAGCAGGTCAATGTCGGCATGACCTTCGATCCGCCTTGGGGGATGGAGATGATGTCGGACGAGGCCCGCCTTGAAATGGGCTTCATGTAACGCAGGCCTTTCGGCTTGCATTCACTCTTAGCAAGCCTTTTGACTTGCATTTCGCAAAAGCAACCCAATTGACTTGCATTTCCTGAAAGCAAGACCTATACCTTGCGCATGATCCAGCGCGCCGCCGTCCTTACCGGAGATCTGATCGGCTCGACCCAGGCCCCGGTCGCAGCGATCAGCGCAAGCATGGCTTTGATCGCCGGGATTGCCGGACAAATTGGCAGCCAGACCCGCTTTACCCGCTACCGGGGCGACGGCTGGCAAATCTATCTCGATGATCCGGGGCTGGGACTTTGGGCCATGTTGCTGATCGCCGCCCGTTTGAAGGCCGAAGCCGGTCTGGAAAGCCGCATCGCGCTGGGTCTGGGCAGCGCCCAGGGTGGCAGCGCCGAAAGTCTGGTCACCGCCAGCGGCAGTGCCTTTACCGCCTCGGGTCGCGCGCTGGATGCTCTGGTCGCGCCCAGCAGGCTCGCCCTTTCAGGCGAAGGCGTCGACCGGCTGCACCAGCGCCTTGTCGCCTTGTTGGACGAACGTCTCAGCGGCTGGTCGCGCGAACAGGCCGAGGTCGTTGCCATGGCCCTCGCGCCCGCCGAGCAACCGACCCAGGCCGCCATGGCCGCCCAGCTCAACATCTCGCGCCAGGCCGTGGCCGCGCGTCTGCAGGCCGCCGGATTTGCCAGCCTGAAAGCCGCCGAGCAGGATTTCTATCAGGTCTTTCACCGCAAGGACGCCGCCGATGGTTGAAACTCTAGCCGCTTTGCTTTTCGCCCATGTGCTGGCCGATTTCGTGTTTCAAAGCAACTGGATGGTCGCCAACAAGGCGCGCGCCTCCGGCTTTGCCGCTCATGCCAGCGTGGTGCTGGCGACGCTGCTGGTCAGCCTTGGGCAGTGGCACCCGGCGCTGGCGGGCCTGGCCGCGCTGCATATGCTGATCGACCTGATCAAGACCCGCCTGCCCCAGCGCCTTGCCGCCTTTCTGGCCGATCAGGCGCTGCATCTCGTAAGCCTCGCCGGTCTCGCCCTTTGGCAGCCACAGCTTTGGGCGATAAGCCCCTACGCGGGCCACAGCGCCCTGCCCGCGATCATGGCACTTTTCGCGGGCGCGCTGATCGCCACCCGCGGCGGCGGCTTTGCCATCGGCCTGTTGATGGCGCCCTTCGCCGCCCAGATCCCCGCCGAGCATGCCCCCGCCAGCCTGCCCGGCGCGGGCCGCCTGATCGGCATTCTCGAACGCGGGCTGATCTTTGCCCTGATCCTCTTTGGTCAGGCCGAGGGCGTCGGCCTGTTGATCGCGGCCAAATCGATCCTGCGCTTTGGCGTGGTCAAGGATGACCGCGCCCTGTCGGAATATGTCATCATCGGCACGCTGGCCTCGGTCGGCTGGGCGATTCTCGCGGCTTTTGCGACGCAAACCCTGCTTGGCCTGCTGCCACCGCTTGGAATCCTGTCTCTGACACCCTAGATTGGGGAAAAAGGAGCATCTCATGTTCGGCATTCCCGGCAAAGCCGCCGTCACCCTCACCACCCCCGCCGCCCGCCAGATCGCGCGTCTGATGGAGAAACAGGCCTCCAAAGGCCTGCGCATCGGCGTCAAGAAGGGCGGCTGTGCGGGCATGGAATACACCATGGATTATGTTTCCGAGGTCAATCCGATGGACGAGGTGGTCGAACAGGACGGCGCGCGGGTGATGATCGCGCCCATGGCGCAGATGTTCCTCTTCGGCACCGAGATCGACTATGAGGTCGACCTGCTGCAGGCCGGCTTCAAGTTCAACAACCCCAACGTGGCCGAGGCCTGCGGCTGCGGCGAAGTCGATCAAGTTCAAAGACGCCTGATGGCGACCGATCCGGAGCTGCTGGACCACGTCCTGGATCTTTTCGCCGGTCTGGGACGGGTCAGCACCGGCCGGATGTTCTCTGGCACCGCCCTCTATGTCCAGGGGGATGTGATGTTCGCGGCTATTCTGGGCGGCACCGTCTGGATGAAATCCGACGCCTCCACCGAAGCCGCCTATCTCGCCGCCGGATCGCGCCCCTTCACCTACCAACGCCAGACCGGCCCGCGCGAGGCGCGCAGCCTGATGAGCCTGCCCGAACCTGCAATGGATGATGCCGAGGCCGCTGTCAGCTGGGCGCGGCTGTCGCTGGCCCCGGCTGCGGCCGCAGCCCTTGCCAAACGCAGCGCCAAGGCGCGCAAGGGCCCAGGCCGCAAGGTACTCTCCACGGATTGAGCTGCCTAGGTCAAGGCTGGCATTGCCAGATGATCCGCGCTATCCCTCGGACAAACATTGGAGGCTCGCATGCGCAAACTCGCCGCTGGAAACTGGAAGATGAATGGCACCGCCGCCGCTTTGGCCGAGGTGACCGCCCTGACCGCAGCCCATCCCGCCCCGCAGTGCGAAATGCTGCTCTGCCCACCCGCGACCTTGCTGGCGCAGATGGCCTGGGCCGCCAAAGGCTCGGCTCTGGCGCTGGGTGGACAGGATTGCCATCAGGACGCCTCGGGCGCCCATACCGGCGATATCTCGGCCGCGATGCTGAAAGATGCCGGGGCCGCTTACGTCATCCTCGGCCACTCCGAGCGCCGCGCCGATCATGGCGAGGGCTCTGACCTCGTCCGCGCCAAGGCCGAGGCCGCTCTTGCCGCAGGCCTCATCGCCATTGTCTGTCTGGGCGAGACCGAGGCCGAGCGCGACGCGGGCCAGACGCTCGAGATCATCGGCAGCCAGCTCGACGCCTCGGTGCCCAAAGCGGCCACCGCCGCCACTCTGGTCATCGCCTACGAGCCGGTCTGGGCCATCGGCACCGGCCGCACCCCGACGCTGGAGCAGATCCGCGAGGTCCACGCCTTCCTGCGCGACCGGCTCACCGGCCTGATCGGGGCCGAGGCCGCGGGCACCCGCCTGCTCTATGGCGGCTCGGTCAAGCCCACCAACGCCGCCGAGATCTTCGCCCTGCAAGACGTCGACGGTGCCCTTGTCGGCGGTGCCAGCCTCAAGGCCGCCGATTTCGGTGCCATCGTCGCGGCACTTTCCGCCGCCTGAGGCTGATTGCCGACGCGCCGTGTCGGCTTTGGTCGGGCATATGTGGCCTGCTTTGTTAGCCTCGGCGCAAAAGGATGCCGCATGACCAGCACCACCGCCCCTGCGCTGAAAAGCACCCTTGCTGCCAATCTGATCTGCTCGGCCTCGATGCTGATCTGGGCGGCTGGCCTGCCTGCGGCGCAAACCCTGATGCCGCATGTGCCGCCCCTGCTGCTGGCCACGGCACGGCTGATCCTTGCCGCCCTGCTGCTCTTGCCGATCTGGTGGCTGATCGAAGGCCGCAGCGCCGTTTTGCGCGCCGATTGGGGCAAGGGCGTGATTGTCGGGGGCCTGGGCTTTGCGCTTGGCTCTTTCCTGCTGATCCTTGGGCAGAGCATGACCGGACCGGTGACCGTCGCCGTCATCTCGGCCTCGATGCCGGTGATCGGCATCGCGCTGGAGGTGCTGCTGGACGGGCGGCGCATGACCATTGGCCTGCTGATCGGGCTGATGTGCTCTTTGCTCGGCGGCATGATGGTGGTGATCGGCCGCCCCGGCGAGGCAGGGCTTGGCCTCGGCCTCGGCGCGCTGTTCTGCTTCATCTCGGTGTTGATCTTTACCCTTGGGTCGCGCTGGTCAGTGACCTATTTCCCGGCGCTGAGCGATCTGGGCCGCACCACCATCACGCTTTCCGGTGCTGCGCTGTGCATCTCGGTCATCGCCTTGGGCCAACTTGCAACCGGCGGCGCGCAGCCCGACTGGCCTGCCCTCGGCTGGTCCTCGCTTGCGGCCTTGCTGTTCTATGCGCTCTGCGGCATGGCGCTGTCGCAAGTGCTGTGGATCTATGCCGTCGGGCGGCTCGGCATCGGGCTTTCGTCGCTGCACATCAACCTTACCCCCTTTTACGTCATGCTGATCGTCTTCGCCTTCGGCGGCGCCTGGAGCTGGCTGCAAGCCGCCTCTGCCGCCATCGTCGGGATCGGGGTGCTGATCGCGCAGGGCCTGATCCCCTTGCCGCGCCTGCGGGTTTCGCGCTAAGCCAAGCCGATGAAAACCCTGCATCAATCCCCAACCGACCCCGGCTTCGTGCAAAACCCCTACCGGTTTTATGAGACGGCCCGCAGCAGCGGTGCCTTCTTCCACTGGGCCGATTACGACAGCATCGCCACACCTTCGGCTGCGGCCTGCAACGCCATCTTCCGCGACCGCCGCTTTGGTCGCGAGGCCCCGCCCGAACGCGCGCCTCTGATCCCGCCGCACCTCGCGCCCTTCTACGCGGTCGAGGCGCATTCGATGCTGGAGCTCGAACCGCCGCGCCACACCCGTTTGCGCGGCCTCGTGCTGCGCGCCTTCACCTCGCGCCGGATCGCCGCCCTCGCGCCCGAGATCGAGGCGCTGACCCACCAGCTGATTGACGCGCTGCCGCCAGGCGACTTCGACCTGCTGCCGCACTTCGCCCAGAAACTGCCGGTCATCATCATCGCCCGCCTGCTCGGCGTGCCCGAAACGATGTCGGAGGATCTGCTGCGCTGGTCCAACGCCATGGTCGGCATGTATATGGCCGGTCGCGACCGCGCCCGCGAAGACCGCGCTGTGGCGGCGACCGAGGCCTTCGTGGCCTTCCTGCGCGCCTATGTCGAAGAGCGCCGCCGCGACCCGCGCGACGATCTGATCACCGCGCTGATCGCCGCCGAAGCAGAGGGCGAGAAACTCAGCACCGACGAGCTGATCTCCACCTGCATCCTGCTCCTGAACGCCGGCCACGAGGCCACCGTCCACACCATCGGCAATGGCGTCAAAGCCCTGCTGGAAAACCGCGTGATCCCCACACCTGAGAGCGCCGAAACCTGCGTCGAGGAAATCCTCCGCTTCGATCCGGCGCTGCACATCTTCACCCGCTGGGCCTACGAAGAGGTCGAGATGATGGGCCATACCTTCCAGCGCGGCGATCAGGTCTCGTTGCTGCTCGCCGCCGCCAACCGCGACCCGCAAAGCTGGGACGATCCCGCCAAGTTCCAGCCCCTGCGCAAACCAAAAGCCCATGTCAGTTTCGGCGGCGGCTTGCATTTCTGCGTCGGTGCGCCACTGGCCCGGCTGGAGTTGCAGATCGCTTTGCCGATCCTGTTCCAGCGCCTGCCGAAGTTACGCCTGCAAGAGACGCCGCGCTATGCCGATGTCTACCACTTCCACGGGTTGAAGTCCTTGATCCTGCGGGCAGATTAGGGGCGCTGCCCCTCGGCCGCAAGCGGCCTCACCCCGGGATATTTAGACCAAGATGAAAGCCGCTTTCACCTTGGTCCAATTATCCTCGGGGGGTGAGGCGAAGCCGAGGGGGGCAGAAGGCCCCCCCGCCCGATCACAACGGCAGCGCGGTGGTGGATTTGATCTCTTCCATGCTCAAAAGCGCCGTGACGTTGTAGATCTTCACCTCGGCGATCAGGGCCTGATAAAACACATCATAGGCCCGGGCGTTCTTGACCCGGACCTTGAGGATATAATCGATGTCACCTGCCAGCCGATGCGCCTCAAGCACCTCGGGGCGGGCGCGCAGCACCTGCAGGAACTTGCTCTGCCAGTCGGCCTCGTGCTCGCTGGTGCGGATCAGCACGAAGAAACAAGCCTCGAGGCCCAGACTTTCGGCGTCCAGAAGTGCGGTCTGTTTGCGGATCACGCCCTGCTCGCGCATGCGGCGGATGCGGTTCCACACCGGGGTCTTGGAAGAGCCGGACTTGCGCGCGATCTCGTCCAGCGATTGCTCGGCATCCTCTTGCAACTCGGCAAGAATTTTCCTGTCCAACTCATCCAATTGGGCCGCCATTCGCCTTTTCTCCACTTTGCTGGGACGAGGTTCGTCTTTGCGTCAGTATCGGAACATATTTCCTTATTGGCAAGGGCATCTGGTGCAAACATAGGAAAATATTCTATATTGAGTGGGTGAAACCAGGGATGACGCCATGACCGCCTCACTGCCCCTCGCTGCTGTCTCGCCCGTCGCCTTTGTGGGCGCCGGTCCCGGCGCTGCGGCGCATCTGACGCTTGGCGCTTACCGCGCGTTGCAAGCCGCCGAGGTGGTGATCCACGATCGCCTCGTCGGGGCCGAGATCCTGGCGCTGATCCCCGAGACGACCCGCCGCATCGACATGGGCAAAGCCGGATTTGGCCCCTCTGCCTCTCAGGCCGATATCAACGCCACCCTCGTCGCGCAGGCCCTGAGCGGAGCCCGCGTGGTCCGCCTCAAGGGCGGCGATTGCGGCATCTTTGGTCGTCTGGATGAAGAGATCGAGGCTTTGCGAGGCGGCGGGCCTCGCCTTCACCATCCTGCCCGGCCTGACCTCTGCCGCTGTCGCCGCCGCCGAAATCGGCCAGAGCCTGACGCGGCGCGGCCGCAATGCCAGCCTGCGCATCCTCACCGGCCATGACGTTGCGGGCTTTGCCGAGCAGGACTGGTCCGGCGCTTGCCCGCAGCGGCGAGGTTGCCGCCATCTACATGGGCAAGAAATCCGCGCGTTTCATTCAGGGCCGCTTGATGATGCACGGTGCTGCGGCCACAACCCCCGTCACCCTGATCGAAAACGTCAGCCGCCCGGATCAGCGCATCCTTGCCGCCACGCTTGCCAGCCTGCCCGAGGCTGCAGCCAGCCTTGCCGGCCCCGCCGTGATCCTTTACGGCCTCGCTCCACGCGCCGCCGCTGCCCACCTGTCCGCCTTGAAGCCCGCCTCGAAGGAAGCCCAAGCATGAGCCGTTTCACCCCGAAAGTCGTCACCGCCAATGACCTGCTCGAGGGCGATGTCATCTACCTGACCGAGGACGACCGCTGGTCGCGCTTCCATCACGAGGCCGAGCTGATCGAGGACGAGACCCGCGCCAATGAGCGCCTCGCCTTTGCAACCGCCGCAACGTGGCCGCCTTGTCGGCGCCTATCTCGCCGATGCCAAGGCAGGCCCGAACGGCCCCGAACCCACCCATTTCCGCGAGGCTTTCCGCACCCGTGGCCCCTCGAACTATGCCCACGGCAAACAGGCTGGAGCATCACACATGTATGACTACACCGACTTCGACGAAGCCTTCGTCCGCGACCGCGTCGCGCAGTTCCGCGACCAGGTCGACCGCCGCATCGACGGCAGCGCTGACCGAGGATGAGTTCCGCCCGCTGCGCCTGATGAACGGGCTCTACCTGCAACTGCACGCCTACATGCTGCGCGTGGCGATCCCCTATGGCACGCTGCAGCCCGCACCAGATGCGCAGCTGGCCCATGATCGCCGAGCCGCTGGGACAAGGGCTACGGCCACTTCACCACGCGGCAGAACATCCAGTTCAACTGGCCGAAGCTGCACGACGTGCCGGCGATCCTGTCGGACGCTGGCCGATGTGCGGATGCATGCGATCCAGACCTCGGGCAACTGCGTCCGCAACGTCACCGCCGACCATTTCGCCGGCGCTGCGGCGGACGAGATCGAAGACCCGCGCCCGGTTGCCGAGCTGCTGCGGCAGTGGTCCACCGATCACCCGGAATTCCAGTTCCTGCCGCGCAAGTTCAAGATCGCCGTCACCGGCGCGCCCAACGACCGCGCCGTGACCAAGGCCCATGACATCGGCCTGCGCATGGTCCGCAACGCGGCTGGCGAGCCGGGCTTCGAGGTGATCGTCGGCGGTGGCCTTGGCCGCACCCCGATGATCGGCCAGGTCACGTGCGCGACTTCCTGCCCAAGGCCGATCTCTTGCCCTACTGTCGAGGCCATGCTCTCGCGTCTACAACGTGCTGGGACGGCGCGACAATAAGTACAAGGCGCGCATCAAGATCACCGTGCACGAGACCGGCCTCGAAGAGATGACCCGTCTGATCGAAGACGCGTTTCCTTGAAACCCGCCTGCAGTTCGGTGGCGCAGATCAGGCGCTGCTGGCTGACATCGAGCCGCCTTCGCCGCCCCCGCCTTCCGCAAGGCAGGCACCGAGGGCTATGACGCCTTCTACAAGGCCGATCCCGTCGTTCCGCTCCTGGGCCGATACCAACCTGACCGAGCATCGCCAGCCCGACTATGCCATCGTCACCATCTCGCTCAAGGCGCATGGCGCGACGCCGGGCGATGCCACCGCCGCGCAGATGCGCGTCATGGCCGATCTGGCGGAACGCTACGGCCACGACGAGCTGCGCATCAGCCACGAGCAGAACGTGATCCTGCCGCATGTCCACAAATCCGACCTGCCTGCGGTCCACGCAGCGCTGCGTTCAGGCCGGTCTTGGCACCGCCAATATCGGTCTGATCTCCGATATCATCGCCTGCCCCGGCATGGACTATTGCGCGCTGGCCACCGCCCGCTCGATCCCGGTCGCGCAGGAAATCGCACTGCGCTTCGACGAGCTGAAGCTCGAGCATGAGATCGGCCCGCTCAAGATCAAGATCTCGGGCTGCATCAACGCCTGCGGGCACCACCACGTCGGCCATATCGGCATTCTCGGGCTCGACCGCGCGGGCGTCGAGAACTACCAGATCACGCTGGGCGGCGACGGCACCGAGACCGCGGCCATCGGCGAGAGGGCCGGCCCCGGTTTCGCCTATGACGAGATCGTGCCCGCCATCGAGCGCATCATCCGCGCCTATCTCGACGATGCGCCAAGACGCCATCGGAGACCTTCCTCGAGACCTATCGCCGCCTCGGCGTGGCGCCGTTCAAGGCCGCGCTTTATCCGGAAAAGGAAGAAGGCCGCATGCCGCTTGAAGCGCCCTCAAGGCTCGGTTGCCGACCGCGTCGCGGACCTGAACCGCGCTACGCCACCACTCGGCGACCGACGTGCTGGAACACGCGCTGTCCGATCCGCGAGTCTGGGGCAACTCGCCCTTGTGTCGTCCTTCGGGGCGGAATCGGTCGTGCTCTGCACATGGTCTCGGTGATCGACCGGACCGACGCCTGTCCTGTTCGTCGACACCGAGATGCTGTTTCCGGAAACGCTGGATTATCAACGGGAACTTGCCGAGGAGCTTAGCCTTTGCGACGTGCGCACCATCCGTGCGGCCCAGACCAAGATCGCCTTCGAGACCCCGACAACACGCCTGCACCAGACCAATACCGACGCCTGCTGCACGCTGCGCAAGACCGAACCGCTGGAGCATGCGCTCGCCGCGCTACGAGGCCTGGATCACCGGGCGCAAACGCTTTCAGGGCGGCAAGCGCGCGGCGCTGGAGTTCTTCGAGGCCGAGGACGATCTGCGCATCAAGATCAATCCGCTGGCCCATTGGGGCCGCGCCGACCTCCAGGACTACATCATCAACAACCGCCTGCCGCGTCACCCGCTGGTGGCCAAGGGCTATCCGTCGATCGGCTGCGCCGCCCTGCACCACCCGTGTCGCCCCGGGCGAAGACCCGCGCGCGGGCCGCTGGCGCGACAGGCCAAGGACGAATGCGGCATCCATTTCATCAATGGCCGTGCCGTAGCAATACGTAACTGAGTCAAGGCGTCCGCAGAAACA
>CAWFGD010000007.1:0-47150 GCA_963815275.1 uncultured Alphaproteobacteria bacterium
ATCTGGTCGAGGCTTACGGGGCGGGGCATCGCTGCCGGAATGTGCGGGCGGTGGATATGCCGGTGCTGGCGTTGGAATCTGATCCGATCACGGCCGAGGCGCGGCTGGTGCGCGAGATTGAAGCGGCGCGGGATATCGACGGGGCCGAGGCTGTCGTGTTGGGCTGCGCGGGGATGTCCGAGCTTTGCGAGCGGTTGCAACGTCGGACCGGGGTGCCGGTGATTGATGGGGTGAGTGCGGCGGTGAAGCTGGCCGAGGGGCTGGTGGGCGGCGGCTATGCGACGTCCAAAATCGGCGCTTATGATTATCCGCGTGTGAAATCAGGCCCCGTGCTGGCCGAAACTTTCTGATCCCTCTCCGATGCCCTATCCGGGACAGCTGACCGCGCCTGAGCATCGGCGCGGTCTCTTTGTGTTGGCGCGGATTGAGGCTGCGCCGCTGCGCAGGCACAATCGCACTCAATCAAAGGGCTTTAAGTTTGGCTCTTGCTGACTCTTGCGCCGGGCTTCCATCAGGGCCTGCCTTGAAGAAGCCCGGAATTACGCAGAAAGGCTGCACTCGCCAACCTGCGGCACTGCTAGCGCGGCCATGGTTTCCGCAACGCGATGACAGGCCACGCGGCTGCCATCGATGTAGGCTTGCATCTCGGGACGTTCGGCCGCACAGCGCGCATCGGCTTGGGGGCAACGCGGATGAAAGGTGCAGCCTGAGGGCGGCTTCATCGGGCTTGGCACCTCGCCCGACTGGACTTCCCGGTCGCGGCGCGGGTCGGTGACGTTGGGAATGGTTTCAAGCAGAAGCTGCGTATAGGGGTGCTTTGGATTTGCGAACAGCACTTCGGTTGCCGCTTGTTCGACGATCCGCCCCAGATACATCACCGCGATCTGGTCGGACATATGGCGCACCACGCTCATATCGTGGCTGATGAACAGGTAGGTCAGGCCGAATTCATCCTGCAAGCGCCGCATCAGGTTGAGGATTTGTGCCTGCACCGACACGTCCAGCGCCGAGGTCGGCTCGTCACAGACCAGAAATTCTGGCTCAGTCGCCAGGGCGCGGGCTATGGAGATCCGCTGGCGCTGGCCGCCGGAAAACTCGTGCGGGAATTTGCGGCCATCGCGCGGAGCAAGACCCACGGTTGTCAGCAGTTCGCCGACGCGTTCGGTGATTTCGGCCTCGGTCTCGCGCAGTTTCAATTCGCGCAAGGGTTCGGCGATGATGTCAAACACCCGCCAGCGCGGATTGAGGCTGGCATAGGGATCTTGGAAAATCATCTGCGCTGCCAAAGGCTTGCCATTCTTGCCATGGGCAAACATGCATCTCGCCAGCGGTTGGGCTGTAAAGCCCGGTCACCAAGCGCGCCACGGTGGATTTGCCGCAGCCGCTTTCGCCGACAAGGCTGAGGCAACCGCCCGAAGGCACGCTGAAGCTGATATCATCGACCGCGCGCAGATAGGCCTTGGGCTTGCGTTCGACCACCCGGTTCAGCCAAGGCGCCGAGACGTTGAACAGACGCGACAGCTGGGTAACGGTGAGGGCGGAAGTGGGGGAGGTCATGCGGCGCTCTCCTGTGCGGCTTGGTTCAGAAAGCATGCACTTTGGCCAGATCCGCTGGTTTGCAGAAGCGGGCGTTCAGTGCGGCAACGCGGCATCACATGCGGGCAGCGCGGATTGAAGGCGCAGCCCTGCGGGATTGCATCCAGACGCGGCATCGAGCCGTCGATCTGTTGCAGGCGCGGCACACGCGCACCCAGCGTCGGGATCGAGCCCATCAGACCGCGCGTGTAGGGATGGCTGGGGCGGGCGATGACATCGGCCACCGGACCGATTTCGACCAGCCGCCCGGCATACATCACGGCCACCCGGTCGGCGGTTTCGGCAATGACGCCCATGTCATGCGTGACCAGCATCACCGCCGTGCCGTTGTCTTTGCACAGACGGCGCAGCAGCGCGGTGATCTGGGCCTGAATCGAGACATCCAGTGCCGTGGTCGGTTCATCCGCGATGATCAGTTTCGGGCGGGCGGCGAGGGCCAGGGCGATCACCACGCGTTGCCGCATGCCGCCGGAAAACTGATGCGGGAAGTGATCGACGCGGATTTCCGGGCCGGGGATGCCGACCTCGGCCAGCAGTTCGATGGCGCGTAGGCGCGCCTCGGCGCGGGTCAGCGGCAGGTGCAGGCGGATGGTTTCGATCAGTTGTTTGCCGACCGAAAACAGCGGGTTCAGCGAGGTGAGCGGATCTTGGAAGATCGCGCCAATCTCGCGGCCGCGCACCTTTTCCATCTCGCGATCGCTGAGCTGGTCGATGCGGCGACCATTCAGCCAGACCTCACCGCCTGCGACATGGCCGGGGGGTTCCAGCAGGCCCAGGACGGCGAGGCCGGTCATGGATTTGCCCGCGCCGGATTCGCCGACAACGCCAAGGATTTCGCCGGGCTGGATGGTGAGGCTGATATCGGCAAGGGCTGTGACGGTGCCGTGGCGGCCGGGAAATTCCACGCGCAGCGCGCGGACATCAAGCGTCGGGGTTTCGGTCATGGCGCTGCCTCCTGTCGGATCGGGTAGCTGGGCGGGAACAAGTCTGACGAGTGGGCGGTGTTGCCAACTGCGCTCGGGGTATTTGGCGAGAAGCCCGTCGAATTGGGCCTGAGCACGGCTTTGCGCCGTGGCCATGTCTATGCCCGCGACGCGGCCTTCGCACATCGACAGGCGGCCATCGACAAAGGTGGCTTGGGTGACTTTGCCGGAGCCGCCCGCGATCAGCGTGGTGATCGGGTCAATCGCCGGCGTCATGATCGCGTCGTCCAGCCGGAATACCGCAATATCGGCGCAGGCCCCGGGTTTCAGACAACCAATGTCGTCGCGGCCCAGGGCGCGCGCGCCGCCCGAGCGTCGCAGCATCCCAGAAATCGGCGCTTTGTTGGTGGGGGGCTTGGGGTCGGCGATGCGGGCGGTCATCAGGCCGGTGAGCAGGTTCAAGAGCATATCGGCGGGGGCGGTATCGGTGCCCATGGCGATGTTGATGCCGCGCGCGCGAAGGCCGCCAAACGAGCGCAGAAGTCGAGCCGCCACGCGCCGCCACCAGCGGGCAATGCACGACGCTGACACCATGGTCGGCGTAGTGGTTCAGGTCGGTTTCGGTGGCGTTGGTGGCGTGGGGGGCGAGGATGCGGTCGTTCAGCAGGCCTTCGCGCGCCAGCCAATCGGGGGCGGTGGTGCCGTGCAGCGCTTGCACGGTCTGCACCTCCATCGCGCCCTGCGCCATGTGCAGGCGGACGCGGCAATCCAGATCGCGGGCGGCGTCCATGGTGCGTTTCAGCAGGGGCGCGGTGCAGGTTTCCACCCGGTCGGGGGCAAGCATGCCGTTGATCAGGCCGTTGTGGCGGCCCTGTTGGGCGGTGATGAAGGCGATGGCGTCGTCTAGGCCCGCCATGCCGCGCGGCTCGTCGAACAGCGGGGTGATTTGGCCGGGGGCGTCCAGCACCATGCCACCCGCGCGGTAGGCCGGCGAGAGGTAGACGCGCAGGCCCAATCTCGCCTGCGGCCTCGGCGGCGGCGGTGAATTCGGCGGTGGTTTCGGCCCATTCGCGGTAGAACAGGGATGCGATCGGGGCGGCGGTGGTGATGCCGTTCAGCAGCAGTTGCGCGAAGGCGTAGCGTTTCTGGAAGGCCAGTTCTTCGGGCGAATACATCTCATAGGGGCCGCGCTCGATGTAGCTGCGCGGCCAGACCCGGCCTTTGGCCCAGCCGGGGTTGTGGTCGATGGAAAGCAAGGTGGTGTCGAGATCGGAGAGCGCATCAAGATCGATCAGGCCGGGAGAGATCAGCGCGCGGCCAAGATCGATGCGGCGGGCGACCTCGCCTTCAAAGCGTTGGCCGACGTGCAGGATGCGGCCAGCCTCGAAGACGATTTCGCCGTTGGGGATCAGACAGTGGCCGCCGTTGGCATGGCCCAGCACCCAATCGGCGGTAAGGGCGGTGCGGCCTTGCGGCTGTTCGCCAAGGGTCAGATCGCGAAGTGTCGTCATGGCATCGTGATCCCCGGCAGGGTCAGCGCACCATCACGGGCGACCACGCGGCCAGCTTTGACCACCAGCGGGCGCGGGGCTTCTTCGACGACGGCGTGGGCGAGGGTTTCGCCTGCAACCAGCGTGAGGTCCGCGACAGCGCCGACCACCAGCCCCAAAGCCTCAACCCCCATCGCATCGGCGCCGCCGCGCGAGGCGGTGTCGAGCAGCAGTTCCAACTCGTCATCGCGGCGCATGCGGTTTTTCATCCCGACAATGCGGGCGCGGTGCAGCATGTCGGGCTGGCCCCATGGCCCCCAAGTATCGCGGATACCGTCGCAACCCATGCCGACCTTGATGCCTGCGGCGCGCATGTCTTGCAGCGATGGCACTTCGGCTGATGGATGGCCGGTGGTGAAAATGCGGATATCTTCGCGCGCCACCTGCTCCATCAACGGGCCAACCCGGTGCGGGTCGGGCATCCCCAGACAGAAGCAATGCGATACGCCAACCTTGCCCTGCATGCCATGGGCGCGGGTGCGGGTGATGATTTCTTCCAGGGTGAAGGCACCGAGTTCGCCGTATTCGTGCAGGTGAATGTCGATGGGTTTGCCGTGCTTTTCGGCCAGCCGGAAGATCGCATCCAGCGAGGCTTTCGGGTCGCGGTCCATCGACGAGGGATCAAGCCCGCCGACCACATCGGCCCCCATCGCCAAGGCTTCGTCCAGCAAGTCATAGACGCCGGGGCGGATCATCAGGCCGGATTGCGGGAAGGCGACGATCTGGATATCGACAGCGCCTTGCAAAGCTTCGCGGGTGCGCAGCTTGCCTTCCAGCAGGGTCAGCTTGTGGTCGTGGTCGACATCGACATGGCTGCGGATATGGCCGGTGCCATTGGCGATCAGCTGCAAGGCGTGGCGCATCGACTGGCGGTGCACGTCAAGGCCCAGCGGGATACGCTCATTGCGTTCATTGTCGATCAGGTCCTGCAGATCGCCGCCCTTGCGGCCCGTATACCAGCCCATGCCCCAGGTGGTTTTGTCGAGATGGGTGTGGGCGTCGACCAATGCCGGAATGGCAATCGCGCCCTGCCCGTCTTCAACCGCCACGCCATCGGCGGCAAGGTTCGGGCCAAGGACGGCGATGCGGCCGTCGCGGATCAGCATATCGGTGGCAACCCCGGCCATCGGGCGGATATTGCGGAGCAGAAGATCGGTCATCACTTACCTCAGTTTCGGGTTCAGGGCATCGCGCAGCCAGTCACCCAGCAGGTTGACCGACACGACGAGCAGGCAGAGTTGCAGCACGGGGAACAGCACGATCCACCACATGCCAGAGAACAGGAATTGGTTGCCAAGCCGGATCAGCGTGCCAAGGCTGGGCTGGCTGGGCGGCATGCCGATGCCAAGGAAAGACAGGGTGGCCTCGGTCAGGATCGCCATGCCGAAGTTCAGCGTGGCGGCCACCAAGAATCGGGGTCAGCGTGTTGGGCAGGATATGGCTGAACATGATGCGGCGGGCGGGGACTTTCAGCAGTTGCGCGGCTTGGACATATTCCTTGCGCCGCTCTACTGCGGTTTGGGCGCGCACGGTGCGGGCATATTGCACCCAACCGCTGAGCACGATGGCCAGCACCAGGACCCCAGCCGCGCCCACATCGCGCAGGCTGGCGGCAGCAGTTCGCGCACGATGGCACTGACCAGAATGGCGATCAGGATGGTGGGGATCGACAGCAGAATATCGCCCACCCGCATCAGGGCGTTTTCGACAAAGCCGCCGTAGTAGCCCGCAGCCAAGGCCCGAGCCGATGCCGATCAGCAGCGCGAACACCACCGAGGCGATGCCGATCAGGATCGAAATGCGCGAGCCGTAGAGGATGGCCGACAGAATATCGCGGCCTTGGGTGTCGGTGCCGAGCAGGTAGGGCCATTGGCCGCCCTCGAGCCAGATCGGCGGGATTTCGGCGTTCCACAGCTCCAGCTGCGCCGGATCAAACGGGTTTTGCGGCGCATAGAGTGGGGCGGTGAAGGCGCTGATGATCAGCACCGCCAGCAGCACGGCGGCAAACACCGCGCTGCGTTGCCGGGTGAACGAATACCACAGATCGCTTTGGCGTATCCGGGCGAACAGGCTGGGAGAGGTAAGGTTTACGGTCATGGATCAGGCCTTTGCATTGCGCAGGCGCGGGTCGATCAGCGCATAGGTGATATCCACCAGCGTGTTCAGCGCGACAAAGATGAAAGAGACGATGCACAGGTAGGCGGCCATCACCGGGATATCGACGAAGGTGACGGCTTGGATGAACAGCAGCCCCATGCCCGGCCATTGAAAAACGGTTTCCGTGATCAGCGCGAAGGCGATCAGCGAGCCGATGTTCATCGCCGTCATGGTGACGACCGGCATCAGGCAGTTGCGCAGGGCGTGGCTGTAATGCACCCGCCAAGCTGGCACGCCACGGGCGCGGGCGAATTTGATGAAATCGGATCGCAGCACCTCCAGCATTTCGGCGCGCACCAGACGCATCACAAGGGTGATCTGGTAGAACGACAATGCGATGGAGGGCAGGATCAGGGCGGCGCGGCCTGAGGGGGTCAGCAGGCCCGTGGTCCACCAGCCGATGCTGACGACATCGCCGCGCCCAAAGGCGGGCAGGATGTTGAACATCACCGAGAACACCAGGATCAGCATGATGCCGATGACGAAACTGGGCAGCGAGACGCCGATGATCGACAGGAATTGCAAGCCCTCGGAATACCATTTGCCGCGATGGATGGCGGTGATCACCCCCAGCGGCACGCCGACCACCAGCGAGATGATCGTGGCCATCAGCACCAGTTCGATGGTGGCGGGGAAACGCTCGGCAATCAGGCTCATCACCTCTTGCTGGTTGCGGTAGGAAATCCCGAAATCGCCCTGCACGGCGTTGGTGACGAAGTGCAGATATTGCATCGGCATGGATTGGTTGAGGCCAAGGCGTTCGCGCAGCTCATCCCGCTCGGCTTGCGTGGTCTGTTCGTTGACCATCAACTGCACCGGATCGCCGACAAAGCGGAAGATCATGAAGGCCATCAGCGCCACGACAAGCATGACAAAAGCCGCGTTCGCCAGCCGTTTTATCAGGAAAACAATCATGTGACTGGCTCCGGTAAGGGGTGGGGCCCGGCGCGTGTCACGCCGGGCCAGATGCGGGTTTATTCGGTCATCCGGGTCAGCCAGTGGCGACCTTTGTTGTCCGAAAGCTGCACCACGCTTTCCACCTTGTCCGAGGTCGCCCAAGCCATCGGCTGCTGGTGGAACGGCAGCATGATCGACTCGTCCTTCACGATCTTCAGCGCCTGCGATTCCAAGGCCAGCCGCTTGGTGCGGTCAAGTTCGGTCGAGGCTGCGATGATCAGCTTATCCAGTTCAGGATAGGACCAGCCACCCCAGTTGAACACCCCGGCCTTGTCGCTTTTGGTTTGGAACACTTGCAGCAGGATCGAATAGGCATCCAGCATCGGCTCGTTCGCCCAGCCAAAGCTGAACATATCGGCTTCACCATTGGTCTGCTTGATCTGCTGCACGGCGTTCGGGCCAATGCTGAGCGTCGGCTTCAGACCGACGCGGGTCAGCATCGACACCATGGCGTTGCAGATTTCTTCCTCGTTCAGCCAGACATCGTTGGCGCAGACGATTTCAAACGCGAAGCCTTCGGCACCGAGTTCCTTGATCATCGCGGCGGCTTTTTCGGGATCATAGGCCGAAGGCACGTCAAGGGCCGCATCATAGCCGGGGATCGCCGGGGCAACCACAGTGCCGGTCACGCGGGATTTGCCGCGCATCACCTTGTCGCGGATCAGGTTAAGGTCGATGGCCAGCGCCACAGCCTCGCGCATTTCCTTGTGCTGGAAGAAGTTCGGCTGACCGTTCGCCAGTTTGTCCTGGAAATTGAAGCCGAACATGATGGTGCGCAGCTCGTTGGCTTCCATCACCTTGACGGTCGGGGTGGCGGCAAGACGCGGCAGATCCTGCACCGGGGCCTTTTCGGTGAAGTCGATCTCACCCGACAGCAGGGCGGCGACGCGGGTGGCATCCGAGGCGATCGGGGTGAATTCGATGCGTTTCAGGTTGTGCTTGGGGGTATCCCACCAGTTATCGTTGACCACCAGCACGGTCTTGCTGTCGGGAACGCGGCTTTCGACGATGAACGGGCCGGTGCCGTTGGCGTTGAAGGTCGGATAGCCTTCGACCTTTTTCGCCACGTCGGTCGGCAGTTCGGCGTTGTGATCTTTCAGCCAGCCCGCATCGAACATGTGGATGTTGGTCAGATCGTTCAGCAGCAACGGATAGGTGCCGACCAGTTCGATATCGACGGTGTAGTCATCGACTTTGGTGGCGGATTTATAGGCCGGCAGGTTGCCCTTCAGCGGGCTGTCGGGATGGCTGACGCGCGCGAGCGAGGTCACGACATCATCGGCGGTGAAGTCTGCGCCATCGTGAAATTTCACGCCCTGGCGCAGCTTGAAGCGCCAGATGTTGTTCGGCAGCACTTCCCATTCGGTCGCCAGCGCAGGTTCGATCTCAAGATCGGCGTTATAGCGCACCAGCCCTTCATAGACATGGTTCAGAAAGCTGATGGTGAAGGTCGAGCCGTAGGAATACGAATCCAGCGAGTTGATGTCGCGCGCAGCCCCCCAACGCAGGGTCTGCGCCGATCCGGCGGTGGCAAGGCAGGCGATGGCGACACCGGCCAGCAGGGTGGATTTGAAAGATCATGGTCAGTCCCTGTTGAGGGCCCGCCTCTTCTCGGTCTGATGCCGGGACTCGCGGGCAGATGATCGGACGCTGCGGCGGTGTAGCCGCCCTGTCCCACTGTCAGAATTGCGGACCTATTTTGTCAATAATTTTGTCGACAATATTTTCGACAGAGATTTCTTTGCCTAACACACTGGCAATCTGCGCAAATTTTGAATTCTCGGAAAACAATTTGAGGCGGCTTCGCAGCAAATTGGAAGATTTAGCCGACAAGAGATTCGACCAATTGGTCAGGCAGCACTCTGCCCGGGGCCGTCAGACAGAAGCGAAAACGCCTCCGTTTCCCGGAAATGACAGGCGGCAAGAAGGCCGCGCCACGCGGCAACCAGCTCTATTGGGCAATGCCAGATCCAATAAGGAGTGCATCAAGCTGATTCTAAGCGCTTGGGTGGTTGGCGGTGCGCAGGGGACTGTGGTCCAACCTTCTCTGGGTTGCCGTCAGCTTTCAGTCTCGGGCCAAGGACCGTTTGAGAAGACGTAATCGTAGACCTCCTTGAGATATCGGTACAAGGTTTCCTCGTCATCAAACAATTCGTTAGCATGCTCTGCATACCATTCAACGGTCACCGAACGACTTTGAAGCACCTCGTCGAACTGTTGCTGAACGCGTTCGATCCATTCGGATTTCTCTGCAACTGCCGCCTTCAACTCATGCGGTTGATAGTTGTTTGTGTGCAAGAACAGGTGAGTTGTCATCATGAATTCGTACGGAACGGTCATTCGCGCCTCCCGACCGGGAACATCGTAATAAGCCGGGGTTCTCCGTCACCCGCAACTCTGAACTGAGCGATGACAAGGCCATCGTCGAAATTCATAGCGGCCAGTGGATTTGGACCGATGCGGGGGCCGATCCGGATAACACCTTCCACAGCAGTCATCATGTCCCGCCCCAAAGCGTCTTCGATAGGAATGGCAACCTCAAAGAACCCCCGCCGATACACCGGATCGAACAACGCCGCTTCGCGCGCTGCAAGGCGTTCGGCCTCTTCCTCGGGTGTGATGACTCCGAAGAGCCGCCGATACCCGAGCCACGAGAACCGGATTGTGGAGTAAAGCGTCTCGACCCCACCCGCTGCCGCTTCAGCCGGCGCATCAGCCAAACCTGCGCCTTGCGCATCGGCGATCCGGTTCGAAAGGCCTTCAGAACGCGTGACTTCCGTCAGGAGGATGGCGCCGTCTAGTATTGCAGGCTCGGCGGAGCAGCGGCAGTTGTAACCATGTCCGGGGTGCCCGTCGCTGAACCTGTCATCCCAGGAAAAAAGCCTATCATCCCGTTCGGCATGCGCCGTTCGGACCTTGGGATCATCGACGCTGCGCCAAATATAGTGGGTCACCCCTAGCTGGCGCTGACGTCGTTCGTTGATCTCGGTCAGGAACCGACGCACCAGCCATTCGGCCAACGTCGAGATGTCGGCATTGGCGACGCTCGGGTCGGAGGTCGCCAGGATTACCGAAGCCTGTTCCGATAATGCCGCGCGCGCTCGAGCGATCTCGGCTTCGATGTCCTCGGCGATTGGGTCGGCCTCAATGCCCGCACGCGCAAAGGCCGCTGTCATGCCAGACCAGTTTTCGGCAGCAAGATCACGCAGACGCTGCTCAAAGGCATCCACGCTGGCCTGGTCAGGCGACGACTGCTTCAGCTCCAGTGACGGTTCGACCGGAAGCAGACTCAGGATGATGCTTGCCTGACCGCCATGACGGATGAACTGGCTGAAACTGGCGAATGAACTCATGGCTTCCCCTTGGAGGTACAGGAAACCTAAATCGGTTCGGGTTAGAAATCGTTAACCGAGCGTTCGGTGCCAGAGAAGGTTCGACCGGAGTTGCGTTGGCGGAAGCGGTGGGATTCGAACCCACGGTACGGTTCCCCGCACGCTAGTTTTCAAGACTAGAGCCTTAAACCACTCGGCCACACTTCCGTCTGCGCGGTGGCATAGCATCTTGCGCGGCGAGATCAAGCGCGGCTTTGCGCCAACTTCTTCGTGATTGGCCGCAGCGGGCCTGTTCTGCTATGGGCGGAAAGGTGCCGATGACGCGAAGGGGACGGGATGATTGATGCGAAGCTGATGCCCTTGCAGCGGCGGGTGCTGGCGCCTGTGGCGCGGGCGCTGGTAGCGCGGGGGATAGGTGCGGATCAGATCTCGCTGTTGGGCCTTGCGCTGGGGGTGTTGGCGGTGCCTGCGCTGTGGCTCGGCGGCTTTGCGCTGGCGCTGGTCTTGCTGGCGCTGAACCGGACGCTGGATGGGCTGGATGGGGCGATGGCGCGGATCGCGGGGCCGACGGATCGCGGCGCTTTTCTGGACATCGCCTTCGATTTTCTGTTTTACGCGCTGTTTCCCCTCGGCTTTGCCTTGGCGGATCCTGCAAGCAATGCCTTGCCTGCGGCGGTGCTGATTGCAAGTTTTGTCGGCACCGGATCGTCGTTTCTGGCCTTTGCCACGCTGGCCGCCAAGCGCGGTCTGCGGGCCGAAGCCTATCCGACAAAGGGGATCTACTACCTTGGCGGGCTGACCGAAGGCGCCGAGACCGTTGCAGTTTTCGCCGCCATGTGCCTGTTTCCCCAGATGTTCCCCGTGTTGGCCCTGTGCTTTGCCGCCGCCTGCTTTGTCTCGACTGCCTTGCGCTGGCGGCAGGGCTGGCTGGCCTTTTCTTCGCCCTCGAACCCGAAAGATCTTTGATGCGTTTGCCCCTGATTACCAGCCTTGTGCTGAGCCTCGCCTCCCCTGCCCTTGCCGATTGGCCCGCAACTTTGGCGCAAGCGAAGGGCCAGACGGTCTATTGGAATGCCTGGGGCGGCGATGCGCGCACCAATGAGTTTATCGCCTGGGCCAGTGGCGAGACCGAGCGGCTCTATGGCGTCAAGATCGCGCAGGTCAAGTTGAGCGATACTGCCGAAGCGGTGACGCGGGTGCTGTCAGAAAAGGCGGCGGGCCAGGATCAGGGCGGCTCGGTCGATATGATCTGGATCAACGGCGCGAATTTTCTGGCGATGAAGCAGCAGGGGTTGCTGCATGGGCCCTTTGTGGCCGATCTGCCGAACGCGAAGTATCTGGATCTGTCGGCGGGGTCTGCGGCCTCGGTCGATTTTACCGTGCCGGTTGAGGGGATGGAATCGCCCTGGCGGCTGGCGAAGTTCGTCTTCATCCATGATGCGGCGAAGGTCGCCGATATGCCGGACAGCATGGCGGGGTTTGTCGATTGGGCCGCGGCGCACAAGGGGCGGTTGACCCACCCGCTGCCGTCGAATTTCATGGGGGCGACCTTTCTGAAGCAGGCTTTGATCGAGCTTGCGCCTGATCCGGCCGCCTTGCAGGCGCCGGTCACCGATGCGGCTTTTGCCACGCAGACTGCGCCGCTTTGGGCCTGGTATGACGCCTTGCGCCCCAACCTGTGGCGTGGTGGGCAGACCTTTCCCGAGAACCAGTCGGTGCAGGATCAGATGCTGAACGACGGCGAGGTCGATATCTCGATGTCCTTTGATCCGGCCTCGACAGCGGCGGGGATTGCCGAGGGGGTTTTGCCCGAGACGGCGCGGGTGGCGGTGCCGAAAGCGGGGTCGATCGGCAATATCAGCTTTGTGGCGATTCCCTATAACGCGGCCCATGCGGCGGGGGCCGAGGTGGTGGCGAACTTCCTGCTCGACCCGGCGACGCAGGCGCATATGCAGGATATTTCGGTGCTGGGCAGTTTCTCGGTGCTGGATGCGGCCAAGCTGGATGAGGCGGGGCGGGCGAGGTTTGCGGCGCTGCCGACGGACCCTGCCCTGCCCGCGCTGGCTGATCTGGGCCCGACCCTGCTGGAGCCGCATGCCAGCTGGATGACCCGGCTGACCGAGGAATGGGCGAAGCGTTACACCAAATGAAGCCAGAAGGCCGCGCGCTTCGGGGGCTGGTGCTGGCAGTCGTGCTGCTGGGGCCTGGTACTGCCGATCCTTGCGGGTGGGTTCGAAACTGTGCGCGCGGCCTTTGGCATGCATGCGGTCCTGACGACGCAGGTGGAGTGGCAGCTGCCCTGGCAGAAGTTGTGGGCGCTGCCGGGGTTTGGCACCAGTGTGCGGCTGAGTTTGGCGACGGGCTTGGGCTCGACCGTGATAGCGCTGATCTTGGCGGTGGCGCTGTGCGCGCAGATCCATGGCAGCCGGTTTGAGGCGCGGGCGAGCCGGCTGCTGACGCCGATATTGGCGGTGCCGCATGCGGCCCTGGCGATCGGGCTGGGCTTTCTGATCGCGCCTGCGGGTTGGATTTCGCGCGTTCTGGCGAGCGTTTTGGGCTGGGCCAGCCCACCCGAGATTGCCCTGGTGAATGACCCGGCGGGCCTGGCGCTGTTGTTGGGGCTGGTGGTCAAGGAGCTGCCGTTTCTGCTGCTGGTGATGCTGGCGGGCCTGCGGCAGCTGCCGGTGCGCGGGCATCTGGCGGCGGGGCAGAGCCTTGGCTATGGCCGCGCGGGCGTCTGGATCAAGGTGATCCTGCCGCAGCTTTGGCCGCTGATCCGGCTGCCGGTGCTGGTGGTGCAGGCCTATGCGTTGTCGGCGGTGGATATGGCGATGATCCTTGGCCCCGCGAACCCGCCGACACTGGCGGTGGCGGTGACGCGGTGGTTTGGCGACCCCGACCTTGCGATGGTCTTTCCGGCCTCGGCGGGGGCCATGCTGATTGCGGCTTTGGTCGGGGTGGCGGTGTTGGCCTGGCTGGGGCTGGAGGCCTTGGCTGCGGGTCTGGGCCGGATCTGGCTGCGGCGTGGCGCGCGCGGGCGGGTCTGGGGCGCGGTTCTGAGCGCGGGAGCGGGCGGGGCGATGGCGGCGCTGGGGTTGGGACTTGCGGCGCTGATCACACTGGTGATCTGGTCTTTTGCGGCGCGGTGGAGCTTTCCGCAGCCGCTGCCGGAAAGCTGGACTTTCAAGACCTGGAGCCAGCCCGCGATGGGCTGGGGACGGGCGGCGGGGATGTCGCTGGTGCTGGGTCTGGTGACGACCGCGCTGGCCGACCTTGCTGGCGGTGGCTTGGCTTGAGGCGGAGGATCGCGGCGGCATGCGGCGGGCGGGCTGGGCGGTGGCGCTGATCTATCTGCCCTTGCTCTTGCCGCAGATTGCGTTTCTGTACGGGCTGAACCTGCTGTTTTTGCGGCTTGGTCTGTCGGGAGGGATTGTTGCGGTGATCTGGGCGCAAAGCCTGTTTGTGTTTCCCTATGTGATGATCGCGCTGTCGGACCCCTGGCGGGCGCTGGACCCGGCGCTGATCCGCACGGCGGCCTCGCTGGGTGCGGGGGCGAACCGGCGGCTGTTTGCGGTGAAACTGCCCTGTTTGCTGGCGCCCTTGCTGACGGCTGCGGCCATCGGGTTTGCCGTGTCGATTGCGCAATATCTGCCGACGCTGTTCATGGGGGCGGGGCGGATTGCGACGCTGACCACCGAGGCGGTGACGCTGTCTTCGGGCTCGGACCGGCGGGTCAGTGCGACCTATGGCGTGCTGCAGGCGGCGCTGCCCTTTGCCGGTTATGCGCTGGCGCTGCTGCTGCCGCGACTGGCGTTTCGCCACAGACGCGCTTTGCAGGGGGCGGCGTGATGCTGGAGATTTCCGAACTGTCGGTGACCCCGCATGGGGCCGAGCGCCCGCTGTTTGCGCCACTGAGTTTGCGTGTCGCGGCCGAGGCGGTGGTCGACGGTGATGGGGGCCTCGGGCGTGGGGAAGTCGACCCTTCTGGATGCGATTGCCGGGCATTTGCCGCCGGGGTTCCGCCTGAGCGGGCAGGTGCGGCTGAACGGGCGCGATCTGGCCGGGCTGCCTGCCGAGGCGCGCTGCATCGGCATGATGTTTCAGGACGCGGTGATGTTTCCGCATCTGTCGGTCGGGGACAATCTGGCCTTTGGCCTGGCTCCCGCGATCAAGGGGCGGTTGGCGCGGCGGGCGGCGGTGGAGGTGGCGCTGGAGCAGGCGGGCCTTGCGGGGTTTGACACCCGCGATCCGGCGACGCTGTCGGGCGGGCAGCGGGCGCGGGCGGCGCTGATGCGCACGCTTTTGGCCGAGCCGCAGGCACTGTTGCTGGACGAGCCATTTTCCCGGCTGGACGCGGCGCTGCGCGCCGAGATCCGCGACTTTGTGCTGGGCCACGCGCGGGCACGCGGGCTGCCGGTTTTGCTGGTGACGCATGACGCCGAGGACGCCGAAGCGGCGGGTGGTCCGGTGATTACCCTGTGAGGCAGGCGAGCCTTGACTTCTGCAACTCGCCACAGGGTTGAAATCTGCGCAAACTGAGCCGCGAAGCTGTGGAGAATAAGGCGCAGAAGGGCGAATTTCAGGCCTCTGCGCGGGAAAACCTTAAAATTGCCATGCAGAACCGGCTAGATCATAGCGAAAATCTGACCAATCAGTTAACGTCGCAGCACTGCCTTTTTGACCCATGCCCCCTCGCCTGCCCCCCCCAAGGGGCGACATCGGACCCTAGCAGAGATCATGACCGACCACGCCCTGATTGCCCGCATCTACGATTGTGCCATGCAGCCCGACCTCTGGCCCGAGGTGCTGCAAGACTTGGCCGAACGTGCGGGCGCGCATGGCGCGATGATCTTTGACCGCGCGCTTTACCCGGGCGGCGAGCATATCAATTTGCAGGTCTGCTCGACCACCTATGACCCCGAGGTC
Organism: uncultured Alphaproteobacteria bacterium; assembly: GCA_963815275.1. GTDB lineage: Bacteria > Pseudomonadota > Alphaproteobacteria > Rhodobacterales > Rhodobacteraceae > Cypionkella. The sequence goes on from CAWFGD010000007.1 coordinate 15,442, forward strand.
GTGCTGGGCTATGTCGCGCGCTACAACCCCTATGAGGTCGATGATCAGGCGCAATTTGCCCGGCTCTCGACGCGGGGCGACGAGGTCAATCTGATCCGATGCGACGACCTGCGACCCAGCCGCGCGGCGCTGGAACGCCAGCCGAACGTGCAGGCGATGATGGGCATGGGGATTTACTACCGCGCCGGTGCGCTGCTGTCGAAAGACACCGATGCGATGGACCGCTTTGCCCTGCAACTGCGCCGCAAGCAGGGGCCGATTGCGGAACCGGCGCGGCTTTGGGTCGAAGCGATGCTGCCGCATGTTGCCAAGGCGATGTCAATCGGCCGGGCCTTTTTGCGCCAGAGCAACGACAATCGCCTGCTGATCGAGATCGTCGAGGCGCTGCCCTTTGGCGTCGCCATCGTCCACCGCGATGGCACGCCGCTGCTGGCCAATGGCGAATTCGCCCGCTTGGCGGACCTTTATCACTTGCGCCGCACCGGTCAGGTCAAACTGAACCTGCCGAGCCTGCCGCTTGCCTTGCGGCAACTGCTGTCTTCGACCGAGGCGCATGGCCAGCACGGCGCGCGACCGCGGCACGAGGCGGTGTTCTTGCCCGGCAAGATCGAGGGACAGGGGTTGTTCCTTGAAGTCGGCCCGATCAGCCAGCAGCGTGAGTTGGACCGTTTTGGCCCGGATGTGTTTCTGATCTCGGCGCTGGACAGTGCCCGCAGCCATTCGATCAACCCCGAGGTGGTGAAACGCTTCTTCCCGATTTCGGCCTCGGAGCTGGAGGTGCTGGATCTGGTGGTCAAAGGCATGACCAATGCCGAGATTGCCGAGGTGCGTGGCCGCTCGCCCGAGACGGTGAACAGCCAGATGAAATCCTTGATCCGCAAATCGGGCACGCGCAACCGCACGGAATTGGTGCGCCTTGCCGTGGGGCTTTCGGTGGCGGGGCTGAGCCACACCGATGCGGCTAGAGCCCTTTCAGATAGCTGATCAGCGCAGCACGATCCGGGGCTGACAGCGGAGTTGCCGGATAGGCGTGACCGCCGTTCCAATTGCCGACAATGGCCGTGCCATTGACGCCGTAAACCTGAAAGATCGAGGAAGGCGCGCCGGGCATCGGCGCACCAAGCCCGACTTTCACCGGATCGAACAGCACACCGCCGACGGGGAAAGACCGAGGCCGCGCCTCGGGCGGCAGCAAGAGCGCGTCCAGCGTCGGCACCGAGCCGTTGTGCAGATAGGGCGCCGAGGCGAAGATCCCCGCAAGGGGGCCCGCCTTGTAGCCGGGTGGCGCGAGTTCGGGGTTGCTGCGGCGCTGGCGTTGCAGCTGCTGGGTGCAGATGCGCCGCGCGTCTTCCAGCGTTTTAGCGCCTTGCGTGCCGGGGGTCGGGGTGACCACCGGCGCAGGTTCGCCGCGCGAGACGCCGTTTTTCAGCGCCCAGTCGTTGGCATCCAGTTCGACATCGCCGCCGGTGAACCAGTTGAAAAACCCCGTGGTGGCATTGGCGGTATCGGAGGTTTGCACATCGGTGATCTCGCCGCGCTTGTCCCAAAGGATGCGGATCGACAGATCCTCGATCAGGCGCAGGGTTTCGGTGCCGGGGGGAAAGCGCTGCACCGACACTCCGGTCAGGCCGTTCTGGGTATAGGAGCTGAGCGCCTTGAAGACATTGGTGAAATTGCTGAGCTTGCCGGTCCAGGTTGAATGGGTCATGGCGTTGCAGGCGTTCATCGGGTCGGTGTCGATGAAGGGGCCTTTGTCACCCGGCGTGGCAAAGACGTTGATGATGCGGACAAAGGGTGCGCCCTGCAGCGGATCGTTCGAAATCGGCGTCTCGGAAGCATCAAGGATCTCGGCGAAGGGTTGCGTCGGATCGATGCGGGCATGGCAACCTGCGCAATCGGCCTGATAGATCGCCTGGCCGCGTTGGTACTGCGTCGCTGGTCGGGTCCACCGCGCCCCAGACGGCGGGCCATTTCGGCGGCGGCAATTCCGACAGGGCCCGCTCCAGCCGGATCAGGTTTTCCAGCCGCACCGAGCTTTTCACATCGACGTAATTCGCCCGCGCCAACTCGGCGTAAGACGGGCAGCTTGATCTCGGCAAAGACCCCGATCACCTCGGCTACGTTGCGGATCATGGCCCCGGTCGAGATCGGGCCGGAAATCCCCACGTCCTTGGCCTTGAGCGAGGAGCCGTTCCACTGCACGCGCGCCGAATTGGGCGCGAGCCAGACCGAGGGAATTGAGACCGGGGCCGAGGCGGGCGGCAGGCCATTCCTTTGCGGGCCATCCGAGAGCACCGCGACGGTGTTCAAGATCACCTGCACCGCATCTTGTCGGCCATGGCCCCACTGCGTGCCCGCCGGATCGAACCTTGAATCTCGCTGCGATAGGCCAGCCACTCGGACATTTCGGCATAGAGCGCGCCTTCGGCTTCAGGGCTGGCGGCGTCGCCCAACACCGCGGTGCGGAAGCTTTGCCAGAGGCGCGAGCTTTGCACTTCGGGCAGGTTGGTGCCGTGCAGCTTGGCCATCGCGGCGACCAGATCGGTGGTGAAGGCCTGCAGATCCATCCGCGCCACACCGCCATGGACGATAGAAGCTGTGTCGTGCCATCGCTGAGACTGCCGGTGTGGCAGGCGGCGCAGTTCAAGCCAATGGCGGGACCCGCGCTGGCATCATTATCGACGACAAAGCCGATGGGGTCTTTCGCCTGATCATCGCAAAACTCGAACCCATAGAGCGCCAGGTTGGCGCGATGCGCGAAGGGCGTGCCGTCATCGGCGCGCTGCAGGGCGCGATACCAGGCCAGCGGCATCAGCCGCGAGCCCTGGCTTGCGCCGTACCAATAGGCCTCGGGTCCGGCGCGCCAGCTTTGCCCGAGGCCAGCGTCGTAGCTTGCGCAAGCAAGGCTTTGACCTGCCGCGAGAAAGCCTGCAAAGATTGCGGCCACGGCGCAGAGAAATTTCATGACAAACTCATATAACAAAATTTACCCAAGAATGGGCTGCGGCAGGGGTCGGGTCAAGTCTTGCTTGGCGGTCACGCGGTGAGGTGGCGCAGGGTCTTTGGGGCGGCTGGCCTGGCGGTTGTGCTGGGCGGGATCGTGGGGGTCTTGCTGCAGCCGATCACCCCCTTCAGCCGCGACGAGATGGCTCTGCGGGTGGCGGCGCTCTGGCGTTATGGTGCGGTCGAGGTGCCGGCGCAGATGGCGGCGGCGGATGATCCGGCGCAGGGCTTGATGGCGCGGGTGGCGGCGGGCGAGGTGCTGGATAGCGCCGAGAGTGCCCAATACCGACAGGCGATTCAGGGCGTGCTGGCGGCGCATCAGGGGCTGTTTGCGCTGCTGGACAACAACCTCTGTCTGGTGGAGGACGCAGCCCCGCAAGAGGCCAACAACCTCGGGGGTCGCGGCATCAAGGGTCTGCACGATTGGCACGCAGCCTCTGCCGTCTCGAACTTCGACGAGATGCAGGGTGATCTGGCGGGGCTGGCCACGGCGGGGGCCATTGGCCGGATCTATCTGGCCAATGAGGCCTACAAGGATCTGACCGACCTGATGGTGCATCTGGCCCCTGCAATGCATTCGGTGGTGGTCGGCCCTGCCCCTGCCCTGCCAGAGGGCGCCGATCCGGGGTTGGCGGATGATTTCGCGGCGTTCCGCCGCGCCATGACGCAAGCGAGTTTTGCCGAGATCAACAGCGCCGATTACCTGACGGCGCGGGGGCGGGCGCTGGATGCCTATACCGATCTGGCGATGGCAGTGCAGAGCCAGATCACCGCGCAGCTTTCGCCGGTCGAGCAACGCCTGGCCGGACGCTGGCTGGCGGTGCAAGGCGTGCAGCCGCGGTTGATCCTGCCCTGATCAGCGGCATTTGATCCCGGTCGGGTCGTTGCACAGGATGCTCGAACCGGTGGAGCCGCGCAGTTTGGGGTTGAACTGGATGCAGCCGACACCGGGGATCTCGGGCAGACCGTTCGGGCAAAAGCGCAGCGGGATCGGGTCACGCGACGGTTGCTGCGGCTGGGTCGGGCTGGGCTTGGTCTGCTTCTTGGCCGGGGTGCGGCTGGCAACACAGCCCTTGCCCGCCACGAGAGTGGTGCCCTTGGCACAGACGCAGGCCTGCTTGCCCGCGCGCTGCATGCCGCGGTAGCGGCAGGCGCAAGTCCCACCGTCCTTGACCGTGGTGGCCTTGTCGCAAACAAGGGGTGGCGCAGGCATTGCCGGCAGATCGACGGTAACGCAGGCCTCGGTTGCGGACAGATCCGGCAGGAGGCGCGCCATCAATGCGTCGTCAATCGTCCCGGTCGGTTCCAGCCCCAGCTCGGCCTGCAAGGTCGTCAGAGCCGCGCGGGTTTTCGCGCCGATCACCCCGTCGGCCTTGCCGATGTTTTCGCCCCGCGCCAGCAAAAGCCGCTGCACCAAGCGCGATTTGTCGCGCTCCGCCTCGGGCGCGGCGAAGCGGGCGCAATTCTCGAAGCTGCCGCCCTTGGCAAGGCCGGGCAGGGTCAGATCCATGGCAAATGTCGTCGCTTGTTGCGGGGCAAGCGACAGGTCAGCGGCGAGGCAGCTGAGGCCTTCGGCGGTCGGATCGCAGGTCCAGCCTTCGGTGTTCACACCGCTGGGGCGGGGTTTGCCAAAGCGGTCTTGCACCGCGACAGAGCCGGTAAAGGGGCTGTCGGCCTGATTGGTCAGGGTCAGGTCAAAGCCACAGCGATAGGTTTGTGAACTGACGTTCATCTTGCAAGATTCAGGCGCGGTTTTGCTGAGTGTCAGCTGCGGCAGACCGGTCTCTGGTGCTTTCACCGGGGCAGTTTCTGGCGCTTCGCCCGTCACTTGCACGGTGGCACAGGCCAGCCCGGCGATACCGCCAAAGGGCTCGGCATCGCCCGTCGCATCGCCCGCAAGGCTCGCCGCCGCGGCGCAGTTCACCGCGCTGTAGGGCGCGCCGAAATCGGGCGGTGTCCAGTCGATCTGATAGCTTTGCGAAGCCCCTGCGGGCAGGGAGACCGCGCCAGCGCAGAGACCCGCGTTCAGATCGGCCAGCGGGCAGAGCGGTGGGGTGATTGCGGTAAAGCCGCCAAGGCCTGCGGTCGGCGGCGTGGTCTGGCGAAAGGCCTCTTGCAACGAGAGCGGGCCGGTGTAGGCCTCGGTTGCGGGGTTGGTGAGGGTCACTTCAAAGCTGCAGGCTGCGCCCGGCGCGCAGGTTGCCGGGGCGGTTTTGGTGAGGTGCAGGCGGGGGGTCTCGCTGGACCAGCAGGCCTCGGTCTTGCCCGCAGGGGTGATCAGGCTGGCGCAGGATTTGAACGGGCGGGGCGTGGTCAGTCTGACCGCCAGTGTCGAGGTGAAATCCTGCCAATCCGCCGCTGGCTCGGCGCTGGCGGGGAGTTTGCAGTCGAGCGTATCGCCGGCAAGCGGGGCGCAGTCCCAGCCTTCGCCGCTCAGCACCGGGCCGTCGAGGGCCCAGCCCAGCCCCTCGAAATGTTCGGAGAGGATCAGGGGCGAGGCCTCGGGCGCGGGGCCTTCGTAGTGCAGGGCGATGGTGCAAAGACCGCCGAGGGTGGTGGCGCTGATCGGCTCCAGCGTGCAGAGGTGCGAGAGGCTGAGGCTGGTCGGTCTTTCGCAGCTGAAGCCCGGCGGGATGGTGACGGACAGCTCGCCCATGCAGCATTTGTCGAGCCCCTCGGCGGAGCCAGCGCCTTCGGCTGTGGCATCGAGCGAGAGGGTGATGTTCTGGCCTGCGCTGGCCCCGATCAGTTGCAGGGCGAGGGGGTCGCTGGGGTTTGGCATCAGGGTGATGCCGGGGGTGGCGGAGGTGACCTGGATCAGATTGGGGTCAAAGCTGCCTGCGAGGGTGTTGTGCAGGGTGACGATGGGCAGGCCCGTCGCCGCGTTGCAGCTGATTTCAGGGGTGAAGGCGGTGCAGGCCTGTGGGGTCTGGGCAAGAGCGTGGCCGGGCAGCAGCAGGGCGAGCAAGACGAGGAGGCGCATCAGTTTTCCACCTTCTTGCAGGCCTGTGCGGGAGTGGTAAAGCTGACTTGGGTCTTGCAGCAATCGACCGGGCTGCCACCAGCGGAATCATAGCCGCAAAGTGCGATCTGGCCGATCTGTCCGGCAGCAAAGCCGTTGATCGGCAGAGAGATTTGCCGCGAAAAGGCCAGATCCAGTGGCAGGCCTGCCATCTGGCCTGCAGGGTCGCTGAGCCGCAGTCTGGCGGGTGGCAGGGCGCGGGGTTTGACGCTGATCTCGGCGATATAGAGGCCAAGTTGGCGATCGCAGTAGAGGGCGACCGCGCTGATCGCGCAGGCGACAGGCTTGGGCGCGGGGCTTGGCGGCGTGGGATCGCAGCCCCAGATTGCGACATCGCCGATCTCGCCGCCGCGCGGGGTCTCGGGGTAGGCGGCGTCGAAATCCAGCGCATAGCTGACCCAGGGCGGGGCGTTCTGGTCATAGGTGCGCGACAGCGGCTGGGCCTGGGCGCCACCGACGCCGAGTCTGCCGCCGGCACTCAACTCGGCCGCCAGGGCATCGGCGCCGCGCAGGTTTTCGCCACTGGTCCAGAGGGTGGCGGCGCAATCGCTGTAATCGAGCTGGCCGCGCCTGTCATAGCCGGGGCCGAGCGCCAAGCCGCCCGAGGTATTGGTCAACGCTCCGGCGAAGCCCACCGCGTAGTGATCGCTCGGCCTTGCCCAGCCCTGTGCGCCATCGCGGGCAAAGCGCAGCACCTCGGCGCTGCCACCTTGGGTGAACTGGCTATAGTCAAAGGCGGGCGCGCGCGGGCCGCGTTGCGCCAGCAGCATCGCGCCATCGGGCGTAAAGCCGATATCCGAGATCTCATAGGCGGGGCGGGCTTCGTCGAGGCTAAGCTCGCGGCGGGAGTCGGGGGTGAAGCTGCCGGTGGTGGGGTCGAGGGCGACGGACCAGACCTCGGGGCGCTGCTCGGCCCCGGTGGCGACAGCGTAGTAAAGCCGCCCGTCGTGCAGGGCAAGGCCCCAGACCCGGCGCAGCGGATCGGCGAAGCCCCAGCTGTCGGGGGCCAGCGGGTCGAAGGCGAAATCGGTGAGGGTGACGCGGGCGGCAGCATCATCCGGGCGCGGCGGCAGGCCCGCGCGGCTGCGCGCCGCAAGGCCGTGGTCGAATTGACCCAGATCGCGACCGGTCAGGTCAAGGCGGTGGATCAGCCCGCTTTGCAGGTCGGACACGAAAAGCTGCTGATGGGTCGCGTCAAAGGCGATATTGCCCAGACCCGGCCCGGAATTGGCCTGCCCTTGGGTGGTGATGGTGGCAAAGAGGCTGATCTGCCCGGTCAGCCCATCGACCTTCCAGACCGAGCCCGGGCCGGAAAGCGGGTCAAAGCCCCATTGCCCGACCATCCACTGCGCCTGCGGCTCGCCCTGCTGCAACCGGTCAGGCAAGAGGTCGCCGTCGCGGTCGGGGCCGGTGATCTGCAGGCCATAGGCCGAGGTGGCGGTGAGGTAGAGGTTCGGCGCTGCGGCATCGTCGGAAGTCGCGCCAAAGACCTGACCAATCTCGCGGGCATAGAGCCTGTCGCGGGCGGGGCGGGTGACTTCGGCGCCATTGGGGGCAAAGCCATAGCCGTTGATATCAGTCAGGCTGGCCACCACGCCATCGGGGTTGATGAAGTCATAGGCGGGCTTGCCGCGCGCCGCCGCCCGCGCCTCGGCGGGCAGGATCGGGCGCAGCGCAAGGGTGCCGGAAAAACCGGTGCTGATCAGGGCGGGGGCTTGAAACAGCGGCATCTCGGGGCGCAGGCGCGCCAGAACGACACGGCGCAGCGCGCCATCGCTGACGGCGCGGCTTGGGGCTGGATTGAGCCAGCCTGCACCTTGCGCGACGCTGGATGGTGGCGGGCCGGAGGAGCCGGAGGCGAGGGAAAGGCTGCCGTCTTGCGCCATGCCGGGCTGGGCCTGGCACAGCGCCAGCAGCCCCAAAGCCCCCATGATCCGCCGCCCCATAGCCATGCCGCCCTGCCTCCGTGCTGATCCGCCAAGGCTTACCGCTTTGGTCAAGCGGGCAATCCCCCGAACGGGTGAAACTTTGGCCTTGGCGGGCAGGATAGCAAAGATGGGGACAAAAATCGCGGAGTTTTTGCGGCAGAATTGCGGGGTTAGCTCAGCGCCTCGGGGGCCAGCGCGCCGGGGTGCTGGATCACCCTTGCCGCGAGGGCAGCGCCTGCGGCAAGCGCGGCCTGGGCGCTGGCGCCGGCCAGCCATTGTACCAGAAAGGCCGCGTTGAAGCTGTCGCCTGCGGCCGTTGTGTCGACGATTTTCGCGATCTGGGGCGCTGCGAGGCGATGCTCGGCGCCGGCGAGCCAGGCGAGCATCGGGGCGGCGCCGTTCTTGATCACCACTTCGCCCGCCCCTGCGGTCAGATAGCGCAAGAGGCTGTCTTCGGGCGCAGCGTCGCCGAAATGGGCGGCCTCGTCGTCGAAGGAGGCGAGCACCAGATCCGAGAGGCCTGCAAAGCGGGTCAGAGTTGCGCGCATCTCTTCGGCGCTGGTCCAGAGGCGGGGGCGGATGTTGGGATCGAAGGCGACACGTGCGCCCTGGGTTTGGGCGGTTTGCAGAGCCAGAGCGAGGGCATCCCGGCCCGCTGCGTCAAGGATCGCCAGCGTGATGCCGGACAGCGCAATCAGATCGGCATCGGCAAAGCCTGCGGCCAGCGCGGCGGGATCTTCGGCCAGCAGACGCGCCGCCGACTGGCCGCGCCAATAGGAGAAAGCTGCGCTCGCCGTTGTGCAGCGAGATCATGTAGAGGCCAACCGAGCGGCTGGCCTTGCGGGCCAGATGGGTGGTGCCGATGCCTGCGGCGGCGATGAAAGCCGCCATCTCGTCTGACACCGCATCGGTGCCGATCGCCGAGAGGTAATCGACCTGCCAGAGCGGCGCCAGTTTGCGGGCATACCAAGCCATGTTGAAGGTATCGCCGGCAAAGCCGCGGCGGTAAAGCCCGGCTTCGGGGGCGAGTTCGACCATGCATTCGCCGACAAAAACCATACGCATCTGTTAGCCCTCGTCCGAAAACCAGGAGTGGTTGGCGCGGCGCAGATCTTCGATGATCGCCTCGATCTGGCCGAGGTGGGCGCGCAATTCGGCCACCGCCGCGCTGCCGTCGCCCGTGCGCAGGGCCGCAAGGATGCGAACATGGCCCTCCATGGCGCGTTGCGAGCCCGAGGCCAGCGAGAGGTAGCGGACGCGGTCGGTATGGGCCTTGTTCTCGCGCACCGCGTCCCAGACGAATCCCACGCCAGCCGCCTGGCAGAGCAGGTGGTGGAAGGCATCGTCGAGACGGTGAAAACTGGCGCGGTCGCCGCGCGCGACGGCCTCGTGTTGCAAGACCATATTGGCGTCGAGCTTGGTAAAATCCGCCGCGGTGATGCTTTGGGCGGCGCGCTGCATCACCTCGACCTCGATGGCGGTGCGGATGAAGCGGGCCTTCAGCACATCCTGAATATGGATATGACTGACCTGCGTCGCCTTTTGCGGTTGGATCAGCAGAAAGCCCAGCTTGGACAGGCGATAGAAGGCATCGCGCACCGGCTGGCGCGAGACGTTCAATTGCTTGGCAACATCGGCCTCGGACATCTTGGTGCCCGGCGGCAGAGCCAGCGACAGCACCTGTTCGTGCAAAACTTCAAACACCTGATCGGCGATGGAGGTGCGCACCACCGGCTCCAGAGGGGCGAGCAGATTTGTCTCGGCCATCGGCTTCTCCTCGAATTGACACAACTCATAAACTAGCATATTAGTTTGCCAGAATACTAGGCTTGAATGAGTCTAGCCGAAGCGAATCCTCTGGGGAAGATGCCGTAGTGCCAAAGCTTGATGACAACCGCCTCTTCCCGATCGAGCCGCAGGCGCGGGCCTTGGCGCGTGGGTTGTATGACGGCATCAAGGCGCTGCCGATTGTCAGCCCGCATGGCCATACCGACCCGCGCTGGTTTGCCGAGAACGCCGCCTTTCCCGACCCGGCGCAGCTGTTCGTGACGCCGGATCACTATGTGTTCCGCATGCTGCATTCGCAGGGCGTGCCGTTGGAAAGCCTTGGCGTGCCGCGCGTCGATGGCGGGGCGGTCGAAACAGACGGTCGCAAGATCTGGCAGCTTTTTGCCGAGAATTATTACCTGTTGCGCGGCACGCCGTCGTCGCTGTGGGTTGATCATGCCTTTGCCGAGGTGTTCGGGCTGGAGGCACGTTTTGGCCGCCGAAACGGCAGATGCGTTTTACGACCATATCGCCGACTGCCTGACCCAGCCCGAGTTCCGCCCGCGCGCCCTGTTCGAGCGGTTCAATATCGAGGTGATCGCCACCACGGAAAGCCCGCTTGACGATCTGCGCTGGCACCGGATGATCCGCGACATCCGGTTGGTCGGGGCGGGTGGTCACCGCCTATCGCCCCGATGCCGTGGTCGACCCCGAGTTTCACGGGCTTTGCCGTCAACCTCGCACTGCTTGGCGAGATCACCGGCGAAGATTGCACGACCTGGCAACGGCTATCTCGCCGCCCACCGCAAACGCCGGGCCTATTTCATCAGCTTTGGCGCGACCTCTTCGGATCATGGCCATCCGACGGCGCGCACCGAGAACCTGTCGCAGGCTGAGGCGGCAGCCCTGTTCGACCGCGTCAAGGGCGGGCAGGCGACCCCCGCCGAGGCCGAGGCCTTTCGCGGCCAGATGCTGACCGAGATGGCGCGGATGAGCCTGGAGGATGGGCTGGTCCTGCAGATCCATCCCGGGTCTGTGCGCAACCATCATGGCGCAACGCTGGCGCGGTTTGGCCGCGACAAGGGCTATCGATATCCCCACGCGCACCGATTACGTCGCGCAATCTGCGCCCGCTGCTGGAGGCTTTTGGCACCGATCCGCGCCTGTCGGTGATCCTGTTCACGCTGGATGAAACCACCCAGAGCCGCGAACTTGCGCCCTTGGCCGGGGTTTACCCTGCGCTGAAACTGGGGCCGCCGTGGTGGTTCTTTGACAGCCCCGAGGGCATGCTGCGCTTTCGCCAGAACACCACGGAAACCGCAGGGTTCTACAACACCGTCGGCTTCAACGACGACACCCGCGCCTTTTGTTCGATCCCCGCGCGGCATGACGTCGCCCGCCGCGTGGACTGCGCCTACCTCGCCACGCTGGTCGCCTCTGGGCGGCTGGCCGAAGACGAGGCTCACGAGGTCGCCTATGACCTGACTTACCGGCTTGTCAAAAAAGCCTATCGGCTCTGAAAGAGCCTTCTTTGGGAGGAGAAGACCATGAAACTGACCAAGACCTTTATCGGCGCCCTGCTGACCAGTGCTGCCATCGCCACGGCGGCCTCGGCCTGCGAGGTGACGCTGCGCTCGTCGGACACCCACCCCGACAGCTATCCGACGGTTGAGGCCGTCAAGGCGATGGACAAATCGCTGCGCGCAGCGCACCAACGACCGGATCTGCATCGAGGTCTTTGCCTCGGCGCAGTTGGGCGAGGAAAAAGACACCATCGAGCAGACCCAGTTCGGCGTGATCGACATGAACCGCGTCAGCCTTGGGCCGTTCAACAACATCATTCCGGAAACCCAGATCCCCTCGCTGCCCTATATCTTCCGCTCGACCGAGCATATGCATCATGTGATGGACGGGCCGGTCGGCCAGCAGATCCTGGATGCCTTCAGCGCGCATGATCTGGTCGGGCTGGCGTTTTACGACGGCGGCTCGCGCAGCTTTTACAACAGCCAGAAGCCGATCACCTCGATGGCCGATATGGCGGGGATGAAGTTCCGCGTCATGCAGTCGGATATGTTCGTCGATATGGTCTCGGCGCTGGGGGCCAATGCCACGCCGATGCCTTACGGCGAGGTTTATTCCTCGATCCAGACCGGCGTGATCGACGGGGCCGAGAACAACTGGCCGTCCTACGACACCTCGGGTCACTACGAGGTGGCGAAGTACTACACGCTGGACCAGCATCTGATCGTGCCGGAAGTTCTGGTGATGTCGAAGAAGAGCTTCGACAAGCTTTCGCCCGAAGATCAGGCGGCGGTGCGTCAGGCGGCCAAGGACTCGGTGCCGGTGATGCGCGAGCTTTGGGCGGCACAAGAGAAGATCTCGGAAGACAAGGTCGCGGCCTCGGGCGTCGAGGTGATCAAGGACATCGACAAGACGCCTTTCATCGAGGCGATGGTGCCGGTCTACGAAAAGTATGTCACCTCGGACGTGCTGAAGAAGATGGTCACCGACATTCAGGCCACTGAATAAGCCAAACGGCCCGCGCGACCTCTCGCGCGGGCCATTTTTGTCAAGGAATTCACATGGAACGCGTGGCATTGGCTACGGGCGCTCTCGCCCGTGCAGCGCTTTGGGTGGCGGGGATGGGGCTTGTGCTGATGACGGTGATCATCGCGGCGCAGGTGTTCTTTCGCTATGTGCTGAACTCGTCGCTGGTCTGGTCTGAACCTTCGGCGGTGATGATCATGGGCTGGTTCATCTTTCTGGGCGCCGCTGTCGGCATCCGCGAGGGCTATCATCTGTCGTTTGACGTGCTGCTTTATGTGCTGCCCGCACCGCGCGAAACTCTGGCTGTTTTCGCTGTCGGATCTGGTGGTGGCGGGGTTTGGCTTTGGCATGGTCTGGTTCGGCTCGTCGCTGGCCTTCAAGACCGCCGCCAACAAGGTGCCCTCGCTGGGCATCTCGGGTGCGTTCGATTTCCTGCCCATCGTCGCAGGCGGCGTTCTGGTCGTGCTGTTTTCCTTTGAACGCATCGCCCGGCGTGCCGCCGGTCTGCCCACCGCCCGCTTTGGCGAAACCGAGATGGAGAGCTGAACGATGGAGCTTTGGGTTCTGTTCGGAAGCTTTGTCTTCCTGTTGCTGATCGGCACGCCGGTGGCGTTTTGTCTGGGCGTTTCAAGCTTTCTGACCGTGGCCTATCTGGGCCTGCCGCCGGTGGTGGTGTTTCAGCGGTTGAATTCGGGCGTCTCGGTCTTTGCGCTGATGGCGATCCCGTTTTTCATCTTTGCCGGCGATCTGATGGTGCGCGGCGATATCGCGCGCAGGCTGGTGGCGCTGGCCGGGGCCATGGTCGGGCATTTGCGCGGCGGGTTGGGGCAGGTCAACGTCATGGCGAGCGTGATGTTCGGCGGGGTGTCCGGCTCGGCTGCGGCGGATGCGAGTGCGGTGGGCGGGCTGATGGTGCCGCAGATGAAGGCGCGCGGCTATGATGTCGATTACGCGGTCAACCTGACCGTGGTCGGCTCGATCATCGCGCTGATGATCCCGCCGAGCCATAACATGATCATCTATTCGATCTCGGCGGGCGGCAAGATCTCGATCGCCGATCTGTTCACGGCGGGGATTCTGCCCGGGCCTGCTGCTGGCGCTGTCGCTGATGGTGGCGGCCTATTTCGTCGCCAAAAGCCGTGGCTATCCGACCGAGCCTTTTCCCGGATTTGCCGCGCTGGGGCATATCTTTGTCAACGCGGTGCCGGGGCTGATCCTGATCCTGATCATCTTTGGCGGCGTGCGGTCGGGCATCTTCACCGCCTCGGAATCCTCGAATATCGCCGTGGTCTATGCGGCGCTTGATCACCTTTTTCGTCTATCGCAGCCTGAGCTGGCATGACTTCGTCGAGGCGACCTTTGCTGCCGTGCGCACCACGGCGATGGTCTTGATGGTGATCGGCTGTGCCGCCTCTTTCGGCTGGCTTTTGGCCTATACCCGCGTGCCCGCGCAGATGGTGGCGCTGTTGCAGGGGGTGTCGGACAACCCGATCGTGATCCTGCTGCTGCTGAACGTCGTGCTGCTGATCCTTGGCACCTTCATGGATATGTCGCCGCTGATCGTGATCACCACGCCGATCTTTCTGCCGGTGGCGCAGGCCTTTGGCGTCGATCCGGTGCATTTCGGCGTGATCCTGATCCTGAACCTTGGCATCGGGCTGTGCACGCCGCCGGTGGGCGCGGTGCTGTTTGTCGGCTGCGCGGTGGGCAAGATCCCGATTTCGCAGGCCTTGCGCACGATCTGGCCGTTCTACGGGGCGGCTGTGGCGACGCTGCTGCTGGTCACCTATATTCCGGCGCTGTCGCTTTGGCTGCCGTCGCTGTTTCACTGAGGTCACATGTATCCCGTCATCCCCACCGACCCCGGCGTCACCCGTCAGGTCCTGGCCGAAAACCCGGCCCTGATGCTGGTCGCGTTCCGCTTTGCCAAAGGCGCCGAGGGCAAGCTGCACAGCCATCCGCATGTGCAGGCAACCTATGTGCAGTCAGGGCGCTTTACCTTCCATCTGGCGGGGGTGGAGCATGGCTTGAGCGCTGGCGACAGTCTGGTGATCCCTTCGGGGGCCGTGCATGGCTGCCTGTGTCTGGAGGCGGGCGTGCTGATCGACAGCTTTACCCCGCGCCGCGACGATTTTCTTTGAAAGGACCGACCCCATGTTGAGTGTAGAGACCCGCCACGCCATCGACCCCGCCTCGGCCAAAGCGCTGGATACCGAAGGCTTGCGGCGGCACTTCCATGCGGGCGGGATGTTTGCCGAGGGCGAGATCCGGCTGGTCTACACCCATTACGACCGCATGATCATTGGCGCGGCGGTGCCTGCGGGCGGCGTCTTGGTGCTGGATCATGTCAAGGAATGCGGCACCGCCTCGGTGCTGGACCGGCGCGAGATGGCGGTTCTGAACATAGGCTCCATTGGCACGGTTACGGCGGCGGGCACTGAATATACCATGAACAAGGGCGATGTGGTCTATCTCGGCCTTGGTTCGGGTCCGGTGAGCTTTGCCGGCGGTGGGCGGTTTTACATCCTGTCGGCCCCGGCGCATCGCGACTTTCCCGTCGCGGCTGATCACCCTGGCCGATGCAAAGTCGTTCCGCACTGGCGCGCCCGAAACCGCCAACGACCGCACGATCTTTCAGTTCGTCCACCCCGAGGTGATGGAGAGCTGCCAGCTGGTGATGGGCTACACCCAGTTCCATGGCGGTTCGGTCTGGAACACCATGCCGGCGCATCTGCACGACCGGCGGATGGAGGCCTATCTCTATTTCGACCTCGCCCCGGCCGCAGCGCGTGTTTCACATCATGGGCGAGCCGCAGGAGACCCGGCATCTGGTGATTGCCGAACGAAGAGGCCGTCATCTCGCCGCCCTGGTCGATCCATTGCGGCGCGGGGACCGGCAGCTATACCTTCTGCTGGGCGATGGCGGGCGACAATGTCGATTACCGCGATGTCGAGATGGTCGGCATGGAGGCGCTGCGGTGATCAGCTTTTCGCTGGCAGGCAAGCGCGCGCTGGTGACCGGGGCGAATACCGGCATCGGGCAGGCGATTGCCGTGGGCCTGGCCGAGGCAGGGGCCGAGGTGATTTTGGCGGGGCGCTCGCATCCGGCGGAGACCTTGGCGCTGATCCCAGAGGCCCGTGCCGTGGCGATGGATTTCGCCGATCCGATGGCGGCGCAAGGAGCTTTTTCGGACGCAGCCGATTGATATTCTGGTCAACAACGCGGGCATCATCCGCCGCGCCGATGCGGTGGATTTCACCGAGGCCGACTGGGACGCGGTGATGGACACCAACCTCAAGGCGTTGTTCTTCACCGCGCAGGCCTTTGCGCCGCGCGGTCGCTCGCCCGCGGCGCGGGCGGCAAGATCATCAACATCGCCTCGCTCTTGTCGTTTCAGGGCGGCATCCGCGTGCCCTCCTATACCGCCTCGAAACATGGCGTGGCGGGGCTGACCAAGCTTTTGGCCAATGAATGGGCGGCGCGGGGCATCAACGTCAATGCCATCGCCCCCGGCTATATCGAGACCAACAACACCGAGGCGCTGCGCGCTGACCCTGCGCGCAACGCGGCAATTCTCGAGCGTATTCCCGCCGGGCGCTGGGGAGCGGCCGCGGATATCGCCGGGGCGGCGGTTTTCCTTGCCTCTCCGGCTGCGGCCTATATCCATGGCGCGATTCTCAACGTCGATGGAGGCTGGCTTGCCCGCTAAACTCACCCGCTCGGCCAAGCCGCGCCCGAAGGTCGGCATCGTCCACCTTGGCCTTGGCGCGTTCTTCCGCGCGCATGGCGCGATCTATGTCGCCGAGGCGATGGCGGCCTCGGGCGGGGATTGGGGCATCCGTGCCGCCTCGCCTGCAAAGCCCCGGCACCCGCGATGCGCTGGCGCCGCAGGGCTATGCCTATACCGCGCTGGAGGCGGGGCCAGAGGGCGACACGGCGCAGGTCGTCGAGGTGATCGAGGATATGCTTGTCGCCCCCGAAGACCCTGCGGCGCTGATCGCGGCCATGGCCGATCCGGCGGTCAAGATCGTCACGCTGACGGTCACCGAAAAGGGCTATTGCCACCACCCGGCCACCGGGGCGCTGAACCTTTCGCATCCCGATATCGTGCATGATCTGGCGGAACCGCTGCCGCGCTCGGCCGTGGGCTTCCTCGTGCGCGCCCTGGCGGCACGAAAGGCGGCGGGCGTGCCGCCCTTTACCGTGCTGTCCTGCGATAACCTGCCGCACAACGGCGCTGTGGTGCGCGGCGTGGTGCTGGACTTTGCCCGCGAGATCGATCCGGCACTGGCCGATTGGATCGCCGCCGAGGCGCGCTTTCCCGCGACGATGGTGGACCGGATCGTGCCTGCAACCAAGCCCGAGGATCTGGCGCGCGTGCTGACCGCGACGGGGGTGGAGGATGCCGCGCCGGTGATCCACGAGCCCTTCCGGCAATGGGTGATCGAGGATGATTTCGTCGGCGGTCTGCGCCCGGATTTCGCGGCGGTCGGCGTGCAAATGGTGCGCGACGTGGCGCCCTTTGAACTGATGAAGCTGCGCATGCTGAACGGCACGCATTCCTCGCTGGCCTATCTGGGCTATCTGGCGGGGTTCGAGACGATTTCCGACACGGTCGCGGATGCGGGTTTTGCCGCCTTCACCCAGCGGCTTTGGGCGCGCGAGATCATTCCGGTGCTGACCCCGCCCGAAGGCGCTGATCTGGAGGCCTATGCCGAGGCGCTGCTGGCGCGCTATCAGAACCCGGCAATCCGGCACCGCTGCTGGCAGATCGCCATGGATGGCAGCCAGAAACTGCCGCAACGCATCCTTGGCACCTTGACCGAGGCGCATCACCCCTGCCCCGGCCTGAGCCTCGCGGTCGCGGCCTGGATGGTCTATGTCGGCGGCACCGACGAAAAGGGCCAGCCGATCGAGGTCAAAGACCCGCTGGCGGCGGAATTGCGCCGCGCGGCGACCTCGGAAGATCCGGTCTCGGCCTTGCTGGAGATGCGGGCGGTGTTTTCGCCCGAGCAGGCCGAAAAGCTTGCCGGTCCGATCCGGGCGGCCCATGCGCGTCTGGTGGCGCTGGGGGCGCATGCCGCCGTTTCAGAACTTTTGCTCGAGGAACGTTGACGTGATCGAAAGCTGGCGCTGGTTTGGGCCTTTGGACGCGATTACCCTGCCCGAGATTGCCCAGACCGGGGCACGGGGCATCGTCACCGCCTTGCACGAGATTGCCTATGGCGAGGTCTGGCCGCGCGATGCGATTGCGGCGCGGCGCGGGCTGATCGAGGCAGCGGGCTTTGACTGGGTGGTGGTGGAGAGCCTGCCGATCCACGAGCGGATCAAGCGCGGCGAGGGCGATCTGAGCAGCCTTTTCGCCAATTACCGCCAGTCGATGGCCAACCTTGCGGCGGAGGGGGTGAAGACGATCTGCTACAACTTCATGCCGCTGTTGGACTGGACCCGCACCGATCTGAAGACGCCGCTGCCGCGTGGCGGCGCGGCGCTGCGCTTCGAGGCGCATAAGATGGCGGCCTTCGAAGTGCATATGCTGGGCCGCGCCGAGGCAGAGGGTGATTACAGCGCCGACACCCTGGCGCGGGCTGCGGCTTGGTTCCAGCAGGCCGACGAACCCGCCCGCGAGGCTCTGTTGCACGCGATCATGTCGGGCCTGCCGGGGGCCTATGACCGCTATGACATTGCCGGGCTGAAGCAGGCTTTGCGGCTCTATGACGGCATTGGCCGACCCGAGTTGCGGGCGAATTACCGACGGTTTCTCGAAGAGGTCATCCCGGCGGCGGAAGAGCTTGGCATGCGGCTCTGCGTCCACCCCGACGATCCGCCGCGCGATATTCTCGGCCTGCCGCGCATCGTCTCGGATGCCGCAGATATCGGTTGGATCCTGAGCGCGGTCGATGCCCCGGCCAATGGGCTGACGCTGTGCGCAGGCTCGCTGGGGGCGAACCCTATCAATGACGTGCCCGCCATCGCGCGGCAATTCGCCAGCCGCATCTGGTTCGCGCATCTGCGCAATGTCCGCAAAGAGCCGGACGGCAGCTTTCAGGAGGCGGCGCATCTGGAGGGCGATACCGATATGGTGGCGTTGATCGCGGTGCTGCTGGAGGAAGAAGCCCGGCGCGGCGAGGCTCTGCCGATGCGGCCCGACCATGGCCATGATCTGCTAAGTGATATCGGGCGGGCGACGCATCCCGGCTATCCGCTGATCGGGCGGCTGCGCGGGCTGGCGGAATTGCGCGGCGTGGCGGCGGCGCTGGCGCGTTAGCATCAGGATGCCCCTTTCCCCAGGCGGCTTTCGGGCCTATTTGCTAGGGCTGAACTTCGGACGGAGCGTGAGATGGACACCACATTTACCCCCTGGGCCTCGCTGGCGGGCGGCGGGCTGATCGGCCTTTCGGCGGTGCTGCTGATGCTGACGCTGGGACGCATCATGGGGGCTACCGGAATTTTGGCGGGTGTCTTTGCGCCGGCCTCGCGCGGCGACTGGAGCTGGCGGGCGGTGCTGGTGCTGGGGATGATGGCGGGGCCTTGGGTGGTCTGGGCGGTGAGCGGCAACCTGCCGGTGGTGCAAGTGGCGATGAGCCCGCTTACGCTGATCATCGGCGGGTTGATCGTCGGGGTTGGCGTGACTTTGGGCGGCGGCTGCACCTCGGGGCATGGCGTCTGCGGGTTGGCGCGACTGTCGCCGCGCTCTGCCGTGGCGGTGGTGGTCTTCATGGCCAGTGCCGTCGCCACGGTCTACATCATCCGCCATGTCATCGGAGCCTGAGATGCGTCTGGTTTACACCTTCCTCATCGGCGCCATCTTTGGCACCGGCATCGCGCTTTCAGGCATGGCGAACCCTGCCAAGGTGCTGAACTTCTTTGACATCGCCGGCAGTTGGGACCCGAGCCTTGCCTTTGTCATGGGCGGGGCGCTGCTGGTGACCTTTATCGGCTATCGCCTTGTTCTGCCACGCAAGGCACCGCTGTTTGACCGCAGCTTTCACCTGCCGACCAGCAAGCTGATCGACGCCCGCCTTGTCGGCGGGGCGGCGATCTTCGGGATTGGCTGGGGCATTTCCGGATTTTGTCCCGGAGGGGCCTTGCCTGCCTTGGGTGTGTTTCACCTGCAGGTCTGGATCTTTGTCGCCGCCATGGTGGCTGGAATGATGATCACCCGCGCCCTGGGGGGCAAGGCGCATTAGCCGCCGGGCCGGATCCGCGCGGCGGTGCCTTTGGCAAAGGCATCAAGCCGCCCACGCGCCTCGGGCTGGGTGTTGACCACGCCGGCCACCACCGCCTCGGCATAAGAGGCATCGAAGGCCGACATATTGCCCATATGGCTGATCGCCGAGCAGATGGCGAAATTGGTCAGCGGCAGGTTCTGCGCCGCCTTGCGGGCGAGGTCGAGCGCCACCGCAAAGGAATCTTCGACGAGGTATTGCGCGAGGCCGACCTCGACCGCCTCCTGCCCCTTGTAGACGCGGCCGGTCAGCATCATGTCGATCATCCGCGCCTTGCCGACCAGACCGGCAACCCGGATGGTGGCACCGCCGCCGGTGAACAGGCCGCGCTGGCCCTCTGGCAAAGCGAAGTAGGTCGAGGCATCTGCGACGCGGATATGCGCCGAGGCGGCCAGTTCCAGCCCACCGCCGACCACGGCCCCCTTCAGCGCCGCGATGATCGGCACGCCGCCGTATTCCATCTTGTTGAAGGCCTCGTGCCAGCGCAGACAGAGGTGCATGAATTCGGCAGGGCTGCGGTCCTGCTTGTGATGCTCCACCAGATCCAGCCCCGCCGAAAAGTGATCCCCCGCCGCTGCAAGCACCACCGCCCGCACGCCAGCGCGGGGGATGGCGGAGAACAGCGTCACCAGCTCTTCGATGGTCTCGGCATTCAGCGCATTGCGCTTGGCGGCGCGGTTCAGGGTCATCACCAGCACGCCATCGGCTTGCAGATCAAGCGTCAGGTTTTGCGGGGCAAGGCTCAGGATATCAGGCGTCAAAGGGCGTCCTCTCGGGATGGCAGGTCTTGGGAAAGCGGGCGGTCAGGATAGTGGGCCAAGGTCACGCGCCCGGTTGCGCAAGATGAATTTCTGGATCTTGCCGGTGGCGGTTTTCGGCAGCGTCTTCAAACAGCACGGCCTTGGGGGTCTTGAACCCGGCAAGGTGCTGGCGGCAAAAACCGATGATCTCGGCCTCGGCGGCCTCGGCACCCGCGCGCAGCTCGACGAAGGCGCAAGGCACCTCGCCCCACAGGTCATGGGCGCGGGCGACCACGGCGGCGGCCTGCACCGCCGGATGGCGGTAGAGCACGGCCTCGACCTCGACCGAAGAGACATTCTCGCCGCCCGAGATGATCACATCCTTGAGCCGGTCGCGGATCTGCACATAGCCATCGGGATGCATCACCGCGGCATCGCCCGACCAGAACCAGCCGCCGTCAAAGGCGGCAGCCGAGGCCGCGGGGTCCTTGTAGTAGCCCTGCATCACCGAATTGCCGCGAATGGCGATCTCGCCCTGGGTCAGCCCGTCGCGCGGCACATCCAGGCCGGTGGCGCGATCGACGACGCGGATCGGCTCCATCATCGGAAAGGCGACGCCCTGCATCGCCTGCTTTTCGGCCTGCGCGGGCTTGGCCAAGGCCGACCAATCCTCTTGCCAGAGGCATTGCGAGATATGGCCGTAGGTCTCGGTCAAGCCATAGACCTGCATCACCTCAAGCCCGAGTTTGGCGGCTTTTTCCAGCACGGCGGGCGGCGGCGGTGCCCCGGCGGTGAAGGCCTTGATCGGCGGCGAAAAGCCCGCTTGCGGCGCATCGGGGCTTTCGCAGAGCATCTGCAGGATCACCGGGGCGGCGCCCAGATGGGTCACCCCCATCGCGGCCATCACGCCGAGCAGCCCTTTCGGTGACATGTCGCGCGAAAACACCAGATGCGCGCCGACCACCGCCATGGCCCAGGGGTGGCACCAGCCGTTGCAATGGAACATCGGCACGACGGAGAGATAGGTAGGATGGGCAGTCACTGCCCATCCTACGTTGGTGCCGAGCGCCATCAGATAAGCGCCGCGATGGTGGTAGACCACGCCTTTTGGCCGCCCGGAAGTGCCGGAGGTATAGTTCAACGCCAGCGCCTGCCATTCGTCCTCGGGACCCACCCAAGCCATCGGCTCCCCGGCGGCAAGCTTTTCATAATCGTCCTGGCCAAATCCCGCCCCCGCCGGATCGGCCACGTCGATCACCGGCAGCTCGTGGCCGTTGATTGCAAAGGCGGCGCGCAGCAAGGGGGGCCAGCGCGGCATCGCAGATCACCAGCCGCGCGTCGGAATGGTCAAGGATATAGGCCACCGTCTCGGCCTCGAGCCTTGTGTTGATCGCGTTCAGCACTGCCCCCAGCAGCGGCACGGCATAGTGCAGTTCGAACATCTCGGGCCGGTTCGGGCAGAGCACCGAGACGGTGTCGCCGCGCCCGATGCCGCGCGCCGCCAGCCCCGCCGCCACCGCGCGCACGCGATGACCAACCTCGGCCCAAGCTGCGGCTGACGCCTTCGTAGCTGGTGGCGGGGCGCAGCGCGTAAACGCTTTCGGCCCGTTCGAGAAAGGACAGCGGCGACAGCGGCACGAAATTCGCCGGATTGGGTTGAGCAGCCTCGTAGTCTGCGCGCATGATTGGCCTCCCCAAGCCTGTCGCCGCTAGAGAAACGGCAATGGCACGAGCTTAGCCGAAACCGGCCCACTGTCGCGGATAATCTCAACCGTTTGGCCTGGGGTCGCCTCGACGGAAATCAGCGCATAGCCGATATTGGCCAGCAGGCGCGGCGACCAGACACAGTTGGTCATCTGGCCCAGCGGCTTGCCCGCCAGCCGGATCTCTTCGCGGCGAAAGCCCAGTGGCGCGGGCGTTGCACCCTCCAGCACCAGCCCAAGCTGATGCCGCTTGACGCCTTCGGCCTTGATCCGCCGCAGCGCCTTGATGCCCACCACATCATCGGCCACGTCCAGATCAACGTATTTCTCCAGCCGCACTTCGAAGGGGTTGGTCTGATCGTCGGTATCGCCGCCGACCGAGACGAGGCCGCTTTCGGTCCGCTCTGCCGTGGCTGGCGCGCCGGGGCCGATGCCCCAGGGCTGGCCGGCCTCTTTGAAGATATTCCACAGCCGGGTGCCTTGCGTGCCGTCGCGCAGGTAGATTTCGAAACCGCCTTGCTTGGACCAGCCCGAGCGCTGCACCGCCACCGGGATGCCTTCGATCTCGGTTTCCTTGAACCAGAAATACTTGAGCCCGCGCACCCAGTCGCCCATGACATGGGCCACGACATCCTCGGCCATCGGGCCTTGCAGCGCCATCGGCGAGACGTCGGGTTCGGAGATTTCGACATCCAGCCCACGTTCGGCGGCGATGGCAGAGGCCCAGAACCAGATATCGCTGTCGGCAATCGAGAACCAATAAAGATCATCGGCCAGCTTCAGCAGGATCGGATCGTTGATGATCGTGCCGCGATGGTTGCAAAGCGGCACATATTTGCCCTGCCCCACGGCGCATTTCGACAGGTCACGCGGCGAGAGGATCTGCGCCAGCCGTCCGGCGTCCGGGCCTTTCAGCTGCACCTGCCGCTCGACGCCGACATCCCATTGCGACACGCCTTTGATGAGGCGCCAATACTCCGCCTCGGGGTCGCCGTAAGAGGTTGGCATGATCATGCGGTTGTAGATTGAGGCCGCGGTCATGCCCTCGGCCACGGCGCTTTGGTAAAAGGGCGAGGGGCGCAGGCGGGCGGTGGGGAAGACGTTGAACATCGGGGCGGCTCCATGGCGCAGGTGCCGCCAGATGAGCCCGCTGGCGGGGCGCTGACAAGTGATGTATTCAGGGCCAATGCCCCTACAAAGAGTTATGGCTGGGTAAGGTAAAAAATGATCACCGATCTGCCGCCTTTGACCTGGTTGCGCGCCTTTGAGGCTTCGGCGCGGGCTTTGTCTTTCACCCATGCGGCGGCAGAGTTGAACCTGACGCAGGCGGCCGTGTCCAAGCACGTCAAAGCGCTGGAACACCACCTGCGCCAGCCGCTGTTCCGGCGTTTGCCACGTTCTTTGGCGCTGACCGCCTCGGGCGAGGCCTATCTGCCCAAGGTGCAGGACGCGCTGGAACGCCTCGCCTCTGGCACGCGAGAGGTGTTTGGGCCGCGCCGCAAGGGCGTGCTGACGCTGCGCTGTGCGGTGGCTTTTGCCACCAACTGGCTGGCACCGCGTCTGCCTGCTTTTCTGGACCGGCATCCTGAAGTGCAGTTGCGGGTGATTTCCAGCGTCTGGAACAGTGCTTTCGAGGTCGGGTCCTTTGATGCCGAGGCCTTTGATCTGGATATTCAGTATGGCAGCGGTGTCTGGCCCGGTTTCACCGCCACGCGGCTAAGCCGGGAAAGCATCACGCCGCTTTGCGCGCCCGGCCTTGGCCTGCGCCGCCTTGAGGATCTGGCGGGTCAGCGCCTGTTGCATGTCCTGGGCTATCAGGAAGGGTGGGGCGTCTGGCTGAAGGCGGCGGGCGCGCAGGGTGTTGACGCGGGCTCGGGCGTGCAGCTCGACAATTCGCTGACCGCGCTGGCTTTGGCCGAGGCGGGTGGCGGCGTGGCCTTGGGGCGGTCTTCGCTGGCGGCAGGGGCTTTGGCCGAGGGGCGGCTGGTGGCCCCCTTTGGGCTTGCCCTGCCGATTGCCGAGGGGTTTCACCTGCTGCAAGCCGCCAGCGCCCAGCCGCATCCGGCAGCCAAGGCGTTGCGCGACTGGCTGATCAGCGAGGTGCGCGGCGGTTGAGCCGTCACGAAACTTTCACCGCAGCGATACTTCAGCGTCACGCCCCCGGCCTATCCCCCCGTCAACCAACAAGGGGGCAGGGATGCTGCAAGTCCGCAATCTGACGCGCCGCTTTGGCGATAAGTCCGCCGTTGACGCGGCCAGTTTTCAGATCGACCGCCCGGCTTTCGTCGGCGTCATCGGCCGCTCGGGGGCAGGAAAATCGACGCTGTTGCGGATGATGAACCGCTTGACCGAGGCCACTGCGGGCGAGATCCTCTATGAGGGCCGCAATGTGCTGGCGCTCAAAGGTGCCGAGATGCGGGCCTGGCAGGGCGACTGCGCGATGATCTTTCAGCAGTTCAATCTGGTGCCGCGCCTCGATGTTGCCTCCAACGTGTTGCACGGGCTTTTGTCGAAACGCTCGACCCTGCGCACCCTGTTCAATCTGTGGTCCGAGGCCGATATCAGCCGCGCTGTGGAGATCCTTGACCGGCTTGGCATTGCCGAGCAGGCGCCGAAACGCGCCGAGGCGTTGTCGGGCGGCCAGCAACAGCGCGTGGCGATTGCCCGGGCGCTGATGCAGGACCCCAAGGTCATTCTGGCCGATGAACCCATCGCCAGCCTTGATCCGATGAACGCGCAGCTGGTGATGGACACCCTGCGCCGCATCCATGAAGAGGATGGCCGGATGATCGTGGCCAACCTGCACACGCTCGACACCGCACGGCGCTATTGCGACCGCGTCATCGGCATGCGCGACGGCCGCATCGTCTTTGACGGCACGCCCGCGCAACTGACCACCAGCGTTGCCCGCGAGATCTACGGCGCGGATGCCTCCTTCAACGAGGCCGCGACCTCGACCGCCATCACCCAGCCAGACGACCGTCGCGACGACCTCTACGCCGAGGCGATGCTGGCCCAATAACCTTGCCCGTTTCGGGGCATCCAACCGGAGACGAAAATGACCAAGCTGCTCGCCATCCTCGCCGCCACCGCCAGCCTTGCCGGGGCCGCTCAGGCGCAAGAGATCAAGGAATTCAACATCGGCATCCTCGGCGGCGAGAACGCCCAGGACCGCATGACCTCGAACGAATGCTACCGCAAGACGATCGAAGATGCGCTCGGCGTGCCGGTCAAAGTCTTTACCCCCGCGGATTATGACGGCGTTATTCAGGGTCTGCTGGGTGGCACCATCGACCTCGCCTGGCTCGGCGCTTCGGCCTATGCCAAGGCCTACCTCACCGACCCCAAAGCCGTCGAAATCCGCCTGACCAAGCAAAATCTGGACAATTCGACCGGCTATTATTCCATCGGCTTCGCGCGCAAGGATTCTGGCATCACCTCGGTCGAGGACGCCAAGGCCAAGGTCTTTGCCTTTGGTGAGCCGAATTCGACCTCGGGCTACCTGGTACCCGGTGCCGAGCTGATCGCCAAGTACGGCCCGCTGGAAGATTACTTCAAAGAGGTCAAATTCTCGGGCGGTCACGAGCAGACCATCATTGGCGTCGCCAAGGGCGATTTCGATGCGGGCGTTTCCTGGGCCGACGGCGTCGGCAACTGGGAAGACGGCTATTCCTCGGGTGGCTTCCGCAAGGCCGCCGATGCGGGTCTGGTCGACATGAACGATCTGGTCGAGATCTGGCGCTCCAGCCTGATCCCCGAAGGTCCGATGGTTGTGCGCGCGGCCCTGCCGGCTGACGTGAAGGACAAGGTCACCCAGCTGACCGCCGACCTTTGGGAAACCGACAAGGACTGCGCTTATGGCGTGGCCTCTGGCGCGGCGAAAGACTTCGTGCCTGCCAGCCACGACATGTATCTGGGCATCATCGAAGCCCGCAAACTGTCTGAGAAGTAAGTTTTCCTGACCCATCACGGGCCTTGCACCGCGCAAGGCCCGTGTTTTTATTGGAGCCCGCCATGGTAGACATCTCATTCGGCCCCGAACCGGGCAAAAGGCTGGACCCGCGCCAGCCTGCCGAGAGCTACCTTTTGCAGATCCGCCGCAAGCGGCTTTACAGCTTTATCCTGCTGATCTTCTTTGTGGCGCTGATGGCCTCGGGCTTTCGCGCCGCCGAAGAGCGCAATGCCGGGGATTTCCTGCCGGGGCTGCACATGCTGGGCGCCTTCCCGGCCGAGGTGCTCTCCGAGGCCTGGGCCAAGCGCGCCAATCTGCCGGGGTTGTTCTGGGACCATATTCCTTCGCTGGTGGAGACCTTGAACATCGCTGCTGTCTCGACGCTGCTGGGGGCACTGGCGGGCGGGGTGCTGGCGATCCTGTCGACGCGTGGGCTGGCGCGCTGGCCGCTGCTGATCCCGCTGTTCCGCCGTCTCGCCGATGTGTTCCGCGCCCTGCCCGAGATCGTCGTCGCCCTCGTGCTGATCTTCATCCTCGGCGGCGGTCCCCTCGCCGCTGTCATCGCGATTGCGCTGCACACCACGGGGGCGCTGGCCAAGCTCTTCTCGGAATCCTCGGAAAACGCTGACCTCAAGCCGGTCGAGGGCCTGCGCGCCACCGGCTCGACCTGGGGCCAGCAGATCTGGCTTGGCATCCTGCCGCAGGTCGCGCCCAACTGGCTGAGCTATGTGCTGTTGCGCTTCGAGATCAACGTGCGCGCCTCGGCGATCCTCGGTTTCGTCGGCTCGGGCGGTATCGGCTATGACCTCAAGCTCGCCATGCAATGGGGTGGCGGGCGCTATGACGATGTGGTGGCGATTTTTGCGCTGCTGTTTGTGACCATCATCGCCTTTGATCAGCTGTCGAGCCGCTACCGCTCCCGTCTTGTAAAGGGCCACTGAGATGACCGCCGCCCTCTCCCTCGATCTGAGCCGCAGCTTCAACACCCGCCGTTTGCGCGCCTTCGCGGTGCCGCTGGTGATCCTCGCCTATCTTGCCTATGTCTTCGTCGCCTTCGACGTCGCGGGCATCGCGGGCCGGGCCAAACTGGACAACGCCAAAATCCTGTTGGCCGATTTCGTCAGCTACAAGACCCATGTCATCCGGGACAATGGCTCGGGCAAGCTGACCGTGGCAATCGAGGGCGAAACGAAAGCCACCTACCCTGCCGGCCGCCTGCCCGATTGGGTGACGCAAAGTGGTGAGACCACCCGCATCGACCTTGGCCGCGACAATATCGTCACCTATTCACCGGCAGGGGCAAGTTATGTCGTGCCCGGTTATGGTACCATCGCCATCGCGCCCGAGGGCGGCAAGCTGCGCCTGACCGCGCCGCTGCCGCTGCCCGATTGGATCAATGCCTCGGACACTCGCATCTCGGTGACCACACCGCAGGGCCGCTTTGCCTATTCCCGGTCCAAGGTGGAAACCTTCAAATATCAGCCGGGCTGGGAGCTGTTCTTCTTCACCCTCGACAGCCCGTTTTATGGCATGAGCTACGGCGAGCTGACCGCCATGCTGACGGCCCCGCGCCTCGACCCCGCCCGCTCCAACCTCGCCTATATGTTTGACGAGTTCTGGCACAACAAGATGTGGCACCATGCGGATGTCGCAGGCGCGATGTTCGAGACCTTGTTGATGGCCTTCCTCGGCACCTTTGGCGCGGCGCTGATCTCGCTGCCGCTGGCCTTTCTGGCCGCCAGCAACTTTGCCCCGGTCCGTGCGGTGCGCTTCGGTTTCCGCCGCTTGTTCGATTTCGTGCGCGGCGTCGATGCGCTGATCTGGACGATCATCCTGTCGCGCGCCTTCGGCCCCGGCCCGATGACCGGCGCGCTGGCGATCCTGATCACGGACTCGGGCACCTTCGGCAAGACCTTCTCCGAGGCGCTGGAGAATATCAACGAAGGCCAGGTCGAGGGCCTGCGCTCCACCGGTGCCAACGCCCTGCAGCGTGCCCGCTTCGGCGTGCTGCCGCAACTGGCCCCGATCCTGCTGAGCCAGGTGCTCTACTACTTCGAATCCAACACCCGCTCGGCCACTGTCATCGGCGCCATCGTCGGCGGCGGCATCGGCCTTCTGCTGACCCAAGCCATCATCACCCAGAAAGACTGGGAGGAAGTCGCCTATTACATGATCCTCATCGTGCTGATGGTCATGGCGATGGACGCGCTTTCCGGCTGGATCCGCCGCCGCTTCATCAAAGGCTGACCCCACCTGCCCTTTCACATTGGCCCAAATATTCAGGCAGGAATACTTGCATTCCAGCTAGCCGGAAGCATCCGACAGATCCGCCTGCCGCCGCCTCACCAACCAGGACCCCATGCCAAAACTCTCTCCCATCGCCCCTCTGATCCACCCAGACTGCGAGATCAGCAACAGCCAGTTCGGTGCCTATTGTGAGGTCGGCGCGGGCAGTCGTGTGCTCAATTCCAGCTTCGAGGATTACGCCTATTGCGACCGCCTTGCCGATATCGCCAATACCACCATCGGCAAATTCGCCAATATCGCCGCAATGACCCGCATCGGCCCGACCGACCACCCGATGGCAAAGGCCAGCCTGCATCACTTCCTCTACCGCAGCAGCGCCTATTGGGATGAGGCCGCCGACGACGACGCCTTCTTCGCAGCCCGTGCCGCCCGCCGCACCAGCCTCGGCCCCGACACCTGGATCGGCCATGGCGCGATCATCAAGCCCGAGGTCACCATCGGCGCGGGTGCCGTCATCGCCAGCGGCGCCGTGGTGACCAAGGACGTGGCGCCCTATATGATCGTCGCTGGCCTGCCCGCCACGCCGCTGCGCCCGCGCTTTAACGCCAGGACCGCCGAGCGCCTGCTCGGCCTTGCCTGGTGGAACTGGTCGCACGACATGCTGCGCCAAGCCCTGCCCGACTTTCGCGCCCTTGCCGCCGAAGCCTTCCTCGAGAAATACCACGGCTGACCGCAAACCAGAAGCCGCCGTCGGGGGCATCGAACCCCCGCAAGCGGCGGTTGCCGCGGCAGGCTGCACGCAGGGGGATCACGCTGGGGGATGGGGGGCGGCAGCGCCGTCCGAGGGGGCTCGATGCCCCCAAGGGCGGCTCCGCCTTGCGGGTTATTCCGCGGCCAGACTGAGCGCCTTCGGCTGGGCGACAAAGCGCTCGGCCGCCTCGCCTGCCAGATAGGTCAGCCGCCCGGCGGTGATGGTGGCTTCGATCACCCGGGTCTGGGCATGGACCACCACCAGATCGGCACGCAGGCCGGGATCGAGGCGGCCCCGGTCCGACAGCCGCAGGATCTCGGCCGGGCGCGAAGAGACCAGCGCCCAGGCCTGCGGCAGGCTCATCACGCCACGGTCGACCAGCGACCAGACCGCCTGCGGCAGGGCCGGTATGTGGTAATCCGAAACCAGCACATCGCAAAGCCCTTCGGCCACCAGCGCCAGCGCCGAGACATTGCCGGCCTGGCTCTTGCCGCGCACCACATTGGGCGCGCCCATGATCACCGGGCTCATCATCGAATGCGCCGCCGCTGCCGCGCGCCGGGTCAGCGGAAACTCGGCGATCCGCGCCCCGATCATGCGGTAGAACTCCCGCGTCTCGCCGTCGGGATCATCATGGCTGCCATAAAGCACGCCGAGTTGATCAAAACGTTCAGCCAAAGCACAGAGCGCGCGCGGCACGTCTTTGCTCTGCAACGAGGCCGCTTCAATGGCCTCGGCCAGGTCTTCGGGGCTGCGACCGAGCTTGCGCGCCCAGGCCGCGAAATCGGCAGGCGCGATCCGCGCCATCACCCGTGCCTCGGCAAGGTGGTCGTTGAAGACGACGTAGCCGATGCCATGGCGCTCGACCAAATCCAGCAAGCGCGCGGCCTCTGGCACCATATGGGTCTCGGCACGGATCTGCACGCGCAGGTCCGTCAGGGCGGCAGGGCGGTAGACCTCCAGCGCCTTGAGCAGCGCCTCGGTAAAGTCGGGCCCGCGCGCGCCACCCTCCCAGCTCCAGCCCTGCGCCATATAGGCGGTGGTCACGCCATGCGCCGCCGCTTCGCGGTCAAAGGAGGCCAGACCCTGGGCCAGCGGAAAGGGTGCCAAAGGGCGCGGGCTCATGTGGCGTTCAAAGCCATCGCCGTGCAGGTCGATGATGCCGGGCAGCACCAGAAAGCCCGACAGATCGACCTCGGGCAGCGGGCCACGGGTGATCCGGCCCTGAGCCAAGCCGATCGAGCGATGCTGCATCACCCCGTCACGCAGGATCTGCGCGCCGGTCAGGCGAAGCGGAGGCAGGGGTGCGGGCATAGGTTCGGCCTTTGGTTTGACCGGTAAATATCCTTGTGACGCAACAGGCTTATGACAAATCTTCCGGCAAAACCGTCAGTGTGACCCGATCACCTGCAAACCAGGTGATACCGTGCTCGATCACCGCCCCCGCCGCATCGACATTGCTCGCCACCGAGCGCAGCAGCGGCGCGCCCTGCGGCAGTCTCAGGTGCCGGGCCAACAGGGGGTCGGCAGCCACGGCGGTCAGGCGGGTCGAGGCGCGGGTGTAGTCGTGCAGGCCCGAGGCCGCGAGGGCGGCGGTCACCGAGTTGGTCTTGGCAAGCTCGGTCAGCAGCGCGGGAAAGCGCGCAGCGGGGAAAAGCGAGAGAAACATTGCGACCGGGGCAGCGTCGGCCAGTGACAGCCCCTCGACCACATGCACCGCAGCTCCCGCAGCGAGGCCCAGCGCTTCGGCCTCTTGCGCATCCGCCGCGCGGGTTTCAAGCCGCAACATCTGGCGCGAGGGCGTGCGACCCGAGGCGAGCAGATTCTGGTGAAAGCGCACGCGGCGGCCCAGCGCGTAATCGGTGGGAGCGACGGCCACAAAGACCCCCGCACCGCGCCGGCTATGCACCATGCCCTGCGCCGCCAGATCGGCCAGCGCATGGCGCAGGGTATGGCGATTGACGCCAAAGCGCGATGCCAGTGCCGCCTCGGTCGGCAGTTTGTCACCGGGTTGATACTGACCTGCGGCAATCTCTTCGCCAAGCGTCGTGGCGATGGCGCGCCACAGCGGCGTGTTTTGCGCTGTCATGAAAGTTTCACGTGCATTTGGCAGGCTCTCGCGCTAGGTATTTGTCTAGTTGTATAGTAATATAGACAAGTTGGCAAGCTGTCTGGAGGCAAAGATGTCAGAATCTGCGACAGAAACGCGGCGGGGTTGGATGGGGCTTTTGGCCCGTGCGGCCCCTGCAAGACTGGCGGACTTGCTGCCAGAGCTGCCGCCACATGCCTTGCTGCGCGCGCCCGAGGTCGGCGCGGTGATGGTGCGGGGCCGCATCGGCGGCACCGGCACGCCGTTCAATCTGGGCGAAATGACCGTGACGCGCTGCTCGCTGCGGCTGGAGGCGGGCGGGGTTGGCCATGCCCATGTGCAGGGCCGCAACAAGGCGCATGCGCTGCGGGCGGCGGCTTTGGATGCCATGCTGCAGGGCGAGGAGGCAGCAGCGCTGCGCGCGGCGGTTCTGCGGCCGCTGGCGCAGGAAGAGACGGAGCGGCGCGTGGCCAAGGCCGAACGCGCGGCGGCGACGAAGGTGGAGTTTTTTACCCTGGTGCGGGGAGAGGACCAATGAACGACAGCGCATTGACAGGCGGGTTCGCCGAGGCTCCGACAGAGGCGGCGCAGGGCTTTCGCGCGGCTTTGCGGGCGATGGCCGAGCCGGGAACAATTTGTCAGGTGGCCGGGGCGCTGCCGCCTGCGCCGCTGTCGGTCGCGGCGGGGGTGCTGTTGCTGACGCTCTGCGATGGCACGACGCCCTTGCATC
>CAWFGD010000008.1:0-64042 GCA_963815275.1 uncultured Alphaproteobacteria bacterium
TCGCGGGTGGCCAGCGCCGACCAGAATTGCACCATCAGCGAGTTGTGGTAGGCGAGGTTGCCTTCGCGGCCATCATGCTGGCCCCGGCCAAGGTAGGGCAGCATCTCTTGCGGGCTGACGATGGCCTCTTCGAGATGGATCACGGCGGGGGCGGCGATGCGACAGCAGGCGCGCAGGGCTTGCAGGATCATATGCACCTCGGGTTCCGACTGGCAGCGGCTGCCGAGGCGTTTCCACATGAAGGCGACGGCATCGAGGCGCAGCACGTCGACGCCGCAATTGGCGAGGAACAGCATGATCTTTGTGATCTCGAGAAAGACCCGGGGGTTGGACCAGTTCAGATCCCACTGATGTTCGTTGAAGGTGGTCCAGACCCATTTACCAAAGGGGTAATGGGTGAAATTGCCCGGGGCGTTGTCGGGGAAAACCTCGACCAGGGTTTCGGAATAGGCTTGCGGTTCCTCGGGGGCTGTCGAACATCCAATACATGGCTTGCGCCTCGGGGTCGCCCTTGGCGGCCTTTTTTGCCCAATCGATGTTCCTTGGCGGTGTGATTGAGCACGAGGTCGATGCAGAGCGAAATGCCCCGGGCGCGGAGGCGGCTGAAACCGCTTTGAAATCGGCGAGGTTGCCGTAGTCGGGGTTGATCTTGCGGTAGTCCATTACCGAATAGCCGCCATCGGAATTGCCCGGGCGGGGTTTCAGGCAGGGCATCAGGTGGACATAGGTGATGCCAAGCTCGGTGAGGTAATCGAGCTTTTCCAGCAGGCCCTTGAGCGCGGCCTGCAAAGCGGTCGATGTAAAAGACATAGCCCGCCATATCGGCACGCTGGAACCAGTCGGGTTCAAGATCGCGCTGCAAATCCAAAAGCTTGAGGTCGGCGGGGCGGGCGGCCCAGCCGTGGGCCAGAGCCTCGGCCAGATCTGTGCGGAAGGCGGCATAATCGGGGTGCTGGCCGTAGAGCTCCTGAAGCATCGGGTCGAGATCGGGGGCGGAGCGGGCGCTGCGCAGGGTGAAGATCTGCTGATCCGCCGTGACGGGTGCTTTGGCCATTCAATCCTCCCTGCGCTGGCTCCCTCCAGCGCTGGCAGATTAGCCTTTTCAAATCGCTTTGGAAGTGGTCGCGGGCATCTGGGTCTGGCGCTGCGTCTTGCGTTCGGTGGTGCTGGAAATGGTCGTTGGGTCAGTGCTTAGCGAAGGTCTCTGAAGTGGACCAACAACCCGCTTTTTCCCCTTTGCCCGGAATCAAGGGCGAAGCCCGCCGGGCCGCGCCCCGTTGCCCGGCAAGCGATTGCGAGCAATCGCTGAGAGGGGGCCTCCCCACGGGAGGGCGCGTTGGCTGGGCGTGCCAGTGGAAGGTCTGGGGGAGTGTCTGAGCTATAAAGTGCCTAAATCGGAGCTTCGGCGCGCGTCCCGAGGGAGGGCGCGGCCCTCTGTAGTGCTTAATCTGGAAGGCAGTTCGTTCGCGATGACGTCCTTAGCCTCGGATGATCAGCCGCGACTGCGGGCGCAGGCGGTTGGCGATCCACAGCAGGTTCTTGGGCGCGAAGGCGACGCAGCCTGCGGTGGGGTGGCAGGGCTTGCGCCAGCGGTGCAGGAAGATCGCCGAGCCCTGGCCCGCGGTGGCCTCGGGCCAGTTCCAATCGGTGATCAGGATCAGGTCATAGAGCGGGTCAGCCCGGCGGAGTTTTTCGTGGCGATAGGGATGCGGGGCGGCGACCATGGTGTTATAGTCGGGGTCGTTGCTGTCGTCGGACCACAGATCGCCGAGCCGGATCGGCAGCGCCCAATCGGGCAGGGCAGAGGCTGCAATCCGGTCGGGGCGGTAGAGCATGCCGACGATTTTGTGAATGCCCAGAGGGGTCGCGCCATCGCCCTCGCGCTTGTCATCGGTAAAGCCGGAACGCCCGACGCTGCAGGCAAAGTGGCGGTTCAGGAAACGCGCGCCGGAGGGCGAAAATAAACAGATCGTGGCGGGTCATGGCGGGCTCCTTTTCACCTTGCTAGGTGGTTTTGTTGGGTTTTGAAACAATTCAGGCCATTTCGACACGAGCGCGTGAGAGGTTTGTAGCATATCTTGTCGGATTGGTGATCGGGGCGCATCTCCTACAGCGAAGGGCAGTTTGGCCCCGATGATCCCGATGGAGGCCAAGATGGCAACGCTGCGGAAAATCTTGCTGGTTGATGACGACGACGATCTGCGCGAGGCGCTGAGCGAGCAACTTGTGATGACCGAGGACTTTGATGTCTTTGAAGCGCGCACCGGGGCTGAGGGCATGGAGAAGGCCAAGGCGGGGCTTTACGATCTGGTGATCCTTGACGTCGGCCTGCCTGATACCGATGGCCGCGAACTCTGCCGCCGGATGCGCAAGGTGGGCGTCAAATGCCCGATCATGATGCTGACCGGGCATGACACCGACAGCGATACCATTCTGGGCCTTGATTCGGGTGCCAATGACTATGTCACCAAGCCGTTCAAGTTTCCGGTGCTGCTGGCGCGGATCCGCGCCCAGCTGCGCAGCCCATGAACAGTCCGAAGATGCGGTGTTCCAGATTGGGCAGTATACCTTCAAGCCGGCGCAGAAACTGCTGGTCGATGCCAAGGACAAGAAGGTGCGCCTGACCGAGAAGGAAACCGAACATCCTGAAGTACCTGTATCGGGCGCAACAAGGGGTGGTGGCGCGGGATGTGCTGCTCCACGAGGTCTGGGGTATAACGCCGGGGTAACCACCCATACGCTGGAGACGCATATCTACCGGCTGCGGCAAAAGATCGAGACCGATCCGGCGAATGCGCGGCTTTTGGTCACCGAAAGCGGCGGCTATAAACTTGTCGCTTAATTTAACCTTTTCGTCACCCGTGGGCCTTATTGTTGCCCGGATCGGCACCTATATTGGGCCCATGGGTTTCGAAGATCTGAGATCCCCTTGTTGTGTCGGGGTTATGACACAGCATCCTCCCTGTTGGACCTGGCCGGGCCTTGCGCCCGGCCTTTTTTTGTCCTGACGACCTATTCTACCAGCCGCAGGCGCAGGGCTGAATAGACCAGCAGACCGGCGGCGAGCACTGCGATCACAGCGTAGAGCAGGTGAAGGGCCGCTGTCTGGCCGAGCTTGCGCCCATCACCACGACCAGCCCGCCTGCCACAGAGCCAAGCGCGCTTGGCCCGGTGCCGAAAAAGCGGAAGGCGGCGTTGACGCGGCCCAAGAGGGCGTCGGGGATGATGCGCTGACGGTAGCTGACCGAGGCGATGTTCCACAGCATATTGCCGAAGGCCTCGGCCAGAAGCAGGGCAGCGATCAGCCAGAAATTCGCCCGAGACCCCCATGAAGGCGGCGCAGAGGGTAAAGGCGGAGAGGCCCGAGAGCAGCCCCATGGTCGAGCCGATGCGGCGCAGAATCCACGGGCCTGCAAGGCTGGCGGCGAGGCCACCAGCGGCCTGGATCGCCATGAGCTGGCCGTAGCCAAAGGCGTCGAGGCCGAGAACCTCTTGGGCGTAGAGCACCAGAAGGCGCGTAAAACATCGAACCGATGAAGTTATAGGCCCCCAGCACGAGGGCGAGACGGCGCAGGCTTTGGTGGCCCCACAGCCAGGAAAGCCCCTCGCGCAGGGCGGGGCCGAAGGCCTGGCGCGGCAGGACGGCGGCTTTGGGCAGGCGGATCGCGGCGATCAGGGCGATGGCAAGGGCGAGAAAGGCGGCTTCGATGCCGAAGGGCAGGAAGATCGCGAAACCGATCAGGTAGCCTGCCAGCGGCGGCCCGATGAATTGGCCCGCGAGTTGTTCGGTGCTCCACAACAAGCCGTTGGCCTGTTCGAGCTGGGATTTGCTGACAAGGTTGGGCAGCAAGCTTTGCGCGGTATTGTCCCGCACCACCTCGGCGGCCCCCAGCGCAAAGCAGAGCCCGGTCAGCAGCAACACCGCGCCGGTGCCCTGCGCGCCCGAAAGCGCAAGCGCCACAGCGGCGAGGGCGAGCAGCAAGCGGCAGGCATCGGCAAGCAGGATCAGGTTGCGGCGGTCAAAGCGGTCGGCCAGCACGCCTGCGGGCAGGGCAAACAGCAGCCAGGGCAATTGCCGCGCGGCGGCGACGAGGCCGATCAGCAAAGGATCGCGGGTCAGCAGGGTGGCGAACCAGGGAAAGGCCACGGCCAGCACCCCGTCGCCCAGATTGGTGAAGCTGCTGGCCGAAAACACCAGTTGAAAGTTGCGGTTTTTCCAAAGGCCTGGCGTTGTCATGCCGCCAATCTGACGAAAGCCGCCGCCGCGTCAAGGCCACGCGCAACGCGGGGTTGTGGCGAAAAAGCCATGGCTTGGCAGATTGTTTTTGCGGCCAAAGCGGAAGCTCGAATTTTATGCTATATGTTCAGAATTACCTCCCTGTTGGACCTCGCCCGGCTCTTCTGGGTGGGCTTTTTTTTCGTGCTATCATCTGTGGGGGGCTTGCTTTTCACCCCGGTTGCACAATGATCCGCCGTTGCAGGCCTGCGTATGGGTCTTGTGCAGGCTACATCCATTGGAGACGTCATGAAATACCCTATCGCTGCCGCCGTTGCTGCCCTTGCCTGCCTTGCTGCGCCGGCTTTCGCCGGGGATCTGGTGTTTGATCTGGTCAATTCGAGCTCGATCAATCTGCACGAGCTTTATGTGGCCCCGCATGACTCGGACGAATGGGGCGAAGATATTCTTGGGCGTGACGTGCTGGACGCGGGCGAAAGCGCCGAAGTCACCATCGCCGATGGCGAAGAGACCTGCGATTACGATCTGCGCTTTGTCGCCGAGGATGGCTCGGCGCTGGAGCGGGCGAATGTGAACCTGTGCGAGATGGCCTCGTTTACCCTGCACGACTGAGCGGCGGCCGAGGATTGAGACCGGAGGGTTGAGCCAGAGGGTTGAGCTTGCCAGCGGCAGGGCCTAGGCTCTGCCGCAGTCATTTGGAGCCTTGCGCATGAGCTTTACCCTTGCCACCTGGAACATCAATTCGGTCCGCCTGCGCGAGGCTCTGGTCGCGCGGCTGTTGACCGAGCACACGCCCGGATGTGCTGTGCCTGCAGGAATGCAAAAGCCCGGTCGACAAGATCCCGGTCGAGCAGTTTCAGGCGCTGGGCTATCGTTACATGGTGGCGCGGGGGCAGAAGGGCTATAACGGCGTGGCAATTCTGTCGAAGCTGCCGATGGAAGATATGGGCGAGCGGGATTTTGCCACCATGGGCCATGCGCGGCATGTGGCGGCGCGGCTGGAAAATGGCGTGACCATCGAACCGGTCATGTCCCGGCGGGGGGCGATATTCCTGACCGCGAGGTGAATGTGAAGTTTGGCCAGAAGCTCGATTTCCTTACCGATATGCGCGACTATTTCCGCGCCGAACGGCAGGAAAAGTCAATTCTGGTCGGGGATCTGAACATCGCGCCGCGCGAAGATGATGTCTGGGATCACAAGAAGCTTCTGAAGATTGTCAGCCACACCCCAATTGAGGTCGATCATCTGGCGCAGGTGATGGAGGCAGGCGGCTGGTCGGA
Organism: uncultured Alphaproteobacteria bacterium; assembly: GCA_963815275.1. GTDB lineage: Bacteria > Pseudomonadota > Alphaproteobacteria > Rhodobacterales > Rhodobacteraceae > Cypionkella. The sequence goes on from CAWFGD010000008.1 coordinate 5,519, forward strand.
TGCGACGCGGCGCGATATCCCCGAGGGCAAGCTTTACAGCTGGTGGAGCTACCGCGCGCCGGATTGGGACATGGCGGATCGCGGGCGGCGGCTGGATCATCTGGACCACGCCCGATATCGCCAATGCCAGCCATTCGAGCCGGATTCTGCGCGATACCCGTGGCTGGGAACAGCCCAGCGACCATGTGCCGGTGTTTGCGACCTTTGATCTTTAGGGCGCAGATCTCGGCCCAGATCCGCGCCAAATTGGCGCGGGTTTTGGCAAAGCTCGGCAATCCGCCTACAGCGCCTCGACCCGCAGCCAGACGCCGCCTTGCGGGCGCAGGGTCAGGATCATCACCGGTTTGGGGTCACGGCCGGGGATGCGGATGAAGCGAAAGCGCGACAGCAGCGTGGCGAGGATGATCACCGCCTCTTGCAGCGCGAAAGAGGCGCCGATGCAGATGCGCGGGCCGTCGCCGAAGGGCAGATAGGCGAAACGATCAACCTTGGAGCTGCCGTCAAAGCGGGCCGGGCGGAAAGCGTCGGGATCCTGCCACAGCGCATGATGGCGGTGCAGGGCGTAGATCGGCAGGATCACCGTATCGCCTTTGCGCACCTCGCGGCCCAGCAGGGTATCGCGGGCTTGGGCGGTGCGCGACAGGAAGGCGGCGGGCGGGTAGAGGCGCAAGGCCTCGTCAACGATCTGGCGGGTGAGCGGCAGGTTTGGCAGGTCTTCGGCTGTGGCGGCGCGGCCTTGCAGGGCGGCGCGGGCCTCGTCGCGGGCGGCCTCTTGCACGGCAGGATCAAAGGCGCTGAGGTAAAGCGCCCAGGCCAGGGTCAGCGCCGTCGTCTCATGCCCCGCGACGATAAAGGTCAGCAGGTTGTCGCGCAACTCCGCCGTGTTCATCTGACGCCCGGTTGCCGGGTCTTGCGCGCTGAGCAGCAGGTCGAGCAGATCGGGCACGGGTTTCGCCCCTTCGGCCCGGCGGGCCTCGATGGCGCGGTCGGCGACCTGCTTCATCTCGGAGATGCCGGTCGATCCGATCAGCCGGTGCAGGCGCGGCACCCAGGGCGGCGCGCCGAGGATGTCGAGCAGCGAGACCTTGGCGGTCTGGCCGATATAGGTCTCGATCGCGCGGTGCACGGCCTCGCGGTCAAAGCCCGCGCCATCGGAAAAGGTCACATCCGAGATCACCTCGAAGGTCGCGGTGACCATCTCGGCAAAGACATCCGCGCCGCGCCCGACTTGGTCTGCAATGCGCGCGGCAGAGCGTTCGGCGGCATGGCTCATCACCGGCGCGAGGGCTGCGACATTGCGGTGGGTGAAGACCGGCGAAGCGGCGCGGCGCTGCCATTTCCAATGCTCGCCCTCGGCGACGAAAAGGCTTTCGCCGATGGCGGGACCGAGGATCAATTTGGTGACCATCGACTTGGGGTAATCATCAACGCGGTCGCGCAGGATGCGTTTCAGCGCCTCGGGGTCCATCACCATATGCCAGCGCTTGCCGGTAGAGCCGGAAAGAATCGGCGCATGGGTGGCAATCTCGGGGATCAACTCCAGCACATTGCGCTGACCGGCGCGCAGCGAGCCGAAGATGCCAAGCGGCTTGGTGCCCAAGGGCACGCGGACGGGAAGCTCTGCGGGGCTGGGCATGGGGGCGCTCCTTCCCGGTCGAACTTAGGCCATGGCGCGGGTCTGGCAAGGAAAGTTCGCGTGTGCGGGCCTGTCTGGCGCTTCATGCGCAGTGATGACGCGGCGCACAAAACGGAATTTGTCGGGGGATTGGTGATGTGGCAGCTTTGCGAGCAGAGCAAGGAGAGTGCTATGGAGATCGAACGTATCGCGGCCTTTGCGCTTGGCGGCGCGGGGGGCAATCCGGCCGGGGTGGTGATCGGCGCCGAGCTGCCCGAGCCCGCCGAGATGCAGCGCGTCGCGCGCGAGGTCGGCTATTCCGAAACGGCTTTTGCCGCGCCAGAGGGTGCGGGCTGGCAGGTGCGCTATTTCGCCCCCGAGGGCGAGGTGGCATTTTGCGGCCATGCCACGATCGCCTTGGGCGCGGCGCTGGGCCGGCGCTTTGGTGCGGGGATTTATCCGCTGCAGCTGTCACAGGCGCGGATAACGGTCGAGGCGATGCAGGGGCCCGAGGGCTGGCAGGCGGCGCTGGCTTCGCCGCCGACTCATTCGCGCGCCATGCCGCAGGCTTTGCGCGACGCGTTGCTGGCGGGCTTTGGCCTGACAGAGGCCGATCTGGACCCGAGCCTGCCGCCGAGCCTTGCCAATGCCGGGGTGACGCATGGCGTGTTGGCGCTGGCCTCGCGCAGCACGCTTGCCGCGATGGAGTATGACTTTGACCCGATGCGGGCGCTGATGCTGCGCGAGGGGCTGACCACGATCAGCCTGCTGTGGCGGGAAAGTGCCGGGGTGATTGTCAGCCGCAATGCCTTTGCCTCCGGCGGTGTGGTCGAAGATCCGGCGACCGGGGCGGCTGCGGCGGCGCTGGCGGGTCTGCTGCGCGATCTGGGGCAGGGGACTGGGCAGTTCACCATCCGTCAGGGCGAGGATATGGGCGCGCCCTCGCTGCTCGAGGTCAGCGCCGGGCCAGAAGCGGGCGGATCGGTGCGCGTGGCGGGGCTTGCGCGCTGGCTTTAGTTGCTTTGCGCTGCGTGGCCTTGTATCCGAGGGAAAGTCGTCCCCCGAAAAGGAGTCACCATGCGGGTCTTGCGTTTTCTTGGTTTTGGCCTTGCGCTGAGTGTTTTGGCCGCCTGTCAGACCAATGACCTGAAGGAACCGCCGCCGCCTCTGGGGGATTTCGTGCTGGGGCTGAACATCGCCGTGGCCGATAATGTGCAAAAGGTGCCGATCTCGCGCGATGCCGATCCCAAGGATTGGGAGGCTGCGGTGAAAAAAGCCGTCGCGGCGCGCTTTGGCCGCTATGACGGCAGCCGGATCTATAACATCGGGCTGTCGATCGACGCCTATGCGCTGGCGCCTCCGGGGATTCCGCTGGTGGTCTCGCCCAAGTCGGTGCTGGTGGTGACGGCGAATATCTGGGACGACGCCACCGGGGTGAAACTGAACCCCGAAGGCAAGCAGATGACGATCTTTGAAGGCGCCTCGCCCGATACGATGATCGGCTCCGGCCTGACCCAGAACAAGCAGAAACAGATGGAGACGCTGTCCTATAACGCCGCGAAAGCGGTCGAGAAATGGCTGGTCGATCATCCGGAATGGTTCGCGCTGCCGCCTCTGCATGGCGCGCGGGCGACGGCGGCAGACAAGGCTGCGGTGGCAGCGATTGTCGCGGCAGGCCAGAAGAAGGGCGCCAAGACCGCGACGGCACCCGCTGTGGCTGCGCAGCCGGTGGCGGTTGCCCCGGCAGCCGCCGCGGTTCCCGCCGCCCCCGTCCGACCGAAGACCAGCGGCACCTCGGCAGGCATCGGCGCGACGGTTCCCTGAGCTGCCCTGCTGGCAGGCCTTGATTTCAGGCCGCGCAAGGGTTAAATCGCGCCCCGTGTAGAAGCGGGTCCGCTGCCGGACCCCCGAAAATCAAGGGCGCCCGACCATGGCAAAGGCAAAGTTTGAACGGAATAAACCGCACGTCAACATCGGCACGATTGGCCACGTTGACCACGGCAAGACGACGCTGACCGCAGCGATCACCAAATACTTCGGCGAATTCCGCGCCTATGACCAGATCGACGGCGCGCCGGAAGAGCGGGCGCGTGGCATCACCATCTCGACCGCCCACGTCGAGTATGAGTCCGAAGCCCGTCACTACGCCCACGTCGACTGCCCCGGCCACGCTGACTATGTGAAAAACATGATCACCGGTGCGGCGCAGATGGACGGCGCGATCCTGGTGGTCAACGCCGCTGACGGCCCGATGCCGCAAACCCGCGAGCACATTCTGCTCGGCCGCCAGGTGGGTATCCCCTACATGGTCGTCTACATGAACAAGGTTGACCAGGTTGACGACGAGGAACTCCTCGAACTCGTCGAAATGGAAATCCGCGAGCTGTTGTCGTCCTATGACTACCCCGGCGATGACATCCCGATCATCCGTGGCTCGGCACTGCATGCGATGAACGGCACCCAGCCGGAAATCGGGGAAAACTCGATCCGCGCCCTGATCAAGGCCGTTGACGAATACATCCCGACCCCGACCCGTATGGTGGATCTGCCCTTCCTGCTGCCGATCGAGGACGTGTTCTCGATCTCTGGCCGTGGCACGGTTGTGACCGGTCGTATCGAGCGCGGCGTGATCAACGTCGGCGACGAAGTTGAAATCGTCGGCATCCACGACACCAAGAAGTCGGTCTGCACCGGCGTCGAGATGTTCCGCAAACTGCTGGACCGTGGCGAAGCTGGCGACAACGTCGGCATCCTGCTGCGCGGCATCGACCGTGAAGGTGTCGAGCGTGGTCAGGTGCTGTGCAAGCCGAAGTCGGTCAACCCGCACACCCAGTTCGAGGCTGAGGCCTATATCCTCACCAAGGAAGAGGGCGGCCGTCACACGCCGTTCTTCGCGAACTACCGTCCGCAGTTCTACTTCCGCACCACCGATGTCACCGGCACCGTCGAGCTGCCGGCCGGCACCGAGATGGTGATGCCGGGCGACAACCTGAAGTTCAACGTCACCCTGATCGCGCCGATCGCCATGGAAGAGAAGCTGCGCTTCGCCATCCGTGAAGGTGGCCGCACCGTCGGCGCAGGCGTGGTGTCGAAGATCCTCAAGTGATCTGAGCGCCAGGATGGGCAGGATTGCCCATCCTACGCCGGATCAACCGCGCGCGGGGGCAACCCCGCGCGTTTGCTTTTGGCGGGCTGCCTGCTAAGCTATGGCTGAAACATGGAGGCCGACATGCTGATGTCCCGAAACTGACCCTTCCCGGCAAGACAGTTGAAAGGATTCCCAATGTCTGTTTTTCTCGATGCCGCGCTGCGGTATCCGATGCATTTCGTCGATGGCAGCGCCAACCCCTGCATGGTGCATCTGGCGCGGGTGATTGACCATCCCAACATCGAGATCGGCGATTACACCTATGCCAATGATTTCGACCCGCCCGAGGATTGGGCGGCGCGGCTGGCGCCCTATACCTATCTTGGCGCACCCGAGCGCTTGCGGATCGGCAAGTTCTGTCAGATCGCCCAGGGCGTGCGGTTCATCACGGCCTCGGCCAATCACGCGATGGCCGGATTTACCACCTATCCCTTTCCGATCTTCGACCGGGACAAGCTCGCGCTCTACAAGGACAGCTTCAAGGATTTGCCCGATACGGAGATCGGCCATGACTGCTGGATCGGCCATGGCGCGCTGATCCTGCCCGGCGCACGGCTTGGCCATGGCGTGATTGTCGGCGCTGGGGCGGTTGTCAGCGGCGCGGTGCCCGATTACGCGATTGTTGCGGGCAATCCGGCGCGGCTGATCCGGATGCGCTTTGCCCCTGAGATCATCGCGCGGCTTTTGGCGCTGGCCTGGTGGGACTGGCCGCTTGAGCGGATCGAAGCCGCGCTGCCTGCGCTGATGGCGGGCGATCTGGCTGTGTTGGAGCAGTTGGGCTGAGGACTGCGGTCCTTGGCTGGGCGAAGGGCGCTCCGCTGGGGAGTATCTGGGCCAGTATGAAAGCCAGGCCCGCGCCTGTCCTACGGCTGGACATACGCGCGGCGCAGGCGGCCAACGCTTGCCGCTTGCGCCGCCCGGTGGTTTTTCTGCGCAGCGCCTCCATCGGCTCTTGATTTCCCCCGCGCCCTGCCGTAACTCCGCGTCAGGCCTAGGAGTTTAGCTCAGTTGGTAGAGCATCGGTCTCCAAAACCGAGGGTCGTGGGTTCGAGTCCCCCAACTCCTGCCAGCCTTTTCAATGATTTATAGTGCTTTCGACTGGACCTGTTTTGGGCAGGTGGCAGCTTGGTTGGGAATCCTTGCGCGGGATTCGCGTGCTTCGCGCTTTGCCAAAGCTTATTCGCGGGAAGAATTCCGCAGACTTGTGGCGGATCGCCCTTTCAGCCCAAGCCGGATTTGCTTTTCGATTTCGACCAGCGCAAAGAAAATGGCGCCGACAGCCACAATCAGAACTCCATCGAAGAGCGGCAGGGCCATGGTGCCGAGCAGGGTCTGCGGCAGTGACAGATAGGTGACTGCCGTCTGTGCAGCAACAACGGTCAGGACAACGATCCAGATGACCTTGGTTCCGCGAACTGCGGCCCAGGTGAGTGAGGTGCCGTGTATGTTGCGAATGAAGAACAGGTGGAAAACCTCCAGCACCACCAATGTGTTCATCGCCATCGTCTGCGCCAGGGCCATCGGATAGCCCTTGTCGATGGCATAGGTGAAGATGCCAAACACCGCCACGAGGAACAGGGTTGCGACAAGAATGACGTGCCAGACCAGTTCACCCGAAAGGATTGGCGCGTCCGGGCGACGTGGCGGACGGGCCATGGTGCCGGTTTCGGTTGGCTCGAAAGCCAGGGCAATGCCCAGGGTGATGCCGGTGATCAGATTGACCCACAGGATCATCACAGGCGTCAAGGGGAGTGCCGCCCCGGCAAGAAGTGCGACCATGACAGCCGCGCCTTCGCCTGCATTGGTTGGCAACTCGAAGCTGATCACCTTTGTAAGGTTGTCATAAACTGTCCGTCCCTCGCGCACGGCGGCAGCGATGCTGGCAAAGTTGTCGTCGGCCAGCACCAGATCGGCCACCTCTTTGGCGGCCTCTGATCCTTTCAGCCCCATCGCAATGCCAACATCCGCGCGCTTCAGCGCCGGGGCGTCATTCACCCCGTCGCCCGTCATCGCCACCGAAAGGCCCCGCGCCTGCAATGCGGTCACAAGCCGGAGCTTGTGTTCGGGGCTGGTACGGGCAAAAACGCTGATGTCAGCGACCGTGAGCGCCAGTTCGGCGTCGTTTAGCTTGTCCAGATCGTGACCCGTCAGCACCCGATGAGGGTTTTCCAGCCCGATCTGTTCGGCAATGGCGACTGCGGTTCCGGCATGATCCCCGGTGATCATCTTCACCCGGATATCCGCTGCCCGACATTCGGCCACCGCGGCGATGGCTTCGGGGCGCGGCGGGTCGATCAGACCCACCAAGCCAAGGAAGGTTAGCCCGGACTCCAGCACATCGCGGTCAATCTGGTCGCCGGGTTCGGGCTTTTCCGCGAGGGCCAACACCCGCAGGCCGCGCCGCGCGAGGGCGTCCGCCCGGTGGTGCCAATGGGGCACATCGATGCCGTCGCACATGCGCAGCACCTGTTCGGGCGCGCCTTTCACATGGATCAGGCGGCCCTGTGGCCCATCACTCAAAACGGCCATGAAGCGGTGGCGGCTGTCGAACGGAACGGCATCCAGTCTGCGCGCCTGGTGATCGCCCGGAACCTTGCCCGCGAAGGCCAGAAGTGCGCCTTCCATCGGATCGCCGTTGACGGACCAGCCCGCCGTCGAGCGCTGCAAGCTTGCATCGTTGCACAGCGCTGCCGCCATGGCCAGACCTGCCAGATCACCAGCCGGCACGATGGCCCCGTGTGGCGCATAGCCGTCACCGGAGATGGTGAAGCTGCCGGCGAGCGTCTCGGCGGCCGCAACCACCATTTCGTTGCGGGTCAGAGTGCCGGTCTTGTCGGTGCAGATGACCGATACCGCGCCTATGGCTTCGATCGCAGGCAGGCGGCGCACGATGGCCTTGCGCTGCGCCATCGCCTGGACGCCGATGGCCAGGGTTATGGTCATGACCGCAGGCAGACCTTCCGGGATCGCCGCGACTGCGATGCCAACAACCGCCATGAACAGGTCGGCAAAAGCATGATGGCCAACGAAATAGCCATAGGCCAGCAACAGACCCGCGCACAACAGGATCAGGAAGGACAGCCAGCGCGCGAAATGGTCCATCTGCGCAACCAGAGGCGTGGTGAGCTCCTCTACCCCTGCGAGAAGCCCGCCAATTCGCCCGATCTCGGTTCTTGGCCCAGTGGCTGTCACCACGCCGCGCGCGGTGCCTTGCGTGACCAGTGTTCCCGACCACAGCATCGCGTGTCGATCCCCAATGGCCGCATCGGCGGCAACGGCGCGCACCGATTTGTCCACGGGCAAGGATTCGCCCGTCAGGATTGCCTCTTGCACCGTCACCCCCCGGGCCTCGATGATCCGCAGGTCGGCGGGCACCTTGTCGCCAGCCTCGAGCAGAACGATGTCGCCGGGCACAAGGTCCGCCCCGTCCACCGTCAGTCTGTTGCCATCCCGCTGCACGGAGGCGCGGGGCGCCAGCATGTTGCGGATCGCGTCCATTGCGGCCTCGGCCTTGCCTTCCTGAACAAAGCCAATCACGGCATTGGCCAGCACCACCGAGAGGATAACGCTGGTATCCACCCAATGCTGGAGCAGTATTGTGACGACGGCCGCTCCGAGAAGCACATAGATCAGCACATTGTTGAAATGCCGCAAGAACCGCAGAAATCGGCAGACTTCGCCCGTGCAACAGGCTGCTGATTTGGCCCATGCTCGCCAAGCGCCGCGCAGCCTCGGCGGTGCTGAGCCCTTCCGCCGTGGCGTTCAACGCCTGCAGGCAGGCAGCAACGGAGGTGGCGTGCGGGTTGCGGATCATGTGGTTCCTTTTTGGACGGATGCAGATCTATGCGCCGCTTTGTGGGGGCTCGGGTTCAAGACTGCCCGTCCGAAGTCTGGCGGCACCCCCAAGAGCCACGACGGACGCACCGTCAGTGACTGCATCGCTGGGGTGCAAGATCACTTTGTCGCCCGGCTGCAATCCATCCAGCACCTGCCCAAGGGTGTCGTTGTATTCGCCAAGCCGGATGATCTGCAACCGTGCGCGACCGTCGCGAAGAACGTAAGTCGCCCATTCGGCGCCATCGCGGAAAAGCGCGCCGACCGGTATGGTCAGAACCTTGTCCTCGCGCCACAGGGTGATCCGGGTGATCACCCGGAATCCGTGGCCAAGCTGGATCCACTGATCTTTCGGGCTGGTCAGGGCAAGGATCACCTTGACCCGCTGTTCGTCGATCCCCAGCGCCGATATCTTTGTCACAGCAGAGGGCTGCACCCGCTCGACCACGGCGGCAATCGGTGCGCCGCCCCAGCCGGTGATCGTCGCGAGCGCACCTTGTTGCACCCGAACGACATCACGCGACAGCAGGTCGACCACGATTTCCAGATCGGCCGGATCGCCTATTTCGAGCATCGGCGTTCCGGGTTGAACCACCTGTTCGCTTTCGGTGACGACCCGCAGTACGCGACCAGAGACCGGCGCAAGTATCTCGACGCAACATTTGTCCGGTGCAGTGGATTTGTCCGAGCGCAGCACAGCCAGGGCGCTTTGCAGTTCTTTCTCGCGAACCACCAGATTGGCAACCGCACTGCTGACAGCTGCCTGCGAGGTCTTTCGCTCGCGGATTGCCGAATCGTAGGCCCGCTGCGAGATCGCCCCCTTCTCATAAAGCGAAATGGCACGGTTGGCCTCGCTAAGCATGAATTCATGTGCCGCCTCGGCCTGTGCAAGCTGCGCTTGGGCAAGTTCCATCGCGGCTTGCGCGGCGGCGGCAGCTGCTGTGGCAACGGAACGGGACCGGCTGTCCAACAGAACCGGTGCCGCTGGGCCGATCAAGGCCACGATCGTTTCGCCCTTGGTCACATTGTCGCCGGCGTGCAGACTGATGCGCTGTAACTTGCCGGCCATCGTGGCCGAGACGGTAAAGACGTCGCGGATCCGGGCCTCGCCCTCCTCCTCGACCACGATCTCAAGCATGCGGGGCGCGACCTCGGCCAACTCCACTTCGACAGGCCGGGGCAGGAAAGCCCAGACCAGAAAACCGATCAGGAACAGCAGGACGGCGGCTGAGCTAAGACGGCGCATGGGTCACTCCCTTGTCTTCAAGACTTTGATCATGTCGAGGTTGTTGATCCGGCCTCGGATTGCCAAGGCGGAAACCAGAGCTGCGGCCAGAACGACCAAGCTTGCGGTCGCAAAGACCTCGCGCCCGACAACAAAAGGCACGCGGTACAGATCGGAGGAAAAGGCCGCAACCATGGCAAGGCCGATGCCATAGCCGATCAGCCAGCCTATCGGTTGCGCCAACACCACGACAACCGCCAGTTCGGCGAAGAGGACGCCTGCCACCTCGCGGTTGGTGAAGCCCAGAACGCGCAGGCTGGCAAGCTCGCGGCCTTGTTCGGACAGGGCGATGCGGGAAAAGTTGTAAACCACCCCCACCGCGATGATGGCGGCAAGGGTGGTGTAGACCGTGATCATCACGGTGATGTTTTCAGCCAGCGTTTGCCTGAACCGGGAAAGCATCAGCGCGGTGATGGTGATCAGTTCGGTTTTTGGCGCGGCTTTGGCGGCAGCGTAGAAGGCCGGGCTCTGGCTTTCGTCGATCATCAGGTTCAACCCTGACACCAGCGCATCTTCGCCCATCAGCCGATTGAGCGCGGCGATCTCCATCGCGGCACCCAGCCCGACAAATCCGAGAGAAATCCCGCTGACCCGCAAAGTGACGGTCGGGCGCCCGCCCTCGAGCACTTCGGCGGTGACCAGATCGCCGGGGCGCACGTCCAGCGCATCGGCCAATGCCTCGGACAGAATCAGCCCATTGTCCGGCAGCACCATCGGTCGCAGGTCCGCACCCAGCACACGGGAAAGCTGCGATCCAGCCGGGTGGCCGACGATGCCAAGCTTTTTCGACACCTGGTGGTGGCTGATCCGTGCTGAAACCCTGCGGAAAGGTTCTGCCACCATCACACCGGGCATCTTGCGCGCGGCAAAAAGCGTGCGTTGCGGCTCGGGGGCGGCGAAGACCACCTGAGCATCCTGCCGATCGGTGCGAAAAAAGGTGATGTCGATCATGTAGTTGATCGACCCGAACGACCATAGCGACGCGACCAGAATGGCCACCGCCATCGCGACGCCCAAGATGCTGGAGGCGGTTCGAAACGGCCACCGGAAAAGATGCCGCGCCACCATGACGCCGGTCTGCCGCAAAGGTATCAGCTTTCTCATCCAGCCCATCCTTTGCCGATAGGTTGCCGGAGCCGGGGGTGCCATTGCGACGGCGGGCGGCAGGCGAACCACCGTACCGACAGCATGGACAGCGCCGGCGATGGCCGAGGCCAAGGTGACAATGGCAGCCAGCCCGTAGACTTGCGGGTTTCGGGTGAAAGCCAGAGAGGGAAACGAGAAGAACCGCGCATACATTTGCGCAATCCCCGCCCCGAGCCAGCTGCCTGCGATCATACCGATCAGGATGCCGACAAGGGCAATCAGCACCACGAACTCGATATAGTGCTGGGCCACGGCACGGGATGAATATCCGATGGCTTTCAGAAGGCCGATCTGTTCGCGTTCAAGCGCGATCAAGCGGGAAAGCGTCATGTTGACAAGCATGGCTGCCACCAAAAGGAAGATCGGCGGCAAGACCTTGACCATTGCCGAAAGCTGCTTCAACTCGGCATCCAGAAAGGCGTGAGATATCTGGTCTGTGCGTGGCGACGCGCCAGCCCCTCCATAGGGGGCGGTCAGCCTGTCAAGTGCCCCGATCACCCGGTTCGGATCGGCGCCTGGTGCGAGCTTCAGCACGAGGTTCGAGAACGCACCTTCCAGATCAAAAGCGGCCTCCAAACCGCTGCGCGGGACCCAGACGATGCCAAATCGGCGCGGATCCGGCATCATCTGGCCGGGTCCAAGGGCATAAATGAACTCGGGCGACAGGGCGACGCCCGTTATCTGAAGCTTGCGTTGCTGGCCGTTCATCATGACCGGAAGCGTATCGCCGGGGTCCAGACCCTGTGCCTTGGCAAATCCGTCATCAATGACGATCTCGCGCGCGGATTGGGGATCGGGCAGCCGCCCCCGACGCAGGTAAAGCTGGTTCAGGCCGGTGGCGCTGTCTGGCAACGAGACGAAGAGGACCGAGCCGGGTTCTTTCATTTCGGCCAGATCCAAAAGCCCCAGCTTCAGGATTCTGGCTTCAGCATCAAGGACGCCATCAATCTCTTTGATCTCTGCCAGAAGCGCGCGCGGGGCACGGGTGACATCGGCAAAGACATCAGCGAAGCGGTTCTGCTCGTAGTACCGCGTACGGGCCTCGAACAAGGAAGAATAGGCGCCATTCCCCAGGATCAGTGTCGCCACACCGGCCGCGAGCACCAGCGCAATGGCCAGAACCTGCGCCCAAAGCCTGACCAGATCGCGCAACAGCTTGCGCCGGAGGGGGGTAATCACCATACCACCTCCGATGCAGCCTTCTTGGTGGCGTTCACGCTTTCTTCGACGATCCGGCCGTCAGCAAAGCGGATGACACGATCCGCGATATCCCGGATTGCGGCGTTGTGAGTGATGACAAGCGTGGTGGCTCCAACCGCCCGGTTGACCTGTGTCAGCGCCTCCAGCACCTTGATCCCGGTGGCACTGTCCAACGCCCCGGTGGGTTCATCACACAGCAGAACCTCGGGGTTCTTGGCGATGGCGCGGGCAATGGCAACGCGCTGCTGTTCGCCACCGGAAAGCTGCGCCGGAAAGTGGTCGGCCCGTTCCGAAAGGCCGACCAGCGCCAGCGCTTCATCCGCCGTCATCGGGTGGCGGGCGATTTCGGTGACAAGCTGCACGTTCTCGCGCGCGGTCAGGCTGGGGACAAGATTGTAAAACTGAAACACAAAGCCGACGTGGTCGCGCCGGTACTGGGTCAGCCCTTTTTCGGCAAGCGCACTAAGCTGGTGCTCTGCGAACCAGACCTCGCCAGCGGTCGCAGTGTCCAGCCCGCCGACGATATTGAGGAAGGTTGATTTGCCCGACCCCGACGGCCCAAGGATCACGATGAATTCGCCCTTGCGGGCCTGAAAGTCGATACCGCGCAGGGCATGCACTTCCATTGCACCGTTCCGGTAAACCTTGGTCAGACCGTTGGCACGGAATATGATGTCGGACTCTGCCGTCATGGCAGGAAAGCTCCTTACCCATTCAAGGTGGTATCAAGGCTCGGCGCGTCGAGCCTGCTTCACGCTTGGCAGCATGCCAAATCACCAGCCATCCTTCTGCTTCACAACTTCCAGTACCGCCTTGAGCAGCGCTGGCATCTTCACAAGGCGGCAGGTCACCGCTGCCAGACCTTACGGATGTTCCGTTGATCTGGCATTGACCTTGATCAACCCGATTGGTGAAGGGTCGAGAATGTACGATCGCCAGAGCTGATGTCGATCTGCCTCACCGCGCCCGTCGGATCGGTGCATTGCACCAGATCGATCCAATCGAGACAAATGCCGGAAGAAATCTGTTCGAACTAAGCTCTGATGGGTTTTGCCAAGGTCCATGGCCCGCCGATATGCGATCTGGTTGTTGTCCGTCAAAGCCGCCGGGGCCGAAAGGATGCAAAGTTCCACTTGGGCATGTCAGAGGGGGAAGGTTGCGGCGATGATCAACGGCAACGCGCAAGACGAAGTGATCAGCTTTATGCAATCGGGTGGCGCATTTTCTGTGGCCGGGTCGGTTGATCACGCGCAAACCCATTGCGCGCATGTGTTTCTGTGGGGCGATGTGGCAATGAAGATCAAGCGCGCCATCCGCTTCGACTATCTTGATCAGTCCACACTGGAGCTGCGCCACGACCTGCTGTGCCGCGAATTGTCGCTGAACAAACCAAGAGCTCCGATGATCTAATGCGATGTGCTGCCTGTCACCCGGTCCGCAAGTGGCGGGCTTGAAATGAATGGAGCCGGGCCGCCCGTGGAATCGGTGCTGGTGAGACATCGATTTGCTGCCGCCTGCGAAATGACGGCGGTTGCCGCCAGCGGCAGATTGACCGATCAGCTGGCCGAGGCATTGGGGCAGGGTGTTCAGCGCTTTCCCACCATCTGTCCGATACTTCACGGCCGGGGCGATGACCGCGCAGCTGTCATCGCCTATCTGGCGACCTTTGCGCCATGACGTTCTGGCAGGGCCGCTTCCTTCCCGGCCTTGCCCTTGCTGCCACGCTGAACCTGGGGTCCGGCGCGAGCACCATGCCCGCACCAAACATCAAACCGCCGATCACTGCGCCAGACCATGATCCGGCAACCGCCATCATCCGCGCGTCATCCGCCCGGAACAGGCCCAAAAGCTGCGCGCCCTGTACCCAGACCACAGCAGTGGAGAAGGTCAAAAGCCAGACCGAAACACGCGGTCCCAACCCTCCCCGTGCAAATTCGACCGTAGCCGCGCGCAAACAGAAGGACGATCGTTGCGCAGCCACGTCGATAACAATGCCGGTCAACACGCCAAGGATTGCCGAAAGAACCGCCTATCCACATAGTCCAGCAAGAAACCCAGATCCATCTTACCCCCGTCAACTTTGTGGGCAGCCTCGGTGAATGACCAGCTATTGGCTCTGATCTCGATCACCATAGCGCTGTCGCTCTGCCAGAATAAGATTCGGAGCCGGAAGCGTGCTGCCATCCCCAATGCCGAAGGCCGGGGCAGACCAGTTCGACTGGAGCTTGTGGCGCTGCTGAGCGGGGGCACTCTGTCCTCGATCGCAATGCCGCACAGTTTCGTGTTTCTGATAGGCCCGATCAAGATGAGGCGGTCACAGACCGTTTCGCAGCGGCAGGATGCAGTCCACTTGCAATCCACCCAAACTTGTTGACTGCCCAAGGCTCAGGGTGCCGCCATAGGCCTGCACAATATCGGAGGCAATGGCGAGGCCCAGCCCGGAGCCCCGCGTCGCGGTGTCCAGTCGTCCGCCGGGGCGCAAGGCTTCGATCCGGTCTGTTTCGGGAATGCCCGGTCCATCATCTTCGATGCGAAGGGCGACGGTTTTTGCAGAAAGCTGGGCGCTGACCCGGACTTTGTTCCGGCAAAATCGCAACGCATTCTCCATCAGATTGCCCAGAACTTCTTCAAGATCCTGTGCGTCCATCGAAATGCTCAGATCCTCGGGGACGTCGATCTGCAGCGCGCTTCGCCTATCTGCAAACAGCCTCGCAAAGGCGCGATCAAGACGGTGCAGCGACTTGTAAAGATTGGCCCCGATCTGCGATCTGGTGCCAAAATTGGCAGCGCGCACGCGGGTGAGAGAGCGGGTGATCTGGGCATCGATCCGGTCCAGCGCGGTTTGGGCAATGTCTACGGCCTGCCCCGCATCTTCGAAGCGGCTCAACTCGTTTCGAAGAATGGCGGATGGTGTTTTCAGGGCATGCGCCAGATCCGCGCCTTGCTTGCGATTGAGCCCGATGATGTTCTGGTTGCGGTCCAGTAGGATGTTTATGTCGCTTACCAGCGGCGACACCTCCTCCGGATAATCGCCTGGGTCCAGCACTTCGTTGTTCTCCCAGCGGCGGTTGATGTCTTTTCGAAGCGTGGTCAGGGGGCGCAAGATGGCAGAGGTCTGCAAAACCGCAAGAATGAGCCCCAGCAAGCCGACAATCGCAAATGCCGCCAGCAAACTCTGGCGAATTTCGGTTCGGTCGGCATAAAATTCTGACATGGAATTTGCCACCGCGACAACGATGGGGGCTTCGCCCTCGGTTGTGATCTCGCGCCAGGCAAGCCGCAATTCGCCATCCGGGCCAGTTTCGTTGGTATAGCGCAAGTCGGACGACGCCGGCGGAACCTGCAGAACCGCATCAAACAGCGAGCGCGAGGTGAGGATGGTTCCATCGGCGGTGCGAACCTGCCAATATCTGCCGGAATAGGGTCGATCATAAAGCGGATCCGACAGACCGCCGGCGATCCGGTCGGCTTGCAAGCCACCATTAAGCACAGCAACGGTCAATTGGACATGCCGCGCCGCCATGTCCGCGTCAAAGCGGCGCAAGGCAATCTTGTCGATCGTGGTAAACAGAACAAAGGCCCCGACCAGAATCGACACGACCGATAGGCCGATGCCCGACAGGATGGCCCTGTGACGGATAGAGCGCATCAGGCGGGTTCAATCATGTAGCCGCGGCCCCGCAGGGTCTGGATCACCTCGGCCCCCAGCTTTTTGCGCAAGCGCGCAATGAAGACCGCAATGGTGTTTGAATCCTTGTCGTCGTCGTAGGCATAGATGTGCTCGGACAGTTCCGTCCGCGACACTAAGCGCCCGGCATGGGTCACAAGATAGGTCAAGACCGCGGCCTCTTGTGCCGTCAGATTTACCGCGATCCCGTCAACCAGTGCCCGGCCCATCCGGGTGTCAAAGCAGAAGCCGCCCTTTTCAAACAGGGGGTTTTTCTGACCCAACTGGCGGCGCAACAACGCCCGCACCCGCGCCAGCAACTCGGCCATGTGGAAGGGTTTGGTAATGTAGTCATCGGCCCCGGCATCAAGGCCATCGACCCGCTGTGACCAGCCATCGCGCGCGGTCAGGATCAGCACGGCGACAGTGTTCTTCTCAGCGCGCCATTCGCGCAGGATTGACAGCCCGTCACGGTTTGGCAGGCCAAGATCAAGAATGATCAGGTCATAGGGTTCGGTCGCGCCCAGAAAGGCCGCCTCGGTGCCGTCGCTTGCCACATCCACGACCCTGCCTTCTTGCAACAAGGCCTCGCGGATCTGCTTGGCGAGGGCCGGATCGTCTTCAGCGAGCAATATCCTCATGGGTCAGCACTTTTGTTCGGCATGCCGCAACGGCAGGTCACTTCTTGCCATTGCCGCCACCCTTGCCGTTGCCCCCCGCATTTCCATTGCCCCCTGAATTGCCAGCCCCGCCAGCTGTGCCGTTGCCTTCTTGCGACCCGGCCCCGGCTTTGCCCTGATTTGCTTTTGCCTTGGTCTGGGCTGCAGACCTAGCGGAAATGGCCGCGGCTTTCTTGTCGCTTGCGGCAGCATAGACCCGCGCCACGATCGGGGAAGCATTTGCAAGGATGTCACCGCTGCGGGCATTCATGACCAGGCGGATCATTTGCCCAGAAGGTTTCTGAGCGATCACAAGATAATAGAGGCCGTCCGTATCAAAAAGCCGAATATCCACAGGCGTGCCGCCGGTCTGGCCAACCACAATCTCTGCCATGCGGGACATCTGCAGACTTTGCCCCGACGCAACCATGCGGCGCAACTCGCCCTGTCCGACCTCACGCGGCTGATCTGCCAATGCGAGGCATGGCAGGCTGATCAGAACGGCGGCGGTCAGAAGTGTTTTGAACATTGCGCCTTATACACCACCCGAGATGAACCCAAAATGAACGGACCATTCAGCGCCGGTTCATCATGGATGCTCTACAACCTCCAGGATGCGGGCAAATGCCCAAGACGCACAACCGATCAACTGAACTGGATACTGGCATGACATCTCAGCGCAAGAACATCTTCACCGCGGCATATCTGTCGGCTGCCCTGCTTGGGGCCAGCGCCTTTGCCCTCTCGATCCCCTTTGCCGATGCCGCCTATGCGGG
Organism: uncultured Alphaproteobacteria bacterium; assembly: GCA_963815275.1. Taxonomy (GTDB): domain Bacteria; phylum Pseudomonadota; class Alphaproteobacteria; order Rhodobacterales; family Rhodobacteraceae; genus Cypionkella. The sequence goes on from CAWFGD010000008.1 coordinate 22,849, forward strand.
CGGTGGCAATGGTGGCGGAAATGGAGGCGGGAACGGCGGCGGAAATGGCGGCGGGAATTCGAACGGGAATTCCGGCAATGCTGGCAAATCCGATGCATCTGCGAAAAGCGGATCCTCGAAGCGCGAGAATGGCAGCGTTTCCAAATCGAAGAAATCCACGGTCAAGGACAAATCCGGCGCGGCTGTGCGCAAAAGCGGCACGTCCAAGACCACGGCTGTGACAGAGGGCACCAGCCCCTCCAAAAAGGCAGTCAAACCGCATAAGAAGGCAGATCTTGCCGGCGTTTTGGGGGTGCATCCCTCGGAACTGGGTGCGCTGAATGCGGCTCACGCCTCTGCGCAGGCGCTGGAAAACGCAAACCCCAACTCGCGTGTTGGCCGGATTGCCGCCTATCGTGACGCTGTTCTGGGACGCGAAGACCTGCTGGCAAGTTACGAGACAGCGCGCGCCGCGCTTGACCTGGCAACACCGCCGACGCGCGACGTCGCGGTGATTGCAAGCGATCTCGCCCAGATCGACAGTGATCTTGGCCTTGCCACGTCGCAGCTTGCCGACCTGGAAGCGGAACTCGCCGCAGTTCCCGAGGGTGAGGACACCAGCGCACTCACCGCTGAAATTGCTGCTGTTGAAGCAGACATCACGACGCTTTCGGCGGACCGCACCTTAGTCGAGGCTGAGCTTACCTCGGCAAATGACTATGCTGATCTGGTGGAACAGGAAGCGGCGCTGCGTGAGGCGATCGCCGATCAGCCAGCGACAGAGCTGAGCCTGCTGGAAGCTGCGGCCAACAAGCCGGTTACCGAGGCTGTGGTAAACGCCGTCAATGCGCTGCTTGGCCTGGACCCGGCCGAGCTTGTGGTTCCTGACGCCCCGCTTGAGCCGGTGCTCGACGCGCCCGTCGTCGAGTAAGACCGCTTGCAAGCTGCCTGCCTTGGGCCGAACGCGCTTGTAGCTGCGCGCTCGGCCCAAAGACTTCGCGACGCAAACTATCATCGCGCAGCAAGGGTCAGGCTTGCTGGGCTGCGTCCTCATCGAGATAGCGGGCCGACAACAGGTGAAAGGGCCGCGAGCGCAAGGCGGCGATTGCCACCAGAACCCCGATAACGCCCGCGACGGTAAAGACCAGAGCGATGCCGCGGTCCGGTCCGGTTCCGAACCAGCCGCCGATTACCCGCGCGCCTGCGCCATCGGTCATGAAGGGGATCACAATGAACTGTGTGAGGGGGCCGATCAGAAAGGCGGTCAAGGGCGATGCGGCCTGCTCCATCGACTGAGCAAAGCCAAAGACCCTGCCTTGCCGTTCCAGCGGCACCACCTTTTGCAAGGTGGTCTGCTCGGCCGCTTCGGCCACCGGGCCGAGGGCCATCCACAAAAAGCACCCCGCAACCAGAAGCGCAAAGGAGGCCTGGATGGTAAAGACACTGGCACCGGCCCAGACCACCACATTGACCAGCAGCAGCGTGCGCACCGGGTTCTTTCCCAGACCGAACTTTGACACGGCCAGGCCGCCAAGGATGAAGGCGGAGGACAGGACGGCAAAGGTCAGGCCCCAGACCTCGACCGAGACCAGACTGAGGCCATAGGCGTCGAGCAGGGCCATGAAAACGCCGCCCAGAAAGTTGTTGAACATCGAAAAAAGGATCAGCGCGAAGAGGCCCGGCACGCCTAAGACGATCTTGATGGTGCCGCGCAGGTCGATCTTGCTGACGGAGGGGGTGTTTACCGTCTCGGCGGCATCGCTTTGGCTGGTCGGGGCGCGGTCTGTAAAGCGGACCATGCGGATATCGATCAGCGCCAACAGGGTTGCCACAAGGCAGACAATCAGCGTCAGCTCCATCCCACCCCAGGCGACCAGAAAGCCCGAGACCGCAGAGGTGACCAGAAAGCCAATGCCCGAAACCATGCCCACCAGTCCATTGGCCTTGTCGCGCCCGTCCTCGGGGATCAATTGCGTCACCAGCGTTGGCAAGGCAATGTTGCGGATATTGCCGGCAATCACGCCGCCCATGACCAAAAGCACCAGCGCCCAGAGCCAAGGGCTGTAAGGATTGGCAAAGCTGTCCTCTGGCGCCACCTGCATCAGGCCGAGCGACAGGGCAAAAAAGACAAGCGAGACCAGAGATGAGCCTGCCATCACAGCGATCTTGCCATGATGATCGACCAGCGCGCCAAGCCAGATGCCCAGAAGACCGGTGAAAGTCAGAAAAATGCCCGCGATCATGCCGGTGGCAAAGACCGAGGCGGTTTCAAGGAAGACCCAGAAGGTTATGGCGAACCAGGCGGTATAATTCGTGATGTTCGCCAAAAGCGTGTTGGCAAGAATGCGGTGAAAGACTGACATCAAAGATCCTCAGGTCATTGCGTGCCACGCGCTGAAAATGGCACGGTATCTCTGCCCCGACAAGCGGCGGGATGGCCAAAACCCACGCGGCTGTGCCGCCAACCATGTCCCGCTCTGGCCACCGACTACGTCAGTTTATAGCAAGGATGCCTTGTGCTATCTTTGTTCTTTCGGAGAGAGGTGCAGCAATGTCTGACGCTTCAACAGCACTTCCAAAGATGCCGATGCGATCGAAGCCGCCGTTGCCGAAGCGTTTCAGCAATTTGAAAAGGACGGTGAAGTTCTGGTTCCGGCTGCCGTGAATCTGTTCACCTGCACAACTTAGGTTTAGGCCGCTCTGAATTCGTGACCAAATCAACCTGTTCCAACCACTTCCCCGACCGCGCACTAACGGCGAAGAATGTCTCGTCACCCCACAAGAGAGCGCAATTTTGTGGTTAAAATGCAGGCCGTTAAGAGTATGTCGCACTATCAACAAATTTCTGTAGCTCGGCCTCGGGGATCCATACTAGGGATGCTCTATCGTATTGCGCTCAGCGCGCTGGCCTGTGTCAGTCACTGCGGGTCAAATCTGGAAAAGGCTGGAACCGAAATGAAAACCACTGCTTTGGCGATCCTGGCCTTTCTGACCGCAGCAGCGGCGCAGGCCGAAACCAATTCCGGGCGCAGCGGCGCCTTTGATGGCGCCTTTGTCAGCGCGCAATTTGGCGCGCAATCGGTGGCAGCAGTGGAGGCGAATGTGCAGACCACGGCACAACCCGGCCCGTCCTTTGCCCAGCCCGACGCGCAGGGCAAAGGTGGGGCTTTGCAAATTCACGGCGGCTATGGCCATGATCTGGGGCGGGCGTTCAACCTGTCGGTCGGCGGCTTTGTCGAGCTTGGCGGGGCTGATCTCGACTTGTCGCAGGCGACATTTTTCGGCGATCAGGTCAAGCAGGACATCTCCAATCGGGTCGGCCTGTATGTGGCACCCGGGATTTACCTTGATCCTCAGACGCTGATCTATGCCAAGGTCGGGGTGTCGCAGGCCACCCACACCTATAGCCGCGCCACCTATGGGGTAGATTTGAGCCAGCAGATCTCTGGGCAGATGCTGGGGGTCGGCTTGAAGAGGATGCTGAGCGACCGCATGTTCTGGACGATGGATTACACACGGGTGAATTACGGGTTGTCGCAGATCGGCACCTCGGTGCCCCTCAACTCGTTTGTGGTGGATGTGCGCAGCCATGCGATCACGGAAGATATCAGCGTGGGCTTTGGCTTTCAGTTCTAGGGCCGTCCACGGGTCATAGACGGAACATCAGATTAGCAGCGCGGGCGAGGCCGGAGTGGAAAACCTTCGCGCTGCCCGCGGGTGCCGCGCATCAGACAGCGGCTTGCGGGCGATGTCGCGCGGGCGGCGGGCATTGGCATAACAGCGAATGTTTTGCGCCTAGTTTTTGTCCTGTCCTGACAATCCTGAAATTCCAGTGTCAAAACGGCTGGTTGGCGGCCTCCGGCCTACAGGCGACCCCGCAAATCCGCCTCTGTTCAGTGTTTCCACTTTCTCGACGATCCGCCCCAAAACCTTTGATAGGACGCAAGCCCGCCGCGATCTTGCCTGATTTGGCGATCAATAAGGTCACATCTGCCCACTCTGCTCGCTTGGGGAAAACAATGGATCGACTAACTGAAATGGAAGCTTTTGCCACGGTCGTAGACCAAGGCGGCTTCACGGATGCTGCGAAAAAGATGGGGATTTCGAAATCTGCCGTTTCGAAACACGTCTCTGCGCTGGAAGCCCGCCTTGGCGCGCGGCTTTTGAACCGGACCACGCGGCGGGTTAGCCCCACCGAAATCGGTCTGGCCTATTACGACCGCGCCCGCCGCGTTCTGAACGATGCGGGCGAGGCTGATGCCCTTGGTCACCTCGATGCAATCCGCGCCCTCGGGCCTGCTGCGGATCTCGGTGGCCACCGATTTTGGCGTCAACCTGCTGTCGCCAATCCTTGGGGATTTCCTGCTGGAATATCCTGATATCACCGTCAACATGGTGCTGAACAACCGCTATGTCGAGCTGATCTCGGAAGGCTTCGACATGGCGATCCGCGTCGGCGAGCTGGAGGACAGCTCGCTGCGTGCCCGCAAGCTGACCGACACGGCCAAGCGGATGATCGGCTCGCCCGGCTATTTCCAAAAGCATGGCCGTCCGCTGAAGATCGACGATCTGAACGAACACAAGCTGTTGCACTATTCCAATCAGGCCAATGGCAACGTCTGGAAAGTTACCGCGCCCTCGGGCGAAAAGCGTCAGGTCCGCACGGCGGGCTGGCTGACGGTGAACGACGGGCAATGCCTGCTGAACGCCGCGGTTTCCGGGTCTTGGCATCGCCTATCTGCCCTCGTTCCTTTATGCCGATGCGATGAAGCAGCGGTCTGGTCGAAGAGGCCATTCCCGGCCTGCCGGTCGAAACGCTCGGAATTTATGCGGTTTACCCGCCGGGACGCTTTACCCAACCGAAAGTGCGCGCCTTTATCGACTTCCTTGCACGACGCTATATCGACAAGGGGCCAGAGCAGTGGTAATTTTCTGCTAAATGAAGGTGCTTTATTACTGGGTCGGGGTGCTAAGCACCTCGACCCTTCTGTTTTTGGCGCGGCCCGCCTCGCTGCGATCATCGGCGCGCGGTGCCAAAGGCCCGACCCCGTCCGAGCTGATCTGCGACGCCGGGATCTGATGGCTCTCGATCAGCCGCGCCCGCACCGAGGCCGCCCGCTTCTTTGACAGCGCGATATTGCCCGCAAGCCCGCCAGAGGCATCGGTATGGCCGACAAGGGTGACGCTTTGCGCCGGATTGGCGCGCAGCCAGGCGGCAAGGTCGGCAAGGCTCGAGTAGGCCTCATCCGCCAAAGTGGCCGAGCCCGAGGGGAAGACCAGATCCTCCAGCACCAGCGGCAGACCCGCCTCCAACTGCTGCGCCACATCCTTTTGGGCAACATCGCCAACCTGGCGCAGGCGCCGCCGCCTCGACCGGCGCGGCCAGCACCGGTTCGGGCACTTCGCTTGCTTCGGGGGCAGGCGTCATCACCAGCGCCCGCGCGCCGCCAACTTGCGTCATCTGCACAAAGCCCGCGTCTGGCGAGCGGCTGATCATCAGCGCCAGATACTCGGCCCCCGCAGCGCCCTGGCGTTTGGCGGCGAGATAGCGGAAATCGCCCAGATCGACATGCATTGCGGGTTCCGGCAAGACCGCGCTGGCAAAGCGGAAGTCAAAGCCGCCGCAGTCCTGGGTCTCGCATTGAAACAGCGGCGCAAAGCCCGCCGCCTCGATCTGCGCCCGCAGGCTTTGCAGCAGTTCCATCGTGGAAGGCTTTGGCATGGCGATCCGCCAGGCGATCTGATGCACCGCGCCCTCGACGCGCAGGCTTGGCACATCGCCCGCCTCGAACGGCCCCTTGGCGAGACTGAAGGAGGCGAGATCCTCGCTGCGCTGATAGGTGGTCTGCGCCGGGGCGGGAAAGCTCAGCGCAAGCTCGGGTGCTGCGTGCAGCGGCGTCGCGGCAAGCACCAGAACCGCAAGCGCGGCACGGGCAAAAAGGGTCTGGCTTGGTGCCACCTGCTCTGGCCTCTTCGGGCTCATTTCCGACGATAGTGATACTGTCCCACAAGCCCCAGACCAAGAGAAGCATAAAGCGCACGCGCGGCGGAATTCGCCTCGCGTCACCACCAAGGAAAACTGCTCTGCCCCGTTATCCTGCGCCCATTGCACCGCAGCCCGCAAGATATTGTGCGCGGAACCCTGCCGACGTTGGCTCGGCGTCACCTCCAGCCCGTGCAGCATGGCGACACGCTGGTGCAGCGCCACAAAGGCCACCCCGGCGGCACGGTCGTTGGCCCGGCCCAGAATGGCGCATTTCGCCCCCTTGGCCCGCGCCATCACCGCCAGCCGCGCCGGACCAATGCCGCCCTCGGCCCAAAGATCCTCGGCAATTGCCATCGGCGGCCAATGCGGAAAGGTCGTCATATGCTCGGGCGGCGCGCAGGCCCAAGGCTGCGATCTCGCCTGCATAGCCCACCACCGGATCAACCACCTTGTAGCCCTCGGCCTCCAGCACCGCGTCCAGCGCCTCATCGCCGGGATAGATCACAAAGATCAGCGGTTGCCCCAACGCCTGCATCGCTGCCTCGGCCTGTGGCAGATCCTCGGGCCGCCAGCCGGGCAGGGGCGAGGTCGCCATCACCCTTTGCCCGCCGCCCTGACCCTCGCGGATCAGCCAGGGCCCGACCTGCCGCAGCGTCGCCGCGGGCCATGTCGCTTCCATCACTGCGCGCAGATCCAGCGTCATGCCGCAAACATCGCCTCCAGCCGCACCATCGCCTCGGCAACCAGCGCGCCATCCTGACCCCGGATCACCAGATTGGTGCCAAAAGCCCCGTCCTGCTGAAACGGATATGACCCCATCGACAGGGCGGGATATTCCGCCGCCAAAGCCGCGAAGCCCTCGGCAATCGTGCCCTCCCCCTGCATCAGCCGCAGACTCTGCGTCACCAAAGGCGCGCCGCCCGTCAGGCCCGGCAAGACCGAGGCCAGCATCGCCTCGAAAACCTTCGGCACCCCTGCCATCACATGGCAATTGCCAATCGTGAACCCCGGCGCAACCGAGACCGGGTTCTCGATCAAGCTCGCCCCATCCGGGATCCGCGCCATCCGCTGCCGCGCCGCGTTGAACTCGATGCCCCGCGCCGCGTAATGATCGCCCAGCAAGGCCATCGCATCGGCGCGCTGCGTCACCGCCACGCCAAAGGCCGCCCCGACCGCATCGGCGGTGATATCATCATGCGTCGGGCCAATCCCGCCCGATGTGAACAGATGATCATATTCAAGCCGACAGTGCCCGCACCGCCGCAACAATGGCGTCATGATCGTCCGAAACCACCCGCACCTCGGCCAGCGGAATGCCATGCTCGGTCAAGGCATTGGCCGCGAAATACATATTCGAATCCCGGGTCCGCCCCGACAGGATCTCATCGCCGATCACCAGCATCGCCGCTCTTGGGTTTGGCATCGCGCTCTCCTTGCTTTGGCTTGGGTATAGGACGGCGAAAGCCGCTTTCAAAGCCCCCGAGCCCCAAAGCCCGACGGCCTTTTGCCGCTCGGCTCTGGCAAATCCCCGCCGATGGGCTTATTTAACCCCAAACCGGAGGGCTGAAGCTTTGGACGATATCCGTGGACGGGTCACAAAAGACGGCATTCGCATCTATGAAGAGGCGGATTTTGCCGGCATGCGCGTGGCGGGTCGCGTTGCTGCCGAAATTCTCGACATGGCGATTGACTACGTCAAACCCGGGGTGGCCACCTCGACCATCGACGATTTCATCCGCGAAGAGATCGAGCGCCGCGGCGTCACCTCGGCGACCATCGGTTACAAGGGCTATCAGCACGCCTCCTGCATCTCGGTCAATCACGTGGTCTGCCACGGCATTCCGGGCGCCAAGATCCTTGCCGATGGTGATATCCTCAACATCGACGTCACGGTGATCGTCGATGGCTGGTTCGGCGACACCAGCCGCATGTATGTCGCAGGCACTGCCCCGCGCAAGGCCGAGCGGCTGATCGAGGTCACCCACGAGGCGCTGTTGCGTGGCATCGCCGCCGTACAGCCGGGCCATACCTTTGGCGACATCGGCTATGCGATCCAGAGCTATGTCGAGGCCAACCGCATGTCGGTGGTGCGCGATTTCTGCGGTCATGGTCTGGGCCGGGTTTTCCACGCCCCGCCGAACGTGCTGCACTATGGCCGCGCCGGCGCGCGCGAGGTGCTGGAAGAGGGCATGATCTTTACCATCGAGCCGATGGTCAACCTTGGCCGCCCCGAGACCAAGGTGCTGGCCGACGACTGGACCGCCGTGACCCGCGACAAATCGCTTTCGGCGCAGTTCGAACATTCGGTCGGCGTCACCGCCACGGGCTGCGAGATCTTCACCCTCTCGCCCGCAGGCAAGTTCCACCCGACCTACGGCTAAAGCCCCAGCAGGGCGGGCAGCGCGCGCATGTCGCTGAACAGCTCCGCCCCCACGGCGGCCAGCGCGGCATTGCCCTGCGGCGCATAGCCCAAGCAGCGCATCCCCGCCGCCCGCGCCGCCTTGGCCCCGTTCGGGCTGTCCTCGACCACCACCGCCTGCGCCGGGTCCACGCCCAGTTGCGCCGCCGCGTAAAGATAAAGATCCGGTGCGGGCTTCGGCGTGCCGAGGTCCTGACCCGAATAGACATGCCCCTTGAAGCGCGCCAAAAGCGCCGGATGCTGGCCCAGCGTCACCTGCATCTTCTGCGCCCGTGCCGTTCGAGCCGATGGCATAGGGCAGCCCCGCCGCGTCCAGCGCATCCAGCACGCCCTCGATGCCGGGGATCAGCGGCGTGCCCTTGGCGAGATGGGCGTAGAGTTTCTGCGTAAAACCGATCTGCCCAGTCTTCGGGCACCGCGGGCGAGGTATGGCGCAAAGCCATACCCACGCCATACATGGTGCCGCCCAAAAACAGACGTTCCATTTCGGCGTGGCTGAGGTGGATGCCATAGGCCTTGATGTCCTCGGCCAGCAGATCAAAGGTCGCGCCTTCGCTGTCCACCACCACGCCGTCGCAGTCGAAAAGCACCGCCGAAACCGTCATGCCTGCGCCCTCAGGATGGTGACGAGGGTATCGCCATATTTGCGCTGATCCAGCCGATCAAAGCCCTCGGGGATCACGGGCGGCGAATTTTCCTCCCAGATAACAAGGGCTTCTGGCGCAAGCCATCCGCGCAGCGCGGCCAAGGCCGCCTCACCCATCGACTTGCCATAGGGCGGATCAAGAAACATCACCGCAAACCCGGCCTCGGGGTTCACCCCCGGCTTCAAGGCATCGCGGCGCAGGATCTCGCAGCGCGCTTCGGCCCGCATCAAGCCTATGTTTTTCCTAAGGATTCCGGCAGAAACCGCCCCGTTCTCAAGGAACACAGCCCGCTCCGCCCCCCGCGACAGCGCCTCTAGTCCCAAGGCCCCGGTCCCGGCAAAGACATCCAGCACCCGCGCCCCCTGCAAGGGGTTGCCATAACCGCCATTGATCAGCAGGTTAAAGATCGCCTCCCGCACCCGGTCCGAGGTTGGCCGCAGATGCGCCGCCTGATCGCCAGCGCCCACCGGGCCAGGTGCAACCCCCGCGCAGAGCCGCCGATGATCCTCATGCCTTCAGCAGGTCTTTGACCGGCAAAGCCAGGTGTCTGCGACCAGGGCCTTGGCAGGGGATTTTCCTTCTTCGATCAGTCGCTTACCGACCATATAGCCGCGCGGATCGTTCATCGCATCGACAGCCAGCAGCCGGTCGCCCTGATAGTACCAGAAGCGACACCGCCTCGCCCTCCGGGCCCCGGGTGACGATCTGGTCATAGCCGGTGTTCAGCCCGGCGATCTGCAGTTTGCAGTCGATACTGATCCGACCAGAACCACGGCGCGCGCGACATAGGGCTGCTCGGCCCCCAGCATGTTCGCCGCCACCACCTCGGCCTGGTCGATGGCATTGCCGACCGATTCCAGCCGCCAGCGCCCGCTCGCCAGCGGAAAGCTGGCGCAATCGCCCGCCGCCCAGATCGATCGGGTCCGAGGTGCGGCCCAAGGCGTCCGGTCTTGATGCCGTTGTCGATCTCAAGCCCCGCCTGTCTCGGCCAGGTCTGCGCGCGGGCGTGATCCCGACGCCGACGATCACGAAATCCGCCGGCAGCTCGCGCCCGTCGTTCAGCCGCGCGCCCGTCACACGGGCATCGCCCAGCAAGCCGGTCCAGCCCCGTCGATCTCCAGGACCGTCACCCCATGCGCCTGATGCAGCGCGCGGAAATAGTCGGAGGTCTCGGGTGCCGCCACCCGCTGCAGGATGCGCGGCGCCATTTCCAGCACCGTGACGTCAAGCCCCAGCTTCGCCGCCACCGCCGCCGCCTCCAGCCCGATATAGCCGCCGCCGACGATGATCAGCCGCCGCCCGGCGACGAAACTCGGGCCTCATCGCATCGACATCGGCCAGCGTGCGCACGGTATAGACGCCGTCCAAGCTCGCCGCCGATGGCGGCAGGCAGGCGGCGCGGCGCTGGAGCCGGTGGTCAGGACCAGTTGTCATAGGGCAGATTTCCTCACGACCAACCGTCACGGATTTCCGAACCGGATCAATCGCTTGAACAGGCTTGGCCCAGCCGCAGCGTGATGTTGTTCTCGGCATAGAATTCGGCATTGCGCAGCCACAGCCGCTCTTCCTCCATCTCGCCCAGCAGATAGGCCTTGGACAGCGGCGGGCGCTGATAGGGCGGCGCGGTTTCGTCGCCGATCAGGGTGATCGCCCCGCATGGCCCAGCGCGCGCAGCTTGGCGGCCAGCGCCGCCCCGGCCTGCCCGGCCCCGATCACAACCACATCCATTTCGCAAACCCCTCTGGCCGACTGCCTGCGCGGAGCCTATATCCTGCCCTTAAGGAAACGCAACGCGAGAGGGACTATTCCATGACGATTTCTGTAGGCTCGAAACTGCCCGATGCCACCCTGCATGTGATGGGCGAAAAGGGGCCGGAGCAGGTCTCGATGGCCGATAAGCTCAAGGGCCGCAAGGTGGTGATCTTCGGTCTGCCGGGGGCTTACACCGGCACCTGCACCACGGCGCATGTGCCGAGCTTCATCCGCACCAAGGACGAAACTGGCGGCCAAGGGCGTGGACGAGATGATCTGCCTCTCGGTCAACGATGCCTTTGTGATGAAGGCCTGGGGCGACAGCACCGGCGCAACTGCCGCCGGCATCACCATGCTGGGCGATGTGAATTCCGACTTCACCAAGGCGATCGGGATGAATTTTTCCGCCCCGCCGGCAGGCTTCGTCGACCGCTCCAAGCGCTATGCGCTTTATGCCGAAGACGGCGTGGTCAAGGTTCTGAACGCCGAGGAAAGCCCCGGCCAGTGCGACATTTCCGGCGGCGAGGCGATGCTGTCGGCGCTTTGATCTAGGCAATCCCGCGCGAGGCCGCTCTGGCCTCGCAAAGGCATGAAATCGGCTCGGAGTGGTCGCGGACAACCGTGGCCTCTCCTGCAGCCCGATCCATGGCTTGCGCCAGTTCGAGGTCCAGTTCGGTCAGGCCCTTGGTGTCATGGGTGATCAGCGTGACATCGACCACATTGTATATGTTCGACCATTCCGGATGATGGTTCAGCTTTTCCGCCGCCAGCGCCGCGCGGGACATGAAGCCCCAGGCCTCGGAAAAGTTCTTGAATTTCCAGATCTTGCGGATGGCATCCTGCCCCGGCACCGCGGCCCAGCCGGTTTCGCCCAAGCGCAGGCAGATGCGCGTTGCGGTCGTCTTGCGAAAGTGGGGTGGCCATGGCTCTGTCCTTTCAATCCTCGGAAGTCACGTGGCGGAAGGGGCCGTAGGCGGTCAGCACCTCGATCTCTTCGTCGACCGCGCGGCGTTCTTCTGCAAGATAGCGCGCCACGGCGTCGCGGAAAGCCGGATCGGCGATCCAGTGCAGCGAGTGCACCGGCGCCGGCAGATAGCCGCGCGCCAGCTTGTGTTCGCCCTGCGCCCCGGCCTCGACCCGGGCAAGGCCGTTGGCGATCGCCCAGTCGATGGCCTGATAGTAGCACAGTTCGAAATGCAGGCAGGGATGATCTTCGATGCAGCCCCAGTAGCGGCCATAAAGCGTGTCGCGCCCGATGAAGTTCAGCGCGCCGGCCACGGGCCGTGTCGCCGTCAAAGGCCAGCACCAGCAGCACGTCGTCGCGCATCGTCTCGTGGATCTCGTCAAAGAACGCCGCGGGTCAGATAGGGCGTGCCCCATTTGCGCGCGCCGGTGTCCTGGTAGAACTGCCAGAACGCATCCCAATGCGCGGGCTGCGATCGCATCGCCGGTCAGGGCGCGGATCTCAAGCCCTGCGGCACGGGCGTTTCGCGTTCCTTGCGGATCATCTTGCGCTTGCGGCTGGACAGCTGCGGCCAGGAAATCGTCGAAATCGCATAGCCGTGGTTCACCCAGTGGAACTGCTGGGTGACCCGGTGCAGCGTGCCCTCGTCGCCCGCCAGCGCCTCGGCCTCTTCCGCCGTGCAGAAGGTGATGTGCAGCGAGGACAGGCCGTTTTGTCGGTCAGGGCGATGGCGGCTTGCACCAAGCGTCTCGCGCAGGTTCCGGCGCCCAGAAAGCGGCGCCCGGTGGCGGGGGTGAAGGGCACGGCGATCTGCAGCTTGGGATAGTAGCTGCCGCCCGCCCGCTCGTAACGCCTCGGCCCAGCCGTGGTCGAAGATGTATTCGCCCTGGGAATGGGTCTTGACGTAGAGCGGCATCGCGGCAACGGGCGGCGCCATCGCGCAGGACCAGGGGCCGCGTCTGCCAGCCCGTGCCCTTGCCGGTGGAGCCCGAGGCGTCGAGCGCGCTGAGGAAGCGATGGGTGGTGAAGGGGTCGACTGCGGCCCCTCGGGGCAGGCCAGCGCATCCCATTCCGCGGCGGAAATCTCGGCCATGCCGTTCAGAAGTTGGGCTTGGATGGTCACTGTGGCCCCGCTGCTGTGGTTGGACTTAAGATGTGGCGCGCGGCTGCAAGATCAAGCAGGAAGTGCCGCCGGGTAGAGTTCAAAGGTGACATTCTGAGCGATCTCACGGGCTTTTGCCTCGGCAGCGGCGGATTTGATCGTCCAGCACAGGATCGCCGCACCTTGCGATTTCAGCTCGGCGACGCGAGGCGATGTCAGATCGGCAGCCTCGTGGCTGATAAAGCAAGACCCTGTCGGGTCGTAATCCGGGATGCAGCGCAGACGGGCGCAGGTCTCGGCCGGCAAGGGGGCCCAGTCCTCTGGCTTGTAGGCAGAGGTGGTCAGGCCACGCGGGATCTGCGGCGCAAAGCGGGCGAGATGGGCGACGCAATGCGGGTTGAAGGACATCACCGCGACGGGGCCGGCGTAGCTGGCCAGCTGGTCGGCAACAGCGGCCTCAAGACGGCCATCGGTCTGGGCCATCGCCTCGGTCTGGTCCTTGATCTCGATGAGCAAAGGCACACGACCTGCGACGAGGTCCAGCACCTCGGCCAGGGTCGGGATGCCTTCGTCACAATCGCGCAGCAGGGTTTTGCCGAGATCTGCCGCAGTAAAATCGCGCAGGAAACCTGTGGCTTCGGTCAGCCGCTCCATCCATTCATCATGAAATACCATGGCCAGACCGTCGCGGGACAGCTGCACGTCGATTTCGATGCCATAGCCTGCCGCCACCGCGGCGCGGATGGCGCCACGAGAGTTTTCGGGGCGGCCTTCGGCGCGGTTGTGGTAGGCGCGGTGCGCCAGAGGCAGGCGCAGAAAGGCTTTGGGCAGGGTGGGACGCATCAGCGGATCTCGAACAGGCCCTCGATCTCGACCGCGACGCCAAAGGGCAGCGAGGCAGCAGAGACCGCCGAACGCGCATGGCGACCGGCATCGCCGAGGGCGGCAACAAGGAAATCGGAAGCGCCGTTGATCACCTTGGGCTGGTCGGTGAACTCGGGCGTTGAGTTGACGAAGCCGACGAGTTTGACCGCGCGCACAACGCGGCTGAGATCGCCACCGCAGGCCTTTTTCAACTGGGCAAGCAGGGAGATGGCGCAGGCCTTGGCGGCCTCTGCCCCAGCCTCGACGCTCATGTCAGCGCCGAGCTTGCCTTTGATCTGGCCCGCCGCATTGGCACTGATCTGGCCCGAGATATGCACCAGGTTGCCGGTGACCACGAAGGGCACGTAATTGGCGGCAGGGGCCGGGGCGTCGGGCAGGGTGACGCCGAGTTCGGTGAGGCGGGCTTCGATGCTGGGCATGGGATTTCCTTTGCGCTTTGGCGCAAGCTAGCGACAGAGCCACGGCGGGGCAAGGGTGCTGCCAGACCGGCGAGGCCGGTCTCGGGGGCATCGAACCCCCTCACCCGGCATTGCCATGGCAGGCTGCGGCGGCGCGCGGTCCGGCACGTCAGTTTTCCCGCATCGCCTTGGAGAAATAGTCGGTGAAGGGCTTGAGCAGATAGTTTAGCGGACTGCGCGCTCCGGTTTCGATGAAGGCTTCGACCGGCATGCCGGGGAGCAGGGTTTTCTGGTCGAGCTTCGCAAGCTCGCCGTCGTTGAGCAGGATTTCAGCGCGGAAATAGGCGATCTGGCTATGCGGGTCGGTCAGGGCATCGGCGGAGATCGAGGCCACATGGCCGAAGATCTCTGGCATGGTGCGGGCGGAAAAGGCGGGAAACACCAGTCGGACCTGCTGGCCTGCGTGGACCTCGTCGATGTTGATCGGCTGCACCCGCAGCGAAATCACCAAGGCGCGGTCCTGCGGAATGATGTAGAGCACCGGATCCGCGGCGCGCAGCACCGAGCGCGGCGTGGTCACCTGCAAGCCCAGCACGATCCCCGCCAGCGGCGCGCGGATGTCGAGCCGGGCGATGCGCTCGATCAGGGCGCGTCTGCGTTCGGCGAGTTCCAGCAGCTGCGGCCCGAGATCGCGCAGCTGGGTGCTGGCCTCTTCGCGGCGCAGGGCCGCAAGTCGCAGGATTTCCAGATCGATCTCGGTGGCGCGGCCCTCGGCCTGGGCGCGGGCCGCGGCAAGTTCGCCCAAGCTGCCCTGCAGATTGGCATCCTCGCGCTGCAGGGCCGAGACGCGGCTGGCCTGCGCGAGGCCCTTGTCGAGCAGGCTTTGCTGATCTGTCAGCTCTTTGCGGATCAGGGCGCGCTGCCGGGTCACTGCCAGGGTCTGCGCCGCCACGCCCGCGATCTGCGCAGTGATCTGGTTGCCGCGCTTGGCCAATTGCTCGGTCTGGCGGGCGAGAGTTTCCTTGCGGGCGAAGAACAGGCTGCGCTGGCCTGCCATCTGGTCAAGCACGTCGGGCCTCGATTTGGCGAGATCGCGCAAGTCCGGCGCAAAGCTGACGTCGGGGCGGTCGTCACGCTCGGCTTCCAGCCGGTCGCGCCGGGCCATGGCCTCGAACAGCTGGCCCTCGATAATGGCCAGTTCCGGGGTGAGTTGCGCACCGTCCAGCCGGATCAGCAGATCACCGCCTTTCACGGGCTGGGCCTCTTTCACCGCGATCTCGGCAACCACGCCGCCATCGGGATGCTGGACGATCTGGCGGTCCTGATCGACCTCGATCTGGCCCGAGGCGATGATGGCCCCGTCGATC
Source organism: uncultured Alphaproteobacteria bacterium (assembly GCA_963815275.1). Classification (GTDB taxonomy): domain Bacteria; phylum Pseudomonadota; class Alphaproteobacteria; order Rhodobacterales; family Rhodobacteraceae; genus Cypionkella. Next base: position 38,348 of record CAWFGD010000008.1, read on the forward strand.
TGGGTGAGGACCGACCAGCCGCCAAAGCCGCCGACCAGCAGGGCGAGGGTGACATAGCCGATCAGCAGCGGCTTGCGGGCGGACCAGAGCGGGCGGCGTGGCGGGCTCATGCGACACCGCTGCTGGCCGTCGCGGTGGCGATCTGGGTGTGATTGCGCACCATTTCGCGCAGCACGGTGTCGCGCGGGCCGAAGGCGCGGCGCAACCCGTCTTCCAGCACCAAGAGCAGCTCGCATTCCTGAATGGCGGCGGGGCGGTGCGCCATGATCAGCACGGCACCGCCCGCGGCTTTGGTGGCGCGAATCGCCAGGTTGAGCGCGATGGACCCGTCGTTGTCGAGGTTGGAATTCGGCTCATCCAGCACCAGCACCACGGGGTTGCCAAACAGCGCCCGCGCCAGACCGATGCGCTGGATCTGCCCGCCAGACAGCCTGCCGCCAATCTGCGAGACCTTGGTGTCATAGCCATCGGGCAATTTGACGATCATCTCATGCGCTGCGGCGCGCTGCGCGGCCTCGACGATCTGGCGTGTCGGCGGCACCGGATTTCAGGCGGGCGATGTTCTCGGCGATGCTGCCGTCAAACAGGGTCACCCTTTGCGGCAGATAGCCGAAATAGCTGCCCAGGGTGTCGGGGTCGTATTGATCGAGCGTGGCCCCGTCGAGCCGGATCGAGCCTGCCGCCGGTCGCCAGGTGCCGATAATGGCGCGGGCCAGGGTTGATTTGCCCGCCCCGGAGGGGCCGATGATGCCAAGCGCCTGACCCGGCTCGACGGCAAAGCTGATGCCGCGCAGCACGGCTTGGCTATCGCCGGGGGGCACGACAGAGAGGTTTTGCACCTCGATCCTGCCGCGGGGGCGGGGCAGGGCGGTGCGTGGCGCTTCGGGCGGGACGCGGCTGAGCAGGAGTGACAGCCGCCGCCAGCCTTCCTGCGCGCGGGTCACGCTGGCCCATTGGCCAATCGCCTGTTCAATCGGCGCCAGCGCCCGGCCCATCAGGATCGAGCCTGCGATCATCGCGCCCGAAGACAGCTCGCCGCGCAGCACCAGCCAGGCCCCCATGCCCAGCATCGCCGATTGCAGGAAAAGCCGGAAGGTCTTGGACAGGCTGCCGAAAAAGCCTGCCTCGTCCCCGGCCTCAATGCCAGCGGCAAGGGCGGCCGTCCGCGCCTTTTGCCAGCGATCAAACACGGCACCGCTCATGCCAAGCGCCTGCACGGTTTCGGATTCGGATTTGACCAGATCCGACATCCGTTCCGCGGCGAGGCTGAGGGTGTTGCAGCGGTTCAGGGGCAGTCTGGTGCGGCTCTGGTTGAGAAAGGTCAGCGCGATCAGGATCAGGCCGCCACAAAGGGCAAGCAGGCCGAGAAGCGGGTGAAAGGCGAAGATCGCCAGTAAAAACATCGGAATCCAAGGGATATCGAAGACCGCCAAAAGGACCGGCGAGGCCCAGAGCCGCTGCACCGCCTCCAGATCGCGCTGGGCGGCGATGGCGGTGGCGTCATTGGGGGTGAGGGTCAGCACCTTGAGGGCGGCGGCAAAAACCCTTCGGTCCAGCCGGTCCTGCATCCGCGCCCCGATCCGCGCCATGATCCGCGCCCGCGCGTGGTCGATCAGCCCCATCGCCACGAACATCAGGGTCACCAGCCCCGAAAGCGCCACAAGCGTTGCCTCGGAGCGGCTGCCCAGCACGCGGTCATAGACCTGAAGCATGTAGAGAGAGCCGGTCAGCTGCAGCAGATTGGCAAAGACCGAGAAGATCGCGACCGCGCCAAGCAAACCGCGCTGATCGCTCTGCGCCGCGCGCAGCTCTGCCGACCCGTTTGCGGTCTGCGGATCACGCATCACGCGCCCCAGCCAAGCAGCGACATCGGCGGAAATTGTTCAAACGTGGTTATATTGCCTGCTTGCACGTTGTTATGCCGCCCCAGAACCATTAACCCTTGAAGTCTTGAGCGAGATTTGTTGCTAGGTGGTAAACCCGATTGGAATGAATGCTTATGCCTGACGTAACCGACACTTTTCTTGCTGGCTTTGGCCAGAAGGCCCGGTTTGGTTTGACTCTGGTGGCGCTGGTCGGGCTTGCGGGTTGCGCCAGACCCGTGGCGACCGGCGAGATCAATGATCCATTTGAAAAAGAAAACCGGTCGATGCATGCCTTCAACGTCGGGCTTGATAAGAACCTGCTCAAACCCGTTGCAGAGAAGACCGGCGGCAGCGGACGCGGGCCGGTCGGGCAGGGGCTGAAGAACTTTGTCGAAAACCTTGATGCGCCGCGCGATGTCGTGAACGACCTGTTGCAGCTGCGACTTGGCGAGGCCGCGCATAACACCCTGCGCTTTGCGGTGAATACCACGGTTGGCCTTGGCGGTATCTTCGACCCGGCCACGGCGGCGGGCGTGCCCGCAAAACCCACCGATTTCGGCGAGACGCTGTATGTCTGGGGCGTCGGCGAGGGGCATTACCTTGAACTGCCGGTGCTGGGGCCCTCGACCTCGCGCGATGCCTTGGGCTCGGTCGTCGATTTCGCGATGAATCCGGTGTCGCGGCTGGTCAAAGCACCCGAAAGCTATGCCTTGACCGGGGCAAAAGTCGCCAATGCCGTCACATCACGCGCTCGTCACTCGGATATCGTCGAATTCCATCCTATATGATAGTGCAGACAGCTATACGCAGGCGCGCCTGTTGTATCTGCAAAACCGCCGCTATGAGTTGGGCCAGACCAGCTCTGATGACAATACGATCGACCCCTACGAGGACCCCTATGGACAATAATCACTCCATGATGTCGCGCCGCCGCTTTGCGGCTGGCTTTGCGCTTGGCTCTGTGGCGCTGGCTTTGCCGCTGCCCGCGCTGGCGCTGACCGTGGACGCCGCCCGTGCCCTGATCGACAAGGCCGTCGGCGAGATCAACCGCACCATCGCCTCGGGCAAGAGCGAAACCGCGATGTATGGCGATTTCGAGCGCATCTTTGCGCGCTATGCCGATGTCAGTGCCATTGCGCAGCGCGCCCTAGGCCCGCGTGCACGCCAAGCCAGCAAGGCGCAGATGGCGGCGTTTACCAAGGCTTTTCAGGGCTATATCAGTCGCAAATACGGCTCGCGCTTCCGCGAGTTCATTGGCGGCCAGATCGAAGTCACCGATGCGCGGCCCCTGAAGAGCTTTTACGAGGTGGTTTCGGTGGCGCATCTGAAGGGGCAGGCGCCCTTTGATGTGCGCTGGCATGTCTCGGACAAATCCGGCCGCAACCTGTTTTTCAACATCATCATCGAGGGCGTCAACATGCTCGCCTCCGAGCAGGCCGAGATCGGCGCGATGCTGGACAAGCGCAGGGGCGATGTGGACGCGCTGACGGCAGATCTGAAGAAAGCCTGATCTGGCAGTGCCCGATTGTCGCGGCCCCGATCTGAACAGGCCTGATCTGAACAGGCCCGATCTGAACAGGCCTGGGCCTTTCCAGATCGGCTGAGGTTGAAGCGCCCTTCGGGGCGCTTTAATTTTTGTTGTTCAGAATGTCGCGCAACAGGGCATCGACTTGATCGTCGCTGGGGTTAAGGATCGGCTGCGATGGCTCGACCGGCTCGGTGCGCACATTGCTGCCCTGAGGCGGCAGGCGGGGCTCTGGCACGATCAGCGGCAGCTCCTTGACGGGTTTGCCCTCTTCGATGCGGGTCATCACCTCGTGCCAGATATCGGCGGGCAAGCCGCCGCCGGTGACGCCTTTCAGCGGCTTGTTGTCGTCATAGCCGATCCAGACGCCCGCGACATAATCCGCGGTAAAGCCGATGAACCAGGCATCGCGCGCCGCCGAGGTCGTGCCGGTCTTGCCCGCAGCCGGGCGGTCGGCCAGACGGGCGCGGGTGCCGGTGCCTTCGCTGACCACCTTGGACATCATGTAGGTCAGCAGATGCGCGGCCTGTTCCGAGATCACCCGTTCGCCAATGCCGCCCCCCGCGCCCATCAGCGGTTCTTGCTCGTCCTTCAGCTTCAGTTCCCTCAGGCCATAGGGCGTCACAGACGAGCCGCCGTTCAGGATGCCGGCATAGGCCCCCGTCATTTCGATCAAGGTCGATTCCGAGGCACCGAGCGCCAGCGCCGGCCCGGCGGCCAGATCGCTTTCAATGCCAAAGCCCTGCGCCACCGCGCGCACCGCATCGCGGCCAACGGCCTCGGAGACCTTCACCGCCGGGATGTTGCGGCTTTCTTCCAGCGCCTCGGTCAGGGTGATCAGGCCGATGAATTTGTGGTCGTAGTTGTCGGGCGACCAAGGGCCAGAGCCGGGGATGTTGATGGTCAGCGGAGCGTCCTCGACGAAGTCTGAGGGCGACCAGCCCAGATCCAGCGCCGCCGCATAGACGAAGGGCTTGAAGGACGATCCGGTCTGGCGCAGCGCCTGGTGGCGCGGTTAAAGCTGCCTGCCGCGGCAATCTTGCGCCCGCCGACCATGGCGCGCACCGCGCCATCCGCACTCATCACCACAATGGCGGCCTGCGCCTTGGAGCCCTTGGCGACCTTGGTGTCAAAGACATAGGCCAGCGCGTCTTCGGCATCCTTCTGCATCTTTTGATCCAGCGTCGTGCGCATGATCACGTCTTCGGTGGTGGTCGAGGTCAGGAAATCCGGCGCGGTCTCCATCACCCAATCGGCGAAATAGCCGCCGGACTGGGTTTGCGCCGCCTCAGACAGCCGGGCGGGATTGGCGCGGGCCTCGTCAGCCTCGGATTCGGTCAGATAGCCCTGCTCTTCCATCAGGCCCACCACGATATTGGCGCGGTCCTGCGCCCGTTGCAGGTTGTTGGTCGGCGCATAGCGCGAGGGCGCCTTCAACAGACCCGCCAGCATGGCTGCCTGGGCTGGGGTAACCTCGTTGGCGGAAATGCCGAAATAGCGCTGCGCTGCCGCCTCAAAGCCGCGCGCACCGGCGCCCAGATAGACCCGGTTGAAATAGATCGTCAGGATCTCGGCCTTGGAGTATTTCGCCTCCATCGCCAGCGCATAGGGGATTTCCTTGAGCTTGCGCTTGACGCCGCCCGAGCGGCAATCGTCTTCATAGGCGGCCTCGGATTTCCACTGTTTGGGATCATAGGTCACCCCGAGGCACAGCAGTTTTGCGACCTGCTGGGTGATGGTCGAGCCGCCGTTGCCCTCCAGCGGGCCGCGGCCTGCTGCAAGGTTGATGCTGATCGCCGAGGCGATGCCGCGCGGGCTGACGCCGAAGTGGCGGTAGAAGCGCTTGTCCTCGGTCGCGATCACGGCATTCTTCAGATAGGGCGAGACGGTGTCCGAGGTGATCTGCCCACCAAAGGTCTCGCCGCGCCAGGCATAGACCGAGCCGTCGCGGTCAAGCAGGGTCACCGAGCCCTTGGCGCGGGCGTCAAGCAGGGCATTCACCGGCGGCAGTTGCTGATAGAAGTAGAACACAATGCCCGCCAGCACCATCCCGCCCACGGCACTGACCCGCCAGAGCACACCCCAGAGAGTGCGCCAGATCCAGGAGACAAAGCCAGCAATCAGTCCGAACAGCCCGCCGCGGCGCGGTCTGCGCGGGCGGGTCGGCCGTTTTCGGCGCGGGCGTGGTCCGTTTTGCTCTGCGGTTTTGCCGCTCCGCCACGGCGGTCCGCCACAAGGGGTTTGCCCCATTTTCCTGAACCTGCCATGCCTGCCTGCTTCCCATTTCCGGTGTTTGGCCCAGCATAAATGCTTCTTTCATAAATGTGGAGCGCTGGTGGTTCCGATTCGCGGTTTCATTTCGCCTACATTTTAATCTGACGGTGGGAATGACGCACATATATTGTGCTTTGATCCTGAATTCGGCGGGGAAGTGCCTGCCCGAAACTTGTGCTGCACCTGCGAAAGCCGCCTTCTTTCTGCGAGGGCCGACAACGGGCCTTGGGATAGAAAAGGGGTGCATCGTGAAAATGATCATCGCCGCCATCAAACCCTACAAGCTCGACGAGGTCCGCGAAGCGCTGACCACCATCGGTGTTCGTGGGATGATGGTTACTGAAATCAAGGGGTTCGGCATGCAGTCGGGTCATACTGAAATCTATCGCGGCGCCGAATACGCGGTGAATTTCGTGCCAAAAATGCGGCTCGAGATCGTGGTTTCCGACAGCCTCGCCGATACGGTGGTCGAAACCATCGCCAAGACTGCCCGCACCGACAAGATCGGTGACGGCAAGATTTTCGTGTTGGATGTGGCGAGCGCGCTGCGCGTGCGCACCGGCGACGTCGATGACGACGCGCTGTAAGAGGGGACAAAGATGATGAAAAAACTCGCAATAGGCGTGGCAGCCATGCTGGCGGCGCTTCCGGCGCTGGCCCAAGAGGCCGCCGCACCCGCTACAGACGCAGCGGCAGCCGCAGTTGAAGCTGCCGCCCCGGTGATGGACAAGGGCGACGTGTCCTGGATGATGACTTCGACCGTGCTGGTGCTGTTCATGACCCTGCCCGGTCTGGCGCTGTTCTACGGCGGCCTTGTCCGCCAGAAGAACATGCTCTCCGTGCTGATGCAGACCACGATGATCGCCTGCATGGTCATGGTGATCTGGGTGATCTACGGCTACTCGATGTCCTTCGGCGGCGGCACTTCGCCTTACTGGGGCGGCTTCGGCAAGCTCTTCCTGGCCGGCGTCAACGCCGACAGCATGGCTGCCACCTTCTCGGCAGGCTATGTGATCCCGGAATATCTGTTCATCGCCTTCCAGATGACCTTTGCGGCCATCACCCCGGCGCTGATCATCGGCGCCTTTGCCGAGCGGGTTAAATTCTCGGCCGTGCTGATCTTCACCGCGATCTGGGTGACCTTCGCCTACTTCCCGATCGCCCATATGGTCTGGGACGCAGCTGGCCTGATCTTCGGCATGGGTGCCATCGACTTTGCTGGCGGCACCGTGGTGCATATCAACGCAGGTGTTGCGGCTCTGGTTGGCTGCTTGCTGATCGGCAAACGCGTCGGCTTCGGCAAGGAAAACATGGCACCGCACTCGATGGTGATGACCATGATCGGCGCTTCGATGCTCTGGGTCGGCTGGTTCGGCTTCAACGTCGGCTCCAACCTGGAAGCCAATGGCGGCGCAACCCTGGCGATGATCAACACCTTCATCGCAACGGCAGCGGCAACGCTGACCTGGTCGGCGCTGGAAGGCATCCAGCGCGGCAAGGCGTCGATGCTGGGTGCTGCTTCGGGCATGGTGACTGGCCTGGTCGCTATTACTCCGGCCTGTGGCACGATCGGCCCGATGGGCGCGATCGCGCTGGGCGTGCTGGCGGTTCTGGCCTGCTATTTCTTCGTCACCGTGGTCAAGGCCAAGTTCAAGCTATGACGACAGCCTTGACGTCTTCGGCATCCATGGCATTGGCGGCATCGTCGGCGCGATCCTCACCGGTGTCTTCACCGCAGGCTCGCTGGGCGGCGTCAAAGGCGATGACTACTCCATCGCATCGCAGGTCTGGATCCAGGTCGAAGCCGTGGCAATCACCATCGTCTGGTCGGCCATCGTCGCCTTCATCGCCTATAAGATCGCGGACATGATCGTCGGTCTGCGGGTCGATGCCGACACCGAGCGTCAGGGCCTTGACCTGACCTCGCACGGCGAACAGGCCTACCACAGCTAAAGCCTGCAGGGGGCGGCTCTCCCGCCCCCTCGTGACGGAAGGGACCTCCTCCCCTCTTCCTCGAAACCGCCCTGCCCGGTCCTCCCGGCAGGGCGTTTTTCTAAGCAAAAGCCAAAAGCCGGAGGCGCTCCCCTCCGGCTTTCATCTTGGTGCAAATATCCTCGGGGGGAGGCCGCAAGGCCGTGGGGGGCGGAAGGCCCCCCTTAGCCGCCGATAACCTTGGCAATCGCCTTGGCCAGCACCGGAACGGTTTGCGCATTCAGCCCGGCAATGTTGATGCGGCTGTCGCCGACCATATAGATGCCATGCGTCGCGCGCAGGATGTTCACCTGCGCCTCGCTCAGGCCCAAGCGGCTGAACATGCCGCGATGGCTGGCGACAAAGTCAAAGCGATCCGAATTGGTCTCGCGGCGCAGGGCCTCGGCGAGGCTCTGGCGCAGGCTCAGCATGTTCAGCCGCACCTCTTCCAACTCGGCTTTCCAATCGGCGCGCAGGGTGTCGTCTTGCAAGATCATCGTCACCAGACGCGCGCCGTGATCGGGCGGAAAGCTGTAGTTCTGCCGGTTGAGGAAGTTGAGATTGCCCTGTGTCACCGCCCTTTTCGCCGCATCCCCCAACGCGATCAGGATGCCGGTGCGTTCGCGGTAGATGCCGAAGTTCTTGCTGCACGAGGCGGCGATCAGCACCTCGGGGAATTTGGCCGCGATCATCCGCGTCGCGGCGGCGTCTTGCTCAAGCCCGTCGCCAAAGCCCTGATAGGCAAGGTCGACAAAGGGCACTGCCCCCTTGGCAAGCAAAAGATCGCTGACTGCCGCCCACTGAGCTGCAGTCAGGTTCGCCCCGGTCGGATTGTGGCAGCAGCCATGCAACAGCACGGCGTCGCCCGCCTTGACCCCGGCCAGATCCGCCATCAGGCCTTCAAAATCGATGCCGCGGGTCTCGGCGTCGAAATAGCGATACTCGGCCTTGTTCATGCCGAGATAATTGATGATCGAGATGTGGTTCGGCCAGGTCGGGTTCGAAAGCCAGACGGTGGCATTGGGCGAGGCCAGTTTGATCAGCTCCAGCGCCTGGCGGATCGCCCCCGTGCCGCCCGGTGTGGCAATTGAAGCGGCGCGCTCGGCAAAGCCTTCGCCAAGGATCATGCTGATCATCGCCGCGTTATAGGCGGGCTCGCCAGCAAGACCGGTGTAGGTTTTGGTCTTTTCGGTCTCCCACAGCTGTTTCTCCGCCGCCTTGACGGCGCGCATCACCGGGGTCAGGCCGGTGGCATCCTTGTAGACGCCGACGCCAAGGTCGATCTTGTCGGGGCGGGCATCGTCGCGGAACAGGGCGATCAGTTGCAGGATCTTGTCCTGCGGCTGCGGGTTCAGAGCTTCCAACATGTCTTATCCTTTTTCGACCGCGAGGTCGTCATACATGCCCCATTCGGCCCAGGAGCCGTCATAAAGTGCATGGTTGCGGTGGCCGATGCGTTCAAGCGCAAGGCTGAGAACGGCGGCTGTTACACCCGAGCCACAAGAGGTGATCGCGGGTTTGGTCAGATCGACGCCCGCCGCCTCGAAGATCGCGCGCAGCTCGGGCGGCGATTTCATCGTGGCGTCGGGGTTGAGCAGGCTGGCATAGGGCACATTCTTTGCTCCCGGGATATGCCCGGAACGCAGGCCGGGGCGCGGCTCTGGCGCCTCGCCGCGAAACCGGGCGGCGGCGCGGGCGTCGATGATCACCGCCTCGCCAAGCTTGGCGGCATGGGCCACCTGCGTCACATCCTTGACCAGAGCGTGCTGGCGCGAGGTGGTCATGTGGCGGTCGCGCAGGCTCGGCGGCATGTCTTCGATCTCGCGGCCCTCGGCGCGCCATTTCGGCAGGCCGCCGTCAAGCACGGCGACATCGGTCTTGCCCATCAGGCGAAAAGTCCACCAGACCCGGGCGGCTGAAAACAGACCCGCCCCGTCATAGATCACCACCTGATGCCCGTCGCCGACGCCCATCGCGCGCATCCGGCTGATGAATTTCTCGGGCGGCGGTGCCATATGCGGCAGCTCAGAGCGGCTGTCGCTGATCTCGTCCAGATCAAAGAAGCGCGCGCCGGGGATATGGCCTGCGGCGTATTCCGCCTTGGCGTCGCGTCCCGCGTCGGGCAGGAACCAGCTGGCGTCCAGCACCCGCAGATCGGGGTCTTTCAGATGCGCGGCCAGCCAGTCGGTCGAAACCAGCGTCCTGGGGTCGTCGTTGGGGGAGGGGGTCATGCTCTGCTCCTCTCGGGATCACACGGCGGATGCAGAGGCAGTTAAACCCAAGCCGACCCTGAGGCAAGGGAGCGCGGGCACCAAGCGAGATGCCCGCGCAAGATTATTAGCTTTTGGCCATCATGTTCTTGACCACACCGCCAAGCGCCATCAGCACAGCGCCACCAACCCCGCCCGACGCCAGCGAGGCGATGATCGAGGCCGCGTCAGTGCCGCCGTTTGCCATGCCCGCCATTGCGCCGCCACCCAGCGCGCCAATGATCTGGCCACCGATGCCGCCGCCCAACACGCCAAGAACCGAATTGATGATCGGCCCGAGGCTGAGGTTTTTCAGGGCCATGCCAGCCGCATTGCCGCCGACAGCGCCAGCGATCAGTTGAAGGATTAAGTCCATGTTGATCTTCCCCACGAAGCGGGCCGGAGGGCCCTTGTTGCACCGAACCTTAAAATGCCAGCAAGGCGTGCGGTCGGTCACGGGGAATTATATCAGAAAAACAGCAGTCCGGCCTGCATGATTTGGGCAGGCTTACAGATTGCCCTTGAGGCCCTGTTTCATGATCCGCGATTTCTGGCGATCCCAGTCGCGTTTGGCCGAGGTTTCGCGCTTGTCGGCCAACTTTTTGCCCTTGGCGACACCGATCTTGATCTTCACGGTGCCCTTGTCGTTGAAATACATCACCAAAGGCACCAGCGTCATGCCCTCGCGGCCCACCGCATTCCACAGGCGCGACAATTCCTTGCGCGACACCAGCAGCTTGCGGCGGCGGCGTTCGTCGTGCGGGAACATCTTGGCTTGCAGATAGGGCGCGATATAGCTGTTGATCAGCCAAAGCTCGCCCCCTTCAACCGAAGCATAGCTCTCGGCAATGTTCGAGCCACCCTTGCGCAGCGACTTTACTTCGGAGCCGAGCAGCATGATGCCAGCCTCAAGATCGCTTTCGATGGCAAAATCGAACCGCGCGCGGCGATTTTCCGCGATCATCTTGGAGTTGGGATCAGATTTTTCTGCCATGGTCCGCTGGAAATAGGGTTTCGTGACCCGAGAGTCTAGGGGAGACAGGCGAGAAGAAAAGGCTTGAACAGTGTTCATGGTTTGAGGTATGAACTGTGAACGACGTTCACACATAGGACTCATCATGCACTACCTCGTGGATACAGAAACGCTCCAGCGCGAAGGTCTCATGACGGCGACGCTGGCCCAGAAGATCGAAGAGCGCTCGCGCCAGGCCATGCTGGCGCTGGGCGTCAACACTGTGCTGGCCGGCGGCATCGCGGCTGCGGCGGGTGGCTTGATCTTCTGGCTTGCCGATACCCTCGCCGTGGCGATCACCGGCAGCATCTTTCTCGCGCTTGGCGCGCTGATCCTGCTGCGCGCCGGGCCGCTTTACCGCATGCTGGGCAATGCGGCCGGGCTGATCGGCGGAGGCATGTTGGCTGGTGGTGCGACGCTGAAGCTGCTTGAGAAGGCCACGCCCGCGACCGCAGCAATCACACTGATGCTTGTCGGAGGGATTGGCATGTTGCTCAGCCTCTGGCTTGCCCGCCGCGACGGCAAGAAGGCGGGCTTTCTGCTTGGTTCCATCACCCTGATGGCGGCGGGGATGCATCTTGTCGGGCTTTATACCGGCCTGACGCTAATGCCGGATGGCTTTGGTCCGGCGAGCCTGGCGCATCTTTATGCGACGCTTTTGCTGTTGGCGCTGGGCTATCTGCTTGATGTTCGCTTTGTCACGGCACTTGCTGTGGTGCCGTTTGCCCAAGTGCTGGATACCTCCACCAGCTACTTTCACGCCGCCTATGTGTTCTATTCACCCGAGCCGAGCCTGAGCATTCTGCAAATGGCGCTGGCGATGATCGCGGCCCTTTGGCTGGTGCAGACCCGTGCCGAGCGGATCGGGCGTCATGCCGGGATCTTTGCCATTCTGAGCTTTGTTGTCGGCAACCTGTGCTTTCTCGTCGGCAGTCTTTGGGGCGATGTGATCGGGCAAAGTTTCCGCGGCTATGACGAAGCTGCTGCCCCGACCGCAGGCCTGCCAAGTCTCGAGATCAGCGCCGATGTCTTCTCACTGGTCTGGGCACTGGCCTTGCTGGCGATGCTGGGCTATGCCACCTACCGGCATCGGCGCGGGCTGTTCAACGCTGCGCTGACCTTTGCCGCACTCCACGCCTATACCCAGTTGTTCGAGCGTTTTGGCGACGCGCCGCTGGCTTTTGTGGTCGGCGGGCTTGCGGCGGTGCCGCTGGCCTGGGGGATGTGGCGGATCAATGAGCGCTTTCGCACGCTGGCCTAAACCGCCTAGACTGCAGCCCAGCCCCAGACCGTCGGGCTTCCCAGCACAGGAGACGCCATGCTGATCCAGATCGCCCTTGGCACCGGGCTTTTGCTGACCAACATCACCATCGCCGCCGTTGCCGCGATGGTTCTGGAGGGCATCTTGATCAAGGCCCACCCCTGGCTGACAGTCGAGCCGCATCAGCCCAAGCTGGTGCTGCTGATCACCGGGGTTTCGCTTTGGGTTCTGGGCGTGGTCACGGCGGGGGTCTGGGTCTGGGCCTTGGCCTATCGCGGCGTGGGTGCCTTTGGCACCCTGGAAGAGGCGGTGTACTTCTCGCTGGTCAGCTATACCACGCTTGGCTTTGGTGACGTGCTGATGCCGCACGGCTGGCGGCTATTGTCGGGGATGGAGGCGGCGAACGGCTTTCTGACCTTTGGCCTGCTGACCGCGCTCTTGCTGGAAGGTCTGCGACAGGTGCGGCGCGGCCAGATCCAGCAGCGCCGCAAGCACCGCTAACGCCGGCGGCGGCTCTGGCTGAGGATCACCACACCGCAAGCGACGATCACCGCCGAGCCGAGCAGGGTCAGGGCATCGGGCCGCTCGCCAAAGACCACAAAGCCGAGCATCAGCGCAAAAAGCAGGCGGGCGTAGCGAAACGGCGTGACCACTCCGACCTCGCCCGTCCGCATCGCCTGGGTGAGCGCGGCATAGGCCAGCACGCCGAAGACGGCGGCCCCGGCGGTCATGCCGAGACCTAGGCCATTGAAGCTGAAGGCGGGCTGCACGACGAACAGGATAATCAGGCCCGAGAGCATCAGCACCAGAAAGCCTGCGACCCCGAGCTGTGCATTGGTCAAGGCAGGCGCCGCCGCCCGCGTCGCCAGATCGCGCCCGGCAAAACCGAGCAGGCCCGCCACTGCCAGCAGCGACAGGGCGCTGAAGCCTTCGAGCCCGGGCCGGATGATGATCAGCACACCGATGAACCCGGCGATGATCAAGAGCCAGCGTTGCAGGCCGATCTTTTCGCCAAACAGCCAGGATGCGCCGAGCACCACCACCAAAGGCGTGGCCTGCAGGATCGCCGAGGTTTGCGACAGCGGCGTCAGCGCAAGCGCCAGGGCGTAAAACAGCCGGCCGATGATCTCGGAGGCCGAGCGCCACAGCATGACGCGCGAGGCCATGATTGCCGGGATCGGCCGGTCGCCGCGTGCCACAGCCAGCGCCGCAAACATCGCCAGGCCAAGCCCCCCATCACCGTGACGACAATCCCCAGCGGCAGGTGCTGGCTGGCCGCCTTGAGGAAGGCATCCTCGAAGGCAAAGCCCGCCATCGCCAGAACCATGAACAGGCTGCCGCGCAGGTTATCGGTCATGGGATCCTTGGCGCGGGGCGCGCTTGCGTTGGAGACCGGAGGCTGGACCTTGGGGGTCGGGAGCCTCCGGCGGGGATATTTTTACAGAGAGGATGACCGGCGGGTTGTCAGATCAATCCGGCGTGCTGCATGGCCGCTTTGACGCGGGCCTTGGTGGCATCGGTGAGGCCCACCAGCGGCAGGCGCACCTCTTCCGAGCAGAGGCCAAGCAGCGACAGGCCGTATTTCGCGCCGACCAGACCCGGTTCAAGGAAGATCGCCTCGTGCAGCGGCATCAGACGATCCTGATAGGCCAGCGCGGAGGCGTAATCGCCGGCAAGGGTGGCGGCCTGGAATTCGGCACAGAGCTTTGGTGCCACGTTGGCGGTGACCGAGATGCAGCCGGTGCCGCCTTGCGCATTGAAGCCAAGCGCTGTGCCATCCTCGCCCGAAAGCTGGATGAAGTCCTTGCCGCAGGTGATACGTTGCAGGCTGACGCGGTCGATCTTGGCGGTGGCGTCCTTGACCCCGATGATCCGCGGCAGTTTCGCCAGTTGGCCCATGGTTTCGGGAAGCATATCGACCACCGAGCGGGCGGGGATGTTGTAGATGATGATCGGAAGATTGCAGCAGTCATGCAGCGCGGTGTAATGCGCGATCAGACCGGCTTGCGTCGGGCGGTTGTAGTAGGGCGTGACCACCAGCGCCGCAGTGGCGCCGACTTTCTCGGCGTGGCGCATCAGGGAAATCCCCTCGGCGGTGTTGTTCGAGCCAGCCCCTGCCACGACCGGCACGCGGCCAGCGACGGTTTCGACCACCACTTCGATGACCTTTTGATGCTCGGCATGGCTCAGCGTCGGGCTTTCGCCGGTGGTGCCGACCGGCACGATGCCGTTCGAGCCTTCGGCGATGTGCCACTCGACGAGTTTCTTGAGCGTCACCAGATCAAGTTCGCCGTTCTTGAACGGCGTAACCAGTGCGGGAAGGGACCCTTTGATCATGGCACGCGTCTCCTTTGGGGGGGCATCTTTGAATCGCCCGAGTGTAAACGCGCCTTACCTAGCGGGGCGCGCGGCTTTTGCCAAGCGTGGGCGTGGTTTCGCGCAAAGATCGCGGCAATAACGGGCTTGTGGCTTGAAGCAAGACGGGGCTTGAGGCAAAATCACCCCATGAGCAGCATAAACAAGATCGCACAAGTGATCACCCGCACTTTGTCGGCAGGCCTTCTGGGCACGGCCCTTTCCATCACCCCCGCAAGCGCGGATGAGGCGAGCGCGCTGGCGCAGGCGCTGAAGGCTTCGGCTGCGGGCAACTGGCCTGTGGCGCAGGTCACCGCGACCGGGGCGGGCCGGATTGGCCGTGATATCATCCAGTGGCAATGGCTGCGCGACGGCAAGGGCCAGCTGGGCGATTACGAGGATTTTCTGGCACAGCACCCCGATTGGCCGGGGATGCCCTTGCTCAAGCAAAAGGGCGAGATCGCGGTGGCGCGGTCCACCGATCCGGCGCGGGTTATTGGCTATTTCGGCAAGGATCTGCCCGGCACCGGCAAGGGATCGGTGGCGCTGGTGCAGGCGCTCAAGACGCTGGGCCGCACCAAGGAGGCCGAAGCCGAGGCCTTTCGCGGCTGGACCCAGCTGAAATTTGACGCCGAGGACGAAACCGCCATGCTGGCGCTGGAGGGCGAGGCGCTGGGCGTAGCCCACGAGGTGCGGCTTGACCGCATCCTCTGGGATGGCGGGCGGCGGGCCGAGGCCGAACGGATGTTGCCGCGTGTGTCGAAGAACTGGCAGGCGCTGGCTTTGGCGCGCCTGGCGCTGCGCGCTGACAGTGCCAAGGCTGTGGCGCTGACCGAGGCCGTGCCGAAAGCGCTGCTGGGCGATCCGGGCCTTGCTTTTGAACGCTACACCTACCGGATGCGCGCGGACCGCTACGATGACGCCGCCAAGCTGATCCTGCAGGTCTCGGGCTCGCGGGCCGCTTTGGGCGACCCGGAGGCCTGGGCGGGCCGCCGCGCCGATCTGGTGCGGATCCTGTTCCGCATGGGCAAGGCGAAAGACGCCTATCAGATTGCCGCCAAGCACCAGTTGACCGAAGCCGAGGGCGCTGATTACGCCGATCTTGAATTCCTCGCCGGCTTTGTCGCGCTACGCGAGCTGCATGACCCGCAGCTGGCAATCAAGCATTTCAAGCACCTGAAAACCGCCGTTGGCACGCCAATCAGCCTTGCCCGTGCCGATTACTGGATGGGCCGCGCGCTGGAGGCAGCGGGCGACAAGGCCGGAGCGCAGGCAGCCTATGCCAAGGGCGCCAAGTATCAGACCGCCTATTACGGGTTGCTTGCGGCGGAAAAGCTTGGCCTTTCGCTTGATCCGGCGCTGGTCAAGGTCGGTGAACCCACCGCCGGCTGGCGCAAGGATCGGTTTGCCAGCTCGTCGGTGCTGGCGGCGGCCCGGGCCTTGCTTTCGGCGGGGGATCGCACCATGGCCAAGCGGTTTTTCCTGCAAGTCGGCGAAAAGCTGACCGATCAGGAGATGACCGACCTTGCCGATCTGGCGCTGCGTCTGGATGAGCCCCATCTTGCCGTGCTGGTGGGCAAGGCTGCGGCAGAGCGCGGGCTGATCCTGCCGCGTGCCTATTTCCCGGTGCCGGATATGGTGCCGGATGGCCTTGCGGTCAGCCGCGCGCTTGCGCTGTCGATATCGCGCCGCGAGAGCGAGTTTGATCCGGCGGCACAGAGCCATGCCGGTGCGCGCGGTCTGATGCAGCTGCTGCCGACGACCGCGGAGCTGGTGGCCAAGAAGCTGGGCGAAACCTCTTCGGCCGAGCGTCTGGTCACCGATCCGGCCTTTAACGTCCGCATGGGGTCGGCCTATCTCGCCCGATTGATCGAAGAACACGGCCCCTCGATTGCCCTGATTGCGGCAGGCTACAACGCGGGCCCCGGTCGCCCGCGCCAATGGATCGAGCGTTTCGGCGATCCGCGCAGCCCGAACATCGATGTGGTCGATTGGGTGGAGACGATCCCCTTTGGCGAGACCCGCACCTATGTCATGCGGGTGTCGGAAGGCGTGGTGATCTATCGCGCCCGTCTGAAGGGCGTCTCGACGCCGGTGCGGATCACTTCAGAGCTGACGGGGCGGTAAAAGCCGAGACGCTATGGGGCGGCGCGGAGCCGCTGTTCCGCAAGCCTTTGCCGCCACAGGGTAAACAACCCGGCACCGATGACGATGCAGGCCCCAAGGATGACATGCGATTTCAGGCTCTCGCCAAAGATCACCAGGGCGAGGATCGCGGCAAAGGGCAGCTGGAAATAGGCAAAGGGCTGCACCGCCGAGGCTTCGGCCACCGCGTAAGAGCGGATGAACAGGTTATGCCCCAGCAGCGCCATGCAACACAGCGCCGCCATCCAGCCCCAGTCGGGCAAGCTCATCGGGTGCATGGTGTAAAGGCCAAAGGGCGTGATTGCCACCGCGCCGCCGATGCCCGTCCAGAAGAAGCTTACCTCGGCCCTGTCGCCGCGCGCCACCGAGCGGGTCAGCAGCGCGTAAAGCGCAAACATCAGGGCGGCCAGCAAGGGCACCAGCGCCCAGGGTGAAAACACCGAGACGCCGGGTTGCAGAATCACCAGCACGCCCAGAAAACCGACGCCAATGGCCACCCAGCGCCGCCAGCCGACCTTTTCGCCCAGGATCGGCCCCGAAAGCGCCGCCACCAGCAAAGGCGCGGAGGTAAAGACGGCATGGCTCTCGATCAGCCCGAGTTTGACAAAGCCCAGCACCATGACGCAGACCTCTGCCGCCAGAAGCGGGCCGCGCAGCAATTGCAGGGTCAGGTGCTTGGTCGCAATCGCGGCGCGAAAGCCCTCGGGCCTGCGCGCGGCAATCACCGTCACGACCAGCGCGAAGACCCAAAACCGCAGCATCACCACCATCAGAATGCTGTTGTTCGCGCCCAGATGCCGCGAGATGCCGTCTTGCAGGGCGAAGACGAAGGTGGTGGCGATCATCAGCAAAATCCCCGCCCGGGTGTTTTGCAGCGTTTTCATTACAGCGCTCATCGCAGGGCCACCTTTGGAACGATCCGGCTATGCCACAGCGCATAAATGCCTGCGGCGACGATCAAACCCGTGCCTATGACCACAGCCGGGGCGAGGGTTTCGTCATAGACTGTTATGCCGATGATCGAGACAAAGACGATCTGCAGATAGGCAAAGGGCTGCACGGAAGAGGCCTCGGCGACCTCGTAGCACTTCAGCAAGAGCCAGTGCGACAGGATCGAAATGCTGGCGTAGATCAGCAAGAACAGAATGTCATCGCCCTGCACGGGTTGCCAGTTGGGCAGGCCGATCAGGGTCATGATCACCGCCCCGATCACCCCCGGCCAGAATAGCGCCGGAAAGGTCGGCTCGTCGCGGGTGGTCAGGCGGGTCAGCACCGAATAGGTGGCAAAGAACAGCGCCGCGATCAGCGGTAACAGCGAGGCGAGGCTGAACACGCCCGCACCCGGTTGCAGGATGATCAGCACGCCGATCAGCCCGGTGACCACCGCAGCCCAGCGTTGCCAGCTTAACCGCTCGCCCAGCATCGGGCCGGAAAGCGCCACGACCAGCAGCGGGCAGACCGCAAAGATGGCGTGCGAGTTGATCAGCCCGATCTGGGTGTAGCCATAGACAATCACGCAAATCTCGGCGACCAGCAGCAGCGAGCGGATCAGATGCGCCCCCAGCCGCGTCGAATGGACTGCGGCGCGAAAGCCTTCGGGGCGGCGCAGCGCAAGGATCAGCACGAAGCCGGCAAAAACCCAATAGCGCACCATGATCACCATGAAGGTGTTGTAAGTGCCCGCGAGATGGCGCGAAAATCCGTCTTGAGCGGCAAAGGCCGCCACTGCCGCGATCATCAGCAGGATCCCGCGCCGCGGATTTGACTTCATGGCAGGCACCCTGTTGACATGTGACGTTTGCGGCCATGCCCCGGGCGGCGCTGAACGGCAAAGCCAGCCTCGGCAAGGGCGCGGCGGACATGACCGGCGGCGGTATAGGTGGCAAAGGTGCCCTGCGGCGCGGTGTGGCGGGCGACTTCGGTCAGGATCTCGGGCGACCAGAGTTCGGGGTTCTTGGCGGGCGAAAATCCGTCAAGAAACCAAGCGTCGGCCTTGCCCTGCCAGTGGCGCAGGCTGTCACGGGCGTCGCCAAGGATAATCTCGGCAGTAACCGGGCCAAGGGCAAGAGTGGTCTGCCCCGCGGCCCATTGGCTGAGAAACGGGTCGGCAATGGCGCGGGCTTCGGGGAAATGGCACAGCGCGCGTTCGATCTCGGCGGCGGTCAGGGGAAAGGCCTCGAAACTGGTGAAGTGGACCGGGGTTTCGGGCTGCAAGAGACACAGCGCCAAGAGGTTGAGGCCGGTACCAAAACCCAGCTCTGCCACCTGAAATCCCGCACGGAAGCGGGCGGGCAGATCATTACCCGCCAGAAAGACATGCCGCGTTTCAGCCAGGCCGTCGTTCATGGAAAAATAGGGGTCGTCAAAGCGGGTCGAGACCGGGATCACCCCGTCTTTCCATTCAAGCGCGCTCTGGTCGGGGGGTGTCATTTGTCTTATGCCTCGGCTCTGGCGGACCATGGATAAGGCAGGGCGGAATGGCAAGGGTCGATCTGACGGTGCGCGGCGCGGGGATCTTTGGCCTGTCGCTGGCCTGGGCTGCAGCGCGGCGTGGCGCAAAGGTGCGGGTGATCGAAACCGCGCGGATCGGGGCGGGATCGTCGGGCGGCGTGGTGGGCGCGCTGAGCCCGCATGTGCCGGAAAACTGGAATGAGAAGAAGGCGTTTCAGCTGGACAGCCTGCTGATGGCCGAGGGCTGGTGGGGGGAGGTCGAGGCGCTGTCTGGCCTCGCCTCTGGCTATGGACGCGTCGGGCGGTTGCAGCCCCTGGCCGATGCGGCAGCGGTGGCGTTGGCGCGGGAGCGGGGAAGGCAGGCGGAGGGCCTGTGGCAGGGCCGGGCGCGGTGGCGGGTGATCGCGGCGCGGGGGACTGTGTGGGAACCGCTGTCGCCCTCGGGCTGGCTGGTCGAGGATGATCTGAGCGCGCGGCTGCACCCGAGACTGGCGGCCCAGGCGCTGGTTGCGGCCTTGCGGGCGCGGGGGGCGGAGGTTGTGGAGGGCGAGGCAGCGGAGGAGGGGGCCGTCGTCTGGGCAACCGGCGTTGCCGGGTTGGCGGCGCTGTCGGCGGATCTTGGGCGCGTGGTGGGCACGGGGGTGAAGGGGCAGGCGGCCTTGCTGCGCTATCCGGCCGAGCGGCTGCCGCAGCTTTTCGTGGCGGGGTTGCATGTGGTGCCGCATGTCGATGGGACGGTGGCGGTGGGGTCGACGTCGGAGATCCGCTATGAGGCGGGCTGCGCGGTGGACGGGCAGGTCGAGGATCTGATTGCGCGGGCCAGGGCCGCCTTGCCGGTGCTGGCGGCGGCGGAGGTGATCGAGACCTGGGCCGGGGTAAGGCCGCGGGCTGCGAGCCGCGCGCCTTTGCTGGGGGCCTGGCCGGGACGGGCGGGGCATTTCGTTGCCAATGGGGGCTTCAAGATCGGCTTCGGCATGGCTCCGAAGGTGGCCGAGGTGATGGCGGATTTGATTTTGGAGGGTAAGGATACCATCCCTGAGGGCTTTCGTTTGTAGGTGGTCCCACGTTGGGACCAAATTTATTTACTGATAAATCAATTACTTGACCATGTCATTTTAAGACATTCTTAACGAATTGCTGGCTGGCGACCCGCGCAAGATCCGGTTTGCCACAGCAGAGGATTGGAGAGCAGGCCTGTCTGAACGATGTGTTCAGCCGCGGAGTTGCGTGGCTGCGCGGCGGGGTTTGGGTTTGCCGACTATTTTGCGCGAGAGGCCGGTTTCGCTGCTGTTTTGGATCAATTTTCTGTTGCTGAGCGCCGCAGGCCCGGCTTTGGCTTGACAGGAGGGCGGCAAAACCGTTTTCCTTGAGGCAATAAAAAACTTCGAGGACGAGCAAATGACCCCAATTTTTTCCACTCCGCGCCTGCGGAGCTTTGTGCTGGCTGGCATGACCTTTTGTGGTGTCGCGACCGCAGCTGCGGCTGAGCCGATTCTGGGCGTTGGCCTGAGCTTTGCTTTCGGGTCGCAATCGCGGCTTGAGGCTGGTGCTGGCGCGCGGCTGTTTTCGTCGAACAAGCCCGATTCCTATGTCGCCTCGATAGGGCTGGATTACCTGTTCACCTCGCGCCGGATCCGTCCGACGATCGGTGCGGCGCATCTGAGCGACAACAGCTATATTGGCCTTGATATGGGCTTTGACCCGCAGGGCGGCAATGTCGATTATGGCGCGAGCATCGGTTTGCTGAACAACAAGTAACCTTCAAAGCGCCCCAAGATCTCAGCCCTTGGGGCGGTTGTCGATGATCCGCACCGCCTTGCCTTCCGAGCGTGGCGTGCTGCCCGGCGTGCCTGCGGCGACCTGAACCGTGATGCCGAGCATCTGCTTGATACGCTTTTGCAGCTGCACGCCGAGCCGGGCGCGGTCGGCGTCGGGGGCTGCGGCCAGCGTCTCGACTGCCAGAACCATGGTGTCGAGGCGACCTTCGCGGTGCAGCTCGATCTGGAAATGCGGGGCGAGGCCGGGTTCGGAGAGAAGCTGCTCTTCGATCTGACTGGGAAAGACGTTGACACCGCGCAGGATGATCATGTCATCCGAACGGCCGCGCAGCTTCTCGAGCCGCCGCATCGAGCGGGCGGTCGGCGGCAGGATCCGGGTCAGATCGCGGGTGCGAAAGCGGATAATCGGCAGCGCCTCTTTGGAAAGCGAGGTCAGCACCAACTCGCCATACTGGCCTTCGGGGAGCACGCAGCCGGTGTCGGGGTCGATGATCTCGGCAAGGAAGTGGTCTTCCCAAAGGGTCAACCCGTCTTTGGTTTCAACGCATTCGATGGCGACGCCGGGGCCGATGACTTCGGAAAGGCCATAGCAATCAAGCGCATGCATGTCGAAGGCCTGTTCGATCTCGGTGCGCATGGCATTGGTCCAGGGCTCGCCACCAAAGATGCCGACGCGCAGCGGGCTTTGCCGGGGATCGCGGCCCTGGGCGCGGTATTCGTCAAGGATCGACAGCATGTAGGAGGGCGTGGCGCCGATGGTGGTGGCGCCGAAATCCTCGATCAGGTTGACCTGGCGGTGGGTCATGCCGCCAGAGACCGGCACCACGGTGCAGCCGAGCTTTTCGGCGCCATAATGAAAGCCGAGCCCGCCGGTGAAAAGGCCGTAGCCGTAGGCCAGGTGAACCACATCGCCGGGCCGCGTGCCACAGGCCCGCATCGAACGCGCCATCAGCCCGGCCCAGGTCTCAAGATCGCGGGCGGTATAGCCGACGACGGTGGGTTTGCCGGTGGTGCCCGACGAGGCATGCAGCCGAAGGATCTGCGCCCTCGGCACGGCGAACATGCCGAAGGGGTAATTCTTGCGCAGATCGGATTTCTGGGTGAAGGGAAAGCGGGCAATATCGGCGAGGCTGCGCAGGTCATCGGGGTGGACGCCTGCGGCTTTGAAGGCCTCGGCGTAGTGCGGCACGTTGTCATGGGCCTGTTTGAGCGACCAGCGCAGTCGGGCGAGTTGCAGCGCCTCGATCTCATCGCGCGAGGCGGTTTCAATCGCATCGAGGCTGTTGCGGTCGGGAGTGAGGTCGAACATGCGTCTTCCTGGGCCAGTCTGCGGGGAGCGGATTACGCGGCAGTATTTCGGGTAATCTGGACAATGTTATGACGCGAAGGTGACACCCCTGCGAAGGGGCGCTTCCAGTGCTGTGGCGAGGGGGCGCTGCCCCCCGCAGGCCTTGCCTGCGCCCCCCGGGATATTTCTGCAGAGAGGATGACCTTCAGGCTTTCAGCAGATCCTTGACCATGGGGATGACCTTTTGGCCGTAGAGCTCGATACAGGTCAAAAGCTGCGCATGCGGCATTGGGCCAGTGGAATATTTCATGTCAAAGCGCTGGATCTTGAGGTCGCGCATGGTGGCGGCGATCTTACGCGCGACGGTCTCGGGGGAACCAATATAAAGCGAGCCGTGGTGGACTTCGTTCAGGTAGGCCTCTTTGGTGGTGGGCGGCCAGCCGCGTTCGCGGCCGATGCGGCCGAACATGGTTTGGTAGTGCGGCCATTGCGCCTCGATCGCCTCGGCATCGGTCGCGGCGACAAAGCCGGGGGAATGGACGCCGATCGGGCGGGGCTTGCGTTCCAGCTGCGCGCAGGCGCGGTGGTAGAGGTCGATATAGGGCGCAAAGCGCTTCGGGTCGCCGCCGATGATGGCGAGCATCAGTTGCAGGTCCTGGCGCACCACGCGCACCACCGACTCGGGGCTGCCGCCGACGCCGACCCAGGTGGTCAGGCCTGCGGGGGCGAGTGGCGGGTAGACGATCTGGTCTTTGAAACCGGGGCGGGTCTGGCCGCTCCAGGTCAGGGAGGGTTCGCGGACCAGCTTGGCGAAGATATCGAGCTTTTCCTCGAACAGCAGGTCGTAGTCCTGCATCTCGTAGCCAAAGAGCGGGTAGCTTTCGGTGAAGGAGCCCCGGCCCATGATCGCCTCGGCGCGGCCATTGGAGACAGCGTTGAGGGTCGAGAAGCGTTGGAAGGCGCGGATCGGGTCGTCGGTGGAAAGCACGGTCACTGCCGTGGCGAGGCGGATCTTTTCGGTGCGCCCGGCGATGGTGGCAAGCAGGATCTCGGGGGCGGAGATGGCGAAATCGGGGCGATGGTGTTCGCCAAGGCCGATGGCGAAGACGCCGGCCTGATCGGCCACCACAGCCTGTTCCACCACGTCGCGCAGCACCTGATCCATCGGCAGGGCGCTGCCTGTCGCGGTTTGGGTCACATCGCCAAAGCTGCCAAGGCCGAGGTCTGTCATGCTTGTCTCCTATGCTGGGCTCAGCATAGGGTCAGCTGCGCGCAGGCGGAAGTGCGCGCAGCTGCACATCAGCTGTTCGCTGGGGACGATCAGCCGATGTAGGCGCGCAGCGCGGCCTCGGTGCCCTGGTCGCGCAGGCGGGTGAGTTGGGCTGCGAAGGTGGCAGGAAAGCTCGGATGATCGGCCAGATCGCCGTAGATCATGCGTTGTTCCAGCCAGAGCTGCGGGTTGGTTTGCGCCGGTTTGGCGATGGCTTGCAGAGCGTCCCAGTTCGGGTCGTTGGCGGCGATCACCGTGCCCTTGTCCGAGACGCCCGCGCAATAGCGGCACCAGAGCGCCGAAACCAGCGCCAGCCCCTCGCAAGGATTGCCCATCGCCAGCGCATCGCGCAACGGCGGGCACGATGAATTTTGGCTGACGGTTCGAGCCGTCGAGGCAAAGGCGGCGCTCGGTATCGGCGATCTCGGGGTTGGAGAACCGCTCGACGATCTGGGCGTAATAGTCGGTCAGATTGGTGTCGGGAACCGGGGCGACGGTGGGGATGATCTCGGTGGTTTCCAGCTTGTTGAGGAAGCCCGCGATCAGCGGATGGGCCATCGCCTCGTGGACATATTCGATATCCAGCAGACCGCCGGGATAGGCGATGGTGGCATGGCCGCCGTTGAGGATGCGGATCTTCATCGCCTCATAGGCGTGGACATGCGGCGTGAAGGTGACGCCGACCTTTTCCAGGCGGGGCGGCCGGCGGGGAAATTATCTTCAAGCACCCATTGCCGGAAGGGTTCGCAGGTGACGGGGACGGGGTCTTGCAGGCCGAAAGCCTCGGCCATGGCGCGTTCGCGCGGGCCGGTGGCGGGGGTGATGCGGTCGACCATGCCGTTGGGGAAGGCGACGTTGGCTGTTGATCCAGTCGGCAAGGGCGGGGTCGGAGAGGCGGGCGAGTCCGACCACGGCGGATTGCGCGACATGACCGTTGCCGGGCAGGTTGTCACAAGACATCACGGTGAAGGGGGCAAGGCCTGCGGCACGGCGGAGTTTCAGTGCGGCAATGATCGCGCCGAAAGCGGTGCGATGCGGGTTGGCGGCGTCGGCGACAATTTCGGGGTGGGACGGGATCGAATTTGCCGGTGGCGGGGTCGATGAAATAGCCGCCTTCGGTGACGGTCAGCGAGACGATGCGGATTTCAGGGCGCGCCATGGCGGCGATCAGCGGGGCGTTGTCGTCCTGCACCGGCACGAAGTCGATCATCGCGCCGATGCGGCGGGCGGATTTGCCCTTCGGGTCCAGCTCGATCACGGTCGAAAGGTAGTCCTGCGCCTGCAAGGCCGTCGCGCATTGCCGCGTCGCCGGCGCGCACGCCTGCGCCGATGATCGCCCAGTCCTGGCCCTCACCCAAGGCAAACAGGTCGTCAAGATAGACCGCCATATGGGCGCGGTGAAAATTGCCAAGGCCGATATGGACGATGCCGGGTGTGAGTTTCGCACGGTCATAGCCGGGCAGAGCGACGGTTTGTGAAGAAGCATTCATAATCAGGCCATCCAGTTGCCGCCGTCCACGCCGAAGCATTGGGCGACGATGTAATCGGCTTCGCGTGTGGCTAGGAAAATCGCCATTCCGGCAAGGTCTGCGGCGGTGCCCATGCGGCCAAAGGGCACGGCTTTGCCGACCATGGCTTTCTTCTCGCCGGGTTTGAGGTTTTCGTATTTGGCAAAGAAGGCATCGACGCCGTCCCAATGTTCGCCATCCACAACGCCGGGGGCGATGGCGTTGACGTTGATGCCGTGTTGGATCAGGTCGAGGCCCGCGCTTTGGGTGAAGGAGATTGTCGCGGCCTTGGTGGCGCAGTAGAGGCCGACAAGACCCTCGCCACGGCGACCGGCCTGGCTGGCCATGTTGATGATCTTGCCGCCTTTTCCACGCGCAATCATGTGGCGGGCTGCGGCTTGAGTGCAAAAGATCGTGCCCGAGACATTGACCGCGAACAGGCGTTCATAATCGGTACGGCTGATCTCGATGATGGGGGCAGCCGAGAAGAGGGCGGCGTTGTTGATCAGGATATCAAGCTGACCGAACTGCGCGATCGTATCGGCAAAGCCTGCGTCGATCGAGGCCTGGTTGGTGATGTCCATCTGGACGCCAATCGCCTGCGGGCCGAGCGCTGCGGCTGCTTTGGCCACGGCTTCGGCATTGATATCGGCCAGAGCCACCCGCGCACCCTCGGCAAGATAGGCGCGGGCGAATTCCAGCCCGATGCCACGGGCCGAGCCAGTGATCAGCGCGGTTTTCCC
>CAWFGD010000009.1:0-352661 GCA_963815275.1 uncultured Alphaproteobacteria bacterium
AGGTCCTTCTCGTCGTGGTTGATATCCAGGACAAATGACGCTTTGACGACGATGCTCTGGGAATATCCGCCAAAGGTATTTGGGCCGCCAAAAACGGGACCGTTGTAGGTTCCCGTGAAACCAGACTCACAATATTGTTCCTCGCCCTCATCACAGGGGTGGCAATGCCCGCAACTATCGACCATGCAGCCTACGCCTGCCAGATCGCCCACCTTGAAACCCTGCACCTTGTCCCCCACGGCCACGATACGACCCACGATCTCATGGCCAGGCACGGAAGGATAGGTGGTGTTTTTCCACTCGTTACGGGCAGTATGCAAGTCGGAATGGCAGACGCCACAATATAAAATTGCAATCTGCACCTCTTCAGCACCAGGGGCGCGGCGGTCAATTTCGAAAGGTGCCAGAGGGCTGGTCGCACTCTGTGCCGCATAGGCTTTGCTTTTAATCATGTTTATTTTCTCCATGTTGGGGGTAGTTTCACAATCCGACTGTGTAGTGCCACATGTCATTACAAAGGATAGTCCTTTTTCAATTGCTGGTAAGTGACTCGCGCCACATCAAATCTATCTGTAGTTCGACAGTAGACAGAAGGCGAACCCAGCCTTCCGATGGGCGCAAAATTGTTAATATGCAAATGTGCATCAAGCAAATGATCTGCTACGTGAAACATGACCACTTCGCCAATGAACAGCGTGTTTGCACCGAGGACTTGCGCGCTGAAAAGTCTGCATTCAAGGCTGGCCTGTGCCTGTGCAATACGAGGTGCCTTGATGTGAACGGACGCTGCCGCCTGTAAATTTACCGCTTCCAGTTCGCTCTCCCCGGGAGGAAAATTCGCAGCAGAAATATTCATGGCACCGAACAAATCCTCCGTAACCATATTCACCACAAACTCGCCGCTGGCCTGAATATTGTTCGCGGTGCTCTTGCTCTCACCGGCTTCATTGTGGCGCCGGGCCTGTTCCCGATCGCCGACAATACCGGGCTGGACCAGGTGATCGCCGCCGCCGGCGGGCTGTCGGACGCGGCCGACCTGCGCGTGGTGGAATTCGCGCGTGAGCCCGCCGACACCGGCGGGGCGATCCCGCTGGCGCGCACCAGGCTCGACCTGACCAGCCGCAACTTCGCCGCCGTGCGGCTGTCCCCGCGCGACACCATCCGCATCCCGCGCGGCTTCGGCGATCGCGATACCGGCCCGGTGATCCTGGTCGGCGAGTTCCTGCGCCCCGGCACCTACGACATCCGCCGCGGCGAACGCCTGTCGGAAGTGATCGCCCGCGCCGGCGGCTGACGCCGCAGGCCTACCCCTATGGCGCCGTGTTCACCCGCGCTTCGGTGCGCGAGCGCCAGCAGGAAGGCTTCGCCCGCACCGCGCGGGAGTTGGAGACGAGCCTGATCCAGGTCGCCTCCGGCCAGGCGGTCGCGGGGTCGCGCGGCAACCGCAGCGACCTCGGCGCCGCCATCTCGGCCGGGCGGGAATTGGCCAATTCGCTGCGCGAGGCGCGTGCCGCCGGGCGCATGGTGGTGGAGGCCAACCCGGTGCTGCTGGCCGCCCGGCCGGAACTCGATGTGTTGCTGGAACCGGGCGACATCATCGCCATCCCGAAGCGGCCGAATGAGGTAACGGTGGTCGGCTCGGTGCTGAACCCCGGATCGCTGCAGTTCCGCTCGGGCTGGCGGGCCTCCGACTATGTGCGGGCGTCGGGCGGCACGCAGCGCTTCGCCGACCCGTCGCGCGCCTTCATCGTGCTGCCGAACGGGCAATCGACCGCGGCCGGGCTGTCGGCCTGGCAGCAGGGCGGCCCGCCGATCCCGCCGGGCTCCCTGGTGGTCGTGCCGCAGGACCCGAGCCCGTATGAGACCTGGGGTTTCGTGCGCGACCTGACCCAGGTGCTGGGGCAGATCTCCGTCTCGGCCGCCGCGCTGGCGGTGATCGCGCGCGAGGTCGGGCAGTAAGGGGGTGATGCTGGGGTGCGGGAGGACAGGCCGGGGGCGGGCCTGCAAATTGGCGGCCCTGCGCCCCTGCCCAATGCCGACCGCCAATGTACCCGGGTCTGGGGGCACGCATGCCCCCAGCGGGTGGGGTCCGGGGAGGGCGGCGCCCTCCCCGTCTCGCCCTGCCCCTCCTGGCGCTGCTCATGCTTCTCTCCCTGCCCGCCCATGCCCAGGACTCGGCGCAGATGGTCGAGGGCTCCGGTTCCGACTGGGGCGGCGTCGGGCTGATCGAGATGCGCAATGCGCGCTTCCGCCCCGACGGCACGCTGGAGACCGGCGTGGCGCTGCGGCACCAGCGCGGCTTCTGGTTCGTCGGATTCCAGGCGCTGCCGTGGCTGGAGACCACCTTCCGGCTCAGCGAGCGGCTCAACGGCACCGACCGGGGAAGGCATGGTTTCCGACCGGTCCTTCGACATCAAGATCCGGCTGTGGGAGGAGAATGACTGGCGACCGGCGCTCGCCATCGGCATCCAGGATATTGCCGGCACCGGTATCTACGGCGGCGAATACCTGGTCGCGTCGAAGCGCTTCTGGGATTTCGACATCAGCCTGGGCGTCGGCTGGGGGCGGCTCGGCACCTATGCCGACACCAGCAATCCGCTGGCCGACCTGTGGAGCGGCTTCGCCGACCGGCAGCGCAATGTCGGCCAGGGCGGCACGCCGCGCTGGGGCACCTATTTCCATGGGGAGAGCATCGCCTTCTTCGGCGGCGTGGAATGGTCGGTGCCGCCGATCGACACGCCCTGGGGCGTGCTCGACGGGCTGCGGGCGAAGGTGGAGTTCAGCGGCGACCAGCTGCGCGATGAGCGTGGCGGCTATCCGGGCAACCCTCGTCTTTCTCCGCCACTTCGGCTGCACCTTCACCCGCCAGATCCTCGCGGCATTTGCAGGAACTCCAGAAGGAGGCCGACCGCCACAACGCGCGCCTCGTGCTGGTCCACATGCTGCAAAAAGGCCGTGAAACCCGCTACCTCGGCCAGCGCAGCGGCGTCGCCCGCATCGCCGATCCGATGTGCGAGCTCTACCGCGCCTTCGGCCTCGGCAAGGGCGGCTTCCTCGAACTCTTCGGCCCACGCGTCTGGCTCGCGCGGCGCGATCTCCGTCTTCAAGGGCTGCGGCGTCGGCCACCTGGCCGGCGACGGCTTGCAAATGCCCGGCGCCTTCCTGCTCAGCGACTCCGCCGTGATCTCACGCCAGCCGGCCCGCACCGCTTCGGACCTGCCTGACCTTCCACGCTTGTTCGAGGGAATGAATCCCGCGGCCGGAGCCGGGAAGGTCACGGTTTGAAAAGCATCCGGGGCGGTCACTCAGGCAAAAGCACCGCACGATAGTATCGCCGGGAATCCCCGAGCGGATCGATCACCCTCATGGACTCGCCGCTGGCGGTAGAGTCATCGGTCAAGCGCTGCCAGTCGATCAGGTCGGTGCTGAACTCCGCGCGATACCTTTGCCCGGCGGTGGTCGAGAACAGGAAGTGGAATGCGCCGTCCATCACCTCCGGCGGCAGGGCGTAGAGCAGCACGTTCGCCGAAGCCGGGCTCGGCGCCGAGAGGGCAAAGACTTCCCCGCTGCCGTCGCGGTAGCTGCCTTCGGTGAGGTCGGTGGCCTGCCCGCCGAAGTCGACGGAATCGATCAGACGGCGGTCGGGGGCATAGAGCCGGATGGAATCGCCGGACTTCGACAACTTGAACCCGAGATGAGGCGCGGCGGGGCTGCCCTGCGCCGGCGTCTCATCCGCCCACAGCAGGAGATGGCCGCGGGCCGGAATGAAGGTGCCCGATGGCAGCACCGCGAGCCGCGGAGTGGCGGGCGTGTCGCTGATCGACCAGTCGGATAGGTTCACCGGACTGTCTCCGGGATTGTAGAGTTCGATCCAGTCGTCGTTGCCCCCGTCCGCAGGGTCGGAAAGGCTGCCCCCGTTGTCGGCGAGCCACTCGTTGATGAGGATCGTCGTGACCGCGGGCTCATAGGGGTTGGTGACGTTGAGATTGCCGGCTGCGCCGGCCACGGGCAGGCCGTTCTTGTCGAGTCCGCGGACGACGAGTGCGTTGGTACCGGTGGCCAGGGGGATGACGACCGACCAATCGGTGTTGGAACTCCACACCGGCTCATAGGCTAGCCCGTTGACCTCGATCGTGGCGATGCGGATGTTGCCGCTCCCGCTGAGGGTGACCGTTCCGCCGGCAGCCACGGTGCCCGCACCATCGGTCCATGCGGTGGCAGTGGGAAGCTTGGCCATGGCGTTGGTGGCCCGGCTGCCGATGTAGTTGAGGATGGTCGAATAGTTCTCGCCGCTGACCGTGCCGTAGTGCTGGGTCCAGCGGGTCATGTAGCCGGTGTTGAAGACGTCCGCGATCAGGTCGTGCACGTGGAAAAGAAACTGGCGCTGGTTCTGCGGCGTGACGGTCACCAGCTTGGCGACATTCCCGGTGCCGACCAGGGACGCGCTGCTCGACCGCAGCCAGGCGCTGTCCCAGTCCCAGGGCATGTAGATCATGCGGGCGTCATGGGGACGCTGGTAAAAGCGGATGTTGTGGATGTTGGTGCCGGTGAACGGCGAATCGGCCGGGCCGACCAGCGTCTGGAAGGCGAGGCAGCGAAGCCATTGGTCGACATCGAGCCGCAGCTCGGCCTCGGCGTCGAAGGCGCTGCCGCTCAGGCTGAAAAGTTTCGCCGTGGAGATCGCAGGACTGAAATCGTCGGCGACCGCCCGGTTGGTGAGAAGCCAGCTCCAGCGATACGCTTCCTTGTCGTCGCCCTGGTTCTGCAAGTCGGGATTGGCATAACCGGGACCCGGCAGCTTGATGCCTTCCGGAGTTCCGTTGCTGGTGCTGGAGGTCCAGGCGCAGGCTTTCATACTCGTACATCGGACCGTCATCGCCGTCCGGAAAAGAGGGTCGAGATAGTCATCGCCGAAGCCGCTCATGCGGAGCTGGCAGGACGATGAGTAGCTTGGCAGCACATGGACGAAGCGCGCGAGATCGTCATACATGTTCGGGATGCCCCCGGCCTTGCTGGCGATGTGCTTGACGATGATTTCACCTTGCGCGACCGATCCGTGCTGCGACCGGTCGATGGCGATTCCGGAGTGGACGCCGCGGAACAGGCGGTCGGGCTGGAAGTCGAGGCTGAAGCCGACGCGCGGCACGTTGCGACCGACGAAGCTGCCTTTCAGCCGTGCACCGATATCGTAGTAAGCTTCGCTTTCGTCGGCGATGATCGTGGCCCCGAGCGAGGCGTTGCTCAGGCAATTGATATCGGCATGCATGAACGCGGCATCCGCGGCGGTCATGACGAGACGGATCTTGCTGGCCGGACCGCTGGCGGCCTGGCCGTCCTGGACGGCGCACAAGGCCCGTGACGCCGGACCACCGGGCGGATACTGGCTGACGGCACCCGCGGCATCGGAGGCCTCGATGTAAAACTGCACGACCGCCGCGGCGACCTGTCCCGGCACCGCCGCGCTGAATTGAGATCCCGCGGCGACCATCGGCACGCTTTGCCAGGCACCCCCGTTGACCGCGTATTTCAAGGTCGCCGCCGCGACTTCATCGGGGTCTGCGATGGTTGCCGAGACGACGAAGGGCTGGTTGGCGGCGGGGACCACCGGGGCATGGGCCAAAGCCGCGATGGAGGGACCCAGGTTGGCAACCGCCCGGGAATTGGGAGCGCCAGGAGTGCCCCCGCGGGCGACCATGGCGAGGTCGAAAGTGCGGGCGAGCCGGTTGAAATAGAGTCGGGCATTGAGCCGGCCGTTGCCGGCCAGCCAGCGGGCGCGCAGCGAGATTTCATACTCGCGGCCGGCGACCAGCGGGGCGTTGTTGAGGAAGGTCGACTCGATCTGGTTGGCCTGGTATTCGCCGGTATCGGTGGCGATCACCCGCAGCACCGGATTCCCCCCACCCTCGTCCTCCACCCGCGTCTGGCGATGCGTGCCGAGCACGCGCCATTTGTTGAGTCCGCCGCTGAAGTTGCCGTTCTGAATGAGGTTCTGGCCGCTGACGGTGTCGGTGACCCGCACGTCGTCGATGAGCACTTCGCCGGGACCGTCCAACAGGCAGAGGTCGAACTCGTTCCACTGGGTCGGCTCGCCGGGGATGCCGGGATTGGCCACGCCGCGCCAGGTGAAGGTCTGCCACGGAGCCTTTGCGGACTCGTCGCTGGCGGCCCACGATTGGGGATGGGTCGGGTCAGCCTGCGGGTCGACCAGTTCCAGGCTCGAACCGCCGCCATCGGCATAGGCGGCCCAATGACCGCCGCTGAAATAGACCGCTTCATCGGCCAGGTTGCCGAAAGAGTCCTTCAATTCGATGCGGTCGCTGTTTCGCGACAGGGACCCGTCCCATGGGCCGAGAGCGCCGACGTCTGTTAGACCGGCCGGAGCGGCGGCCACCACCAGATAGCCACCGGCGGCGAGGACGGTGCCGGCGGGAAACAAGAACTTCACCCCGCCGTCGAACTGCCAGCCGGACAGGTCGACCGGGTTGGCGGAGCGGTTGAAAAGCTCGATCCATTGACCGCCGGTGAGCGCCGGGGACAGCGGCGGCGAGGGCGGACGGAACATGATCTCGTGGATCACGATCTCGTCGTGCAAGGAGACGACGTTGGGCGCTCCGAAGGTCGTCGCGGCGAGCCGGAACCAATCGCCGCTGCCATCCGGCGAGCGGCCGCGGGCGGTGGTCTTCACCTCCACGCCGTCGAGCGACTCGTCGCTGGATGAACTCAGCACCAGCTTGTCGCCATCATCGACGGCAAAGAGCGGTCCGGCATTGAATGCAACGATCCCGCCGGCCGCCAGCGACTGGGTGGCCAGGGTGCGGGTCAGGGTGGCGGAACCGCGGAGCCTCGAGATCTTGAAGCCACCGAGATCGACCGCGCCGGGTCCGGGATTGGCAAGTTCGACCACCGGCCCGGTCGAAGTGCCCCCGGCGGCGATTTCATTGAACACCACGCGGACCGGCGGCGATGTGACGACCGAATCAAGGGCCAGGCCGAAGACGGCATCCGTGGTGTCGTGCCCGCCGGGTCCGGAAATGAAGGCGGCGTTGTAGTGGTTGGAGATTTCGGTTGCCGTGAGGGCGCGGTTGACGGCGAGACTTCGTCGACCTTGCCTAACAGGTTGAAGTCGTAGGCGGGATTGGCGGAGCTCTTGCGGGATCCGACGCTGACTTCGTGGCTGTTGGAGATCAGCGTCGAGGTCGGCGATGTCGATGCGACCTGCACGCCGTTCACGTAGAGCCTCATCAGCCCCTGGGCCGCGTCGAAGATCCCCGCCAGATGCTGCCAGGTGTCGTTCGGGGCGACATTCGATTGGGCGACGGCGGGCGTGTTGGGCGAGCCTCCGTTCCACACGTAGAAGCGGTATTTCCCGTTATAAAGATCACACGCGAACTGCTCGCCGCCGCCGCCGGTGCCTTTGGCGATCACCGGCGCGCTGTTCTCCGAGCCGGAGGCCGGCGCTTTGACCCAGGCCTCGAAGGAGAACTTCTTCCCGGCGCTGAAGTTCAAGGCTCCGGGGTCGGGAAAAACCGCGACGTCGTTGCCACCGTCGTTGTCGCCCTGGAAGTGCGGAGCCCGGTTGTCGTCCTCGAAGCCTAACAACAGCCCGTTGCCGCCCGAATCCACGGGGCGCGGCCCGGCGACGGCAAGGTTCGACGGGGACAGGCCCGCGAAGGATCCGTTCTGCGCGCCGGATTCCGGGCTGGTAGTCAGATCCGCAAGATCGGCGAGCGTACCGCCGCTTTCTCCCAGCCGCCAATAGGCGACCGGGCCGGAATTGATCACCGCCTGCGGATAGCCGGGCAGCTGGGCCGCCTGGTGGAGTTCCACGGCGATCACGTTCGTGCCCTGGACCAGCGCGAGCCCCGGCAGCATGAACTCCTGAATCACCGGCGCGGCCCGGCGGGGCTGCAAGGCGCGCGCATCCACTGCCGCGTCGGCCGCCAGATTCGTGCGTACCAGTTCGGTGCCGTTGAGGAAGACCGCCGCACCATCGTCCGCAAGCAGGCGCAGCCGGAGATCGGTCGCCGCGGGCTGACCCGAAAACGTGAACGATTTCCTGAAGAAATACGCGACCGGTCCGGCGGTCAGCGAACTTCCCACGGTCGCCGGTGGCGGCACGGCAGCCGAACCGAGCCGGAAAGTGCCCGTTCCGCTGGCCCAGCCGCTGTCATTGAAGCTCGCATCTTTCCAGCCGGCCGGAGGGTTTCCGGCCGAGTGGAGTTTCCAGGAGCCCGCAAAACTGACAAGAGGCGTGGTCACGGTGCCGGGATTCGCGGGGAAATTGTCCGCGCCGGGAGTTCCGCCGGACTGGCGGCTGGCCGCCCACGACGAAGCGACATCGGTGGCGAGGTTCATCGCCCGCCGTGCCAGGGTCGGGCCCGCGCCGTCGGGAGCGACCGGCCAGCCGCCGCCGGTCTTGTAATCGACCCGGTCCATGACGCGGCCGCTGTTGTTGCGCAGTTCAATCTCCTCGCCGGCATTGTCCAGCTTGCCCGTCCACGGCCCGAGCGACCCGGAAAGCGTGTTTGGGGTCGCCGCGACGAGCAGGTAGCCCCGTGCCGGGATGATCGCGCCTTCCGGGAAGCCGAAGGTCGAGCCCGTCGGCCAGCGACCAGCCGCTGAGATCGATATCGACGGAAGTCTGGTTCCGCAGTTCCAGCCACTCGCGGTTCGTCGTCTCGGATCCGGCC
Organism: uncultured Alphaproteobacteria bacterium; assembly: GCA_963815275.1. Lineage (GTDB taxonomy): Bacteria > Pseudomonadota > Alphaproteobacteria > Rhodobacterales > Rhodobacteraceae > Cypionkella. The sequence goes on from CAWFGD010000009.1 coordinate 8,691, forward strand.
GGATGATAATGAATCTCGTTGAAAACCACGACGCTGTCTCCGTACACGGGTGAGACCGCGAGGAGGCAGGCGAGGAGCGAGTTGAGAACTTTCACCGCGAGGGAAGATCGAAGATTCACCTACTCAAGACTTCCCGGGGCTTCCGACAAGGATGTTAGGCCGCCGGATTTGCCCTTCTACCGCATCGGAGCAGCGGAGTTATCCACTTTTTCCAAGGATTGCATCCCGCGGCCGAGACTGAAAGGGTCAGCGCATGAGCAGCCAAGACGGCCCCATCGTCCTTCTCACCGGAGCCTCCAGCGGCATCGGCCGCGCCCTGGCGGTCATGCTCGTCGACCGCGGGGTCACCGTGCTCGGCGTCACCCGCCGCCCCGCCGCCTTGCCGCCCGGAGTGGTGCCCGTGCCGGCCGACCTGACGCAGCGCGATGATATCATCGGCCTGTTCCAACAGCTCGGCCCGATCAACGCGATCGTGAACTGCGCCGGAGTCGCCTACCTTTCCCGGATCATCGATGGCAACCCGGCCGACTGGGAGGAAATGTGGCGCGTCAACGTGATGGCCCTCACGCTCTGCTGCCAGCTGTCGCTCCGCCACTTCCCCCGTGAAGGCGGCCGCATCGTCAACGTTTCCTCGATGAGCGGCCACCGGGTTCCGCCGACCGGCGGCTTCTACGCCCCGACCAAGTTCGCGGTCCGCGCCGTGACCGATGCCCTCCGCGCCGAGCTCAAGTCGATCGGCTCGCCGGTGCAGGTCGCCTGCGTCTCGCCCGGCTTCGTCGACACCCCGCTGCTCGACCAGTATTTCCGCGGCCGCGAGGAGGTCCTGCAAAAGACCCGCGAAAGCATGACCATGCTGGCCCCCGAGGACGTCGCCGCCGCCATCCTCACCATCCTCGAAGCGCCCACCCACGTGGAAATCGGCGACATTCTCCTGCGCAGCAGCGACCAGCGGATGTGATTCGTTTCTAACCGACGATCCTCACCTCGTCCGCCTGCACGATCTTCCGCACCCCGCTTTCGTCGCGCAGCAACAGCTCGCCGCCGTCGCCGATCCCGACCATCTCTCCCGTGAGAACCCGGTCCGCGCAGGTCATCCGCACCCGCTTGCCGGTCAGCGCGCAGCGCTCGCGCAGGTTCCGCAGCAGCTCGTCGAAGCGGCCGCCGATGCAGGGCTCCCACACCTGGAGCCGCTCCAGCACCGCCGCCAGCACGGCATCCCGTGCAGGGGCCTCGCCGCGCTCGATCGCCAGCGAGGTCGCGCTGTCTTCAAGTGCCGCGGGAAACTCCCGCACCGCGACGTTGATGCCCACGCCCACGACCACGAAATCCTCGCCCGCCTCGACCAGGATCCCGCAGACCTTGCGCCCGCCGATCCACAGGTCGTTCGGCCATTTGACCTCGGCGAAGACTCCGAAACGGTCCAGCGCCTCGGACACCGCCAGCCCCGCCGCCAGCGAGAGCCGCGGCCACAGCGCCTTCGTCTCCGACGGTCGTAGTAGCACGGAAAACGCGAGCCCTTCGCCCGGCGGGCACACCCAGGCCGCCCCGCGCCGCCCGCGGCCCGCGTCCTGGCGCTCTGCCACGACCACCAGGCCCGCCGCCGCCCCGCCGCGCGCCGCCTCGCGGACGTCGTCGTTGGTCGATCCCGTCGACACGCGGAACTCCAGCCGGTAGCCGTCCGGCAGCTCCACGTCCTGCCATTCGCCGTTCATTCGCGATTCACGAAATCCAGTGCCAGATCGAGCGCCTTCACCGAATGGGTGATCGCGCCCACCGAAATGAAATCCACGCCGGTCTCCGCAATGCCGGCCACCGTGTCGAGGTTCACCCCGCCGCTCGCTTCCAGCCGCGGGTTCGCCCGATCCCCGCGCAGCGCGACCGCCTGCCGGAGCTCTTCCAAATTCATGTTGTCGAGCAGCAGGTAGTCCACGCCTTCCAGTTCCAGGAAAGCCTCCACCTGCTCCAGGCGGTCCGCTTCCAGCTCCACCTCCACCGCCGGATGATCCGCCTTCAAGCGCCGGATCGCCTCCTGCAACTCCTCAAGCCGGCCCTCCGCGACCAAGTGATTGTCCTTCACCATCACCCGGTCGTAGAGGCCCATCCGGTGATTGGTTCCGCCGCCATGGAGCACCGCCTGCTTGTCGAGCAAGCGCCACCCGGGGATCGTCTTGCGGGTGTCCAGGATCTGCGCGGAAGTCCCGCGGACCTCGTCCACATAGCGCCGCGTCGCGCTGGCCACCCCGCTCATCCGCTGCATGAAGTTCAGCGCCGTCCGCTCCGCCGTCAGCACCGATCTCGACGGGCCCTCGATCTTCATCACATAGGCCCCTCCCGAAATCCGGTCGCCGTCGTTCACCAGCAGCGTCGCCTCGATCTTCGGATCCACCTTGCGGAACACCTCCAGCGCCACCTCGCCGCCCGACAGCACCCCGGCTTCCCGCGCGACGATGAACGCCGTCGAGCGCCGCTCCGCCGGCACGAAGTACAAGGACGTCAGGTCCCCCGCCCCGATGTCCTCCGCCAGGGCCGCCTCGATCAATCGCTCCACAGTCATTTCCACGCGCGCAAGGCTAAGTGGCAAGGAGCGGTCCGGGCAATTCATCATTCCCGCGCATCCCCAGTTCGGAAAAATGACCCGCCAAGACAGCCAAGTAGCGCCAAGTATCAAAGAACGAACTGCTTCAAGTAGTGGAAGCCTTTTGAACGCGTCCATGACAAGTTGAAGGGCCCACTCAGGAGTCCCATCCTTTCTCACTTGGCGAACTTGGCGTCTTAGCGGTGCGCTACTCCCCCGTCACGCTCACCACGATCTCCCGCCGGTGCGGCGCGCGGCGGTGCTCGAACAGGAAAATCCCCTGCCAGGTCCCCAGTGCCATCCGCCCGCGGAGGATCGGGATCACCTCGCTGGTCCGCGTCAGCGCCATCCGGATGTGGCTCGGCATGTCGTCCGGTCCCTCGTCGGTGTGGACGAACCACGGCGTGCTCTCCGGCACCAACCGCTCGAAGAACTCCTCCAGATCCCGCCGCGCGCTCGGGTCGGCGTTTTCCATGATCACCAGGCTCGCCGAGGTGTGGCGGACGAACACGGTCACCGTCCCGGTCGCGATCCCGCTCCGTTCGACGATCCCCGCCACCTCCCCGCTGATTTCGTAGGTTCCCTTGCCCCGGGTCCGGATTTCGAAGGCTTCGGCATGCGCGCTCACGGGGTCGATATGTGCTTTCAGAGCCCGCTCCGCAATGACGCAGCGGTATGACTTTGTGATCGAATCGCCGCTGCGGTGCGGTAGCCATGGGCCATCATGAAAAGCACCCTGCTCCTCCTTGCCGCCGCCCTCCCGGCCCTCGCCGCCCCGCTGCCCATCGCCATCGGCACCAATACCGGTGGCAGCGGCAAGAGCGAAGGTATCTACCTCTCGACCTTCGATCCCGCCACCGGCGCGTTCGGCGAAATGAAGCTCGGCGCGAAGTATGATGGCCCCGGCTTCCTGGCGCTTCATCCCACCAAGCCACTTCTCTATTCCGTGGGCCGATCCGAGGCGCACCCGAAGGGAAGCCTCGCCGTTTTCAAACTCGGCGACTCGTTGGAATACCAGGCTGAAACTTCATCTCAAGGTGCCAATCCCTGCCACCTGGCCATCGATGCGTCCGGCAAGGTTCTCGCCGCCGCGAATTATAGCGACGGCACCACTTCCACCACCCTGCTTGATGCCGACGGTCTTCCCGCCGGCCCCGGCTTCGCGATCAAGGTCGACGGCAAGGGGCCGCGTAGCGACCGCCAGGACGGGCCGCACGCCCACGGTGTCTATTTCCGCGGAAACCATCTGTTGGTTCCGGACCTCGGCATCGACAAGGTGCCGAAGGCACCGCCGAGAAGCAGGATCTGCTGCCAGACCGGGCCAAGCGCGGGATCGACGAATTGCGGCAGAAAGGCCAGCATGAAAAGGATCGGCTTGGGGTTGAGGATATTGGTCAAAGCCCCCTTGCGCAGCGCGGCCCAGGCCGAGGGGCTGGCTTTGGCCGCAGCGGCGGTGCCGTCATCGCGCCAGGTGGTCCACGCGATATAAAGCAGATAGGCGGCCCCTGCATATTTGATCGCAGTCAGCGCCCCTGCATGGGCCGCGATCAGGGCAGAGAGGCCGAGTGCTGCCAATGCCACGTGCCACAGCGCGCCTAGGCCGACACCAAGACCCGCCATCATCCCCGCCTTTGGCCCGCCCTTCAGCCCCGAGGCTGTGGCGAACATCACGTCTTGGCCGGGGGTGAGGTTCAAGAGGATGCCGCCCATAAGGAAGGCCGCGAAGTGGTCAAGCGGGTAGTGGGTCAGGGTCTGCCACATGGCTCAGGCTTTCGGTGTGGGGTAGTAGTCGCCCTTGTCCGCGAGACAGATCTCCTCGGCGATCTTGAGCCCGGTCGGCCCGTCAAGCACGCCTGCGCCGATGGAAATCCGCGCCTCGCCTGTGGGTTGCCAGAACAGGCTCGCGCCGCAGGTGCCGCAAAAGCCGCGTTTGGCTTTTTCGGACGAGGTGAACCAACGCAGGCCGGATTCTTCGGACAGGTGAAAGCGGTCGTGCGGCACCGAGGTCGCGGCCCAGATATGGCCCGAAGTTTTGCGACACTGGCTGCAATGGCAGACCACGACGTCGCGCAGGGGCGGGTCGACTTCAAAGCGGACCGCGCCGCAGAGACAAGAGCCTTTCATTCGGCACCTTCAAAGACTTCGGCGAGGAGGGGGACGAGCCAAGCCTCGTCGGATTGCGAAAAGGCGGCGGGGGTGTCGCTGTCGATATCAAAGACGCCAAGCAACCTGCCCGCGCCATTCCAGACCGGCAGCACCAACTCGGACCGGGTCGAGGAGGCGCAGGCGATATGGCCGGGGAAGGCGTCGACATCCGGCACGTTCTGGACCTGTCCTGTGCGCGCCGCAGCACCACAAACCCCGCGCGAGAAGGGGATGACCAGACAGCCGTGGCCGCCCTGATAGGGGCCGATTTTCAGCAGTTCGGGGGCGGTGACGCGGTAAAACCCGGTCCAATCCGCCTGAGGCATGGCGTGATGCACCTCGCAGGCGACGGTGGCCATCAGCGCCACGGTGTCGGTCTCGCCCTGGGTCAGGGCGCGGATGGCGTCAACGATGTCTTTCATCTCAATACCCCAAGGCACAGCCATCTTTGCGCGGATCGGAGGCCCCGATCAACACGCCGCTTTCGTCCATCAAGATCGCCTGCGCGCCGCCGATCGGGTCGGGCGCGGCCTTGGCCTCGTGGCCCAGGGCTGCAAGCTCGGCCAAGACCTGCGGCGCATAGCCGGTTTCCACCAGCATGCCCTCGGGCCCGGAAAAGCTGCGCGGCGCGTCGATGGCCGCCTGCGGTTCCATGCCGTAATCGGTCAGGTTGCTGACAAAGCGGGCATGGCCATTCGGCTGATAGGCCCCGCCCATCACGCCAAAGGGCATGATGACGCGGCCGTCTTTGCGCAGCATGCCGGGGATGATGGTGTGCATCGGGCGCTTGCCGCCGCCGAGCTCGTTCGGGATGGCCCTGCATCAGGGTGAAGCCCGCGCCACGGTTCTGGAAATTGATGCCGAATTTCTGCGAGGCCGTGCCTGCGCCAAAGCCCCAGAAGATCGAATAGATCAGCGAGACGGCCATGCGGTCGCGGTCGACCACGGTGATATAGATGGTGTCCTTGTGCACGGCCTCGGTCAGCGGCGCTGCCGAGGGCAGGGCGCGCTTGGGGTCGATCAGGGCGGCCAGCTTTGCTGCGGTCTCCAAGCTCAGCATGTGGTCGAGACGTGGCGCGGTTTCAGCGATGAAGCGGTTGCGCGCATCATAGGCAAGCTTGGCGGCCTCGGCTTCGATATGGGCGCGCTGGCTGCCGAAGGGGTCCATGGCGGCCAGATCGAAGTGCTTGAGAATATTGAGCATCAGAAGCGCGGTGGCCCCTTGGGTATTCGGCGGATGCTCGACCAGCTCGATGCCCCGGTAGGCGCCCGAAATCGGGCTGACATAGGTGCAGGAGGTGGCCGCGAAATCTTCCAGGGTATGGCTGCCGCCCAGGGCGCGCAGCGAGGTGACCATATCCTCGGCAACCTCGCCTTCGTAAAAGCCGGCGCGCCCCTCGCGGGCGATGCGGCGCAGCACCTCCGCCTGACCCGGAGCACGGAAGATCTGGCCGGGTTGTGGCACTTTGCCGTCGAGCAGGTAAAATCTGCGGGCATCGCCGTGCAGGTCATGGGCATCTTCGGCCCAGTCGTAGGCCACGCGCGGCGCGACCGGAACGCCCTCTTCGGCATAGCGGATCGCCGGGGCAAGGGCGCGGTCAAGGCCGAGCTTGCCCCAATCGGTTGAGAGGCGGCAGAAGGCATCAATGGCACCGGGAATGGTGACGGGATCGACGCCGCGCAAGGGAATTGCATTCAGGCCACGGGCGCGGAATTCCGCAGCCGAGGCGGCGCGCGGCGCGCGGCCAGAGCCGTTCAACGCCACGATCTCTTCGCTGCCGGCAGGTTTCAGCAGCACAAAGCAATCGCCGCCGATGCCGGTCATCTGCGGCTCGCATATTCCCAGCAGAACAGCACCAGCAATCGCGGCATCGACGGCATTGCCGCCTGCCTCCAGCACCTCGATGGCGACCTTGGCGGCCAGAGGATGCGACGTCGCGCAGATCCCGTTGCTGGCATAGACCGCTGACCGGCCCGGAGCCTGAAAATCGCGCATGGAAGTCTCCCTTTTCCGGTGACCCTAGGCGGATCTCGAGGGATTTCCAAGCCAGTAGAACCTCGGCGCCACGAACTGGGTGGGGGCTTGATCCGCAGCGCCGAGAGAAGCTTTATGCAGCTACCATTCCAGTATCGCGAATTGGCGCGGCTATTTTAGGGGGAAATTTGGGCGAAAAAGTGTCAGATCTGGAAAAGTCGAAACAAAGCGGCACCGGTGTGCCGATTAAGTTGCCACGCGGAAGCTGAGCAAGTTCATGTCTCCCTCCCGGCGGTAGTGCAAATCGGTCGCCAACTCTCGAATCAAATGCCAGCCAAAGCCACCTTCGGGCAAGGTTTCGAGCGTGCCATGCGCCGCGAGACGGCCGTTGGGCAGAGCGCCGCCGGGCATGGCGGTGCCGAAATCGGTGATCTGCACCACCAGATCGGGCGATTCCAGCCAAAGCGAGATTTCAATCTCGCCGCTGCCCGAGGCATAGGCATGTTCGACGATGTTGTTCAAAGCCTCGCCCAGAACGATTTCGACGCAGCCCTGCGTGTCCTGCGACAGGGCGGCAAGCGGCAGGCGGGAAAAGAGCGACTGCAAGCCAGAGCGCACCGCCAGCGTATCGGCGGGAAAAACAAGCCTGGCGCGCGCGCCCTGCGGCTTGGCTTTTGGCCCGATACTGTGGTCAGCCTGCATGTCGCAGAGCTTCGGGCAGATGCGCATGGATGGTAAAGATGCTGTCCATGCGGGTCAGGCGAAACACTTTTTGCACTGTTGCGGTAAGGCCGGAAAGTTCCAGCCTGCGCTCGGGCGCGATGGATTTCATCGCCGCCACGACGGCCCCAAGCCCGCTGCTGTCAAGAAAATTCACCTGCGACAGATCAAGAATGACCCGCGAGGCCGGATTTTGCGTCAGCTCGCGCATGCGATCCTTGAACTGAATAGCACCAGCGGCGTCGATTCGGTCGTGCAGGGCGGTAATGATCAGGATTTCTCCCTGTTGATGGGCGATAAGTTCCATAGCGGCTCCTTTGAACACCATCGCCAGAGCTTAGGGCCAAAGGGTTACCGAGAGGTAAGTGCGCGTCGCCGCAGTTCAGGCAGCCTCAGTTCAGGCGGCCTCAGTTCAGATTGAACTGCAAAGGATAGCGGCCATCGGTGAAATCGCCAAAAAGATCGGGCAGATCGGGGTGGCTGACCGGCTCGCCCGTCTCATCCGGCACCAGGTTCTGCTCTGAGACATAGGCCACGTAGAAACTTTGGTCATTCTCGGCCAGCAGATGGTAGAAGGGCTGATTGCGCGACGGGCGGGCCTCTTCGGGGATGGCGTCGTACCAGGCCTCGGTGTTGGAGAACATCGCGTCGACATCAAACACCACGCCCCGGAACGGATGCTTGCGATGACGCAGCACCTGCCCGATATGGTATTTGGCAGCAGTTTTCAGCATGCAGACACGTCCCCCAATGCAGCATTAATATTCCGTTCCAAGGGAACTGTCCATTCCGGAGGCAGTCTCAGAGGGAAACAGTCTGTAAGGCTGCGCGGCATAGTCGGCTGTCAAATCACGAGAATTTGCGGATAAATCGGCAAATTCAAGCGCAAATCCAAGCGCGCCCATTTCCTCGCTGCCGGTTTTGCCCTAGGATGCCTACAAAATAAAAACGTGAGGGGCTTATGAGCAGACTTCTCCGTGCGTCGATCCTTCTCTTAGCCCTCGCCTCTTGCGGGGGTGGAAATTCGACCGCGCCTAGGAATATGGAAGACGCCTGTGCAATTTTACAGGAGCGCCCCGCCTATTTCCGGGCGCTGCAGGCGACCGAGCGCAAATGGGGCGTGCCGATGCATGTGCAGATGGCCGCGATCTATCAGGAATCGAAATTCATCGGCAATGCCCGCACGCCGCATCGCTATGCGCTGGGGGTGATCCCGATGGGGCGGCAGTCCTCGGCCTATGGCTATTCGCAGGCACTGGATGGCACCTGGGAAGAATACCAGCGCGACCAGCGCCGCTTTGGCGCCAAGCGCGACCGGATCAATGATGCCACCGATTTCATGGGCTGGTACATGAGCCAAAGCTCGGATCGGCTGGGGATTTCCAAGACTGATGCCGAGGCGCAGTATCTGGCCTATCACGAGGGTCGCACCGGCTATGCCAACCAAAGCTATCTTGCCAAGCCCTGGCTGGTCGATGTCGCCTCTGCCATTGGCGCAAGGTCACAAACCTATCAGGCGCAGCTGGCCGGCTGCCGTCGTCGATGAAAGCGCGGGTCAGAGCCCGCGTTTTTTCGATTCAATCTCGATGCTGAAGGTCGAGGGCTTGTAGCTCGACCCCTTGTTCATTTCGCCCAGGATCACCGTGGTTTCCTGGCCCAGATCATCGGTGATCACCCATTGCCGCAGAGCCATCGGTTTGGCAGTAAAGACCAAGGCAATTGTGCCATATTCCGGGTGCTGCGGGTCTTGTGCCACCACCTTGGTCGCGTTCTTGTCCTCTTCATGCGCCACCACCATCTTGGCCTGGCCAAGATTGATGTTGTTGGCAAGGATCAGGTTGAGCGGCGTCCGTTTCAGCGGATATTGCTCTGGCGCCTGGTTCGATTTGGCATCGAAGATCGCCACCTGCCCACCCGAAGCGAGCACGAGGCTCTTGTCCGGCGGGGCATATTCAAAGCGCGCCCGTCCGGGACGCTGGATGAACAGCTTGCCAGTCGAAACCGAGCCATCCGCATTCACCTGGGTGAAGTCGGTGTCAGCCGTGGTCAGGCTGTTGAGATAGGCCGAAATATCTTTCAGCGGGATCTTATCGGCCAGCGCAGGGGCGGCGCAGGCGATAAAGGCGAGCGGGAGGAGGGCACGGAGCATGTTCATCCAGTCAATATAGCCTCAGGTGGTGTGGCTTGCATCCCCACCAGCCATCACTTGGCGGAGAGGTGCCGAGGTTTCGGCAGGCGGGCGGAGAGAACGGATCGGATGGGGCATGCGCGGTACTCCTTTTGAACGGGATCGCGGGTCTATGGCGCAAAAGGCCAAGGTCTCGGCAAGCAGACGTTTGAAAAGCAATCCGGTTCCCAAAGTGTCGAAGGATGGCAATCACCATTGCGCAATCTGGCAAGCCTTGGAAAAACAAAACGCCCCCGAAAACCGGGGGCGTTTGAAGTAGATCGCACTTTAGCGCACCTAATTTGCTTTGCTGGCCTCAATGCTCCGGCAGCAAAATCTCGCGCTTGCCGACATGGTTTGCCGGGGTGACCACAGAGTTTTCCTCCATCTGCTCGACCAGACGCGCCGCCTTGTTGTAGCCGATGCCCAGCTTGCGCTGGATGTAGGAGGTCGAGCATTTGCGGTCTTTCGCGACAATCGCCACGGCCTGATCGTAAAGCGCGTCTTCGGTGGCGTCGGCGTTGCCCAGACCCAGAACCATGTCGATATCCGAGGCAGCCTCGTCTTCGGGGCCTTCGACCACGCCCGACATATAGGACGGCGGGCCGTAGGATTTCAGGTGGTTGACGATCTCTTCGACTTCTTCATCCGAGACAAAGGGCCCGTGGATCCGGCTGACGCGACCGCCGCCCGCCATGAAGAGCATGTCGCCCATGCCCAGAAGTTGTTCGGCCCCCTGTTCGCCCAGAATGGTGCGGCTGTCGATTTTCGAGGTGACCTGGAAAGAGATCCGCGTCGGGAAGTTGGCCTTGATCGTGCCGGTGATCACGTCGACCGAGGGCCGCTGTGTCGCCATGATCAGGTGGATGCCGGAGGCGCGGGCCATCTGGGCCAGACGCTGGATGCAGGCTTCGATTTCCTTGCCTGCGACCATCATCAGATCGGCCATCTCGTCGACCACCACCACGATATAGGGGATGGTTACCGGCTGGAATTCCTCGGTCTCGAACACCGGCTCGCCGGTATCCTCGTCAAAGCCGGTCTGGATGGTGCGGCGGAACATCTCGTTCTTTGCCAAGGCTTCACGGACGCGGCCGTTGTAGCCTTCGATATTGCGCACGCCCATCTTGGACATCTTGCGATAGCGCTCTTCCATCTCGCCAACGACCCATTTCAGGGCGACGACGGCCTTTTTCGGGTCGGTCACGACGGGCGAAAGCAGATGCGGGATGCCGTCATAGACGGAAAGTTCCAGCATCTTCGGGTCGATCATGATCAGGCGGCATTCCTCGGGCGACAGCTTGTAGAGCAGCGACAGGATCATGGTGTTGATCGCCACGGATTTGCCCGAGCCGGTGGTGCCTGCGATCAGAAGGTGGGGCATCTTGGCAAGGTTGGCGACGATCGGCGTCGCCGCCGATGTCTTTGCCAAGCGCCAAGCGGCAGGCGCATGTTGCTGTCGCCAAAGTCGCGCGCGGCGAGGATCTCGCGCAGCACGACCTTTTCGCGGGTGGCGTTGGGCAGTTCGATGCCGATCACGGTGCGGCCCGGCACGGTCGAGACGCGGGCCGAAAGTGCCGACATCGAGCGGGCGATATCATCGGCCAGACCGATGACGCGGCTGGCCTTCAGGCCCGGCGCGGGTTCCAGTTCGTACATGGTGACAACCGGGCCGGGGCGGACCGAGACGATCTCGCCCTTGACGCCGTAGTCGTCCAGCACGCGATTCCAGCATGCGCGCATTTTCTTCCAGCGCCTCGTTCGACAGCGAGTGGCGCTCCACGGTCGAGGGGCTGGACAGAAGCGAGATCGGCGGCAGTTCATAGGCCGGGGCCGGATCGTCAAAGCGCAGGCGTGGCTGGCTTTCCGACAGGGCGCGCTGCGAGGGGGCAGGGGCCTTCTTTGCGGGCATCTGCACGATGGGGCGGCGGTCGATCTGCTGGATCACGCGCGGGGCAGGGGGGGCCGTCGGGCAGATCGTAATCGTCGTCAAGCTGTTCGCTATAGGCGTGATCGAGCAGGGCATCGTCCTGCTCGGGGAAAGCGGCCTCGAAGCTGTCGTCAAACGCGTCACCGGTTTCGATAAAGGCAGAGGTAACAGCGGGTTGCGGGGCCGCGACCACCGGCGGCTCGACCCTTGCGCGGGCTTTGGTATCGGCAATCAGCGGCACGGGTCCGCGCGGGCGGGCGACAGGCGGTTCGCGTCGGGCAATGGCTGCGGCAAGCGGCGAGAGGTTGGCTTCGGGTGTGCGGGTGCGCGCCCGGATCACATCGGAAATCCGCGCCTTGATGCGGTCATCCGAGGGCATCTCGGCGGGATAATCCGCTTCCAGCATGCGGTTTTCGATCAACTCCGGCTCTGGCTCGATGGCGCGGCGCATCAGGGCGGGCATACGCGCAAGCAGGCCCAGCTTTTCCTTGGGCGGCGCGTAATGCGGCTCTTGCGCCAGTGGCTCGGCGTAGCGGGCATCGGCGCGCAGGGCCGAGGGGCTGCCAAAGGCGGGCGGGGCAAGGCTGGCGGCATCGCGGTAGGGCTCGGCGCGGCGCACCACTGACCCTGCGGCACGGGCGGGTTGGGCTGCGACCTCGGGCTGCCAATCGGCGGCGTGGTGATAGGCCTCGGGCTGGCGGGCAGCGGCGGCAGAGCGGCGCCGTTCTTGCAGGGCAGCAGCAGCGCGGGCGGTGCCCGAGGCGCCTTTGCCCGCAGCGCCCAGCAGGGTGGAATAGCTGTGGATCAGACTGGTGATCAGGAATCGCCCGATGCCGCGCACTTCGGCCAGGTTAAAGCCGGTGACATAGAGCAACAGCGCGATCATGCCGCCGCCCGGACAGGACCGAGATCAGCTTGAGACCAAAGCCAGCACCACCGGGGATCAGGCCCAAAAGTGCGCCGACCACGGTATCGCCAAACAGGCCGCCCATGCCAAAGCTTTGCGTCCAGATCGCCGAGGGCAAGAGCGTAGCGGCATAGACCGAGGTCATCGCCACCGCGATCACCGCAAAGACCATGCGGCCAATTGCGCGGTCCGCGCCATTGTGCAGCACAAAGCGCGTGCCCCAGGCGGTGAGGATCAGCGGGATCGACCAGGCCCCCTTGCCGCCGATGATGATCAGCGTCGAGGCCAGTGCCGCGCCAAAGCGGCCCAGCCAATTGGCGGCAGGCTCTTCGGTGGCGACCATCCAGCCGGGATCTTCGGGCGAATAGCTCCACAGCATCAGTGCGAACATCAGGGCCGCGCCGAGCAGGGCGATGCCGATCAGCTCGCGGCCGCGCTTTTCCAGCATGGCTTGGGTGCCCTGATCCAGAAGCGGATCGCGTTGCCGCATTTGATATGATGCCATTACCCTGTCCTCAACCGTAGAGGCAGTCGCGGAGCTTGGTCAGCCCGCGCTGCATTTCTTCTTTTGGAGCCACCAGAGCGACCCGCAGATAGCTTTGTCCGGGGTTGTCCCCGGCCACGTCGCGCGAAAGGTAAGCGCCGGGCAAGACCCGAACGCCGGTTTCGCGCCAAAGTTTCAAGGCCGCCGTCTCGCCGTCAGGCACCGGCAGCCACAGGAAGAAACCGCCTTCGGGGCAGGAAAAGCCCTGAAGACCGCTGAAAATCTGATCCGCCGTGGCGAATTTCTCTTGGTAAAGCGCGAGGGAGGCCGCGACATGGGCATCGTCGTTCCAGCAAGCCTCCGAGACCTTCTGGATCGGCAGCGGCAAGGGAGCGCCCGCAAAAGAGCGCAGCTTGCGGATTTGCGCCATGCCCTGCGGCCCGCCCGCGACAAAACCCGAGCGCAGGCCGGGCAGGTTCGACCGTTTCGACAGGGAATGGAAGGAAAACACCCGTTCCGGGTCCGCGCCGATGGAGTGTGCGACGTCGAGGATGCCCACCGGGGCCTGGCTGCGCCAGATCTCGGAATAACACTCATCGGCAAAGATCACGAAATCATGTTTCTCGGCCAGGGCCAGCAGTTCGGTCCAGTAGGCACGGCTCGCCACGGCACCCTGCGGGTTGGCGGGTGAGCAGAGATAGGCCACCGTCACCCGGTCCAGCACCTCGGCGGGCAGGCTTGCGTAGTCCGGCAGAAAGCCGGTGGCGGCGGTCGCGGGCACGTAAAGCGGCTCGGCCCCCACGGTGAGAGCTGCCACCGCATAGACCTGATAGAAGGGGTTCGGCATCAGCACCACGGGCTGTTTGCCGCGCTTGGTTTCGGGGCTGATCGCGATGCAGGCGTTGAACAGGCCTTCCCGGGTGCCGTTGAGCAACATGAGCTGATCCGCGCCGATATCTGCGCCGAAGCGGCGCTTGATCCAGCCGGAAATCGCCGCCAAGACCTCTGGCGTGCCGTTATTGGGCGGGTAAACCGCATAATCCGCGATATTGGCCGCCAGAATCGGCGCGACAAAATCGGGCATCGGGTGCCGAGGCTCCCCGATCGTCATGGAAATGGTCTCCCCGCCGGGCGCATGCGCGTCCAACAGTTTGCGCAAACGCGGAAACGCATAATCCGGCAGGTTCGAAAACCGCTCTGGAAACGCCATTGCTGCCTCATCTCGGGGTCATCTCGCCCCGTTTGAAATCACGATAGCCAGAACGCCCGACCGCGTCCAGAAAAACCCTTGGCCGCGAGAGGCTTGTGGCAAGCCATTGTGGCTTTTTGGCCCTGCTGCTGCCGCTTAGGCAAGAGCCCGCTCGGCAGCGGCCCCGAGCCGCAGCAGGCGCTCTTCGGCAAAGGGCGCTGCCATCAGCGAAATGCCGCAGGACGGTTCCGCCGTCGGCAGGGTCAGCACGCAAAGGCCAAAGACGTTGCCGATGCGGGTGTTGCGCAGGGCGAGCAGGTTCTCGGCGACAAAGAATGCCGGGTCGGTCAACAGGCGATGCGCATTCGGCGGCAGGATCGGCGAGGTCGGCACAAGGACGGCATCATAGGCGGCGGTTTTGGCCGCCCAGACCGCGCGCAAGGCATCAAGCCTTTGCCAGCCCGCGATATAATCGGCAGCCGACACCGCCCCTCCGGCACGAAACCGCTCAAGGACTGGGGCGAACATCTTTTCCGGCGCGGCTTCGATCTCGAGCCGCCAGGTCGCATAGGCCTCAGGAGCAAAGAGCGTGCCTGCCAAACCCATGGCCTCGCCGGCCTCGGGCATTGCGGCGCGCTCGATCCGCGCCCCCGCGCGCGACAGGCGGCTGAGCGCATCCTCAAATCCCTTGGCGGGCCGCGTGCGGATGCCCTCCAGCGCCACGGTTTCCAACACCAGAAGCCGGGCGCCGCTCAGGCTGGCGCCTGCGATGTCAAAGGGTCTGCGGCCCTCCAGCGCCGCCAGCAGCAGGGCGCAATCCTCGACAGTATGGGCCAGCGGACCAACGGTATCAAAGCGCGCGCAAAGCGGCACGACGCCGTGCAGCGACAGCCGTCCTGAGGTGGTTTTCAGCCCGACCAGATCGTTCCAGGCAGCAGGAAGCCGCACCGAACCACCGGTATCCGAGCCGATCCCCGCGGGGGCCAAGCCAAAGGCGATCGAGGCGGCACAGCCCGAGGAAGAACCGCCGGGGGCTGCCTCGGGGTCGTTGATATTGGGCGGTGTCGCTGTCACCGGATTGAGGCCAAGGCCGGAAAAGGCCAGCTCGGTCATATGGGTTTTGCCAAGGCAAACAAGGCCTTCGCGGCTGGCAGACTGCAAGACCTTGGCATCGCGCGCAGGTGTTCGGCCCTTTAGCAGAGCGGAGCCAGCCTCGGTTTCGGTGCCGGCGGTATCAAACAGATCCTTCCAGCTGAGCGGCACGCCATCGAGAATACCCGCGCCTCTGACCGGATTTTGCGCGACCCGCAGCCCCCATCGCCTCACCCCGCGCACGGGTCGGCGTGCTGCGGGCGTAGATGCGATCCGCCTCGGGGTGGGCGGCGATTCTGTCGAGGAAAAACTCACTGAGATCAACCGGATTGATCTTGCCCTTGCCGATCTCGGTGCCCAGTTCGGCGGCGGTCATGTTGGACCATGTCTTACTCATCGTCATCCCCAAATCACCGCGCTTTGCCAAACTCTAGCGACAAGGCGGCGCATGGACAATCCACTGGATTGCGCCATATTGGCAGCATGACACAAGATGCAGATATCGTGATCGTGGGCGGCGGATTGAACGGTCCGGCGCTGGCCTTGGCCCTGGCGCAGGGCGGTTTTCGCGTTGCAGTGGTTGACGCGAGACCCGCAGCGGCGCGGGCCGAGGCGGGGTTTGACGGGCGGGCCTATGCGCTGGCGATTGCCTCCAAGCGGCTGCTGGGTGCGATCGGGGTTTGGCCAGATCTGGCCGAAAAGGTGCAGCCGATCTTGCAGATCAAGGCCAGTGACGGGGTGGCGGGGCAGGGGCCCGCGCCGTTCTTTCTGACCTTTGATCATGCCGAGTTGGAAGAAGGCCCGATGGGCTTTATGGTCGAGGACCGGCATCTATACGCGGCGTTTCTGGCGGCGATGCAGGCGGGTGGCATTGAGTTGATCTCGGGCGAAACCGTTGTGGCGCAAGAGGTTAGCGGGTCGGATGTCGCGGTGACCCTTGGCTCGGGCCGGGTCTTGCGGGCGCGGTTGCTGGTGGGATGCGACGGGCGTGGATCGGGCGTGGCTGCGCGCGCGGGCATCAAGCGGACAGGTTGGGGCTATGGCCAGACCGCGCTGGTGACGGCGATTGCGCATGCGGCGGACCATCAGGGGATTGCCCAGCAATACTTCTTGCCGTCGGGGCCGCTGGCGATCTTGCCCTTGGCGGGGGGGCATCATTCTTCGATCGTCTGGAGCGAGGAAGCCGGGGCGGCTGAGGCCATTCAGGCCCTGGGGGATGCGGAATATCTGCAGGCTTTGCGGCCGAGGTTCGGCGACTTTCTGGGCGAAATTTCCCTTGCAGGGGATAGGTTTACCTATCCGCTTAGCCTGTCGCTTGCCAACAGCTTTACCGCCCCGCGGACCGCCCTGGTGGGGGATGCGGCGCATGGGGTGCATCCGATTGCGGGGCAGGGGCTGAACCTGGGGTTGCGGGATGTCGGGGCCTTGGCGGAAGTGCTGATCTTGGCGGCGCGGCGGGGTGAGGATATCGGGGCCGCGGATGTGCTGGAGCGCTATCAGCGTTGGCGGCGGTTTGATGCGACGGCTTTGGCTTTGGGGATGGACGGGGTGAACCGGTTGTTTTCCAATGACAATCCGATCTTGCGCGCCGGGCGGGATCTGGGGTTGGGGCTGGTCAATGCCCTCCCCGGACTGCGGCGCGGCTTTATGCGGCAGGCGGCAGGGCTTTCGGGCGAGGTGCCGAAGCTGTTGCAGGGCCGGGCGATCTGAACGCGCGTTGACGCGGGAGGATGGGCGGATCGCCCATCCTACAGACCCGCGTATGATTTACGTCTGGCAGAGGTATGGTTTGCGTATGGCTTACGTCATGACAGGACTAGGGTCCTGCGGAGGGGGGCTGGCCTCGAGCCGCTGAGCGACGAGGTCTTGCAGCCGCCAGAGATAGCGGTCGTGGATGCCGTGGCCTTCAAGATGCTCGACGCTGCTGCGCAGGTATTCGGCCATCGAGCCGCGCTCGCCATTGGCGGTGGCGAGCGCCTCGACCACCACTTCTTCGGTCAGGTCGGCGAGGTAGGCCGGATGGCTGCGGCTGATCGGAAAGGCCAGGGCGCGGACCGGGCCTTGTGCGGTGCGCGCTGTCAGCCATCTAGTGCCGAGCTTCTCCCAGCGCAGCGGGCGTTCGCGGCGCAACAGCAGGGTGAGGTTTTCGGCAATCGCCTCGGGCGGCAGTTTGAAGACCACGCCGCGGCAGGAGCCGCCGCGGTCGAGCGCCAGCATGATGCCGGGGCGCTCGGGCGTGCCGCGATAGATCCGCACCCAGCCCTGACAGAAGGAGCGCCGCCAGCCCGCGACGGTGCCGAGGCGTTCTTCGACATGGGCAAAGCCGGGGTTCCAGATCAGCGAGCCATAAGCGAAGATCCAGACCTCACCCGAGGGTGGCGCCCCAGAAAGGACTTCGCGGACGGCGCGCGCGTAATCTTCGTCGCTGGCGAGGTCGCTGCGCCCGGCGAGCCTGCCGCTTTCGCCGGTGAAGGGCGGGACGCGGGCGACGAGGGCTTCGGTCAAGCGCATAGTCGGGGGGGCCATGCTGCGCTCCGATGGTTTGGGAGGGGGGCTTGGCGGAGAGTGAAGCGCGGGATGGGGGTTTGGTGCAAGGGTTTTCTGGGGGGGAGGGAACAGATCAAAATGTCCCACTTGCCCGGAATCAAGGCGATTGCGCCGCCGGGCAGCGCCTGACCGCCCCCTCGGGCGGGCGCTTTTGCAACGTTTCCAGCGGAACCTCGGCGGAAGTGGTTGAGCTATAAAGTGTCTAAGTCAAAGGGTGCAGCGCCCAACCGGCGGTCATACGCTGCCCTCTGTTGCGCCTTGGAGACGGCCTTGAACGCGCGCAGCCGAGCGGCTTCCAACCCTGCTCTCATCCCCCTCGCCTAGTCGATCTGCCGCGCCTCTGACACCAGCATGATCGGAATGCCATCGCGGATCGGAAAGGCAAGGTGAGCGGCCTTGGAGATCAGCTCGCCGCGCTCGGCGTCATAGCTGAGTTGCGCTTGCGTCACCGGGCAGACCAGCGCCTCGAGCATGCGCCGGTCGAAGGGTTGGCGGTCGGAGGGTTGGCGGTCGAAGGGTTGGCTCATTGCAGCACCTCGTCATTGCCGCCCGATCGCAGGGCGAATTCCATCAGGGTGACCAGCGTCTCGCGCCGCGTGGTCAGCGAGGGGGCTTCCAGCAGGGCCTGCTTGTCCTCGGGGGCCAGTGGCAGCAGCATCGACAGCGAGTTGATCAAAAGCTCGGTATCGGCGGATTTGATCCCCGACCAGTCGCTACCCAGATCGCGGGTGGCGAAGTAGCGTTTCAAAAGCGCGAGGAAAGCCTCGCGGTCAAAGCCCGCGTCTTCCTCTTCGGCGCCCAGATCGCGCGAGAAGGGCGGCCAGTCGATATGGGCGCGGCGGTAGGGGGTAAAGCCCTCGACCTCGGCGCGCAGGCGAAAGCGCGAGATGCCGGTGAGGGTGACCATATAGCGGCCATCCTCGGTTTCGGAAAACGAGGTCAGGCGGCCGGCGCAGCCGATGGCCGAGAGGCGTTGTTCGCCCGCCGGGGTTTCGCGTGGCTGGATCATGCCGATAAGGCGGCTTTGGGTCTTCATGCAATCTTCGAGCATCGCCAGATAGCGCGGCTCGAAGATATGCAGTGGCAGGCGGGCGCGCGGCAGCAGCAGCGCCCCGGCCAGCGGGAAGATCGGGATGGAATCGGGCAGTTCGGTGCGTTTCATCATGCCCTCTTACCTAGGCCGGGTTTCGGTTTAGGCAAAGATCATCGAGGAAAGCCTGCGCCGCCCTGCCAGAACCAGCGGATCCTTTGGCGAGAGCGCATCGAAGATGGTGAAGAGCTGGCTGCGGGCCGCCCCCTCGTTCCAGTCGCGGTCAAGTTTGAAGAGGTCGAGCAGGGTCGAGATCGCCTCTTCGGTCTTGTCATTGGCCAGCAGCGCGCCGGCCAGATCAAAGATCGCCTGTCGGTTCTGCGGGTCGGCGGCCACGGCGGCGCGCAGCTCGTCCTCCGGCCCAGCCGAGGCGGCTTGCCGCGCAAGGGCGAGCATGGCGCGGGTCGCCTCGACCTCCTTGGCGGTGCCGAGGCTGCCGGGGGCGGTGGTGATCAGCGTCTCGGCCAGATCGAGGTTGCCCTGGGCGAGGCGGGCGCGGATCAACCCGGCATAGGCCAGCACATTCTCGGGCTCTTCTTCCAGAATGGCGGTGAAGGTCTCGACCGCGTCGTCCTCGGCACCTTCGGCCAGCATGGCCTCGGCGGCCTCGATGGCATCGGCAAGGCCATTGTCGGGGGCAGGGCCCATGGCGGCGAGTTTCTCGACAAAGCGCTTGATGTCCGAGGGCGCGATTGCCCCCTGGAAGCCATCGACCGGCTGGCCCTTGAAAAAGGCATAGACGGTGGGGATCGACTGAATGCGCAGTTGCGCGGCAAGGCCCTGATTTTCATCGACGTTGATCTTGACCATGCGCACCGAGCCCTTGGCGGCGGTGACCGCCGCCTCCAGCGCCGGGCCGAGGGTCTTGCAGGGGCCGCACCAGGGCGCCCAGAAATCGACGATGACCGGGGTGTCGTCGGAGGGTTTGATCACATCTTCCAGGAAGGTGACTTCGGAGCCGTCCTTGATCAGATCAGAGATGGCTGGGGCCGTGGTGGCGGCCGAGGTGTTGGCCGTGGTGTTGGCCTTGGTATTGGGGGCGAACATGATTTCCTCGCGGGATCAGCTTTGGGTTGCCCCCTATATGGGCAAGTGAAGGCCAAAGGGGAAGGGGCTTGGCAGCGGGAATGCACCGGGGTTAGGGTCGCAGCGGCAACAGGAGGAGCAGGCGATGACGGTTGTGATGTGCTTTGGCGATAGCAATACCCATGGCACGCCGCCGATTGTCGATCTGGATCTTTATGCCCGCTATGGGGTGGGGCAGCGCTGGCCGACGCTGCTGGGTCCGCGCTTCGAGGTCATCGAGGAAGGCCTGCCGGGGCGCACGACGCTGTTCGACGATCCGGTGATGGGGGCGCATATGAACGGCCAGATCGGCCTGAAGATCGCGCTGGAAAGCCATGGGCCGCTTGACGCGCTGGTGCTGATGCTGGGCACCAACGATGTGAAGGCGCGCTTCACCGCGACGCCCGAGGCTGTGGTGGGCGGCATCGCCAGCCTGCTCGACATCGCCCAGCACCGGGTGATGCAGCGCCGCCACTCCGGCTTCAAGATCCTGCTGATCTGCCCGACGCCGGTGGTCGAGGTCGGGCCGATCCGGGGTGAATTCTGGGGCGGCGCCGCGCGCGCGCAGGCCCTCGCCCCGCTGCTGAGAACACTCGCCGAGGCGCGCGGCGTCGATTTCCTGGACGCCGGGGCTGTGATCAAGGTCAGCCCGCTGGACGGCGTGCATTTCGACGAGGCGGAGCACGCCAAACTCGCGGCGGCGGTGCGGGCCAAGCTGGAAGCCATCCTGTAATTTCATCTTGGTCCAAATATCCCCGCCGGAGGCATCTGCGGTCCGCTTCGGGAGCCTCCGGCGGGGATATTTGGACCAAGATGAAAGCACTTTGCTTTAGTCCTTGGCGGCAGCCGTCAGGTCTGACCAGCCGCAGAGCGAGGCGAGGTGTTCGGGGGCGTGGGCGATGCCCACAGACATATTGGCGCGGAAGCGTTCCGAGCGGTAATCCAGCCAGCGGTTCTTGTAGAGATGCAGGCCGGAGCGCGAGATCTTGATGATCGGCGTGCGCAGCGGCAGGGTCTGGCGCCATTTATGGCGCATCGCCTGGTAGCAGTCGACGAAGTCTTGACGCAGATGATCGTGGTAGCGGTCGTTGTGGATCGTCGGCAGGGCACCCGCGTAGGCATGTAGGCCCTTGGCGCGGGCCTGGGTGACGATATCGGTGCCGTACATGTGCCAGCCGGGCAGGGTCTCGTCAAAGCGCAGGCCGGCACCGCGGCGCATCACGATGACCATTTCATCAAAGCTTTGCACGCGGGTGGGTTGCGGCGGCACGCGGCCAACGATCAACCCGATGGAGGAGGACCAGACCGGGCCTATGTGGCTGGCGTCCAGCCCGACGCCGAAGGGGCCGAAGAGCGCCCAGTTCGGATCGACTGCGGCCACTTCGGCAAGGCGGCGCTGCAGCAGGGCGTCCCAGCCACGCGGCAGATAGGTATCGTGGTGGGCGAAGACCACGACCTCGGCTTTGGTGGCATCAAGGGCGCGGTTGTAGGCGATGGCGGCGGAAGCGGCCTCGCGTTCGAGGTGCAAGCTGCGCAAGCCTTCGGCGATCATCGGCGAGCGACGCAGATTGGCGTCGAGGATTGCATCGGAGTGGCTGGCACAGACGAGGGCAAGGTCGATCATGGCTTCAGCACTTCCGTAAAGAGGGCGGCGAGTTTGGCGGCCTCGGTGTCGCAGTCATGGCGGGCAAAGGCGCGGGCGCGGGCCGAGTGCCCCATGGCGGCGAGGGTGTCCGAGGAGGTTTGCGACAGGGTCTCGATGGCATCGGCGAAACCCTGGGCGCAGCCGGCGGGCACCAGCCAGCCTTGTTCGGCGGTCAGCAGTTCCGGCACGCCGTTGATGCAGGCGGCAATCACCGGGCGACCGCAGGCCATCGCCTCCATCACCACCATGGGCAGGCCCTCGGCCAGCGAGGGCAGGATCAGGGCATGGCTGCGGCCGATGGCGGCGCGGACCTCTGCCTCGGACATCCAGCCCTTGATCTCGATCCGGTCGGTCAACCCGTGGCGGGCGATTTCGCTGTCGATCAGGGCGCGCAGCTCGCCGTCGCCGCAAATGGTCAGGTGCAGGCCGGGCAGGCGTTTGGCGGCCAGCGCCATGATCTCGACCAGCAGCGGAAAGCCCTTTTGCTCGGTCAGTCTGCCAATCGCGACGAGGTGGGGGCCTTGGGCGGGCTGGGTCGCCGGCATCGGCGCGGGAGGGGCGTAGCTGGCGGTGTCGATCGGGCAATGCACCACCTTGATTTTCGGCCATTCGGCGATCTGGCACCAGCGGTAGAGCTGGCTGCGGCCAAAGGAGGAGATTGCCACGGCAAAGCGGGCGCGGGCGATCTT
Organism: uncultured Alphaproteobacteria bacterium; assembly: GCA_963815275.1. Lineage (GTDB taxonomy): Bacteria > Pseudomonadota > Alphaproteobacteria > Rhodobacterales > Rhodobacteraceae > Cypionkella. The sequence continues at coordinate 30,911 of CAWFGD010000009.1, forward strand.
TTCGGCGAAGGCAAAGGCCCGCGGCGCGTCGAATTCCTCGGGGCCGTGCACGGTGAAGGAGTAGCTTGGCCCGTCGAGCGCCTCGGCCAGCATCGCCACGCTGGCGGAGTTGGTGCCGAAGTGGGCGTGGATGTGTCGGATGCCAAGCTCGGCACAGCGGGCGGCGACATAGGCGGCCTCAAGCAAATAGAACAGATGGCGGGGAATGCCGCCGGTACCGGGACCACCCGCCGCACCCTTGCGGCCACAGCGCCAGGCAAGGGCTGCACCCCTGGCGGCAGCGCCGGGGTGTTTGGCAAGCCAGACCAGCGCGGTTTTGAAAAAATCCGTCTTGCCAAGCTCCAGCACATGTTCGGTTTTGGCATCTTCGGTGAAATCAACCGGATCGACCAGCGCTGCCCGGTCCGAGCGCATCGAAAAGCGCGTCACCTGCCAACCGAGCCGCTCCAGCGCCGCAATCTCGCGGCGGATGAAGGTATGCGAGGGCTTGGGGTAGGTGTTGATCAGGTAGGCAATATGCATGGTCAGTCCAGAGTCTGTCAGGGAGCCCTGCTATAAAGCGGGCTTGGGGCGATAATAAGTCGATTTTCCCCTATTGCTGCCAAAATCAACCTTAATCCCAGCGAAACGCCGGATGGACGCGCCGCGAGGCGGCGGCTAGGCTCCGGCGAGATTTTGTGGGTGGGTGTGATGTCTGAGACGGTTCCGAATATTCCCGTGCCGAAGAGCCTGTTTGCGCGGGCGCTGCGCGGCTCGGCCTTTACCGCGGGGTCTTATGCGCTGGCGCAGGGGATGCGGCTGGCCTCCAACCTGATTCTGACCCGGCTTTTGGCACCGGAGGCCTTTGGTGTGATGGCCATCGTCTCGGTGGTGCTGGTCGGCATGATCATGTTCTCGGATGTCGGGGTGAGCGCCTCGATCAGCCAGAGCAAGCGCGGCGATGACCCGGATTTTCTGAACACCGCCTTCACCATCCACGCCTTTCGCGGCGCCATGCTGTGGCTGGTGGTCTGCGCGCTGGCCTGGCCCTTGTCGCAGTTCTATATGGCGCCCGAGCTGGTCTGGCTGTTGCCGGCGGCGGGGCTGACGCTGCTGATTGCCGGCTTCAACCCGACGCGAATCGATACGGCGACGCGGCATTTGCTGCTGGGGCGGGTGACGGCGCTGGATCTGGCCTCGCAGGCGATTGGCATTGTCGCGATGGTGCTGCTGGCTTTGGTGTTCAAATCGGTCTGGGCGCTGGTGGTCGGCTCGATCATCGGCTCGCTGTCCAAGCTGTTGCTGACCTGGTTCTATCTGCCGGGCGCGCGCAACCGCTTCTACTGGGACAAGACCTCGGGGCAGGAGTTGATCCACTTCGGCAAGTGGATCTTCATGTCCACGGCCTGCGGCTTTGCGCTGTCGCAGGGCGACAAGGCGATTTTTGGGCATTATCTGAGCAAGGAGGCTTTGGGGGTCTATAACATCGGCTTTTTCCTCGCCTCTTTCCCATTGCTTCTGGCGCGGGCGGTCAACAGCCGGATCATGATCCCGCTGTACCGCGACCACCACCCCGCCACCTCGGCGCAGAACTTTGCCAAGCTGCGCAAGCTGCGCTTTATCGTCAGTGGCGGGACCTTGCTGCTGTTGGGCGTTCTGGCGCTGGCGGGGGTCGAGTTGGTCGGGCTGCTTTATGATGCGCGTTATGCGGCGGCGGGGTTGATCGTGATTGCGGTGGCCATGGTGCAGATGCCCGAGACCATTGGCATCACCTATGACCAGTCGGCCTTGGCTGCGGGCGATACCAAGACCTATTTCTGGTTGCAGGCGCTGAAGGCGACGGTGCAGACGCTGGCCTTTCTGATCGGCGTCAAGTTTGGCGGGCTGGAGGGGGCGCTGCTGGCGCAGGGTCTGGCTTTGCTGGCGCTGCATCCGGCGGTGATCTTGCTGGCGCGCAAGCACAAGGCCTGGGATCCGCTGAATGATCTGGTGTTCTTTGCCCTGGCAGGGCTGCTTGTCTGCTTGGCGGTCTGGTTGCATCCCGACGTATTCGGGCTGCTCTAGAGTGTGGAACCTAGACGCAAAGCCTTGCCAATGTTAGGCAAAGGCCAATGTTAGGCAAAGGCCAGTGGCAAGCAGGGGCCAAAGCTGGGCGCGGGCCAGAGTGCCAAAAGGATAGTTCGTGATGCAGATTGAAGCGACCGCATTGGACGGTGTGTTGATTTTAACCCCGAAACGCTTTGGCGATGAGCGGGGCTGGTTCAGCGAGACCTGGAACGCCACGGTGATGGCGGCAGCGGGGTTGGATCTGGCGTTCGTGCAGGACAACCACTCGATGTCGGCGGCGGTTGGCACCTTGCGCGGGTTGCATTATCAGGCGCCGCCGCATGCGCAGGACAAGCTGGTGCGCTGCACGGCGGGGCTGATCTTTGATGTGGCGGTGGATTTCCGCCGCGGCTCGCCGAGCTTTGGCAAATGGGTCGGCGTCGAGCTTTCGCCGCAGAACGGGCGGCAGCTTTTGGTGCCGAAGGGCTTTCTGCACGGCTTCGTCACCCGCGCGCCCAATACCGAGGTGCAGTATAAGTGCACAGATGTTTATGCGCCCGACTGCGACGGTGGTGTGCGCTGGGATGATCCCGAGATCGGCATCGACTGGGGCCTGTCGGCACCTGTGCTGTCGGGCAAGGATGCCGTGGCCCCCCTGTTGCGCGATGTGACCTCGCCCTTTGTCTGGAGTGCGGCATGAAGATCTTGGTGACCGGGGGCGCGGGCTTTATCGGCTCGGCGGTGGTGCGGCTGGCGGTGGAGCGCGGCCATGAGGTGGTCAATCTGGATGCGCTGACCTATGCGGCCTGTCTGGATAACGTCGCCGGGGTGTCCGGCTCGAACCTTTACAGCTTTGAGCAGGCCGATATCCGTGACCGCGCAAGGCTGGAAGAGATCTTCAGCATTCACCGCCCCGATGTGGTGATGCATCTGGCTGCCGAAAGCCATGTGGACCGCAGCATCGACGGGCCGGGGGATTTCATCCTGACCAATATCAACGGCACCTATAACATGCTGGAGGCGGCGCGGGGCTATTGGGTTTCGGCGGGCAAGCCTGCGGGCTTTCGCTTTCACCATATCAGCACGGATGAGGTGTTCGGCTCTTTGGGGGCCGAGGGGCAGTTCACCGAGGACACCCCCTACGACCCGCGCAGCCCCTATTCGGCCAGCAAGGCGGCGAGCGACCATCTGGTGCGGGCCTGGGCCGAGACTTACGGGCTGCCGGTGCTGCTGACCAATTGTTCGAACAACTACGGGCCGTTCCACTTTCCCGAAAAGCTGGTGCCGGTGATCATTCTGAACGCGCTGGCGGGCAAGCCTTTGCCGATCTATGGCGACGGATCGAACGTGCGCGACTGGCTTTATGTCGAGGATCACGCCGATGCGCTGCTGTTGGTCGTGGCCAAGGGCAAGCTGGGGCGCAGTTATAACATCGGCGGCGAGAACGAGCGCAGCAATCTGGAATTGGTGCGCACGCTTTGCGCGATACTGGATGAGAAGCGGCCCAAGGCGCGCGGCTCTTATGCCGATCAGATCACCTTTGTCACCGACCGGCCCGGCCATGACGCGCGCTATGCGATTGATCCGAGCCGCATCCGCGACGAATTGGGCTGGCGACCCAGCGTGACGGTCGAAGAGGGGCTGGCGCGCACGGTGCAGTGGTATCTGGACAACGAGGCCTGGTGGAAGCCCTTGCAGGCGCGCCACGGTGTCGGTCAACGGTTGGGGGTCAAGGCGTGAAAGTTCTGGTCTTTGGTCAGACGGGGCAGGTGGCGCAGGAATTGGCGCGGCGGATGCCTGCGGGGGTCACTGCAAGGTTTCTGGGGCGTGCCGAGGCGGATCTGTCGGACCCGGAGGCCTGCATTGCGGCCGTGATGGGCAGCGACGCCGATGTGGTGATCAATGCGGCGGCCTGGACGGCGGTTGACCACGCCGAGACGGAAGAGGCGGCGGCCCTGGTGGTGAATGGCGATGCCCCTGCGGCGATGGCGCGGGCCTGCGAGACCAGAGGCCTGCCGTTTGTGCATGTCTCGACCGATTATGTCTTTGATGGCGCGGGGGATCAGCCCTTTGGCGCGGATGATCCCGTCGGTCCGTTGGGGGCCTATGGGCGGACCAAGCTGGCAGGCGAGCAGGGCGTGCAGGCGGCGGGCGGGGTCATGTGATCTTGCGGACCTCTTGGGTGGTTTCGGCGCATGGCGCGAATTTCGTCAAGACCATGCTGCGGCTGGGCGCGGAGCGCGACAGCCTGAACGTGGTGGCCGATCAGATCGGCGGGCCGACCCCTGCGGCGGATATTGCGGATGCGCTTTATGTTGTGGCGGCGGGGCTCATGGCGGGGAAACCGGGGGGCATCCTGCATTTTTCGGGCGCGCCGGATGTGTCTTGGGCCGATTTTGCCCGCGCGATCATGGCGCAGGCGGGGCTGGGTTGCGTGGTGCAGGATATCCCCTCGAGCGCCTATCCGACACCGGCCGCAGCGGCCGGCGAATTCGCGGCTGGACTGCGCGGGCTGGCGGGCTTTGGCTTGACGCGACCCGACTGGCGGCTGGGTTTGACAGAGATCATCAAGGAGTTGCAGGCATGACACGCAAGGGCATCATTCTGGCGGGCGGGTCGGGCACGCGGCTGTGGCCGATCACCATGGGCGTGTCGAAGCAGCTGCTGCCGGTCTATGACAAGCCGATGATCTATTACCCGCTGTCGGTGCTGATGCTGGCGGGCATCCGCGAGATTGCCGTGATCACCACGCCCGAGGATCAGGCGCAGTTCGAGCGGCTGCTGGGCGATGGCAGCGCAATGGGGGCTGCGGCTGACCTATATCGTGCAGCCCGTCGCCGGACGGGCTGGCGCAGGCCTATCTGCTGGCCGAGGGATTTTCTGGCTGGCGCGCCCTCGGCGCATGGTGCTGGGCGACAATATCTTTTTCGGCCATGGCCTGCCGGAAATCCTGGCCGCGGCAGAGGCGGAGCAGACGGGGGGCACGGTGTTCGGCTATCACGTCTCGGACCCCGAACGCTATGGCGTGGTGCGATTTCGATGCCGCAGGGCCGGGTCGGGCAGATCATCGAAAAGCCCGAAGTGCCGCCGTCGAACTATGCGGTGACGGGGCTGTACTTTCTGGACGGCACGCGCGCCGGAGCTGGCGCGCAGGTCAAACCCTCGCCGCGTGGCGAGTTGGAGATTGCCGACCTGCTGGAGATTTACCTGCGCCGAGGGCAGCCTGACCGTGGAGACGCATGGGGCGCGGCTTTGCCTGGCTGGACACCGGCACCCATGGCAGCCTGCTGGACGCGGGCAATTTCGTGCGCACTTTGAGGCTGCGGCAGGGCTTGCAGGTCGGCTGCCCGGACGAGATCGCCTATCGCAATGCCTGGATCAGCAAGGCGGATTTGAAAGAACGCGCGACCTTGTTTAAAAAGAATGACTACGGCCGGTATCTCAACGGGATTGTTTCCGAATAAGATACAATTAGGAAATATTTGGTAATTCTTAATTGAATCTTTCGGTTTTGGTGAAAAATCTAGCGATTTTCCGCTGGCATTGTTTCCATTTTTTGCTCAAACTTTACCGGAGGGAGCTTTTTGGGAGAGTTTCGGCGGATGTTGGCGCGCATGATGGTTGCGATCATCGGAGGGGGCATTGTGGGGCTTGGCCACTCGATTGCTGGCGACAACGGCATCGGCCATGCGGTTTTTTCCTATGAGATTGGGGGGCTTCTGGCTCTGGGGCTGCTTTTGGCCCTGTCCAGCGCCAACGACTCCTTTGCGCGGAGCGAGTCTTACTAGGCCCGCCCAGGCTCCTGACGTCCTTCCAGCCGAATCACTTCCTGCCCACGCGCGAGATGCCGCGACAAGATTACGCCTCTAGGGTTGTGCGATCGGCGCAGATTTTAAACTTTGGCGACATTGTGTTCAGAAAAAATCCTAAAAAAGGCCAAAATGTGTTCGGGAACCGCAATTAGATATCGCCAAAAACCCTGAGCTCGGGCTAAAAGAATTCTGGGGGCGTACTGTTTAGTGCGGCAAATGATCTGCTACTGCCTGGCTTATTCTTACTTTGGTAAGACGGGAAGTCTCGAAAGAGGTTTGTGTGCTTCTGCACGCAGGCGGTGCAGCGTTGTGAAGCTGTTTGGTGACGCGCAATGACAATTAGCTATTCTGAGTTCAACGCGGTCCGCAATAGCTCTGCGGATGAGATCCTCGAGCGGGCCAGCATGGCTTCGAAGGGAGCTGTTAAGGTGTCACCTTCGGGAAATGGTCCTTATCGGCGGTATTTCAAACGGGTTTTGGACGTGACTGCGATTGTGCTTGCGGCGCCCGTGGTGGTGCCGGTTGTGATGCTGACCGCACTTTTGGTGGCGCGGGACGGCGGCAGTGCCTTTTACACCCAGACCCGGGTTGGCGTTGGCGGCAAGCGGTTTCGCATGTGGAAGCTGCGCTCGATGATCCTGGATGCGGACACGCGGCTGGAGGACTACCTTGCCTCTGATCCGGCAGCGCGGCTGGAATGGGACACGACGCAAAAGCTGAAGGCCGATCCACGCATCACCAAGATGGGCAGGTTCCTGCGCAAATCCTCGCTGGATGAGCTGCCGCAGCTGTGGAATGTACTGCGTGGTGACATGAGCCTGGTCGGCCCGCGTCCGATGATGATCAATCAACAGCACCTCTACCCTGGCAAGGCCTATTACGCGGTGCGTCCCGGTATCACCGGATTCTGGCAGACCGCAGGGCGCAATCGCACCAGCTTTGAAGCGCGGGCGGAATATGACGACGCTTACGAGGGGGCCGTGTCTTTGGTCACCGACGTCAAGGTTCTGGCGGCGACCGTCAAGGTGGTTGTCAAGGGCACCGGCTGCTGAGGCACCGGCTGCTGAGGCGGCGCCGAAGCCTTGGCGCTGCACACAAGGCCCGCACATCTGCGGGCCTTTTTCATGCGGTCAGCTGATCAGCGCCGCCGAGAGGATCAGCAGCACCGTCGCCAGGAGCGTCAGCATCACAAAACGCGGCAGGCCAAGCAGCGGGCGCGCCGGATCGTCGATCACCCGCAGCATCGCCGAACCGACGCGGCCCTTGGGCTGGCGGATCTCGGGGATGCAGACGACGGGTTCCAGATCAAGCTGGCGCTTCATCTGCGCCGAGGTGCGCACCACGGGTTTCCACAGATCAAGCAGAAAGGCGAGGGTGAGGCCAAGCAGCAGGCTGCCCAAAGCCCCGGCGATGGCGATCTTTTTCTTGCCGCCCCCGATGGCAAATTCCGGGGTGATGGCGCGCTCCAGCAGGGTAAAACGCTGCGATTGCTGGGTTTCAGCCAGGCGCTGCGCCGTGGTGGCATCGGTGAGGCGCTGGGTGGCGGTGGCGTATTGGGCCTGCAATTGGGCGAGCTGGCGATCATAGCCCGCAAGCACGCGCTCGACCTCGGCCATTTCGGCGAGTGCGCGGTCGACCTCGGCCTTACGCGCGTTCGAGGCGGTGATCTGGCTTTCCAGCACATCCAGTTGGGCGGCAATATCGCTGAGCCGCCGCTTGTCGGTCTCGCGCTGGGTCTGGCGGGCTTCGATCTGCGCCTGTTCGCCCTTGAGGGCGGCGACCTGCTGCGAGGTGGCGCGGATGTCGTCGGTCAGGTTGGCCAATTCGTCGCGCCGCGTCGAGGCGAGCGAGGGCAAGGCATCGGCATGTTCTGACTTGTAGCTGCTGCTTTCGGCCTCCAGCTTGGCAAGGGCCTCGGCGATGCGCTTTTCTTCGGTGCGGAAGAAGGCGACGTTCTGATCGGCGCGCTCGCGCTGGCCCGCGACGCTTTGGTCGAGAATGCCTTGCGCGAAATCATTGGCCAGAGCGGCGGCGGTTTCGGGATTGCCGTCGCGGGCGATGATGATGATGGCGGAGAGGCTGCGCGTCTGACCAAAGGCCTGACCGGCGGCGGAATCCACCGCCTGAAACGTCACATTGCTGCGCAGGGCGAACAGGCGTTTGTCCAGCGGCAGGGCAGGCTGGTCGGCAAAGAGATTGTGCCGCTCGATCATCGCCTGAAGCGCCTCGCGGGTGGTCAGGCGCTGTTCGATCGATTGCAGGACCTGCGCCGCGCCGCCGCCATCGTTTTGCTGCGGGCCGGTGCCACCTTCGGTGACCCGCGCGCCTTCGATCTGGATCACGGCGGCGGTTTCATAGGTGCTGGGCTGCATCTTGGCATAGATCACCGCCGCAGAGGTGCCAAACACCGTCAGCAGGATGATCAGCCAGCGCCGTCGCAGCAGGAAACTGATCAACTCTTCAAGGGATTGGATCTGGCCCATTATCTACTTCTTGGCATAGCGGTAGCGGCCCGCGTTGAAATCTTGCGCGCGGTTCAGCACGACGCCGAGCAAAGGGATGCGGCCTTCGAGCATTTTCTCGACGGCGCGGATTTCCTCGGGGGTGGTCTTGGTGCCATCGGTGACCAGCAGCACCGCATCGACCGAAGATCCGAGGGCCAGCACATCATCGCTGACCAGTGCGGGCGGCAGGTCGTAGAGCACCACTTCGGGGTCGAGCTGTTCGACGACTGCGGCGAGGGCTGCGACGGTGTCGGGGTCGTGCAGGGTTTCGGAGGCGCGCTCGATAGCGGTGGCGTTCAGCCCCAGCGCAAGGTTGCGACCATAGCGGCGGAAGACGCCTTCCAGTGGTTGTTCGCCCGAGAGAAACTCGCCCAGAGCGCGGTCTTCGTCGATGCCGAGGGTGCGGGCAATTTCGGGATGGCGCAGGTCGAGGTCGATCAGCACGCTGCGGCTGGCCGGGCGGCGCGACAGCGACAGCGCGAGGTTGGTGGCGACAAAGCTTTTGCCGCAGCCATGCGTCGGCGAGGTGACCGCGACGCGGCGCCAGCCCTTTTCGGCCAGCCCGTGCAAGAGCCTCGTGCGCAGCATGTCAAAGCCAGAGGCGGCGGGATGGTCGGAGGCTTCGAGAAACAGGCCTTTTGCTGCGAGATGCACCGGGTCCAGCGAGACCGAGCCGAGCGATTCCCAGACCCGCATCGGATTGAGATACATCGCGGGCAGGCCATTGGCAAAAATCTCGCGCCCGACGCTGAGGTCTTGCGAGGCTTGCCCCGCCGGGGGAGCGGCTTTCTTGAACAGGGAAACGCCGCGTCCATCGGGCCGAGTGCCTGATTTCTCTTCAGTCATTGCGGACAGCTCCAGATCTGCGTGGCCCTCTGGCCGTGAGCCTAACTTGGTCTCTTTTTGCATCCGAAGATCCGGCTCCTGTAGCACCGCCCAAAGAAAAAGGGCTTTGACAAAACAGGGGCAAGACCCGCGACTGACCCGCCCCCAACACGAGCCTTTGACCTAGCAGCGCCAAGTGGCGGAAATGAGCCAAGATTTCGTTCAGAGTTGCGTTCAGAAGGCAGAGTGATAGCAGAGAGAGGCTTGAAATAAAAGGCTTTGAGGCCCGATATTGGCGGCTTTGAGGCCATGGTCACGGCGGGCGGATCGCCCTAGGATCGTGGCGGAGATGACGAGGGGACAAGGGCCGATGCAGGCGCCTGTGATTGATGCCGTGGTGATCGGGCGCAACGAGGGCGCGCGGCTTTTGGCCTGCCTTGCCGCCTTGCAGGGGCAGGTGCGGCGGCTGATCTATGTCGACAGCGGCTCGCAGGATGGCTCGGTTTCGGCGGCGCGGGCTGTGGCGGCCGAGGTGGTGGAGCTGGATATGGCGCGACCCTTTACGGCGGCGCGGGCGCGCAATGCCGGGTTGGAGGCGGTGTTTTCGCGCGCTGACGGACCAGAGTTTGTGCTGCTGCTGGACGGCGATTGTGCCTTGCAACCGGGTTTTGTGGCGGCGGCATTGGAAGAGTTGGCAGAGCGACCCACAGCGGCTTTGGTCTTTGGCCGCCGGCGCGAGCGGTTCCCCGAGGCGAGTGTCTACAACCGGTTGTGCGATTGGGAATGGGATGTGCCTGTGGGCGAAGTCACGGCTTGCGGCGGCGATATGCTGATCCGCGCCGAGGCCATGCGGGCGGTGGGCGGCTACCGCGAGGAGGTCATCGCGGCAGAGGATGACGAGCTGTGCCAGCGGCTGCGCGACAAGGGTTGGTCGATGTGGCGGATTGCGGCAGAGATGACGCTGCATGACGCGGCGATTTTGCGCTTTGGCCAGTGGTGGCGACGGGCGGTGCGGGCGGGGCATGGCTTTGCCGAGGTCGGCGCGCTGCATCCGGGGCATTTCGTGGCGGCGCGGCGCAGGGTCTGGATCTGGGGGGCGGTTTTGCCTTTGGCGGCGCTGTTGGCTGCACTGGTTTCGCCATGGATCAGCCTTATGATCGCCCTGCTTTACGGTTTGTCTTTCGCCAGAGGCGTGGTGCGATTCCGCAAGGGCGGCATGGTGCCGCGCGAGGCGATTGCGGCTTCGGCGCTGATCACCCTGTCGAAATTCCCGAACTTGCAGGGGGTTTTGACCTATCATTGGCGACAGCTGCGCGGTTCGGGCGCGCGGATTATTGAGTATAAGTAGGGGCTTTATGGCGGGCAGGGAAATTCGGACAGGCTTTGTCGGCGCAGGCTATATTGCCAGCTGGCATGCCGAGGCTTTGGCCTCCGCTGGGGCGCGGCTGGTGGCGGTTTGTGACCCGGCACTGAGCGCGGCTGAAGGCTTGGCGGGGCGCTATGGCGCGATGGCCTATGGCGATCTGGGCCAGATGCTGGCCGAGGCGAAGCTTGATGCGGTGCATATCCTGACGCCGCCGGCGCTGCATGCTGAACACGCGCTGGCGGCGTTGGCGGCGGGGGCGCATGTGCTGGTGGAAAAGCCCTTTGCCTTGACGTCCGAGGATGCGGCGGCGATGGTTGCGGCGGCGAAGGCTGCGGGCAAGGTGATTGCGGTCAATCATAACTTTCTGACTCTGCCGGCCTACGCGCGGCTGCGGGCGGCCTTGGCTGCGGGCGTGCCGGGGCGGTTGGATTCGGTGGATATTCGCTGGCGCTTTCCGCTGGCACCGCTGCGCTCGGGGCCCTTCGGGCTGTGGATGTTGCGCGCGCCGCAGAACCTGCTGTTCGAGCTTGGGCCGCATCTGTTTGCCTTTGCGCAAGATCTGCTGGGGCCGCTGACTGATTTTGATCTGCGGCTGTCGAAACCGATCCGGATTCCGGGCGGGGTCGCGCATCATCAGGGCTGGCAGATCCGCGCCAAGGCGGGGGCGGTCGATGTGACGCTGCATCTGTCGCTGGTCGAGGGGGCGGAGGACCGCTCGGTCGAGCTGCGCGGCGTGGGCGGCATTGCGCGGCTGGATTACGGCGCGGATGCGCTGGTGATCGAGCGGGCCAATGCCAGTGACATCGTGGTCAATCCGCTGCGGCATCAGCTGGGGCTGGCCTGGCAGCATGGCGTCGAGGGCGCGCGCAATGCGGCACGGCAGTTGGCAAGTCTGAACCGGAAATCGCCCTATGGCTTGGGGTTTCTGGGGGCTGCGGGGTTGTTTTACGACGCGGTGCGCGGCGGGGCCATGGACGCGCGGCTGGATGGGGCTTCGGCGGTCGAAGTGATCCGGGCGATCGAGGCGGTGGCGGGGTTGATCCCGGCGCAGGTGCCCGTGGTCTGGCCGGCGCCGCCTGTCGTGGGCGCGCAGGCGGATATGCTGGTGATCGGCGGCACGGGCTTTGTGGGCCGTGATCTGACGCGGGCCCTGGTCGCCAAGGGGCATCGGGTGCGGGTGCTCAGCCGCGGGCGGTCGAACCCCTTTGCCGATCTGGGTGCTGCGGTCGAACTGGTGCCGGTGGCGCTGCGCGATGTGGCAGGGCTGACAGCGGCGATGGCGGGGATCGATACGGTGTTTCACCTGGCGCGGTCCGAGGAATCCTCTTGGGAGGCCTATCTGCAGAACGATGTGGCGGTGACCGAGGGCATTGCGGCGGCCGTGCTGGCGGCGGGGGTGCGGCGGTTGGTCTATACCGGCACGATTGCCTCTTACGATGCCTCGGACCCGGCGCGGATCATCACGGAGGACACGGAATTTGGCCCGATGCAGGACCGCAATCTTTACGCGCGCTCCAAGGCGGAATGCGAGGCGCGGCTGCTGGCGCTGCACCGCGACAAGGGCTTGCCTTTGGTGATTGCGCGGCCGGGGATTGTGGTGGGGCCGGGCGGGCCGTTGCAGCATTGGGGCATTGGCCGCTGGCATGGCGCGGGAGCGGTGCGGATCTGGGGCAATGGCCGCAACAAGCTGCCTTTTGTTTTGAATGACGATGTGGCCGATGGGCTGATTGCGGCGGCAGAGGTGCCGGGGATCGAGGGGCAGAGTTTCAATCTGGTCGGCGGGCCGGTCTTCTCGGCGCGGGAGTATTTCGCGGCGATCCGCCAGGTGACGGGGACTGCTATCCGCGTGGTGCCGGGGAACCTGACGCTGTTTTACCTCGGCGATCTGGTGAAATATGCGCTGAAGCGCTTTGCCCTGCGCAAGCGCGGGCTAAGCCGCCCGCTGTTGTTGGATTGGAAAAGCCGGGCGCATCTGTCGCGGTTCAGCAATGAAAAGGCGCGGCGGGTGTTGGGCTGGCAGCCGGAAGACGATCCAAAGGCTTTGGCGGTTCTGGCGATTGATCACCCGGAGCTGTTCGGCTTTTGACCCTGAAGATAGGCGGCGCGCATCTCTGTGGGCAGGATTGCCAGGCAGGCGACATAGCGCGGCAACAGACGGCGCGGGCTGGAGAGGCCGCGCCAAAGCCATTCCATCGCGATGTGACGCACCCAGAGCGGGGCGCGGATCTGGTCGCCCGAGAGAAAATCAAGCCCGGCGCCGATGGAGGCAAAGCCGGTTTGGGGCGCAAGCTGGCGACCGCGGGCGGCAAAGATTTCCTGCTTGGGCGCCGAGAGCGCCACAAAGCACACGCCGACCTGTCGCGCGGCGATTTCGGACAAAAGTGCGGCGGCCTCGGGGCTTTCGGGGTCAAAGCCCATCGGCGGGGCGTGCTGCAGCGTGACGATCAGGTTCGGCACCGCGCGTATCAGATAGGCTGCGGCCCCGGCCAGCGCCGAACTGCTGCTGCCGACAAGGCCGACGCCGACACCGGCCTGTGCTGCCAGTTTCGCAAGGGGCAGAACCAGATCCGAGCCGGGCAGAAGCTTCACCGGCCTGCGCGCCAGCCAGGACAGCCAGACGATGGGATTGCCATCGGCTACGATAAGGTCTTGCGCGGCATAGGCTTTGCGAAAGGCCCGATTGGTGCGCAGCTTGGCGATGTGGTCAAGGTTCAGCGTCGCCAGAGCAAAGCCCTGCCGTGCCTGCAATCGCGCTGCCACTGCCGCCAACAGGCTGGCCTCATCGGGGATATTCACCGTGATCGTGGTTTCTGCAACACGAAAGTCCACCAATCACTCCTCCTCAACATGGCTAAGCTTGCGATAGCACGGAATTATACGCAATCCCAAGCAGTGACAGCACTTTACCCACCGGATTTTTAGGACCTCGCCATTGAGCAAACCGCCAAGCACTTACCGCCCCTCGATGGACCTTGCCCGATTCCTCGCGGCCTTTGGCATTGTCGCTGCCCATGCCTATGCGATGGAGGAGGACTGGGTCGGCCATATCGCCTTGGCGCTGTTTCTGGTGCTGACGGCCTTTCTGGCGATGCAGTCGTTTCAGCGGGCCGGGCGCTATCCGTTTTGGGCGCGGGCACAGCGGCTGGTCTTGCCCTGGCTGGCATGGAGTGTGTTCTACCGGATCGTCTTGCTGAAGGTGAACGACGGGCCGGACCGCTTTGCCCTGCTGACCGATCCCTGGACGCTGCTGATCGGCGGCTGGGTGCATCTGTGGTTCTTGCCCTTTGTCATGATGGCGATGGCTCTGGTCGAGCCTGTCGGGCGCTATGTCACCACAGAGACGCGGTTGGCGGCGGCGTTGAGCTTGGTGACGCTGCTGGCGGTGCCGATGATCTGGCTGAGTTGGGCCTATGATCTGCCGATGCCGCTGCCCCAATGGCTGTTTTCCTTGCCGCTTTACGCGCTTGGGCTGCTCTTGGGGCTTGCCCATGCCATGGGGCGGCCGTTCTGGCCGTCGATTGCGGCGGCGGTGATGACGCTGTGGCTCTACTTTGCCACCGATGGGGTGCCCTACTATTGGACGATCCTTGGTGCGGTGCTGGCCTTCGAGCTGTTCTGGCGGCTGCCGCTGCGCGGTGATTGGTTGCCGGGTCTGGGGCAGGCGGCCTTTGGCATCTATCTGATGCATCCCTTCTTCATGCTGGTGGTCTATAAATTCGCCGGTCCCGAGGTGGATCATTTTCTGGCGACGGTGGTGGTCTTTGGGCTGTCCTGGGCCGCGACCCATGCCCTGCGCCAGATCGCGTTTTTCCGCCGAGTGGCCTGAAGCGGTCGTCGTGGCACCTTAGTTTGGCCAGAAAGACTGTGCTAAAAGAGCCGATAGTTTAGTTCTGGCGGAGACCTGTGCCCAACGCGTTTGCCTATCTGATGTTGTTCATCTGGCCGCTGGTCAGCTGGCAATTCTGGCGGCGTCTGCCGCCGGGGCAGGCTTTGATCTGGACGGTGCTGGGCGGCTATCTGATCATGCCGCCCCTGACCGCCTTTAACCTGCCGATCCTGCCGGATCTGGACAAGACGACGATCCCGAACCTTGTGGCGTTGTTTTGTGCGCTCTTTCTGCTTAAGGACCGGGTGGAATTTCTGCCAAAGTCCATGGTCGGGCGGGTGCTGATCGTGCTTTACATTGCCGCGCCCCTGGCAACGGTTCTGGCCAATTCCGACCCGTTGATCTTTGTCTACAACGTGATCGGTGGCATGAAGCTGACCGACACGGTCTCGGCGGTGCTGACGCAGAGCTTTGCGCTGATTCCCTTCTTTCTGGCGCGGAAGTATCTGGGCAGCGAGGCGGGGGCCAAGACGATCTTGGCGGCGCTGATCACGGCGGGGCTGATCTATTCGCTGCCGATGCTGATCGAATCGCGGTTGTCGCCGCAGATCAACATCTGGGTCTACGGCTTTTTCCAACATGACTTTTTCCAGACCATCAGGCAGGGCGGGTATCGGCCGGTGGTCTTCCTGCCGCATGGGCTTTGGGTGGCGTTTTTCGCGCTGATGGCGCTGATGGCAGCGGTGATCCGCTTTGCCGAAGTGCCGGCCGAGGCCAAGCCAAGGGCGGCGGCGGTGATGGTCTACCTTGCCATGATGCTGTTGGTCTGCAAGAGCGTCGGGCCGATGGTCTATGCGATCCTGCTGACGCCGATGATCTGGTTTGCGCCCTATCGGTTGCAGGTTTTGGCGGCGGCAGTGCTGGCGGCGATTGTGGTGGTCTATCCGGTGCTGCGCGGCGCGCATCTGGTGCCTTTGGACCAGATTATTGAGTTCGCGCGGGGCTTTAGTGCTGACCGCGCCTATTCCTTGCAGTTCCGCATCAACAATGAAGAGCTGCTTTTGGCCCGCGCACAGGAGCGGCCGCTGTTTGGCTGGGGCGGCTTTGGCCGTGCCTTCCTGCACGATCCCTTGACCGGCGAGATGACCACGATTGCCGATGGCGCCTGGGTCATTCTGATGGGCACTTCGGGCTGGCTCGGCTATATCGCCGAGTTCGGTTTGACCGCGCTGGCGCTGCTGGCGCTGGGCCGCGAGGCCTTGGCGCGGCATGGGGTGGCGGTTGGCCGCCACACCGCCGGGCTTAGCCTGATTTTGGCCGCAAACATGGTCGATCTGTTGCCCAATGCCACACATATACCCTTCACTTGGCTTATGGCGGGCGCACTTTTAGGGCAAGCTGAGCAGATGCGGGCCCAACGCAAGGTTGTTTCGCAAAGCGTGAACCGGGCGGGGCTGCTTGGTGGAAGAGCAAAACGGACGGTGATTTGATGTTGACGGTGGATATCGGTGTCTTTGCCCATAATGAGGCAGAGCGCATCGGTCAGATGGTACGCAGGCTGGGCGAGCAGGATATTCTGCGCGCCGAAGGCATGGCCGTGCGCGTGCTGATCCTCGCCAATGGCTGCCGCGATGCGACGATTGCGACTGCGCAGGCCGCCGCACGCCCCGGTATCTTGATCGTCGATCTGCCCGAGGGCGGCAAGTCGCGCACCTGGAACCGCTTTGTGCAGACCATCTCGCGGCCCGAGGCGGATGTGCTGGTGTTCTGCGATGCCGATATCGAGTTTTGCGATACGGGGGCCTTGCAGCGGCTGGTGCAGCAGTTGGTGGCGCGGCCCAAGCTTTGGGTGCTTAACAGCAAGCCGGTCAAGGACATCGCCATCCACCCCGAGGGCCTGACCCGGCAGGACAAGCTGATCGCGGCGGCGGGCGGCGGGCTGGACGACTGGAAGACCGCGATCTGCGGCCAGCTTTACGCCATGCAGACCGACAAGGCGCGGCGCTTTCGCCTGCCAATCGGTCTGCCGGTCGAGGATGGTTTTCTGCGCGCCATGGTGCTGACCGATGCCCTGACCGGGGCCGAGGATCTGAGCCGGATCGACGGTGCTTCGGGCGTGTCGCATGTCTATGCCTCGGAGCGGACCATTGCCGGGCTGATCCGGCACCAGACCCGCATCGTGATCGGCTCGGCGATCAATCTGGCCTGCTTTGTGCATCTGTTGTCGCTGACGCCGGATCTGCGCCACGAAGAGCTGCACCGTGCCATGCGCAACGACCGCTGGCTGCCCGAGGTGATCCGCCGCGAGCTGCCCTCGCCGCGCTATGGCTATGTGCCGCTGCATTTCGTCTTCAAACGCCTGAACCGCTATTGGACCCGGCGCAGCGAGCGTTATAGCCCAAAGCGGTTGGCGGTGGTTCTGGCTGGAACCGGATTTGACCTGCTGGTCTATCTGCGGGCGCAGATGAAGATGGCGCGCGGTTCTGGTTCGGGGTTTTGGTGACATAATCCTTGCGCCAAACGCCATAAGCTGGCCGTATTTTATCTTTACATCATAAGGCTGTGGTCGTTCTGCTTGGCATGGGCTTTGCTCGTCTTAGCTGCGCTGCGGCGAGACTTTTGGTGCGGCTGAAACTGCGCTATGGTGATTGGGTTCCCCCGGAGCTGGCGGGGTGTCGGGATGTATGGGCGCATGGGTAAGCAAATCGATCTTTCAGCTGTCGGCGAAACTGATATCGCCGTGGTCGGAATGGCCGCGCATCTGCCCGGCGCTCCCGATATTGCCAGCTATTGGGCCAATCTGGCCGCCGGGGTCGAGTTCGATCCGCAGTCTGACCGAAGCGGAATTGCTGGCAGCGGGGGAAAGCCCGGCGCGGCTGCGCAAAGCCAATTATGTGCGCTCTGCCGCGGTGTTGGATGGCTTCAAGAACTTCGACGCCGACTTCTTCGGCTTTTCGCCGAAAGAGGCGGCGATTCTCGACCCGCAGCACCGGCATTTCCTTGAAGTCGCCTGGGAGGCGCTGGAAAACGCCGGCCATCCGCCCGAGAATTTCGCGGGCTCCATCGGGGTTTATGCCGGCTGTGGCATGGGCAGTTATTTCTACTTCAACCTCTGCTCCAACCCCGAGCTGGTCGATCAGACCGGCATGTTCCTGCTGCGCCACACCGGCAATGACAAGGATTTTCTGGCCACCCGGGTCAGCCATATCTTTGATCTGAAGGGGCCCTCGATCAACCTGCAGACGGCGTGCTCGACCAGTCTTGTGGCGGTGCATTATGCCACGCAGGCGCTGTTGAACGGCGAATGCGATATGGCGCTGGCGGGCGGCGTGACCATCGAGCTGCCGCATGCGCGTGGGTATCTGTATACCGAGGGCGAGATCCTGTCGCCGGACGGACATTGCCACGCCTTTGACAGCCGCGCGCAGGGCACGGTGTTCGGCTCGGGCGCGGGCTGTGTGGTGCTGCGTCGTGCGGCGGATGCGCTGCGCGATGGCGATCATATCTGGGCGATCTTGAAGGGCTCGGCGGTCAACAACGATGGCGCGGCCAAGGCGGGCTATCTGGCGCCTTCGGTCGAGGGGCAGGCGGCTTGTATCGCCGAGGCGCAGGCGGTGGCCGGGGTTTCGGCGGGCGCTGTGTCTTACGTCGAATGCCACGGCACCGGCACCTATCTGGGCGACCCGATCGAGGTCGCGGCGCTGACCCAGGCGTTTCGCCAGACCACCGAGGCAGTCGACAGCTGCCGCATCGGCTCGGTGAAAACCAACATCGGCCATCTTGATACGGCGGCGGGGGTGGCGAGCCTGATCAAGGTGGCGCTGGCCTTGCATCACCGGCAGTTGCCGCCAAGTCTGGGCTATGAAACGCCCAACCCGGCGATTGATTTCGCCACCAGCCCGTTTCGCGTCAACGACAGCCTGCGCGATTGGGCCTCTGACGCGCCGCGGCTTGCCGGGGTCAATTCTCTTGGGGTCGGCGGCACCAATGCCCATGTGGTCTTGCAGGAAGCCCCTGCGCGGGCCGCCTCGGAAGACAGCATCTGGCCGTTTCAACCGCTTGTTCTCTCGGCGAAATCCAAAGCAGCTCTTGAGGCAGGGGCGGGGCGTCTGGCCGCGCATCTGCGCGCCCATCCCGAACAACCGCTGGCCGATGTCGCCTATACTTTGAAGCAGGGCCGCCGCGCCTTTGACCGCCGCCGCGTGCTGGTGGCGGGCTCGCATGACGAGGCGGCGGAGCTTTTGGAAGGCGGCCGACAAGCGGCGGGTCTTTGACCATGACTATCTGGGCGAGAACCCCGAGGTCGTCTTCATGTTCCCCGGTGGCGGCGCACAATTCGCCGGTATGGCGCGCGATCTTTACGAGACCGAGCCGGTCTTTGCCGATTGGATGGACAAGGGGCTGGCGGTCCTGCAACCCAAGCTCGACTACGATATCCGCGCGCTCTGGCTGCCCGAGCCGGGCGCGGAGGCTGCAGCCGATGCAAGGCTGAAGCAGCCTTCGGTGCAATTGCCGCTGATCATGATCACCGAATATGCGCTGGCGCAGCTTTATATCAGCTGGGGGGTGCAGCCTGCTGTGCTGGTCGGCCATTCGATGGGCG
Source organism: uncultured Alphaproteobacteria bacterium (assembly GCA_963815275.1). Classification (GTDB taxonomy): domain Bacteria; phylum Pseudomonadota; class Alphaproteobacteria; order Rhodobacterales; family Rhodobacteraceae; genus Cypionkella. The sequence goes on from CAWFGD010000009.1 coordinate 49,872, forward strand.
AGAATACCGCGGCCTGCCTTGCAGGGGTGATGAGTTTCGAGGATTGCATCGGCCTGGTGCATCTGCGCGGCAGTCTGTTCGACACGGTTCCCGCGGGGGGCATGCTCTCGGTGCCGCTGAGTGAGGCAGAGGTGCGGCCTTGGCTGACGGGCGATCTCGATCTGGCCTCGGTCAATGCTGCGGGGCTTTGCGTGGTTTCGGGCCCGGATGCGGCGCTGCGCGATCTGGCGGCGCGACTGGCAGAGATCGAGGTCGACAGCCAGCGCATCGCCATCGATATCGCCGCCCACAGCCGGATGCTGGAGCCGATCCTGCCCGCATTTCGCGATTACCTAACAAAGATTCAGCTTCACGCACCGCGCCTGCCCATCCTCTCGAACCGCAGCGGGTTGGTGCTGACGGAGGCCGAGGCGATGAGCCCGGAGTATTGGGTGCAGCATCTGCGCAATACGGTGAATTTTCAGGCCTGCATGGCAAGCCTGAAGGCGGTTGAGGGCCGCGTCTATCTGGAAATGGGGCCGGGTCGGGCGCTGTCCTCGCTGGCACAGGCCAATGGCGTGGCGCAGTCGGCGGTGATCGCGGCGCTGCGCCATCCGGACCAGAAGATCAGCGATGACGCCTGGCACATCGCCAGCATCGCGCGGCTCTGGGCCTGCGGCGTTGCGGTGGATTGGGAGCCGATCTGGGCAGGTGCGCGGCGCAATCGCGTGGTGCTGCCGGGCTATGCCTTTCAGCGCAAGGAATACTTCATCGAGCCGGGCAAGGCCCTGGCCCCTGCCGAGACGAGCCTGCCTGCGCGGATCGAGGATATCGCCAATTGGGGCTGGGTGCCGCAGTGGCGACCGGCCAGCACTGGCGTTGATCTGCAGATCGACCTTGCCGAGGCGGACCAAAAGAACTGGCTGATCTTTGTGGATTCAGAAGGGCTTGGCAATTCGGTTGTCGCGCGTTTAAGGGCGGCGGGACAGAAGGTCACCACAGTGCGCGCCGGGGATGGTTTCGGCCCCGACGGCGAGTCCGGCTATTTCCTCGCCCCCGAGCGCGGCCGTGAAGGTTATGACCTCTTGCTGCGCGACCTGGCGGCGCGGGGGGCACAGCCCAGTCGAATTGCCCACTTCTGGCTGGTCACCCGTGGCGAGAGCTTCCGGCCCGGATCAAGCTTTCTGCACCGCAATATGGAGCAGGGCTTTTACAGCCTGATGTTCCTGGCGCAGGCGCTTGCCGAGGAAAACCTGGCCACGCCGCTGCAGCTTTCGATCTTCAGCACCGGGGCCGCGCGACTGCGCGATGAGCGCTTGCTTTACCCCGAAAAGGCGACGCTGCTGGGCCCGCTGCGGGTGATCCCGCGCGAGTTGCCGGGTATCACGGTGAGCAGCCTCGATCTGGCGCTGCCGCCTTTGGCCAAGCGCGGCAAAACCGACCTCACGCTGCAGGTCGATGCAGTGTTGGAGGATCTTCTTTCGCCACCAGAGACTAGACTTGCGGCGTTGCGCGGCGACAAGCGCTATGTCCAGAGCCTCAAGCACAAGCCAATTCCTGACGCATCCTTCACATTCCCACAGGCAGCCCATGTTTTCATCACCGGCGGCTTTGGCGGCATCGGTCTGACCATTGCCGAGGACCTGATTCAGCGCTTTTCTGCCAGGATTACTCTGTTGTCACGGCGCAATTTGCCGGCACGCGGCACCTGGGATAAGTATCTGGCCGCGCACGACCCGAATGGCCCAATCTCGCGGCGGATCCGTGCAGTGCAACGGCTTGAAGCTTTGGGTGGCGAGATCCAGATCATCGCCGCCGATGTCTGCAATTTGCAGGAAATGCAGCAGGCGCGTCAGCAAAGTGAAGAAAAGTTCGGCAAGATCCATACGGTCATCCATGCTGCAGGTCTGATCGACGATGCGCCGCTGCTTGCCAAGACCTTGGACCAGACCGAAGAGGTCTTTGGCCCGAAACTGCATGGCACCCTCGTGCTGGACAGGCTTTTCCCTGATGGATCGATCGCGCTTCTGGTGCTGTTCGCCTCGACCTCGACGGTTACCGGGCCCGCTGGGCAAATCGACTATGTTGCTGCGAATGAATTTCTGAACGCCTATTCGCAATCGCGTGACGGAGATCAGACCAAGGTCGTTGCGGTGAACTGGGGCATCTGGTCGGGCGTTGGCATGGCGGCGGAGGCGCTGTCTGATCGGCTCGGCGAGAGCCCGGTGGTGCAACCCCTGCCCGTCGATGCGCCGATGCTGGATCAAGCCAGCTTTGATGCAAAGGGCAACCGGGTCTTTCTGGCCAAATATGGCACAGATCGCTGGATACTTGACGGTCACCGCACCTTGACTGGCGAGGCCTTAATCCCCGGAACCGGTTATATTGAACTGGCACTCGAGGCGCTGCGGGCACAGGGCGAGACCGGCGCGGTCGAGATGCGGGATCTGTTCTTTTTCCGCCCCTTACAGGTCATCGACGGCAAAGAAACCACGCTGCGGGTGGTTCTGTCGCGCAGCGATGAAGGCTATGGGTTCGAGGTGCAATCAGCGGTTTCAACGCCGAAGGGCGCGGGCTGGCAAATCCATGCGCAGGCGCGACTGATCCTAATCGCACCGGAGCAGAAAGCCCTCGACCTTCTCGAAATATCCGCACGTCTGCCACCGGCCGAGGTCGGCCGCGGCTTGCGCACTGGGCAGGAGGAACATCTGATTTTCGGGCCGCGCTGGCGCGTTGTGAACTCTCGCTCACATAACAAGCGCGAGGGCCTCGCCCGGCTGGCTTTGCCTGCGGCCTATGCCTCGGAAGCCGGACCCTGGCTGCTCCATCCGGCCTTGATGGATTTGGCAACCGGCTGGGCGATGGATCTGATCGAAGGCTATCGTCCCGATCACCTTTGGGTGCCGGTTTCCTATAGTCAGATTCGTGTCTTTCGACCGCTGCCTGCCGAAATACTCTCCTGGGTGCGCAAAGCTGCAACGCAGGCGGAAAGCGACGCAACTGCGGCGTTCGATGTCACACTTGCCGCACCGAATGGTGAAATTTGTGTTGAAATAAAAGGCTTTAGCATTCACCGACTTGAGGAGAAACTGCAGTTCCGACCGCCTGAACTACGTGATCTGAGTTTTGATAACGGCAATTCTGCCCAACCGCCATCCGCCGCCGAGGAACGGTTGCTGCAGCTCTACGCACTGGGGATCCTTGCCGAAGAGGGCGCTGCTGTTTTCGGGCGGGCACTGGCGACAGGCGAGAGCCAGATCATTCTGTCTTCGGTGGACCTGCCCGGCGCTGATCCAACACGGCAATGCCGTTGAGGCCGCGAGTGCGACCATCGCGGGATTCGAACGACCGAGTCTTGAAAACGCCTATGTCGAGCCGCGCAACGAGGTGGATCACACGCTGGTTGGCTTCTGGAAAGAGCTGCTTGGCGTGGCGCAGGTGGGGATTGACGACAGCTTTTTCGATCTTGGTGGCCATTCTCTGATCGCCGTGCGGCTTTTTGCGAAAATCAAGAAGGCCTATCAGATTGATTTCCCGATTTCGATCCTGTTTGAAGCCCCGACCATCGCCGCCTGCGCCGATCTGATCATTGCCCAGATTGGCGATGTGAACAATGAGTCACCTCACCAGATCACCGCGCCCAAACGCCGCTTCTCTTATCTGGTGCCGATGCATCAGGGCGAAGGCGGCCCGAAGCGGCCCTTCTTCCTCGTCGCCGGAATGTTCGGAAATGTGCTCAACTTGCGCCATCTGGCGCAACTTCTGGGCGGCGAACGGCCCTTCTTTGGCTTGCAGGCGCGCGGGCTTTATGGCGACGTGGCACCGCATACCACCTTGGCCGAGGCCGCAGCGGATTATATCACCGAACTGCGGCAGATTCAGCCAGATGGCCCATATCTGCTGGGCGGCTTTTCCGGTGGCGGTCTGACAGCCTGGGAGATGGCGCGACAGCTTGAAGCAGCGGGTGAAGAGGTGGCGCTTCTGGTCCTGCTCGATACGCCCCTGCCCATCCGACCAAGTTTGACTGCGCGTGATAAGGCGTTGATAAAACTTTCGGAAATCAGAAGCAAAGGCATTGGCTATTTTGGGGAATGGCTGCGGCAACGCTGGGCCTGGGAGATGGAAAAACGCCGTCCCGCCGCGACGGCACAATCCGAAGTGCAATTCCACAACGATGCAATTGAGCAGGCTTTCCGTGCGGCGCTGGCGCAGTTTTCGCTGCAGCCCCGGCGCGGCAGGACCGTGCTATTCCGCCCACCGCTTGACCGCAGATGGCGGGTTTCCGGTCGGAACTGGGTGTCAAAGTCGCGGGAATATGTCTTTGAGGACAATGCTCTTGCACAGTTCGCTGCAGATTTGCAGGTGATCGAAGTCCCCGGCGATCATGACAGCATGGTGCTCGAACCAAATGTGCGGGTGCTTGCCGTGCAATTGCGTGGCGTGGTGGACTCTGCCGAATCTGGCTCCTCGAATATCATCAGCCTTTCTACGGCGGCGGAATAATGGCGTGTCTGCTCACCGTCATACTGAACTGGCGTTCACATGAGATGACTCTGCGTGCGGCCGAGGCGGCCCTTGCGGCGCAAAGCGGCCTTGATGCAGCGCTTGTCATCGTCGACAACGACTCCGGGGACGGTTCGTTTGAAGCTCTGACGCAGGCGGTGGGTGCGCGTGGCTGGGATCTTGGCCCGCAGCCGCTGCGGGTGGTGCAATCGGGTCGGAATGGCGGCTTTGGTGCGGGGAATAACTTCGGCATGAAACTGGCGATGCCTGACGGGAGGCCGCCAGACTTCTACTATATCCTGAATTCGGATGCCTTTCCCGAGCCCGCGGCGATCAAGGCGCTTTACGATCATTTGATGTCGCATCCCGAGACTGGCTTCGCGGGTAGCTACATTTATGGTGAGGATGGCACGCCGCATCGCACCGCCTTTCGGTTTCCTTCGATCAGTTCGGAGTTTGAAGCGCAGATCCGCTTTGGTCCCGTCAGCCGAATTTTGCAGCACGCGATTGTGGCGCAACCTGTTCCAGAGGCGACGCAACGCGTTGATTGGCTGGCGGGAGCCAGCCTGATGATGCGTGCCAAAGTAATTGAGGAGATTGGGTTTTTTGATGAAACCTTCTTCCTCTACTTCGAAGAGACCGATCTGTGCCGACGGGCCGCCCTTGCCGGTTGGCGCAGTGACTTCGTCAAGGAAAGTCGCGTCATGCATATCGGCTCGGTCTCGACCGGACTGCGGCAATGGCAGCGGATTCCGCAATTCTGGCTCGATTCTCGCCTGCATTATTTCCTGAAGAATCACGGAGTCGTCTATACGACCTGCGCGACATTGGCGCTGGTGGCGGGCGGTTTGCTGTGGCGGGTGCGGTTGTTGATTCAGCGCAAGGACCGGGGCGATCCGCCGCGCTACCTTCGCGATCTCACGCTGCATCATCTTGCCGCCGCGCTTAAGGGTCGGGCTGGAAAAAACCGAGACGGTGCCGCATTTCTGGAGGCAAGAAAGTGAATATGACTGAGAGTTCACCACGTCCGTGTTCGGCTCTTCTGATCGGCAACGAAGCCCTCACCCAAGAGTGCGGGGCGCTGCTTCTTGCGCATGGGCACCAGATTGCCGCCGTGGTGACGCAGAATGCGGAACTGCAGAAATGGGCCCACGCCAAGGGGTTGCGGGTTCAGGACTCGTTGCATTCACTGGAAGACCTGTCGGTCGATTGGCTGTTCTCCATCGCCAATCTGGCGGTGATTCCGGCTGAAACACTCGCCCGCGCCAAGGTTGCGGTGAATTTTCACGACGGTCCGCTGCCGCGCTACGCCGGGCTGAATGCGCCGGTTTGGGCAATTTTGAATGGAGAGTCACAATTTGGTATCTCCTGGCACGTGATCGAAGGCGGCATCGACGAAGGCGACGTGTTGGAGCAAAGGCTTTTCGACATCGCGGCTTCTGAAACGGCGCTGACTCTGAACAGTCGTTGCTTTGAGGCGGCACTTGACAGCTTTCCCGCCGTGCTTGCGCAATTGGAGAGCGGCCATCTGCAGCGCAAACCGCAGGATCTGACGCAGCGGAGCCTGTGCAAACGCTTTGACCGACCGGCCAACTTTGGTCTGATCGATTTTGAGCAGACCGCAGAGACGGTTGCGCGGCGGATTCAGGCGCTTGATCACGGGCGTTACTGGAATCCGCTGACGACGCCGAAGATTTCGCTGGATGGTCAGGTGTGGAATGTGGGCTCTGCGCAAAGCGTGGCGGGGCAGGGCCAACCCGGCGTGATCCTTGCGGCGGATGCGGAAAGCATGACTGTGGCCTGTCGCAACGGGGCGGTGAGGCTTTCCGCATTTAGCTGTCAAAGCAAAGGCTTGCCTATCACCCTGCCGAAATTGACTGCGCAAAAGCTTGACGCAGCAGCCGAAGAATTGACGCAGGCGGCACAGCGCACCGCGCGCAATGACGCCCAGATGCGCGCCAAGTTGCGCGGCTTGGAACCGCTGATCCTGTCGCAAAAAACCGGGGTTGCAAGCTGGCAGAGTTTGCCGCTTGTGGGCGATCTGGGTGATCTCGCGCTCGCGGCAGTGCATGTTGCGGGACTTGCGGCTGCCGATCTTGCCCTCGCCGCGCAGGGCGTGCCGGGCTTTGTCAGCGCCTGGCGACCCTTGCGGGTGAATGTTTCTGGCAGGGTTTCCGAAGCGCGCGCCGCCTTGGACCTTAGCCTTTCCAGCGGTTTCGCGCTGGATATCTTAAGCCGTGATCGGGATCTGGCTGGGCTGACCATGCCGCAGCTTGGCCTCTCGGAAGCGGGCCCGATTGAGGGGACGCTGGTGACCCTCACCGGCTCTCGGCTGCATTTTGATGCCAGTTGCCTGAGCCAGGCCGAGGCAGAAACCTTGGCAAGGCGGATCCAAGCCGTGGCCGAGGCCATGCAGCCCGATGCCGAGATCGCCGCGATTCCGCTGCTGTCCGAGGCCGAGAAAGATAGGGTGTTGCAGCAGTGGAACCAGACCAATACGCCTTACAATTCAGATATTTGTTCGCATCAGGCCTTCGAGGCGCAGGTGTTGAAATCGCCAACCGCGGTGGCTTTGGTTTGTGAGGGCGAAAGCCTGACCTATGCGGCGCTGAACGCCCGCGCCAACCGTGCCGCGCATGTTCTTATTGCCCTGGGGGTGACCCCGGGCATGCTGGTCGGGCTTTGTCTGCCGCGCAGTCTGGACCTGGTGGTTGGAGCTCTGGCGATCCAAAAGGCGGGCGGCGGATATGTGCCGATGGACCCGAATTATCCGGCAGAACGCATCGCGCTTTATATCGAGGATTCGGCCTGTGACGTGATCGTGACGCATCAGGCGCTGGCGGTGGGCTTGCCTCAGCATGAGGCGCAGTTGCTCTGCTTGGATCAGGAGCCGCGGCTTATCACCGCCTCTGAGGCAAACCCTGACACTTCGGTAACTTCGGCCGATATCGCCTATATGATCTATACCTCGGGCTCCACCGGGCGACCGAAGGGCGTGATGGTCGAACATCGCAACCTTGCGAACTTCTTTGCGGGGATGGATGCGCATTTGGGGCGTGAGCCGGGCGTTTGGCTGGCGGTGACCTCCCTGTCTTTCGACATTTCGGTGCTCGAGCTGTTCTGGACGCTGGCGCGCGGCTACAAAGTCGTGCTCAGCAGCGATGAAAACCGAACTCTGGTCTCGGGTGGCGGCGGTGCTGCACAGAAGATGGACTTTTCACTCTACTATTGGGGCAATGACGACGGGGCTGGCCCCAAGAAATATGAACTTTTGTTAGAGGGCGCAAAATTTGCCGATAAAAACGGCTTTTGCGCGGTCTGGACCCCCGAGCGCCACTTCCACGCCTTTGGTGGCCCCTATCCAAACCCTTCGGTGACCGGGGCTGCGGTCGCAGCGGTGACGAAAAATATTGGTGTCCGCGCAGGGTCTTGCGTGATGCCCCTGCACCATCCGGCGCGGATTGCCGAGGAATGGGCGGTGATTGACAACCTGACAAACGGCCGCGCCGGCATTGCCGTTGCCAGTGGCTGGCACCCGGATGATTTCGTGCTGCGCCCCGAAAACACCCCGCCGCACAACAAGGCGGCGATGTTTGCCGCGGCGGATCAGGTGCGCCGGCTGTGGCGGGGCGAGGCGGTGGAGTTCCCGACGAACAAAGGTTCACATTCTTTGCTGACGCAACCGCGTCCGGTCTCGAAGGAGCTCGCGCTTTGGGTGACGACGGCAGGAAATCCAGAAACCTGGCGCGAGGCGGGGGCCATCGGGGCCAATGTTCTGACCCATCTTCTGGGCCAGAGCATTGCCGAGGTCGAAGGCAAGATCAAACTCTATCACGATGCGCTGCGCGCTGCGGGACATGACCCGAAAGCCTTTACGGTCACCCTGATGCTGCACAGCTATATCGCGGCAGATCGCGAGAGTGCGCGCGAGATCGCCCGTGGACCGATGAAGGATTACCTGCGCTCGGCCGCGGCGCTGATCAAGCAATACGCCTGGGCCTTTCCGGCCTTCAAGAAACCCCAAGGCGTATCCAATCCGATGGAGATCGACCTGCAATCGCTCAGCGCTGAGGAGACCGAGGCGATTCTCGATTTTGCCTTTCAACGCTATTTCGAGGAGTCCGGGTTGTTCGGCACGGTCGAAGATGCCGTGACACGAGTCGAAGAGCTTGCCCGCATCGGCGTGGGCGAGGTGGCTTGCCTGATCGACTATGGCATTGCGCCGGAGTTTGTGTTGGCCGGGCTGAAACCGCTGGCCGAGGTGCTGCGGCGTAGCAATCGCGAAGGTGGGTTGGCTTCGACGGATTATTCGATTGCGGCGCAGATCGAAAGACATGGCGTGACTCATCTGCAATGCACGCCGTCGATGGCGCGGATGATCATGATGAACAAAGAGTCACAAAAGGCGCTTGCACAGCTGAAGACCCTGATGCTTGGCGGTGAGGCTTTGCCCTCTGCCCTGGTTTCAGAGCTGCGCGGTGCAACTTCGGCGCGGATTTTGAACATGTATGGCCCAACGGAGACGACGATCTGGTCGTCGGTGGAAGAGGTCGGCAGCTTTGAAGGGCTTTGCAACATCGGCACGCCGCTGGCCAATCAACAATACTATGTGCTTGATGCGGCGATGAAGCCCGTAGCGCTCGGCGCAGAGGGTGAGTTGTGGATCGGTGGTGACGGTGTGACGCGCGGCTATTGGCAGCGGCCCGACCTGACGGCGGAACGATTTATGAACGATCATTTCATTTCGCCGGAACGGGCCTCACCTTGGGGAGCGCGGATGTATCGGACAGGTGATCTGGTGCGGCGCAGGGAGGACGGCAAGATTGATTTCCTTGGCCGGACCGACCATCAGGTCAAGCTGCGCGGCTATCGGATCGAGTTGGGGGAAATCGAGGCCGTGCTTGAGGCAATGCCCGCGATCAAACAGGCGGTGGTTCTGGCGCGGGAAGATCTGCCGGGGGATCTGCGCCTTGTCGCCTATCTGATCGGACAGGGGGACGAGGCGGTGGTGCGGGGGCAGCTGGCGGAGGTGCTGCCCGAGCATATGCGGCCGGCGCATTATGTCTGGCTGGAGGCCTTCCCTTTGACGCCAAACCGCAAGGTTGATCGCAAGGCTTTGCCCGCTCCTCATGTCAAGCCATTGCAAACGCAAAGCTTTGTTGCGCCGACCTCTGATCTGGAAAGTCAGATCGCAGCGGTCTGGGCCCGGGTTCTGGGGGTTGCGAAGGTTGGGGCCAAGGACAATTTCTTTGTGCTTGGCGGTCACTCGCTGCTTGCCGTGCAGGTGCACCGCGAGCTGCGCGAGGGTCTCGGACTCAGCAAGATCTCGATCACGGATATCTTCCGTTTTCCGGTGCTGCAGGCACTTGCGGCGCATCTCGATCAGGCCGCAAAACCTGCAGCACCACCTGCTGTTGCCCAGATCGAACGGGCCGATGCTCGGATGGATGCCATGGCGCGGCGTCGGGCAATGCGGGCCGTGCGGATCGATGGCTGATCTGGAGGCTGCTCTGCGCGCGGCCTTGCCGGAGGGCGTCGCCCTGGGGGTCGCTGTGCCGGGTGAGGTGGGCGTGGAGTGGCCGGGTGAGGCCTTGCCCCAGGCCGTGCCGCATCGCCTTGCGGAATTTCGCGCTGGAAGGCTCGCTGCGCGACGCGCAATGCAGCATCTGGCGGTTGCGCCTTGCGCGATTCCGATCGGCGATGATCGTGCACCGATCTGGCCCCCGGGAGTGCTGGGCAGTATCAGCCATTGTGCCGGGGCCTGCATGGCAGTGGTGTCGCGCGCCGGGATTTGGCGTGGTCTCGGCCTGGATATCGAGCCTGACCGAGCCCTGCCACCAGAGATATGGCCGAGCGTGCTGCGACCGGAGGAGTTGAAGTTTTGCGCGGCCAGACCAGAGGCGGCTTTGGCGATTTTTGTCGCGAAGGAGGCGGCCTACAAGGCGCAGTATCCACGCAGTCTGACGCTGTTTGATTTCCAGACGCTGCAGATTGAGTTTGGTGAGGGCGGCTTTGAGGCTTGCTTCATCAAAGACATTGAGGGCTTTCCGAAAGGCACCTGTCTAAGCGGAAAACTGCTGCGCAGTGCCGGGTTTTGCGCCGGCTTGGTTGCGTTTCGCTAGCCTGTGATTTCGATTGACCGAATAAAGAGTCATGAAACCGTTGCAGGGCGTTTGATCTGCGCGGCGGCTTCAAGCACCAGCGGCCGCAAACCCTCGCCTCCCGCGTCGAGAACTTCAAAAAGATGCCGCCGCATCCGCGGTTCCCAGAAATCGTTGATATGGCTTGCCATCAAAGCAAGACCTTCGGAATGTGGTTTTGATTCCATAAACTTGGCGATCTGATTGGCCATATAGATCAGCTTGGAATGCGGGCCCTCGTGATGGGAATTAAGCGACATCGGCAGTCTCCTGGGTGACACGATGGGGGTGGCTGTAAACCTCAAAGCGTTGTGGTCGCGCAAGGGCGATCAGGGTGATCCCGGCGGCTTCGGCAAGCGCCACAGCCTGCGCCGTCGGGGCGGAAACCGCAATCAGAACCGGGCATCCGAGGGCGGCTACTTTTTGCACCATGTCAATCGAAACGCGGCTGGTCAGGACCACGGCCCCCGGGACCAGCGGCGCGCGGATCAGGTGGCCCGAGAGCTTGTCAAGCGCGTTGTGGCGTCCAACATCTTCGCGCAGCGCAACCAGCCTGCCCGTCCAATAACCTGCCGCATGTACGGCGCGGGTGATGTCGTGCAACTTTTGTGCGGCGGGCAGGGCGGCAACGGCGCGCATGATCTCGGCAGGGGTGATCTGATAGCTGGAGGACGGCAGCTTGCGCGGTTGCCGCAGCACTTCCTCCAAACTATCAATGCCACAGAGGCCGCAGCCCACCGGACCCGCCATGCTGCGCCGCCGCTTGCCCAGACGCGCCTCGGCTGCAGGGGCGAGCCAAATTTGCAAATCGATGCCCAGAGGGGTCTCAACAGGCTCGACGCCTTCGATTTCCTCCGGTGTGGCGATGCCTTCGCTGAGCGCGAAACCATAAGCGAAATCAATCAGATCGGCGGGCGTCGCCATCATCACGGCCTGGGTGCTGCCGTTGAAGCTCAAGGCAATCGCCACCTCTTCCGGCAGCTCACGGCTGCCGGAGGCTGCGCTTTCGCCGAAGCAAAGTCGCGGCAAGGGGCGGTGGGTTTGCATCACTCTGCCGCAGCGATGCGCCGCGAGTGGGCAGCCTGGGCGGCGTAGTCTTCCTGCCACTCGCTCGGCCCGTTCGAGGGCGAGACCTGCACGGCGGTGACCTTGTATTCCGGGCAGTTGGTGGCCCAATCCGAATAATCGGTCGTAATGACATTCGCCTGCGTGTCGGGGTGGTGGAAGGTGGTGTAAACCACGCCGGGATTGACCCGATCGGTGATCGTGGCGCGCAGGGTGGTCTCGCCCGAACGGCTGGCGAGACGGATGAAATCGCCGTCTTTGACGCCACGCACTTCAGCATCATGCGGGTGGATTTCCAGAAGATCCTCGCCATGCCAGACAACGTTCTGCGTCCGCCGCGTCTGCGCGCCGACGTTGTATTGCGACAGGATCCGCCCGGTTGTCAGCAGCAGTGGGAAGCGCGGGCCGGTGCGTTCGTCCGTCGCGACATATTCGGTGTTGATGAACTTACCCTTGCCGCGCACGAAACCGTCGACATGCATCAGCGGCGTGCCCTCGGGGGCCTGTTCGTTACAAGGCCATTGCACCGAGCCCTTTTCGTCGAGGAGGTCATAGGTGACACCAGCGAAAGAGGGGGTCGTCATGGCAATTTCGTCCATGATCTGAGAGGGATGCGTGTAGGTCCAATTGGCGCCCATCGCTTGGGCGAGCATCTGGGTTACCTCCCAATCGCCATAGCCGTTGCGCGGCGCCATGACCTTGCGCACACGGTTGATGCGGCGTTCGGCATTGGTGAAGGTGCCATCTTTCTCGAGGAAGGTCGAGCCGGGCAGGAAGACATGCGCGTAGTTGGCGGTCTCGTTGAGAAAGAGATCGTGGACGATGACGCAGTCCATCGCGGCGAGGCCGGCGGCGACATGCTTGGTGTCGGGGTCCGATTGCAGAATATCCTCGCCCTGGCAGTAAAGCGCCTTGAAGCTGCCCTCGACGGCGGCATCGAGCATGTTGGGAATGCGCAGGCCGGGTTCGTCGTCGATCTGCACCCCCCAGACTTTTTCAAAGATATCGCGCACCTCGGCACCCTTGACGTGGCGATAGCCGGGCAACTCGTGGGGGAAGGAGCCCATGTCGCAAGAGCCCTGCACATTGTTCTGTCCGCGCAAGGGGTTAACGCCGACGCCGGGGCGGCCGACGTTGCCGGTCATCATTGCAAGGTTGGCGATGCCGATCACGGTGGTGGAGCCTTGCGAGTGCTCGGTGACGCCCAGGCCGTAGTAGATCGAGCCATTGCCACCCTTGGCGAAAAGCCGGGCGGCGGCGCGAACCTCTTCGGCTTTGACGCCGGTCAGCAGCTCGGTCGCCTCGGGGGAATTCTGCGGCTGGCTGACGAATTCGGCGTAATCCTGGAACTCGTCCCAGTCGCAGCGTTCCATTATGAAGGTTTGGTCATATAGGCCTTCGGTGACGATGACATGCGCAAGAGCCGTGACCATGGCGACGTTGGTGCCGGGAGTGAGCGCGAGGTGGTGCTGGGCTTTGACATGCGGGCTTTCGACAATGTCGGTGCGACGCGGGTCAATGACAATCAGTTTTGCGCCCTTGCGCAGGCGCTTTTTCAAGCGGCTGGCAAAGACCGGGTGACCGTCGGTCGGGTTGGCGCCGATGATGATGACAACATCGGTTTCCTCGACGGAATCGAAATCTTGCGTGCCCGCCGAGGTGCCCAGGGTCTGGCCGAGGCCATAGCCGGTGGGCGAATGGCAGACGCGGGCGCAGGTATCCGTATTATTGTTCATGAATACGGCGCGGGTGAGTTTTTGGACGAGGTAGGCTTCTTCGTTGGTGCAGCGCGAGGAGGTGATCACGCCGACGGAATGGCGGCCATGATCGGCGATGATGCCTTTCAGACGCTTGGCGGTGAAGTTCATCGCCTCTGGCCAGGACACCTCCTGCCAGGGGTCGTTGATGCTGTCGCGGATCATCGGATTGAGGATGCGGTCCTGGTGGCTGGCGTAGCCATAGGCGAAACGGCCCTTGACGCAGGAGTGGCCGCGGTTGGCCTTGCCGTGCTTGTAGGGCACCATGCGGACGAGTTCGTCGCCGCGCATTTCGGCCTTGAAAGAGCAGCCGACGCCGCAATAGGCGCAGGTGGTGATCACCGAGCGTTCGGGGGTGCCGATCTCGATGATCGACTTTTCTTGCAGGGTGGCGGTGGGGCAGGCCTGCACGCAAGCGCCGCAAGAGACGCAGTCGGAGGCCAGCGCGTTGTCGGTCTTGGCGCCGAAGGAGACGCGGCTTTCAAAACCCCGACCTTCGATGGTCAGGGCGAAGGTGCCTTGCACCTCTTCGCAGGCCCTAACACACCGGGAACACACGATACATTTCTGCGGATCATAGCTGAAATAGGGGTTGGAATCGTCACGGGGGATGTAGTGGGGGTTGGCCTCGCCCGAGGTATTCTTGGTCTGGAAATGGGTCTCGACCGCCTCGTAGCGCACGTCGCGTAGGCCCACCGCTCCGGCCATATCCTGCAATTCGCAATCGCCATTGGCCGAGCAGGTCAGGCAATCGAGCGGGTGGTCGGAGATGTAAAGCTCCATCACGCCGCGCCGCAACTGTTTGAGTTTGGCGTTCTGGGTGTGGACTTTCAGGCCGGGAGCGACCGGGGTGGTGCAGGAGGACGGGGTGCCGTTGCGGCCCTCGATCTCGACAAGGCAGAGGCGGCAAGAGCCGAAGGCGTCGATGCTGTCGGTGGCGCAGAGTTTCGGCACCGAAATGCCGATTTCGGCGGCGGCGCGCATGATCGAGGTGCCTTCGGGCACGCTGACGTCAAAGCCGTCGATGGTCAATGTGACCATTTGTTTGGATTTGGCGGCGGGGGTGCCGAAATCGCGGTCCGGGATGATGAAGTCTTTCATTCGGCTGCCTCCTTGGCGCGCGAAAAGTCATCGGGGAAATGGGTGAGGGCCGACATCACCGGATAGGGCGTGAAGCCGCCCAGGGCGCAAAGCGAACCGGCCTTCATCGTATTGCACAGATCGGTGAGCAGCGGGATCGCCGAGGCGTCGCCGCGGGCGATGCGATCGACGGTTTCCATGCCGCGCACCGCACCGATGCGGCAGGGGGTGCATTTGCCGCAAGAACTCGATGGCGCAGAATTCCATGGCAAAGCGGGCTTGGGCCAGCATGTCGGCTGTGTCGTCAAAGACGGTGAGGCCGGCATGGCCGATAAGGCCGTCTTGGCCGGCGAATTCCTCATAACCGAAGGGAGTGTTGAAGAGGGCGCGGGGGAAATAGGCCCCCAAGGGGCCGCCGACCTGAACGGCTTTGACCGGGCGGCCAGAGGCGGTGCCACCAGCAATTTTGTCAACGATTTCACCAAGGGAGAGGCCAAAGGCGATCTCGTAGAGGCCGCCGTGCTTGACGTTTCCAGCGATCTGCAGCGGGATGGTTCCGCGCGAGCGGCCAAGGCCATAGTCTTTGTAGTGCGCAGCACCTTTTTCGAAGATCACCGGCACGGTGGCGATGGAAATCACGTTGTTGACGACCGTCGGCTTTGCCATGAAGCCTTGCAGCGCGGGCAGCGGCGGCTTGGCGCGCACCACGCCGCGTTTGCCTTCCAGCGAGTTCAGCAGCGAGGTTTCTTCGCCGCAGACATAGGCCCCTGCGCCCACACGGATCTCAATTTCGAAGGCATGGCCGGAGCCCAAAACCGCAGGGCCGATCAGGCTTTCGGCACGGGCAAGTTTGACCGCCTTTTGCATGATGGCGATGGCGATGGGGTATTCCGAACGGATGTACACAAATCCCTTGGTGGCCCCGGTGGCGAGGCCCGCGATGACCATGCCTTCGATCAGGGTGAAGGGGTCGCCCTCCATCAGCATGCGGTCGGCGAAGGTGGCACTATCGCCTTCATCGGCGTTGACGACGATGTATTTGCGGTCGGCCACTGCCTCGGACACGGTCTTCCACTTGATGCCGGTGGGAAAGCCCGCGCCGCCGCGACCGCGCAGGCCGGAGTTGGTGACCTCGGCGACGATGGCAGCTTTGTCGAGGGACAGGGCGCGCAAGAGGCCCTTGAACCCGCCATGGGCGCGGTAATCGGCGAGGGACAGCGGGTCGATGACGCCGCAGCGGGCAAAGGTGAGGCGGGTTTGCGCCTGCATCCAAGGCAGGTCATCGGTGCGGCCGAGGGCCTTGGGGTGGGCGGCGAGATCCGCGAAGAGGCCGGGGACATCGGCGAGGGTCAGGGGGCCAAAGGCCAGGCGGCCCTGCGGGGTTTCAACCTCGGCAAGGGGTTCAAGAAACACCATGCCGCGCGAGCCGTTGCGGACGAGGTCAAGCTCTAGCCCGCGCGCATGTGCTTCGGCAACAAGGGCTTCGGCGATTTCATCGGCACCCAGAGCGACGGCGGCGGAATCGAGGGGGAGGTAAAGTTTCATGCCAGATCCTTCGCGATGGCGTCGATCCGCGCGGCGTCGAGACGTCCGATCAGCTTGCCATCCAGCATCGCCGCCGGGCCGCAGGCGCAAAGGCCGAGGCAGAAGATCGGCTCCAGGGTCACCGCCCCATCGGCACGGGTTTGGTGAAAGCCGACGCCAAGGGCCTGTTCAGCATGGGCGGCGAGGGCGTCTGCGCCCATCGACTGGCAGCTTTCGGCGCGGCAGAGTTTCAGCACATGCCGTCCGGCGGGTTTCTCACGGAAATCATGATAAAAGCTCAGCACGCCATGCGCCTCGGCCCGCGAGATGTTGAGGTCCTTGGCGATGATCGGCAAAGCCTCTTGCGGCACATAGCCGAAGTCGGCCTGCACGGCATGCAGGATCGGCAGCAGCGCGCCCTCCATGCCTTTGTGCGCGACAAGGATATCCTCTACGCGGGCGGTCAAATTGGCGGTGTCGAGCATGGCGCCCCTCCCTTGGGTGGCTGTGCCGTTGTCTTAGCGCTTTTGATAGGGAAATCAATATTGATATACCGTCAGTTGATAGGCGTTGCCTATCAAAGGACCGGTCAGACCAACTTGCTGGCGGCGTCGAACAGGGCCTGCAAAACCGGGGTTTGCGGCTCGCGTTTGGCGGTGATCAGGCCGACGAGATGCTCGGCCTCTGGCTCGACAATCGGGATCGCCACCAGATCGCCCGAGTTGGTGAACATCTCGGCCAGTTTCTTTGGCACCACCGAGGACCACCGGCCGGATTTGACATGTGAGACCAGGACGATGGTGGAATTGGATTCAACCGTGGCGGCGACGCGGGTCCCCGCCACGGTCAGGTGGGTGTTGAGGATGCGGCGGTTCTGCATATCGGCGGTCAGCAGGCACAGCGGCTCGTCGGCAAGTTCGGCCCAGGTGATGCTGGCACGACCGGCAAAGCGCGAGGCGGGGGTGCAGAGGAAGCGGTAAAACTCGGTATAAAGCGCGGCCTGGGCGACGCGGCCCAAGGGCTCGTTGTCGAGATAGGTGATGCCCGCGTCAAGCTCGAGGTTTTCGATGCCGGTGAGGATCTCGGCAGAGGTGCGCGACAGGATGGTGACGCGCATATTCGGGTGGCGGGCGATGAAGGGGGTGGTCAGATCGGCGACCATCGGCAGGGCGGTGGGCACCACACCGATGCGCAGATTGCCGGAGAGGCCGGAATGGACCGAGCGCATCTCGTCGCGCAGCGCCCGGATGTCGCCGACGATGCGCCGCGCCCAGTCGAGCACGCGCTGGCCCTCGGGGGTGAGGCCCTGATAGCGCGAGCCGCGAAACACCAGCTGGACGCCGAGTTGGTCTTCGAGCTGGCGGATCGCGGAGGAGAGGCTGGGTTGCGTCACGCCGCAGGCCTCGGCGGCGCGGCCGAAGTGGCGTTCGGTGGCGAGGGCGATGAACATTTCGAGTTTGTCGATCATGACGCGGAAGGGTGGCGGGGAAATTGCTGTGGCGCAAGGGGGGCGCGCGGAAGAGCCTCCGGCGTCGCTGGAATGCAGGCATTCCAGCCTGGAGTATTTTGGCCAGTATCAAAGCATGGGGCGTTGTGCGGGGGCGGGGAGCGCTTAGATTGGCGGGATGAGAAGATTTATTCCGTTTTTGCGCAAAGATCCTTTGGTGCCGGTGATCCGGCTTTCGGGCCAGATCGGCACGGGGCGCAATGCGCTGAGTGATGCGGGGCTGGCTTCGGTGATCGACAAGGCCTTTGCGATGAAGCCTGCGGCGGTGGCGCTGGTGATCAACTCGCCGGGCGGATCGCCGGTGCAGTCAAGCCTGATTGCCGCGCGGGTGCGGCGGCTGGCGGCCGAGAAGGACGTCAAGGTGCATGCCTTTGTCGAGGATCTGGCGGCGAGTGGCGGCTATTGGCTGGCCTGTGCGGCGGATGAGATCTGGGTGGACGAGTCCTCGCTGGTCGGTTCGATCGGGGTGATTTTTGCCAGCTTTGGCTTTCCGGAGTTGATGGCCAAGCAGGGGGTGGAGCGGCGCGTGGTGACGGCGGGCAAGTCGAAGAGCTTTGCCGATCCGTTCTTGCCGCAGAAGCCCGAGGATATAGAGCGGCTGAAGGCGATCCAGACCCCGATCCACGCGGCCTTTATCGCTTATGTCAAGGCGCGGCGCGGGGCGCGGTTGGCCGAGGCGGATCTGTTCAATGCCGATATCTGGGTCGGGCAGGGCGCGGTGGAGCTCGGCCTTGCCGATGGCGTGGCGCATCTGGAGCCGAAGCTGCGGGAGCTTTACGGCGCCAAGGTGCGGTTTGTGCCCTTGGGCCGCAAGAAGAGCCTGCTGAGCCGCTTTGGCCTTAGCATCGCCGAGGATGCCCTGCAGGCGGTGGAGGAGCGCGCGCTATGGGCGCGCTTTGGGCTCTAGATGATCAAGGCGGTTGTCTTCTTTCTGCTGATCATGGCGGCCATCGGCATGGTCGGCAATGCGCTGTTCCCCGGATCGGTGGGGCGGAGCGTGCGAAAAAGGCTGGGGATGTCGAAACCCACTACCTGCAAGGCTTGCGGACGCTATATCATCGGCTCAAAGGGCTGTGATTGCAAAAAGGGCGGATGATGCGGGCATTGGTGACGGGCGGCGGCAAGCGGCTTGGGCGGGAGATGGCGCTATATCTGGCGCGGCGCGGCTATGATGTGGCGGTGCATTTTGCCTCGAGCCGCAAGGAGGCCGAAGCAGTCGTGGCCGAGATTTCGGCGATGGGGCGGCGGGCGGTGTCGCTGCGCGCCGATCTGTTGAGCGAGAGCCAGGTGGAAAAGCTGGTGGCGACGGCGGCGCAGGGCCTGGGCGGGCCTTTGACGGTGCTGATCAACAATGCCTCGATCTTTGAATATGACACGATCCAGACCGCGACCCGCAAAAGCTGGGACCGCCATATGGAAAGCAACCTGCGCGCGCCCTTCGTGCTGACCCAGGATTTTGCAGCACAGGTGCCGCCGGTGGCCAAGGATGCGGTGGGCGAGGCGCTGGCGACGGGGTTGGTGGTCAATATGATCGACCAGCGGGTCGAGAAGCTGACGCCGGAGTTCATGAGCTATACTCTGGCCAAGATGGGGCTTTGGGCGCTGACGCGGACGGCGGCGCAGGCGCTGGCGCCACAGGTGCGGGTCAATGCCATCGGGCCGGGGCCGACCCTGCAGGGCGCGCGGCAGAGTGCTGATCATTTCACCCGCCAGCGCGCCGCGACGATCCTGCAGCGTGGGTCAAATCCTGCCGACATCACTGCCGCGCTGGGGTTTTTCCTCGATTCTCCGGCGGTGACCGGGCAGATGATTGCCGTTGATGGCGGCCAGCATCTGGGCTGGAAAACCCCGGATGTTCTGGGCGCCGAATAGGCGGATCGCGGCGGCGTGCGGAAAGTTGTCCACTTTTCACATTTCGGTTACGAAGGTGTTAAGAAAGTCTTTAAATTTCAGATGTTTGCACCCTGTGATAAAATAATATCGTTGGTTTTCATTGGCTTAACAATGTGCCCAAAAATTGGGCAGATCAACGAAGGGGGCCGAAAACAAGGAAAAAACCGCGCTCCTGAAATCTTTTCCGCAAAGTTATCCACAAGATCCGTGGATAGCTTTGCTCTTGCCCTTGGGTCGGCGGCATTGCAGCAAGGATCGAGAATCGGCGGTTTTGAGAGCGGGTTGTTGCCATGAGCGAAACAATAGCAACGGGACATGGCGTTATTCAGGGCTACCTGAAAACGATTGACGGCTCGCCCGGAGTTTACCGGATGCTCAACGCCGCCTCGGAGGTGCTTTACGTCGGCAAGGCGCGCAATCTGCGGGCGCGGGTGTCGAATTATGCGCGGCCCTCGGGGCATTCGGGGCGCATCGCGCGGATGATCCACGAGACCGCCTCGATGATGTTCCTGACGACGCGGACCGAGACCGAGGCGCTGCTTTTGGAGCAGAACCTGATCAAGCAGCTGAAGCCGCGCTATAATGTGCTGCTGCGCGATGACAAATCGTTTCCGAATATTCTGATCAGCACCGAGCACGACTTTCCACAGTTGAAGAAGCATCGCGGCAAGCGCAGCGAGAAGGGCAGCTATTTCGGGCCCTTTGCAAGTGCCGGGGCGGTGAACCGGACCTTGAACCAGTTGCAGAAGGTGTTTTTGCTGCGCAATTGCTCGGATGCGATGTTCGACAGCCGGACACGCCCCTGCTTGCAGTATCAGATCAAGCGCTGTTCGGCGCCTTGCACCGGGCGGATTGATCAGGCGGGCTATGCCGGACTGGTGGCCGATGCCGAGCGGTTCTTGCAGGGCAAGACCACGGCGGTGCAGGCCAATCTGGCGGGCGAGATGGCGCGGGCCTCGGAGGCGATGGAGTTTGAGCGGGCGGCGGCCCTGCGCGACCGCATCAAGGCCTTGACGCAGGTGCAGCAGAGCCAGGGCATCAATCCGGCGGGGGTGGCCGAGGCGGATGTGATCGCGCTGCATCTGGAGGGCGGGCAGGCCTGCGTGCAGGTGTTTTTCATCCGCGCCAATCAAAGCTGGGGCAACCGGGATTTCTACCCGCGCACCGGGGCGGGGGCGGAGGCGGCCGAGATCATGGAGGCCTTTGTCGCGCAGTTTTACGATGACAAGGAACCGCCGCGGCTGATCCTGCTGAGCCATGCGGTGGAGAATGCGGATCTGGTGACCGAATTGCTGTCCGAGCGGGCGGGGCGGCGGGTGGAGATCGCCGTGCCGCAGCGGGGCGAGAAGGTCGAGCTGGTCGAGAACGCGGCCCGCAACGCGCGGAAGTCTCTGGCGCGCAAGATGGCGGAGGGGGCGACGCAGAACAAGCTTTTGGCCGGGCTGGCCGAGGCCTTTGATCTGGACGGCCCACCGAGCCGGATCGAGGTCTATGACAACGCCCATATTCAGGGCTCGGACGCGGTGGGCGGCATGATCGTCGCCGGGGCGGAGGGGTTCTTGAAATCGCAGTACCGCAAGTTCAACATCAAGTCGGCGGCGGGCAAGAACTCGGACGATTTCGGCATGATGCGCGAGGTGATGACGCGGCGGTTCGAGCGGTTGTTGAAGGAGGACCCGGACGCGCAGTTCGGGGGCCTGGCCGGATCTGTTGCTGATCGACGGCGGCGCGGGGCAGGTCTCGGCGGTGGCGGGGATCATGGCGGAGCTGGGGGTCGAGGATATCGCCATGGTGGGGGTTGCCAAAGGCATCGACCGCGATGCCGGCAAGGAGGAGTTCTACCGCGTCGGCATGCCGGTCAAGGCTTTGCCGCGCAATGATCCGGTGTTGTATTTCATCCAGCGGCTGCGCGATGAGGCGCACCGCTGGGCCAATGGCGCGCATCGGGCCAAGCGGGCCAAGGCGGTCTCGGCGACGCCGCTGGATGATGTGCCGGGGGTCGGGGCGGCGCGCAAGCGCGCCTTGCTTGCGCATTTCGGCTCGGCCAAGGCGGTGGCGCGGGCCGGGGTGCCGGATCTGATGGCGGTGCCGGGGATTTCCGAAGCGATGGCACAGCAGATCAGCGATTTCTTCAGCGCCAGAGGCTGAGGTCCCGAGGGGAGGTCCCGAGTTG
This sequence comes from uncultured Alphaproteobacteria bacterium, assembly GCA_963815275.1. Classification (GTDB taxonomy): domain Bacteria; phylum Pseudomonadota; class Alphaproteobacteria; order Rhodobacterales; family Rhodobacteraceae; genus Cypionkella. The sequence goes on from CAWFGD010000009.1 coordinate 71,493, forward strand.
GGACCGAAATTTATCTGTGAAATATCAAAAGATTAGCCAGACGGTTTTAACCGGATCTTAATCTTTGGGCGCAAACCGGCGGCGTCTGTGATCGGAACCCGATCCTCCCTTTAAACGTTCATGCAAAGAGGTTACCTCTGCCCCAGATCCTTGCAGCAAGGGATCCCTGCCCATTGAAAGGCCAGATAATGACGTCCGAAAGTATTCTTTTCACGCCCTATGCTCTGGGCCCGCATGACTTGCAGAGCCATGTGGTGATGAACCCGCTGACCCGCAGCCGCGCCGATGAAGAGGCGGTGCCGACCAGCGTGATGGTGGATTATTACCGCCAGCGTGCCACAGCGGGGCTTATCGTGACCGAGGGCATCGCGCCTTCGGCCAATGGGCGGGGCTATGCGCGGATTCCGGGGTTGTGGACGGCGGCTCAGGTCGCGGGCTGGCAGAAGGTGACGGCCGCGGTGCATGGCGCAGGCGGGGTGATCTTTGCCCAGATCATGCATTGCGGCAGGGTTGGTCATGCTGCCAACCTGCCTGCGGGGGGGCGGGTGCTGGCGCCGAGTGCGATTGCGCTGGACGGCGAGATCTTTACCGATAGCGAGGGCATGAAGCCCTATCCGCTGCCCCAGGAGATGACCGAGGCTGATATTGCCCAGGCTATCGCGCATTACGTCAAGGCGGCGCAGAATGCCATGGCGGCGGGCTTTGACGGGGTCGAGTTGCACGGCGCCAATGGCTATCTGATCGAACAGTTCCTGTCGCCGCTGTCCAACCAGCGGCAGGATGGCTGGGGCGGTTCGGTTGCCAAGCGGCTGCGCTTTGCCATCGAGGTGGCAGAGGCGGTTGCGGCAGCAATCGGCAGCGCGAATACCGGCATGCGGATCTCGCCCTATGGCCGGGCTTCGGGGATGGCGCCCTATCCCGAGTTGGAACAAACCTATTTCGAGCTGCTGCCTGCCTTGGCGCGGGTCGGTCTGGTCTATCTGCATGTCGTTGATCACACCGCCTTGGGCAATCCGCCCGCGCCCGAGGGCTTTCGCGCCAAGCTGAGGGCGCTGTGGCCGGCGTGCTATATCTGGGGGGGCAGTCTGGACGCGGCGCGCGCCGAGGCCCTGCTGGAAGAGGGGGCTGCGGATCTGGCGGGCTTTGGCCGGGACTTTATCTCGAACCCCGATCTGGTGCGGCGGATGCGCGAGGGGATCGCCCTGGCGGCGCCTGATCCGGCGACATTTTATACGCCGGGGGCGAAGGGCTATAGCGACTACCCCGTCGCGGGGTGAGAACTGCGGGACCGGAGGGTTTCACACCCTCCGGACCTCCCGTGGGATATTTGGGCCAAGATGAAGAATTTTAGGTAAGTTTTATGGGTTTAAGGAGGCGCGGTGGGCCCCCTGGAGCGGAGTGATCCCTGGACATGCAAACGGGGGCCAGCTTGCGCGGCCCCCGTTTTGAATTTCTGTGGCTTAACGCCGCTTTGGCTTATGCCAGAGCGAGGTTGATCGCCGACTCGCGGCCGTCACGGCCTGCTTCGATGTCGAAGGTCACTGCTTGACCGTCGTTCAGCTGACGGATGCCAGCGCGCTCCATTGCGGAGATGTGAACGAACACGTCTTTGTTGCCGTTTGCCGGTGCGATAAAGCCGAAGCCTTTGGTTGCGTTAAACCATTTCACGGTGCCGTTAGCCATCGTGTGTCTCCTAAGTTTGGTGTGCCATCCGCGGAATGCGATGACGTGGCTCAGTCGTAAAGATCGATTTACTGAAGCCGTAAGGAGACAGAAGGGTCGATAGATAGCGTTTCGCCCGAACTCATATGCGCCATTTGCCGATTCGAAACAAGGGGCTGGCGGGAAATGATTTTTGAGCGGCGGTTTGTGGCTGGGGCGGGCAGGCAGCCCGCACCTTTGACTCTGCGGCTGCCTGTTACGGGGTCAGATCAAACGAATCCGCCCAGTCTGTGCTATACTGCGGGGTGCCGCCACAGAAGTTTGTCGCGGGGAACCGTCGCACACGGAGGAAAATCACATGGCCAAACCGACAACCGACACCAGCCAGTCCAATCCTGCACAGACCGCGATCCTGGGGATGCTGACCGCGCTCAATCCTGCCGGCGCACAAGCCTGGCTCGATCTGATGCAAGAAAGTGCCCGTTTCATGACGAGTCGCTTGCAGCAGGATATCGAGACGCAAAAAGCCCTGTTGGCCTGCAAGAGCCTGGAAGAATTGATGCAGGTTCAGACTGAATTCTTCAAAAGCGCCGCGGCGCAATATTCCGAGCATACCACGCGGCTTTTGAAAGGCGTTGAGCAATCGGCTGCAGGCAGCAGCCTTGCGCGCAAATACGACGATGTGCCGCTTTAAGGATGTGCCGCTTTAGGGCGGCAAGCAAGGCCGTGCGGGCGCAGGGGTCTGGGCCAGTGCTTGGGGTTCATCAGCAAAAAGCCCGCCTTGTGAGGGGCGGGCTTTGTCTCTTGTGCGGCGGCACGCTTAGTCTTGCGCGCGGCCCTGATAGGAGAGGTCTTCGGTGTTGATCACGACGCGGGTGCCGGCGCCGATATGGGGCGGGACCATGATGCGCACGCCGTTGGTGGCGATGGCGGGTTTATAGGAGGAAGAGGCGGTCTGGCCTTTGACCACCGGCTCGGTCTCGGCGATCTCGAGGGTGACGCGCTGCGGCAGTTCGAGGGCAATGGCGACGCCGTCGTAGGTTTTCAGATAGACCTTGATGCCATCGGTCAGGAAGGCCTTGTCGTCGCCGACGACATCGGGGTGGACGGCGAATTGTTCGTAGGTGGAGGGCTCCATGAAGTGGAAGCCTTCGCCATCCTCGTAGAGGAAGTCATACTCGCGCTCGTCGACATTGGCCTTTTCCACCATCTCGGTGGTGCGCCAGCGTTCGGCAACCTTCACGCCATCAGAGATGCGGCGCATGTCGACGGAGGTGGTGGGGGTGCCTTTACCGGGGTGGAAATTCTCGGCTTTGAGCACGGCGTAGAGTTTGCCGTCCATCTCGACGACATTGCCTTTGCGCAGGCTGGAGGCGATGACTTTCACGTCAGATTCCTTGTTCTTGGGCGGCCCCAAGGATAAGGGGCGCGATATATCGGGGTGGCTTTAGCCTATATGACGGGAAATCTCCAGATGTCTGGCAAAAATAGCGATGCGGCGTGGTGGCGGCCGGAGCGGCATGCGGACCGGCGCGGATTGCTGATCGAGCGCGGGCGGATTCAGGCGCGGATCCGGGGCTGGCTGGCGGAGCAGGGGTTTGTGGAGGTGGAGCCTTCGGCCTTGGCGGTGTCGCCGGGCAATGAGGCGCATCTGCATGGCTTTCGCACTGAGGCGATTGGCAATGATGGGGTGGGGCGGGAGATGTATCTGCACACCAGCCCGGAGTTTGCGATGAAGAAGCTGCTGGCGGCGGGGGAGGTGCGGATTGCGGCTTTTGCCCATGTCTGGCGCAACCGCGAGCGGGGGGCTTTGCACGCGCCTGAGTTCACCATGCTGGAGTGGTATCGGGTCGGCGAGGGTTACGAGGTCCTGATGCAGGACGTGGTGGCGATGTGCCGGATGGCGGGGGCGGTTTTGCGCTTTCGCGGGCGGGCCTGCGAGACTGGGTTGGAGCCGGAGCGGATTTCGGTGGCCGCGGCGTTTGCGCGCTATGCCGGGGTGGATTTGCTGGCGAGCATTGGCGACGACGGCGCGGTTTCGGCGGAGGTGTTGCGCGGCGAGCTTGAGCGGATCGGGCTGCGGGTGGCGGCGGATGACACCTGGTCGGATATGCTGAGCCGGGTGCTGGGGGAGTTGGTCGAGCCGCATCTGGGGATGGGGCGGATCACGATACTGGACGAATATCCGGCGGCGGAGGCAGCTTTGGCGCGGCGGCATCCGCGGGACGCTGCGCGTGGCGGAGCGGTTCGAGGTTTATGCCTGCGGGGTCGAGCTGGCCAATGGCTTTGGCGAATTGACCGATGCGGGCGAGCAGCGCCGGCGCTTTGCCTTGGAAATGGAAGAGAAGGCGCGGGTCTATGGCGAGCGCTATCCGGTCGATGAGGAGTTCCTTGCGGCCTTGGAGATCATGCCGGAGGCGAGCGGGATTGCCTTGGGCTTTGACCGGCTGGTGATGCTGGCCACGGGTGCGCCGCGGATTGACGATGTGATCTGGACGCCGGTGGCGGAATGAGGCTGTGGTTTTGCCGGGCCTGCGTGATCTGGCCGACCTTCGGTTTTGCGAGGTGGAGTGGGCGAGCATTGCGCGCCCGCGCAAAGAGGTGAAGGCACGCCATAGGCTGCGGGATGTTGCAAACTCCGCCGAGCGGAGGCAGCAACCCCAGATGAAATTGCGAGAATTGGGGCGGAAGGTTGGGATTGATCGCTAAATTCGAGGCGGAATACCTATGTCCGAAGCGAAATTGGAACAGCTTGTACGAGCGCCCAGAGGCGCAGTCTTTGATGCCTTCGTGTACCCGGCGATCATCACCAAGTTCTGGCTCGGCAGCACAACCGGTCCACTCGCGCCCGAGGCAAAAGTGGAATGGGCCTTCATGGTTCCGGGGGCCAGCGAGACGGTGCAGGTCACCGGATTCACTCAGAACCAGCGGATCGCCTTCGCGTGGTCAGACGGAGTTCAGCGTCTCTTTGGAATTTTCGGATCTGGAAGATGGCACGCGCTTGGCTGTGACACTCGCGGGTTTGGAAAACACAAGCGAAGCTGTTAACGCGGCCGAAGGGTTCAGCATCGCGCTTTGTGATCTGAAAACACTGCTGGAATCGGGAAGATCTGCAAATCTGGTGCGCGACAAGGCAGCCTTGATCGCTCTTTCGTAACGCTGCTGGCAAAGAAGGTGGCGCAAAGCCGCTGCCCCCCCCGAGGTGGTTTCGCCGCGGGCGTGCCGGATTCCGCCCAAGCGCTAAAACAAGCGCTAAAATTTTCGGACTTTCGCGGCGCGGGCGCTTGGGCTACGACTTGGCCCATGAGATGGTCCATTCCCAATATCCTGACGGTTCTGCGTTTGTTGGCCGCGCCTGGTGTGGCGCTGATGTTCTTGTATTTCCAGCGGCCCTGGGCGGATTGGTTTGCGCTTGACGCTGTTCATCCTTGCGGCGATCACCGACTTTTTCGACGGCTACCTCGCGCGGCTGTGGAAACAGGAAAGCAAGTTCGGCGCGATGATGGACCCGATTGCCGACAAGGCGATGGTGCTGATCGCGATCATGGTGCTGACCGGCTATTCGGGGATGAACCCCTGGCTGATCCTGCCCGCGACGGTGATCTTCTTCCGCGAGGTTTTCGTCTCGGGCCTGCGCGAGTTTCTTGGCGCCAAGGCGGGTCTCTTGAAGGTCACCAAGCTGGCGAAGTGGAAGACCACGGCGCAGATGGTGGCGATTGCGGTGCTGTTTCTGGGCACCGGGCTGGAGTATCTGAACGGCGTTGCGATGCATGGCATGACGCCCGAGCAATATCTGGACGCGGTCTCGGCAGGGCTTGCCGACCCGGTGCGGGCTTGCGGCAAGCGCGATTGCGCCAGCCTTGCGGGGGATGCCGGACTGGTGCTGATGTGGCTTGCTGCCATTCTGACGGCGGTGACGGGGTGGGATTATTTCCGCAAGTCGCTGCCCTTTCTGCGGGATGAGCCATGATCGAGGTGGTGTATTTCGCCTGGGTCCGCGAGCGGATCGGCGTGCCGCGCGAGACGATCGAGACCACGGCCGCGACGGTGGCAGAGCTGATCGCAGAACTGCGCGCCCGCGACGAGCGCTATGCCTATGCCTTTGAGGATATCTCGGCGCTGCGGGTGGCGCTGGATCAGGAGCTGGCCGATTTCGAGGCCCCGCTGGCCGGGGTGCGCGAGGTGGCGCTCTTTCCGCCGATGACGGGGGGCTGATGCGGGTCGTTGTCCAGCAAGCGGCTTTTGATCTGGGCGCGGAGGCCAATGCCTTTGCCGCTGGGGTCGGCGGTGCCGGGGCGGTGGTGACCTTTACCGGGCTGGTGCGCGACAATGGCGGCGCGCTGGCCGCGATGGAGATCGAGCATTATCCGGGCATGACCGAAAAGGCGATTGCCGCGATGATGCAGGAGGCGGCGCGGCGTTGGGATCTGGCGGATGCTTTGGTCATTCACCGCCATGGCCGTTTGGACGCGGCCGAGCCGATCATGATGGTGGCAACGGCCTCGCGGCATCGGGCGGACGCCTTTGCGGCGGCGGAGTTCCTGATGGACTACCTGAAATCCCGCGCGCCCTTCTGGAAGAAAGAGATCAGCGCCGAGGGGGAGGCCTGGGTCGAAGCGCGGGATGAGGACGAGGCGGCGCTGAAGCGCTGGTAGGTTGGCGGTTCGGGGGCGCGATAAATCGCGCCGGGGCGCTGCGTTTGGGACTTCGGTTGCGTCAGGATTTGTAGAGTTGTGACCAGGTGGGTTGCAGGTCTCCGACCTGCGGCGTGGCGCGATAAATCGCGCGGGCGATGGCGCGGGCGAGGCAGATCGCGGCAGCATGGCCGAGTTGGAATTGATCGGTGATCGGGTCGCTGAGCGGCTTTGCTCGGGTGGCCACGGCGAAGACCAGATCGCCGTCAAGCAGGCTGTGCGAGGGGCAGAGCGCGCGGGCCATGCCGTCATGGGCGGCAGTGGCGAGGCGCTGGGCCTGAGCCTGGGTCAGGGCGGCATCGGTGGCGACGATGGCGATGGTGGTGGCCTCGCCCATGCGTTTCATCGGCAGGGGCGCGGTGAGGGGCATGCGCTTTGGGTCGGGGCCAAACCCGCCGAATTCCTCGGCAATCTCCCAGGGGGCGGCAAGGAAATGGCCATCGGGGGTGCAGGCCGAGCCAAGTGCGTTGACCGCGACGAGGGCGCCGACGGTCAGGCCCGAGGGCAGCACCAGCGAGGCCGAGCCGAGGCCACCCTTGAGCGTGCCGGTCAGGGCGCCAAAGCCTGCGCCTGCGCTGCCGATGTGAAAGTCTGCGCTGGCGCTGGCGAAGGCTTCGGCGCCCAAGGCCGGGATAGGGGTTGTCACGCCATTGCTTGTCGCCGCCATTGAGCAGGTCAAAGAGGATCGCGCCGGGGACCAGCGGCACGCGGGCGGGGCCGACAGCAAAGCCGCGCCCCGCATCGCGCAGGCCCTGGGTGACGCCGGAGCAGGCGTCGAGGCCAAAGGCCGAGCCGCCGGAGAGCACAAGCGCATCGACCTCTTGCACGAGGCGGTCGGGGGCGAGCAACTCGGTCTCGCGGGTGCCGGGCGCGCCGCCCATGACATGGACGGCGGCGGTGAAGGGGGCATCGGCGGTGAGCACTGTGCAGCCCGAGCGCAGATCTGCGTCCTGCGCATTTCCGACGCGCAGGCCTGCCACATCGGTGATCAGGTTGCGGGGGCCGGGGTGCATGTCGGTTTGCCTATTGGGGGTCATCGCCGCCTCGCTGTGAAATTTCAGGCGAGGGTACTGCTATCGAAAGGATTTGTTAACCTCGCGCCCGCAAGATGGCGGAATGGATCAGGTCTTGCCGCTCGCGCTCTATTTCACCGTCGCCCTGCAGCACGCGGGTGATGACCTTTTGGTGCTGGAAATCGCGCGTCTGAAAGCGGCGGTGCGCCAGACTCAAGCCGAGCTGCCCTTTGCCATCAAGGGCTGGGTGGTTTTGCCGGATCATCTGCATGTGCTGTGGCGACAGCCCGAGGGCGATGTTGATCCGCTGCGACGATGGCGGCGGATCATGCGGCGCTTTGATACCAGCCTGCCGAAGGGGCCGCGCCGGCTGGCCCATATCGCGGGCGGTGGTCAGGCGATCTGGGCGAGTGAGGTGCGCAGCGAGCGGATCACCACGCGGGCCGAGGCGCGGGCGCGGCTGGTGCAGATGGCGCAGGACCCTCTGCGGCATGGCTTGGTGGAGCGGGTTGGCGACTGGCCTTTTGCCTCGGCGCCGCCGGATGGGGCTTTGGGCTGGCCAGAGGTGATGGCAGGGGGCTTTAAGCCGATGCGGCGGGGAGCGGCAGAATTCACGGCGGGGGCGTGATGGGGGCGTAGTCTTTGGGCTTTGCCATCGTGGCGCGGGGTGCAGGTGGCCTGTTTTACGGTTGGTTGGGAGTTGGTTTGAGGCAGATAGCGGCAGCTTACCCGACAGCCCGCGCAGCGCAGCGAGACAGCCCGCGCAACGCAGCGAGACGGCCGGTGCAGCGCAGAGAGTCAGCCCGCGCAACGCAGCAAGTTAGCCCGCACAGCGCAAGACCGCCCGTGCAGGGCAGAAAGCCAGCCCGCGCAACGCAGCAAGATGGCCCACGCAGCGCATCGAGCTGGGTGCGCAGGTGAGAAGCGGCGTTCGAGGCGCGCGGGCGTGAAGCACGCGCGTTTAGAGGCGCGAAGAGGGCGCGCGGGTTGAGAGAGTAGGCGTCAAAGCGCCCTTTTCCCTCAGGGCGCGCGGCCCGAGTGGCAGAGACGCGGCTTAGAAATCGAAGATATCGCTCAGGAAGCTCTCGCGGCGCTTCTTCTTTCGACCGTAGCGGTAATCGTCGTCGTCATCGTCATCGCGGCGGCGCTGGGTCTCGCGAGGCGCTTCGCGGTAGGCTTGCGGTTCGGGCTGATAGATCGGCGCGGCTTGCGGCGCGGCTTGGGCGGCAGGCGCCTCTCCGAACGAACGCTCGATGATCTTGTCAAGTTCACCGCGATCCAGCCAGACGCCGCGGCATTTCGGGCAATAGTCGATCTCGACCCCGCCACGGTCGGCCATCACAAGGGTCTCATTGTCGATCGGGCAGTGCATGCAGGCTCTCCTGTTTTATTTCCGGTGCTGTGACATAGATGGGGGCGGCTTTGCGGCGAACAAGTCTTGCAAAAGCAGTTGCGCGGAATGTTGCAACGGGGCAGAAAGGGGACAAGCCGTGGCGATGGCGTCGCCGCAGGGCAATCTGCCCCCAAGCTTGCAGGGAAACCTGCTGTCGTCCTGCACGCCGGGACCTTTCGGGGGTCTCGCGCAGGCGCGCGCTCCCAAGCATGAGGTCTGAGATATGACGGAACGTCCGCAACACTACCGCTTGCACCAAGGCGAGCGGATTTTGCCCTTTGCCGCCGAGGAATACGAAGGTCGCCTTGCCGGGCTGCGCGATCTTATGGAGGTGCATGGCGTGGAGGCCTGCCTGTTCACCTCGATGCACAATATCGCTTATTACTCGGGGTTTCTGTATTGCTCTTTCGGGCGGCCCTACGGGTTGGTGGTAACGCCAAGCCAATCGGTGACGATCTCGGCGGGGATCGATGCAGGCCAGCCGTGGCGGCGCTGCCATGGCGACAACATCACCTATACCGACTGGCAGCGCGACAATTTCTGGCGGGCGGTGGCCTCGGTCACCGGCGAGGGCCGGGTGATTGGCTGCGAGGCGGATCATCTGACGCTGGTCCAGTCGGAAAAGCTGAACCAGTTCCTCAAGCCCAAGCGCGGCGTCGATATCGCCAAGGGCACCATGGAACAGCGCATGGTGAAATCTCCGGCCGAGCTGGAGATCATCCGCCACGGCGCGGCGGTGGCCGATGTCGGCGGCTTTGCCATCCGCGATGCGATCAAGGAAGGCGTGCGCGAGATTGATGTCGCCATGGCCGGGCGCGATGCGATGGAGCTGGAGATTGCCAAGCGCTTTCCCGATGCGGAATATCGCGACAGCTGGGTGTGGTTTCAGTCGGGCATCAACACCGATGGCGCGCATAACCCGGTGACCAGCCGCAAGCTGCAACGCGGCGATATTCTGAGCCTGAACACCTTTCCGATGATCTCGGGCTATTACACGGCGCTGGAGCGGACGCTGTTTCTGGGCGAGGTCGATGCCGCCAGCCAGCGCATCTGGGAAATCAACGTCGCGGCGCATGAGTTGGGCATGAGCCTGCTGAAACCCGGTGCGTCTTGCGCCGAGGTCACCGCCAAGCTGAACACCTTCTTTGAAGAGCATCAGGTGCTGCAATATCGCACCTTTGGCTATGGCCATTCCTTCGGCATCCTGAGCCATTACTATGGCCGCGAAGCCGGGTTGGAGCTGCGCGAGGATATCGACACGGTGCTGGAGCCGGGCATGGTGATCAGCATGGAACCGATGTTGACGATTCCCGAGGGTCAGCCGGGTGCGGGGGGCTACCGCGAGCATGACATCCTCTTCATCACCGAAGAGGGCAACGAGGATATCACCAAATATCCCTTCGGCCCCGCGTTTAACACCGTCGGCTGAAACCTGCCGCTTGAATCACGCCAGAATCGGCCCCCGGGGTAACACTCGGGGGCTTTTCTTTTTCCAATATTTTCGTCTGGGGTTGACGGATAGGGCTGGGCAGGGGCTAGGTGCTTAGAGTTTTTTCCAACCTGAGACGCACCGTGCAAGAATCGATTCTCCGCCTTTTCGGCGTTGTGGCGCTGACCACGCTGGCCGCCTGCGGCAGCCCGAACTCCCCCACCACATCGGCGCCGCTGCTGCCGGTTCCCGGATATGAGGCGGTTGAGGACAACGGCTTCTTCATCGAGGCGGTCGACCCGGCCTTGCTGAAAGACGGTCGGGCGCGGACCGAGGTGGAGTATTTGGCGGGCGATGAGCCGGGCACGATTGTGGTCGATACCTTTGCCCGCAAGCTTTACCTCGTGCTGGAGGGTGGCCGGGCGCTGCGCTATGGCATCGCGGTCGGGCGTGAGGGGCTGGGCTTCAAGGGCACCGGCACCATCCAGCGCAAGGTGGAATGGCCGTCCTGGCAGCCGACCCGCAACATGATCAACTCGCGCCCCGATCTTTACGCGGAATTTGCCGGCGGTATGCAGGGCGGGTTGGACAATCCCTTGGGGGCGCGGGCGCTTTATCTTTATCGCGGCGGACGGGACACCTATTTCCGTATCCATGGCACGATCCAGAATGAATCGATCGGCCATGCCACCTCGGCCGGCTGCATCCGTCTGTTCAATCAAGATGCCATCGATCTGTTCAACCGCACCGACATCGGCACCAAGGTGAAGGTCCGCACGCTGGAAGAGAGCCTGGCGATTGAGGGCCCCTATATGGACGACGCCTATGGCCGCGCCGTGCCTGACACGCAGGAAAACCGCGATATGTCGGTAAAGCAAGCCGAGCAGATCCAGCGCGAGGCCGAGCAGAAGCTTGCGGCTGACGCGAAGGCTGCCGAAGAGGCGCAGAAGCTGGCCGCCAAGGCCGAGAAGAAGCGTCTGTCGCAGTGCCGCAACAAGGGCATCAGTGCCGAGGAATGCCCCATCTTGCAGGGCTGAACCAGAGGCCAGATTAGCAAGGGCCCCGCAGCGATGCGGGGCCTTTTGCTTAGGCGCGGATCACATAATCCTTGAGGGTGGTTTCGATCACCTCCCAGCTGCCGGAAAAGCCGGGGCGGATGATGTAGCTGTCACCGGCGCGCAGCTCGGTGGTCTTGCCCTCGGCATCGGTGAGGATCGAGCGGCCCTCGTGGATATAGACATATTCCCATTCGTCATAGGAAATCCGCCATTTGCCGGGCGTCGCCTGCCAGAGGCCGCAGTAGAGGCCGTTGCTGTCTTCGATGTTCCAGGTGGTATGGACCGGATCGCCCGAGATCAGCTTGTCGGGGTCGGGGCGGCTGATTTCGGGGCTGATTCCCTCGGGCGTCAGACGTTGCAGCAGAGACATGGCGGTTCCTTTCAGGCATTTCGCGACAGGAACGCCCTAAGTTTCCCGCCGCGTCAAGCGAGGTTTGCGCTATCAGGCGCTGCAATGCAGCGTAACAAACTTGCTGTTGGGTCGGAACTCTGCCCATATGCTGATCAGATTGTTAACGCCGGAGGCTGCGATGAGCGCCAATTCCCCCGTCCGGGCGGTTCTGCCGCCTGATATCCGCGCCCGCAAGGGGCAGCTGCCTCTGGTCATGCTGACGGCCTATACCACACCGGGCGCGCGGCTGGTCGATCCGCATTGCGACATAGCGCTGGTCGGGGATTCGGTCGGCATGGTGCTGCACGGCCTGCCCAGCACTTTGGGCGTCACCATGGAGATGATGATCCTGCATGGCCGCGCCGTGGTGCGGGGGGCTGCCAAGGCGATGGTGGTGATCGACATGCCCTTTGGCTCTTATGAGGAGAGCCCCGCGCAGGCCTATCGCAATGCGGCCCGGCTGATGGCCGAGACCGGCGCGCCTGCGGTCAAGCTGGAAGGCGGCGTGCATATGGCCGAGACCATCGGCTTTCTGACCAAGCGCGGTGTGCCGGTGATGGCGCATATCGGCTTGACGCCTCAGGCGGTGAACACTCTGGGCGGCTACAAGGTGGTGGGCCGCGATGGCGAGGCCGAGGGCGTGATGGAAGACGCCCATGCGGTCGAGGCGGCAGGGGCGTTTTCGGTGGTGTTGGAGAAGGTGCCGATGGGGCTGGCGGCGCGGATCACCCAAAGCCTGACCATCCCGACGATCGGCATCGGCGCGGGGGTGCATTGCGACGGGCAGGTGCTGGTGTCGGATGACATGCTGGGGCTTTTCACCGATTTCCGCCCGAAATTCGTCAAGCGCTATGCCGATCTGGGCGGCGCAGGCCGACCGCGCGATTGCCGACTACGCCGCCGAGGTGCGGGCCCGCAGCTTCCCGCGCGAAGAGCATTCCTTTGCCGATGTGCTGAAAGGCAAAACCCTTGACCCAGATCATCCGGACGGTGGCAGAGCTGCGCGCCTTGGTGCGGGGCTGGAAGGCAGCAGGGCGACTGCGTCGGTGTGGTGCCGACGATGGGGGCGCTGCATGACGGGCATCTGAGCCTTGCGCGGGCCGCGCGGGCCGAGTGCGAGCGGGTGATCGTGACGATTTTCGTCAATCCCATGCAGTTCAACAATCCCGAGGATCTGAAAAAATACCCCCGCACCGAAGAGGCTGACGCAGCGCTGTTGGCCACGATTCCGGTGTCGATGCGATCTTTGCGCCCTCGCCGCTGGAGGTCTATCCCGACGGCTTCGGCTCGGTTGTCAGCGTTTTGGGTGTGTCGGAACCTTTGGAAGGCCGGATGCGCCCCGGCCATTTTGACGGCGTGGCCACGGTGGTGACCAAGCTTTTTGGCATGACGGAGGCCGATCGCGGCTATTTCGGCCAGAAGGACTGGCAGCAGTTGCAGGTGGTGCTGAAGCTGGTGCGCGATCTGAACCTGCCGGTCGACGATGGTCGGCTGCGAGACGATCCGCGAGGCGGACGGTCTGGCGATGTCGTCGCGCAATGTGCGGCTGACGGCCGAGGGCCGGGCGAAGGCGGCGGTGCTTTATGCGGCGATCTCGGCGGCGGCGGCAGATATCCGCGCCGGTCAGTCCGACCGCATGGCGATCCGCGAGGCGGCCGAGGCGATGCGCGCGGCCGGGTTTGACCGGGTGGAATATATCGAATTGCGCGATGCCGAAACGCTTGATGCCCTCGGACGACCCGACGCGGCCGCGCCGGATGCTGGCGGCGGCTTGGCTGGATGGCGTGCGGCTGATCGACAATATTCCGGTGTAAGGGGGCGGGGGGCGCTGTCTTCCCCCCGCCGCTGCGTCAAAGATCGGGAGAGATCTTGAACTGACGCAGCTTGTAGACGGTGCCGGGGCGCGGCTTGGGGGCCTGGCCTGCCTCTTTCATCCGGCGTTTGAACGAATGGATCGGCGTGGCGCGGTCGTCGATGCGGACCTCGACCACCGAGGGGCCGTCATGGGCGAAGGCGCGGTCGAGGGCTGCGCCGATCTCGTCGGGCTTGTCGACATAGATGCCCAAAAGGCCAAGGCCCGAGGCAGCGGCGGCATAGCCGGGGGTCGAGGTCTGGCTTTCCAGATTGGCCGATTGCACATTGCCGAAGTAGATCTCTTGCCAAAGCTGGATCCAGCCGAGCTTGCCGTTGTTGATCACCACATTGACAACCCGTTGATTGTATTGCGCTTGGGTGGCCAGCTCGCCGATGGTGTAGGAAAACGCGCCATCGCCTGCGACGGTGACAATGCGCGCCTCGGGCCGCGTGGCTGCCGCGCCAATCGCGCCCGGCACGGCATAGCCAAGCCCGCCCTGACCACGGGCAAAGAGGAACTGGCGCTCGGATTTCTGCGCCGGAATATAGCCCGAGATCCAGCCTGCCGAGAAGGAGGCATCCGAGACGACGATATCGTCATCGCCGAGCCGCGCCGCGATTTCGCGCATGATGCGCGGCGGCAGGACGGGGATCTGCTCGGAGGCCATTTCGATGGCCTTGTCGGCCTCGGTCTTGGCCTTGACCTCGGCGATGCGGGCGTCCCAGGCGGGGCGGGACCCTGCGAGGCTTTCGCCCAAGGCGGCGTCGAGGCTGCGCAGAATCTCGCGGACATCGCCGTAAAGCGGCTGGGTCGGGCGGAAGGTGCGGCCATGTTCTGCCGGGTCGCAGTCGATGGTGATGGTGGCCTGATCGGGCTTTGGCAGGGTCCAGTTCATGCCGGTGTTCTGGCTGACCTTGGAGCCGCACCAGATCACCAGATCGGCCTCTTGAATGAGCTCGATGGCGGCGGCGGAGCCGAGCGGGTTCAGCACGCCTGCGGCATAGGCGCGGGTTTCGGGGACAGCGCCCTTGCCGGAAAGCGAGGTGACGACGAGGCCGCCGAGGCGGTCGGCGAAGGCCGGTGGCCTCGGCGCAGGCGACCGAGCCATGCACGCCGCCACCGTAGACGATGGCGGGGCGTTTGGCCTTGTGGATCAGGGCGATGGCGGCGTCGATATCGGAAGTGGGCGCGGTGGAGCGCACGAAGGGGATTTGTTTTGCGCGGTCGTCGATGATGATCGGCAGGGCGTCTTCGTCCCAGTCGGCGTCGAAGATGTCATGCGGGATGATCAGGGCGACGGGGCCGGGGCGGGGCGAGGTGGCGATGCGGAAGGCGGCGCGGATCAGGTCGGGCAGGGCCTCGACCGAGGGCACCAGGAAGGCTTCCTTGGAGCAGGTCTTGAAGAAGGCGAGTTGGTCAAAGCCTTGGCTGGCAATGCCTTTTTCCTTCAGCGACAGCCAGTCGAGCGGCAGCTCGCCAATGATGCCGATCATCGGGATCGAGGCGTTCAGTGCCTCGAGAAAGCCAGCAGGCAAGAGGTTGGCACCGGGGCCGACGGTGACGTCGCAGACGCCGGGCCGCCCGGTCAGGCGGGCATAGGCGTCGGCGGCATAGGCGGCATTGCGTTCATCGCGCATCAGCACGTGGCTGATCCGGTCATTGCGTCGCGAGATGCCGTCGTGCAGCGCCGTGGTCTGCCCGCCCGGCATGCCGAACACCTTGGTAACGCCATACTGCGCGAGCATCTCGGAAACGAGGTCGCCGATGTGTTGCTTGGGGGGGGCCATGATCTTCTCCTGTCGCCGGGAAAGGCGTTGTGTTGGTGCGTCAGTGGGGGATGGGTGGTGGAAGTTGCAGAGAGGGGGGCCGACCGCCGAGACGGACGGCCCGTTTTCTTAGGGACGAAGGCTTACTGCTGCCAGGATTTGATCAGCTCGTCATAGGCGATGGTCTCGCCTTGGGGCTTTTCATTTTCCAGCTTGGCGACCGGCGAACCGGGGGCGTCAAGCCATTCCTGCGCAGACTTTCTCTTCGTTCATCTTCGGGCCGATGTCGCCCTGCACGCCGGATTTTTCGATCCGGGCCATGACCTTCTCTTGCTCGGCGCAGAGAGAATCGAGCGCTTCCTGCGGGGATTTCTCACCCGACATGGCGTCGCCGATGTTCTGCCACCACAGCTGCGCCATCTTCGGATAATCCGGGATGTTGGTGCCGGTGGGCGACCATGCAACGCGGGCGGGCGAGCGGTAGAATTCGATCAGGCCGCCAAGCATGGGGGCGCGATCGGTGAAGTGCTGGCTGTTGATGGTGGATTCGCGGATGAAGGTCAGGCCCATATCGGACTTCTTCATATCCACGGTCTTCGAGGTGACGAACTGGGCATAGAGCCAGGCCGCCTGAGCGCGGTCGACGGGGGTGGACTTCATCAGGGTCCAGGAGCCCACGTCTTGGTAGCCGACCTTGGTGCCTTCCGACCAGTAAGCGCCATGCGGCGAGGGGGCCATGCGCCACTTGGGCGTGCCGTCCTCGTTCATCACCGGCAGGCCAGGCTTGACCATATCGGCGGTGAAGGCGGTGTACCAGAACATCTGCTGGGCGACTTCACCCTGCGCAGGCACCGAGCCTGCTTCGCCAAAGACCATGCCCGCAGCCGAAGGCGGCGAGTATTTCTGGAGCCATTCGATGGCCTTGGTCACAGCATAGACCGCAGCTGCGTCATTGGTGGCACCGCCACGTGCAACGCAAGAGCCGACCGGACGGGAATTCTCGTCCACGCGGACGCCCCATTCGTCAACCGGCAGACCGTTCGGTTCGCCCTGATCGCCCATGCCGGCCATCGACATCCAGGCATCGGTGTAACGCCAGCCGAGCGAGGGGTCTTTCTTGCCGTAGTCCATGTTGCCGAAGGCCGATTTCGGCCCGCCCATATAGGACATATCGCGGCCGGTAAAGAATTCCGCGATGTCTTCATAGGCCGACCAGTTGATCGGAACGCCGAGGTCATAGCCATATTTGGCCTTGAAGTCGTCTTTGGTTTTCTGATCGTTGAACCAGTCGTAGCGGAACCAGTAGAGGTTGGCGAACTGCTGGTCGGGCAGCTGGTAAAGCTTGCCGTCCGGCGCCGTGGTGAACTGGGTGCCGATGAAGTCGGCCAGATCCAGCGTCGGCGAGGTGACGTCCTTGCCTTCGCCTGCCATCCAGTCGGTCAGGTTGCGGGCCTGCTGATAGCGCCAGTGGGTGCCGATCAGGTCGGAGTCGTTGATATAGGCGTCGTAGATATTCTCGCCCGACTGCATTTGAGTTTGCAGCTTTTCAACAACGTCGCCTTCGCCGATCAGATCGTGGGTGATCTTGATGCCGGTGATGGCGGTGAAGGCAGGCGCCAGCACCTGGGATTCGTAAGTATGTGTGGCGATGGTCTCGGAGACCACTTTGATGTCCATGCCAGCATAGGGTTTTGCGGCATCGACGAACCATTGCATCTCGGATTCCTGGCCGGCGCGGTCGAGCACGGAGAGATCTTTGATTTCACTATCAAGGAATGATTTCGCAGCCTCCATGTCGGCGAAAGCCGGCATCCCGAAGGCCATCAGCGCAAGCGCCATGGCGGTTGAAGTGGTACGCAGTCTCATTCGATTCCTCCCAGAATGTTGAGTTTGATCTTGCCTGCGGTTTTGCGCCGCAGGGTCGTTTGCTGCCCTAGACCCAACGGAACACCGCTGCGGCATAGATCAGGCAGAGGATCAGGGCGCCCCAGAGGGGGGCCCCGATGAGAGCGAGCCAGCCAAGTGCGATAAAGGCCGAGCCCAGAAGCGAGATAAACAACCGGTCGCCGCGTGTGGTTTCGATATGCAGCACCCCGATGCGCGGCGTCTCGGGGTAGCGGATCGCCAGAATGGTGAAGATCACCAGAAGGCAGGCAATGAGGTAGAAGAACAGCGCGACCGGGAAGGTCCAGGCCATCCAGCCGCCCTGCGATCATCGGGTCGAACCAGGCGATGGCCCCGTCTTTGCGCGGCGTGGCCCAGATCAGCAGGCCAAGGACGGCGGCCATGATCGCGGCGGTGGTGGCATAGACGGCGGACCAGTTGGATTTGGTCATCATACCCTCCCCAGGGCGAAGCCCTTGGCGATGTAGTTGCGGACAAAGTAGATCACCAGCGCGCCCGGAATGATGGTCAGCACGCCCGCCGCCGCCAAGAGGCCATAGTCAAAGCCGGTGGCCGAGGAGGTGCGGGTCATCGCCACGCCGATGGTCTTGACGTTCACCGAGGTCAGGGTGCGCGACAGCAGCAGATCGACCCAGGAGAACATGAAGCAGAAGAAGGCGGCGACGCCGATGCCGCTTGCGATCAGCGGCACGAAGATCTTGATGAAGAAGCCGCCGAAGGAATAGCCGTCGATATAGGCGGTCTCGTCAATTTCCCGCGGGACGCCGCGCATGAAGCCTTCCAGAATCCAGACCGCGAGGGGGATGTTGAACAGGCAATGCGCCAGAGCCACGGCGATATGGGTGTCAAACAGGCCGATCGAGGAATAGAGCTGAAAGAACGGCAGGGCGAAGACGGCGGGCGGGGCCATGCGGTTGGTCAAAAGCCAGAAGAACAGGTGCTTGTCGCCAACAAAGCTGTAGCGCGAAAAGGCATAGGCGGCGGGCAGCGCCACGGTGATCGAGATCACCGTGTTCAGCACCACATAGATCAGCGAGTTGACATAGCCCATGTACCAGGTCGAGTCGCTGAAGATCGTGACGTAGTTCTTCCAGGTGAAGTCCTTGGGCACCAGGGCAAGCGAGGTCAGGATTTCGGTGTTCGATTTGAAGCTCATGTTGATGAGCCAGTAGATCGGCACAAAAAGAAAGATGAGATAGAGCGTCATCACCAGGATCGAGGTGGGTTTGCCCCAGTCACGCGGCGCGCGGGTGGTTTCGGTCGCCATCTTAGCGCTCCTCTTGTTTGTCGAGGGTGGTCATCACGGTGAAGAACACCCAGCAGACCAGCAGGATCACGAGGAAATACATGATCGAGAAGGCGGCGGCGGGGCCAAGGTCGAACTGGCCGATGGCCATCTTCACAAGGTCGATTGACAGGAAGCTGGTGGCGGTGCCGGGGCCGCCGCCGGTCAGCACGAAGGGTTCGGTATAGATCATGAAGCTGTCCATGAAGCGCAAGAGAACGGCGATCAGCAGCACGCCGCCCATTTTCGGCAGCTCGATATAGCGGAAGACCGACCAGCGGCTGGCCTGGTCAATCCGCGCGGCCTGATAATAGGCCTGGGGGATGGATTGCAGCCCGGCGTAGCACAAAAGCGCCACCAGCGAGGTCCAGTGCCAGACATCCATGACCACCACCAGGATCCAGGCGGTCACCGGATTCTGTCCGGTGTTCATGTCGATGCCCAGCGACGACAGCGCTACCCCCAGCAGGCCGATGTCGGTGCGCGAGAACAGCTGCCAGATCGTGCCGACCACATTCCACGGGATCAGCAGCGGCAGGGCGATCATCACGAGGCAAAAGCTGGCCCATCCGCCGCCTTTGGGCATGTTGAGCGCGATGATGATGCCAAGCGGCACTTCGATGGCAAGGATGGTGGCCGAGAAGATCACCTGCCGCCCCAGCGCGCCCCAGAGACGGTCAGAGGACAGCATGTCCTGAAACCACTCCAGCCCCGCCCAGAAGAACGCATTGTCGCCGAAGGTGTCCTGAACGGAATAGTTCACCACGGTCATCAGCGGAATCACCGCCGAGAAGGCCACCAGCAGGAACACCGGCAGGACAAGGAACCATGCTTTTTGGTTGACGGTCTTTTCCATCACGCGGCCCTTCCCAGAATGGTGCCCGAAGGCTTTTGACGCCAGTCGTCTTCAAAGATGCTGATCTGGGCCGGATCAAAGCTGAGGTGGCTCATGCCGGCGCCGACCGAGGCCTCTTCCGACAGGATCGCCGAGATCTCGCCGACCGCGCTGTCGGCGCGCAGGATGCGGTGGCGGCCGACGTCTTCGACGCGGCGGATCTTGACCGGCAGGCCGCCGGTGCTGCCATCGGTCAGGGTGACGAACTCGGGGCGGATGCCAAGCTGGACGCGACCGGTGAAGGGGCCATAGGCGGCGGGCAGGGTGATTTCCGTGCCGCCGACGCGGGCCTTGTTGCCTGAAACTTCGGCCTCCAACAGGTTCATGCCGGGCGAGCCGATGAAATAGCCGACAAAGGTATGCTCTGGCGTCTCGAACAGCTCTTGCGGCGTGCCCATCTGGACGACGCGGCCCTCGTGCATCACCACGACCTTGTCGGCAAAGGTCAGCGCCTCGGTCTGGTCATGGGTGACATAGATCATGGTATGGCCGAACTGGCGGTGCAGCTGTTTCAGCTGGGTGCGCAGCTCCCATTTCATATGCGGGTCGATCACGGTCAGGGGTTCGTCAAAGAGGATGGCGTTGACGTCTTCGCGCACCATGCCGCGACCCAAGGCGTGATCTTTTGCTTGGCATCGGCGGTCAGGCCGCGCGCCTTGCGGTTGAGGTTTTCCTCCATGCCGATCATCTGGGCGATCTGGGCAACGCGGGCGGCGATATAGGCCGCATCCATGCCGCGATTGCGCAGCGGGAAGGCGAGGTTTTCGCGCACGGTCATGGTGTCGTAGACCACGGGGAACTGGAACACCTGGGCGATGTTGCGCTCGGCGGTCGGGCGCATTGGTCACATCGCGGTCGCCAAACAGGACCCGGCCCTGACTGGGGCGGATCAGGCCGGAGATGACGTTCAAAAGCGTGGTCTTGCCGCAGCCCGAGGCGCCCGAGCAGCGCATAGGCGCCGCCGTCCTGCCAGACGTGGTTCATTTCCTTCAGCGCGAAGTGCGAATCCTTGGTGGGATTGCTGATGTAGCTGTGCGCGAGGTTGGAGAGGGTGATCTGTGCCATGTATTGTCCCCTAACTGGCCAAGGCGTAGGCGGCGGGTGCAACCAGCGCGCCATCGGGTGCAAAGAGGTAGATATGGGCGGGATCGAGCCAGACCGACACCTTCGTGCCCGAGGCCAGATCATGCACGCCCTCGACCAGCCCGACCCAGCGATCCGCGCCGTGGTCAAGGTGCAGGAAGCTTTCCGAACCGGTGATCTCGGTCACGGCCACCGTGCAGGGCAGTTCCAGCGCGGTTGCATTGGGGCGGTCCAGCGTCAGGTGGTTGCCGCGAAAACCTGCGGTATAGGTGCCATCGGGCAGGCTGGCAAAGCCGGTGCTGGCCGCCGAGGCGGTCAGGGTGCCAAAGCTCATCCGGTCGCCGCGCTTTTCGGCGGCGATGAAGTTCATCGGCGGGTCAGAAAACACCCGCGCCGTGGTGGCATCGACCGGGCGGCGGTAGACCTCGGGCGTCGGGCCGAATTGGGTGACGCGGCCCTTGGAGAGGGTGGCGGTGTTGCCGCCCAGCAAGAGCGCCTCTTCGGGCTCGGTGGTGGCATAGACGAAGATCGCGCCGGAGGCCTCGAAGATCTTGGGGATTTCGGAGCGGAGTTCCTCGCGCAGCTTGTAGTCGAGGTTGGCGAGGGGTTCGTCGAACAGCACGAGGCCAGCATCCTTGACCAAGGCACGGGCCAGGGCGCAGCGCTGTTGCTGGCCGCCGGACAGCTCCAGCGGCTTGCGGTCGAGAAAGGGCGTGAGTTTCAGCATGTCAGAGGTTTCGCGCACGGCGCGGTCGATCTCTGCCGCCGATTTGCCCAGGATGCGCAGCGGCGAGGCGATGTTTTCGTAAACCGTCATCGAGGGGTAGTTGATGAACTGCTGATAGACCATGGCGACGCGGCGCTGTTGCACCGGCATGCCGGTGACGTCCTGCCGTCCCAGATCAGCCGCCCGGTTGTGGGCTGATCCAGCCCGGCCATCAGCCGCATCAGCGAGGTTTTGCCCGGCAAGCGTCGCGCCCAGAAGCACGTTCATCGTGCCGCGTTCAAGCGTAAGGGTGGTGGGGTGAATCCAGCTTTGGCCTTTGACCAGGCGGGAGATGCCCTGAAGTTCAAACATACTGCGCGCCTGTGGTGAGGGGTTTGGACCAGGCAGCAGCGAGGGCTTCGCTGAGGCCGAGATAGCGGGGGTATTTCGCCAGGTAAGGTTTGGCGCGGTGGGCGTTGCCGGGGTGGCGACGCGCGATGCCGGTCATGGCAGTGATTGCAGCCTCCAGCGAGGCATGCGCGCCGATGCCGGTGGCGGCACAGATCGCCACCCCCAGCGCGCCGAGTTCCGAGCCGGTTGGGCACTTCGACCGGCAGGCCGAGGATATCGGCGAACATCTCGGACCAAAGCTCGGAGCGCGAGGCGCCACCGGCAAGGCGGATCACCTGCGGGCGGGCGGCGTCATTGCCGGAAAGCAGGCGGTCGATATCGACCTTATGGGCAAAGACGATGCCTTCGAAGACCGCGTGCATGATGTCGTCAAAACTGTAATCGGCGGTCATGCCCAAGAGGCCCGCAGGCGCACCATCGGGGCCGCCGAAGAGGAAGGGGAAGAACAGCGCCTCGCGCGGTTTGCCCAATTTGCGCTGCACGGCGGTGTTGATCACGTCATAGATGCTGGCCGCCTGCTCCAGCGGCAAGGCGCCGCCGTGCGACAGCAGGGTTTTCACCATCCATTCCAGATTGCTGGCCGAGGTGGCGGCGCCTTCGGTCGCGAGATAGCCGCCCAGCGGATAGGGGGTCTGCAGGAAGGGGGCCAGCGACTGGCGCGGCGTGGCGTGCAGGGTGGAGTTGATGCTGAAGGTGCCCGCGACCACGCTCATCTCATCTGGCCGGGTCAGGCCGGATGAGAGGGCGGCGGCGGTGACATCGACCACGCCGCGCACCACGGGGGTGCCTTCCAAAAGGCCGGTCAGGGCGGCGGTTTTGGCGCTGATGCCGCCGACAACCTCGCAGGAGGGGCCGATGGGCGGCAGCATGGGCAGCCAGGCCTCCAGCCCAAGGATGCGCAGGGCTTCGATCGAATAGGTCGAGGTGGTGACGTCGATCAGCCCGGCGATACCGGCATCGGAGGGATCGGTGGAAAAGTCGCCGCACAGCTTGGCGCGCAGGAAAGTCCTTGCAGAACAGCACGCGATTGCCGGGCGCCATCACCTCGGGTTCATGGCGTTGCATCCAGCCCATCAGGGCGAGGGTCTGGCCCGGCCAGATGCGTTGATGGATCAGGGGCTCGACCAGAGTGGTCAGGCCCTGCGCCGCCCAACCCTCGATCAGGCTGGCGGTGCGGCTGTCGGTCGAGACGATGCCGGGTCGCACCGGATTGGCCTCGGCGTCGACGATATAAAGTCCGCCGCCGTAGCCCGCGACCGAGACGGCAGCGATGTCGGCAGGGGCGCGATTGGCAAGGCTGAGCACTTCGCGGATCGCGGCGACGGCGGCGGTCCACATCACCTCTGGATCGCGTTCGGTCCAGCCGGGATGGGGAAATGCCATGACATTCTTGCGCCTTGCACAAGCCAGCTCTTTCCCCGAAAAATCGAAGAGGGCCGCTTTCGTCATGGTGCCACCGGCATCGATGCCGATCACACAGTTTTTCATGCTATCCTCCCTATCGAATCGTCCCGGCTCCTCTTCCCGAACAATCCGACTTGTTATTATATGTTCAGCCTAGTGGAGTTTTCAGACCTGTCAAGAAAACTGATTATTTTGTGGAAAATTCTATTTCATCAAAGAAATCAAATGATTGCGCTGAAATTTCTGAAATTTCAGCTTGATCAGACGCGACAAAGGTCGCATAACTTGTAATTAACAGTTGTTGGAACGGCTGCTTTGGTGGAACACTCGAGCAAACGGCCGGGGAGGACCGCAATGCAAACGAGGGAACAGCTGCTGTCGCGGCTGCGAGCGGGCGAGTGCCCGCAGGTGCTGATCATTGGCGGGGGCATCAACGGCGTTGGCACTTACCGCGATCTGGCCGCGCAGGGGCAGGCGGTTTTGCTGGTCGAGGCCGGGGATTTCGCCGGGGGCACCAGTTCTGCGCCGTCGCGGCTGATCCATGGTGGCTTGCGCTATCTGGAGACCGGTGAGGCGGCGCTGGTGCGCGAATCGCTGACCGAGCGCAACCTGTTGCTGAAGAATGCCTGTCACGTCGTGCATCCCTTGCCGGTCTGGGTGCCGCTGAATTCCTGGTTTGCCGGGTCTTTCATGGCGGTGCTGCGGTTCTTGCATATGACCCGGACGCCGGGGCCGAAGGGGACGGTGCCGGTCAAGCTGGGGCTGATGCTCTATGATCGCTTTGGCTCGGCGCATCAGACCATGCCCAATCACCGCATGGTGATGGCGGCCTCGGCGCGCAAAGAGGTGCCGGAACTGGCCGCCGATCTGACAGCGGTGGCGGAGTATTACGACGCCAGGATCACGCATCCCGAGCGGCTGGTGGCGGAGTTGGTGGCGGATTCCGAAGTGGATTGCCCGGGGTCGATGGCTGTTCCCTATCTGGCAGCGGGCAAGCTGGCAGACGGCGGCGTCACCCTGACCGACCGCTTCAGCGGCGAGAGCTTTGTGGTGCGGCCGAAAGTGGTGGTCAATGCCTCGGGCGCCTGGGTTGATGGTGTGCAGGAGAACCTTGGCTTTCACGAGCGGATGATCGGCGGCACGCGCGGCTCGCATCTGGTGATTCGCAATGCGGCGCTGGCCAAGGGGCTGGGCGGCAAGATGCTGTATTTCGAAACCAATGATTACCGCGCCTGTCTGATCTATCCGATGGGCGGCGATCGGTTGCTGCTGGGCACCACCGATCTGCGCAGCGACGATGCCAATGACAAATTCTGCACCGAAGCCGAGATTGACTATCTGTTCCACGAGTTGGCCGAGATCCTGCCGGGGGTGAAATTGACCCGGGCGGATATCGTCTTTGCCTATGCAGGCGTGCGGCCCCTGCCGCTGTCAAAGCCGGGGGCAACCGGGGCGATCAGCCGCGACCACAAGCTGGTGCAATATCCGGCGACGGCAGAGCGGCCCTTTCCGCTGGTGACGCTGATCGGGGGCAAATGGACGACCTATCGCATCTGCGGCGAGCAGATTGCCGATGCGGTGT
The DNA here is from genome assembly GCA_963815275.1 of uncultured Alphaproteobacteria bacterium. Lineage (GTDB taxonomy): Bacteria > Pseudomonadota > Alphaproteobacteria > Rhodobacterales > Rhodobacteraceae > Cypionkella. Next base: position 96,025 of record CAWFGD010000009.1, read on the forward strand.
TGGAGCAGCTGGGGGCCAAGCGCATTGCCAGTACGCAGGATTTGGCGATTGGCGGGGCCAAGGGATTTCCCTTTGAGGCCAAGGCGCGGGCCGGTTTTGTGGCCGGCTTGGCCACCAAGAGCGGGCTATCGCGCGCCCGCTGCGAGGTTCTGGCGGCGCGCTATGGCAGCCGTGCCGCCGCCGTGGCCGAAGCCGAAAAGGCCGATGCGGCGATGGTCGCGGGCATTGCCGGCTATAGCCGCGCCGAGATCGGCCTGATCTGCCGCGATGAGCGGGTCAGCAAGCTGGAGGACATCGTGCTGCGTCGCACCCTGATGTGTTTTGAGGGCGTGGTGACGGCTGCGGGCCTGTCAGCTTTGGCCGATCTGGTGGCGGAGGCGCTGGGCTGGGACAAGGCGCGGACGGCTGAGGAAATGGCTGCGACGCTAAAACTCTTGCAAGAACGCCATCGCATGACTATCGGGTGACAGCCTTTTACAAAGGAGATGGGCTTGGACGCCTCGAATGCACAGGACATTGCTGATCGGTTGCGCCCGACCTCGCGGAGCAATTCAGCGCCCTTGTGGTCGCAGGTCAAAGCCGCGCTGAGCCATCTGATCCTGAAGGGCGAATTGGCCGAACACGCGCAGCTGCCCTCGGAAGCCGAGTTGTGCCTGCGCTTTGGCGTCTCGCGCACCGTGGTCCGCGAGGCGCTGTCGCAACTGGTCAACGAGCGGCTGATCTACAAATTGCAGGGCAAGGGCGCCTTTGTCGCCGGGCGCCGCGATGAGCAGGATTTCATCGGCACCACGATCAGCTTTTCGGGCGAATTGGCCGACAAGAGCAAGACCGTCACCCACCGCACCCTGCGTCAGGAACTTGCCCCCGCCAATGCGCGGATGTGCAAGGTGATGGGGCTGGCCGAAGACACGCCGATGGTCTGTCTTGACCGGCTGCTGTCGGTCGAGGGCCATCCGCGGTTTATCGTGCGCTGCGCCATGCCCGAGCATTTCGTGCCCGGTCTGGACAAGATGCCGATGGAAAACCGCTCGCTTTACGACACCATCGGGCGGCAATACGGCATCAAGCTGGTGCGGGCGGAACGCTGGATCGAGGCGCAGGCGGCGGGGCCCGACGAGGTGCGGCTGCTGCATGTGCCTTTGGGCACGCCGCTGTTGGGCATCGAGTCGGTCGGGTCCAATGATCGCGGTGAGAAGATCGAGTATTACTCCTCGCTCTACCTCACCGACCGCTCGCGGCTGCATTTCTCGGTCGTGGCGCCGAACTTCTGAGCAATCGCCGCTGATCCCCGCAATGAATCCTTGGCGAAAGCTGCGCGATTGGGCAAGCTTGCCGCAAAGGTGCGACCCCAAAGGATATCTGGTTCGATATTTCGGCAGGGGGGTGATGTAACGCCTTATAACATGCTTATATGACGCAAGCAGATTCTAACGGAGGGTCGGATGGCCGATTTCGAAACGCAGATCAAGGAAAGCCAGGCGCAGGTCGCCGCGGCACAGTCGAAGATTTCCGAGGTGACGACGCGGATCGAAGCCGCGCGCGCCAAGCTTGGCACGGCGGAGGCTGCGATTGATATCGAGAATGCCACGCTGGACGATGTGCACAAGCACACCGATCTGATGAACGCCAATATCGCCGAGCTGATCATGGGCCTGGACGATGTGACGGCGGGGTTTTCGAAAGATTTCAGCGAGATGCGGTCGAAAACCGGCATGGAGAACCTGATCGGGTTCTTCTCCAACGCCAAGTCGGAATCGATGCGGCAAGAGCGGATGCGCTCGGCCTCGATCGACGCGAAACTGCAGGATCTGATCGGCAAGTCGGATACGATTGTGAAGCTGTTGCAAGGTCAGCTCGATCTGTTGAACACGCAAAAGGCGCGGGTCGAGGCCAATCTGGGCACGACGCTGACCGACCGCGAGGCGGCGGTGCATGCCCTGGAGGCGGTGCGGGCGGAAGTTGGCGCGCTGGACCCGAAGATCATCGAGCTGGAAAACCGCATCTCGGTCGAGATGGACGCGGGCACGCGCACCAAGCTGGAGACCGAACTTGCCGCCCTGAACGGGCGCTATAACGCGCTGGTGCAGGACGAACAGGTGCAGCTGGCAAAGAGCCAGACGCTGGAGCGCTATATCGAAAAGGGCAAGACCTGGGTCGACAGCCTGACCAATCAGGCGGCGACGCAGCTGGTGTTGATCAACAAATTGCAGACCGACACCAAGCAGCGGGTGGTGCTGTATGACGCGCTGATTTCCAGTTTGAAAACCGCGCAGCAGCAGGATGTGGCCCACCGCATCAACGAGATTGGCGTCAAGACCGACCAAGAGGCGCAAACCTCGATGGCGGCGATTGGCGCTGCGACCAATGCCAAGATGGCCGATATGCTTGAGGCACACGAGGGCCATATGGTCTTTGCCCGCGAGGTGCTGGAGCAGAAAGCCAAGGCGGACGAACGCTTTGCCCGCCGCTTTGCCAAGATCGTCGAAAAGCACGACAAGAACGCCTACGGCGAATGAGCTTTCGCGACCAAACGCGGTGGTGCTGGATGTGGGGGTTGATCATGGTGCCCTTGCTGGGCCTGATGTATGGCGGTGCGGCAATCATGCCGCATCGGCTGGCGCATCTGTTCGAGCTGCTGATGTGGTTGGTCTTGTTCGAGATTGGCTTGTTTCTGAGCATTGGCGGGGTGTTGCGCCCGGCCAGCAAGATCCTCTATCACGCGATCTGCGAGAGGGCGGCCCCCCTGCGCAGCCTCGCGACTTTGCCTTTGCTGCGCGAGTGGTTTTGGCTGACCCCGGAAGGCAAGAACCGCGATGCCTGAGACACCCCTGACCGACGACCATCAGGAGCTTTACGACACGCTGACCGCGCGGCGCTATTTCGCCAAGTTCGAGCGGATCACCGGGCATATGCTGCGGGTGGCCGGCGAGGTCGAGGCCGAGGGGCGGCTGACCCGGACCGAGGCGCGGATCCTGGGGCGCTATCTGGCCGGCGATCACCGGGACGTTCCGGGCCTTGAGCTACAAGTATCTGATGACCGGGCGCAGCGAAGGCGCGCCGCGCCTGACCTTTGATCGGCATGAGAGCGGCTTTCCGGTGGCGCAAGAGTTGATGATGATGGCGCTGGATGCGGCACAGGTGCAAAAGCACCTGAGCGGCATGGCCTCGGTCACCGAGCTGAAGGACCGCATGGTGCGCCAGATCGTGCGCGATCTGGAGGTGCCGATCCAGCTGCAATTCGCGCTGTCGCAGCGGCTTTACTATGAGGCCCTGGCACTGGCGGTGAGCCGGGTGAGGCCGCGCCGGTGTTCTGGGTCACGCAACGACCCCGATTGCGCAGTGGATCGCGCGACGTCGGCGCAGCGGCGAAGCATTTTCTGGTGCATTGGGCGGTCTATGACACCCAGGTCAATCTGCCGGTGGTCTATCTGATGGATGTCGAGGACAGCGGCAAGAAGCCGCTGCCGAACGACGACCGCCGCTGGCCCATGGTGCAGTCGCATCTGATGGCGCAATCGGCGTTGGGGTTGAAGCTGCTGACCATTGCGCAAGGCTTTGACAAGGATTTCAGCGGGCTTGCACCCGAAACGCCTGCGCCGCATCACGCTGGGGCCGATGCACAGCCACGATTTCACCCTGCAATCCGGCCCGATTTCTCAGGTGCTGGCCGATGCCAAGGCGCCGGATGGCGAGGATTGGGCGCTGGTCTGGACGGTGGAGGACCTCGTCTCGGACCGCGAGGAAGAGGTCAAGGACGGCTGGTTTTCCAGCGCCGAGCGGCAGGTTTTCAAGCTCGATCCGTTTGCGCCCGATAGTGGCATGACGCGGATCGAGCGCATGGTGATCCTGCCCGAGCGGCCCTATCAGGTGCTGGCCGAGTCTGAACCCGCCGGGTCTGCGGGAGTTGCGGAAGTTCGTGGTTGGCGCGGGTGGGCAGATTGCCCCGGCGCGATAGGAGGTATGGTATGAGCGCTGGGCGGCGACCGGATGGAGCTGCGCGAAGAGGATATTCGCGCGCAATACGACGCGGCGCTGGCGCTTTTGACCGGCTTTGACCATGCGCCGCGGTTGGCCAAGGCTGTGGAAGTGCCGAAGGCCGCCGAGCGGTCGCCGGGGATCGGCACGCGGCCGATGTTCCGCTCGACCACGCCGGGGATGGTGACACGGCCAACGGCGCGGCCGGGCGGCGTGCGGCTGATCGAACGGGTCGAAGGCTTGGGCGATGGTTTGATCTCGCCGGCGCAGGCCGGGGCGCTGCGCTGCCTTGCGGCGCGGGCTGGCGATTGCTTTGGCGATGGGCGAGACCTTTGCGGCGCAATCCGGGCTGGCCGAGTTGAAGAAGGCCAATCTGGAGGGGCGTTTGCCCGAGGCGCGCAAGGCCGAGTTCACCGAGCTTCTGGCGGCGGATGCGCTGATGCAGCTCTATGTCTTTGCCAATGCCACGAGCTTTTCTGCTTGCGCCTTCGCTGGGCACGGTGACGGTCGAGGTCGGTGCGGTCGAGGAGGTCTTGACCGACAACGCGCCGCTCGCCCTGCAAGGCGCGCTGTGGGAGCTGGATCAGGATATCGCGGTGCTGGCGAGCGACGAGCCGCGCATGTTGGCGGTGATCGCTGGCTTTTGCGAGGCGCTGATGACACCGCGTGGCGCTGCGGGCTGAGACGGCTCCGCGGCTGGCAGCCTTCACCAATGGGGCGTGGCGGGTCGAGGCGGACGAGCTGGCGATTGCCGGGTTCAAACCGGCGCGGGCGGCCAAGGGCGGCGCTTTGACGATGCAGTTCAAGAAGCCGTCGGAGGTCGTGGGCAACCACATCGCCAAGTATCAGAGCCTGCGGCTGGCCAAGATGCTGATGGCCTATGATTTTGAACGCAAGCTGAACCCCTTTGCCGAGTTGGGCGGGTTCATCTTTACCTTCATGGGCGATGGCAAGCCGGGGACGGGCAAGACCACGCTGATCCAGATGATGGCGGGATTGCTGAATGATTACTGCAAGGTGGCGGGCTATCCGTTTCGCTATCAGAACTTCTCGATTGACCAGATTGATTCCTATCAGGGCAAATCCGGGCAGAATGCCAAGGCGTTTATCGACAACGGTGCTGGACCCTGCGGTGATCGGTTTTGGCACGATTGACGACATTGATCAGGTGGCGGGCAAGCGCGGCGACCGGCAATCCTCGGCGGGTCAGCAGGAGGTGACGGCGGTGTTCATGGGGGCTTTTGCCGGGGCCAATACCGTGGTGCGGGGCAATTGCACCTTTGGCATGTTCTCGAACTACCCCGAGAATGTCGATGATGCGCTGCGGCAGCGGGCCGGGGCGCGGTTTCTGGTCGATGGGCCGCAAAGCCGCGAGGATTACATTGATATCCTCTCGCTGCTGCTGGGCAAAAATCACGCGATTCCGGTCGGGGACCACGAGTCTGTTCGCGGCGCAAGAGATCAAGAAGGCGGTGACGGCGAGCTTTGAGGGCTATGCCAAGCCGCATGAGGACGGGCTGTTGCAGGTCTGGGACCGGGTGCAAGGCGAGATCGGGCGCTTTGGACACGATTGCCAAGCTCGGGGCCTATCTGAAGGCTATTCAGCAGGCGGATGAGCGCTTTACCGGGCGGGCGATCAAGAACATCACCGATGCGGTGAAGGTGCGGGCGATGGATTTCGAACTGCCCGACGAATGGATGGCGGAGCCGGATCTGTTCCTGTTCAAGGCCTATGACGAGAAGCTGGCGATGATCAAGGGGCTGACCACACCGATCACGGTCGAGATGGTGATTCAGGAAATCAACCGCTATGCGGATAGCGAGTTCCGCTATGCCGATAAATCGGACGAAGTGGCGATTGAAGGGCATGGTGCGGGATTTCGGCCGGCAGGAAGAGGCGAAGCGGCGGTATCTGGAGGGGAAGACATGAGGCAAGCCGATTGGGGGCGCTGCCCCCGCGCCCTTGGCGCTCCCCCGGGATATTTGGGCCAAGATGAAATTGGGGCCGGGCGATGAAACGTCTCATCGAAAAAGGCCTGATGTTTGGCAATCTGATCGAGGTGTCCTCGCCGCAGTTGGTGGAGCGCTATAACCGCGGGCGCTGAAGGCATCTGACCGGGAAGGAGACCAAGCTTAGCGATTTTCACATCGACATTTCGGGCTATTCGCCGGAGATCGGCGATGAATTGGGCGATGATCTTTACCTGAATCCGCATGGCTGCAACCGGCAGTTCATTCTGCTGACCACCAGCCAGAAAAACGCGCCGCTGCTTGAACATCAAATTCTCGACCTCGCGCGGATATTCTGCATCCGCTTTATCGAGGCCAATGAGAGCCAGCTGTTCGCCCTGACCGCGCGGGATGCGGTGGCGGGGGAATTGGCAGAATTCGGTTTATGAGGTCTCGAGCCCGGCCAAGCTGCTCGATATCCGCAAGATCACCGTCGAGGCGGATACCATCGGCGGCCATGTCGCCGATGCGGGCAAGCTGACCCGGCTGATCGACCGCTTTCGCGCCGAGCCGGATGGTTGGCGCGACGACGTGCTGATTGCCGAGATGATCGACTTTGGCCAAGAAGACCGGCGATGTGACGCGGGTGCCGATTTCCTTGCCAGCGATGACGTTTCGAGCAACCCACGTTCTGGACGGCGCATTTTGGCGGGCTGTATATTTTCCGCGACGCCAAACTGCCTGCGGTGATCTCGACCCTGCCGCGCGAAAGCCTTGGGGCGATGCCGATCACGCCGGTGATGGATCTGGGCCAGCGCAATGCGATTGCCGAATGGTTGGAGCCAATGGTCTGGTCGAACCGATCGTGCAGGCGCGCGGGATGGATGCGGCGGCGGTGTTGCGGCAGAAGATGGATTTCGTGCTGGTCGATGCCGCCGATGCGCTGGGGCTTGAGATCGGCGATGCGCGGCGCACCGAGCTGCGCAAGATCGCGTACCGCTTGGGCAGCCGCTTGCCGGAAGAGTTTCAGGGGCTGGCCGCGCTCTTGCGCTGGGTCGAAGGGGCGGGGGACTGGCCGCGGATCACCTCGGAGCATCCGAGCTATTTCTACACCCTGCGCGCCGCCAAGGGGCCCTTGCGGGATCTGGTCAATATGCTGCTGTCCGAACTGGCCCCCAATGGATGTGCGGCAGATGTTCATCGTGCACAAGGAGCTGTTCTACGCGCAATACGCCACATGGTCGGACGAAGCGCCGGCACTATGTGGCGGATTTTCTGGAGCGGGAGTATAAGGTTGATGCGCAAGGCGCGCGCGAGGCGCTGTTCGGGCCAGAGCCTTCGATGGATGCGCGCCACCAGCAACCCAGCCCGGCGCGGGATCTGGGGGCGGTGGTTGGCCCTTGGGGTGCAGTGACAACGGGGGCTGTCATGATTGCGATCATCCGGCTGGCGGTCGTCGGCTTTATCATCCTGACACGTGGTTTACTTGCTGGTGTCGATCTATTCCCGCTCGGTGCGCCGCGAAAAGCTGGAAAAGAAATTCGATGCCGGGGGTATCGAGGGCGACCGCGACGCCTATATCGAGGCAGGGATGCAGGCCTATGAACACGGGCTGCGGCGCCGCCTGTTGTGGCTGGTCTATATCATCCCGACGGTTGCGGTGGGCGTGACGATCTATTTCGTGAACTATCAGTAGGAGTGCCGGCATGAGACATAGGTAAAATGGGGTTTTCGCATCCTGCTGTTGGTGATTGTCGGGCTGTTCCTGCACTACACCTTGCCGCATCATGACATGGTGCGGATTACCAATACCTATAACCGCCTGACCACGGTGGGGACCGAGAATTCCTGGGCCTATGCCTCGCCGGATGTCGGCACCGGCGAAAACACCGCGACGCGGGACATTCGCTTTATCGAGGCGGCTTTCCCGAATGGCTCGGTGATCGTCTATCGCAACGAGGATACCGGCTGGGTCTGGCCGCCCTATTTCAAATACGACAGCTCTAACCTGCAGGCCGAGGCGGGCAATCTGAAGTCGCTGGCCGCGGCGCCGAAATGGGTTTCGGTGACCTATTACGGCTGGCGCTTGCCGTTCCTGTCGATCTATCCCAATGCGGTGGCGGTCAAGGAGGTCGCGGGGCCGGATGTGCCGATCATTCCTTACGTGCCGATCATCGTGCTGATTTTCCTGCTGTTCATTGTCTTCATGCTGCGGCGGATGTGGCTGCAGTTTGTCGAGCGCATGGTGGAGCCGACGCTGGCCGAGGTGGAAGAGACCTGGGACGGGGTGGAAGAACGGGCCGAGCGCGGCCAAGGGCCGGGCCGGGTCCTGGCTGAGCACCTGGCGCAAGAAGAAGTAGGCCTATTTCTAATGGAAAACCGCGCGCGAGGCAGCCTCGCGCGCGGTTTTGCTTTGTCTTGCGGCTGGGTCAGCTGCGCAGGGTGCCGCCGGTGGCCTTGGTGACCTTTTCGATGATCTTGGCGGAAACCGCCTCGATATCGGCGTCGGTCAGGGTCTTGTCGGTCGGTTGCAGGCGCACGGTGAGGGCGATGGATTTCTTGCCCGCGCCCATTTGCGCCTCGGCCTTCTCGCCGGTGAACTGGTCAAACACCCGCACGCTTTCGATCAGCGCCTTGTCGGCCCCGGTGGCGGCGTTGACAGCGGTCAGCGCCTCGACCTGCGCATCCACCACAAAGGCGAAGTCGCGGTCGACCGCTTGCAGATCCGAGATTTGCAGCGCGGGCTTGGTCGGGGTTTTCACCTTGGGCAAGGGGATATTGGCCAAAAGGATGGTGAAGGCGACGGCGGGGCCTTTGACATCCATCGCGGCCAGGATTTTCGGGTGGACCTCGCCAAAGGTGGCCATGGTATTGGGGCCAAGGCCGATCACGCCCGAGCGACCGGGGTGCCACCAGCTTGCCACCTTGCGCGAGATCTGGGCGCGATCGGGGGCGCCGAGGGCGGCAAGCACCGCTTCGACATCCGCCTTGGCGTCAAAAACATCGACTGGACCGGCGGCTGTCGTGCGGGTCGCGCGGCGCGTTGGCACCGACCAGAAGGCCGCTGGCTTGCAGATGCTGCTCGCCCGGCTCGCCGCCCTGAAAGGCGGGGCCGACCTCGAACAGCGCCAGATCCATGAAGCCGCGCGCCTGATTGCGGGCGGCGGCGCGCAGCAGGCCGGGCAGCAGGTCGGGGCGCAGGTGCGACATTTCCGACGAGATCGGGTTTTCGACCCGCAGGGCGTCTTCACCGCCGCCAAACAGGCTGGCGGCGGTCTGGTCGATGAAGCTGTAGGTGACGCATTCGTTGTAGCCAAGCGCCGCGATGGTGCGGCGCGCGGTGCGTTCGCGCACTTGCAGCGGCGTCAGGATCGGGCGCGGCACGCCGGGGATGGCGCGGCTGCAGCGGCTTGCCTTGCAGCTTCGACAGCGAGGCGATGCGGGCGACTTCCTCGACCAGATCCGCCTCGCCCAGCACATCAGGCCGCCAGGAGGGCGGCGTGGCCATATCGCCGTTCAGGGTGAAGCCAAGGGCGTTCAGGGTGGCGCGCTGTTCGGCCTCGGGGATGTCGATGCCGACAAGGCTGATGACGCGGGCGGGTTTGAGTTGATAGGCGCGGCTGGTATCGAGCGCAGCACCGTCCTGGGCCAGATCCGACGCCTCGCCGCCGCAGAGATCAAGGATCATCTGGGTGGCAAGATCAAGGCCCGGCAGGGTGAAGGCCGGGTCGACGCCGCGTTCGAAGCGATAGCGCGCATCGGAGTTGATCTTCAGCGCACGGCCGGTGGCGGCGATGGTGATCGGATCCCAATAGGCGGATTCGACGAAGACATCGGTGGTCTCGGGCGTGCAGCCAGAGGCCTCGCCGCCCATGATACCGGCAAGGGATTCAACGCCTTGGTCGTCAGAGATCGCCATTTGACCGGCGCGCAGGGTGTAGGTCTTGCCGTCGAGGGCAAGGAATTCCTCGCCACCGGCGGCGGCATGGATGCGCAGCTTGCCCTTGACCTTGGCGAGCGTCAAAGACGTGCAGCGGGCGGTTCAGGCCGATGGTGAAGTAGTTGGTGATATCGACCAGCGTCGAGATCGGGCGCAGACCGATCGCCTTCAGGCGGGCTTGCAGCCAGTCCGGCGAGGGGCCGTTCTTGACGCCGCGAATGGTGCGGCCTGCGAAATGCGGGCAGCCTTTGGCTTTGAGATCGGCGGCAATTTCGACCTGCAGCGGGCGAGGCAAAGCCGCCCTTGATCGCCGGGATCTCCAGCGGTTTCAGCGTGCCCAGACCACGCGCCGCCAGATCGCGGGCGATGCCGCGCACGCCCAAGCGCATCGGGGCGGTTCGGGGTGATTTTGACCTGGATCATCGGATCGGCCAGGGCGGGGCGGTTCACGGCCAGCCAGTCGATGAACTTCTCGCCAACCTCGCCCGAGGGCAACTCGATGATGCCGTTGTGCTCGTCCGACAGCTCCAGCTCGCGTTCCGAGGCCATCATGCCGTGCGATTCCACGCCACGGATCTTGCCGATGCCCAGCGTCACGTCGATGCCGGGCACATAATCGCCGGGTTTGCACAGCACCACGGTGATGCCTTCGCGGGCATTGGGCGCGCCGCAGACGATCTGCTTTTCGCCCTCATCCGTCAGCACGCGGCAGACGCGCAGCTTGTCGGCATCGGGGTGCTTTTCGGCGTGGATGACCTTGGCGAGGGTAAAGGGCGCGAGGCGGGCCAGCGGGTTCACGACCTCTTCGACCTCGAGCCCCAGATCGGTCAGGGCATAGAGGATGTCGTCCAGCGAGGCAGAGGTGTCGAGGTGATCTTTCAACCAGGAGAGGGTGAATTTCATAGCGCGGCCCTTCGGAATAACTCGGCTGCGGCCTTAGCGCATTGGGCGGCAAAGGGGAAGCGGGCAGGGGGGAGATTTGCTGGCAGCGGTTTCCTGTGGGGAAACAGGTTGTCGCGCAAATAGCAGGCCCAGCGCCATAATGTTTTGGCTCAGATGCGGTATATGGAGCAGATGATGGACAACATGCTCGAAATCCCCAAGGAAATGAAGCGCGTCAATGCGCTGAAGCTTTGCCTGATGTTGGGCTTGACCGCGATCCTGTATCTGATGATCGCGAACGAGTTTTCTCAGATCAGCCAAACCATGACAGCGCCACAGGCTGCGGCCTGACGCAGGCTGCGGGTTGCGGCAGGCTGCTGGTTCAGGCTGAAAGGCCACCCGCGAGATCGGGCATGTCCAGGGCTGCAAAACCGTAGTGGCGCAGCCAGCGCAGATCGGACTCGAAGAAAGCGCGCAGGTCGGGGATGCCGTATTTCAGCATGGCAATGCGGTCGATGCCCATGCCAAAGGCAAAGCCCTGCCATTCGTCGGGATTGACGCCTGCGGCTTACAACACCTTGGGGTGCACCATGCCGGAGCCAAGGATTTCCATCCACTTGTCGCCCTCGCCGATGCGGAGCTGGCCGCCGACGTAGGAGTAGCGGATATCAACCTCTGCCGAGGGTTCGGTGAAGGGGAAATGGCTGGCACGGAAGCGCAACTCGACCTTGTCGACCTCGAAAAAGGCGCGGCAGAATTCTTCCAGCGTCCATTTCAGGTTGGCCATCGAGATATCGCGGTCGATGCACAGACCCTCGACCTGATGGAACATCGGCGTATGGGTCTGGTCCATGTCCATGCGGTAGACGCGGCCGGGGGCGATGACGCGGATCGGCGCGCCCTGTTCGGTCATGGCGCGGATCTGCACCGGCGAGGTATGGGTGCGCAGCACATGCGGCGGGCGGTTGTCGCCCGTCGGCGCGGTGCATGAAGAAGGTGTCATGTTCCTGCCGCGCGGGGTGCTCGGGCGGGATGTTCAGGGCGTCGAAGTTGTACCAGTCGGATTCGACCTGCGGGCCTTCGGCGACGGCAAAGCCCATATCGGAGAAGATCGCGGTCAGTTCCTCCATCACCTTGGAGACCGGATGGATCGAGCCCATGCGGCGCGGCCGGGCGGGCAAGGTGACGTCGAGCCATTCCGAGCGCAGGCGGGCGTCAAGGGCGGCATCGCCAAGCGCGGCCTTTTTGGCGCGCAGGGCGGCGTCGATTTCATCCTTGAGCAGGTTGAGCATGGCGCCGGTGGCTTTGCGCTGATCGGGGTCCATCTTGCCAAGGCCCGACATCAGTGCCGAGATCTCGCCCTTTTTGCCAAGGGCGGCCAGCCGCAGCTCTTCCAGCCCGGCCTCGCCCGTGACATTGGCAACGGCGGTCAGATATTTGGCTTTGAGATCGTCTAGCCCGTCCATGTCGGCCTCCAAGTTTGGCTGAGCCGTGCTACTCGGCAGCGGTCGGGATTGCAAGTCAGGGCAAGACAGTCGTCTGATTTGGTCTCTGGGTGGGGCAGCAGAACGGGGTCCGCAGACCGAGATCATAGACCGAGATCTCAGACTGGGGGGCCGCACATTCAGCTAATTGCCGATATCATTGCTGCGCCAGGGTTCGGGCAGATCTTTTTGCGGGCAAAAGCGGGATTGGCTGACGACCGTGGTGCCATCAAGATAGCCATAGGTCTTGTCGTCGGGAATGTCGTAAAGCGTCACTTGCGCCGCCAGGGCGCTGCCACTCGACAGTTCGACACAGGCGTCGGTTACGGAAAAACTGGTCGGTCCGGTCTGATCAATCGCCGAGATGGTGCAATCGACCTGAGCGACATTGATGCCTGTGGGCCGGACGAGCGACAGGGTGGCGTTGGAGGCATCAGCGCAGGCGGTATCGCTGCTGACATAAAAGCCCGGCGTCAGGGGCAGGGCTTTGACCGGCTCGGCGAAGACGGGTGCAGCGCCAAGCGCGAGGGACATCAGCAGGACAAGGCGGCAGGTGGTGGTCTGCATCGGGCAATTCCTTTGGTCCAAGAATTGACTAAGGATGGCAGAGAGGCACTGTGGCTGTCAGCAAGTATCAAGGCCTCTCGACAATCTGCGGGGGGCCTGGGTGCGACAGATTTCCTTGGTTGGCTGGCCGCAGCTCTTCCCGCAACTGGCAAACCCGCCTATGTCTTTGTCTTTAGGCTGAAACCTTGCAACGTGGCGGCGCTGCAGAATCCAAGGAGACGGCGGCGAATCAGGCAGCAAATAACCGGCCGCAACGACCGTCGGAAAGAGGGGCGCTGCCAATCCTGGCGGGGAAGGCGGAAGGGGTGATCAATCGGTGGTTGCGTCGAATTCCGATCCGGAAACATTCGTCCGAATGATATTGGCAGAATTAAGGCAAAATTAGGAATTCCATTGACGAGGAGCAGCAAAGGGCGCGTGCTTTAAAATAGTTATTCTTTTGGAGATAGGAAATGAACAAACTAGTTGCGCTTGCGGCGGCGGCCTGCATCGCCGGTTTTGGACTTACGTCCAGCGCAGGGGCAGTGACGGTCGATTTTACCGGAGCTTCGAGCGGTTCGCCGCTGGTGACTGCTGGCTTCAGTTTTGATGTTGCCCGCATCGTTTCTGGAAACTGTTCTACCAATCCTGGCGCTTGTCTTGCGCTAAATCCTGCAAGGGGCCAAAGCGCGGCGGACTATTCTGTCATGACGCTTGTCGGTGGTGGTGCGTTTAATCTGACTTCGGTTTGGTTCAACCTGCTGGGCAACACGTCCGAACTGGCAATCACAGGTTATGACGCCTTTGGTGCAGTGGTAAACACCGTGCTTTACGACACTTCTGGCTTTGCGAAAAATACGGGCCATACTGTCAACTTTGGCGGTATCTTTGACGGGATCTTTGCAGCTAGCTTTACAAATCCTGGCACGGGCAACGTGCGGGTTGATGACATCAATGCATCGGCGGTAGCAGCGGTTCCGCTGCCTGCGGCTGGTGGCTTGCTGATTGCTGCCATGGCCGGCATGGGCATGTTGCGCCGTCGGCGTCGCACCCTGGCCTAAATCGCCCGAGGCTGGACGAAAACATACGCCCCGCAGCTTGCACCGCTGCGGGGCGTTTTTTGTGCCTGGTCGGCAGATAAACAAAAGCCCCGCGCCTTTCGGTGCGGGGCTTATCGTTGGTAAATCGCTTGGCCTTACGCCAGAGCGGCCTTGGCCTGTGCGGCGATGGCGTTGAACGCCTCGGGCTCGTGCACGGCGAGATCGGCCAGAACCTTGCGGTCCACTTCGATGCCGGCTTTCGCCAGACCGTTGATGAAGCGCGAATAGGTGAATTCGATATCGAACAGACGCACAGCGGCGTTGATCCGCTGGATCCACAGAGCGCGGAAGTTGCGCTTGCGGGTCTTACGGTCGCGCGTTGCATACTGCTGGGCCTTGTCAACGGCCTGCGTTGCGGTGCGGAAGTTCGTGGAGCGGGCGGCGTAGTAGCCAGCCGCCTTCTTGATCACCTTGCGGTGACGGGCGTGGGTAACGACGCCGGATTTAACGCGGGACATCTGCTCTCCTTACCGGTCGTAGGGCATGTATTTCTTGACGATCTTCGCATCGGACGCGCTCAGCATCATGGTGCCCGACGCGTCACGAATGAATTTCGTCGTGCGTTTGATCATGCCGTGGCGTTTGCCGGCGACGCCAGCCTTCACCCGACCGGAGGCCGTGAAGCTGAAACGCTTCTTCGCTGCCGACTTGGTCTTCATCTTGGGCATTTCCATCTCCATGGTTGCAGGCGGGACTTGGCATGCCACGTTGGCCGGCATCGCGGGGTATTCGAGCGGTCGCTATAGGCGGGATGGTCGCGGGTGCAAGGGGGGAAGATGCGGCGGCGGCGCGAAACTGGCGTTAGCGCATCAGATCGGCGATGACCCTGACAAAGATATCGGGGATCTCGTCAAACGTATAGCCGCCGGGCTTTTGCGTCAGGGCACAGACCAGAAGCACGCCGCCGATCAGCACCATGATCGCCCCGCGCGCGGCGGGCGGCTTTCGGAAAAGGCCGCCAGCAGCGAGGGGATGGCAAGCGCACAGATGATGATGCCAATAACAAGGATCTGATCAGTGTTCATGCCATTCACCCCTGAAGCTCACTTGGGCCCGAGGTTACTCTGGCTCGACCCGGGAAATCAACCGTTCATCGCAGGGGGCGACGCGCAGAATGTTGGTGGTGCCCTTGACGTTGAACGGCACGCCTGCGGTGACCACGATCATGATCCTCGACCGTGGCAAAGCCATCTGCCCGCGCCGCCACGACGGCGGCGATCACAGCGCCCTTGAAGCGGTCTTGCGGTTCGGTGATGACGCAATGCGCGCCCCAGGTCAGCGCCATCCGCCGTGCGGTCGACATCAGCGGCGTCAGCGCGATGATCGGCACCTGCGGGCGTTCGCGCGCCACCAGCGATGGCGGTGGTGCCGGACTGGGTAAAGCAGCAGATCGCCTTGATGTTGGTGGCTTCGGCGATTTCGCGCGCCGCGGCCACGATGCCATCGGCGATGGTTTCGCGGCGCACCGACGCGGGAGGCCTCGATCACCTGACGATAGGTCGGGTCTTTTTCGACCGACATCGCCACGTTGTTCATCGTGGTGACGGCTTCGATCGGATATTTGCCCGCAGCCGATTCGGCCGACAGCATGATCGCATCGGCGCCTTCATAGATCGCGGTCGCCACGTCCGAGACTTCGGCGCGGGTCGGCACCGGGGCTTCGATCATCGATTCCAGCATCTGCGTCGCCACGATCACCGGCTTGGCCGCCGCGCGCGCGCCGCGCACCAGGCGTTTCTGGATCGGCGGCACCGAGGTGACCGGCAGTTCGACGCCCAGATCGCCGCGCGCCACCATGATGCCATCCGAGACCTGCAGAATGGCGTCATAGGCCTTCACCGCCGCAGGTTTTTCGATCTTCGACAGGATCGCCGCACGACCCTTGGCCAGATTGCGCGCGCCTCGATCACGTCTTCGGGGCGCTGCACGAAGGACAGCGCCAGCCAGTCGACGCCCAGCTCGCAGGCAAATTCCAGATCTTCGCGGTCTTTCTCCGACAAGTGCCGCCAGGGGCAGCACCACGTCAGGCACGTTGACGCCCTTGCGGTTGGAAATCACGCCGCCAACCTCAACCACGCAATTCGCGAAGTCCTTGCCGCAGTCCTTGACCCGCAGGCGGATCTTGCCGTCATTGACCAGCAGGCTGGCGCCCGGCTCAAGGGCTGCAAAAATCTCGGGGTGCGGCAGTTGCACGCGGGCGGCGTCGCCCGGTGTGGCTGCTGAGGTCCATGCGGAAACGCAGCGCCCTCGACCAGGTCTTCGCCCGCCGGATTGGCAAAGACGCCAACGCGCAGCTTCGGCCCCTGAAGATCGGCCAGAATGGCGATCGGGCGGCCAGTATCGGCCTCGACCTGACGGATGATGGCATGGCGCGCGGCCTGCTCGGCATGGGTGCCGTGGCTCATGTTCAGGCGGAACACATCGGCCCCTGCCTCAAACAGCGCGCGGATCATTTTATAGTCGCTGGAGGCCG
Organism: uncultured Alphaproteobacteria bacterium; assembly: GCA_963815275.1. Lineage (GTDB taxonomy): Bacteria > Pseudomonadota > Alphaproteobacteria > Rhodobacterales > Rhodobacteraceae > Cypionkella. The sequence continues at coordinate 112,375 of CAWFGD010000009.1, forward strand.
GGCCCAAAGTGGCCACGATCTTTACGTTCCGAAGGCGTCTCATGCCTTGTTCCTTTTCGTCGCGTTCAATTTTTCGTGGTGGGCCGCGCGTCTTATGGCGCAATACTGACGCGCGGAGCAACTGGCGGTTTCGGCAGCGGTAGCATAAATGTCGAAAGTTGATAGGATTGTGACGATAGACAGGGGTGAACATGGCATTTACGATTTCGGGCGGCAAACAGGCCGGGGCGCTGGCTGGTGACTTGCGATCACGCCACCAATCGGGTGCCTGCGGATGTGGGCGGCAGTTTGGGCATTCGCCGACGCCGATATGGCGCGCCACATCGCCTATGATGTCGGGGCGGCGGGTCTGGCGCGGGCTTTGGGCGCGGCGCTGGACAGCCCGGTGATCTGCTCGGACTTCTCCCGTCTGGTGATTGACCCCAACCGTGGCGAGGATGACCCGACGCTGGTGATGAAGCTGTATGACGGCACCATCATTCCCGCCAACCGCCATGTCGATGCCGCCGAAATCGAACGGCGGCTGGACACGCTCTACCGCCCCTATCACGCCGCCTATGCCGAGTTGGCGGCGCGGCAGCCCGATACGGTGATCCTTGCCATCCACTCCTTTACGCCCTGCCTGAAGGGCCGCAGCCGCGTCCTTGGCATGTCGGCGTGCTCTACAGCCATCTGGACGCGCGGTTGTCCACGCCGCTGATCGCCCGGCTGGCGCAGGAAGCGGATCTGTGCATCGGCGACAATGAGCCCTACGCCGGCCATCTGCCCGGCGATGCGATCGACTGCACGCCCTGCAGCCGCGGCGGCACAACACCTTGATCGAGTTGCGCAATGATCTGATCGGCACCGAGGCCGAGCAGGCAGCCTGGGCCGCGCGGCTGGCGCCGATGCTGCAAGAAGCGCTGGCAAACCAGCCAGATTGATGCCGTGCAGGCCGGTAATCCTGAGTGGAAGATTGAGATTGTTTCTCAGGAAAACAAGCCGCTTGACGGATGGTTAACCCCAGTGAATGACTGCAATAACAGGCCCCCGGAACAGTCCGCAGGCCGAAGGCAGGCTGTGCCGGGTAAGGGGTAAGACATGGAATTTCTGTTGCTTTTGGCGCTGCCGCTTTTGGCCTTTGCAATCGGCGGCGGCGATGATGGCGAGGACGATGCCGAGCCCGAAAATGAGGGCCTGTCGCTGGAAGGCAGCGATGCCCCGGACAGCATTTTTGGCGGCGCGGGCGATGACACACTCTTTGGCGGCGACGGCGATGATACGCTGATCGGCGCAGAGGGAGATGACAGTCTGCGTGGTGGTTTCGGCGATGACGTGCTGGCGACCGGCGAGGGCAATGACTATGCCATGGGGGGCGCGGGCGATGATTACATCCTTGGCTACACCGGCGATGACACGCTGGATGGCGGGCGCGGCGATGACTTTGTGCTGGGCGAAGCTGGCAATGATCTGATCTTTCTGAATGCTGGCGATGATAGCAACGGGGTCGACGCGAGCTTCTCGGAGGAATTGCATGCAACCGGCCAACTTGGCGATGACACTATTTATGGCGGCAGCGGCGCGGACTTCATCTGGGATCACTCGGGCAGCAATGTGCTGGATGGCGGAGACGGCAACGACATCGTCGCGGGCGACGAGGAGCCGAATCTGCCCGGTTTTGATATCCCTTCGCCCGATCTTGTCATGGGCGGGGCCGGAGACGACACCGTCTTCGGTGACGATGGCGATACGCTGACGGGCGGCGCGGGGGCGGATTTCTTTGTCACGGTCAGCCATGATTCAACCGACAATGCGGTGCTGGTGACCGATTATAATGGCGCAGAGGATGGCCTGATCCTGGATATGCGTTTCGGCGACCTCGATCCGGCGGATTGGTCGCCCGTGGCGGCAACCGACGCGGTCAGCGGCGATGTGACGATCAGCCTGGAAAATGCCAGTGACCCCAGCAGGGTCATCGCCTTTATCGCGCTGAAAGCTCCGATGAACTTCGACCTGTCGCAAGTGCAGGTCGAATGGGCCTGATCGCACGGATTTGAGGCCAGCGGGGCAGGGTAACCTGCCCCTGTTCTTTCAGATCGCGGATTTGCGCATCTCGTCCAGATAGATCTCGCGCAGGCGGGCGGCGATCTTTGCCCGGCGTGCCGGTGCCGACCGCCGCGCCGTCGATCTCGACCACCGGCGTCACGAAGGCCGAGGCCGAGGTGACAAAGGCCTCATCGGCGCGCTTGCGCCTCGTCGATGGTGAAGGTGCGTTCCTCGACCTCCATCTGCGCCTCGCGGGCAAAGCGCAGCACCGCGGCGCGGGTGATGCCGTGCAGGATGTCGTTGGACAGGGCGCGGGTGATGATCTTGTTGCCCTTGACGATATAGGCGTTGTTCGAGGTGCCCTCGGTGACCATGCCGTCCTCGACGAACCAGGCGTCATCGACATGGGCGGCCTTGGCCATCATCTTGGCCATCGAGGGGTAGAGCAGCTGCACCGTCTTGATGTCGCGGCGGCCCCAGCGCATGTCGGGGATCGAGATCACCTTGAGCCGGTCTTGGCCGCGGGCGTAGTCGGCCAGGCCGGGTTTGGATTGGGTGAACAGCACGACGGTCGGCGTGGTGCCCTCGGGCGGATAGGCAAAGTCGCGGTCGCCGGGGTTGCCGCGGGTGACTTGCAGATAGACCATGCCGTCGGTGACCTCGTTCAGCCGCCACCAGTTCGCGGTGGATGGCGAGCAGCTCTTCATCGGAGCAGGGCGAGGCCATCTCGAGTTCCGACAGGCTGCGGCGCAGGCGGACGCAATGGCCGGCAAAGTCGATCAGCTTGCCGTCCAGAACCGAGGTGACCTCGTAGACGCCATCGGCCATCAGAAAGCCGCGGTCAAAGATCGAGACCTTCGCCTCGGTTTCGGGCAGGTAGTCGCCGTTCAGATAGACGGTGCGGGTCATGCTTTATCCCCAAAGCTCTGGTTGGGCGGGTGGACGCCTTGCGCGTCATAGGCCAGCGGTTGCGCGCGGTCTTGGCTGCAGCAGGAGCGGGCCGTCAAGGTCGCAATAAGCGCGCGCCCTGCGCCACCAGCACCGCCGGGGCCATGGCGAGGGACGATCCGACCATGCAGCCGACCATCAGACCAAGGCCAAGGCGTGCGGCTTCGGCGCGGGCGCGCAGGGCCTCGGTCAGGCCGCCGGTCTTGTCGAGTTTGAGGTTCACCAGTCGTATTTGCCCCTAAGCGCCGGCAGGCGAGGCGGCATCATGGGCGCATTCGTCGGCGCAGACCGGCAGGGGGCGGGCGATTTCGGCCAGCATGTCGTCGGCCCCGGCGGGCAGGGGTTGCTCGACCATCGCCACGCCAAGCCGGATCAGATGCGGGGCAAGGTCGGCGTAGATCTCGGGCGTCCAGCCTTCGTTGGCGTCGATGATCAGGGTGGCATTTGGCGCACCCTGACGCACGGCCTCGAGCCGGGGCATGTCATCGGGGGTGCCGAGCTTGATCTTCAGGAGCGGGCGGTGGGCGTGTTGGGCGGCCTCGGCGCGCATCACTTCGGGGGTGTCGAGCGACAGGGTGAAGGCCACGGGCACCGGGCGAGGTTCGGGCAGGCCTGGCGAGCTGCCAGACCGGCGCGGCCGCAGACTTGGCCGGCAAGGTCCCACAGCGCGCAATCGACGGCGTTGCGGGCGGCTCCGGGGGGCAGGGCGTCTTGCAGCGCCGGCGCGGGTGATGCCCTGCGGCAGGGCTTCGATCTGGGCGGTGACGCTGTCGAGGCTGTCGCCATAGCGGGCATAGGGCACGCATTCGGCCCAGCCGGTGACCCCGTCGCGGATGACGCGGACGGTCAGCACATGGGCGTGGGTTTTCGATCCGCGCGAGATGGTGAAGGTCTGGGCGAGCGGAAAGGTATCGGCGGTGACGGTGATCATATTGGCCTCTTTCGCCCTAGAAATCGTGCAATTTGCGCAGATCTGCAAGGCGTTTGAGTTCCAGCGCGTGGAAGTCCGGCGGTGGTTGGCTGGCCTCGATGGCAGAGAGGAAGGGGTCGATCACCCTGGTGCGCTGACCGGAGAGTTCTTCGAGGATGGCAAGACCGCAAAAGGGCACCAGCGCCTCGGAATAGCCGCCCTCGTGGATGGCGGCGAGGCGGGCGTTGAGCGCGGTGGCGGTCTGCATCAGCAATCGGGTCATCTGGCGGAAGGTCTCGGAACTGGCCTGCATGCGGGCGAGCGGGTCGAAGCCGTTGGCATCAAGACCGGAAGCGATGACGATCAGCTCGGGTTTGAAGCGGGTAAGGGCAGGCACGACGATCTGCTGCAGCGCCGCAAGGTATTCGGCATGACCGCCACCGGGCAGCAGGGGGACATTGATATTGGCCCCGAGGCCCGCGCCCGCGCCACGCTCGGCGGCGCTGCCCGAATTGGCGGGGTAGCAGTCTTGCTGATGCAGTGAAATCGTCAGCACGTCGGCGCGGTCGTAGAAGATGGCTTGCGTGCCATTGCCGTGGTGCACATCCCAATCGACCACGGCGATCTTGCTCAGGCCATGTTTGGCGCGCGCGGCCTCGATGGCGACGGGGATATTGGCAAGCAGGCAAAATCCCATCGGCAGATCGGGCAGGCAATGATGGCCGGGCGGGCGGCTGATGGAATAGGCGTTATCCCAAGCGCCGGTCAGGGTCTGATCAAGGGCATGGATGGCAAGACCGGCAGAGAGGCAAGCGATCTCATAGCTGCCATGGCCGAAGGGCGCACCTTCGCCAAGGTCGCCACCGATGCCTGCGCTGGCGGCGCGAAAGCGGTCGAGATAGGCGGCGGGGTGGATGCGCAGCAGCTCGGCTTCGCTTGCGGGCGGCGCGGAGCTGACGTCGAGATGCGCGGTCAGGCCCGAGACATCCAGCAAGGATTTCAGCCGACGCTTGGTTTCGGGCGATTCCGCGTGGCCGATGCTGGTCATCGGCTGCAGCCAATCACCGGAGGGCAGATAGAGGGTGTGCGGTGCCATCGTGTGCCAGAGGGTGCGTTCGTCAAAGCAAAGGCCTGTGGGCATGGGTCACTCCTGTGGTTGCGGCAAGGCTAGGATGGGTTCGCTTGGCCTGCAAAACAAAGATTCCGCTGCACTGCGGAGAGAGGGGCTAATTTGCTGCGCTTGCGAAAAGGACTTGCGAGTCTGCGCGCAATATTCTAACGAAGCGTTAAGTTTTTGCGAAACATACTTGCGAGGCCGATATGTCCTTTCGTCTGCAACCCGCGCCTCCGGCCCGCCCGAATCGCTGCCAGTTGTTTGGCCCCGGCTCGCGCCCAGCGCTGTTCGCCAAGATGGCGGCCTCTGCGGCGGATGTGATCAATCTTGATCTGGAAGATTCGGTGGCGCCCTCCGACAAGGAAAGCGCGCGGGCGAATATCATTCAGGCTATTACCACGGTCGATTGGGGCAAGAAGTCGCTCTCGGTGCGGATCAACGGGCTGGATACGCCCTTCTGGTATCGCGATGTGGTGGATCTGCTGGAGCAGGCGGGCGACCGGCTGGATCAGATCATGATCCCCAAGGTCGGCTGTGCTGCGGATGTCTATGCGGTGGATGCGCTGGTCACGGCGATTGAACGGGCAAAGGGCGGGCCAAGCCGATCTCCTTTGAGGTGATCATCGAATCCGCGGCGGGCATCGCCCATGTCGAAGAGATTGCGGCCTCGAGCCCGCGCTTGCAGGCGATGATCCTTGGGCGCTGCCGATTTCGCGGCCTCGATGGGGATGCAGACCACCGGCATCGGCGGCACGCAGGAAAATTACTACATGCTGCGCGAGGGCGTAAAGCATTGGTCCGACCCGTGGCATTGGGCGCAGACCGCCATTGTCGCCGCCTGCCGCACGCATGGCATTCTGCCGGTCGACTGGCCCGTTTGGCGATTTCTCGGATGACGAAGGCTTTCGCGCGCAGGCCCTGCGCTCGGCGACTTTGGGCATGGTCGGCAAATGGGCGATCCACCCCAAGCAGATCGCCTTGGCGAATGAGGTCTTCACCCCGAGCACGCAAGCGGTGGCCGAGGCGCGCGAGATTCTGGCCGCGATGGATGCCGCCAAGGCGCGCGGCGAGGGGGCCACGGTTTACAAGGGGCGGTTGGTCGATATTGCTTCGATCAAGCAGGCCGAAGTGATCGTAAAACAGGCGGAAATGATCGCCGCTGCCTAATGTTTGGGCGGCGCTAAAAACATGTTGACTCACTGTTACAAGGGCGACAGAGTGTCGCATGAGAGGCCAAGCGCCTCACCAGAATACCCGCGCGACAAAGGGAGAGGAGGCCCGATGTCGCATCCTCGGGAGGATGCACGCCCCGCAGGAGACCACGGGGCTGTGCTGTTTTTGGGGTCTGGGAATGTACTGGGGATGCAGACTTCATCGCGATGTGACCGCTGCACAGGATTTCCGGGGCAAGCGCGCAGGCGTCTTTTGCCTGCGACCCTGCCGCTTGGGCGGGCTTTCGGCAAGCCAAGTGCGCAGCCCGCTCTGGGCGTTGCAATTTTCGCGGCCTGCGGCCATATAGAGGCCCTTGCCTTGATGGAGTGCTCGATGAACTACCTCGAATTCGAGAAGCCTTTGGCCGAAATCGAAGGCAAGGCCGAAGAGCTGCGCGCGATGGCCCGCAGCAATACGGGGATGGATGTCGACCAAAGAGGCCGACGCAGCTGGACCGCAAGGCGGATCAGTTGCTGAAGGATCTCTACAAGGATCTGACGCCGTGGCGGAAATGTCAGGTGGCGCGCCACCCGGAACGCCCGCATTGCCAAGGATTACATCGAGGCGCTGTTCACGGAATACACCCCGCTGGCGGGCGATCGCGGACTTTGCGGACGATCATGCGGTGATGGGCGGGCTTGCCCGGTTCAACGACACCCCGGTGATGGTGATCGGCCACGAGAAGGGCAACGACACCAAGATCCGCATCGAGCGCAATTTCGGCATGGCGCGGCCCGAGGGCTACCGCAAGGCGGTGCGGCTGATGGATCTGGCGCACCGCTTCCATCTGCCGGTGATCACGCTGATCGACACCCCCGGCGCCTATCCCGGCAAGGGCGCGGAAGAGCGCGGCCAGGCCGAGGCGATTGCCCGTTCGACCGCAGAAATGTCTGGAGATCGGCGTGCCGCTGATCTCGGTGATGATCGGCGAGGGCGGCTCGGGCGGGGCGGTGGCCTTTGCCACGGCCAACCGGATCGCGATGCTGGAACATTCGGTCTATTCGGTGATCTCGCCCGAGGGCTGCGCCTCGATCCTGTGGAAGGATGCCGAGAAGATGCGCGAGGCCGCCGAGGCTCTGCGGCTGACGGCGCAGGATTTGCAGAAGCTGGGCGTGATCGACCGGATCGTGAAGGAGCCGATGGGCGGCGCGCAGCGCGGGCCGAAGGAGACGATCGAGGCGGTCGGCAAGGCGATTGAGACCATGCTGAAGGAGTTGTCGGGCAAGAAGCCGGAGACTTTGATCAGGGATCGGCGGCAGAAGTTCCTCGATATGGGCACCAAGGGGCTGGCGGCCTGAATTTGGCGGGCGGCGGCGGGGGTTTCACACCCCCCGGTCTGCTTGCAGGCAAGCAGCCCCCCTGTGGGATATTTGCGCCAATGTGAAAGGCCAAGCGATGCGGCTGTTGCTGGTGTGTGGTCTTGTGGTTGGGCTTGGGGCTTCGGCTGCGCTGGGCGAGCCCAGTTTGCGTGGTCGTATCGTCCAGTTCAGTGTCTTGACCTATGATGATCCGGCGGCACCGATCTTTCAGGGGCAGGGCGAGACGGTGATGGTTGGCGACGGCGTCGAATTCGGCCTGAGGGCTGAGGGCGCGCAGAACGGCGTCGATGTCGCACCGGTCGAGGTGGATATTCAGCCGTCGCGCATCGAGTTGCGCTATGAAAGCGGGGCGGGGGCTTTGCTGGCGGCTGCGTTCAACGGCTATGTGCTGGATTTCCCCAATGACTGCGCGGTGATCAAGGCAGCGCATATTGATTCCAAGGCGACAAGCCTGCCGGTGACGGATGCGGCTTTGATCCTGCAGGGGCCGAGGTTGCTGATCAATGTGCAGGGGTTGGACTATCTGCAGGGCAGCACAATCGCGCTGGATCTGGAGTTGGATGATTGTCCTTTGTCCTGAGAAGCTTGCTGCTCCAAATGCTGGGTGCCGCAGCACCTGCGCGGGCTGGGTGGCCCGCGCTGATGGCGCGGCTGGGGCGCCAGGGGCTTACCACCAGCCCAGATGCGCGCGGGTGGCGCGTTCGGCGTCGTAGTCAGCACCGTTGATCGCGCCTGCGGTGGCGTCTTGCAGCATCTGGCCCGGCGTGGGCAGGTTTTCGGCGCGATCGCCGGCGGTCCACAGAGCCGAGCGTTGCAGCGCGCGGGCGCATTGCGAATAGACCTCGGCGATGCGGATCACGATCACGCTGCGCGGGCTAGGCTGGCACCGGAGGCCTGCGGGCGGTCAAAGCCGGGCGCGCAGCTCGGGGTCGGCGGTCAGTTTGGCGGTGCCGTTGACGCGCACGGCGGTGGTCGAGCCTGCGACCAGGAAGATCAGCGACGACGCGGCCATCGCGGATGATGTTGCGCAAGCTGTCGATGCGCTCGTTGCCCTTCCAGTCGGGCAGAGCAGGGTTTCGGCATCCAGCGGCATCACCACCGGCCCCTCGTCGCCGCGCGGGCGAGCCGTCGGTGCCTTCGGGGCCGACCGTGGAGAGGATGCAAAACCGCGAGGCTGCGATGAAGGCGGCATAGGCCGGGGTGAGATGGGCGGCTGACCTTGGCGAGCGCGGGTTTGCCGGGGGTGCCGTAGATGGGCGTGCAGATCGTCGAGGGTGGTGATCCAAGTGGGCATGGCGGGAGCCTTCGGCGGCGATATGCATGGCAGAGAGGATGACCTAGGCGGGCGTTGCGGATGATGGGAGCTCGCGGACGGAAGGCCTATCCAGCGGGATGTTTAGAGCAGAGAGGATGGGCTTAGGCGGCTTCTTGGCGGCTTTCGGTTTTTTCGGCTTGGGTGGCGGGGCATCGCGGCCACGGCACGCAGGGCGCGGGCGCAGAGGTCGGGGTCGTCGAGCGCCTCGGAGCCGATGATATAGTCTTTGCTGCCGGGGTAGGCCGGGCCGCGCTCGGCCTCGGGCAGGAGCGCATTGGCACCGGGGGTGGGTTTGATGAACAGGGTGTCATCGCAGACGAAGGCCACCACGATGCCGTCCAGATAGAGGGCATATTCGCCGAACATCTTGCTTACGGTCAGCGGCAGCGGGATGGTGTCGAGGATATGTTCGATGGTGGCGGGGGAGGTGCTCATTTGGCCCGCCTCGGCCATCAGGGCGTTGGAGGAGGTTTCGACTGCGGTCTCCAGCTGCGCCATGAAGGTCGTCATTGGCCAAGGCCCGGCGGGATGGCGGGCAGGAATTCGACCACGGCCAGTGCCGCGATGGCGCAGGATGCCGCGTTTGGGCCAGAACAGGCCGACATTGGTGCCGACGGGGATGCAGGGCTGGCCATCTGGCTGTAAAGCACGGCGGTGCCGATCTTGTAGGGCAGCACTTCGCCGGGGGCGACGCGGGTGCCTTGCGGGTAGATGATCAACTGGCCGGGGCGCTGACAGGCCGGATTTCACATCGGCCATCATCTGGGTGATCGCAGCACCGCGCTTGCCGCGATTGACCGGAACGCAGCCGATGCGCAGGGCATACCAGCCGAGGATCGGGGCAAAGCGCAGCTCGGCCTTCATGATGAATTTGGCGCGGGGCAGCGCGCCGTAGATCAGGATGATGTCGAGAAAGCTTTGGTGCTTGGCGGCGATCAGCACCTCGGTCTGCGGCACGATCCCGCGCACTTCGGTGCGCAGGCCGCAGATCACGCGCAGGCTGAAGCGCACCCAGGCGCAGAAGGCGTGGCAGGCGGCGACCGCGCCGTCGCGGTTCAGCAGGGCGTAGGGCAGATAGACGATGCCCGATCACCGCCATCGCCAGATACATCTGCACGATGAAGATCAGCGACAGCAGCCATTGGATCGGTTTGGGCATCAGGTCAGCTCCCGGAGTTTGCGGAAGGCGGCGGCGCGGGTGGCGGCAAAGGCGACCACGGCGACCAGCGGCGGCAGCGCGAGCGGGTACAGCCAGCCCGCGCCCTGAAAGCCAAGCCCGGTCAGAAAGCCGCCTGCGGTGTCGGTCGAGGGCAGCAGCGCCACGCCGATCATGCCCAGCACGGTGCCCGCCGCAGCCCCGACAATCGCGCGCAGGGTAAAGCGGCGCACGAAGGCGCGGGCGATATAGGCATCACGCGCGCCGACCAGCCGCAGCACGCGGATCGACCTGGGCATTGGCGGCAAGGGCGGCACTGGCGGCGAGCGTGATCATCGCGGCGGTCGCCGTGCCGATCAGCAGCGATCGACAGCAGGCCCAGCAGGCGCAGTCGGCCCGCCGCCACCGCCAGCGGGCTGCGCCAGCGGGTGTGATCATCCAGCACCGCGCCGGGGGCTTCGGCAGCAAGGCGTTGGCGCAGGCCTTCGCCGTCATAGCCCGCTGCCGTTTTCGGTAATCTCGATCAGCCGGGGCAGCGGCAGGGCATCGACCGGCAGGTCGGGGCCGAACCACGGCTCGAGCAGGGCGCGCTGTTCGTCGTCGGTCATGGCGCGGGCCGAGGCGATGCCGGGGGTGGTGGACAGGATCGTCCAGCACGGCCTTGGTTTGCGCGTCCATCTGATCTTCGGGGCGCGGACAAGCCGCACGGTGGCGGTGCGTTCCAGCGCATCTGACCAGCGGTCTGCCAAGCGGCCCGCCGCCAGCGACAAGGCCAGCGCAAAGACCGCCAGAAACGCCATCGCCCCGGCGGTGAACGAGGTCAGCCAGGCGGTATGGCCCGAGGGCGGCACCACGCGGTCAGCCGCCTGTCGGCTGGCGGTCGGGCATGACAGGGCCAGCAGGTTCACAGATCGGCCCCGGCAAGCTGCATCCGGCGCTTGGAAATCCGCAGCACGCGGGCGGCGACCAGGCTTTTCGCCTGCCGGATCAGGTTGAGATCATGGGTGGCGATCAGCACGGTCTTGCCCATGCGGTTCAGCTCGACCAGCAGGGTCAGCAGCCGCAGCGACATCTCCCAGTCAAGGTTGCCGGTCGGCTCATCGGCCAGCATCACATCCGGGCCCATGATGATGGCGCGGGCAAGGGCTGCACGTTGGCGTTCGCCGCCCGACAAGCGACGGCGGCAGGGCATCGGCCAGCTGGCCAAGCCCGACCCAGCCCAGCAGATCGCTCAGATCCTGCTGGCCTCGACGCCTCGCCCGCCACGGTCAGCGGCAGGGCGACATTGGCCGCCAGCGGCAGATGATCGAGAAACTGGCAATCCTGATGCACCATGCCGATGCGGCGGCGGGTCAGGGCGATGTCGTCGCGGCTGAGGCTGCGCACTTCGCGGTCAAACAGGGTGATGCGGCCCGCGGTGGGCATCAGCTCGCCATAGCACAGCTTCAGAAAGGTCGATTTGCCCGCCCCCGACGGCCCGGTCAGAAAATGAAACGACCCCGGCGCAAGACGCAGCGAAATCTCGGACAGCAGTTCGCCCCCGCCGTAGCTGTAGGCCACATTGTCGAAGGCAATCACCGGGTTTCATCCGGGTCTTTTGGGGCGCATTGCGTTGCACCATTGCCCAAGGGGCAACGGATTCAATCGCTTGGCGTCCAATATTTGCCACAAAGGCTTCCAGAATGTTTCCTTCATTGCTACAAGTTAACGATTGCCAGAACTCATCTGAAATGACCCCGGACCGCCAAAATGCGTCTTGTTTGCCCGAATTGCGATGCGGAATACGAGGTTGATGCCGCGGCTATTCCCGAGGGCGGCCGCGATGTGCAATGCTCCAACTGTGGCCATGCCTGGTTTCAGGTGTCGCCCGAGGTCGAGGCAGAGATTGCCGACGGAAGAGGCGCTGTTTGAGCCGCCGCCGCCTCGGGCTGCTGAGCCAGCAGCCGGCGTTCGAACGCCGAGCCCGAACCAGAGCCGGAACCGCTGATCAGCGGCGCCCTGAAGCCGCTGAGCCCGAGCCTGACAGCTGCGGCTGAAGCCGCGCAGATTCGATTGACGAAAGCGTGCTCGCGGTGCTGCGCGAAGAGGCCGAGCGCGAGGTCGAGGCGCGCAAGGTCGAAGCGCCGGTGATGGAGACCCAGACCGAAATGGGGCTGTAGCCCCCGCTGCGGCGGCGGGCGGGATGGGCGCTGTGGCGCGGCGTCTGGCGCGGCTGAAGGGCGAGCCAGAGCCGGTGGCCAAGCCGCAAACCCGGCGCGAGATGCTGCCCGAGATCGAGGAAATCAATTCGACCCTGCGCGCCAGCAGCGAAAAGCGCAGCGGGCGCGCAGGCGGCGGTGGCCGAGACGATGGCCGACGGGCAAGCAAGGCGAATCCAGCTTTCGCTCGGGCTTCGTGCTGATGTTGGTGCTGGCGGTGATGGTGCTGGCGGCCTATGTCATGGCACCGAAACTGGCGCAGCAATTTCCGGCGGCGGCGGGGTCGCTGCAGGCCTATGTCGTGGCGGTGGATGCGGCAAGGCTGACGCTGGACGGCATGCTGAAGTCAGCGATCGGCTTTCTGCACGGCTTGGCAGGCGGCCAGAGCTGAGGCCTGATCAGAACAGATCGAGCAGGCGTTTGAGGTAATTGCGCTCGGTCTCGGGTCGGTTCTGTTCGCCCGAGCGCTTGCGGATTTCGTCCAGCAATTCCTGCGCACGGCGATAGACATCCTCGCCCTGCAGCAGGTTCTTGTCCGAGCCGATGCGGGCGGAATTCTCGCGGCCCAGGGGGTCGCGGGTGCCATTGGGATCGGCCTCGGCCAGTCTGTCGCCATCAGGCGAAGAGCCTTCGCTTGCGCTGCTCTTCGGCCAGAGCATCGCCGAAATCGCGCAGGCCCTGCCGCATCTTGTCCATCGCCTCGGCCTGCTTGTCCAAGGCCCCCGGCAGATCGCCATCCCGCAAAGCGCGTTCTGCCTCTTCCATCGAGCGGCCTGCATCGCCGAGTTTGTCGCGACCGGTCTGGCCTTTTTCCTTGCCCTGACCGGGCAGATCGCCGCCCTTTTCCATCTGGCCAAGTTTTTCGCGCAGCTCTTTCTGGCGCTCGGCAAGGCTCTTGCCGCCGGGCGCGTCGCCTTCCTGACCGTCCTGCAGATCCTTGAAAGCATCGTCCGACAGGCCCTGCTGATCGCGCAGGGTCTGACCGAGATCCTTCATCGCCTTGCCACCGGGGCCGCCTTGGCCCTGACCCTGACCTTGGCCCTGCTGCACCTTCATGTTGTCCAAAAGCTGCTGCAGCTGCTGCATCGCCTCGGCGGCTTCGGCGGTCTTGCCCTCTTCCATCAGCTGTTGGATCTTGTCCATCATCTGCTGGATCTGGTCCTGGGTGATGGTCGGGCCCTGCTGGCCCTGCGGCGAGGTTTCGTCGTTGGGGTCCTGCGGGTTCTTCTTGGCCTCTTCGCGCATGTAGTCGTCAAGCGCCTTGCGCATTTCGTCCATCAGCGCCTGCATTTCCTCGGGGCTCGCCCCCTTGCGGATCGCTTCGGACACCCGGTCCTGCGCACGTTTGAGGCGGTCTTTCGCCGAATTGAGCTGGCCATCCTCGATCATCAGCGAGACCTGCCACAGCTCCTCGGCGATCTCGTCGCGGGAGTTCGGCGTCAGGCTGGCGGCCTCGGTGTCCAGCCGCTTGATCGCGGCACGCAGGCGTTTCAGCGCCGCGCCATCGGGGCTGTCATCCTCGGCGCGGTATTGCACGGCCTTGAGGATCTGCGCCGAAGTGGCGGCGTTCTGGCGCGACCAGAGGATGTCGCGGCGCATCTCGATGATGGCATCGGCGAGCGGGTCGAAGAAGCGCTTGCCGGGCAGCACGACCTTGATCGGCGCGGCGGTGCCGGTCTGGCCTGCGGCGTCGGTCACGGCATAGGTGATCGTCACCGGCAGGTTCGACAGCACCGATTTCGACAGGTCATCGACCAGCATCGACTGCACCTCGGCGCGGCTGCCTTTCACCGGCAAGGGCAGGTCAAGCACGACGGGGGCGATCTCTTCGGGGGCGGTCGCAAGGCCAAAGCGGCGGTCAACGGCGGCAAGGTCCAGCGCGATTAAGGCTTGGCCCTTGGTGACGCCGTAATCGTCGGTGGCGGTGAATTTCTGCTTGAAGCGGCCATCGGCCTCGCGGCCGATCTTGCCGTCAGGCTTGATGCTGGGCGCGCCGTCAGGCGTGGCGATGACCTGCCACGCGCGGCCATTGGCCCCCTCGATGGCCAGCTTGCCCGATTGCGCCACGGTGAAATCCTGCACCGGTTCCGAGGCGGCCGGCGTCTCGGTGCGGCCCGAGACGGTCTCATCCAGGATCAACGCGCCGGGCGGGCCGTAAAGCCGGATCTGCAGCTTGGTGCCGCTGGGCAGGGTGATCGCCTCGGCGGTCTGGTCATTGAGGTAAAGCGCGGGCTTGCCGGTGTAGGATGGGGGTTTCGCCCATCCTTCCCAGGCCGGACCCGAGGCGGCATTGGCCGGGCCAGGGACAATCCCGGCAAGCGTCGTCACCCGCCAGATCGAGCCGAACAGCACCGCCATCACCAGCGCGGTCAGCGCCACATAGCGCAGCGCAAAGGGATCGCGGGCGGCAAGGCGCAGGTCGGGTTCCACGGCGCGGGCCGAGCGCAGCCTTGTCGCCATGCGCGACGCGATGCGCCTGCCAGACAGCGCGCGAGGCTTCGTCCTCGGCCCCGATGGCCTGCGCGTCCAGCAAGGCGGCGATCGGTTGGCCCGGCATCCGGCTGTCGAGCCGCACCAGCGCCTCGGTCCGGCTTGGGTTTGCGAAAGGCGCGCGAGCCGTGGACCAGCGCCCAGACCGTGCCAAGCACCGCCAGCACCATGAAAAACCAAGAGATTTCCAGCGGCAGATAGTCTTGCAGCCCGAAGGCCAGCGCCGAAAGGCTGGCAATGGCCAGCGTCCACAGCGGCCAGAAGGCCCGCGTCACCCGCTCGGCCCAAAGCCCCGCCCACGTCAAGCGCAGCGGGGTTCGGATCTGGGCAAGCAGGGAGGCCTCGGACGTCTCGGTCATGCTCCGCTTTCGGTTACAGCCATTCGGGGATGATATCGCGGTTCAATATGTCTTCATAGCTGGGGCGGGCGCGGATGACAGCGAAGTGATCGCCCTTGACCAGCACCTCGGGGATCAGCGGCCTGGTGTTGTATTCCGAGGCCATCACCGCGCCATAGGCCCCCGCCGAGCGGAAGGCGACAAGGTCATCGGCCTGCAAGGCAGGCAGCGCGCGGGCCTTGGCAAAGGTGTCGCCGGTCTCGCAGACCGGGCCGACCACGTCATAGGCCTGCGCTTCGCTGGCGGGTGCGGGTTCCACCACCGGCAGGATGTCATGATGCGCGCCATACATCGAGGGCCGCACCAGGTCGTTCATCGCGGCATCAAGGATCAGGAAATCGCGGTCCTCGCCGTGTTTCACATAGATCACCTTGGAAACCAGCACCCCGGAATTGCCCGAGATCAGCCGCCCCGGCTCGATCTCGATCTCGCAGCCCAGATGGCCGAGCGTGCGCTTGATCAGCGCGCCATATTCCAGCGGCAAAGGCGGCGCGGAGTTGGAGCGTTCATAGGGAATGCCCAAGCCACCGCCGAGGTCAAGACGGCTGATGCTATGGCCCTCGGCGCGCAGGGTCTCGGTCAGCTCGGCGACCTTTTTGTAAGCCTGCTCAAAGGGTTCAAGCTCGGTCAACTGGCTGCCGATATGCACGTCGATGCCGACGATCTTCAGACCGGGCAAAGCGGCGGCCTCGGCATAGACCTCGACGGCGCGGCTGATCGGGATGCCGAATTTGTTTTCCTTCTTGCCGGTGGCGATCTTCTCATGGGTCTTGGCATCGACATCGGGATTGACCCGAATGGTGATCGGCGCGACCTTGCCAAGGCTCAAGGCCACCTCGGACAGCACCCGCATTTCGGGTTCGGATTCGACGTTGAACTGGCGGATGCCGTGGCTCAGCGCCAGGTGCATCTCTTCGCGGGTCTTGCCGACGCCGGAAAACACGATGCGCTCGCCCGGCACACCTGCGGCCAGGGCGCGCCGGTATTCGCCGCCCGAGACCACATCCATGCCCGCGCCCAGATCGCCCAGCAGTTTCAGCACGGCGACATTCGACAGCGATTTGATCGCAAAGCAGACCAGATGCGGCAGCGGGCTCAGCGCCTCGGTGAACAGGCTGTAGTGCCGTGTCAGCGTGGCGGCGGAATAGCAATAGAACGGCGTGCCGACGCTGGCGGCAATCTCGGCCAGAGCCACGTCTTCGGCATGGAGCGCGCCGTTTTGGTAAAGGAAATGATCCATGCCCGGGCCTTTGAATATTGCGGTCAGGCGGGGTATAGCAGATGCCGCCGCCTGCGCAATTCGCGGCTTAGGGTTGCTGACTTGACCACGCCGACGCCGGGCCTCGCCGGAAACAGCGACGCCGGGCTTCATCGGTTGGCCATCGGCACCGCAGGCGGCAAGCAGCAGAAGGGCGATCAGGGCGAGGCAAACTTCATGGCAATCCTCAGGGGTGATAGGTCAGGCGGCCGCCACCAGGGAGGCCGCCAGAGAGAGAAGGGCGCAGCGAGATCCCGTTGCCGCCCAACGACACCCCAGCCCCGACCCGTGGATCAACGCAGGCAGTCAGCAGGCAAAGGGCGAGGCAAAGACGGATCATCGGCAGGCTCGTTTTGGGTTGCGCCAGAGTGCCTTAGGCCAGAAGCGCTTGCCAGCGGGCAACTTGCTCGCGCACCCGCGTGGGCGAGGTTCCGCCATAGGACATCCGGCTGCGCACCGAGTTTTCAACGCCCAGCACGGAATAGACCTCCTGCGTGATGCCGTCATGCACGGATTTCATTTCGGTGATTGAAAGGTCCGGCAGATCGCAGCCCTTCTTCTCGGCCAGTGCCACCAGCGTGCCGGTGACGTGATGGGCCTCGCGGAAGGGCAGGTTCAGCGCGCGCACCAGCCAGTCGGCCAGATCGGTGGCGGTGGAAAAGCCGCTGGCCGCCGAGGTTTCCAGCACCTCGCGGTTGGCCTTCATGTCCGAGACCATGCCGGTCATCGCCGCCAGCGCCAGCATCAGCGTATCGGCGGCGTCAAAGACCTGTTCCTTGTCTTCCTGCATGTCCTTGGAATAGGTCAGCGCCAGCCCCTTCATCACGGTGAACAGCGCCACCGTCGCGCCCAGAATCCGCCCCAGCTTGGCGCGCAGCAGTTCTGCCGCATCGGGGTTCTTCTTTTGCGGCATGATCGAGGACCCGGTGGTCCATTTGTCCGACAGCCGCACAAAGCGGAACTGCGCCGAGGACCAGATCACCAGCTCTTCGGCAAAGCGGCTGAGGTGCATGGCGCAGATCGACGAGGCCGACAGGAACTCCAGCGCGAAATCGCGGTCCGAGACGGAATCGAGGCTGTTGGCGGTGGGACGGTCAAAGCCCAAAGCGGCAGCGGTCTTGTGGCGGTCGATCGGAAAAGAGGTGCCGGCGAGGGCAGCAGCGCCCAGAGGGCATTCGTTCATCCGGCGGCGCGCATCTTCAAAGCGCGATTTGTCACGCGCCAGCATCTCGACATAGGCCAGCATATGGTGGCCCCAGGTCACCGGCTGCGCGGTTTGCAGATGGGTAAAGCCCGGCATCACCCAATCGGCCCCGGCCTCGGCCTGCGCCAGAAAAGCCTTTATCAGCGCGGTCAGCCCCGAAATCGCCGCATCGCATTGATCGCGGGTCCAGAGCCGGAAATCCACCGCCACCTGATCATTGCGCGAGCGCGCCGTGTGCAAGCGGCCCGCCGGTTCGCCGATGATCTCTTTCAAGCCGGCTTTCCACGTTCATGTGGATGTCTTCCAGCGCGGTGGAGAAGGTAAAGTTTCCGGCCTCGATCTCTGACAAGACCGTGAGCAGGCCTTCCCCGATGGCCTCGGCATCGCTAGGAGTGAGGATACCCGTGGCGGCCAGCATGGCGGCATGGGCGCGGGAGCCTGCGATGTCCTGGGCGTAGAGGCGCTGGTCAAAGCCGATCGAGGCATTGATCGCTGTCATGATCGCATCGGGACCCGAGGCAAAGCGCCCGCCCCACATCTGGTTGGCGGAAACGGCGGGTTTGGGCGAATTGGTCATGGAAGGGCCTCTCACATGATGCGGAAATTGCTGTTGGCGGCTGTGTATACTTGCTTTGCTTTGGGTGCAAATGCCGGCAGCCTGGACGGTCTGCTGACGGGCGAGATGAAAAAGCTGGTGGTGGCAGCAGAGCCGGTGGCGCTGCCCGAGGCAGTGCTTCTGGATATGTCCGACGCCGAACAGGCGCTGTCGGACTACAAGGGCAAATGGCTGGTGCTGAACTTCTGGGCGACCTGGTGCGCGCCCTGCCGCCACGAGATGCCCGCGCTTGACCGCCTGCAGGTGGCGATGCCCGAGATTGCCGTGGTGCCGGTGGCGACGGGGCGCAATGCGCCAGAGCAGATCACCAAGTTCTTTGACGAGGCCGGGGTCAAGAACCTCACCGTGCTGCGCGATCCGAAAATGACGCTGGCGCGGCAGATGGCGGTTGTGGGCCTGCCGGTGACGGTGATCGTCAACCCCGAGGGTCAGGAGGTCGCGCGGCTGATCGGCGATGCGGAATGGGATTCGCCGGATGCGCTGGCGGTGCTCAAGGCGCTGACGACACCCTGAGGCGATCTGTCGAAGCCTCCGGCGGGGATATTTGTGCAGAGAGGATGACCCAAGGCGGGGGGCTTTCAGCTTGGTCAAAATATCCAGGCTGGAATGCAGACATTCCAGCTGGCCGGAGGCATCTGGCAGAGTAATCACGCGCTCGATTTGAGATATCTGCGCAGCCTGTGGATCAAGGCATGTTGGATCATGCCTGCGATCAGGCTGGCGGCGGAGAGGATCACGCCCACCAAACCTGCCCCCAGCGCCCAGGCGGTTTCCGACAGGCGCAGCGTGGCGCGGAACAGGCGGGCCTTGCCCAGCACCTCGGCGCGGCCGACGAGTTTCGGGCCGAGGGCTTCGGCGGAGCGGGCGAGGCGGCGGGCGTCGGCGGCATCATCGACCAAGGGCAGCAGGTGCAGCGCCGTGGTGGCATCGGTGGCGGCGGTCAGGCGCGACAGGTCGGTGAGGGTCTCGGTCAGCGGTTTGAAGGCTTCTGGATGAATGACGCGGCTCAGATCCTCGGCAGAGCGCACGCCGGGCAGGTCGGCCCAGCGGATGCCGGTTCTGGCGGCGGTCAGGGCCATTTCGACCAGCTTTGGCGACAGCCGTCCCATGCGGCGGGCGAGTTTGGCGAGGCTGGCCCCGGCCTTGACCGTGTAGGAGGTGCCGCCCGAGGCCAGCACGGCGGCGGTGGCGCCAAGGCCCACGACCGAGAGGGCAAGGTCGATCTGATCCACCTCGCCGCCCGAGGCATAGGCAACGCCTGCGCGCGACAACGCCCATGACATCGCCGATCGGCGTCAGGGCGATGGGGGCCTGGCAGATCATCACCTGGGCGAGGCTGCATGCCGCCGGATCATAGGCGCAGGCGGCGCAGGCGACGGCCTGGGTGTAGTAGTTGTGGTCATCCTCGCGGGCGATCTGCACGCTGGCCAGCAGGTCGGCGGGCAGGGCGATGGCGCGCTCAGCGGCCAGATCGATCAGCGCATCCAGCGCCAGCCAGTTGCGCGGGCGCTCGGTTCAGCCGGGTCTCGATATGGCGCGCGCAAGGCTTCGGGCGTGGCGGCCTGGATCAGGAATGCCTCGGTCTGCGCCTTGATCTGATCGAGCGTTGCCTCGGTATAGGGCGCGATCAGCGGATCAGAGGCGATGCGCACCGCCGTCAGGGTGGTTCCGGCCGCCGAGGCGGCCAGAATCAGCAGCAAAAGCAGGCGGGCGAGCCTGCGCATGCTCAGATCTGACGCGAGCGGATCATGCCGACGATGTCGTAAACCTCATCGACAATCGGCCGGGCGATGGCATTGGCGCGGGTCGCGCCCTCGCCAAGGATGCGGTCGATCTCGCCGGGGTCCTGCATCAACTCGCTCATCCGCGTGGTGATCGGCGAGAGCTTTGCCACCGCCAGATCGGCCAGCGCGGGTTTGAAGGTGCCAAACTGCGCGCCTGCATAGTCCGCAATCACCGCCTCGGCGGTCATATCGGCGAGGGCGGCATAGACATTGACCAGATTGCGCGCGTCGGGGCGGTCCTTGAGCCCGTCGAGGCTGGAGGGCAGCGGTTCGCTGTCGGTCTTGGCCTTGCGGAATTTCTTGGCGATGGTGTCGGCGTCATCGGTCAGGTTGATGCGCGACTGATCCGAAGGGTCGGATTTCGACATCTTCTTGGTGCCATCGCGCAAGGACATCACCGCGGGTCGCGGCGCCTTCGATCACCGGTTCGGTGATCGGGAAGAAATTCACGCCGTAGTCATTGTTGAACTTCATCGCGATGTCGCGGGTCAGCTCGATATGCTGTTTCTGATCCTCGCCGACCGGCACATGCGTCGCCTTATAGGCAAGGATGTCGGCGGCCATCAGCGCCGGATAGGCAAAGAGCCCGAGCGAGGCGGCTTCGGCGTTCTTGCCCGCGGTCTTGTCCTTCCACTGGGTCATGCGACCCATCCAGCCCATGCGGGCGACGCAGTTGAAAATCCACGCAAGTTCGGCATGGGCCGTCACCTGGCTTTGGTTGAAGAGGATCGAGCGCGCCGGATCTATCCCTGCCGCGATGAAGCCCGCCGCGGCCTCACGGGTCTGTTGGCGCAGCTTTGCCGGGTCTTGCCAGACGGTGATCGCATGCATGTCGACGAGGCAATAGATCGTCTCGATGCCCTCGTCCTGCTTGTGCACAAAGCGCTTCAGCGCGCCAAGGTAATTGCCAAGGGTCAAGCCGCCCGAGGGCTGGATGCCCGAAAAAATCCGGGTCGGGAAAGTCTGAGGCGTTTGGACCGGCTCGGACATGGTCTGTTCTCCATCTGGAAAGATCTGCGCTTCTCGCTTAACGCTGGGGGCAAGGGGCGTCAATCTGCGCCTGAGATGAGGAAAGCCATGCAAGATCACAATATTGCCCCGATCAATCCGCTGCCGCCCGTGGTCTGGGCGCTGGTCTTGCCGATGATCCTTTTGGAGATCGGCTTCAGTCTGGGGGAGGCGGGGGCAATTGGTGGGCCGCAGGCGGTGGGCTGGCGGATTGCCGCGATGGAGGGCTATGGGTTTTTCCCCGACTATTGGCGGCAACAGGCGATGAACGGCGCCTTTGATTTCGAGCTGCTGCGGCGGTTCTTCACCTATAGCTTTGTGCATGGGGCTGCGATCTCGACCCTGTTCGGCGTGGTGCTGACCATGGCCTTGGGCAAGTATGTCGGTGAGATCTTCAAAGGCTGGGCGCTGGCGCTGGTGTTCTTTGGTGCGGCGGCGGGCGGGGCCTTGGTCTACGGATATTTCGTGCCGCGTCAGCCACTTGTCGGGGCCTTTCCGGGGGTTTACGGGCTGATCGGCGCCTATAGCTTTCTGCTTTGGGTCGGCTTGGCCGGGTCGGGCCAGAACCCGATGCGGGCCTTTACGCTGATCGGCGGGCTTTTGGCGATCCAGATGATCTTTGGCGCCACCTTCACCCTGCTGCCCCTGGTCTTTCCAGCGATGGGCGATGCCCAGGCCAACTGGGGCTGGGTGGCGGATCTGAGCGGCTTTGGCTTTGGTTTCCTTGTGTCTTTTCTGGTCAGCCCCGGCGGATTTGCCCGGATGCGCGCCAAGCTGCGTCAGCGCTGACGCCGCAGGGCGCGGCGGAAATCGCCAAGACGGAAGGCGCCGATGGCGGCCCCAAAGCTGAAGTAGACAAGGCAACCCAGCGCGATCAGCAGGCCAAGGCCAAGATAGCGCCAGCCGTGGCTGGCCAGAAGCTCGCCGAGCAGGGCCTGACCGAAGTAGAGCGCCACGCCCATGACCACCGCAGCCACAACCGCGCGGGGCGCACGGCTGCGAAAGCGGCTGTCAAAGCGCGCGGCATCGCCCATTTTGCGGCTGCCGAACCAGAGCTGAAAGGCCATGGCCCAGGCCGCGATGCTGGTGGCGAGGGCCGCGGCGGCAAAGCCGATATAGGGCATCAGGCCGACAGCGATGACAAGGTTTACCAGCATGGAAACAATGGCATAGCGGAAGGGCGAGCGGCTGTCTTCCCGTGCGTAAAACAGCGGTTGATAGACCTTGTGCAGCACAAAGGCGGGCAGGCCCGCGCCATAGATCGCCAGCACCAGGGCGGTGTTGGCGGCATCGTCCGGCCCGAAGGCCCCGCGCTGGTAAAGCACCGTGGTCAGCGGCAGGGCGATGACCACCAGCGCCACGGCGGCGGGCACGGTCAGGGCGAGGGCAAACTCGGTGCCCCGGTTGAAGCTTTCGCGCCCGCCAGCCTCATCGCCGGCGCGCAACCGCCGCGCGAGGTCGGGCAGCAGCACGGTGCCGATGGCGATGCCAACGACGCCGAGGGGCAGTTGGTAGAGGCGGTCGGCGTAGACCAGCCAGGAGACAGCCCCCTCGGTGTAGGAGGCGACCTGACGGCCGACCAGCATGTTGATCTGCACCACGCCCCCCGAGAGCAGCGCAGGGGCTGCGATGAAGGCCAAGCGCTTGAGTTCAGGGGTCATTTTCGGCCAGCGCGGCGCGAAGGAAAAGCCAAGTTTCGCCGCCGAAACCCAGGTGAAGGCAAGCTGCGCCACCCCGGTCACCGGCACGGTCCAGGCCAGAGTCAGGCCCATATTCCAGCCCTGCCAGGCCGCCAGCGCCATGGCGGCGATGAAGATCAGGTTCATCAGCACCGGCACAAAGCCGGCTTCGGTGAAGTGGCCATGCGCGTTCAGCACCCCCGACAGCAGCGCCACCAGTGAGATAAACAGAATGTAGCAAAAACCGATCTGACCATAAAGCACAGCCAGATCAAAGCGTTGGTCGCCTGCAAAGCCCGAAGCCATCGCCCAGACCAGCCAAGGCATCGCCAGGGTGCCGATCACCGAGAAGACCAGCAGGATCGCCGCCATGCCGTTGAAGGCGTCGCGGGCGAAGCCGTTGGCATCCTCACCCGCCTCGAGCTTTTTGGCATACATCGGCACGAAGGCCATGTTGAAGGCGCCCTCGGCGAAGAAGCGGCGGAACATATTGGGCAGCGAGAAGGCAACGTTGAAGGCATCGGCCACCGGGCCTGCGCCAAGGTAGGCGGCCATCATCATATCGCGCGCAAAGCCCGCCCCGCGCGAGAGCAGCGTCCAGCCACCGACGGTGAGGACAGAGCGGATCAGGCTGATCGGTTTCATCAAAAGTCCCGTCTGGTTTGCGTATGGCTGGGGTATGGCACAGGTATGGCTTGCGTGCCTACAAAGGCTTGCGGCTCTTAACGGGGGTTTATCGTGGATTTGGGCCGGGGGGAATCGTGAAATCTTTGCCGCTCGGGAACGGAATTCGTGAGCCTTGCGTTAGGCCTGCACACCACCTTTGCAGGAGATCTGGGGCTATGGGCATCATCTGGACAATCATCATCGGCTTTGTTGCCGGCATTGTGGCGAAGTTTCTGCACCCGGGCAGCAAGGAGCCGTCGGGCTTTGTCCTGACCACGATTCTGGGCATCGTCGGGGCCATTGTCGCGACCTATCTGGGTCAGGCGCTGGGCTGGTATGGGCCGGGGCAGGGCGCGGGCTTTATCGGCGCGATCGTCGGGGCCATCGTGGTTCTGGCGGTCTGGGGTTTTGCCACCCGTCGGGCTTGAAGTTCGCAGAGCTTGGAAATCGCCGTGCCGAGGTCGCCGCGACTGAAATTCGCGGTGCCTGATGATCGTCGGTGCTGAAAATTGTCGTGCCTGAAGATCGTCGTATCTGAAGATCTGGGCGTAAACCTTTTGGCGCGTGGCCTGCTGGGCGACGCGTCGTTTTCAAGGAGAGATACGATGGCTAAGGGAATGCCTTCGATGACGGCTCTGCTCGCCCTTCTGGCGGTGGCAGGATATCAAAACCGGAGCAAGATCAGTGAGATGCTGCGCAACTCGGGCGTGGGATCGGGCAGTGCGGCGAACCGGGGCGGCGACCGGGCTGGATACGCGCAACAGCTCGGCGGTGCAGAATATCCTGTCCGAGGTCGGCAGCTTCTTTTCCGGCGCTTCGGGCGGCGCGGCCTTGTCGGGCGGCTTGAGCGGGATTATCGACCACTTTCAGGGCAAGGGTCAGGGCGCTGCGGCGCAAAGCTGGGTGTCGCGCGATGCCAATCTGCCGATGTCGGCCAGCGATGTGGCCGATACCCTGGGCGAGGAGACCATGGCGGAGCTGGTCGCCAAGACCGGCCTGAGCCGCGAGGAGGTCGCAGCACGCCTGTCCAATGCCCTGCCAGAGGCGGTGAACCACATGACCCCCGAGGGACGTCTGCCAACCGCCGAGGATGCGCAGGCCTATATCTGAGGCTTGCGGTGTTTTAGATGAAGACTGGCATAAAAAAGCCGCGTCCTTGCTGGAAAGGGCGCGGCTTTTGCAGTGGCTGGGCTGTGTAAGATGGGCAATATTGCCCGTCCTACCAGGGTTCGGCGCCCTGATTCAGTCGACGCCGAATTCCAGCATTTTCTCCAGGCCTTCGGTGAGGAACTCGCCCACGTCGGGCTGGCCGAGCAGATAGCGGCTGACCAGCCCCTCGTGCTGTTGGCGGGCGAGGGCCATGGTGTCGTCCCATTCCTCCGGCTCGGCATCGCCGCGACCGATCCAGAACAGGCTGACGAGGGCGTCTTTCTGCTCGTCGTTCATGCTTTCAATCTCTTGAGTGATCTCATCGCGGCTAAGATCGCCCGCGCTTTCCTGCAGCGTTTCCGCGACCTCGTCATCGGTGGGATTGCCGCCGGGGTCGTCGATGTCGACAGCCTCTTTGGCGGTGACCGCATTGAAGCGCAGCACGAGCTGTTCAATTTCGGCGCTGTCGAAGGGGAGCATGACCATGGGGGCCTCCATTACTGGCTGTGGGGTCAGTCTAGCACGGCCCGGCGCTGTGACCTTGATCTGGGTCATGGTGCGGCCCGCGCCGTACTGGGCAAACGCGGGCAGGCGGGATCGGTTCCGGCGCCGGTTGGGCGCAGGCGCCTTACGCCTCGGCGCGCTGGGCGCCATCGGTGATCGCCTGACGCAGGCGTCTTTCCAGCACCTCCTGCTTGGCCTTGGTGCGCAGTTTCAGCCCGAAGGCGTCCTTGACGTAAAAGGCATCGACCACCTGCGCGCCATAGGTCGCGATCACTGCGGAGGCGATATAGATATGGTTCGCCGCCAAAGTGCGGGTCAGGTCGTGCAAGAGCCCGGCGCGGTCGCGGGTGTCGACCTCGATGATCGTGTAGATATCCGAGCCTTCGTTGTCGAAGGTGATATGGGTGGGAAAGCGGAACTCGCGCTCGCGTTTCTTGACCTTGTCGCGGCCGACCAGCGCCTCGCGCGGCAGCACCTCGCCGAGCAGGGTCTTTTCGATCATGCCGCGCAGGCGGGGCAGACGCGAGGCCTCGTAGGGGTGGCCTTCGGCGTCCTGAATCCAGAACACCGGCGTGGCGTAGCCGTCCTTGGAAGTATAGGTCCGCGCATCGACCACATTGGCCCCGACCAGCGCCAGAGCCCCCGCGAGGCGCGAAAAGATGCCGGGGTGATCGGCGAGGGCAAAGCAGGCGCGGGTGGCGTCGCGGGCGGGTTCGGGGTGCAGGTCGATACGGATCTCGTCGGTGCCGAGGCCCTGCAAGAGCCGCGCGAAGACCTCTTGCGTCTCGCTCGACAGGCCCTGCCAATAGGGCGCGTAGTGGCGATTGGCCTCGTGCAGATATTCCACCGAGGAGAAATCGGGCAGGCGGGCGCGCAGGGCGATTTTGGCCTCGTCCTCACGGTTCTCGCGGTTGACGCTTTCCAGGCCACCTTCCAGCGCATCCGCCGTCAGCCCGTAAAGCCTGCGCAACAGCATGGCTTTCCAATTGTTCCAGGTGTTCGGCCCGACGCCGCGAATGTCGCAGACGGTGAGGATGGTCAGCAGATCAAGGCGCTTTTTGGTCTTCACCGCCTTGGCAAAGTCGCGCACCGTGCGCGGGTCGCCGATGTCGCGTTTCTGCGCCATGTCGGACATCAGGAGGTGATAGCGCACCAGCCATTCGACGGTTTCGCATTCCTCCTGGTCCAGCCCCAGACGCGGGGCGATCCGCCGCGCCAGTTGCGCGCCAATGATGGAATGATCCTCGGGACGGCCCTTGCCGATGTCGTGCAGCAGGAGCGCCACATAGATCACCCGGCGGTTGACCCCGGATTTCAGGATCGACGACGACAGCGGCAGATCCTCGATCAGCTCGCCGCGTTCGATCTGCGCCAGCACCGAGATGGTCTGGATGATGTGTTCGTCCACCGTATAGGAATGGTAGACGTTGAACTGCATCATGGCGACGATGTTCTCGAACTCGGGGATCAGCGCACCCAGCACGTTGAGCTCGTTCATCCGGCGCAGGGCGCGTTCGGGGTTGCCGTGGTGCAGCAAGAGATCAAGGAAGAGCTTTTGCGCCTCGGGGTTTTCGCGCACCGAATCGTCGATGCGTTTGAGGTTGGCCGCAAGCAGGCGCATGACATTGGGGTGCAGCAGGTAGCCGCTGCGCAGCATCTCTTCGAAGACCCGCAATATATTGACCGGATCGGCGAGGAATTTCTCGGGATCGACCACGTCGATGCGGCCCTGCACCAGCTTGAAGCCCGCCCTGACCCGTTTGCGGCTGAAGAGCCCCAGCAACCGCGCCTCGGGTTTGGCGTGGCGCGCCTCGAGCTCGGTGAGGAAGATCCGGGTCAGATCGCCGACGGCGGTGGCCTGGCGGAAGTAATCCTGCATGAAATACTCGACCGCGCGCCTGCCGCCCGCGTCGCGGTAGCCCATGCGCTCGGCCACTTCGACCTGCAGATCGAAGGTCAGCTGATCGGAGGAGCGGGCGGTGATGTAGTGCAGATGGCAGCGCGCGGTCCAGAGAAAATCCTCGGCGTCGCGAAAGGTCTCGTATTCGGCTTGGGTGAACAGGCCCGCCGCCACCAGCCCCGAGGCGGAGGAGACCCGGTGCAGGTATTTGCCGATCCAATAGAGCGTCTGCAGATCGCGCAAACCGCCCTTGGCCTCTTTGACGTTGGGTTCCAGCACATAGCGGTGGCCGCCCTGACGCTTGTGGCGTTCGGCGCGCTCGGTCAGTTTCGCCTCGATGAATTCCGGGCCGGAATTGCGGAAAAGCTCGTTCCACAGCCGGTCGCCGAGTTCGACGGCAAGGCTGTAATCGCCCGCGACGAAGCGATGTTCCAGAAGCGCGGTGCGGATGGTGATGTCATCGCGGCCAAGCCGCAGGCAATCGGCAACGGTGCGGCTGGAGTGGCCGACCTTGAGCTTGAGATCCCACAGCATGTAGAGCATCGATTCGATGGTGCTCTCGGCCCAGGGCGTGATCTTCCAGGGCGTGAGGAACAGCAGATCGACATCGGAGTGCGGTGCCATTTCGCTGCGGCCAAAGCCGCCCACCGCCAGCACGGTCAGACGCTCGGCCGTGGTCGGGTTCGGGGCGGGGTGCAGATGGTCGCGGGCGATGATCAGGGCGGTGGTGACCAGCACATCGGTCAGATGCGACTGGGCAAGGATCAACGGCCTTGCGGTCAGCGGGGCGGCGAGAAAAGCCTGCTCCAGCGCCGCATTGGCAGCTGGTCTTGGCGGCCGCCATGTGGCGCACGGCGATGGCGCGGGCCTCGCGCGGGTCGATGCCGGGGGTGAATTCGGCCTTGATGCGGGCCAGAAGTGCCGCGCCGTCAACGATCTCGGCGGCAGGCAGCAACAGCTGCTTGCCGCGTTGACGCGTGGTGGCAATCTTGGTCATGCGTTGTACTCGGATCGAGGTCTGTCGTCAGGAGCCAAAGCCGCCAAAGCTGCGCGGGGCGGCGTCGATGACGATGGCGCGGCCGCCCGAGATCTGGGCCACGGCAAGGCCGCGTTCGTTGGTGCCGTCGTCGCGCAGCCGGAAGATGCCGTTGACGCCGACAAAGCCCGCCCCCTGGGTCAGCGAAGCCTTGGAGATCGGGCCGGGACCGGCGCGTTTCATCAGCGCGCCGATGGCGGCGACCCCATCATAGGCGAGGCCCGAGATCGGGTGCGGCGGCTCGCCAAAGCTGGACTGGTAGCGCGACTGGAACTGCGCATAAAGCGCAGGATCGGGCAGGGCGAACCAGCCGCCTTGCACGCCGGGCAGGCCGAGGGTCTGGGTCGGAATGTCCCAACGGGTCAGGCCGATGAACTGCGAGGAGGCCGAGGACAGGCCATTGTCGGCCAGCATCGTGCTGACCAGCGGCAGCGCCCCTGCGGTATCGGCGGTCAGAAAGATCGCCTGCGCGCCGGAAGATTGGGCGGTGGAGGCGATGCCGGGGGCGGCGGCATTGACGCCGTTTTGCGAGAATTCGTAAGAGGCGCTGGCGACGACGGTGCCACCTGCAGCCGCTACGCCGCGCTCGATCGCGGCACGGCCAAGCTCGCCCGCGGTGTTGCGGTCATTGACCACCATGATGCGGGATTTGCCCTGACGCACGGCATAAGAGGCAAGCCGTTCGGCGGTGTTGAGGAAGGTCGGCCCGAGCACGAAGACGTTGTTGCCCGCGATGTCGGTGTTGTTGGAAAAGGCCAGCACATTGACGCCAGAGCCTGCGACGGCAAGGCCTGCGGCATTGGCCTCTTGCGCAAAGACCGGGCCGAGGATGACTTGCGCGCCTTCGGCAACCGCCTGGGTTGCCATGGCGGCGGCCTGCGCGGGTTGGCCTGCCGTGTTATAGACCCGCAGATCGATCTGCGCGCCGCCGAGATCGGCAATCGCCAGACGGGCGGCGTTTTGCAGCGAGCGGGCGAGCAGCTCGTCGCTGGCCTGCCCCGAGCCCGAAGGCACCAGAAGGGCGACTTGCACCTGCCCCGAAGGCGCGCCGCCGCCCGCGACGGGCCCCGCCGAGGGCACACAAGCCGCCAGCACCAAAGCGGCAGCACCCGCACCAATCGCAGCCAGCGCCTTGCGGGCGCGCTTCAAAACAGACAACATGCGGATCCTCACCATTGGGTCTTGGTCGCAGATTAGGCGCTTTGGGGCGGGAAGTAAATTGTCAGGGAGCATCAGGCAGGTGGCAGAGGGCAAATTCCCCCCGATCAGGACGCGCCTGAGTGCGGGTCTGTATTTCATCGCAACCCCGATCGGGGCGGCGCGGGATATCACCTTGCGCGCGCTGGATATTCTGGCCTCGGCCGATGTGCTGGCGGCCGAGGACACCCGCACCCTGCGCCATCTGATGGAAATCCATGGTGTGGCCTTGGGCGATCGTCCGCTGGTGGCCTATCACGAGCATAACAACGACACTGCCCTGCCGCGCCTGCTGCGCGCCATCGCTGATGGCAAATCGGTGGCCTATGCCTCGGAAGCGGGCACGCCGCTGATCTCGGACCCGGGGTTTCAGCTGGGTCGTGGCGCGATTGCCGAGGGGCATCAGGTTCTGGCGGCGCCGGGCGCCTCGGCGGTGCTTTGTGCGCTGACGGTTTCGGGGCTGCCTTCGGACCGCTTCCTGTTCGCCGGATTTCCGCCCACCACCAAGGCGGCGCGCGAGACCTTCCTGCGCGATCTGGCGCAGACCCAGGCGACGCTGATATTTTATGAATCGCCCAAACGCGTTAGGGGAACATTAGGGGATATGGTGGTAGTCTTGGGCGGTGAGAGACAGGCCGTGGTCTGCCGCGAGCTGACCAAGCGATTCGAAGAGATTTCACGCGGGACTTTGGCGGAACTGGCCGAGGCTTTTGATGGGCGCGATGTGAAGGGCGAGATCGTCGTTTTGGTGGATCGGGCGGGGGAGGCTGCAGGCGGATGCGGCAACGGTGGAGGCGGCTTTGGACCAGGCGATGACCCATATGACGATGAAGGATGCAGCGGCGGCGGTGGCGCAGGCCTACGGTCTGCCGCGGCGCGAGGTGTATCAGATGGCCTTGAAGCGGGCAGGATCATGAGGTCGCTGCGGGCCC
Source organism: uncultured Alphaproteobacteria bacterium (assembly GCA_963815275.1). Lineage (GTDB taxonomy): Bacteria > Pseudomonadota > Alphaproteobacteria > Rhodobacterales > Rhodobacteraceae > Cypionkella. Next base: position 142,393 of record CAWFGD010000009.1, read on the forward strand.
TTCGCGGGGCGCGGGCTTATTGTGCCGGGCAGGCGGCAGAAGAGCAGGTTGCGCAGTTTTATGATCGCAGCGGTCGGGCGATCTGTGCGCGGCGCTGGCGCGGTCTGGGCGGCGAGATCGATCTGATTGCGCGCCATGGCGCGGAGGTGATTTTCATCGAGGTCAAGCAAAGCCGCAGCCATGCGCAAGCGGCAGAGCATCTGACCGCGCGGCAGATGGCGCGGATCTACGCGGCGGCTGAGGAGTTTCTGGCGGGGGAACCTTTGGGCCAGATGACCGATGTGCGCTTTGATCTGGCGCTGGTCGATGGCATGGGGCGCATCGAGGTGCTGGAAAACGCTTACGCCGCCTGAGGGCATCCGGGTGATTGCATCCCCTTCTGGGCTGGGGCATCAAGGCGCAGAACAATCCGGAGAGCGGCATGTCCTTGAAAGTAGCCTTGCAGATGGATCCGATCGGATCCGTGAATATCAATGCCGACAGCACCTACCGTATCGCGCTCGAGGCGCAGGCGCGGGGGCATAGCCTGTTTTTCTACACGCCCGACAAGCTTGCCTATGTCGAAGGGCGCGTGGTGGCGCGCGGCTTTCCGATCACGCTGCGCCGCGAGCTGGGCAATCATGTGAGCTATGGCGCAGAGGCCGAGGTCGATCTGGCGGAGTTTGACGTGGTCTGGCTGCGCCAGGATCCCCCCTTTGACATGGGCTATATCACCTCGACCCATCTGCTGGACATGATCCATCCCAAGACTTTGGTGGTGAATGACCCCTTCTGGGTGCGGAATTATCCGGAAAAGCTGCTGGTTCTGCGCTTTCCCGATCTGACGCCGCCGACGGCGATTGCCCGTGATCTGGCGACGTTGCGCGCCTTCAAGGCGCGGCATGGCGATGTGATCCTGAAGCCGCTTTACGGCAATGGCGGCGCCGGGGTGTTCCGGCTGGACGGCAATGACAAGAACCTCGCTTCCTTGCATGAGGTGTTCTCGGGGATCAACCGCGAGCCCTTGATCATGCAGAAATTCCTGCCGGATGTCTCCAAGGGCGACAAGCGGGTCATTCTGGTGGACGGCGAGCCGGTCGGGGCGATCAACCGGGTGCCGCTGGTGGGGGAGACGCGGTCGAACATGCATGCCGGCGGGCGGCCCGAGAAGGTCGGCCTCACGCCGCGCGATCTGGAGATTTGCGCCCGCATCGGCCCGGTCTTGCGCGAGCATGGTCAGGTCTTTGTCGGCATCGATGTGATTGGCGACTATCTGACCGAGATCAATGTGACCTCGCCGACCGGGATTCAGGAATTGGAGCGTTTTGACGGCACCAATACCGCCGAGAAGATCTGGCAGGTGATCGAGGCCAAGCGGCGCGGCTGAGGCCGCTCAGCCCTTGGCGCTGAGCGCGAGGCGGAAGCTGACCGCTTCGGCGACATGCGGCATGCGCACGGCATCTGATGTGTCCAGATCGGCCATCGTGCGGGCGACGCGCAGGACGCGGTGATAGCCGCGGGCGGTCAGGCCGAAGCGTTCGGCGACCTTGACCAGCAGGTCGCGGCCCTCGGCATCGGGGGCGGCACATCTCTTCCAACAGATCGCCCTCCATCTCGGCATTGACCCGCACCCGCGGATGTCCGGCAAAGCGCGCGCTCTGGCGCGCCCGTGCCGCGCGGACCCGACCGGCGATATCGGCGGAGGTATCGCCATTGGCGGGCAGGTCGAGATCGGTGTAGCCGACGGGCGGCACATCCACCCGCAGATCGAAGCGGTCCATCAGCGGGCCGGAGATGCGGCCCAGGTAATCCTCGCCACAGAGCGGCACCTTGGCGCAGGCCCGTGCCGGGTCTGACAGGTAGCCGCATTTGCAGGGATTGGCCGCCGCCACCAGCAAGAAGCGGCAGGGATAGCGGATATGGGCATTGGCGCGGGCGACCATGATCTCGCCGGTTTCAATCGGCTGGCGCAGGGTTTCCAGCACGGCGCGGGGGAATTCGGGAAATTCGTCCATGAAGAGCACGCCGTTATGGGCCAAGGCAGATCTCGCCCGGTTTTGCGCCCTTGCCGCCCCCGACGATGGCGGCCATCGAGGCGGTGTGATGCGGCTCGCGGAAGGGCCGGCTGCGCGAGATGCCGCCTTCGGTCGAGCAGCCCCGCCAGCGAGTGGATCATCGAGGTTTCCAGCGCCTCGGCCGCCGAAAGCGGCGGCATGATCCCCGGCAGGCGCGCCGCCAGCATGGATTTGCCCGAGCCGGGGGTGCCGACCATCAGCAGGTGATGCCGCCCCGCCGCGGCAATTTCCAGCGCGCGCTTGGCGCGTTCCTGGCCCTTGACCTCGCGCATGTCGCGGCCGGTGGGCTCGAGGGCGACCTCGCCTGCCTCGGAGGGGGTGATGATCGCCTGACCGGTGAAATGGCGCACCACCTCTTGCAGCGAGCTTGCCGCCAGCACCTGTGTCGCGCCAACCCAGGCCGCCTCGGGGCCGCAGGCCTTGGGGCAGAGCAGGCTGCGGTCGTCTTCGGCGGCGGCCATGGCGGCGGGCAGGGCGCCCAGCACCGGGATCAGGCGGCCGTCGAGCGACAGCTCGCCCAGGGCCACGGTTCCCGCCACCGCATCCTTGGGGATGATGTCGAGCGCCGCCAGCAGCGCCAGCGCGATCGGCAGATCGAAGTGCGAGCCCTCCTTGGGCAGATCGGCGGGCGAGAGGTTCACCGTGATCCGCTTGGACGGCAGCGCGATGGAGAGTGCCGACATTGCGGCGCGGACGCGGTCTTTTGCCTCTGACACCGCCTTGTCGGGCAGGCCGACCAGGCCGAAGTAGGGCATTCCGGGAGCGAGGGCGCATTGCACCTCGACAATGCGCGCCTCGACCCCTTCAAACGCCACCGTATAGGCCCGCGCGACCATCTGTTCCCCCGTTTACCTTGGTTAATGGTTAGCGGGGGAAAGGTTTAAGATTGGTAAAGAGCGATGAATTTCGGCCAGGCCTGCGGGGTCGGCCACGGTCTTGTCGCGGCAGAAGGCGTTGCAAAAGCCAAAGCGGCGACCGTCGAGCTCCAGCACATGGGTGACGGGCTTGCCGGAATAGGGGCAGGCGGTGTTCTCGGCCTCGGTCCCTCGCCACCGCGCGGGCGGGCAGCGGCGCGGGGCCGGGCCAGGGCCGCTGCGGATAGTCGCGGCGGTAGAACTCTTGATCTGGCCCATCGACCAGACCCATGGCGCGCCATTGCCGGAAGGAAGGATGCGCGAGGTGGGCCGCGACATAGGCCTGCGCCGCCGGACCGACCGGCAGGTTGTAGCCTGCGATGCGCCCTGCAACCGGGGCAAAGAAGGCGTCGGCGGCGGAATAGTCGCCGCAAAGCCAGGTGGTGGAACCGGTCTGCGCCTGCGCCCAGGCCCAGATCTTTTCCAACCGTGCCAGATCGGCCAAGACCTCGGGGGAGGGCGCATACTGCGCATAAGACACGCGCAGGTTCATCGGGCAGGCGCTGCGCAGCGCGGTAAAGCCTGCGTGCATCTCGGCGGCGAGCACCCGGGCCACGGCGCGGGCGGCGGGGTCTTTGGGCCAGAGACCGGCCTCGGGGTGGCGGCTGGCGAGTTCCTCGGCGATGGCGATGGTTTCGGGCACGACGGTGCCTTCGGGCGTGCGCATCGTCGGCGCGGTGCGGGAGGGGTAGAAATCGCGCAGCAGATTGGGCAATTCGTCGGTGTAAAGCCGGGCGCGGTGCAAGTTGCAGGGAATGCCGAAGGCATCGAACAAGAGCCAGCCGCGCAGCGACCAGCTGGAATAGGCGCGGTCGCCGATGACCAGATCATAGGGCGGAGGGGAGGCGGGCATTGCATATCCTTGTACTGGGGTCTGCGGCAAAGCTAAGCCATTGCAAGCAGAGTGCAAAATTCAAATTTGTGCGCGGCGGCATCACAGGGGGTGATCCAAGCGGCGGCGTTGGTTTGGCGGGCTGAAAAGAAAAACCCCTTGGCAAGTGAACCAAACCGCCGCTTCGCGCGTATTCTCTGGATAGGACGCAAAGAGCGCAAGGTCAGGGGGCTGCAATGGTATTCGACGGCAAGACCGATACCCTTTTGTCGCGGCAGGCGCGCGCCGCCGAGCTGCTTGACGCCGAGACCGAGCTGGCGCTGGCCTATGCCTGGCGCGACCAGCGCGATGAGGCGGCGCTGCACCGCTTGATCACCGCCTATATGCGGCTGGCCATTTCGATGGCGGTCAAGTTCCGCCGCTATGGCGCGCCGATGAATGATCTGATCCAGGAGGCCTCGCTGGGCCTGATGAAGGCGGCCGAGAAATTCGACCCGGATCGTGGCGTGCGCTTTTCCACCTATGCGGTCTGGTGGATCAAGGCGAGCATTCAAGACCATGTCATGCGCAATTGGTCGATGGTGCGCACTGGCTCGACATCAGCGCAAAAGTCGTTGTTTTTCAACCTCAAGCGGGTGCAGGCCAAGCTGGAACGCGAAGCGCGGGAGCGCGGCGAGACCTTGGATCAGCATCAGCTGCGCGAAAAGGTGGCGCAGGAGATCGGCGTCACCCTGGCGGAAGTGGCGATGATGGAGGGGCGGCTGGCCGGGTCTGACGCCTCGCTCAACGCGGTGCAATCTGGCGATGACGAGGGGCGTGAGTGGATCGACGCGCTGGAGGACGACGCACCGCAGGCCGCCGAACAGGTCGCCGCCCGCCACGACCGCGCGCATCTGCGCACGAGCTTGGTGCAGGCGATGGCGGCGCTGAACGCCCGCGAGCGCCTGATCGTCACCGAGCGCCAGCTGCGCGATGCCCCCCGCACGCTTGATTCGCTCGGTCAGGAGCTTGGCCTGTCGAAAGAACGCATCCGCCAGTTGGAAAGCGCGGCCTATGCCAAATTGCGCAAGACCCTGCAAACCCGCGCCCCCGAAGTCCTGGCGCTGCTCTGACCCTTTCATCTTGGTCAAAATATCCCGGGGTCGTTCATCGGTTTCGCCATCGGTTCTAGAAACCGATGGACGGGGGGCAGCGCCCCGGCCGCCAGCCCTATGCTCTGCCTGTTGAAGTTGCGCCCCTGAGTGCCTACACCTTAGGCGAAAGCCGCAAAGGAGCCAGCATGCAGGGCAAGCGCATTCTTCTGATCATTGGCGGCGGCATTGCGGCCTATAAGGCGCTGTTGCTGATCCGGCTGCTGAAATCGGCGGGGGCGCTGGTGACCCCGGTGCTGACGCGGGCGGGGGCGGAGTTTGTCACGCCCTTGAGTGTGGCAGCTTTGGCGGGAGAGAAGGTGTACACCGATCTCTTCGATCTGACCGATGAGGCCGAGATGGGGCATATCCAGCTGAGCCGCGTCGCCGATCTGATCGTGGTGGCGCCTGCGACGGCGGATCTTCTGGCCAAGATGGCGCAGGGGCGGGCGGATGATCTGGCCTCGACCCTGCTGCTGGCGACGGACACCGGCGTGCTGGCCGCACCTGCGATGAATGTGCGGATGTGGAGCCATGCCGCGACCCAGCGCAATCTGGCGACCTTGCGCGCCGATGGGGTGCGCTTTGTCGGGCCGGACGAGGGCGAGATGGCTTGTGGTGAATACGGGCCGGGGCGGCTGGCCGAGCCGGAGGCGATTTTCGCGGCGATTCAGGGGATTTTGCAGGATGGCCCTTTGGCCGGGCGGCATGTCATCGTCACCTCGGGTCCGACGCATGAGCCGATTGATCCGGTGCGCTATATCGCCAACCGCTCGTCAGGCGCGCAGGGCACGGCGCTGGCGGTGGCCTTGCGCGATCTGGGCGCGGAGGTGAGTTTCATCACCGGGCCTGCGGCGGTGCCCGCGCCCGAAGGGGTCAAGGTGGTGCGGGTCGAGACGGCGGCGCAGATGCTGGCGGCGGTGGAGGCGGCTTTGCCCGCCGAGGCTGCGGTGATGGCGGCGGCGGTGGCGGATTGGCGGGTGGCCAATGCCAGCGGCTCGAAGATGAAGAAGGACGGGTCGGGGCGGGCGCCGGCTTTGGAATTCGCCGAGAATGCGGATATTCTGGCGCTGGTGTCCAAGGGCGCGCAGCGGCCGAAGCTGGTGGTGGGCTTTGCCGCCGAGACCGATCAGGTCGAGGCCCATGCCACGGCGAAACTGCAGCGCAAGGGCTGCGACTGGATCGTGGCCAATGATGTTTCGCCTGAAACCGGGATCATGGGCGGGTCCGAGAATGCGGTGACGCTGATTTCGGCTGCCGGGGCGGAGGTCTGGCCGCGCATGGCTAAGGATGCGGTGGCGCGGGCTTTGGCTTTGCGGATCGCTGCGGCTTTGAACGGCTGATCCTGGCTTTGGGCTGCGCCTCCGGCGGGGATACTTGGACAGAGAGGATGACCATGGTGCAAGTGCAGGTGGCAGTGGTTTGGGAGGAGTGGGCGGATCGCGCGCTGGGCTTGCCTGTCTATCAGACGGCGGGGGCGGCGGGGGCGGATCTATGTGCCAATCTGCGGCCCGAGGATCGCGCGGCGGGGATCGTGATTGCGCCGATGCGGCGGGTTGTGGTGCCGACGGGGCTGCGGGTGGCGATTGCTGAAGGCTTCGAGATGCAGATCCGGCCAAGGTCGGGTCTGGCGGTGAAATCCGGCATTACCCTGCCCAATACGCCCGGCACGATCGATTGTGATTATCGCGGGCCCTTGGGGGTGGCCTTGATCAACCTTGGGCGCAGAGGATTTCGTGGTGCGCCATGGCGACCGCATTGCCCAGGCGGTGATTGCCCCGGTGTTGCAGGCGCGTTTCGAGGTGGTCGAGGCGCTGGACGAGACCGCGCGGGGGGCGGGTGGTTTTGGCTCGACCGGGGTGTCGCGGCGATGATGCTGGTTTTTAGCCTTGCCCTGGCGCTGTGGCTGTTGGGCTGGGCGATGGCCACGCCGCAGCGCTTGCGCTGGGCGATGATCGGGGCGCTGTGGCTTGGGGTGGTTCTGGCCAATCTGGTCTTGCCTGAGGGCAATGGCTTGCGCGCAGCCACGGGCGGCGATGCGCGGGTCTGGGTGGTTCTGGCGGGCGCGGCGCTGCTGGTCTGGGGCTATCGCTGGGGGCTGGGGCGGTTGAAGCGCGCTCGGGTGGTGGAGGCCGCGCCGCAGGGGGCGTTTTCCGAGACCGAGGTCGGCCGCTATGCCCGCCATATCCTGCTGCGCGAGATCGGCGGGCCGGGGCAGAAGGCGTTGAAAGAGGCGCGGGTGCTGGTTGTGGGGGCGGGGGGGCTGGGCTCGCCTGCGCTATTGTATCTTGCGGCGGCGGGGGTGGGCTGCATTGGCGTGATTGATGATGATCAGGTCGAGGCGAGCAATTTGCAGCGCCAGATCATTCATAGTGATCAACGGCTTGGCATGGACAAGGTGCAATCGGCCGAAGTGGCGATGCGGGCACTGAACCCCTTTATCGAGGTGCGGCCCTATGCGCGGCGCTTGACGGCAGAGATCGCGGCGGAGTTGGTTGGCGGCTATGATCTGGTGCTGGATGGCTCGGACAATTTCGATACGCGCTATCTGGTGAATGCGGTCTGCGTCGCAGCAAGCAAGCCGCTGATTTCGGCGGCGATGACGCAGTGGGAGGGGCAGATTTCGCTTTATGAACCTGCCAAGGCGGCGCCCTGTTATGCCTGCGTCTTCCCCGAGCGGCCTGCGCCGGGGTTGGTGCCGACCTGTGCCGAGGCTGGGGTGGTGGCGCCTTTGCCGGGGGTGATGGGGTCGATGATGGCCCTGGAGGCGGTCAAGCGGCTGACCGGCGCGGGCGAGGGTTTGGCCGGGCGGCTGCTGATTTACGACGCGCTTTATGCCGAGACCCGGGTGATCAAGGTCAAAAAGCGCGCCGATTGTGCGGTCTGCGGCTCAACGCAGGGCTAGAGCGCGGATCAGGGCAAGCGCCTCGGGCGGCGGGGCTTGCTCGCGGCGCCGGTAGGCCGCCCCGTCCTGACTGCGGCTGACCAGATGCAATTCCGCCAGAGTGCGGCGCAGGATGGCGGCATCGGTGAAGCGATGGCGCGCGTTGAGGCGGGTGGAAATTTCCCGCTCGGTCAGGCTCTGGCCGCGCGGCAGATGCGCCCAGAGCGCCCAGAGGCAGAGGTGTTGCAGGCTGGTCTTGGCGGGCCAATGGGTCATCTGGCCTGCGGCGTCAAAGTAGCGCAGGGCGGCCTCGACGCGCTTCATATCAGCTTGGGGGGCCGGGGCTGCGATACGCGCGGCGGCCTTGGACTGCGCGCGCAGGTGCTGGTGGTTTTGAAAACCGGCGGCACGGGCGAGCATGTTCAGAAGGGCCAGATGGCTGGGCTTGGCCTCGGCTTCGAGCTGGCGCTGAAGGTTGCGGGCAAAGCTTGAAACATCGCTGATCTGCAGCGGCAGGGTGGTGCGGGTCATCTTATCCTCGTGGGTTTGCCCGAGGGTCTTGCTGGTCACCGGCTTGGCAGGATCGGGCACGGGGATAACGAGTGCGCGCGGCAGGTTTAGCTTGGACGGTGACGCCTGGGTGAACTGCTGACCCTGCGGCGATGCTAGCGCAAGGCGCGGGGTCTGGCTAGTGCGCCGGGCAGGTGACAAGATGGTCGTTGACCATGCCCACGGCCTGCATGAAGGCATAGGTGATGGTGGGGCCGACGAATTTGAAACCCTCGGCTTTCAGCGCCTTGGACATGGCAAGCGAGGCCGGGGTTTGGGCGGGGACCTGGCCCATGGCGGTGACGCGGTTGTCGATGGCCGGGCCTGAGAGACGCCAGAGGAAGGCGGCGAAGCCCTCGCCCGCCTCGATGCGTTGGTAGGCGCGGGCGCCGGCGATGGTCGCCTCGATCTTGCCGCGATGCCGGATGATGCCGGGGTCGGCAAGCAGGCGGAGGATTTCCGGCTCGCCCCAACTGGCAATGACCTCGGGGTCGAAATTGGCGAAGGCCATGCGGAAGGTTTCCCGCTTTTTCAGGATGGTGTACCAGTTCAACCCGGCCTGAAAGCCTTCGAGGATCAGACATTCGAAAAGCGCGCGGGGATCGCGGCAGGGGCGGCCCCATTCCGTGTCGTGGTAGGCGACGTAGAGCGGATCGGTGCCGCACCAGGGGCAGCGGGAAGCCTCGGTCATCTTGGGCCTTAATCGTTAGAATTGAGTTCAAATCCAAAATCTTAAGGCAGCTTTTACCCTTGTGGCGCAAATCTGTCCATCACCTGTGGGGCGCGCTGCGTCTTGCGGCAGAGGGGGCAAGAGATGAAGCTGATTCGGAAGAAACCGCCGCTCGATGCGGTTGCGGGCGAGCGCAGTCCCTTGGGCGTCGCGATCTCGGTGGCCGAGGGGGCGACGCTGGATCTGGTGCGGGCGGCGATTGACTCCAAGCGGTTGCGACTGGCCTTTCAGCCGGTGGTTCTGGCGAAAGACCCGGCGCGCATTGCCTTTTACGAGGGGCTTATGCGGGTGCTGGAACCTTCGGGGCGGGTGATTCCCGCCAAGGACTTCATGGCCACGGTCGAAAGCACGGAATTGGGCCGCAAGATCGATTGTGCGGCGCTGGAGCTGGGCTTGATGGCGCTGGCCAAGCGCGAAGACCTAAGACTTTCGGTCAATATGTCGGCGCGTTCAATCGGGTATTCGCCCTTCATCGACCTGCTGCGCCGCGGACTTGCAGCCGCCCCGACGATTGGCGAACGCTTGATCCTGGAGATCAGTGAAAGCTCGGCCATGCTGATGCCCGAAATCGTTGCGGCCTTTATGGAAGAGGTGCAGATGGCGGGGGTGGCCTTTGCGCTGGATGACTTTGGCTCCGGGCAGTTTGCCGTGCGCCATTTCAAGGAATTTTACTTTGATATCGTGAAGTTGGATGGTCGCTACCTGCGCGGGCTCGACCGTGATCCCGGCAATCGCGCGGTGGCCAAGGCACTTTTGGCGATTGGCCGCAGCTTTGAGATGTTCACGGTTGCCAATGCGATCGAGACCCCGGCGGAGGCGGCGATTTTGCAGCAGATGGGGGTGGATTGCATGCAGGGCTATCTGTTTGGTGCCCCCAGCCTGAAACCGCGTTTCGAGCAGGAGGGGCCGCGCAAAATGGCCTGAGCCTGGGTAAAATGGGCTGTGCCTGCGTCACTACGACCGTGCAGAAAACTTGCTTTTCATTTGCTTGCGTCCTAGGGCATGGTTCATCGGGACGGGGCTTTGCCTCGGGCAGGATTTTCTGGGAGAGGCGCATAACATGACCAATGTGGTAATCGTTTCGGCAGCACGCACCGCTGTCGGCAGCTTTAACGGGGCCTTTGCCGCGACCCCGGCGCATGAGCTTGGCGCTGCGGTGATCGAAGAGGTTGTGGCCCGCGCTGGCATCGACAAGGCAGAAGTGTCGGAAACAATTCTGGGCCAGGTGCTGACCGCAGGCCAGGGCCAGAACCCGGCTCGCCAGGCGCATATCCGGGCAGGGCTGGCGAAAGAGGCTTCCGCCTGGTCGCTCAATCAGGTGTGCGGCTCGGGCCTGCGCGCTGTGGCGCTGGGTGCGATGCATGTGCAGCTTGGCGATGCATCCATCGTGATGGCGGGCGGGCAAGAGAGCATGTCGATGTCGCCGCATGTGGCACATCTGCGGGCAGGGCAAAAGATGGGCGATATGGCCCTGATCGATTCGATGATCAAGGACGGGCTTTGGGACGCTTTCAACGGCTATCACATGGGCCAGACTGCGGAAAACGTCGCCAATCAATGGCAGATCAGCCGCGAGATGCAGGACGCTTTTGCGCTGGCCAGCCAGCACAAGGCCGAGGCCGCGCAAAAGGCCGGCAAGTTCGCTGACGAGATCGTCGCCTTCACCATCAAGACCCGCAAGGGCGATGTGGTGGTCAATCAGGACGAATATATCCGCCATGGCGCGACGCTGGAATCGATGCAGAAACTGCGCCCGGCCTTTACCAAGGACGGCTCGGTTACGGCGGCCAATGCTTCGGGTCTGAACGATGGCGCGGCGGGGGTTCTGCTGATGTCAGAGCAAGAGGCCGCCAAGCGCGGGTTGAAGCCGCTGGCACGGATCGCGTCTTACGCGACGGCGGGTCTTGATCCGGCGATCATGGGCGTCGGGCCGATCTATGCCAGCCGCAAGGCGCTGGACAAGGCGGGCTGGAAAGCCGCCGATCTGGATCTGGTCGAGGCCAACGAGGCCTTTGCGGCGCAGGCCTGTGCGGTCAACAAGGACATGGGCTGGGATCCGGCGAAGGTCAACGTCAACGGCGGCGCGATTGCGATCGGCCACCCGATCGGTGCCTCGGGCGCGCGCATTCTGAACACCCTGCTGTTCGAGATGAACCGCTCGGGCGCGAACAAGGGTCTGGCGACGCTGTGCATCGGCGGCGGCATGGGCGTGGCGATGTGCCTTGAACGCGCCTAAGCTTGCGAAATATCTGTGAAATTTGCAATTCAGGGGCGCAATATTCTTGCGCCCCTGATTTCGTTTAAGTAACATGATTTCAAAGATAAAAACGGGAGGAGTAAGACATGTCTAAAGTGGCTCTGGTGACCGGCGGGTCGCGCGGGATTGGTGCGGCGATTTCGCAGGCCTTGAAAGCGGCGGGCTATACGGTTGCGGCGAATTACGCCGGCAATGACGAGGCGGCGGCGGCTTTTACCAAAGCGACCGGGATTGCCACCTACAAGTGGTCGGTCGCCGATTATGACGCCTGCAAAGAGGGCATCGCCCGGGTCGAGGCCGATCTGGGCCCGGTGGCGGTGCTGGTCAACAATGCTGGCATCACCCGCGACGGCATGTTCCACAAGATGACGCCGCAGGCCTGGAAAGAGGTGATCGACACCAACCTCTCGGGCCTGTTCAACATGACCCATCCGCTGTGGTCGGGGATGCGCGACCGCAAGTTTGGCCGGGTGATCAATATCTCGTCGATCAACGGGCAAAAGGGTCAGGCGGGGCAGGTGAATTACTCGGCGGCCAAGTCGGGCGATCTGGGCTTCACCAAGGCGCTGGCGGCCGAGGGCGCGCGGGCGGGGATTACCGTCAATGCGATTTGCCCGGGGTATATCGGCACGGATATGGTGAAGGCGATTGACGAGAAGGTGCTGAACGAGCGGATCATTCCCTTGATCCCGGTCGGGCGTCTCGGCGAGCCGGAAGAGATCGCGCGGATCGTGACCTTCCTCGCCTCGGATGATGCCGGGTTTATCACCGGATCGACGATTTCGGCCAATGGCGGGCAATTTGTGGTGTGATGGGTAGGATGGGCAATCTTGCCCATCCTCCGAAAGGCTCGCATAAGTGCGGGCCTTTTTCTTTTGCGGAGACCGCCATGTTGCGCAGCAAAGCCACGCTGATCGGGTTCACTGCCATTCTGATGTGGGCGCTGCTGGCACTTTTCACCATCGGCTCGACGCCAGTGCCGCCGTTTTTGCTCAACGCCTTGTGCTTTGGCATCGGCGGCGTGATTGGCTTGATCTGGACAGCGCGGCGCGGGTTTGGCGTGCTGCGCGCGGTGTCCTGGAGGGTCTATGTCTTTGGCTCTCTGGCGCTTTTCGGCTATCACGCGCTGTATTTCAGTGCCTTTCGCCTGTCACCCACGGCAGAGACCGGGCTGATTGCCTATCTCTGGCCGCTGTTCATCGTGCTTCTGTCGGGCCTCTTGCCGGGCGAGCGGCTTGGGCTTTGGCATATCCTCGGCGCGCTTCTGGCCTTTGCCGGGGCGGCGCTGATCGTGTTGTCGCGCGGGGCTGGAGCGGAGGGCTCGAGCTTGGGCTGGGCTTTGGCGTTTCTCTGTGCGCTGACCTGGTCGGGCTATTCGGTGGCCTCGCGGCGCTTGGGTGCGGTTCCGACCGAATCAGTGACGGTGTTTTGTCTGGTCACGGCGGCGCTGTCGCTGGCGGTGCATCTGGGCTTTGAAACCACCGTCTGGCCTGCCAGCAGCTATGGCTGGGCCTCTGTGCTGGCGCTGGGCTTAGGCCCTGTCGGGCTTGCATTTTTTACCTGGGACATCGGTATGAAAAGAGGCGACATCCAGCTTTTGGGTGTCGCCTCTTATGCTGCGCCTTTGCTTTCGACGCTGGCCCTGGTGGCCGCTGGAATCGCTCAACCTTCTCTTGCGATCGGGGGCGCGGCAGTGCTGATCACCACGGGGGCTTCGCTGGCCGCCTGGGCAAGCTCAAAGGCGGCCAGGGCCAAGCAGTTCAATGGGCGCTGAGGCGACCAATCTCTTCCTTCAATTTCATCTTTTGCTTTTTAAGTTCAGCAATTTGCAGGCCATCGACCGCAGGCGAACGCTGGGCGCGCTCAACCATGTCTGACAGGCTTTCATGCTTTTTCTTGAGTTCGGCGATATGGGAAGCGACGGTCATTCAAGTCCTCCTTGGGATATATCCGACTGGTTGAGTGCACCACAAAAACCGCGCCCTGTCATCAATTCTTCACAGAGCTCTGCAGGGCTTTTTCTAAAACTAGCGGAATTCATCCGAGAGGCTGGCACCCTTGCGCAGAATCTCGCCCGCGCGGGGGGTGTAGCTTTCGCGGTCGCCGTCGTGGGCCGGGCCGTGGTGGATGACGAAGGGGGCGAGCAGACGGAAGGCACCGCGGCCGGTTTTGCGGGCGCGCAAGAGGATGCGCAGGGCAGGGCGGCCTTCGCGCGGGGTCAGCGGCAGCACGGCGGCCGAGCCCATTTTGCTGCCCATGGCGGCGAGCACTTCGGGCAGGCCGTCGGCGCCACAGATCAGGGTCAGCCAACCGAGCGGGGCAAGCCGGCGGGTGGCGGCCTCGACCCAGGCGGAAAGCGGGGTTTCGGCGATCTGCAGCGCGGTGGCGCGGCCCAGGTCGGGGCTGGGGGTGCCGCCTGCCGGGTAGTAGGGCGGGTTGGCAATGACATGATCGAAGTCGCGGCGCAGGGCGCGGGGCATCTCGGTCAGATTGCCCTCCTGCACCTCAAAGGCGATGCCGTTTTCGGCGCCGTTGCGCCGCGCGAGGGCGGCGTAGGCGGGTTGCAGTTCCAGCCCCGAAAGCGCGAGATCTGGCACGCGGGCGGCAAGGCAAAGTGCCGCGGCCCCGACGCCGCAGCCGAGATCAAGCACGGACTGACCGGGTGTGGCGGGGCAGGCGGCGGCAAGCAGAACCGGGTCGGTCGCGGCACGATAGCCCCTGCGCGGCTGCCAGAGGTGCAGCTTGCCGCAGAGAAAGGCATCATGCGTCAGATCGTCCATCACATCTCGGTAGGAATATCGTTATCTTTCAAGGCGGCGCGCGCAAGAAACAGGTCGCGCTCGTGCCACCATCAGGCGGCGCGGGAACAATCCGATGCCGCCTTCGAGCGCGCTCATGTGGACGTCCATGACAAAGCTGTCTATATCTTCCCCAGCAAGCAACGCTTGGGCAAAGGCGATCACGGTGGGGTCGGTTGTGCTGAGAAGAAGCTTCATGCAAATGGTTTACGCGCGCCGTGGGGTCGGTGTCGAGGGACTTGAGAGCAATGGGTTGGGAATGAGCTTGGACGACGCACAAAAACCGCATGATCGACTGGCAGTGGCTTTGGCTGGCGATATGGAGGCGGTCAATGTGATGATCCGCGAGCGCATGGCCAGCAAGCATGCGCCGCGCATTCCCGAGGTGACCGCGCATCTGGTCGAGGCGGGCGGCAAGCGGTTGCGGCCGATGCTGGTGCTGGCTGCGGCGCGGATGCTGTGGCTACGGCGGGCCCTATCATGTGCATCTGGCGGCGACGGTGGAGTTTATCCACACCGCGACCCTGCTGCATGACGATGTGGTTGACGAAAGTCGGCGCGGCGGCGCGGGCGGCCTACGGCGAATTTGCTGTGGGACAATAAGTCGCGCGTGCTGGTGGGCGATTATCTGTTCGCGCGGGCGTTCCAGCTGATGGTGGAGCCTGGCAATCTGCGGGTGTTGGACATTCTGGCCAATGCCTCTGCGACGATTGCCGAGGGCGAGGTTTTGCAGCTGACGGCAGCGCAGGATCTGGCCACCACGGAAGAGATCTATCTGCAGGTGGTGCGCGGCAAGACGGCGGCGCTGTTTTCGGCGGCGACCGAGGCCGGGGCCGAGATTGCCGGTGGCACGCCTGCGCAGGTCAGGGCGCTGTTTGACTTATGGCGATGCTTTGGGGATCGCTTTTCAGATCGTCGATGATCTGTTGGATTACGGTGGCTCGGCGGCGGCGATTGGCAAGAACACCGGCGATGATTTCCGCGAGCGCAAGCTGACCCTGCCGGTGATCAAGGCGGTGGCAAAGGCCGATGCGGAAGAGCGCGCCTTTTGGGTGCGGGTGATCGAGAAGGGCAATCAGGGCGACGGCGATCTGGAGCGCGCGATGGCGATCATGGCGCGGCATGGCAGCATGGAAGCGGCGCGGCTCGACGCCCTGGCCTGGGCGGCGCGGGCGCAGGCGGCGCTGGAGGGATTGCCGGAGCATCCTTTGCGCGGGATGCTGTCGGATCTGGCCGCCTATGTGGTGGCGCGGATCAGCTGAGCATCGGCGCGCTGGTCGCCCACCAATCGGGGTGAAGTGCGGCGATGGTCGCGCGGGCGGTCTCGGCCTCGGCAGCAGTGGCGAAGAGGCCGAAGCAGGTGGCGCCCGAGCCTGACATGCGGGCGAAATGGCAGCCGATTTGCGCCGCTATGGCGGTTTTGACTTCGGCTATGACCGGGGCCATGGCGATGGCAGGGGCCTCAAGATCGTTGCGTTGCTGTGCCAGCCAGAGCCCAAGCGCGCGCAGGTCGCGGAACTTTGGCATATCTGGCAGGGCTGGGTTGGTTTTCCGGGTCAGATCCTTGAAGACGGCGGGCGTTGGCACGGCGATGCCGGGATTGACCAGCAGGATATGGGCGGGTGGCAGCGGCGGCAGCGGGCTGAGGATTTCGCCAAGGCCCTGCATGCGTTTCGGCTGCGTGTCCATGCAGGCGGGCACATCCGCGCCGATCTGCATCAGGGCGGCAAGATCGGGCAGCGGGCGGCCGGTGAGGCGGGCCAGCGCGCGCAAGGTGGCTGCGGCATCGGCAGAGCCGCCGCCTATTCCCGAGGCCAGCGGCAGGTGTTTTTCCAGCGTGATCGCGGCGCTAGCCGCCATGGCGCGGGCGGCGCGCAGCACGAGGTTGTCGGGCGTGACGGGCAGGGAGGCTGCTTGCGGGCCGGTGATGGTGAGGCTGGCCTCAAAGGATTTCGCGACCGTCACCACATCGCCCAGACCTGCAAAGACCACGAGGCTATCGAGTAGGTGATAGCCGTCGGACCGTTGTCCGGTGACATGCAGCGCCAGATTGATCTTGGCGCAGGCCGCTTCGGTGATCATCGGCCTTCAGTTGCCCGTCGCGGTGTCGAGGGGCTTGATCGGCTTGGCCCCTTCGGCCGCGCGCACGGCGTCGAGGCCCTGATCGAGCTTTTTGCGGATGCGGATCGCATCAGTCTCCAGCGGTTTGTAAGACAGCGCCCGACGCCATTGGAATTGCGCCTCGCGGGTGCGGCCGACCGACCAGTAGACATCGCCAAGGTGGTCGGTGACGACAGGATCGACCGGCTCCAGCAGCGAGGCCTGCTCCATTGGTTTCAGCGCCTCGGCATAGCGGCCAAGCCGGAAATAGGCCCAGGCGAGGCTGTCGAGGATGGCGCCGCTGTCGGGGCGGGCGGCGACGGCGCGTTTGATCATGTCGAGGGCTTCGTCGAGCTTTTCGCCCCGGTCAACCAGACTGTAGCCAAGGTAGTTCAGCACCTGCGGCTCGGTCGGGTTCAGCTTGAGCGCCGCGCGCAGATCGGCTTCGGCGGCGGCATAATCGCCCATGCGCTCGCAGACTGACGCCACGGCTGTAGAAAAGCGGCCAGTTGCCCGGCTCGGGCGGGGTGGGCAGCATGGCGATGGCGACATCATAGGCGGCTTTCGCCTCGGCAAATTTCTCGGCGCGGCGCAATCCGTCACCAAGTGCGATCTGCACGGCAAGTTGCTCGGGGTGGCTGCGCGCCAGGCCTTGCAGGATTTCCAGCGCGGCATCGGGGCGACCAGCGGTGCGGGTCGCCTCGGCGCGACCGATCTCGGCTATGTAAAAGGCTGGGTCTTCCGGCGTGATCTGGGCATAGGCGGCGGTGGCCAGATCGTGTTGATTCTGCTGCTCCAATAGGTTGGCCGTCAGCAGGATGGCTTCGGTATTGTCGGGGCGCAGGTAGGAAGTGGCGCGGCTGTATTGCATGGTATAGGCGGGGTCGGCCTCGCCGTTCACCGCTGTCGCCAGGGTGAAGAAGACCTCGGCAATGCCCTCGGTGGCGTTGCGGGTGATGGTGAAGGGCAGCGGTTCGCCAGCCTCGAGCCTTGCGCGCAGGGCGTCGATTTCCAGATCGCGGCCGGGGACGAAGCTGCGGTCGATGAAGGCTATGGCGTCCTTGTTGCGTTCCAACTGGCTGAGGATCTCGATCTGGGCGATGGCACCGCGACGGTTGACGGCGATGGAGCCTGCAGCCTTGCCGGAGAGGATCGCGTCTGCGCCCTCAAAATCCCCCGCCGAAGCGAGGGCGAGGGCCTTGTGGTAGAGGCCGAACGCCTCCAACCCCTTGGTTGTGGCGAGTTTGTCGAAATCGGCGGTGGCGTCGGTCATGCGGCCAAGGCCGAGTTTCGCCCAGGCCTTGACCAGGGTATCGAGCACGACGCCCGCCGAGGAGCCGGAGGAAGACAGCTTCAGGATGGCTTCGTAATCGGCGGTCTTGGCGGCCTGCGCCAGCAGGGCGAGGGTGGCGGACTGGCTAGTCTCGCCGGCTGCGGTCAGGTCAGCGGCATATTTCGCCGCCGCTTCCAGATCGCCGGTGCCAAAATTGGCCAGCACGAGGGCGTTGAGCAGGCCGGGGTTTTTCGGATCATTCACCAATGCGCGGGCCGACCATTCGGCGGCGGCGACGTAGTCGCTTTCGGAATTGGCCACCATGGCGGCAAGATAGGCGCCAGAGGTGCTTTCGGCGCGCAGGGCAACAGGAGTGCAGACGCAGAGGGCCGTGGCGAGCAAGAGAAATTTGCGGGCTTGGGGGCGGAAAATCATCCGGGACGGCTCCTGTAAGTCATTCAAACAAACCTAGTGCCGCAGGGGGGCTAAAGCAATGCGGGCCGCGAGGTTTGCCCCTGCGGCCCGCATTTATACGCCCATCAGGGGCGCAAAGTCAGTTCACATGTTCGGGTAGTTCGGGCCGCCGCCGCCCATCGGCGTGGTCCAGACGATGTTCTGCGAGGGATCCTTGATATCGCAGGTCTTGCAGTGGACGCAGTTCTGGAAGTTGATCTGGAAGCGCGGCGCTTTGCCCTCTTCGGCGATGACCTCGTAGACCCCTGCCGGGCAGTAGCGCTGCGCCGGTTCGTCGTACATCGGCAGGTTGACCGCGATCGGGATCGAGGCGTCCTTCAGCTTCAGGTGGGCGGGCTGGTTTTCGTCGTGGTTGGTGACCGAGAAGGCGACGTTGGTCAGCCGGTCGAAAGACAGCACGCCATCGGGTTTGGGGTAGTCGATCGGGCGCGTAATCCTTGGCAAGGCCGGTGGCTTCGGCGTCGTTCTTGCCGTGCTTCAGGGTGCCGAGGATGGTCAGGCCAAAGGTATTGGCCCACATATCCGCGCCGCCAAGGGTCAGCGAGGCGATCAGGCCGTATTTCGACCAGAGCGGTTTGACGTTGCGGACCTTTTTCAGGTCGGCGGCGATCGCGCCGCAGCGGACGGCGGTTTCATAGGCGGCCAGTTCGTCGCCAGCGCGGCCGGCCTGGATCGCCGCGACGGCGGCTTCGGCGGCCTCGATGCCCGAGAGCATGGCGTTGTGGTTGCCCTTGATGCGCGGCACGTTGACCAGGCCCGCCGAGCAGCCGAGCAGCGCCACACCGGGGGCGACCATCTTCGGGATCGACTGCCAGCCGCCTTCGGAGATCGCCCGCGCGCCGTAGGCCACGCGTTTGCCGCCCTTCAGAAGCTCGGCCACCATCGGGTGATGCTTGAAGCGCTGGAATTCCATGTAGGGATAGAGGTGCGGGTTCTTGTAGTTCAGATGCACCACAAAGCCGACATAGACCTGATTGTTTTCAAGGTGATAGATGAAGGAGCCGCCGCCTGCGTTGCTGCCCAGCGGCCAGCCCATCGTGTGGGTGACGGTGCCGAGCTTGTGCTTGGCGGGGTCGATCTCCCAGATTTCCTTCATGCCGAGGCCGAATTTCTGCGGCTCGTGGCCCTTGGAGAGGTCGTATTTGGCGATGACTTCCTTGGCCAGCGAGCCGCGCACGCCTTCGGAGAGGAAGACGTATTTGCCGGCCAGCACCATGCCGGGTTCGTAGGAGGGGCCGGGGGTGCCGTCGGCGTTCTTGCCGAACTCACCCGCGACCACGCCGCGCACCTGACCGTTGTCGCCATAGATCAGTTCCGAGCAGGACATGCCGGGGAAGATTTCGACGCCAAGCTCTTCGGCTTGCTCGGCCATCCAGCGGCAGACATTGGCCATCGAGACGATGTAGTTGCCGTGGTTGTTCATCAGGGGCGGCATCGGGAAGTTCGGGATGCGCATCTGGCCTGCCGGGCCGAGGATGTAGAAGTTGTCCTCTTTCACCGGCACGGAGATCGGCGCGCCTTTGCTCTGCCAGTCGGGGATCAGCTTGTTGAGGCCGATCGGGTCGAGCACCGCGCCCGAGAGGATATGCGCGCCGACCTCGGAGCCTTTTTCCAGCACGACGACCGAGAGATTGGCGTCAAGCTGCTTCAGGCGGATCGCGGCGGACAGACCTGCGGGGCCTGCACCCACGATGACAACGTCATATTCCATTTCCTCGCGCACGATATCCTGTGGCATTCGATCACTCCCAGCCGCGAAATTGCCCTGCGTTGTTGCCTGAAGTGGCGGCAAGCGTCAACCATGACGCAACATTCTGAGGTGGAAATAGCGGGCTGCGCAGGATTTGTTCGGGGAGGGAAAGGACGAAACGCGGGCTGGCGGCTTTGGGCCCTTGCTGACGTTCTCTTCTTGCCCGGAATCAAGGCGCTTGCGCCGCCGGGCCGCGCCCTCCCTCCCCACGGGAGGGCGCGGTGGCTGGGCGTGCCAGGTGAAATTCTGGGGAAGTCTCTGAGCTATTAAGTGCCTACGTCGGAGGTTCGGCGCGCCATCCCGAGGTCGGGCGCGGCCCTCTGTTGCGTAAACTGAGCGGCGAAAAGGTCGCACAGCGACTGGTGAGCTGCCCCCCATCCAACACGCCTTCGCCGAGCGCCACCATACCCCCTTGCATTCGAAGCCGGGGTCGGGTCTGGTAGGGCGACGTGGAAAAGGTCATGGCCCCCGAAAGGCCGTGACCTTGTTATTTCTTGTGAAGAGACCGATGGAAAAAATTCCGATGACCCGCGCCGGCTTTGACAAGCTGGACGACAGAATTGAAGCAGCTGAAATCGGTGGAGCGCCCCGCCATCATCCGGGCGATTTCCGAAGCGCGCGAGCATGGCGATCTGTCGGAAAACGCCGAATACCACTCGGCGCGCGAGAAGCAGAGCTTTATCGAGGGCCGCATCAAGGAGCTGGAGGCGGTGATTTCGCTGGCCGAGGTGATTGACGTCTCGAAACTGTCGGGCACGATCAAATTCGGCGCCACGGTGACTTTGATCGATGAAGACACCGAAGAGGAAAAGACCTATCAGATCGTCGGCGAGACCGAGGCGGATATCGAAGCGAACCGGCTGAACATCCGCTCGCCGCTGGCCCGCGCGCTGATCGGCAAGGACGAGGGTGATTCTGTCGATGTTGCCACTCCGGGCGGCAAGCGCAGCTATGAGATCCTGACCATCCGCTACAGCTGACCTCTGCAAGGCACTCAGATGACCGAGCCCCATACCACAAAGCCCAGCCTGCGCCTGCAAAGGGCGGCCGGGGCGATGCAGCCCTTTGAAATGGTGGCGGCTGGACTGGCGATTGTCTGGGTCTTTGCCGTGGCCGCCTATGTCTTTACCGGCCCGCAGGATGCGGGCGCGCTGGGGCTGGTGCTGACGCTGCTGGTGGTTTTCCTGCCGCTGGCGCTGATCTGGGCGGCGGTGACGACGCTGCGCGCGGTGCGGGTGCTGCGCGACGAGGCGGCGCGGCTGCATGCCACGGTCGAGGCGATGCGCGCGGCCTATGTGCAAAGCCAGCAGGGCAATGCCCTGCGCCCCTCGGTCGAGCGCAAGCTGGATGAGATTGCCAAGCAGACCGAAACCGCGCTGGCGAGCTTTCTCGAGCAGGCGCGATTCCGGGCTGACGGTGGCTTCGGCCAATCGCAAGCAGGTGCAGGTCGCCGCCGCGCCGCAGCCCGATGCCGAACAGCCGGCGCTGGCGCTTGGGCACCCCCGCCGATGCGCTGCGCGAGCGGCTGGGGATCGGCGATTTCATCCGCGCCATCCAGTTCCCCGAAAGCCCCGACGACAAGCAGGGCTTTCGCGCCCTGCGTCTGGCGCTGGAGGACCGCAATGTCGCCAAGCTGATCCGCGCCTCGCAGGATGTGCTGACGCTGCTGAGCCAGGAGGGCATCTTCATGGATGACCTCAAGCCCGACCGGGCGCGGGCCGAGTTGTGGCGGCGCTTTGCGGGCGGCGAGCGCGGGCGCGGCATTGCCGGTCTGGGCGGGGTGCGCGACCGTTCGTCGCTGGCGCTGACTGCGGGGCGGATGCGCGAGGATCCGGTGTTTCGCGATGCGGCGCACCATTTCCTGCGCACCTTTGACCGCTGCTTTGCCGAGTTCGAGCCGCTTGCCAGCGATGCCGATCTGTCCGATCTGGCCGATACCCGCACGGCGCGGGCCTTCATGCTGTTTGGCCGGGTGACCGGGACCTTCGACTAGAGGTCGGGGCGAGCTGTAAAGGTCTTTGACCATGGTGGTCGAGGACTGAAAGCCGAAGGCATAGCGCAGGATGCCGATATCCGAGGTCTTTTCCGCCTTGTAGCCGCGCCGCGCGTAAAGCGCCTTGGCGCGGAAGTTGTTGTCGATCACGTCAAGCCGGATCGCGGCAAAGCCCCGGTTGCGGCCTTCGTCCTCGATGGCGTTGAGCAGGGCAGAGCCGATCCCCTGACCGCGCGCCTCGCGGGCAACGCAGATGCCGTCGAGCAGGAAGCGGCTATTGTCACTGTCACTTTCCAGCATCCACAGCAGCGGCAGGCGCCAGGCCGCGCCCATCATGCCATAGATGGCGCGGATGTCGGCGATTTCGCCGCCCGCAAAGCTGCCCTGATGGGTTTTGAAGCCGACCATGCCGAGGAGCGCGCCGGAGGGACTGAGCGCCACGATGGCATGATCCTCGCGCAGCACGCGGTCGAGAAAGCGAAAGGCTTTGCGCTCCGGCCCCATGACGGTGCCGAGCTTGCCACCGAAGGCCTGCCAGTAAAGGGCGATGGCTTGGGCGCGCAGGTGGGGCGGGATGCCGTGTTGCAGGATCATAGCGCGGCCTCAAGGGTAGCACTGTGGCCTGCGCCAAGGATCCAGCCTTCTTCGCGGGCGATGTCGGGCGTGTCGAAAAGCGGTGAGTTGGCCGGTTTGCGAGAGGGTGAAGAGGGCGCGGGCGAGCAGGCGGACCTGGGCCTCGTCCTTGATCTGAGCGGGGTCTGCCTTGACGGCGCGGGCAAGCAGCGAGGGGTAGACCTCGGCCAGGGTTATTTGCGCGAGGGGCTGAAAGGGCCAGACGGCTGCACTGGGCGCAAGGCGGTGGATCATGGCCTGACCCATCAGGCCTTGGGAGCCTGCGGCACCTGTGGTGTAGAGTTTCCACACCGGTTGGGCGCGGGGCACGCGGGTTTCGACAAGGCGGCGCTCGGCGATGCTGTGGTGGGCGGGCGGTTTGGTCGTGGGCAGGTCGGGGAGTGCAAGATGCGCGGGGCGGCCCCAGAACAGCGGGCCGAGGCGGGCGTTGATCTTTGCCGCGACCTCGAAGCGGTTGTTGCGGTTTTGCGCGTCGTCGGTGATCTGGGCCGCGAGATGGGCCCAGACGGCGGTGGCGCAGGCCTGGCCCGTCGAGGGCTGCGGCAAAGCCTGCGGGATAGCCCATCGGGAAATCGAAGCCGATCAGCAGGAAGTCGCCGGAGGTTTTGGCCGAGGCGATGGCGGCGCTGAGGGCGGCTTCGGCGGTTTGGCGGCTGCGGTGGTAGGTGGTCGTCGTGCCTGCTGCGCTGGCCTCGCCCAGCCAGATCGCATCGGCGGAGGGGCGTGCGGGCGAGAGGGTGCTGGCGGCGGACCAATCCGCCACGATGACGCGGTCAAAGCGCAAGGCCGACCTCTGCCAGAATGAAATCGGCGACTTGCCGCGGTGTTGTTCAGGTCGAGCAGCGGCACGGGCAGGCTGAGGGCGGCGTCGGAGGCGACGGCGCGGACGAGGCGGTCGTTGGGCTGGATCAGGGTCTGGCCGGTCTCGGCGCGGAAGACCTCGATCTTGGCATGGGCGTCGCGTTTGTAGCCTTCGACGAGGATCAGATCGACCGGGGCCATGCGGCGCCAGGATCTCGGGCAGTTCCGGTTCCGGGCCGCGATGTTCGCGCATCAGCGCAAAGCGGTGGGCGGAGGCGAGCACGACCTCGGAGGCCCCGGCCTTGCGGTGGCGAAAGCTGTCCTTGCCGGGCTGGTCGAGGTCGACATCGTGATGGACGTGCTTGACGGTCGAGACGTGAGAAGCCGCGCGCGGTGATCTCGGCCACCAGACGCTCCATCAGGCTGGTCTTGCCGGAGTTCTTCCAGCCGATGATGCCATAGATCCTCATGCGGCGCCTTTCAGGCGGGCCTCGGCTGCGGCGAGGTCTTCGGGCGGTGTTGATATTGGCAAAGGCAGTCTCGTCGGAGAAGCGGGCGCGGGCGGCGTGGTGGCTGTCGGCAAAGCCCAGAACGCGGGGGTTTTCGCCCGAGGCGAGGAAAGCTTCGAGCGCGGGGCGCAGGGTAACCGGCCAGAGGGCGCAGGTCGGGTGGTCTTTGGCGCAGGCGGCGACGGCGAGGCCTTCGGGCGAGGCTTCGGCGGCGAGACAGAGCCGAGGGGTGAGATCGCCGGGAAAGAACGGCGTGTCGACGGCGACCGAGACAACCGCGGTCGCGCCCAGCGGGGCGGCCCAGTGCAGGGCGGCGAGAATGCCTGCGAGGGGGCCGAGCGGGCCGCGTCGGCCAGAACCGGCAGGCCGAAGTCAAAGCGGGCGGCATCGCCATTGGCCGAGATGGCAAGGCGTTCGACCTGTGGTTCCAGCCGCGCAATGGCGCGGGCGATCAGGCTGTCGCCGCCCAAGATCAGCGCAGCCTTGTCGACGCCGCCCATGCGCCGCCCGCCTCCGCCCGCAAGGATGACCCCGAAAATCCGCACGATGCCCCCTTCAATCAGCCCGTCATAAGGCGTAAGCCCTTCCGCATCCGACGTAAAGCAGTGAGGCCTATCTTGGTTCTGAGTGGATTTTGGCGCGGCGTGCGCGATGGGCTGCCTTTTGTCATCATCATCGTGCCATTTGCGATGCTGTTCGGGCTGCTCTGCCTCGGAGGCGGGGCTGAACCTGATTGAAATCGTTCTGTTTTCGGTCGTGGTCTTTGCCGGGGCCTCGCAGTTTGCGGCGCTGCAGATGCTGAAGGAACATGCGCCGGTGCTGATCATTCTGGTCACGGCGCTGGCGGTCAATCTGCGGATGATGATGTATTCGGTGGCCTTGGCGCCGCATCTGGGCCGCGCCTCGCTGCGGATCCGGGCGATGCTGTCGTATTTTCTGGTCGATCAGAGCTTTGCCATGGCGATGCAGGACTACGACAAGCGGCCCGACCAACCGCTGGCAGAAAAGGTCAGCTATTTCTTTGGGGCGGTGACGCCGATCGTGCCGACCTGGACGGTCGCGACCATCGCGGGGGCTTTGGTGGGCCGCGCGATCCCCGAGGGCTATGCGCTGGATTTTGCGGTGCCGATTGCCTTTCTGGCGATGACCGCGCCGATGCTGCGCACGCGGCGCGCATTGGGCGGCGGCGGTGGTGTCGGTCGCGGTGACCTTGGCGCTGCACGGGCTGCCCTATGGCACGGGGCTTCTGGTTGGGGCGGCGCTGGGCATGATCGCGGGGGCTGCCGTGGAGGGCTGGCAGCTGCGCGGCAGCACGACAAGCGGGGGGAGCGGCAGAATGATTGATCGCAGGGATTTCTGGATCGTGGTGATCGTGCTGGGGATCGGCACCTTTCTGATGCGCTTTTCCTTTCTGGGCTTTCTGGGCAACCGCTTGCTGCCCTGGTGGCTGACGCGGGGGCTGCGCTATACGGCGGTGGCGGTGCTGCCCGCGCTGGTGGCGCCTGCGGTGTTGTGGCCCGAGGCCACCGCCGGGGCGCTGGACGCGCCGCGGCTGGCCGCTGCGGCGGCGACGATTGTGGTGGGAGCGATCACGCGGCAGATGATGGCCGCGATCGCCGTCGGCGTCGCGGTGCTGTTCGGGTTGCAGTATCTGGGTTGAGATTTGGGCGGCGGGGTTTGTCGCGTGTTGGGCTCGGGGGGCGTCGGGTCAGGTGGCCATTGGGTCCGTGTGCGGTGCAGGACCGGAATTAAGTCTTTGCGGACCAAAATCCACCTCCCCCCTTTGCCCGGAATCAAGGGCAAAGCCCGCCGGGCCGCGCCCCGTTGCCCGACAAGCGATTGCTCGCAATCGCTGAGAGGGGGCCTCCCCGCGGGAGGGCGCGATGGCCGGGCGTGCCAGTTGAAATTCTGGGGAAGTGTTTGCGCTATAAAGTGCCTAGATCGGAGCTTCGGCGCGCCGTCCCGAGGGAGGGCGCGACCCTCTGATGCGCATAATTTCTAGACGAAAATGCCATATCTTACAGGACGCGCTTCGCTTAGTAGGTGGCGGGTGGCTCGACCAGGGTGACGCCGTGGCTGTGGTCGGCGGTCTCTTCGGTGACAAAGCGGCGCTGCACGCCGGGCAGCTCGGCAAATTCACTCGACAGCTTGTTCGGGAACCAGGTGCCCTGCACCGACTCGAATCCCGGCACGCCTTGCAGGATCTTGGAGATGGCGTTTGCGCAATTGGCCTTGGGCACCGCGCCATAAGCCTCGGCGCGCTGCTTGATCATCTCGGCGACTTGCGGCGAGACCAGCAGTTTTTGCACGATGACGTTATAGGCCGGGCGGGCGTGGTAATCGATGTAGAAGATTTCCATCCGCGGGTTGAAGCCGTAATGGATATCGTTGCGCTCGGGCACTTTGGGGTGGCTCCAGGAGCCTGCCGGATCGAACAAAACCTGCTCGGAGGCGTTGATTTCCAGCGCGGAATGCGCGCCCGAGCCGTTGCGGGCATTGACCACGGTGTAAAGCGTGATGAAACGCGGCGGTTCGGCAAAGTAATGCGCGCCGGGGGCGGTCATCGCCGCGTTGTCGGCGTATTCCTTGCCTGCCGAGCAGGCACCAAGCGCGAGGAGTGCCAGAACGGCAAGGGTCTTGAGGGACATATTGCAGCTCCGGCTGTTTGGATCAGATCAGGCGTTGGCAAGCGCCATGAAGATCAGGACGCAGATCGAGATGATCGCGCCCCAGGTCGACATGCGGATAAAGCCGTTGAAGGTCTTTTCCTGCACACGGATGTCCATGCTGCCTTGCTCGTGGTGGTCTGCCATAATGCTGTCCTTTCAGTCGCTTTGCACTGGCCATAGCCGATAAGTCCGGCCAAGTCACGGGGCGGCGCGGGCCTGCGCATCACTTTTTCTGTGAGCGTGGCATCAGGCGGAAGCATCGCCCGATTCGCCGCCGCGCCAGCCGGTGGAGAGGCGGAAGCCGATGCGGTTGGCGGGGCGTTCGGGGGCAGATTTGGGCACGGCGCGCAGCATGACCGAGAGTTGCGAGACATGCTGGACCAGTTGGGTCTTGGTGCCGTCTTCGTCGTGGCCATAGAAGGTGATCAGGTCGGGGTCGACAAAGCCCAGACCCTCGATCTTCAGCACCCCGGCCGACGAGCCGGTGAAGCCCATGGCAATTTCCTGATCGGGGTTCAGGGTGGCCTCGAAGCTTTGGATGTAATGGATCAGGCGGGCATAGGCCGAGGCGGCGGGGCCATAAGTCTGGGGGTCTGGGCGCGGCGGCAGAGGGGCGGGAGCCATGAGGGATTCGGCGTCGGTTTGCAGGGCGGGCGCCTTGGGCAGCGCCGCGGCGCGGGTTATCGCGGCACTGATTGCGGCCTCGGGGTTCCGGCTGGTTTTGTCTTTGCGCATCTGGCCTCCTTCACTGGGCCTGCCAGTGCCAGGCCCCTTCGGCACTCAGGGAACGCGAAACCAGGCCGCGCTTCAAGAGGTAGTTGAGGTGGGCCATGGCCTCGACCAGCGCCATGCCAAAGGCGTCGCCGGTGATCTCGCGCTTGAAGAGCGGCAAGAAACACTGCGCGGCGGTCTGCGGCGTGGCGAGGTGGGCGCGCAGGCGATCGAGCGCGGAGGTGTGATTTTCGGCCATCTGGATCAGGCGGAAGGGCAGGCCGGTGAAGGGCAGTTTGTGGCCGGGCAGCACGAGGTGCTCTGGGCGGGCCAGCGGCGCGAAAGCGGCGGTGGAGCTGAGCCAGTCGCCCAAGGGATCGGCCTCGGGTTCGGTGGGATAGACGCCGATATTGGCCGAGATGCCGGGCAAAAGCTGGTCGCCGCCGAGGATCAGATGATCGTCAAGGCTCCAGAGGGTGGCATGGTCGGGGGCATGGCCATGGCCAAAGCGGATCTGCCAGCGCCGCCCGCCCGCGCGTGATCTCGCCACCATCTTCAAGCCGGGTGAAGCCTTGCGGCAGGGGATCGACGACATCGGCAAAGTTGAACGGCCGCTCGCTGGCCTTGGCGGCCAGCATCGCGGCGGAAAGCCCGGCGCGTTGGTAAAACAGCATTGATTCGGGCGTGGGCAGTGGCTGTTCATCCAGCACCAGCATGCGGGCGAGCAGCCAGGCGGTGCGCGGGATCAAAAGCTCCACGCCCATCGCCTGGAACCAGCCGGCGAGGCCAAGGTGATCAGGGTGGTGGTGGGTGACGATCAGGCGGCGGATCGGCTTGCCTGCCAGCGGGCCGTCGATCAGGCTTTGCCAGATCGCCTTGGTCTTGCGGCTGGAAAGGCCGGTATCGACCAGCGTCCAGCCATCGGCATCGGCCAGCGCATAGACGTTGACATGGTCAAGCGCCATCGGCAGCGGCAGGCGCATCCAGAGGATATCTGACGCGATTTCAATGGCTTGTCCGAAGGCCGGGGCCTCTTGCCAGGGGTGGTGGATGGCGTCGCTCACGCCAGCAAAGCCTCGGGTGTCAGCGCATAGAGCCCCTCGGCCCCTTCGCGGGCCTGCGCCAGCAGCGGGCGCGTGTTCGGGCAGCAGGCGGCGGATGTAGAAGGCGGCCAGCGGCAGGCGGCTGGCCTCGGCGCAGGCGGCTTGCAGGTGGTACTGCGCACCCAGCACCCGCGCAAAGGCGCGCAGGTAGCAGGTCGCCCCGGCGAAGCGGTCGTTAAGCTCTTGGGCCAGCAGCGCCTCGGTCGCCTCGCGCAGGGCTTCGGAGGCGGTCCAGACGGCGGTGGCAAGCTCGGGTTGGGCTGCACGGGCGGCCTCGACCGCGTCTTGCACCTCGTCGATCAGGCGGAAGGCGGCCTCGCCGCCATCGGCCATCTTGCGGGCGACAAGGTCCATCGCCTGAATGCCATTGGTGCCTTCGTAGATCGAGGTCACCCGCACATCGCGGCTGAACTGCGCCACGCCGGTTTCTTCGATAAAGCCCATGCCGCCATAGACTTGCACGCCCTGATAGGCGACCTCATTGCCGATATCGGTGCCATAGGCCTTGGCGATCGGGGTCAGCAGCGCGGCACGGGCCTGCCAGTCGGGCGCGCCCGTGGCACGGCCCATGTCGATGGCTATGGCGCAGGCCAAGCCAATCGCGCGGGCGGCAAAGGTCTCGGCCCGCATCTGGCCAAGCATGCGGCGCACATCGGCGTGGTCGATGATCGCACCTGCGCCAAGCGGGGTTTTGCCCTGCTTGCGCTCGCTGGCATAGGCGGTGGCGGCCTGGGTTGCCGCCTCGGCAATCGCGACGCCCTGCATGCCGACGGCGAGGCGGGCGTTGTTCATCATGGTGAACATGGCGGCCATGCCCTTGCCTTCTGCGCCGACCAGCCAGCCTTGTCGCCGCATCGAACTGCATCATCGCCGTGGGCGAGCCGTGCAGCCCGAGTTTGTGTTCCAGGCTGACGACTTTCAGGCTGTTGGCTGCGCCGAGGCTGCCATCGGGGTTCGGGATGATCTTGGGCACGAGGAAAAGGCTGATGCCGCGGGTGCCTTCGGGCGCGCCGGCGAGGCGGGCGAGGACGAGGTGGCTGACATTGGCATTGGTGTCGTTGTCGCCCCAGGTGATGAAGATCTTCTGCCCCGAGATGGCATAGGTGCCATCGCCGCGCGGCTCGGCCCTGGTGCGCAGCGCGCCGACGTCAGAGCCTGCCTGCGGTTCGGTCAGGTTCATCGTGCCGTTCCACTCGCCCGAGATCAGCTTGGGCAGATACAGCGCCTTGATCTCGTCGCTGGCGTGATGCTCCAGCGCCTCGATCTGGCCCTGGGTCAGCAGGGGGTTGAGTTGCAGGGCAAGGCAGGCCGCGCCCATCATGTCGTTGACGCAGGTGGCCAGCGCAATCGGCAGGCCCATGCCGCCATGCTCGGGGCTGGCCGAGATGCCGACCCAACCGCCCGAGGCGATCTCGGCGATAGCCTGCGGCAAAGCCCGGCGAGGTGCGCACCACGCCGTTTTCCAGCCGGGCCGGGTGCTTGTCACCGGCGCGGTTCAGCGGGGCCAGGGTGTTTTCGCAAAGCTTGGCGGCCTCGCCAAGGATCGCTTCGACCAGATCGGGGGTGGCATCGGCAAAGCGCTGGGTTGCAGCGACATCGGCAAAGCCCAAGAGATCGAGCAGCAGGCGAAAGTCGGCAAGCGGGGCGCGGTAGGACATTGGGGTCTCCGGGTCTGGCTTTGCGCGGCGGGGCCTGCGAATAGGCTTGGCTTGGCAAAAGCGATGGTCGCGGGTAAGCACAGCGCCAAAGGTGGCGCGGCCACCGCCTCACAGCAAGCCGGACGTTACGTCACACAGATGCGCCAGACCGAGAGCCTTGATGCCAGCCCCAAGGGGATTGCCCGCGCCGCAGAACTGCTGCGCGACGGTGATCTGGTGGCTTTTCCGACCGAGACGGTCTACGGCCTGGGCGGCGATGCAAGGTCCGATCTGGCGGTGGCGCGGATTTTCGAGGCCAAGGCGCGGCCAAGGTTCAACCCTTTGATCGTGCATGTCGCCGATCTGGCGCAGGCGCGGCAGTTCGCTGTGGTCGATGCAAGGGCCGAGGCGGTGGCTGCGGCGTTCTGGCCGGGGCCTTTGACCTTGGTGCTGCCCCTGCGGGCCGAGGCCGGGCTGTCGCCCTATGTCACGGCGGAGCTTGGCTCTGTGGCGATCCGCATCCCGGCGCATCCGGTGGCGCAGGCGCTGCTGCGCGCCTTTGGCGGGCCGCTGGCGGCACCTTCGGCCAACCCCTCGGGGCGGATTTCACCGACGCGGGCGGCGCATGTGCTGGCGGGATTGGACGGGCGGATTGCGGCGGTGCTGGATGGCGGTTCCTGCGCCGTGGGGGTGGAGAGCACCATCCTTGGCCTTGTCGATGCGCCCGTGCTGCTGCGGCAGGGCGGGGTGACACAAGAGGCATTGGAGGCACTGCTCGGGCCGCTGGCGGTGGGCGGCGATTCCGCGAAACCCTCGGCTCCGGGGCAGCTTGCCTCGCATTACGCACCCAAGGCGGCGGTGCGGTTGAATGCCGAAACTCCCGGCGCAGACGAGATCTATCTGGGCTTTGGGGCGGGCGCGGCCGATCTGAACCTTTCGGCCACAGGCGATCTGGTCGAGGCGGCGGCCAATCTGTTTCACCTGCTGCGTCAGGCGGATGCGCGGGCCAGTGCAGGCCAGAGCATTGCCATCGCGCCGATCCCGGAACAGGGCCTTGGCCGCGCCATCAACGACCGCCTGCGCCGCGCCGCCGCCCCGCGCCCATAGGGCGCGTCGCAGCCAAGCGGCGCTGAGGCCACGCCAGCGACTAGATCACGTCAACAACCGCCGGGGCCAGCCCATTGATTTGCACCTCGCAGCGCTGGCCGCGCGCGAGGGGGCCGACGCCTGCGGGCGTGCCGGTCATGATCAGATCGCCCGCCTGCAAGGCCACCAGACGCGACAGATGCGCGATGATGCCGGCAATGGGCCAGATCATCTCGGCCAGATCAGCCTCTTGCGTCACCTTGCCATCGACAAGGCAGCGGATGCGACCCTCGGGCACCCCTTCCGCAGCGGGGCGCAGGGGGCCAACCACGGCAGAGCGGTCAAAGCCTTTTGCCATATCCCAGGGCCTGCGCAGCGCTTTCGCCTCGGCCTGCACATCGCGGCGCGTCAGGTCGTTGCCAGCGGCGTAGCCCCAGACCAGGGCCAGCGCCTCATCGGTGGCAATGAAACTGCCGCCCGCGCCTAGCGCCACCACCAGCTCGGCCTCGTGCTGAAAGTCAGAAGTGCCGGAAGGGTAGGGGATGCGCGCGCCGCTTTCGACCAGCGCATCGGCAGGTTTGGTGAAGAAGAACGGCGGTTCGGCGTTGGGGTCGTGGCCCATCTCGCGCGCGTGGTCGGCGTAGTTGCGCCCGACGCAGAAGATGCGGCGCACCGGAAAGCGGGCCGACGTTCCCGCCACGGCCACCGAAGCCTGGGCCGGGGGGGCGATTACATAGTCAGACATCAGGCCTCGCGTGCGAAGGGGTCAGGAGCCCATAGTAAAGCACTGAGTGCCGCGCGCCTGCAAGCGGCGGCAGGCGAGATCGGCTTCCATCCGGCTGAGGCCAAGGAAGTTGGCGTCATAGCCGCCCTTCTGGTTCTGCACGATCTTGCGCAGGCTGGTGCCGAGGGTGGCACTCTCGGCCAGCAGGGTCTTCATCAGCACGCGTTCGGCCTGACCATGGGTGTTGAAGCGCCCGACATTGATGCCCCAGCCCTTGCCGCCCGAGGTCGAGACATTGGTGACGACCTCTTGGCCGGCGTCTGGCTGGTCATTGGCGGCAACCTCGGTGACAGAATCATAGATCGCCACGGCGCGTTTGGCGGGGCGCTGCGCGGCGACCAGCTTGACGGCGGGAGTGTTAGCGGCGGCAGCGGTGATTTGCAGGGTCTTCGGCTCTTCCTCGAGCGTGGCGAGGGCCTCTTCTGCGGTGGCGCCGGTCAGATCCTCGGGACGCGCTGCCGGGGTGGCGGAGGCCAGTTCGACCTGATCGACTTGGGTGGCGGCCTCCAGCGGTTCGGTCCCCGAGGGGGCAGCAGTGGCCTCGGCCAGCGCACCAAGGATGTCATCGGCCATCGAATCGACCGAAGTGCTGACCGCCTCGACGTCGACGCTTGCGACCTGAACCTCTTCGCTGTCTTCAAGCTGCGGCCGGGCGACAGGGCGCGGCGAGGCGCTGACGGCGGTCACCAGACGAATGGTCTTGGCCGAAGCCCCCTTGATTTCGGGCAAGGCGTCGTTTTCCAGGCTGGCGATCAGCGCCTCTTCATCGGCATTGGCGCGCGGCAGGGCGGGGGCTGCGCCGCCGCCTGCCTTGCCCGCCTTGCGGAAGCCCAGATCCAGCAGATCGGCCATCTTGGAATTGCGCATCGGTGTCGAGCTGCCGCCGAAGACCGTGGCGATGATCCGCACGCCGCCCCGCTCGGCCGAGCCGGTCAGGTTAAAGCCAGCCGGGCCGGTGTAGCCGGTCTTGATGCCATCGGCACCCTTGTAGGCATCGAGGAACTTGCGGTTGGTGCTGGACACCGTGGCGATGCCCGCGTCGGTGGTGCGGCGCGAGAAGATGTTGTAATACTGCGGGAAATCGTAAAACAGATGCCGTCCCATGATCGTCATGTCATGCGCGGAGGACAGGTGCCCCTTGGCAGTCAGGCCGTTGGCATTGTGGAAGGTGGAATTGTTCATGCCCAAAGCCTTGGCGGTGCGGGTCATCCTTGCGCCAAAGGCTTCGGAGCTGCCAGATATGGCGTCGCCGATCGCCGCTGCCGCATCATTGGCCGATTTCACCGCCGCAGCCCGGATCAGATAGCGCAGCTGGATCTTTTGTCCGGCCTTCAGCCCCAGACGCGAGGGCGGCTGGGCGGCGGCGTTTTTGGACACGGTGATCATGGTATCAAGCGAGAGCCGCCCCGCCTCGATCTCGCCAAAGGCGATGTAGAGCGTCATCATCTTGGTCAGAGAGGCCGGATGCAGCCGCATGTCGCAGTTTTCGCAGTAGAGCGTCTTGCCGGTCCGGGCATCCATCACGAAGGCGGCGTAGGTCGGTGCGGCCTTGGATTCCTGCGGTTGCGAACAGGCCGCGATCAAGGTCATCGCTGCCAGGATTGCAAAGTGCTGCGCATAACGCTGAAAGCTGCCCAGAGCCGCTTTGATCATGTTTTCTGCCTCTTTTGCCC
This sequence comes from uncultured Alphaproteobacteria bacterium, assembly GCA_963815275.1. Lineage (GTDB taxonomy): Bacteria > Pseudomonadota > Alphaproteobacteria > Rhodobacterales > Rhodobacteraceae > Cypionkella. The sequence goes on from CAWFGD010000009.1 coordinate 175,737, forward strand.
CTCTTTTGTCGGGGGCCTACTGTCTGCTTAAATCCGAGGCTAACATGACAAGCGATTCAGGAAAACCCCTTGGTTTCAATGGGTTTCAGGGCGTTCTAAACTGTGGTTTATCTGCAAATTACCCAAGCTCGCCACTAGGGGTAGTGGTTTGCTGTAGTTTAGACACCAGATCGGGCAGGCCCGCCAGGCTCGGCAGGCTGTGAAAACGCGCAGCGCCCTCGGGGGCCTCGGCGAATTCCAGCGCCCAGGTTTCGCCATGGGGCACATAAACGCCCCAGCCGCCGGCAGCGATTACCGGCAAAACATCGGATTTCAATGAGTTCCCCACCATCATTGCCTGATCCGCCCCGGTGCCGTGGCGGGCAAAAATCCGCTGGTAGACCTCGGCCGTCTTGTCCGAGACGATCTCGACGCCGTGAAACAGGTCGCCCAGACCCGACTGCGCCAGTTTGCGTTCCTGATCCAACAGGTCGCCCTTGGTGATCAACAAAACGCGATAGTCGCGGGCCAGCGCCTCGACCGCCATCTGGGCGTGCGGCAAGAGGTCAACGGGGTGGCGCAACATCTCGCGGCCCGCATCCATGATCTCGGCAATCACCGAGGCCGGCACGCGGCCTTCCGTGATCTCGATGGCGGTTTCGATCATCGAGAGGGTGAAGCCTTTGATCCCAAAGCCATAATGGCCGATATTGCGCCGCTCTGCCGCCAGAAGATGGTCGTGCAGATGGCTGGTATCGGCATGGTCGCGCAACAGATCGGCAAAATGCGCCTGGGTCAGCCGGAAGAAGGTTTCGTTCTGCCAGAGCGTATCGTCGGCATCGAATCCGATGGTTGTCAGGGTGTTATTGGTCATGAGCGCAGTTGATGCAGCCCTTGGGCCTTTTCGCAAGCCAGAAAATCGCTATATTGTAAGCGAGCAAGCCCCCCATCGAATCTGCTGCCCCTCTATTCTGCTGATCGGAGTTTTCCGCGTGAGTGCTTTTGACGCCTTGGTTGAGACGACCATGACCGACGGTCCGAAGGGGCCGGGGGATGACACCTCGATTCTGACCAAGACCAAGACGCGGACCCAGCGGCCACCGCTGTATAAGGTCATGCTTTTGAATGATGATTTCACGCCGATGGAATTCGTCGTACATGTGTTGGAGCGGTTTTTCGGCCTGAACCACGCCCAGAGCTTTGAAATCATGCTGGCGGTTCACAAAAAGGGGTTGGCGGTGGTCGGGGTGTTTTCCTTTGAGATCGCCGAGACCAAGGTGGCGCAGGTGATGGATTTCGCGCGGCGTCACCAGCATCCGCTGCAATGCACCATGGAAAAAGAATAGGATTTTATGCGATCTGCAAGGTTGGAGCTGGCGCTGGAGAGCGGGCTTTTGCGCCTGCCTGTGGCGGGCGATATTGTCGTGATGCGGCCGCGTGCCGGGGATGATCTGAGCGCCTTGCCGCAAGAGCGCGTGGTGGTGCAGACCGGGTTCAAGCCGGATCACGATTATTTCGCGGCACAGGGCTATCGCAGCAGCGGTGAAGCGGAGCTGGCAATTGTTTGCGTGCCGCGTTCCAAGCCACAAGCGCGGGCGATGATGGCGGCGGCGCGCGGCGCTGCGGCGATTGTGGTGGATGGGCAAAAGACCGATGGCGTGGAGTCCTTGCTGAAGGATTGCAAGGGCTTGGGGTTGCAGATTTCCGAGGTGCTGTCGAAGGCGCATGGCAAGCTGGCAGTGGTGACGCCTTCGGAGCGGCTGGCGGACTGGGCGGCCGTGCCGGCGAATGTCGAAGGATTCCAGACCGTGCCGGGGGTGTTTTCGGCGGATGGGCCGGATCGCGGTTCGGTGTTGCTGGCGGCGGCTTTGCCGGCCAAGTTGGGCGCGCGGGTCGCCGATCTGGGGGCGGGCTGGGGCTATCTGAGCCGGGCCATCCTGACGCGGGAGGGTGTGGTTTCGCTGGACCTGATCGAGGCGGAGGCGCTGGCCCTGGACTGCGCGCGGGTCAATATTGCCGACGCGCGGGCGACCTTCATCTGGGCGGATGCGACCACTTACAAGACCACCAAGCCTTGGGATAGCGTGGTGATGAACCCGCCGTTTCACGCAGGGCGCGAGGCCGAGGCGAGCCTTGGCATGGGCTTTATCAAGGCAGCGCATCGCGGGCTTTTGCCCGGCGGCAGCCTGTGGATGGTGGCCAACAAGCACCTGCCCTACGAGCCCTTGCTGACCAGCCTGTTCAAGCAGGTCGAGCAGGTTGGCGGTGACAGCGCCTTTCGGGTGACGCGGGCGTCCTATCCGATCAGAGGGCGTTGATCGCGCCAAAGATCATTCGGGATATTCGGCCTGGCAGCTGCGGATTGCCGGCGTGGCAGCCTTGGCCTGAGCGGCACGTTTGGCCTTGAGGCTTGCGAGCGTCGCGGCTTCGGCCCTCAGGTCCACCGCGACGGGCTGGCGGATGGTTTCGGGCACATCGTCAAGGCACATCTGCGGCGCGGGCTTGGGATCGGCCTTGGTCGGGCGCGGACCGCAGTTGACCCAGCGCGTGCGGTAGATGGTTTTCTCTTCATAGGCATAGCCGCGCGCCAGCGTCGCCTGGCTTTCCGCGATCAGGCGGTCGACCACGCGCATGTCACGGGTGGCGCGGTTGATGCATTGCTCTTGCGGCGTGCCGCAGGCGGTGAGCAGCAGAAGGGCGGGTAGGGCAAAGCGGCGCATGGCGGCCTCCGAAAGGGGGGATGGCTTTACTATAGGGCGCGCGGCTTGATATGCCAGTGTCAGAACAAGGAGCAGGCCATGGGTGAAGACTTCAGCGCGCAGAAAACCGCAGCGGCGGCATGGTTTCGCAGCCTGCGCGACAGAATCGTGGCGGCTTTCGAGGCGCTGGAGGATGGCCACGGCACAGGGCCGGTGGGTCGCTTCGAGGTGACACCGACCCAGCGTGCCGATGGTGGCGGTGGCCTGATGTCGGTGATGCGCGGCGGGCGGGTGTTCGAGAAGGTCGGGGTCAATGTCAGCGAGGTGCATGGCACCCTGGGCGCGCGGGCGCAAAAGGCGATGGCGGCACGCGGTGTGCCGGGGATGGAAAGCGATCCGCGATTCTGGGCCAGCGGGATTTCCTTGGTCGCGCATATGCAGAACCCGCATTGCCCGGCGGTGCATATGAACACGCGGATGTTCTGGACGCCGGGGGCGACCTGGTTTGGCGGCGGCGCGGATTTGAACCCCTGCCTTGAATATGCCGAGGACACCGCGCATTTCCACGGCCAGATGCAGGCGGCTTGCGATGCGCATGACCCGGACTATTACCCGAAGTTCAAAGCCTGGGCGGATGAGTATTTCTTTATCCCGCATCGCGGCCGCGCGCGCGGCGTTGGCGGGATTTTCTATGACGATCTGAATACCGGCGATTGGGCGGCGGATTTCGCCTTTACCCGCGATGTCGGCAGTCATTTCCTGCCCGCCTTTGTGCCCTTGATCGAAAAGCGGGTCGCAACACCTTGGGGCGAGGCCGAGCGCGAGACGCAATTGGTGCATCGCGGGCTCTATGCCGAGTATAACCTTGTTTACGACCGCGGCACCAAGTTCGGGCTGGAGACCGGGCATGACGCCAATGCGGTGCTGATGAGCCTGCCGCCTTTGGCCAAGTGGATCTGAGCGCCGGACCCAGGGCTTCACACAAGTTTTACGCCCGCGTCACCGGAGCGTGATCTGCGCGGCCTAGGCGGGTCGGGACACTTAACCTGATGAGGCCCCGATGAAACTCCGCACCCTCTTGCTTGCCGCCACTGCCCTGACCGGCTTTGCCCAAATCGCCGCCGCGGGCGAGATTTCCTTCACCGCGATCACCGCACCCAGCGAAGACGCCGCCAAGCGTGAGGTTCTGGCGACGCCGCAGGCCAAGATGGACGGGGCCGAAGTGGCGCTGGCCTATCACGTCATGGCGCGCAGTGGCGACAAGATCGGCGACGGCGTCTTTGCCCAGATGATCGACAAGGATGGCGCACCGCTGAAGGCGGGCGAGGGCAGCAAGATTTCCAACGCGGCGGATTTCACCTCGCTGCTGCCGGTGGGCAACAAGCTGTTCGCGATCACCCATTTCGAGGACAATCCGGCCGGCATGTATCTGAGCGAAGTGGCGCAGGACGAGGCGGGCAAGTTGAGCTTTACCTCGACCAAGCCGCTGGATTTCGCCGGTGTCGGTGGCCTTTGGCTGCCCTGCGCGGGCACGGTTTCGCCCTGGGGCACGCATCTGGGATCGGAAGAATACCCCGATGACGCGCGCGCCTTCGAAGAGGCGACGGCGATTGACGGTTTGGCCGAGGATGCCATCGGCATGGCGCCTTACTTCGGGTTGGACGCGGCGACCATGACGGTCGATGCCTTCAAGGCGGCCTATAATCCCTATGCCTACGGCTTTGTCAGCGAGATTGCGGTGACCGAAGCGGGTGAGGCGAGCATCGTCAAGCACTACAGCATGGGCCGCGTGGCGGTTGAGCTTGCCATGGTGATGCCCGACCAGAAGACCACCTATGTCACCGATGACGGCTCCAACACCGGGTTGTTCATGTTCGTGGCCGATACGGCGGGCGATCTGAGCGTGGGCAGTTTGCACGCTGCCAAATGGGTGCAGACCTCGGACGAAGGCGCGGGGGCGGCCAATCTGGAATGGGTCGATCTGGGCCATGCCGATGACAAGACCATCGCCGAGGCTTTGGCCAAGGGCGTGAAATTCTCGGACATGTTCGAGGTTGCCGAGTTCAACGCTGATGGTTCTTGCCCGGAAGGTTTTGCCGCATCGAACGCCGAGGGTCGTGCCGAATGCCTGAAGATCAAGGAGGGCATGGAGGCCGTCGCCTCGCGTCTGGAAACCCGCCGGGTGGCCTCGATGAAGGGCGCCACGACCGAATTCCGCAAGATGGAAGGTCTGGCCTTTAACCCCGAGAAATCCGCGCTCTATCTGGCGATGTCGGAGGTTTCCAAGGGCATGACCGATGGCGACGAGAAGGCCGACAAGGGCGGGCGCAATGACGTGCGGCTGAAGAAGAACGGCTGTGGCGCGGTCTATGAACTGGCTCTGGGCGCGGATTTCAAGGCGACCACGATGACGGGTCTGGTGGCGGGCAAGCCTGCGGATTACGCGGCGGATGCGCCCTATGCGGGCAACACTTGTGACATCGACGGCATCGCCAACCCCGACAACCTGACCTTCATCGACGGCTACAACACGCTGGTGATCGGCGAGGACACTGGCGAGGGTCACCAGAACGATGCGGTCTGGGCGATGGATCTGGCCAAGGGCGACCTCACGCGGATCATGACCACGCCTTACGGCTCGGAAGCGACCTCGGTGGATTGGTACCCGAACGTGGGCGGCCATGCTTACCTGATGGCGGTGGTGCAGCATCCCTTCGGCGAGAGCGACAGCGACAAGCTGGTCGATCCTGCCGACGCACGGGCCTATGTCGGCTACCTCGGCCCCTTCCCTGCGGTGAAGTGATCAGGCCTGCAGGCGCAGCAAGAGCGCGATGCCTGCCACGATAACGACCATGCCCGTGAGTTGCCTTGCACTCACGGGCTGGCGCAGCAGATAGCGCGAGACGCCAAGCGCGAAGATCACCTCGACCAGCGCCAAGGTGCGGATATTGGCGGCGGAGGTCAGCGAAAAGCCGATGAACCAGAAGGCCGAGGCGAAGGCGCCGAGAAAGCCCGCGAAGAGCGAACTGCGCCAGATTCTGAAGCTGCCAGTCAGGGCGGGGCGGTTGAAGACGCCGAGGTAGGCTGCGAGCATGGTCGATTGCAGCACGAGTGACAGCACAAGGATCGTGGTGGCGCGGATCAGGAAATCGCCCTGCGGCAGAGCGGTGATGCCGCCGCGAAAGCCGATCGCCGAGATGCCGAAGAGCAGCGCCGCGAATAGGCCGGTGGCGGCGGCGCTGCCTTCGCCCAGCAGGGCTGTGCCGGATTTGACGGTCATCAAGAGCACGCCTGCGGTGGCAATGGCGATGGCGACCAGCATCGGCAACGACAAAGGATCGCGCAGGATCAGCGCGGCGGCGACGGCGACCAGCACGGGTTCGGTTTTCAACCAGGCGGTGGTGACGGCAAAGCTGCGGCTTTGCATCAGCAAGAGCATCAGCGCGGTGGCGGCGATTTGCGCCACGGCCCCCATCGCGGTGAAGCCCAGAGCGCGGGCGGTGAGGGCGGGCGGGGTCTGCCCGGTGGCGAGGCTGACCAGCAGCAGGAACAGCGCGGCAAAGGGCAGGCCGAAGAGGAAGCGCACCTGTGTCGCCCCCAAGGTGCCGATGGCCTTGGTCAGGTTCGATTGCGCGGCGTTGCGCGCGGTTTGTGCCGCCGCCGCAATCAGGGCGGCGGCGATCCAGAGCGCGTGATCACCCACGGATCAAGCGGCCCAGACGCTTGATGCCTTCGTCGATGGCAGCTTCGTCTGCGCAAGAGAACGACAGGCGGATGGTGTTGCCATTGCTGCCATCGGCAAAGAAGGCGCGGCCGGGCACGAAGGCGACGCGCTCGCTTGCCAGCGATTTCGCCAGTAGCTCAGCGCCGTCCATGCCGTCGGGCAGGGTGATCCAGACGAACATGCCGCCCTCGGGCTTGGTCCAGGTCACGCCTTCGGGCATTTCGCGGCTGAGGGCGGCCAGCATGTGGTCGCGCCGCGCGCCATAAACCGCGCGCAGCTTGGCGGCATGCGGTTCAAAGATGTCGCGGGCGACGCGGTGGGTGACGATCTGGTTGGCGGTGGAGGAATGCAGATCGGCGGCCTGTTTCATCAGCACGAGGCGCGAGATCACCTCTTTGGCAGCACAGACCCAGCCGACGCGCAGACCCGGCGCGAGGGATTTCGAGAAGGAACCGCAGTAGATCGTGCGGCAGTCCTCGATGCTGCCCTTGCGGGCGATTTCCAGCGCGAGGATCGGCGGGATCGCCTGACCGTCATAGCGCAGGGTCTGATAGGCGGCATCCTCGACAATGGCGATGTCGAGCTGATCGGCCAGATCAATCACCGCCTCGCGGGCCGAACGGGCGAGGGTCTCGCCGGTCGGATTGGCGAAATCGACCGAGAGATAGGCGAATTTCACCCGACCACCTGCAGCCTCGGCGGTCTGGCGGTAATCCTCGGCCGCGCGGTTGCCCTGCGGGTCAAGCCGGTCATAGGTCGGCTCGTAGGCGTTATAGGCCCCCAAAGCGCCAAGGTAGGTCGGCCAGCCGCAGAGCACGGTATCCTTGGGCGAAATCATCAGCTTGCCAAGATAATCCAGCGCCTGCTGCGAGCCCGAGGTGATCAGGATATTGTCGGCATCGCAGGGGATGCCAAGTGCCTGCATCTGGGCCACGATCCACGCGCGCAGGGGTTTGTAACCCTCGGAGACGGAATATTGCAGCGCGGCCGTGGCCTGATCGCCCGAGAGCACGTCAGAGAAGGCCTCGGCGAAGGCCTGCTTGGGGAACAGCGCCGGGTCGGGGATGCCGCCCGCGAAAGAGATGATATCGGGCTGGTCGAGCAGCTTCAGAAGTTCCCGAATTTCCGAGGCCTTCATCCGCGACGCCCGCGTCGCCAAGACTTGATTCCACTGCACGCCAAGCACTCCCATCGCGTTTGGCGGCGAACTTGATCCTGAGGTCGGGGTAAGTCAATAGTTATGACCTATGGCGCTGGGGGGCAAAGGCCGGAATTTTGGCATTTGTGGAGCCGGTTTGCTGGACTGCAGGCAGTCCAGTCTTGAGTATTTGGGCCAGTATGAAGGGGCTTGCGGGCCTATCCGGCGCGGGAGGTGACCAGATCGGTCAGGGTCGGGCTGCCAAAGCGGCAAGCCCGACCGAGACTTCGGCTTGGCATTTCGGGCAATTGCCGCTAAAGCCAGCGCACAACTCGGAGCGGGGTGCGATCCCTGCTGGCTCTTCCGGCCGCTGATCCGCCGGACCATGAGGCGCGCAGCTGCGCCGCAGACGACGGAATTTCGATGATTTTGATGACGACTTACCGCCAGCAATGGTTTGGCAATGTGCGCGGCGATCTGCTGTCCGGGCTTGTGGTGGCGCTGGCCCTGATCCCCGAGGCGATTGCCTTTTCGATCATTGCCGGGGTGGACCCCAAGGTGGGGCTTTATGCGAGCTTTTCCATCGCGGTGATCACGGCATTTTTCGGCGGGCGGCCGGGGATGATCTCGGCGGCGACAGCGGCGACGGCGGTGCTGATGGGCACTTTGGTGCGCCAGCATGGGCTGGATTATCTGCTGGCTGCGACCTTTCTGGCCGGGCTGTTGCAGGTTGGCATGGGGCTGGCCAAGCTTGGGTTTGTGATGCGCTATGTCTCGAAATCGGTGATGACGGGCTTTGTAAACGCCCTGGCCATTCTGATTTTCATGGCGCAATTGCCCGAGCTTGACCCGGCGCGGGTGCCGCCCTTGACCTATGTGATGGTCGCGGCGGGGCTGGCGATCATTTATCTTTTGCCAAGGCTGACGCGGGCGATCCCTTCGCCTTTGGTCACCATCGTGGTGCTGACGGCGCTGAGCCTTGGCCTTGGGCTTGATCTGCGCACGGTGGGCGATATGGGCGCGCTGCCCGATGCGCTGCCGTCCTTTCTGATCCCCAACGTGCCCTTCACCCTGGAGACGTTGACGATCATCTTCCCTTATTCGGTGGCGGTTGCGGTGGTCGGGCTGTTGGAAAGCCTGATGACCCAGCAGATTGTCGATGAGATGACCGACACCTCGTCGAAGCGCAATCAGGAGTGCATCGGGCAAGGCATCGCCAATACCGCGACCTCGTTCATTGGCGGCATGGCGGGCTGTGCGATGATCGGGCAGTCGGTGATCAACGTGAAATCGGGCGGGCGCGGTCGGCTTTCGACCTTTACCGCCGGGTTCATGCTGCTGATCTTCTGCGTGGTCTTGGGCAAATGGGTCAGCCAGATTCCGATGGCGGCCTTGGTGTCGATCATGATCATGGTGTCGATTGGCACCTTCAGCTGGGCTTCGATCGGCAATCTGCGCAGCCATCCGAAATCCAGCTCGGTGGTGATGCTGGCGACCGTGGTGACGGTGGTCTGGACGCATAATCTGGCGATTGGCGTGCTGGTGGGGGTGCTGCTGTCGGGCATCTTCTTTGCGGCCAAGATCGCGCAGCTGTTCCGGGTGACGACCAGCCTTTCGGAAGATGGCACGGTGCGGAGCTATGCGCTGCATGGCCAGTTGTTTTACGGCTCGGTCGAGGATTTCACCCGCGCGATCAACTTCCGCGAGGGCGCGGCGCAGGTGGTGATTGATGTCACCCATGCCCATATCTGGGATATCTCTTCGGTGCAGGCGATTGACGCGGCGGTGATGAAGCTGCGCCGTCGCGGCTCGGTGGTGTCGATCATTGGCATGAACGCGGCGACCGAGACGATCATGGACAAGCTGGCGATCCACGACAAGGACGGCGCGCTGGATGTGGTGTTGGAGCATTAGATGCTGAAGCTGCGGTTTGTGGCCGGGCGCTACGGCGTCGCGCGGCTGGCGGCGGATGCGCCTTTTCCGGTCTGGGCCGATGGGCCGGGCTTTGTTGCCATCGCGCGGGCTGAGGATGAGCTGACGGTGGTCTGCCTTGCCGAGCGGATTCCGGCGGGGGTGCAGGCGGGTCGGGATTGGGTCTGTCTGCGCACCCTCGGCCCCTTTGCCTTTGACGCGACAGGGATTGTGCAGGCACTGATTGCGCCGCTGTCGGAAAATGGCGTCGGGGTCTTCGTGGTCTGCACCTTTGATGGCGAACATCTGCTGATTGCCGCCAAGGACGCGGCGCGGGCTTGCGATTTGCTGCTTGCAGCGGGGCATCAGATCAGCCCGCTCTAGGCCGCGCGGCAGGGCTGGGTTAGTCTGGCGGCAAAGCGGGAGGGGCGGTGATGAACCCGAAGGTTGATGCGTTTCTGGCCAAAGCCAAGGCCTGGGGGCCCGAGATGGCGGCGCTGCGGCAGCTGTTACTGGCGGCGGGGCTGGAAGAGGAGTTCAAGTGGCACACGCCTTGCTACACCCATCAGGGGGGCAATGTGGTGATACTTGCGGCGTTGAAGAACCATTGCTGGCTGGCGTTCTTCAAAGGGTCCGTGCTGGAAGATCCGGCTGGGGTGCTGGAGAAGGCTGGCGAAAACAGCCAGGGCGGGCGGGTGATGAAATTCACCTCGCTTGATCAGATCGCGGCGCAAACGGCGGTGATCGCCGCGCTTCTCGCTGCGGCGATGGCGGCAGAGGCGGCGGGGGTGCAGGTTGAAAAGCGGCCTGCGGGGGACATCGATCTGCCGGAGGAACTGGTCGCGGCGCTCGATGCGGATCCGGGGTTTGCCGAGGCGTTTCAGGCGCTGACCCCGGGGCGGCAGCGCGGCTGGTGCCTGCATTTCAGCGGCGCCAAGCAAAGCGCCACGCGGGCGGCGCGGGTGGAAAAGGCGCGCCCCTTGATCCTTGCCGGCAAGGGGATGCACGACCGTCCCTAGGCGGCCAGGCGCGGCGGACTGCGCCACAGGGCCATGCCGGCCGCCAGAAGTGCAAAGGCCCAGACCGGCGCGCCGATCAGGCCTGCGGCAAGATAGGCCAGCGCCATCAGCGGCAGCGACAGGGCTTGCGCGCGGGGCAGGGTCAGGATGCGGTCGCGCACGGCCCACAGCGCCAGCGTCCAGATCGCAAAGGCGGCGCCAAGATAGAGCGAGACATGCGCTTGCGTGGTATGGGCGTGATGCGTTGCCACATCAATCGAGGCTGCCACCGCCGCGCCAAGCGCCGCCGTGGCGCCAAAGATCAGCACATGGCCATAGCCCCAGACCAGCGCGGTGGTGACGTCGCGCTTGGGCAGATGCTCGGGCTCGCAGAAATAGACCTCCCAGATCGCAAAGACCATGACCAGCGCCGAGGCCGAGACCAGCGCCGCCGCAGCATTGGCATGGTCGCCAAACAGCGCGCCAAAGCCGTGCGAGATCGACAGCACCAGCTCGCCCAGCGAGATGATCATCAATAGGCCATAGCGCTCGATGATATGGTGGCGGTGGAACGGCGTCTGGCGGTAGCTTTCGGCCACGGCAGGCACCGACCATTCCACCAGAAAGCAGGCGGCGCCGGCAAGGTAGAAGGCGGTCGAGCCGGGTGCGGTGCCGAAATAGAGCAGACACCAGCCGAGTTGCGCGAGGCTGATCCCGACGGCATAGCGCAGGGCGGTGCCGCGATACTCGGGGTTGGTATGGGCGGCGCGCAGCCAGAGCGCCACCATGCCAAAGCGCATGATGATCCAGCCCAAGAGGCCATAGCTGAAATCCATCGTCTGAAAGATGAATTCCGCCCCGCCAGCAAACAGCAGCGCGCCGCCCATGATCACCATGACGAGGATCTGGTAGAGTTTGTCTTCATTATCAAAGGCCGAGGCGAACCAGGTGAAGTTCATCCAGGCCCACCAGACCGCCAGAAACAGGAAGATGAACTTCGGCAGCACCTCAAACCCGTGACCTTCCGAGATGGCGTGGTGCAAGCCCGCGGTGACGGCGGCGATGGCGATGACGCTGATCAGGTCGAAGAAGAGTTCCAGCGTGGTGGCGGCGCGGTGCGCCTCGTGCGGGTCGCGCGGGCGCAAGGGGCGGATCAGAACTGGCATGGGACTCCCGAGAGGTTTCGCCGCAGAGTGCCGCGAAATCTTTGGCGGATCAAGCGAAGTAGGTTGGGGGGTGGTTTGGTTTTGGCGGTGTCCCGATGTCTGGGAAAGCAACAGACATCGCTCGGACCAGCGTGGAAGGGTGGGGGTATTGAGCCCTGTGCGGACCAGAATTCACCTCTACCCTTTGCCCGGAATCAAGGCGCTTGCGCCGCCGGGCCGCGCCCCGTCGCCCGGCAAGCGATTGCTCGCAATCGCTGAAAGGGGGCCTCCCCACGGGAGGGCGCGTCGGCCAGGGGTGCCAGTTGAAATTCTGGGGAAGTGTCTGGGCTATAAAGCGCCTACGTCACGGGTTCGGCGCGCCTTCCCGAGGGAGGACGCGGCCCTCTGGTGTGCAAAGGGCTCAGCTTCGCCTCTCAGGCCGCGCGGATGGTGTCGATCATCAGTTGCACATGATCGGGGTTGGCGTCCGGGGTGATGCCATGGCCGAGGTTGAAGATATGCGGGCCGCCGCGGAACGCCTCGACGACGTGGCGCGTCGCTGCGACCAGCTCTGCTCCGCCGGTCACCATATGGTGCGGCGCGAGGTTGCCTTGGACGCAGCCGTCAACCTGCACCTTGGCGGCTGCCCATTCAGGGCTGACCGAATTGTCAACCGCCACGCAATCCGCCCCCGTCGCGCGGGCAAAGCCTACGTAGCCCTCGCCTGCCTCGCGCGGGAAGGCGATGATCGGCAGGCCGGGGTGTTTGGCCTTCAGCGCCGCAATGATGCGGGCGGTGGGTTTGACGGCGAAATCGGTGAAGTCCTGGCCCTTGAGGCTGCCTGCCCAGGAATCAAAGAGCTTGACGACCTCTGCCCCGGCCTGAACCTGCGCCGAGAGGTAGAGGATCGTCGCCTCGGTGATCACATCAATCAGCGCCGAGAATGCGGCGCGGTCAGAAACCTTCAGGGCATGGGCTGGGCCTTGGTCCTTGGTACCACGGCCTGCGATCATATAGGTGGCCACAGTCCAGGGCGCGCCGGCAAAGCCGATCAGCGCGGTCTCGCGCGGCAAGGCGGCGGCGAGGATTTTCACCGTCTCATAGATCGGCGCGAGGGTTTCGTGGATTTCGTCGATTGGCCGCAGCGCCTTGACGCCCGCCATGTCGGTGATGGTGGAAAGCCGCGGGCCTTCACCGGTTTCAAACCACAGATCGGCACCGAGCGCTTGCGGCAGCAACAAGATGTCGGCGAAGAGGATCGCCGCGTCAAAGCCATAGCGGCGGATCGGTTGCAGGGTGACCTCTGCTGCCAGATCTGGGTTATAGCAGAGCTTGAGGAAATCCCCCGCCTGCGCCCGCGTCGCGCGGTATTCCGGCAGGTAGCGACCGGCTTGGCGCATCATCCAGACGGGGGGCACGGGCAGGGTTTCGCCCGCCAGGGCGCGCAGCAGGGGTTTCTGGGTCATGGCGGCTCCTTTGGTTTGCCCTTGAGTTGCCTTGATGCGACGTGATGTCAAGGCGGAGCGGCTTGAAAGGGCAGAGAGTCGCAGCTATCAAAGCGCATGACCCTCAGCCTCCCCACCCCCGCAGCCCCCTTCAAGATCGGCACCCGTGGCTCGCCTTTGGCGCTGTGGCAGGCAGAGGAGGTGCGGCGCTGCCTGATGGTGCAGTTTGATTTGCCCGAAGCCGCCTTCGAAATCGTGGTGATCAAGGTCACCGGCGACATGGTGCAGGACCGCGCCTTGAAAGAGATCGGCGGCAAGGGGCTGTTCACCCGTGAGATCGAAGAGGCGCTGCTGGCGGGCGGCATTGATATCGCGGTGCATTCGATGAAGGACATGCCGGTGCTGCAGCCCGAGGGGCTGGTGATCGATTGCTATCTGGAGCGGGCCGATGTGCGCGATGGTTTTGTCTCGCTGGCGGTCGAGAGCATCAATGATCTGCCCGAGGGTGCGGTGGTGGGCTCGTCCTCGCTGCGCAGGCGGGCGCAGCTGGCGCATCGGCGGCCCGATCTGCAGCTGGTGGAGTTTCGCGGCAATGTGCAGACCCGGCTGAAGAAGCTGGGCGACGGTGTGGCGCAGGCGACCTTTCTGGCCATGGCCGGGGTGACCCGGCTGGGTGTGGCGCATGTGGCGCGCGCCATCGAGGTGGCCGAGATGCTGCCCGCCGTGGCGCAGGGCGCGATCGGGGTCGAGCGGCGCGGCGCATGACGCGCGGGCCGCGGCGATGCTGGCCGCGATCCACCACGCGCCGACCGGCCTGCAACTTGCCGCCGAGCGCGCCTTTCTGGCGCGGCTTGACGGGTCGTGCGAGACGCCGATTGCGGGGTTGGCGGTGATTGTCGGCGATCAGCTCTGGCTGCGCGGCGAGATCCTGCGGCCCGACGGGGCGCGGGTGGTGCGGGGCGATATCGCGGGGCCCTTGGCCGAGGGCGCGGCTTTGGGGATTTCCTTGGCAGAGCAATTGCTTGCCGAGGCAGGCGACGGGTTTTTCGGCTAGGCGCGCCAGAAGGGGGCCTTCTGCCCCCCAGCGCCTGCGGCGCTTTCCCCCCGAGGATATTTCTGCAGAGAGGATGACCAGGCCGCGCCGTCAGATCTTGCGATCAACCAGCCAGAGGCCGAGCGCGCCGAAGAGGGCGATGGCGGCGCCGATCAGGGCGACCGAGGTATAGCCGCCAAAGCTGGTGCCAAGCACGAAGGCCAGCGCCACCAGCACATCGGCAATCAGCTTTTGCAGCGCCAGCATCGCGCCTGCGGTGCCGGGGCGACCGTGCAGCAGGTCCTGATAATAGACGATGGGCAGGGCCAGCACCGTGGTGCCGCCGACGCCTGCGACAAAGGTAAAGGCCCAGATCAGCGGGCTGCTGGCCAGCAAGGGCAGCGCCAGCACATGGCAGCAATAGGCCGCCGTCCCCAGAGCAATCAGGGTCGAGCGTTTGAAGTGCCGCGAGACCAGCGGCAAGAGCATCAGGCAGGGCACTTCCCAGCCTGCGACAAGGCCGACATAGAGCGCCACATCGGCGGGGCCGCGCTGGGCCGATTGGTCAAAGACCAGGCTGATCACCGTCATGTAAAGCCCGCCCGCCGAAGTGATGGCGCCCAAAAGCAGCAGGCGGATCAGCACCTTGGCGGCGGCAATCTCGCGGAAGGCCTGCAGAAAGTTCAGCCCCGAGCGCTGGTCGCTCCAGTCGGTCTGACCGTCACGCGGCCATTGCAGGGTAAGCAGCGCCAGCAGACCGAGTGCCGCCAGCCCACCCGAGACATAGACCGAGGTCACCGCGACATCCTGGCCAAAGGCAAAGGTCCAGAACACCAGCATCACCAGGAAAGCCAGCGACATCCCGGCCCGCACCACGCCAAAGATGCCATCGCGGTTCTCGGTCGCGGGATAGGCCAGCCGCGCGAGAGCAAAGAGCTGGCCAAACAGGCTCGAGCCGATCGGGATCAGGATGCCGTGGCACAAGACCAGCGAGACCTTTGACGGAAACACCAGCATCAGTACCATGCCCAGCGCACTTGCCGCCGTGGCGATCAGGGCGATCAGGCGGCGGTGGCCGTATTGATCGCCAAGAATCCCCGACAGCACCGAAGCGCTGACCGCCGTCGCCGAGGCCAGCACCAGCAAAAGCGCGAAGGCTGGCTTGCTCAGGCCGATGACCTCGATAGCGATCAGCGACTGATAGGGATAGACCGAGGAATTGAACACGCCAACCATCAAGAGCGCTGCGCCGATCATGCGCAGGGTGGGGTGGCGGGCAACGAGGGAAAGCGCGGACAAGAGAAGCGGCCTTGCAAGGATGTGGTATCGCTAACGGCAGGCGCAGCGCTTGTCCAGAGCGGGGCGTGACGCGGCAGGCTCCGGCTTTCATACTGGCTTAAATACTCCCGCCGGAGGCAGGCAGCAGCGCGCTCAGACGCTCTCAGATCTCGGGAATGACCTTGCCCGGATTCATCCGGTTTTCGGGATCAAGTGCCGCCTTCACCGCCCGCATCACCGACAGCGCCACCGGATCCTTGCGCCGCTTCATCGAGGCCAGTTTCGACAGCCCGACGCCATGCTCGGCGGAAAACGAGCCGCCCAGCGCCTGAACCTCGTCCTCGACTGGCCTCGACGACGCGGTCGTAATGGGCTGCAGCGGCGTCGCTGGGATAGACGGTGAAATGCAGATTGCCGTCGCCCAGATGCGCCACCGCGATCGTCTCGGCACCGGCATCCAGCGCGGGCAGGCGGGCGTGGATGCGGTCAAGAAAGCTTGCGACCTGATCGGTGGGCAGGCAGATATCGGTGTCGATGGTCGGCTGGCGCGAGGTCATCACCTCGGAGGCGAGCTCGCGGCGCTGCCACATGGCGCGGCGCTGCGCCTCGGTCTGGGCGATTTCGGCGTCCAGCACCATGCCCTCTTCCAGCATCTGCGCCAGAGTGGTTTCCAGCAGGGTCACCAGAGGCAGTGCCCCGGTCTGGTCTGGTGTGGCGTCATCGGGGCGCAGACTGCCAAGCTCGACAAGGATGGTGACCTCTTGCACCGGCGTGAAGGGCTGGCGGATCTCGGGGCGGGCGCGGGCCATTTGTCGTCATGTAGCTCGCGGGCATGTATTCAAAGGCCTCGACCGCCCCGCCCGAGGCGGCCTGCAACCGATTGAGCAGGACCAGGGCATCGGGCAGGGATCGGGCGGCCAAGGTCGCCGTGGCATAGGCGCGCGGGCGCGGCACCAGTTTCATCACCGCGGCGGTGATCACGCCCAGGGTGCCTTCGGCGCCGATGAACATCTGTTTCAGATCATAGCCCGCATTGTCCTTGTGCAGCGCGCTCATCAGATCAAGCACGCGGCCATCGGCCAGCACCACCTCTAGCCCCAGGCATAGCGCGCGGGTCGAACCATAGCGCAGCACATTCGACCCACCGGCATTGGTCGACAGCACGCCGCCGATCATCGCAGAGCCGCGCGCGCCGAACCAGAGCGGGAAGTAGAGACCCTGCGCCTCTGCCGCCTCGTGCAGGCTTTCCAGCACCACGCCCGCCTCGACGATGGCTAAGCGCGCCTCGGGGCGGATCTCGCGGATGCGGTTCATCCGCGCGAGCGAAAGGATCAAGCCGCCCTTGGTCATCAGCCCGCCGGTCAAGCCGGTGCGGCCTCCGGCAGGCAGCACCGCCACGCCGTGGCGCGCCGCGATCTGCATCACCGCCACCACCTCGTCGCGGTTGGCCGGGCGGGCTACGGCGATCGGGTCGGGGTGATAGTGCTGCGTGACCTCCGCGCGGTAGGGTGCGAGGTCGGCGCCGGTGAGCACATGTTTGGCCCCGAGGGCTTGGGCAAGATCGGCGATCAGGGTCATGCGGGCCTCCGGGCTTTGCCGCGAGTTTGCCCAATGCGCAGGAGAGCGCAAGGGCGGGATTGGTGGCCTGCGCATCGCCGCGCGACGGTAGGCGGCGGCTTTGAACCTTTGCGGACCAGAATCCACGCCTCCTTTTTGCCCGGAATCAAGGGCGAAGCCCGCCGGGCAGCGCCCGACCGCCCCCTTCGGGCGGGCGCTTTTGCAGCGGTACCAGCGGAAATTCGGCGGAAGAGTCTGACCTATAAAGTGCCTAAGTCAGATGCTGCTGCGCCCACCCGGCGGTCAAGCGCTGCCCTCTGTTGCGCGCAATCCGAACTCGCGTTCCGTCGGCATCAGAGACGTTGGCCAACCGAATATGCTGTAGGAGCCGCGCAGGGTCGGTCGAGCGCACCCGCACTGCGGCACAAAACTGCGGCACAAACTTGGGACCGACCGACGGCTTTGGGCTGGTGGTGTTTAGGGGGCCTCCGGGTCAGAGCAGGTGTGGTGAACCGCCGTATGACTGCTTCGCGCTTGACTCAGGCTGTGACCAGCACGAAAGGCGACTACTCCTCCAGGAACAGGTCGAAATGCATCACGTCTTCGCGTGTGCCAAGTTTTGTGTATAAAGCGATGGCTGGCGCGTCGCCGTAGTCCGCCTGAACATAGATGACCCAGCCGCCTGTTGATTTTGCCAATGCTTTGAGATCTTCGATTAGGGCCGTTGCGACACCCTGGCGTCGCCAATTCTGGGCGACGGCCAGATCATAAATATAGACCTCCGAGCGCTCTTGCTCGAATTTCGTCAATTCATACGCAACCAGTGCCCCTACGACGTTATTTTCCGCCAGGGCGACCATCGCGAAGACATCAGGTCGTGCCAGAAGGGCTTGACGGTAGGTCGCGGTCGGCCGCGCGCTGCTGTAGCTTTCCGGATCGGCGAAAGCCTCCGCGAAGAGGTCAAGCATTTGCGTGAAATACCGGTCATCATCCGGCGCCAATCGACGGACGGTGATATCCTTGTGTTTGGTCTTTGGGGTCACGGCAGCTGTCCACTTGTGATCAGATTGAATCATACACAGGGCTTCGAGCGGTTCAAAGTCGACTTTGCGAAGGTAGGTCTTGCAGCCAGCCTGGTCGCCACAGCGGCCTCGGCGTCGTCCTCACTGGCGCAGCAAGGGCTTGACAGGGGTAGGGGTTCCCTCCAATACTTAGTCAAAATGCTAACTATTGGAGTGCGACATGCCCCGCCTGACCAAAGCCCTTGCCCTGATGCTTGCCCTCGCCAGCCCGCTTGCTGCACAGGACCTGCCGCCGCCGATGGCGGGCAGCTATCAGATCGACATGCAGCACACATCCTTGCACTTCCGCGTCAGCCATCTGGGCTTTTCCAACTATACCGCGCTGTTCACCGAGATCACGGCCGAACTGGTCTTTGACCCCGACCACCCCGAGGCGATGACGGTCAAAGCGAGCGTGCCGGTCGCTTCGCTGGAAACCCACAACCCCGACAAGGCGCTGGATTTCAACAAGGTGCTGACCGGGAAGGAGTTTCTCGATGCCGGGCAGTTCCCCGAGATCACTTTCGTTTCGACCTCGGTTAAGGTCACCTCGGAGGGTCATGCCGAGGTGACCGGGGATTTCACCCTGCATGGCGTGACCAAGCCCTTGACCTTGAGCGTGACCTATAACGGCGGCTGGGGCGACATGCCGCTGGATGCGGGGGCGCGGATCGGCTTTTCGGCGACCGGGGCTTTCAACCGCTCTGACTTTGGCGTCGGCTATGGCGTGCCTGCGCCGGGCACGACGATGGGGGTGGGGGACCGCGTTGAGGTGATCCTTGAGGCCGAATTCATCAAGCCGCGCGGCTGATCACTTGACCTGCGCCAGAAGGGCCTGCACCTGCGGGCCGATGACCTCGATGGCGCGGGCGACGCCCTTGGCATTGGGATGGATGCCGTCGCCTTGCATCAGGCCGGGTTCAAACAGCCGCGTTTGCTGGTCGATCAGCGGCTGGAAATAATTCTCGGTGACAGGGATGGCGTATTTCTTCGCCAGATCGCCATAGATCGCGTCGAAATCGGTTTTGAATTGCGCGCCGTAGTTGCCCGGCGCCCGCAGGGCGACCAAGAGCACGGGCAGGCCTTTGGCCCTTGCCTTGCCAAGGATGCCATCAAGATTGGCGCGGCTCGTCGCCGGATCAATGCCACGCAGCATGTCGTTGCCACCCAGATTGACCATCACCGCCTGCACATCCGGCGTCAGCGCCCAATCGGTGCGCGCAAGGCCGCCCGCCGTGGTATCGCCGGAAACACCCGCATTGATGATCTTGGCCTCGCTGCCATGCGCCTTCAGCCAAGCCTCAAGCTGCGGCACGAGGCCGTCTTCGGGCGGCAAGCCATAGCCCGCCGTCAGGCTGTCGCCCAGGGCCAGCAGGGTCACCGGAGCGGCAGAAAGCGGGGCCGTGAGAAGAATTAACGCGCAAGTGACATTGCGGATCAGCAAAAGCGGCGCATATGAAAGGGAAGTGAAGAAAGAGAACCGCATGACCGACCCCGTATTGACGCTAAAAGATGTATCGCTGACGCTTGCAGGCAATGCCGGGCCAGTTTCCATTCTGAAAGACATAGGGCTCGAGGTCGCGCAAGGCGAGAGCCTTGGGCTGATCGGCCCCTCCGGTTCGGGAAAATCTTCGTTACTGATGCTGATGGGCGGGCTGGAACGGGCGACCTCGGGGCAGGTGATTGCGTTGGGGGCGGATCTTTCGGCGCTGGATGAGGATGGGCTGGCAAGGTTCCGCCGTGGCAAGATGGGCGTGGTGTTCCAGAGCTTCCATCTGATCCCGACGATGACCGCGCTGGAAAACGTCGCCCTGCCGATGGAGATCGACGGGTTGACCGATGCCTTTGACCGCGCCGAGGCCGAGCTGGCGGCGGTCGGGTTGGCGGGGCGGATGAGCCATTACCCCTCGCAGATGTCGGGCGGCGAACAGCAACGCGTGGCTTTGGCGCGGGCGATGGCACCGCGTCCGGCGATCTTGCTGGCGGATGAGCCGACGGGCAATCTTGACAGCGCCAATGGGGCTGCGATCATGGATCTGATCTTTGCCCTGCGCGACCGTCATGGCGCAACGCTGGTGCTGGTCACCCATGCGCCGGAACTGGCCGAGCGCTGTTCGCGGATCATCCGGCTGGTCGATGGCCGGATCGTGGAGCCAAACTTGGTGGCGCCCGGCTTGGTGGTGGAGCCTGTAGCATGAGCCTTGCCTGGGCGATTGCTCGCCGCGAGTTGCGCGGTGGCTTGCGCGGCTTTTGGGTGTTCCTGACCTGCCTTGCCCTTGGGGTGGCCGCGATTGCGGGCGTCGGCATGGTGCGCTCGGCGATCCAGGCGGGGCTGACCGATCAGGGCGCGGTTCTTTTGGGCGGCGATGCCCAGGCCGAGTTCACCTATCGCTTTGCCACAGAGGAAGAGCGCGCCTTTCTGACCGGGATATCGACCAAACTCTCGCAGATCGTCGACTTTCGCTCGATGGTCAACGCGGGGGACGCGCATGTGCTGACCCAGGTCAAGGCGGTGGATGATGCCTATCCGCTGCTGGGTGCCTTTGAGCTGGAGGCGGGGGATTTCCGCACGGCGCTGACGGGGCGCGGTGCAGTGATGGATGGCGTGCTGGCCGATCAGGCGGGGCTGGCGCTGGGCGATCACTTTCAGCTTGGCAGTGCCGATTTCATCCTGAAAGGCCGCATCAAGCGCGAGCCTGACAGCGCCACGGGCGGCTTTGCCTTGGCCCCCCGCACCATCGTGCGCACCGCGGATCTGGCAGGATCGGGGCTGTTGGAGCCGGGGACGCTGTTTGACACCTCTTACCGGATGACCCTGCCGGCGGGTGCGGATCTGGCGGCATTGCAGGCCGAGGCCGAGACGAAGTACCGCGAGGCGGGGCTGCGCTGGGCCGACAGCCGCAGGGCTGCGCCGGGGGTGGAACGCTTTGTCACCCGGATCGCGGCCTTCCTCGTGCTGGTCGGGCTGGCGGGCTTGGCGGTGGGCGGTGTCGGTGTGGCGGCGGCGGTGCGCAGCTACCTTGAGACCAAGCTTGCCACCATTGCCACCCTGCGCACCCTGGGCGCGACCGGGGGCCTCGTCTTCCGCATCTATTTGTTGCAGATCGCGGTGCTGGTGGCTTTGGGCGTGGTGGCGGGGCTGGCGCTGGGTGTCGGCCTGCCGCTGATCTTCGCCGGCGTGATCGAGCGGGCGCTGCCCTTTCCCGCCGAGATCACCCTTTACCCCCGCGCGGTGCTGGAAGCGGCGTTTTACGGCGTGACCTCGGCCTTTCTCTTCGCGCTCTGGCCCTTGGCGCGGAGCGAACAGGTGCGGGCGGCGGCGCTTTACCGGGGCGGCGTGGCAGGCGGCTGGCCAAGGCCGCGCTATGCGCTGGCCATGCTGGCGCTTGCGGCGCTGCTGATCGGCGGCGCGGTGTGGTTCTCGGGCACCTTGGGGCTGGCGCTGGGCACGGCAGGCGGGCTGGTTGCGGCACTGCTGGTGCTGGCGCTGGCGGGCTGGGGCTTGATGCGGGCGGCGCGGCGGCTGGCGCGGCTCCGGGCCTTGCGCGGGCGGGTGGCGCTGCGTGCAGCGCTTGCCGCGATTTCGGCCCCGCGTGCCGAGACCCTGCAGGTGGTGTTGGCGCTGGGGCTTGGCCTGACGGTGCTGGCGGCGGTCGGGCAGATCGACGCCAATCTGCGCGCCGCGATCAGCCGCGATCTGCCGACCCGCGCGCCCGCCTTTTTCTTCGTTGATATCCAGCCCGACCAGATCGCGGGCTTTAGCGCGATGATGCAGGGCAATCCGGCGGTGAGCAAGCTGGAGACCGCGCCGATGCTGCGCGGCACGATCACCCAGATCAACGGGCAGGACGCGCGCAAGGTGGCGGGCAACCATTGGGTGCTGAATGGCGATCGCGGTCTGACCTATGCCGATGCCCAGCCGGGCAATGCCACGGTCACGGCGGGCAAGTGGTGGCCCGTGGGCTATGAGGGCGCGCCGCAGATTTCCTTCGCCGAAGAAGAGGCGCAAGAGATCGGCCTGAAGCTGGGCGACAGGCTGACCGTCACCGTGCTGGGCCGCCCGATCGAGGCCGAGATTACCAGCTTTCGCGTGGTGGATTTCTCCAACGCCGGCATGGGCTTTGTCATGACGATGAACCAAGCGGCACTGGCCGCAGCGCCGCATAGCAACATCGCCACGGTCTATACCACGCCCGAGGCCGAGGCCCCGATCCTGCGCGCTGTCGCCAAAGCCTACCCCAACGTCACCGCCATCGGCATCCGCGCCACCGTCGCCCGTGTGGCCGAGGCGCTGGGCGCCATCGCCCAGGCGACGACGATCGCCGCTTTGGCCACGCTGGTGACCGGCTTTGTCGTGCTGATCGGTGCCGCAGCCTCGGGCGAAGCCGCAAGGCTCTATGAGGCCTCGGTGCTCAAGGTGCTGGGCGCCTCGCGCGGCCGTATCCTTGCCAGCTTTGCCCTGCGCGCCGCCCTGATGGGGGCTGCGGCGGGGCTTGTGGCGATTTGCGCCGCTGCCTTGGGCGCCTGGGCGGTGATGCGCTTCGTGATGGAAAGCCCCTACAGCTTTGAGCCGCTCTCGGCGCTTGCCATCGTGCTGGGCGGCGTTCTGGCCACGCTGCTTGCCAGCCTGGCCTTCGTCCTGCGGCCTCTGGCGGCGCGCCCGGCGCAGGTGCTGCGGGCACAAGAGTAGGGGGCTTTCATCTTGGCTTAAATATCCCCGCCGGAGGCTTCCACGGCTGGAGACGCGAGCCTTGGTAAAATTATTCTGTTGAATGGCGGCGAAAATGGAATATTAATTCCACGACTTTCGGGGGCAGGCATGCAGGACCACTCAGACACGGTTGCGCTGATCACGGGCGGCGCGCAGGGGCTCGGCTTTGCCGTGGCCGAACGGCTGATCGCCGAGGGCTGCGGGCGGCTGGCGCTGGTCGGGCGGTCGCGCGAGAAAGGCGAGGCGGCGGTGGCGGCTTTGCAGGCGCGGGGGGCCGAGGTGGTGTTTCTGGCTGCCGATCTGGCCGATGTGGCGCAGGCGCAGGGCGCGGTCGATCAGGCGCTGGCGCGCTTTGGCCGGGTGACGGCGCTGGTCAATGCGGCAGCGGCCACCGACCGGGGTGGCATTCTGGATACCACGCCCGCGGCCTGGGACAATCTGATGGCGATCAATACCCGCGGGCCGTTCTTTACCCTGCAGCGCTTTGCCCAGGCCGCGGTGGCGGCGGGGCATCCGGCTGCGGCGGTGAATATCCTGTCGATGGTGGTGCATTGCGGCCAATCCTTCCTTGCGCCCTATTCGGCCAGCAAGGCGGCTCTGGCCAATGTCACCAAGAACGCGGCACAGGCGTTGCGCAGCCACAAGATCCGCGTCAATGGCATCAATTGCGGCTGGATGGACACGCCGGGCGAGGATGAGACCCAGCGCAAGTATCACGGCGCGCAGGACGGCTGGCTGGAAGCCGCCGAGGCGGCGCAGCCGATGGGAATGCTGGTCAAGCCCGCGCATGTTGCGGGTCTGGTCAGCTATATGCTTTCGCCAGCCTCGGGGGTGATGACCGGGGCTTTGGTGGATTTCGATCAAAACGTTGCCGGGGCATATCCCGAGTAGGAGCAAGACGATGGTGGTAAGATTTGGGCTTTTGGGTGCGGGGCGGATCGGCAAGGTGCATGCCAAGGCGGTCACCGGCGATGCCAATGCCAGGCTGGTGGCGGTGGCCGATGCCATGGCCCCGGCGGCGCAGGCGATTGCCGACGCAATACGGCTGCGAGGTCCGCTCGATCGAGGCGATCATGGCGGCGGATGACATTGACGCCGTGGTGATCTGCACGCCCACCGACACCCATGCCGATCTGATCGAGGCGGCGGTGAAGGCGGGCAAGGCGGTGTTCTGCGAAAAGCCGATTGATCTCAGCCTTGCGCGGGTAAAGACCTGCCTTGAGGTGGTGCGCGCCCATAAGGGCACGCTGATGGTCGGCTTCAACCGCCGCTTTGACCCGCATTTCCGCGCTGTGCGCGCCGAGATCGACAAGGGCACCATTGGCACACCCGAGATGGTGGTGATCACCTCGCGCGATCCGGGTGCGCCGCCGGTCGAGTATATCGCCCGCTCGGGCGGGATTTTCCGCGATATGACCATCCATGATTTCGACATGGCGCGGTTCTTGCTGGGTGAGGAAATCTCGGAAGTGGTCGCCACGGCGGCGGCCTTGGTTGATCCGGCGATTGGGGTGGCCGGCGATTTCGATTCCGTACAGGTCTTGCTGAAAACCGCGTCGGGGCGGCAGGCGGTGATTTCGAACTCGCGCCGCGCCACCTATGGCTATGACCAGCGCATCGAGGTGCATGGCTCTTTGGGCGCGGTTTCGGCCGAGAACCAGCGGCCCGTGTCCATCGAGGTGGCCACGGCAGCGGGCTATACCCGCCCGCCGCTGCATGACTTCTTCATGACCCGCTATATCGAGGCCTATGCCGCCGAGATCGCCAGCTTTGTCGCGGCGATTGGCGGCAAGGGCAAGGCGGAGCCGACGGGGGAGGACGGGCTGATCGCTCTGGCTTTGGCCGAGGCCGCGTTGAAGTCGGTGGCCGAGGCGCGCGTGGTCAAGATGTCGGAAGTGCTCTGAGCTTCAAGCCATTGATGTAAAACATTTGCTGCGCAGCGTTTTCGGAGGCTGCGCAGTTTGCTTTTATCTGAAGACGGCTTCATGACCCCGCAGGATGACTGCGACGGCGCGGCGCAGGTCTTTGACGCGACCCCCGCCGACATCCGTCACTTGGAGGCGGTGGCCGAGCAGATGGATCGGATGCATCATCAGAGTGAGGCGGGCGGAGAAGGGGCTTCACGCCCCCGGCGTCAGCGGCGCCTCCCCCGTGGGATACTTTTTGGAGGGCTTGCGAATCCATCGCCGCGCGCCTATATCGGCCTTGAGAGGTTGGCGCGGGTGAGCGCCTCGCCAACCCGGTCAGGTCCGGAAGGAAGCAGCCGTAACGAGCCCCGCTTGGGTCGTTGTCAGCCTCTCACCCTTTTCCCTTCATATCTTGCGCGGCCTACTTCTTGCGAGTTTGCCATTTCTGGGCCGACTTTTTGGTGTTCTTGCCCAAAGCGCGGCTTTTCGAGGTCGCCATGGCCTCGGAATTGGTCTTTTCCTCGGCCACCAGCTTGCGCCAGCGCGGCAGACGGTTCGGGTCGATCTGGCCTGCCTTGATCGCGGCCTGCACGGCGCAACCGGGTTCACTGATCATGCTGGCAGTCGCGAAAGCGGCAGTTGGCGGCGAGGTCGATCAGGTCGGAGAACAGGATCTCGATGCCCTCGGCGACATCGGTGAGTTGCAACTCGCGCACGCCGGGCGTGTCGATCAGCCAGCCGCCGGAGGTCAACGGCAGCAGGTTGCGCGCCGTGGTGGTGTGGCGGCCCTTGCCGTCTTCTTCGCGAATGCCACCGGTGGCTTGGCTCGCCGCCCGAGGCTGTTGGCGATGGTGGATTTGCCGACCCCCGAGGAGCCGAGCAGCACGACGGTCTGGCCGGGGCCGACCCAAGGCGCGAGGAGGGCGGCAGTTTCGGGGGATTTGGCGTTCAGCGCCAGCACCGTGACATCGGCCGACAGCGCGCGGGCGGTGGCAAGGTAGGGGGCAGCGTCGGCCTGATCGGCCTTGGTCAGCAGGATCACCGGCTCGATGCCCGCGGAATGGGCCAGGACGAGGTAACGCTCCAGCCTTGCCGCGTTGAAATCGGCGTTGCAGGAGGTGGTGATGAACATCGTATCGACATTGGCGGCGATCAGCTGCGTCTCGGTGCCGGTGCCCGCCGCGCGGCGTTGCAACAGCGTGACGCGCGGCAGGATGCGCCCGACGCGGGGACCATCGGCCAGCACCCAATCGCCCACCGCCATCAGGCTGACCGGCATGTTGGGCGGGCAGAGCAATTCGCCCGCGCCATCACAACCGATGGTTTCGACGCGGCCCCGGTGCAGCGCGGTCAGCCGCAGGGCGGGCAGAGCCGCCTCTTCCGGTGTCAGGCTGTTCGTGAAATGGGCCGTCCAGCCGAGGGCTTCGAGGGGGTGAGGGGTCAAGCGCGGTCCTTTGTGCCGAAGGCGGCAGCGGCCAGCCTACGCGGCGCGACGGGGCGCGGCAAGGCGGGGCTTGCGCTGGGCGGCAATTGCGGGGATTTTGACAGCGAAAGAGGAGATCCCATGGCCCGCATCGCTGTTCTCACCGTGTCTGACCGCGCCTTTAAGGGCGAATACGAAGACCGCGGCGGCCCGGCCGCGAGGACTGGCTGCGCCGGGTGATCACCTCGCCGGTCGAGATCCTGCGCCGGATCACCCCGGATGGGCGGGCCGAAGTGGCGGCGGAGCTGTGCGATCTGGCCGATGACTGGCAGGCTGATCTGATCTTGGCCACCGGCGGCACCGGCCCCAGCCCGCGCGATCTGACGCCCGAGGCGATGGCGGATGTGATCAAGATGGAACTGCCCGGCTTTGGCGAGGCGATGCGGGCGGCCAATGGCGAAAGTGGTCGCCACCGCGATCCTGTCGCGGCAAGCGCGCGGGGGTGCGCGGCAAGACGCTGATCATCACCTTGCCCGGCAGCCCGAATGCGATCGCCACCAGCCTTGAGGCGGTGTTTGCCGCCGTGCCCTATTGCCTTGATCTGATCGGCGCGGGCTGGATCGAGACCGATCCGGCGCTGATCAAGGCGCATCGGCCCAAGACCTAGGCGCGTAAAAGACTACGCCCCGACACCCTGCTGCGGCAACAGTTGCACGGCGTTGATCTGCCAGCCCTCGGGCGTCTCGACCATCATGTAATCCAGCAGATAGGTGCGCCCGCCCGGCATCGGTGATCATCACCCGCTGCCACAGATTGCCCGCCACTGTGCGCAGCTCCAGCATCCGCACCGCGTCATGCCGCCAGACCATCGGATAGACCTTTTCCACCATGTCGCCGAATTCTGATCCGGTGCCGAAAATGCCTTTGATGTTGGGCGAGGCAAAGGTCCAGGCCTTGGGGACATCATGCGGCGTTGAACGGCGTCAAGCTGCTGTTGGATGGTCTGTTGAATGGGCGCTTCTTGCGCCACAGCGGGCAGGGCCAACGCGGCCAAAGCCGCTACATAAAGGTAAAGTCGCATCGCAACCCCTTTCTGACACGTCCCCGATCAGAAAGGTAAAGCAGCGCGCGGCCAATCGTCAAATAAAAACCCCCGACGCGACAGCAGCGCTCCGGGGGGCGTAATTTTCAGCGAGATCTCAGCGACGAGATCGCCGTTCAGGCCGCGATCAAGCAGCGCGATGCGTTTCTTCGACGCCGTAAAGCGCGACGAAGCCGCCAAAGCGCGGGCCGTCGGAGGCGCCCAGAAGCACCTCATACAAGCGCCTTGAACCAGTCGCGCAGCGGCTCGAAACGCGTGCTCCTTGCCGACGGCGAAGACCATGCTTTGCAGCGCTTCGTCGTCCAGACCACCCTCCCACGCGCACCAGCCGCGCGCGCAGGTCGAGCATCGCGGCGCGCTCCTGATCCGATGGCAGACGGAACGCGCGCGTCGGCGCAATCCGGTCGGCGAAATAGCGCACCGCATAGCCCGCCGCGGCATCCAGATCGGGGTTGGCCTCGGGCGAGGCATCGGGCGCATAGCGCTTGATAAAGCCCCACAGGCCCTTGGCATCCTTGCGCCGCCGACACCGAGGCCAGGTTCAACAGCATCGAGAACGGCACCACCATCTGTCGACGCGGCGGGTTGCCGTTGTGGATGTGCCAGACCGGATTGTTCACCTGCTGATCGATGTCCTGCGTCGGATAGGCGCGCAACTGCTGGTGATATTCGTCCATCGCGCGCGGGATCACGTCGAAATGCATCCGCTTGGCGGTTTTGGGCTTTTGATACATGAAATAAGACAGGCTTTCCGTCGAGGCATAGGTCAGCCATTCGTCGATGGTCAGGCCGTTGCCCTTGGATTTCGAGATCTTCTGGCCCTGATCGTCGAGGAACAGCTCATAGCTCATATGGTTCGGCTTCTTGCCGCCCAGCACCTCGCAAATCCCGTCATAGATCGGGGTGTTGGTGGAGTGGTCCTTGCCATACATCTCGAAATCGACATCCAGCGCCGCCCAGCGCGCGCCGAAATCGGGCTTCCATTGCAGCTTCACATTGCCGCCGGTGACCGGAAGCGTCCATTCGCGGCCATCCTCGTCGTCAAAGGTGATGGTGTGATTGACCGGATCGACATGCTTCATCGGCACATACATCACCCGCCCGGTTTCGGGGTGGATCGGCAGGAAGCAGGAATAGGTCTGCTGACGTTCTTCGCGCAAGGAGGCCAGCATGATCTTCATGATCGCGTCATAACGTTCGGTCGCCAGCTTCAGCGTGTCGTCGAAGCTGCCCGGATTTGTAGAACTCGGTGGCCGAGATGAACTCATACTCGAAGCCGAAGGTATCCAGAAACCGCCGCAGCATGGCGTTGTTATGCGCGCCAAAGCTGTCGTATTCGCCGTAGGGATCGGGCACCGAGGTCAGCGGCTGCTGCATATGCTCGCGCAGCATCTCCTGCTGCGGCACATTCTCGGGCACCTTGCGCATGCCGTCGACATCATCCGAAAAACAGATCAGCCGGGTCGGGATATCCGAAATCGCCTCGAACGCGCGGCGGATCATCGTGGTGCGCGCCACTTCGCCAAAGGTGCCGATATGCGGCAGGCCCGACGGGCCATAGCCGGTTTCAAACAGCACATAGCCCTTTTCCGGCGCCTTTTTTTCATAGCGTTTCAGCAGCGCGCGCGCCTCTTCAAAGGGCCAGGCCTTCGATTTCATCCCAGCATCGCGCAAAGCGGACATCGCGGCACTCTCCTTCTTGCGAAAACCCCATGTCTGTCGCCGACCCCTTCCTCTATTGCCGCAAGCGCGCGCAGGTCAATATTCTGCGCCCGCAACAACAGGAGATGCAGCCGTGCCCGACACCCCCGCCTCGCTTTCACCGCAAGACGCGCTGGTCGCCGTGATGATCGCGGTCTCGGCCTCGGACGAAAACATGCGCACGCCGGAATTGGTGGCGATCCAGCGCACGGTGAACTACATGCCGGTTTTCGCGGGCTATGACACCGACCGCATCGCGCGTGGTGGCCAATACGGTCTTTGATCTTTTCGAAGAGGAAGACGGCCTTGACGCCCTGTTCGGTCTGATCCGCGACGGCCTGCCCGAGACGCTTGCACGAAACCGCCTATGCCTTGGCCTGCGACGTCGCCGCCGCCGACGGCAACCTGCGCGAGGTGGAGTTGCGCATGCTGGAAGAGGTCCGCGAGGAATTGAACATCGACCGCTTGCACGCCGCCGCGATCGAATGGGGCGCAAGGGTGCGGCACCTCAAGCTCTGATCTGATGCGCGGGCAGCTCTGTCGGATGACACCAGAGATTGACCGGACAGGTTCCATCCTCTCTGTCCAAATATCCCCCGCGGAGCGTTCCCCAGCCGCCATTGGCACCCGGATTGGTTTCAGGCGCGCCAGATCAGTCGGGATTTTTCAGCCAGGAAGGTTTCCCCGCCGCCAGATCCTTGGCCTGCGCCACCCATTGATCGCGGCTGGCGCGGCCCTTGAAGCCTTCGAGCTTGTCATCGACCCAGACCAGGTCGGACTCGCTCCAGCCCGCGATCTGGTCGAAGTGGTAAAAGCCCAGCTGGTTGATCAGGGTCTCCAGCTTCGGGCCGACGCCCTTGATCAGTTTCAGGTCATCGGCCTTGCCGCCCTTTGCAGCTTTGAGAGTCTTGGGCTTGCCCGGGGCCTTTGCCGCAGCCGGCTTGGGCTTTGACGCCGCTTTTGCCATTGGTTTGGGGGCAGGCTCTGCGACGGGCTGCGCCGCTGCGGGTTGCGCGGTGGCGGGTTTTGACGCGGCGGCTTTGGCCGGTTTGGCAGGCGGGGCTTTGGGCGGTTTTGCGGCGGTGGCGGCTTCAGCTGCCGCTGGCGCGGCTTTTGCCTTGCGCGGGGTGGGCTTTGGCTTGGCGGGTGCAGCCGCTGTCGGGCTGGGCGAGCCGAAGCTGACCGGGGCTGCCATGGCGGCCAAAGGCGCGGGTGCCGCGGCCGCAGCGCTTGCGGCGGCGATGGTTTCGCTGGCAGCCTCTGCTGTCAAAGCCGCAGGGGCCGCAGGCTTGGCCGCCTCGGGTTCGGCGGCTGGCATGGCAGGGGGCGCCACGAGTGGCGCAGGGTTTGGCGGCAACTCTGGCGCGGGCGCACTTTGGCGTGGCAGAATATGCGTTTGCGGCGGGTCCATATCGCGGCTGCGGATGCGGAAAAACCAAAACAGCCCCACCGCGATCAAAATCAGCAGAAACCCCATCCAGCCGCCCATAGCCCATCCCCCATATTGCTAGGACCAGAGCCTTGCATCCATGGCAATTTCAAGCAAGCGTCAACTGCGCCGATGCCGCGGCCCTGCCTTCAAAGATAGACCTTCGCCCAGCGATTGATCATCTGCGCCTGCAAGCGCCGCGCCCGTTTCACCCAGGCCGCATCGCCCTCGGGCTGGTCGCGCTGCGCCACCGGTACAGCAGCGCGGCGCGGCAGGTCGGCGGCAAAGACCACAAAGGCCAGCTCGCGGCCATTCGGTGCGCTGATATAGCCCGCCAGATTGGAGACGAAATTCATCGTGCCGCTTTTGGCATGCACCCGGATCGGCGAGGCCTCCTGATCCTTGCCCTCGCCGGCGCCCTTTTCCTTCATCAGATCATGCAGCAAGCGCCCCGCTCGGGTCATGCCGCGCCTTGATCATCACCTTGATCATCTCGGCGGGGGCGATCCGTGTCAGCGGGCCAAGGCCGGAATGATCGCCAAACACCGCGCCGCAATGCCAAACCGCCGCCGCGCCCAAGAGGTCATCACCGCCGCCGACCCGCTTGACGTGCCCGCCCCCGAGGCGGCCAGCCCCACGACCTCCGCCGTCAGATTGGTCGAGAATTTCAGCATCTTGCGCAGCACATCGGGCAAAGCCTCGCACTCGTGGCGCACGATCTCGACCGCCGCTGCGGGCAGGGCATAGACCACCTCGGCCTGCGGCAGCTTGATGCCCTGCGCCGCGCACAGGGTCTGGAAACACCTCGGCCACATAGGCGCCGGCATGACGCACCGGCAACCAGCGCGAGCCTTCCTGCCCCAAGGCGCCGCCGCGCCACCGACCAGTGATCCTGCGCCTTCCACCGCCTCATAGGCAAACAGCGGCACGTCGCGGTCAACAAGCTGCATCTGCGCCATGTTCACCGGCGGCACAAACCGCGCGCCCTCGGCGTTCATCGCCACAGCTGATAGCCGTCATTCACCTGCTTCTTCCAGACGAAATTCACCCGGTTGAAATTCAGCATCAACCCCGAGATCGCCGGGTTATAGCCGACGAAATCCGGCTGATCCGCAGGCAATCTCGACCCGCTCGGGCAAAGCCCCGGTATAGGCGATCAACTTCGCCCGTCACCTCGCGCAGACCGAGTCGCGGCCAGAGCCGCCACCAGATCGCCCATCTTGTCGGTGTCAAAGGTCGGGATCGCCGCCACCGGCAAGGATCAGATCGCCGTCCAGCCGCCCGTTTACCACCGGGCCCGATCCGCATCACCCGGGTCACAAAGCGATGCTCGACCCCCAGCTTTTCCAGCGCAAACGCCGTCGTCACGGCCTTGGTCACACTGAAGCAGGCGGCATCTCCGCGCCTCGCCCGTTCGGCCTCCAGCACCCGACCCGAGTCGCCAGATCGACCACGAATAGCCGACAGCCCCGGTCAGCTTGGCCGCTGCCACCAAGCCGGCGCCGCAGCCTGCATCGCGCGTTCAGCTGCCCCGCGCCGCGCGCGGGCCGCAGCGACACGTTGCGGAGCTTCGGCCCAAAGCGGCGCGCCGCCCCCGCCAGCAGCCCGCCCAAAACCCACCTGCGCGTCAGCTGCATCACAAGATTCCTCTTGGTCATTCCATCTTGGCGACAAATATCCTCGGGGGAGGCTGCGATGCAATCGCAGCTGGGGGGCGGAAGGCCCCCCTTCGCCATCATCACGGCAAATTCTACCGCTTCCACTCGCCGCGCGCCCGGATCGCACTGGAGACGCCGCATTCATCGGCATGTTCACGAAACACCAGGCCGGAGCTGCCTTGTGCCGCGCAAATTCTCACCACGGTCGACCTGATTGCACCCGAAACGCCCGTGCCGCCACCGACGTGCGCGCCGCCACGCCAGACCCCGGTCGCGCCAAAACCCCCACGGGCACCGGCGCAAGATATCCCGCCAGCGGTTCCAGCGGTGAAACTGCACCAGATTATCCGCCCCCATCAGCCAGACGAAATGCACCCCCGGATAGATCGCCCGCAGCTTGCGTGAGCGTGTCCACCGTCGCCCGCGTGCCCAAGCCGCGCCTCCAGATCGGTGATCACCACCTGCGGGTCGGGCATCACCGCCCGCGCCCGCGCCAGCCGTTCGGCCATCGGCGCAGGCTGGCGCGCCTTCAAGCGGATTGCCGGGGCTGACCAGCCACCAGACCTGATCCAGCCCCATGCGCTTCAATCGCCTCGCGGCGTGATATGCACATGGCCCTCATGCGCCGGATCAAACGACCCGCCCAAAAGCCCGATCACCATGCCCTTGGTCGCAATGGGAAAGCCCTGAAACATCGCGGGCCTCCTTGCGCCTTGGACTTTGGCAGTTTTGGCGGGCGGATTGGCCACTGTAAAGGCCCATCGCTTGACCCCACGCCCGGCATCTGCACTCTGGCGCAGAGTGAAGTCGCAAAAGAGGGCGCCCCGATGCCTGAAACCCCGAGCCGCCCTGCGCCGATCGTCATCCGGGATGTCGATCCGGCCGATCCCGCAGCACTCGCCTGCCTGCGCGCCTATTACGCGCTGCTGGTCGCGCAGATCGCGGGGGTTACCCCCGATATGCTGAGCCTGCCCCTGCCGGATGCGGCGAAGTACCGCCCGCCCGAAGGCGCATTTCTGCTGGCCGCCGCGGGCGGCACCGCGCTGGGCTGCGTCTCGCTCCGCCCACTTGACGGCGCGACCGCCGAGGTTAAACGCCTGTGGATCGCGCCCGAAGCGCGGGGCCAGGGCCTCGCCCGCCGCTTGATGGCAGAGATCGAATCCCGCGCCCGCGAACTGGGCTACTCCGCGCTGAAACTCGACAGCAATGCCGCGCTTGCTCCGGCCATTGCGCTCTACCGTGCCACGGGATGGGCAGATTGCCCATCCTACACCGGATTTCCTGCCGACATCTGGATGGAAAAGACCCTCTGAGCTCGCAGTGCCCGGGGCCTCCAGCTTGACCGAGTCGACGCAGCTGCCAAAGCTCAAGCCAGTGCCTCTTTCGGGTTTGATGCGATCGTCATAGGTCGAAGCGCCCGAAACATTGGTCGTGCCTTGCCCGTTGCACGCCCTCACGTGCCGATTGCGGCGGGGCCAATTGCCCTTGGCCCAATTCTTCACTACATAGCCCCCAACCCCATTCCCCGCAGGAGCTCGCACATGGCCTCGTATCAATATGTCTACCACATGGAAGGCGTCTCCAAGACCTATCCCGGCGGCAAGAAATGCTTTGAGAACATCCACCTGAACTTCCTGCCCGGCGTCAAGATCGGCGTTGTTGGCGTCAACGGCGCGGGGAAATCGACGCTGCTGAAGATCATGGCTGGCATGGACAAGGATTTCAAAGGCGAGGCCTGGGCGGCCAAGGGCGCCAAGGTTGGCTACCTCGCGCAGGAACCGCATCTGGACCCGACGCTGACGGTCAAGGAAAACGTCATGCTCGGCGTCGCCGACAAGACCGCGATCCTCGAGCGTTACAACGACCTTGCGATGAACTACTCGGACGAGACCGCCGAGGAGATGGCCAATCTGCAAGACCAGATCGACGCCGGCAACCTGTGGGAGCTGGAGGCTTCGGTGGGCGTCGCCATGGACGCGCTGCGCTGCCCGCCCGATGACGCCAATGTCGAAGACCTCTCGGGCGGCGAGCGTCGCCGCGTGGCGCTGTGCAAGCTGCTGCTCGAAGCGCCCGACATGCTGCTGCTTGACGAACCGACCAACCACCTTGACGCGGAATCGATCGCCTGGCTGCAAAAGCACCTGATCGCCTACAAGGGCACCATCCTGATCGTCACCCATGACCGCTATTTCCTTGACGACATCACCTCGTGGATTCTGGAACTCGACCGTGGCCGCGGCATGCCTTACGAGGGCAACTACTCGGCCTGGCTCGAGCAAAAGGCCAAGCGGATGAGCCAGGAGGCCCGCGAGGACAAATCCAAGCAAAAGGCGCTGGAGAAGGAACTCGAGTGGATCCGCTCGGGGGCCAAGGCCCGTCAGTCCAAGGGCAAGGCCCGTATCGCGCGCTACAACGAAATGGCGGGCCAGACCGTTATGGAACGCGCCTCCTCGGCGCAGATCATCATCCCCAACGGCGAACGTCTGGGCAACAAGGTGATCGAGGTTGTCGGCCTGAAAAAGCACATGGGCGACAAGCTGTTGATCGAGGATCTGAGCTTCACCATCCCGCCGGGCGCCATCGTCGGCGTGATCGGGCCGAACGGCGCGGGCAAATCGACGCTGTTCCGCATGATCGTCGGGCAGGAACAGCCCGACGAGGGCACCATCACCCTGGGCAACACGGTGCAGCTGTCGTTCGTCGACCAGTCGCGCGATGCCTTGGACCCGACCAAGAACGTCTGGGAGGAAATCTCGGGCGGGTCCGAGATCATCCAGCTGGGCGACATGCAGATGAACTCCCGCGTCTATACCGGCGCCTTCAACTTCAAGGGCACCGACCAGCAGAAGAAGGTCGGCCTGCTGTCGGGCGGTGAGCGCAACCGCGTCCATATGGCGAAACTGCTGCGCTCGGGCGGCAACGTGCTGCTGCTCGACGAGCCGACCAACGATCTGGACGTGGAAACCCTGCAGGCGCTGGAATCCGCCATCGAAGATTTCGCCGGCTGCGCCATCATCATCAGCCACGACCGTTTCTTCCTTGACCGGCTCTGCACCCATATGCTGGCCTTTGAGGGCGACGCCCATGTCGAATGGTTCGAGGGCAACTTTGAAGCCTACGAGCAAGACAAGGTGCGGCGTCTGGGACCGGATGCTCTGGAGCCGAAGCGGGCGAAGTATAAGCGGTTTAGCCGGTAGGAGCATTCTGGATGAAGGAAAGCGATCTTGAGGATTTGGGGGTACACCAATTGATCGAATTGGCGGTCCAAGTGATGCGTCAGGTCAACATTCATGGAACGACGACCCACCAAGGAGTTTTGCTTGAACTAGATGGCTCTGGCGATTTCTTGGCTTGGAAAGCGGCGTTTGAACACTTCCCCGAGGTTTCCTAATTATTCGTCGGATGCGCAGCCAATGCGCACCCCTTCGATCCCAACAGAGGGCCGCGCCCGACCTCGGGATGGCGCTCCAACCTGTGACTTGGGCGCTTTATCCCTCAACCCCTCCCACCGAAGTTCCCCGCGCAACGGTTGCATCGCGCCCTCCCGTGGGGAGGGAGGGCGCGGCCCGGCGGGCTTCGCCCTTGATTCCGGGCAAGGCGCGCGCGGGGTGATTGCGGGAACCATTCCCTCACCCTCGCGTTGCCTCTTCACAACGATCAAACAGGCCACCCCGGCCCGATGGAGGATCAGATGAAAGGCATTATCGCTTGGTTTATGGGCGTCCCGATTCTTGTAATCATTTTGCTGTATTTCTTTGGCTTTTTCTAAGCCATCCCGTGACAAGACAGCAAAATGGCCGGGGATTTCCCCGGCCTTTTCATTTTCGCGACCAGACTTGGCAAAAGATCCGCGCCCAGCCCCGCACAAAAGAAATGCCGGAGCAAGCTCCGGCATTCTTTCGTTTTGACCGCGTGCTGCGGGGCCTACATTCGCCCGGTCAGAACCAAAATCAGCACGATGATCAGGATGACCCCGATGATGCCGACACCGCCATGGCCCATGCCGTAGCCGTAGCCGCCGATGCGGCCGCTAAACCCGCCCAGAAGGGCGATGATCAAAACGATGATAAGAATTGTGCCGAGCGTCATATTGGCTCTCCTGAAAAGGGGTTAGGGTCTATTTGCCCTTGAGGGCATCTGCGGCCTTGTCAGCGGCGTCACGGGCGCTGTCTTTGGCCTTGCCATAGGTGTTTTGCACCTTGCCTTCGACCTGGTCGATCTTGCCTTCGGCTTCGAGGCTTTCGTTGCCGACGGCTTTGCCAAGGCCTTCCTTGACTTTACCTGCGGCTTCTTTGGCTGCGCCAACGATGCGATCTTTATCCATGAGAGGTCTCCCGTTGCTTCATTAAGGCAGAGCGAAATCAACCACCGCAGCGCGGGGCTGCAAGAGGATTGGTCGTTTCAGACCGGTGGTGTTTTCGTTGCTCACCCAGTCAACGTCGCAGCGGCCACCACGGTTCCGTGAGGCTACAACTTTATTAAATACGCGCCTTTTCAACAAAGACGCGCTTTCGCGCCTCAGCCCTCGGGGACAACGCGGGGTTTGCCGGCCTCGTCGATGGCGACAAAGGTGAAGATCGCCTCGGTGACCTTCTCGCGGGTCTCTTGGCGGTTGCGCAGCACCCAGGCCTCGATCTCCATCGCCATCGAGGTGCGTCCGACCCGCGCCACCCGCACATAGATGCACAGCACATCGCCGACCTTGACCGGGCGGATGAACTTCATGGCGTCAATGGCGATGGTGGCGACGCGGCCACGGGCGCGCGCGCCTGCGACAATGCCTGCGGCCATGTCCATCTGGCTCAGCACCCAGCCGCCAAAGATATCGCCGTTGACGTTGACGTCACTGGGCATCGCCAGCGTGCGCAGGGTCAGCTCGCCTTGCGGGCCGAGCGCCTCGCTTTGCAGATTTGCGGGCATCCGCGGTTCCTTCTTGCAGGGGCTTCAGCCCAACATGCCACCATCGGCATCATCCCCGGTCAAGTCGCTCAACCTGTCGAAGTCGGCAACCTTGACGTGGCGCTTGCCTTCCAGCTCGATGATGCCCTCGCGTTTAAGCGCCGAGATCTGGCGGCTGACGGTTTCCAGCGTCAGACCAAGATAATCGGCCATCTCTTCGCGGGTCAGCGGCAGATCGAAACTGCAAGCCCCCGCGCCGTGGCGCAGCGAGACGTCACGGCGCGCAAGGATGGTCAGCAGGCTGGCGATCTTTTCTCGGGCGGTCTTGCGGCCCAGCAACAGCATCCATTCCCGCGCCGCGTCCAGCTCGTCCAGGGTCATCTCCAGCAGGCGCTGGCCGATATGCGGCGTCGTGGCCATCATCTCTTCAAAGGGTTTCTTGCGGAAACAGCACATCACCAGGTCGGTCGTCGCGGTCACGTCATAGGCGGCGGTCGAGCGTCCCGGACGGCCGACAAAATCCGACGGCAGCAGCAGACCGACCATCTGCCGCCGGCCGTCTTCCATGGTTTGGGTCAGGGTGGCGATGCCGGTGACCACGGAAGCCACAAAATCCATCCGGTCGCCCGACCAGATCACCGTCTGGCCAGCCTCGAAGCTGCGGTAGTATTTGATCTGATCCAGAACCGCCAACTCGTCTGTCTCGCAGCGCGCGCAGACCGCACGATGCCGGATCGGGCAATCGCCGCAACTCATATGGCCTAGTTTGAGGTCGTTAACTGCCATGTGCCACTTTCCGATTTGATCTGGGTCAAGGCAAAAGCCGCCCGTCCTGCATAAGGTAGCCGTATGACAGTCCATTCGCAACTCGCCCGTATCGGTCTTTTCGATGCGCGCGTGCCGCGCTACACCTCCTATCCCACGGCGCCGCAGTTTGCGGGCGGGGTAGGGGAAGCAGATTTCGTCCAATGGATCGAGGCGATACCCGAGGGCGCGCAGATTTCGCTCTATGTGCATGTGCCGTTTTGCCGGCGGTTGTGCTGGTTTTGCGCCTGCCGGACGCAGGGGACGATCTCGGATGATCCGGTGATCGCCTATGCCACGATGCTGCACCAAGAGATTGCGCTTGCTCGCGCGCCACCTGCCCAAAGGTGTGACGCTGTCGCGGCTGCATTGGGGCGGCGGCACGCCGACGATGCTGTCGCCGCAGTCCACGCGCGATCTTGCGGCCGCGATTTTCGCCGTCGCGCCGCTGGCCGAGGGCGGTGAGTTCTCGGTCGAGATCGACCCGATGGAGGTGGACGAGGCGCGTCTCGATGCTCTTGTGGCTGCAGGGATGAACCGCGTCTCGATCGGGGTGCAGGATTTCGATCCGCAGATCCAGGCCACCATCGGCCGCGAGCAGCCCTTTGCGGCGACCGGCCGTGGTCGAGATGCTGCGGGCTCGCGGCGTGACCAGCTTGAACGCCGATATCCTTTATGGCTTGCCGCATCAGACCCAGGCGCGAATTCTTGATTCGGTGGACAAGTTGCTCCGCCTCGCCCCCGATCGCGTGGCGCTTTACGGCTATGCCCATGTGCCGTGGATGAGCCGCCGGCAGCAGATGATCCCCTCGGACACGATCCCGACGCCGCAGGAGCGGCTGGAGCTGTTCGAGGTGGCGCGCCAGCAGTTTCTGGCCGCTGGCTATGACGAGATCGGCATCGACCATTTTGCCAAGCCCACGGATGGCATGGCCAAGGCGGCGCGGCCGGGCAGTTGCGGCGGAATTTTCAGGGCTATACCGACGACACGTCGCCTGTGCTGATCGGGTTGGGGGCATCGTCAATTTCGCGGTTTCCGCAGGGCTATGCGCAGAACGCCAGCGCCACGGCTGACCATACCAAGGCGATCCGCGAGGGGCATTTCTCGACCCATCGCGGCCACCGCTTTGCCGGTGAGGACCGTCTGCGGGCGCGGATGATCGAGGCGCTGATGTGCGATTTTCACGTCAGCCGCGCCGAGATTCTGTGCGATTTCGATTGCCTCGCAGAGTTGCAGCCGATGTTGCAGAAGGCCATGCAGGCGTTCCCCGAGATGCTGGTGCTGGACGAGACCGGCTTGACCATCCCGCGGCCTGCGCGGCCTCTGACCCGGATGGTGGCGCGGATGTTCGACGCCTATGACCACAG
This sequence comes from uncultured Alphaproteobacteria bacterium, assembly GCA_963815275.1. GTDB lineage: Bacteria > Pseudomonadota > Alphaproteobacteria > Rhodobacterales > Rhodobacteraceae > Cypionkella. Next base: position 214,707 of record CAWFGD010000009.1, read on the forward strand.
CCGGGCAAAGCATTCGTCGGCGGTTTAGGGCGCAAAGCGTTCGACAAAGCTGATCATGTGCGGCAGGCAAACGCTGCGCAGGTCATAGCGGGCCTGCGCCATCTCGCGCGCGCCCCGGCGCAAGGCCGCAAAGTGCTCAGGTTCGGCCAGGGCCTCGCTCAAGGCTCGCGACCAGCCCGCCACGTCAAAGAAATCCACCAGAGTGCCGCTCACGCCATCCTCTAGCGCCTCTCGCACCGGCGGGGTGGCCGAGCCGACGATGTGACAGCCCGCCGCCATCGCCTCGATCATCGACCACGACAGCACGAAGGGATAGGTCAGATAGGCATGCACGCGGCTGACCTGCATCAGCGCCACGAACTGCGGATAGGGCACCTTGCCCATGAAATGCACGCGGGACAGGTCGAGTTGGTCGTGCACCTCGTCAGGAACAGGTCTTTCCAGCCCTTGCCATCCTTGGGCGGCGCCCCATAGCTGACCTCATCGCCGCCGACGATCACCACCTGCGCCTTCGGTCGGGCGCGCAGGATCTCGGGCAGGGCGCGCATGAAGATGTGATAGCCGCGATAGGGTTCGAGGTTGCGGTTGACGAAGGTCAGAACCTCGTCGCCCGCGCGCAAGCCACGGCCGTCGGCCAGGGCAAATCCGCCGCTGGATTGGGCGCAGGCACGTCGGTGTCGACGCCGTCATGGATGACCTTGATCATCCCGCGCAGGCTCTCGGGAAAGGTCGAAGCCTGCCAGCGCGTCGGCGACAGCCCGGCATCGGCATGCACCAGGGCTTGACCCAGATGCGCAGCGCGGCTCTGCGCGATCATCACTTGGTCGAAGCTCGGCGTGCCAAACTCTGGGTCAAAGCCAACATCAGCGCCGCGGCCTTTGTAGTAGAACTCGGCATAGACGATCAGCTTGGCCTCGGGCCAGACCTCTTTCAGGAACAGCGTCTCGCCCCAGCCCGAGTGGCCCAAGATCACGTCGGGCACATAGCCGCTGTTGGCGCAGCTCCAAAGCCGCGCGCGCCGCGGTGACGCCGCGATCGTTGGTGGTATAATTGCGCCCCAAACGGCAGGCGGCGGCGTCGACCTTGGCCGCTTGGTGCTTGTATTTCGCGATGCGAATGGCGCTGGCGGGTGTCTTGGCGTCGGTCAGGGCCAGACAGTCATGCCCCCGTGCCGCAAGCGCAGGCGCAAGGTGCAGGAACTGGCCCGGAAAGTTCTGATGCACAAAGAGGATTTTCAGTCAGGTTGGCCCAAAGCCGCGGCCATCAGCTCGCGGGTGTAGGGCTCGCGCGGGTTGGCAAAGAGCTCTTCCGTGGCCCCGGTCTCGACCACGTCGCCGCCCTGCATCACCATCACCCGATGCGACATCGCCCGCACCACGCGAAGATCGTGGCTGATGAAGACATAGGCCAGCCCGTGTTTGCGTTGCAGCGCGCGCAGAAGATCTACGATTTGCACCTGAACGGTCATATCAAGCGCGCTTGTCGGCTCGTCCAGAACCACCAGTTTCGGTCGCAAAATCATCGCACGGGCAATTGCGATGCGCTGCTTTTGGCCGCCCGAAAATTCATGCGGATAGCGGGTCGCCGTGGCGGGATCGAGCCCGACCTCGGCCATGATCTCGGCGACCATCTCGTCGCGGTTGCTCACCGCGGGCCAGCCCGTGAACGCCAAGCCCCTCGGCGATGATCTCGGCCACGGTCATGCGCGGCGACAGGCTGCCATGCGGGTCTTGGAACACGATCTGCATATCGCGCCGATGCGCGCGCATCGCCGAACTCGACAGGGCGTCATCGGTTTACCCAGCAGGGAAATGCCGCCCTCTGACCCGATCAGTCGCAGGATGGCCAGCGCCAGTGTCGTCTTGCCAGAGCCGCTTTCACCAACGATACCAAGAGTTTCGCCCGCACGAACCTCTAGGGTGGCTTCGTTGACCGCTTTGATGTGGCCCACCGTTTTGCGCAGAATCCACGCTGGATCGGGAACCAGATGCGCAGCTTGTCGGTGGCAACCACCACCGGGCCGTCGGTCGCCAGCGGCTCGGGCTGACCCTCGGGCTCGGCGGCAAGCAGGGTGCGCGTGTAGGGGTGCTGCGGATTGGCGAAGATCTCGGCGGTTGGGCCTTGCTCGACGATCTCGCCATTTTTCATCACGCAAACGCGGTCGGCAATCCGCCGCACGATGCCCAAATCATGGGTGATGAACAAAAGGCTCAGGCCCTCGCTGCGCTTGAGATCGGCCAAAAGATCGAGGATTTGCGCTTGGATGGTGACATCCAGCGCGGTGGTTGGCTCGTCCGCGATCAGCAGCTCTGGCCCGTTCGCCAGCGCCATCGCGATCATCACCCGTTGACGCTGACCACCCGAAAGCTGATGCGGATAGGCGCCCAGACGGCTTTCGGCGTCACGGATACCGACCTTGTCCAACAGCTCGATGCTGCGCGCGCGGGCCTTTGCACCGCGCAGGCCTTGGTGCAGGCCAAGGCTCTCGGTCAGCTGCGTTTCAATCGTGTGCAGCGGGTTCAGTGAGGTCATCGGCTCTTGGAAGATAAAGCTAATGTCGTTGCCGCGCAGGGCGCGCAGATCGGCTTGCGCGGCACCCACCATCTCGCGGCCAAGATAGCGCACAGAGCCGCCCAAAGTCGCGCTGTCTGGCAGCAACCCGACGGTCGACAGCGCGGTCACCGACTTGCCAGAGCCGCTTTCCCCGACCAGAGCGACGGTCTCGCCCTTGGCCACGTCAAAGCTGACACCGCGCACCGCAGCGATATCGCGGCCGTCTTGACGAAAGCCAACGGTGAGGTTTTTGACCTGTAACACCACGCTCATGAATAGGTCTTTCTCGGGTCAAAGGCATCGCGCACGCCTTCGAAAATAAAGACCAGAAGCGACAGCATGATGGCAAAGGTAAAGAAGGCAGTGAAGGCGAGTGAGGGCATTTGCAGGTTCTGCTGTGCCTGCGCCGAAAGCTGACCAAGGCTTGGCAACGAGGCCGGCAGGCCATAGCCAAGATAATCCAGCGAGGCCAGCGACCCGATGGTGCCAGAAACCACAAAGGGCAGCATGGTCAGCGTCGCCACCATTGCATTCGGCAGCACATGGCGGAAGATGATAACGCTGTCCGAAACGCCCAAGGCTTTGGCCGCGCGTACATATTCAAAGTTGCGCGCCCGCAGGAACTCTGCCCGAACCACGCCGACAAGCCTTGTCCAACCAAACATCACCGAGATGACAATCAGCACCAAAAAACTGCGTTGCCAGACCGAGAACACGATGATGATGACGTAAAGCTCTGGCACGCCGCCCCAAATCTCGATGGCGCGCTGAAAAATCAGGTCAATTTGCCGCCGAAATAGCCCTGCACCGCGCCCGCCGCGATACCGACAATCGAGGTGAGCAGCGTCACGACAAGCCCGTAAACCACCGACAGCCGAAAGCCATAGATGACCCGCGCCAGCACATCGCGCGAGGTGTCATCGGTGCCCAGCCAATGCGCGGCCTCTGGCGCCGAGGGGGCTGCTTGGCCGTTCAAGTCATTGATGGTGTTATAGGAATACGGGATCGATCGGCCACAGGATCGGCCCTTTTGAAAGTCGGGCGTGGCGGCGTCAAAGCTGCCGTCCTCGTCGCGGCTCGTCATCAGCTTCGGGGTCGTCAAAGCAGGTCACCAGCCCACCAGACCGGATTAGGCAGTCGACTTCGGGGGATTTGTAATTCGCCTCGGTGCGAAAGTCGCCGCCGAAATCCGCCTCGGAATAAAAGCTGAGGAAGGGCATCCGCCATTCATTGCGGTATTCCACCAGCAGTGGGCGATCATTGGCGATCAGCTCGGCACAAAGCGACACGCCAAACAGCACCGAGAAAAGCCACAGCGACCAAAAGGCACGGCGGTTGGCGCGAAAGTTGCGCCAGCGGCGTTGGTTCAGCGGGGAAAGTGCCACTTAGCCTCTCTTCTCAAAGTCAATGCGGGGGTCGACCCAGACATACATCAGGTCGGACAGGATGCCGACGACAAGGCCGATCAGACCAAAGGCAAAAAGCGTGCCAAAGATCACCGGATAGTCCCGCGCCACCGCCGAGTTATAGCCCATCAGCCCCAACCCGTCGAGCGTGAACATCTTTTCGATGATAGATTGAAGAGCCGAAAAACACCCGACAGAAACAGCGCCTGGAAAACCCGCAATCACGATCAGCATGGCGTTGCGGAACACATGGCCGTAAAGAACTTTGCGCTCGGATAGGCCCTTGGCGCGGGCGGTCATCACGTATTGCTTGCGGATTTCGTCCAGAAAGCTGTTCTTGGTCAGCAGTGTCAGCGTCGCAAAACTGCTGATGGTGCAGGCCAAAACGGGTAGGGTGATGTGCCAGAGATAGTCTTTGATTTGCTCGAACAGGGACATGTTCTCGAATTCGTTCGAGGTCAGCCCCCGCAGCGGAAAGATCTGTAATACGACCCGCCCGCAAAAGTCACCAGCAAGCATCACCGCGAACAAAAGCGTGGGAATTGAATAGGCTGCGATGATGATGCCCGAGGTCCAGCTGTCAAAGCGCGAGCCGTCGCGCACGGCTTTGCGGATGCCCAAGGGGATCGAGATCATATAGGCGATCAGCGTCGACCACAGCCCCAGCGTGATCGAGACAGGCATTTTTTCGATCACCAGTCCCAACAACGCTTTTGGATTTGAAATAGCTTTGGCCAAAGTCAAAGCGGATGAATTTGCCCATCATGGTAAAATCGTTCAAGGGCCGGGATCATTTCCTTTTCGCAGTCGCGGGCTTGCTGCACCAGCGTGCCCTCATAGCCCTGCGGGCAGATAAAGCGGGCAAAGCCGAACTCGACCTCAAGCTTGGCGCGGAACTCCGGCGGCAGACCGCGCGCGCCGATATAGCCGCCCCCATTGCCTGCTTTGCTGCCCCCGGATCGTCGCCCGAGGCGCCCGTCACCGCATCGATGGCATCGCCCTTGTCTTCCAGTTGCGCCTCGATCTGATCGAACGGGCCACCTGGGACGAATTGGGTCAGGGCAAAGTTAACGACCATGATCCCGAACAGCGTCGGGATCACCAGCACAAGCCGTCGAAGGATATAGGCCAGCATCTATTTGAGCGCGCCAGATGCCTTGAGCGCGGCGGCCTTGTCGGCGTTGAACCACCAGAAATCCATCTCGCCCAAGGCATAGGGCGGCAGGGTTTCGGGGTGCTCGTATTGGTCGTAATAGGCGACGGTATGAATGTTCTTGTACCATTGCGGCACCCAAAAGCGCTCTGCCCGCATCACCCGGTCCAGCGCCTGGGTCGAGACGTCAGCTCGTCGTTGGTCTTGGCCGCCATCACGACGGTAACAGCTTGTCCACCGCAGGGATTCAGACCCCTGAGGTTGCGGGTCGAGTTGTTGGCGGTCGAAGCGCATAGCCCTGCTTCATCTCGCCCCCCGGCTCATAGCCGTTGATCGCCGAACCGACGATGATGTCAAAATCAAAAATCGGCGGATCGGTGCGGCTGTCCTCTGCGCGGGATCGGCGATGTTGAGCGAGGCATCAACGCCAAGCGCGCGAAGGTTTTCGACATAGGGCGCGATCACGCGGTCGAAGGACGGCTGATCCTCAAGAAATTCGACCGTCAACATCTCGCCCTTGGCATTGCGCGCATGCCATCGTCGCCGCCAGCCAGCCTGCATCGTCCAGCAGGGTAGAGGCCTTGCGCAGGTTGCGACGGTCAAGCGGGCGGTCGCTCGAAGTCGGCGGCAGCACCGCCTCTTCGGTCAGGATGGTCGCAGGCAGCAGACCCTGGTCGACCAAAGGTTGCAAGATCGCCGCCTCGGCGGGCGTGGCAGGGGCCCTTGGCCTCCAATTGGTATTGGCAAAGATCGAGGTGATGCGGGTGTAAAGCCGTAGAACAGCGTCTGGTTCGACCATTCAAAGTTGAACATCAGGCCGATGGCTTCGCGCACGCGCGGGTCTTGGAACTTGTCGCGGCGCAGGTTGAACAAGAAGGCTTGGCCATTGGCGATGGCCCCGAGGCAGTTCCGCCTTTACCACAGCGCCATTGGTCACGCCGGGAAAGTCATAGCCCGTTGCCCATGTCTTGGACGAATTCTCGTTGCGAAAGGTATAGATCCCGCCTTGAACGCCTCGAATGCGGCGTTAGGTGTCGCCGAAATACTCGATGCGGATGCTGTCGAAATTGTTGCGCCCGATGTTCAGCGGATGCTTGGCGCCCCAGATAATTCGGGTTGCGCTTGAAGATCAGCTGCTGGCCCGGGTGGATCTTGTCGCAGCATATAGGGGCCGGTGCCAAGGAAGGGCGTCAGGGTCGAGTCTTCGAGATCAAGTCTTGCGATCCTCGAAATCCTTCTTGGAAAACATCGTCAACCCGCCGACCGAAGCCGGCATGTCGCGGAAGGGCGCGCCGGGGGTGAAGGTGAACTTGATCTTGTGGGCGTCGAGCACCTCGACGCTTTGCACCTTGCTGTTGAAGACGGCGCGGAACTCGGGGATGCCCTTTTCGACGGAATGCTTATAGCTGAATTCAGATATCCGCCGCCGTCAGCGGCGAGCCGTCGGAAAAGGTCACATCGTGGCGCAGGTTAAAGATCACCCAGGAGCGGTCCTCGGGATATTCCATCGTCTCGCACATCTAGCAGTAGGCCGCGCCGATCTCGTCTGCGGTGCCTTGCAGGATCGCCTCATAGGGGATCGAGGACAGCGCCGCCGCGATGCCCTTGACCGAATAGGGATTAACGTGTCAAAGGTGCCGGGCGCCCATTCGCTGATCTCGCCGCCTTTGGGCGCGTCGGGGTTCACATAGTCCAGATGTGGAAGTCGGGCCCATAGTGCAGGTCGCCAAAGGTCGAGATGCCGATTGCCGTGATCACAGGCCGTCCTGCGCCTTGGCGGCAAAGCCGACCAGCGCGGCGGTCAGCGCCAAAAGACTGGCACCCAGCGGCAGCATCAGGCTGCGCACGCGCGGTCTTTGCAGGCTCTGGGCTTTGCTGTGCTGGTCATGCCGGAACTCCCCGTAACAGGACGGATTCGCCGTCATCTTCTTGTCGCATATGCTAATTCGGAACTGCGCCCAGCCACAAGGCGCGATTGCGTGAAGTGCTGCGTGAACTGCGGTGAGACCGGGCCAGCGCCATGAAAAAGGCCGCCCAAAGGGACGGCCTGACTGCGGCAAAGGCGGCTGCGATCTTACTGTCAAGCGTTGCCAGATAGGCGATGACGTTCGCGCGGTCTTGGATCTTTGGCAGACCTGCAAAGCCCATCTTGGTGCCTGCAACATACTTCTTTGGGTTCGCCAGGAACACCTGCATGTGCTCTGGCGTCCAGGGATCAGAAACCGACTTCATGCCGTCGGAGTAGGCGAAATCGGCAAGCGGACCACGGCGCGCGGCCAACAACGCATTCAGATGCGGGCCAGTGCCGTTGGTGCCGTCAACCTTGTGGCAAGCCTTGCACTTGGCGAACACCTTCTCACCAGCAGCAACGTCTGCCGTTGCGTAGATTTCGTTAAAGTCTGGGCCAGCATCGGCCACAGCTGCGCCTGCGTCTTCGGCGCCTGTGTCGATGGTATAGGCTTGCGCCACTTCTTCACCACCATGACTTTCGCCAGCACCGGGGTGTAAAGGGCCTCGCCGCCCCAAGAAATGAAAAGATAGACCAAAAGCGAACCACAGATTGCGCCGGTTACCTTGGTCAGGGTCATCGTGTCAAACATGTCGGGCCTTCCTTGCGGGTCGATAGGGCGTTCTATGGATATTCATTCGGGCCGCAAGTGACACGGACCGAGGGTTGCGGTTATCTATCCGCTTCCCCACACGTCTTTCAAGGTGTAGTAGCGCGACCAATCGCCCCGTTTGCGGGGTTTTTACGACGGAGGTGTCGAAAATGGCAAAACGTATCGCATTTCAGGGCGAACTTGGCGCCTATTCGCATCAGGCCTGCGCCCAGGCGCGGCCCGATTTCGAGCCGATTCCCTGCACGACGTTCGATGACGTGGTCGAGAAGACTCGCTCTGGCGAGGTCGAGCTTGGCATGTTGGCGGTCGAAAACTCGACCTATGGCCGCGTCGCCGATGTGCATTCGCTGTTGCCGAAAGTCGGGCCTGCATCATCGTCGACGAGGCGTTCGTGCGGGTGCATGTCAACCTGCTTGGGCGTGCAAGGGCGCGCAAGTTGGAAGATGTCACCGAGGCGCATGGCCATGTGGTGATCCTGCCGCAATGCGCAGGCTTCCTGAAGGCGCAAACATCAAGGGCAAGGTCAGCTCTGACAATGCCCGCGCCGCGCGCGAAGTGGCCGAGGCGGGCGACTAGTCCCGGGCCGCGCTGGCCAGCGAACTTGGCCGCCGAGATCTATGGGCTGGACGTTCTGGCCCGCCATATCGAGGACAACGCCAACAACACCACGCGGTTTCTGGTGATGTCGCGCGAAGCCCGATCTGACGCGCCGCGCCGAGCGATGATAGACCGACCTTCACCTTTCGCGTGCGCAACATTCCGGCGGCGCTTTACAAGGCGATGGGCGGCTTTGCCACCAATGGCGTCAACATGACCAAGCTGGAAAGCTATATGGTCGGCGGCAGCTTTCACCGCGACCGAGTTCTACGCCGACATCGAAGGCCACCCCGAGGACGCCAACGTGCAAGCTGGCGCTGGAAGAGCTGGCTTATTTCAGCACGCAGGTGAATATTCTGGGCGTCTATCCCGCCGATCGGCGGCGCGGCTGAAGCGCAGCTCAGGCGCGGCAGCGCGGTAGCGAAGCTCGATGTCGCGCCGCCAGCTGCGCAATCCGCTGATCGAACTTGCGGTCCAGTTTGGTGCGCGCCAGCCGCAGCGATTGCAAGAACAGCCGCGCGGTCAGGCTGCGGGGCGTGATGTCGATCGAGCTATGCATGCGGGTGCGTTTGGCCCCCAGTTCCAGCAGTTCAACCGACACCACCCCCTCAAGCGCTTGTGACACCGCGGCAAAGCGCAGCAGCGTCGGCGTGTTCGATCTGCGTCAGCTCGACATCCAGTTCGCGCGGTCTTGCCGCGATAGTAAAAGCGCGCGCCCCAGCGCATGCCCGCGCCCGTCTGTCGCAGTTTGTCCTTCCGCTCGATCTCGACGCCGCGCCGCATCACCGCACGTTCCCAGGCCTCGAAATCGGTCAGGATCTTGAAGACAGCCTCAATCGGGGCTTCGATATCTTGTTTGCTTGCGAAATTCATCTGTTAGTCCTTGCCCGCTCGGGTCTGTTTTTGCGGCGCTCGAGGCCCCGAGTTGCGTGAAATTGACGTCAATCCAGTTGATCTGCAAGCCATTTGCCAATCAGAAAACGATGCAATCGCGCCTTTGCGCCCCGCTTTGATTGTGGGGTGCTGTCCCGCAATACACCTCAAGCATATCTTCGCGGCTGACCCAGCAGCGCGTCTTCGAGCTCGTTTGGGTCAAGGGTGATCGCTTCGGAGGTCGCCTCGGCCATGCAGCCGATCATCAGCGAGGCCGGAAACGGCCAGGGCTGGCTGGCAAGGTAGCTCACGGCCCCAGTTGCACGCCGGTTTCCTCGAAGACCTCGCGGCGCACAGCGGCCTCGATCGTCTCGCCCGGTTCGACAAAGCCCGCCAGCAGCGAATACATCCCCTCGGGCCAGACCGCATTGCGCCCCAGCAGCAGCTGGTTGCCGCGCGTCACCAGCATGATCACCACCGGATCGGTGCGCGGAAAATGCGAGGTCGGTGCAGGCCGGGCAGTTGCGCTGCCAGCCGGCATGGGTCACCTCGGAGGCAGCGCCGCAGCTGGCGCAAAAGCCGTGGCTGGCGTGCCATTGCAAAATCGCCCTCGCCGTCGCGGCCAATTCGGCCTCGCGCGGGGTCAGCCGCGCCATCAGGCTGCGCAGATCTTCAAAGGCCTGTGTGGCCGGCAGATCGGGGTGGCGCTGCCGGGTCGCGTCGAAAAACCCTTGCTCCGCCGCCTCTCTTTCGGGCTGCCAGGCCGAGATATCGGCCGCAAAGCACGGCGCGTCGCCGTCCATGCCCAGAAACACCTCCGTGCCGGTCGCATCCAGCAGGGAATGCCCGCGCGGCAGCCAGACCAGCCGCGCGCTTTCGGCAAACAGCGGCTTGCCACGCCACAGCGCCAGATAGCGCCCCCGCGCCTGAAGCCGCGCCATCGCTGGGACATCGGCGCGCAGATGCGCCGCCCGATCCAGTGCCGATCCGCCAAAGGTCACCGTTTCCGCCAAGCGCATCATATGTCTCCTTGCCCGCTCGCCTCTTGCCACGAATTGCGCCGAAGGGCAATTTTTGCGGTTTTGATACTAATGAGTATAAATTACAACTTCAAGGTTGAATATTGTCCGTTTGGATTGAAAATTGCCTTTGCTTTTCGCCGCAAGGATGTCAAAGTCGACACAATCTCGTGCAACTCGGCTTAATTTGTTCGATTTTCTTTAGGAATACGTGTGCCCGAACAGGAGATTTTTCCGCGAGTTGCCCGCCCAACTGAGCCTGCCTTGGTTCCATTGCGCATTCTGGCGACCACTGATCTGCATGCGAATATGCTGGCGTGGAATTATCATGCCAATCGCCCCGATGATCAGGTCGGCCTGGCGCGGGTGGCAAGTCTGATCCGCCAGGCGCGGCGCGAACAGCCGCAGTCGCTGTTGTTTGACAATGGCGATTTTCTGCATGGCTCGGCTTTGGGCGATTATCTGGCCGAAACCACGCCAGTGCTGCGTTCGGGGCGGCCTTTGACCACCCATCCGATGATCGCGGCGATGAATGCGCTGCGCTATGACGCGGCAACCTTGGGCAATCACGAGTTTGGCTTTGGTCTGGGCTTTTTGCGCCGGTCGCTGGCGGCGACGAGCTTTCCGATCGTCAGCTCGAACCTGTTTTTCAAACCGACGCGGGGCAAGCCGCTGTCGCTGCCTATTCCTGCTGCTCGATCGCGTGCTGCATGACACGCTGGGCCAGCGCACAGCCTGCGCATTGCGGTGTTGGGCTTTCTGCCGCCGCAGACCATGATCTGGGAGCAGCGCTATCTCAAGGGCCGCGCCATCGGTCTCGGATATCGCCTTGGCGGCGCGGGATCTGCTGCCGATGCTTGCGCGGCAGGGGGCCGATCTGATGATTGCGCTGTCGCATTCGGGCATCGGCGAGGCAAAGCGCCGCCGGGGCTGAGAACGCAAGCTCGGCGCTGGCTGCGCTGGCTGGCATCGATGCGGTGATCGCGGGCCACACCCATCTGAGTTTCCACCGCCGGGCAAAAGCAGATCGCGGGCAAGCCGGTGGTGATGCCGGGCTTTCACGGCTCGCATCTCGGTGTGCTGGATCTGCGGCTTTGTCACAGCGAGGGCGCTGGCAGGTCGACAGCTTTGCCAGCGAGTTGCGCCCGATTGCGCGCCGCGCAGCCCAGACCCGGCAGGTCGAGGCTCTGGTCGCCGATGATGCCGAAATCGGGGACTTGCCGAGGCTGCGCAAGAGGTGCTGCTGCGCCGCGCCGCGGTGCCGGTCGGAAAAACCGCCTTTGCACTGAACAGCTATTTCAGCCTGATCAGCGACAGCGCAATCCTGCGCTTGGTGACGCGGGCGCAGGCGGCGCATGTGGCGCGCGCCTTGCCGGGCGACCCGAAGGCAAGCTGCCGCTGTTCTCCGCCGCGGCGCCCTTCAAGGCGGGCGGGCGCGGCGGGCCGCAAAATTACACCGTCATCGGCCGCGGCATCCTGCGCGCCCGCCATATCAGCGATCTCTACATGCATCCCAACAGCATCGCGCGCTGCGGCTGAGTGCGGCCGCAGGTGGCGCTCTGGCTGGAACGCTCGGTCAGTCTTTACCACCAGATCCCACACGAGGCGCAGGATGCCGAGCTGATCGACGACGGGCTTTCCGAGTTTCAACTTCGATGTGATCGACGGGCTCAGCTATCAGATCGACCTGTCGCAGCCGCCGCGATTTGACAGCTATGGCCGCGAGATCAATCCTGCGGCGCGGCGCATCCTCGATCTGCGCTATCAGGGCCGCGCCCTCGCCCCCGATCAGGCCTTCATTCTTGCCACCAACAGCTATCGCGTGGCAGGCGGTATCGGATTTCCCGGCACCACGCCCAGTCAGCTGATCTACGAGGCCAAGCTCGGCAACCGCGAGATCCTTGCCGATTACCTGCGCCATGGTGCCGAGCCCGACACCGCAGGATGCCGAACCGGGATGGGGCTTTGCCGCCGATGCCCGGCACCAGCGTGATTTTCGAAACCGCGCCGGAGGCAAACGAAAGCCTTGCGCAGGTGCCGCATCTGCGGCTGCAACCGCTCGAGCTGCTCGACTCCGGCTTTCGGCGCTTTCGTCTGCAACTTTGATCGGCTATCATCCTTGCAACAGTGGGGCAGGGCGATGTTTGACGCGATTTTCTTCGATCTGGATGGCACCTTGATCGACACCGAGAGCCTGGCGCTGGTGGCGGGCATGCAGGCCTTTGCCGCATTGGCTATCCGGTGACGCTCGATTTCATGCACGGGCTTGTCGGGCTGGATGAACCCTCGGGCGCAGAGGTCATTGCGGCGGACTTTCCCGATCTGGATCAGAGCTTGCTGAATTCGAATTGGCGGGGCAGCTTTCGGGCGGCGATGGCCGAGGGGCTACAGATGAAGCAGGGCGCGCGCGATTTGCTGGCGGAGATTGCCCTGCCGGTGGCGCTGGTCACCTCGTCGGGCCGGGCACTCTGCGCATTACAAGCTGGGGCTGGTCGGGCTGACCATCACTTTCACGCGGTGATCACGCTGGACGATGTGACCGCCGCCAAGCCAGCACCCGAACCTTATCTGTTGGCCGCAAGCGGCTGGGCGTGGCGCCCGCACGCTGTCTGGTGTTCGAGGACAGCGAAACCGGTGCCGAGGCCGCGCATCGGGCGGGGTGCCGCGTTGTGCAAGTGCCCGATGTGGTGCCCTCTACCGGCCGTTGGGCGCATCACCTGGTGCAGAGACTTTGCTGGACGGCGCACGGGCTGCGGGGAATTGCGGCTCTAGGGTCCGGCGGACTTGCGCTAGATGGCGCGATAAGGAGACCTCGTGATGCGCGCTATTCTGGACCGTTTGCTGAGCTTTGACACCGTCAGCTCGAACCCCAACATTGATTTGATGCATTATGTGCAAGGCTTGCTTGACGCGGCGGGCATTAGCTCGACATTGATCCCCGACCCTGCGGGCGGCAAGGCGAACCTCTACGCAAGCGTTGGTCCCGAAGGGCAGGGCGGCGTGATGCTGTCGGGCCATACCGATGTTGTGCCGGTGGTCGGTCAGAACTGGACCGTGCCGCCCTTTGCGATGACCGAGCGGGATGGCCGCATTTATGGCCGTGGCGCGACCGATATGAAGGGCTTTGTTGCCTGCGCGATTGCGGCGATGATCGAAGCTTCGCGCCGCCCGCTGCAGGTGCCGCTGCATCTTGCGCTGTCTTATGACGAAGAAATCGGCTGCATGGGGGTGCGGTCGTTGGTTGATATGCTGGAGGCCGCACCCGTGCGTCCGCGTATGTGCATTGTCGGCGAACCTACTGCGATGCAAGTGGCGACGGGGCACAAGGGAAAGATCGCGCTGCGGGCGACGTGCTTGGGCCGTGAGGGGCATTCGGCGCTTGCACCTTTGGCGCTGAACGCGCTGCACCTTGCGACGGATTTCGTCTCGCCGGTGCGCGACATCCAAGCGCGGGTTGCGGCTTCGGGGCAAAGCGACGCCGATTACGACGTGCCCTACACGACGCTGCACGTGGGCAGCTGCATGGCGGGGTGCAGGTCAACATCGTGCCGAACATCGCGGTGGTTGATTTCGAAATCCGCAGCCTTGCGTCCGAAGATACCGACGCGCTGATTGCCGAGCTGAACGCCGCAGCCGAAGCCATCGTCGCGCCGCTGCGTGCCGAGTTCCCCGAGGCGGAAATCCGCATCGAGCGGCTCTGGGATTACCCCGGTTTCGGCACGCCTTCGGATGCGGGGGTGGTGAATTTTGTGAAGGCTCTGACCGGGGCGAATGGCACGATCAAGGTGGCCTTTGGCACCGAAGGCGGGCTGTTTGACACGCGCCTTGGCATCCCGACCGTGATCTGCGGGCCGGGCTCGATGGCGCAGGGTCACAAGCCCGACGAATATGTCACGATCGAACAGCTCGGGCGCTGCGAGGCGATGCTGGCGGCGCTTGATCCGTCTGGAAGCGGGTTTCTAAGCCTCGGCGCTCTGGCCGACCGAAAAGCCCTGCAAGAGCGCGGGTGGTGGTGGCGCTTGTGCTGGGCCGTGGCAGCGCGACAAAGGGCATCGGGCGCGACAGCTCCATCGCGGCCAGGCCGACGCGGGCGGTTAGCGCACCGTTGACCACGCCTTCGCCAAAGCGACGTGACAGCTTGGACAGGATACCGCCAGAGGTCACCGAACCGATCAGATCATCGGCCAGCGCAATCGCCCCCGCCCCTAACAGGGCCGAAGACACCCGCCGCATCAGCCGCCAGTTGCCCATGCTGCCCGACCGGCCGCCATAGATCAGCGACAGGCGCCGAATAAGCCGCAGGTTGGAATAAAGCGCGGTCGCCACATCCGCCAAGGCCATCGGCACAAAGGCGGTGACGGTCGCCACCTGCCGTGCCGCAGCCTCGACCTCGGCAATCGCGGCGCGGTCCAAAGGTGCCATCAGCTCGATCTCGGCCAGGGACAGCAGGGCATCGGCGTCAAAGACCTCTGCCTCGCGCTCGCGCAGGCGCGACATGCCCCAGGCCACCTCGGGCCTTGTGGCATAAAGCGCCTTGATCGCCACCACCACATGCCGCGCGGCCTTCAGATCGGCTGCGGTGCGCGCCTCTGCGGCCTGCACCCGCAAGCGGTCCAGCCGCCCCATGCGCGCAAAGGCCGAAAGCTCCCGCACCGCCAGCACCAGCACCACCAGGAGCGCCAGCATCAACAGCACAAAGGCAATCCAGCCCAGAATCGGATTGGCCGAGAACAGACCCGTGACGAAATTCCACGCCGCCACCGAAAGCACAAAGCCGAACAGCGTCGAGAACACCCAAAAGCCAAAGCGGCCAAAGGCCGACGGCTTGCGCGCCACCAGATGCAGCGTTGCCATGGTGGCGGGCGACAGGCCGTCCGGCGGCGGCTCGGCCTGCGCCGGGTCCGCCGGGTCGGCCTCGTCATACTCCAGCATCAGCGGGCGGCGCAGGCGGGTTTCTTCGTCATTCGGCGGGGTCATGAGGTGGCCTTTGCTTGCCAGACAAACTGGATATCGGGCAGGTTTTCGTCGTTCTCGCCCGCGGTGCGGCGGCTCTCGGCAAAGCCCTCGCGCTGATAAAAGCGCTGGGCCTGATGATTGGCCTGAAAGGTCCAGAGCGTCAGACGCTCGGCCTCGGTCTTGGCAAGGTCGAGCAGGGCCTTTCCCAGACCCCGGTTGCGCGCCGGCGGCGCAAGGTAAAGCGCCGTGATCGTGGCTGAGCCTGCCGCACCGCGTTCCAAAGCCATGAAGCCCGAGAGTTTCTCTGCGCATCGCGCAGCACAAAAACCTCCTGCGTCTCAATCAACCGGCCCAGAAACGCGCAGGTCTCCGCCGCAGAGTGCAGCTTTGGCATCCAGCTTGTAGCACCAAGCCAGTCATCAAGGATCTCGGCCAGCACTTGGGCATCTTGCGGTTCTGCGCGGGCAACGGCGGTCATAACTTGTCGCCGATCAGAAATTCGGCAGCGCGGTCCAGCCGGATATGCGGCGGCCCCTCGCCGGGTTTCAGGCTGGATCGGGCGGGCGCAAATCCCATCAGGGCAAAGTCGGCATCCAGCCAGTTTTCCGCCCCCTCGCGGGCGGGCGACAGCAGCCGCGCCGGATCGCGCGGCAGCTCGCCCGGATACATCGCCGCCTGTTTGCCGGTGGACGAGCAGCCGCCCGCGCACCGCCTCGAAACTCTCGCCATCGCGGCTCAGGGTTTCTTCGACCGTGGCGCGCAGCGAGGCCATCGACATCGCCGGCGGTCGCGCCCCGGCGAAATCGGCCCGCGCCTTGGCCTCGCCCAGCATGGCCTGCATGATCGCGGTCAAGCTGCGGGTGCTGCGTGTGGTGCAGATGGTCGGCCTTGGTCGCGGCAAACAGGATCTTCTCCACCCGCTTGCCGCCAAGGATCGAGGACAGAAAGCCATTGCGCCCGGGGCGGAAGGCGGCCAGCACCTCGGCCATGGTGCGGCGCAGATCCTCCACCGCCTGCGGGCCCTGATGGATCGCCCCCAGCACATCGACCAGCACGATCTGCCGGTCGATCCGGGCGAAATGGTCGCGAAAGAACGGCTGCACGACGCGCGATTTGTAGGCGTCGTAGCGCCGCTCCATCTCGCGCCACAGGCTGCCGCGCGGCGTCGATGGCGGGCTGGGGCAGCGGGCGCAAAGGTCAGCACCGGACTGCCCGCCAGATCGCCGGGCAACAGGAACCGCCCCGGCGTGCAGTCCGACCAGCCCGCCGCGCGGGCGGCTTGCAGATAGGCGGTGTAAAGCCGCGGCCAGCGCCTGCGCGCGCGGCTCGTCCAGCCGCAGCGCGCCATCCTCGGCGCGGGCGGTGGCCAGATAGGCCGCCGCCTCGGGCCGCCTGGCGATGCGGTGCCAGCGTGGCCTCGGACCATTCGGCATAGCTTTTGTCCAGCAGCGCCAGGTCCAGCAGCCATTCGCCGGGATAGTCGACGATATCGAGATGCACGATGCGCGGCCCCGTCAGCGCCGCCCAGCAAGCCCGCGGGCTGGACGCGGAACGACAGGCGCAGCTCGGAGATCGCGCGGGTCGATTGCGGCCAGCGCGGATCGTCGCCGGTCAGGGCGGCCAGGTGATCCTCATAGGCAAAGCGCGGCAGGGTGTCGTCGGGCTGCGGCTGCAGGTAGACCGCCTCGATCCGGCCCTGCGCCTGCGCGCGCAATTGCGGCATGCGGCCCCGGTCCAGCAGGTTGGCGACCAGCGCCGGTGATGAAGACGGTCTTGCCCGCGCGCGACAGGCCGGTGACGCCAAGCCGCAGCACGGGTTCAAAGAACAGACCCGAGACCGCCGAACTGGCACCGTCGATCTGGCGGGAGATCCCGTCGGTAAGGCTGGAGAACACAGGCAACTCCTTGTTTGGTCCAAACATAGGGTGACAGGAGCCTGATGGGTAGGGGGGCCGGAGTCGCGGGCCGGGTTTGGCTTCAGGGTTTGGGTTCTGGACTTGGGGGCCGGGTTTGCGCTATCGCAAGGCCATGCCCAGATATGCCCTTCTCATCGAATACGACGGCGGCCCGTTTCACGGCTGGCAAAGACAGGGCGGCGGTCAGCCCTCGGTGCAGGGCACCATCGAGGCGGCACTCGGCCGGCTGGAAGCCGGGACCCCACAGCATTGCGGCGGCGGGGCGGACGGATTCGGGTGTGCATGCCACGGGGCAGGTGGCGCATTGCGATCTGGTCAAGGAGTGGGAGCCCTCGCGGCTTGCCGGCGCGATCAACGCCCATACCCGCGGCTGGCCGGTCTCGGTGCTGGCGGTGGCGCGGGTCGACGAGGCGTTCCACGCGCGGTTTTCCGCCTTGGAGCGGCGCTATCTGTTCCGGCTGGTGACGCGCCGCGCCGAGGCGACCCACGACGCAGGCCGCGTCTGGCAAGTGCCGCACGCTCTGGACATCGAAGCGATGCGCGCCGGGGCGGCGCAGCTGATCGGCAAGCACGACTTCACCACCTTCCGCGCCGTGCATTGCCAGGCGCAAAGCCCGGTCAAGACGCTGGACGAGATCTCGATCACCGAGCACCCCTATCCGGCAGGCCGCGAATACCGCTTCACCCTGCGGGCGCGCAGCTTTCTGCACAACCAGGTGCGCTCGATCATCGGCACGCTCGACCGGGTCGGCGCCGGGGCCTGGCCGCCCGAGCGCGTAGGCCAGGCCCTCGCCGCCCGCGACCGCACCGCCTGCGGCCCGGTCTCGCCGCCGGATGGGCTTTACCTGACGGGCGTCGGCTATCCCGTCGACCCCTTCGCGCCGGGCTGAACGCGCAAGGGGGCTTTCCGCCCCCTCGGCCTGCGGCCTCACCCCCGAGGATACTTGGACAGAGAGGATGAGGCTGAACCTTTACCTTGTATTAACCCGAATCAATCACTTTTCACTTACGGTACAGGCGGGGACGCCGATGACCGTCAGAGGGGATGGCACCCTGCGGCAAGATCCGTTCTCCCGTCGGGGTGCCTGAACCCTGCTGGTCATCCTCTCTGTCGAAATATCCTCGGGGGGGTCACTTTGGCCTTGGCCAAAGTGATTTGGGGGGCAGACGGCCCCCCTTTGCCTCAGGTCCGCTGGTTGAGGTCTTGCAGCAGACGACCATGGCGGCGCAGCTCGGGCAAAAGGCTGGCAAAGGTGGTCAGCCCGCGGCCCTGCAGCATGGGCAGCAGTTTCAGGAAAGGCCTCGGCCGTCGCCAGCGCATCGCCCAGCGCGGTGTGGCGGGCCTCTTCGGGGATGGTGATGCCGAGGCGGTGGCAGAGCGCGTCGAGGGTATGGGTCTCGTGCTGGCCCCAGATCAGCGCCGAGAGCAGCACGGTGTCGAGGATCGGGTGATCAAAGCGCAGACCAATCTCGGCCTCGCGGCGGCGCAGGAACTGCATGTCGAAGGGTGCGTTATGGGCGATCAGCACCGCGCCTTGGGCAAAGCCGTGAAAGCGGCGCAGCACTTCGGCGGGCGAGGCGGCATCGGCGACCATGGCATTGGTGATGCCATGCACCCGCGTCGAGGACTCGGGGATCTTGCGCCCCGGATTGACCAGCGTGTCGAAATCCTCGCTGCGCAGCAACCGGCCGTTGACGATGCGCAGCGGCTGCGAGTTGCACCAGCTCGTCGCCCTGCTCGGGGTGCAAGCCGGTGGTTTCGCTGTCAAAGACCACATAGGTCAGATCCGCGAGCTTGGCGCCGCTGGCCACCGAACCTTGCGCTTTCGACAAGAGGTCGAAGTCATAGACCACATCGCGCGACACCGGCAGGGGGCGCGGCCCCGCGCGGCGCGCAGCGCGCAGCGGCAGGCAAAGGCTCGACACGCCCGCGCCGGCTTCGGGCCAGATCTCGGTGGCATGCGACAGCAGCACCGCCCGCCCGGTCAGCGCCGGGGTGGCGGGGTCGATCGGCTGGCCCAGCCAGCGCTCCAGATCGCCCATCGCCATCACCGCGCCTTGCCAGCTCAGCCGGAGCAGCGCATCCGCACCTTCCTCGATCAGCGCGGCATGGCACTCCGTCAGCCGCTGCTCCTGGGCCAGATGGCCGAGCAGGTTGATCACCTCGAAGCCATTGCAATGCAGCAGCAAGGGCGCGGCCTCATGGCTCAGCCCGATGCCCTCGGCCGCCAGACGTGCCTGCAGCCCGTCGAGCAGATCGGAGGCGCGGGTCAGCACCAGCGGCGAGGCGCCGCGGCGGCTCGCCTCGAACCGCAGCGCCAGACGTGGCACGCTTTGGGTCAGGGCCTGCACCTCTTGGCGCAGCGCGGCCTCCAGCTCGGGGGGCAAAGGGCTGCCCTCCGGCAGGGCCGCCATCAGCGTCGAGAGATTGGCCGAAGGCCGGGCGAGACCCTCGAGCACCTCGGCCATCAGGGCCTCTTGCGCGGCACGGGCGTTCAGATCGGTGGTGACATCGCGCAGGGTCAACACATAGCCGCCCTCGGGCAGCAACCGCATCCGCGCCACCAGCACCCGGCCCCCGTCGCGCGTGCTGCACAAAAGATCCGAAGCCGCCTCGGCGTCGCCACTGGCGTGAAGGCGGGCTTGCGCCAAAAGGATCGGGCCCTCGTGCAGATAATCAAACAGCGCCCGGCCCAGACCCGCAACCCCGCCTGCCCGCAGGATATCGCGCGCCAGCCCGTTGTAAAATGCCAGCTCATGCTGGGCCGAGCACAGCAGCACCCCCACCGGCACATCGGCCAAAAGCGCGCCAAGCCTGCGGTTCTCGCCGGCCAGTTGCGCGGTTTCAGCCTCGATCCCGGCGCTGATCGCCCGACTGGCTTGGGCCAAACGCGCCGAGGCGCTGGCGGCGGCGGGGGCGAGATCGCCGAGGTAGCGCGCGCTCTCGGTCTCGAAAGGGGCTTCGATATCGGCATGGGCGCGGGCGCGCAACGCGCCGGACAAAAGGTCGATGGGCTTGGCGACATGGGTGTCAAACAGCAGCCAGATCGCCGCGATCAACCCGAGGATGGCAAGCCCGGCCAGCACCCCAACCTGGACGAAAGCCCCGCCACCCGCGCCCTGCAGATGGGCATAGCCGAACCACAGCCCGCCGATCAGCGCCGCGATAGCGCCTGTGGCAAGCGCGGCAAAGAGCAGAAAAATCCGCAGGCGCAGGCCAAGGTGGGTCAGCATCTCATGCTCCGGGGGCGAGCAGGCGGCGCACTTCGGCGCGCAGCTCTTTCAGCTCGAAGGGTTTGGCGATAAAACCATCCGCCCCCAGCGCCAGCCCCTTGCGCCGCTCCAGCGCCGAACCGCGCGCCGTCATCATCAGGATCTTGATATGGGCGAGTGCGGGGTCCATGCGGATGGACTGGCAGATCTCATAGCCCGAGACCTCGGGTAGCATCACGTCCAGCAGCACGAGGTCGGGCAGGGTGGCGCGGATCCGCTCCATCGCCCCTGCGCCCGAGGCGATGCGGTCTTGCACATAGCCCTCGCGCGTCATCAGGAAATCCAGCGCGAGGGCGATATTGTCCTCATCTTCGATCACCAATATCCGGGGCTTGGGCGCGTCCATCTCAACTGTCCTTGCAGGCGGCGGTTTGCAGCGGGTCATCCGCGCTGGCCGGATACCATTCAGCCCCACTCAGGGTGCCATCGGCAGCAAGGGCCGCGCCTTCGACCAGATCAGCGCGCAACCCCTTGGCACAATCCACCGCGATGGGGATGCGCCGCGTCGCGGTCCAGCGCTGCACGATGGCCACCTCGCCCTGCCGGAAAGCCGGGTCGATTTGCGAGGTCTTAACGGTGGTGCCGTCATAGGCGGCAAATCGGGTGTGGATCGGGAAGAGATAGGTCCAGGGCCGCCAGATATTGCTGGTCTCTGGTGCCGAAAGGATCGTCACGCTGGCTGGCAGCGCGCCCGCCGCGCGCGGATACCAGGTGTATTCGTTCCAGATCGAAAAGGTCAGCATGCCCGCGCCGATGGCCGCCGGGATCGACCAACTGGGCAAGCGGCCGCGGCTGACCTTGCGGACCAGCAAGAGGATCCCGGCGAGGCCCGCTCCTGCGGCGATCATGGCGATGAAGTCCCAGAACATAGGTTTTCCTTAACTGCGGGCGCCGCGGGACTGGCCCAGCGCGGATTGCATGGTGCGCACGACGACAAAGGCGTCGCGCAGATGGGCGCGCTCGAAATCCGACAGGTCCGGGGGGGCCATGTAGTTGTCGGGCGCCGTGCGGGCGCGGATCAGCCGGGCCTGGTGGTCAAGCCGGGTCTGGGCGATCAGGTCATAGGCGTCGATCAGGTCGGCCCCGCCGCTTGCCGAGATCACCCCCGCCTCGATCGCCGCTTCCAGCCGTGCGCGGGTATTGACGGCGGGGATTTCGCCGATCAGCGCATAGACCCGGCCCAGATCAGTGACCGGCACCACGCCGTTGTGCTTGAGGTCAATGCGGTTCTTGTGCTCGCCCGAACGGAAGGTGGCAAAGCTGCGCAACAGGCCCAAGGGCGGCGTATGGGTCAGCGAATTGGCGATCATATGGGCGGTAAAGATCGAATTGGCGGAAGCCTCGCGCAGGGTCTCGGCCTGAAGACCGGCGAACAGCTCGACCGCCCCGCCAATCGGGCGCAGGTCGAACATGACGGAGGCCAGCATCTGCGCCTTTGGGTCCGGCGTCGCAATCCAGCGGCGGAAATACTCGCGCCAGACCGCGCGCGGCTGGCACCACATCGGATTGGTCGCCATCATGTCGCCGGGGCAATAGACATAGCCGCAGGCATTCAGCCCATCGCTGACGCTTTGCGCAAAGCGCGGCGAAATAGGCCAGGTCGGCCTCGGTCGCGGCATCGTCCAAGATCAGGCAATTGTCCTGATCGGACACCCCGGTCTGCTCCTGCCGCCCCTGAGAGCCGCAGGCCGCCCAGAGATAGCCACAGGGTGGCGGGCCCAGCGCCGCCTCGGCCATCGCCAGCAGGCGACGCGTGACGGCATCGGCGATATCGGTGATCAGCCGCGTGGTGACCTGATGCGGCGTGTTGCTTGCCACCAGCTGCACCAGCAGCTGCGGGATGCGGGCGGTGACGGCGGCCAGCGAGGCTACCGTGCCCGCCGCCGCGATATCGCGCAACAGCTGCGCCGAAGAGGTCGCCTGAAACCGGGTCAGGTCGGTCTGGGTGATCATGCCGATCAGCCGCCCGGCCTCGACCACTGGCAGATGCCCGATACGCCGCTCCAGCATCAGGTTCAGCACATCCGCCCCCAAGGCATCGCGCGGCAGACTGACCGGATGATCGCTCATCACGTCGCGCACCGGGGTGGTCGGTGGCAGGCCGGTGGCCAGAACCTTGCCGGTCAGATCGCGGGTGGTGATCAAGCCGACAAAGGCCGCGCCCTCGACCACGCCAAGGCAAGACACATGGGTGTCGCGCATCTGCAGGGCGGCGGCTTGCACCGTGGTGTCGGGCGCGCAGGAAATCGGATCGGGCGTCATCAGATCGCCCACCGTCTGCATCGCCAGATCCGCGCCGCGCCGATCCGCCGCGCGACCGCGGGTGAAAAACCGTGCAAAGGCCGGCGCAGACTGCATCAGGCTGTGCAACACCGGCGCGGGCAGCATCAGCAGCACCGCAGCCTCGGTCACCGTCGTCGTGGTCGCAGCCAGGCCGTCCCGCAAAAGCCCGCGCTCGCCAAAGCTGTTGCGCGGCCCGAGCAACGAGACCAGCTCCCCCGCAGCATCGCGCACTTCGACCGCGCCCTGCTTGACCAGATAGATGCCCTTAAGCGCGGCGCCAATGTGATAGACTTCTGCCCCTGCGGGCACTTCACTGCGGCGGAAACAGGCGGCGACCCGCGCCAACTCGTCCTGCGGCAGGCTGTCATAGGGATGTACGGTTTGCAGAAAACCGATCACCGATGCGCTGGCGGTTTTCATGGTTGACCCCGGAACAGAAAAGACGCGCCCCCCGAAGGGGACGCGCCGGATTGTTTAGTGCGACTGCGCCGCACCGGCACCGCGCGGAACGCGGATGCCTTCGACCAGGTCCTGGATGCGCTGCGGCGGAGCTGCCGTCGCGCCCGAAACCACATAGGCCACCACGAAGTTGATCAAGGCGCCGACCGCTCCGAAGGAGGTCGATTTGATCGACAGCAGCAAGGGCTGCGCATCGGTGTAGCTGTTGGTATCCGGGATGAAGAACCAGCCCTTGTGCAGGAAGATATAGACGATGGTGATCAACAGACCACTCAGCATGCCCGCAACCGCACCGACGTTGTTGATGCGCTTGGAGAAGATGCCCATCATCAGTGCCGGGAAGATCGAGGCCGCTGCCAGACCGAAGGCAAGTGCCACCGTCTGGGCCGCAAAGCCCGGAGGGTTCAGCCCGAGGTAGGTCGCAACCGCAATCGCCACCGCCATCGAGATACGCGCCGCCAGAAGCTCGCCTTTTTCCGAGATATTCGGATTGAGCGCGCCTTTGATCAGGTCGTGCGAGATCGCGGAAGAGATCGCCAGCAGCAGACCCGCCGCCGTCGACAAAGCCGCAGCCAGACCACCAGCAGCAACCAGTGCCACAACCCAGCCCGGAAGCTTGGCAATCTCGGGGTTGGCCAGAACCATGATGTCGTTGTTCACGGTCAGCTCGTTCCCGGTCCAGCCTTTGGCAGCAACCGCGGTGTTGAAGGCCTCGTCCTTGGACTTGTCGTTGTAGAAGGCGATTTTGCCGTCGCCGTTCTTGTCTTCAAAGGTCAGCAGACCGGTTTTTTCCCAGTTCTTCATCCAATCCGGACGCGTCGCATAGTCGATCGGATCAGCTTGGGTGCCTTGGGGGTAGATGTTGTTGATCAGGTTCAGACGCGCCATGGCCCCCACAGCCGGAGCCACGGTGTACAAGAGCGCGATGAACACCAATGCCCAGCCAGCCGAGGCACGGGCGTCAGAGACCTTGGGAACCGTGAAGAAGCGCACGATAACGTGCGGCAGACCCGCGGTGCCGATCATCAGCGACAGCGTGAACAGGAACATGTTCAACGTGGTGTCGGTGTGGCCGGTGTATTTGGCAAAGCCAAGCTCCTGCACCACCTGATCAAGCTTTGCCAGCAAAGGCAGGCCCGATTCAATATGGGTCGAGAACAGGCCCAAAGGCGGCAAAGGATTGCCGGTCAGTTGCAGCGAGATGAAGACCGCCGGGATGGTATAGGCGAAAATCAGAACCACATACTGAGCGACCTGCGTATAGGTGATGCCCTTCATGCCGCCCAGAACGGCGTAGAAGAACACGACCGCAGCGCCGATATAGAGACCGGTCGAAGCTTTGACTTCCAGAAAGCGCGAGAAGGCAACGCCGACACCGGTCATCTGGCCGATAACATAGGTCACCGAAGCGACGATCAGACAGATCACCGCCACCATCCGCGCCGTTTGCGAATAGAAGCGGTCGCCAATGAACTCCGGCACAGTGAATTTGCCGAACTTGCGCAGGTAGGGGGCCAGCAGCATGGCCAGCAGAACAAAGCCGCCGGTCCAGCCCATCAGATAGGCCGAGGTGTCATAGCCGCCAGCGGCGATGATGCCGGCCATCGAGATGAACGAGGCCGCCGACATCCAGTCAGCGCCGGTTGCCATGCCGTTGAGCACGGGGTGAACGCCGCCACCGGCGGTGTAGAATTCCGATGTGGTGCCGGCACGGGCCCAGATCGCGATGCCGAAGTAAAGTGCGAAGGTCGCACCCACCACCAGCAGGTTGAGGGTAAACTGATCCATTAGTCCTGCGCTCCTCTATTCATCAACGCCGAATTCCTTGTCCACTTTGCCCATTTTCCACGCGTAGAAGAAAATCAGCACAAGAAAGACAAGGACTGCGCCTTGTTGCGCAAACCAGAAGCCGAGGTCCGTTCCCCCGACGGCGATTCCCGAAAGCATCGGGCGCAGCAGGATGCCAAAGCCGAATGAACAGAGAAACCAGATGATCAGGCAAATGCCGATGATCCGCTTGTTCGCTGCCCAATAGGCGTTGGACGATGTTTTGTCCGCCATATCGTTCACTCCCTAAGTTATGTCCCTCTCGCAGCCCTTTTTGGGCTGCAAGTCTCACGTTTAGGCTGAAACACCCGAAACGATGGATGTAAGCGCGCGGCGCACGTCCGCGATCTCTCCCATCGCGTCGATGCGTTCCAACACGCCCTTGCCCGCATAATAGGCAATCAGCGGTGCCGTTTGGGCGTGATAGGCCTTGAGCCGCTCGCGCACCGTTTCGGCATTATCGTCGGCGCGACGTTTGAAATCGCTGCCGCCGCATTTGTCACAAACGCCCGCTTTGAGCGGGCGTTTGAAGTCGTCGTGGTAGCCTTCGCCGCAAGCGCAGGTGAAGCGGCCCGCAACGCGGCCCACCATGGCCTCGTCGTCGACCTCAAGGCTAATCGCCGCGGTGACGCGCTGGCCCTTGGCCGCAAGGATTTCATCCAGCGCTGCCGCTTGCGCCTCGGTGCGCGGAAAGCCGTCAAGGATGATGCCTTTGGCCACATCGGGCTCGCCCATGCGGTCTTGCAAAATCGCCAGCACGATCTCGTCCGAAACCAGCCCGCCTGCCGCCATCACCGCCTTGGCCTGCTGTCCCGCTGCCGAACCAGAGGCGACTGCGGCGCGCAGCATGTCCCCGGTCGAAAGCTGGATCAGACCGAAGTCTTCTTCCAGCATCCGCGCCTGAGTGCCCTTGCCAGCCCCAGGGGGGCCAAGCAGGATGAGGACCGCGCCCATCCGGTTCAAGCCTTGTTCATGCGGTTGGCGATCAGATCGTCAACCACCGAAGGATCGGCCAGGGTCGAGGTATCGCCCAAAGCGCCAAAGTCATTCTCGGCAATCTTGCGCAAGATCCGTCGCATGATCTTGCCCGAACGGGTTTTCGGCAGACCGGGCGCCCATTGGATCAGATCCGGCTTGGCAATCGGGCCGATTTCGGCGCGCACCCAGTTTTCCAGCTCTTTGCGCAAGGCGTCCGAAGGCTCTTCGCCGCCCATCAGGGTGACATAGGCATAGATGCCCTGACCCTTGATATCATGCGGATAGCCGACCACGGCGCTTTCGGCGACCTTGGGGTGGGCGACCAGCGCGCTTTCGACCTCTGCGGTGCCCATGCGGTGACCCGAGACGTTGATCACATCGTCGACGCGGCCGGTGATCCAGTAATAGCCATCCTTGTCGCGCCGGCAGCCGTCGCCGGTGAAGTAATAGCCCGGATACTGCGCGAAATAGGCCTCTTCAAAGCGCGCATGATCGCCCCAGAGCGTGCGCATCTGTCCCGGCCAGCTATCGGCAATGCACAGCACGCCATCGGCTGCGGTCTCGGTCTGCACGGTGGCATTGGCCGGGTCCAGAATAACCGGCTGCACGCCAAAGAAGGGCAGGGTGGCAGAACCCGGCTTTTGCGGGATCGCCCCGGGCAGCGGCGTGATCAGATGGCCGCCGGTTTCGGTCTGCCAGAATGTATCGACGATCGGGCATTTGCCTTGGCCGATATGGGTGTTGTACCAGTTCCAGGCCTCGGGGTTGATCGGCTCGCCGACCGAACCAAGCAGTTTCAGGCTCGACAGATCATGCTTGGCGGGCCACTCCGGCCCCATGCCCATCAGCGAGCGGATCGCGGTCGGCGCGGTGTAGAACTGGCTGACCTTGTGCTTGGCGCAAACTTCCCAGAAGCGGCCGGCATCGGGGAAGGTCGGCACCCCTTCAAACATGATCGTCGTCGCCCCATTGGCCAGCGGACCATAGACGATATAGCTGTGACCGGTGACCCAGCCGACGTCAGCCGTGCACCAGAAGACGTCGCCATCCTGGTAATCAAAGGTCAATCTGCTGGGTCATCGCAGCATAGACCAGATAGCCACCCGAGGTATGCACCACCCCCTTCGGCTTGCCGGTCGAGCCCGAGGTGTAAAGGATAAACAGCGGATCTTCGGCCCCGACTTCGACATAGGGGCAATAGGGCTTGGCCAGCGCCATCTCGGCCTTGACGTCAAAATCGCGGCCCTCGGTCCAAGAGGTCTGCCCGCCGGTGTGCTTGACGACAAGGCATTTGACGCGGTCGTCGCAATGCATCAGCGCCGCATCGGCGTTGGATTTCAGCGCGGTCTTCTTGCCGCCCCGCGGTGCGAAATCGGCGGTGATCACCAGCTTGGCCTCGGAATCATTGATCCGGTTGGCCAGAGCATCGGGCGAGAACCCTGCGAAGACGATGGAGTGAATCGCGCCAATGCGGGCGCAGGCCAGCATGGCATAGGCGGCCTCGGGGATCATCGGCAGATAGATCACCACCCGGTCGCCGTGCTTGACACCGTGCGATTTCAACACATTGGCCATGCGCGAGGTGTTTTCCAACAGCTGGGCATAGGTGATGTGCAGCGACGGGGTCTTCGGATCATCCGGCTCCCAGATGATCGCGGTCTGGTTGGCGCGGGTCACCATATGGCGGTCGATGCAATTGGCCGAGACGTTCAGCGTGCCGTCTTCAAACCATTTGATCGAGACTTCGCCGCGCTTGAAAGTGGTGTTCTTGATGACGGTCGGGTCTTTGATCCAGTCGATGCGCTGGCCTTCGCGGGCCCAGAACGCATCGGGGTCCTTGACCGAGGCGGCATAGTCACGGGCATAGCTCTCGGCGGTGACATGGGCCTTGGCAACAAAATCGTCAGACGCCGGGTAAATCAGCTCTGCCTGTGTGTGGTCGGACATCGGTTTCTCCTCTTCCCAGTCGCGCCTTGGGGCGCGCGCCCAACGGCCTGCCGCATCGGCAGGGCTCCCCCGTTTCTGAATGTGATCATAGCGCGTTTGTAAAAATATTGGTAACTCTTTTTGAATGCGCGATATTTTTGTAAAGAAATTTTCAAATTAGGTGGTGAAGAATGTAAATTGTCTGAAAAGTGACAATGAATTGGCGGGCTAGGCGCGGTGACCTCGGCGGATTTGCGCCGAGTTTTGCGGGGGCGATCTCCGCGCTCAGGCGGCAAGGGCAATTTGACGCAGGGTCAAGCACAGCCCGTCACAGGCGCGATGACCCGCTCACATCCGCGTGATTCGCGACAAGGTTGCGGTTTAGTCCAAGGCGCGCGACACCGCCTCCAGCGCCGCCACATCGGGCAGGAATTGCACGTGCGGGGCGGCGACTCCGGCGGCGGCGAGTTGCTTTGCCACCTCGGGGCGGGTGCCGATCAGATACAAGATCTCGTGTTTGCGCGCCATTTTCTGCGCCAAAAGCTCAAAGGAATGTGCTCCGGTGCCATCAATGAAGGGGACGTCGGTGAAGTCCACGGCCAGCGCGCGGGGTCTCTCGGCCAGCTGATCCAGCGCCGCGCCAAGCCGGGCGGCCGCGCCGAAAAAGTAAGGCCCGTGCAGCCGGTAAACCAGAATGCCGCTGGCCTCAGCCAAGCCCCTCCGGCGCAAGCGGCGCATCGACCGAAGCCGCCTCCGACATGCGGTGGATAAACACCAGCCCGGCCAGGGCAAAGCCCACCACGATGCCCTCGGTCAGGTCGCGGAACACCACCAGCAGGAAGGTCGCCAGCAAAACCACCGCATCGGCGCGGCTCGACCGCAGGCTCTGCCAGATCTCGGCCTTTTCCGCCATGTTCCAGGCCACCACGGCCAGCACCCCCGCCAGCGCAGCCAGCGGAATATACCCCGCCAAGGGTGCTGCGATCAGCATGAAGAGCAGGATGAACAGCGCATGCAGCATCCCAGAAACCGGCCCCCGCGAGCCCGCCCGCACATTGGTCGCCGTCCGCGCGATGGTGCCGGTGACGCAGATGCCGCCAAAGAGCGCCGAGCCGATATTGGCAACGCCCTGCGCCATCAATTCGGCATTGGGCCGATGCCTGCGCCCCGACATGCCATCGGCCACCACGGCAGACAGCAGCGATTCAATCGCCCCCAGCAGGGTGAAACTCGCAGCCCAGGGCAGGGCGGTCAGCAAGAGATCAAGGCTCAGCGGCGGCAGCGAGGGCGCGGGCGGGCTGCGCGGCAACTCGCCAAAGCGCGAGGAAATCGTCTCGACCGGCAGATGCAACATCAGCGCCGCAAGCGAGGCGAAAGCGACCGCGATCAGCATATTGGGCAGCGCGGGCGCAAACCGTTTCAAGCCGACAATCAGCGCGATGGTCACGGCAGCAAGAGCAGCTGCGGCAGGGTTCAGGCTGGCCTGCGCCGCCCAAAGCGCCTGCAGCTTGGGCAGGATCGCCGCGGGCTCGCCGGTCAGGCTAAGCCCAGCCAGATCCTTGATCTGGCTGGCAAAGATGATCACCGCGATGCCGGCGGTAAAGCCCAGCGTCACCGGATAGGGAATGAACCGCACGTAAGAGCCCAGCCGGAACAGCGCCAGCACAGACAGAAACACCCCCGACAACAGCGTCGCCAGCACCAGCCCCTGCACGCCGGTCTGCGCCACGCAGGCCGCCACCAGCACGATGAACGCCCCGGCAGGCCCGCCGATCTGATAGCGCGAGCCGCCCAGCGCCGAGACCAGAAAGCCGCCGACGATGGCGGTGAACAGCCCGCGCTCGGGCCCGACGCCGCTGGCAATGGCAATCGCCATCGACAGGGGCAGCGCGACGATCGCGACAGTCAGCCCGGCCATGACATCGGCGCGCAGGTTGCCCAGCGGATAGCCCTCGCGCAGCAAGGTCAGCAGTTTCGGCGTCAACTCGCCTGCGGCTTTGGTCTTGGGCAGCGTGAGGGGGGAGGGTGTGGTCATGCGCGAATAGAGCGCGCCGCTTGGGCCCGCGTCAAGGGGAACAGATTCGAACGGTTTTTCCCTTTTGACCGGTCTTTCCTTGGTCGCGCAGCTGGTGCAAAGCTGCTGACAGATTTGCAAGGCAAAAGGGCAGGGGGCAGAATGGCGCGCGACGGGGTGGCAGTGGCGGATGCCGAGGCGCGGGCCTTGGCGCAAGCGATGCTGGCTGCGGCACGCTTCGGGGCTCTGGCCTGGACCGACCCTGAAACCGGCACGCCGGGGATCAGCCGCATCGGCTTTGGTCTTGATGCGGCGGGCGCCCCGCTGACGCTGATTTCGGCGCTGGCCCCGCATGCGGCGGCGCTGCGCGCGCATCCCGACTGCGCTCTGATGCTGGGCGAGGTTGGCGCGCGCGGCGATCCCCTGACCCATCCGCGCCTGATGCTGCGCTTGCAGGCGCAGTTTGTCCTAGCCGATGATCCGGCGCGCAAGGCCCTGCGGGCCGATTGGCTGAAGGGCCACCCAAAGGCGGCCCTCTATGTCGATTTCGCCGATTTCGCCTTCGTGCGGCTGATCCCGCAATCTGCCCTGCTCAACGCCGGTTTCGCAAAAGCCTACCGCCTTGCGCCCGCCGATCTGACGCCCAATCCGCCGGCTTAGGCCGGGTTGTCGCCGCGGATCGTCGCCTGCACCTGCCCCTTCACCGCCGAGGGCCAGCGCAGATAGATGCTCTGCGCCCCGGTGCTTTTCTCGACCTCGGCAAAGGGCATGACGTATTGCGCCGCTCCGCTGACCGTGGTGATCGCCCCCTCGGCAATGAAGGACACCAGATTGCGCGCCCGCCCGGCAAAGGGCAGCTGCCCCGCCGTATCCACCGTCCAGGTCGCAGCTTCGGTGTTTTGCACGTGTTGCAGATACAAAGGGCTCAGCGTCCGCGTCACCACGCCGTTATAGGTGTTGTCGGCAAAGTTGATATTCTTGAACGAGGTCAGGCTCAGGCTCGCCGTGCTGGTGTCGATGCTTTCGACCCGGTCCAGATTGCCCTGCCGCGCCGAAAACACGTTGCTGGTCACGTTCAGCCCGGCAATCGAATGCCCAGAGCCGCGCGGCGTCACCACGATCCAGCTGAACCAGGCGGCGCAATGCTGGGCGATAAAGATATTGCCGGTGATGGTCACCGCGCCAAAGGTGAACTCCGCGCCGAAGTCAGGATAGGGGTCGTGTTCGTTGTTCATCTCGATAAAGCAATTGTCGATGTAATTGCCGGTGAAATAGGTCTTGGAGTTGGGATAGGTCAGCACCACCCCCGCCTTCCTGACCCCGACATTCGCGCCGTCACCGCTGAAGATATGGTTGCCGACGAACATGCTGTTCTGCCCCGCCACCACCGCGAAATGCGCAAAGCGCGAGGCGCGGTTGTTGCGGATCTTGATGTCATTGGCATTGGTGTTGATCGCCACTGAAAAGCGGTCCTGCGCCAACAGGTTCTCTTCGCTGGAATAGAACTGGCAGCGGTCGACGTGCAGATCCTGACAGCCATCCCCCTTGGAGGTGATGGCGCGGTCCTTGGGGTTCATGAAGGCGCATTCATTGATCTCGATCACCGCCCCCTTGTCGGGCAGAAAGACCGCGCTGGCGTTGCTCTGGCAGGTAAATTCGATGTTGCGCAGCTCGAACCGCGCCAGCCGCGTCATGTTGGAAAAATCCAGCATGTATTTGAAACGTTTGAAGCTATAGCTGCGCGTCCCCGCCCCGCCCCAAAGCGGCTGGCTCAGGGTGATCGTGGCGGCCGCGATATTGACCGCGCGTACATAAACCTCGCGCCCGACGCCGGTGCCGGTGATCAGCGCACCCACCGGGATCGCGGCGATATTGCTGACCCCGGTCAGATCATAGGGATTGGCCGGGTTATAGGTGCCGGTGGCGCTTGCCGTCGTCGGGTCCCAACCCGTCGAATCCAGCGCCACAAATTCCCCGTTCGACAAGACCCGCCGCGCGCCATTGTCGGCCACCCCGGTAATGGCAAGGATGTCCAAAGGCGCGCTCAACTCGATGCGCCGCCCGCCCAGATCCAGGGTGTTATGATCAGTGAAGTAGAACAGCGCCTGAAACGCCTTCTTGAACCCGGCCAACTCGCCGCCAAAGGCCGCCGAATAGGTGTCGAGATCAAAGTTGCGCGTGCAGGCCAGCCGCTGGTCGTCGGGCATGATGACCGAGCCTTCAAAGCGCACCGGATTGTCCAGGGTCAGGTGGCTGGCGATGCGGTAGACCCCCGGCGAGACCACCACCGTCTTGCCATTGGCCGCGGTGTCCGCCGCCGCGAAGGCGGCAGTGTCGTCGGTGACACCATCGGCCAGCGCACCATAATCGCGCACATCCACCCAGTTGAACATATCGTCGTGAAACACCGAGGTGACGTCTTCGATGGTGAAATCCTCGATCCGCACCACACCGCCGGTCGGCCCGGTCAGATCAATGCCGAAATGGCCATTCACCGGCCCGATGCCCCAGGTCATGTCCACCCCCGGCCGGTTGCCCGAGCCGATGATCGCGGTAATGGTCACCGGCGTGCCATAGGCGGTCAGCGCCACCAGATCGCCCTGCTGATCCGCCGTGGTGACATTGCCACCGCTGGAATTGCCCGCCCAACCGGCGATCCGCACCGAAGGCAGCGCGCCGCTGATCGCCTTCACCTTGGTGGTCACCCGCAGATACATCCCCGGCAGATAGGGGATCGACTGAAAGCAGCGCAGTTTCTGCACCGAGACGGTCTTTTGCAGCTCCATGCAGCCCGCGAAATCCTGATCGGCCGGAACAAAGGCGGCATTGGGCTGGCCTGCATAGCTCGGCTCGCCCGAAAGCCCGTCCGCGCTCGACCACAGGTTAAGGCCCGCCGAAAATGGCGGCGGCATCAGCAGCAGACCTTGGGTAATTGCCTTGTTCATCGGTGACCTCGCCTGACTGTTGCGCCTGCCCCGCCAGATCTGCGGGCGTTACCGGGCCATAAGTACAAACAAGCGGTTAATTCGGCCTGATCCCTGCGGGCGCTCAGGGCGAAGCATCGCAGCGGTTCGGGCAGCACAAGGCTGGAATAACCCCCGTGCTTAACTCCGCATTAAGCCGAATCCTTCTAAAAAGGCTCAGGGGCACAGGGCTGCGTGCCGCCGGACTGACGGTTTCTTATTGATCTGTACGGAAAGGAAGGCTGATTGAAACACTCGCTGCTTCACCTGCTCAGCTTGGATCGCGCGACAAAGCGGGTCGTGCAGGTGACTGCGGATATCGTCCTGATCATCGCGGTCTTTGCCACCTCGATGTGGATCAGGACCGAATCGCTGCGCTGGGCCGCCGATCTTTCGACCTGGCTGGTGCTGATCCCGCTGATCCCGATCACCCTGGTGCTTTTCATCAAACTTGGCTTTTACCGCGCGGTGCTGCGCTATATCGCGGGGCGGGCGCTGATCGCGATCATGGTAGGCTCGATCTTCTCGGCCGTCACTCTGGCACTGGCCGCCGATCTGGCGCATCTGCCGATCCCGCGCTCGGTGCCGCTGATCTACCTGATTTTGATGTTCCTTTCGGCGGGGGGCATCCGCTTTGGCTTCCGCGAGATGATCCATTTCTCGCAAAACCGCCGGACAGAGCGGGTGGCGATCTATGGCGCGGGGGCGGCGGGGCGGCAACTGCTCCAGGTGCTGCACCAGCGGCGCGATTGCCTGCCGGTGGCCTTCATCGACGATTCCCTTACGGCACAAAACACCTATGTCGGCGGCTTGAGCGTTTATTCCCCCCGCCAGATCGACCGCTTGATCCGCGACAATGGCGTGAATGTGCTGTTGCTGGCTTTGCCCTCGATCAGCAATTCCCGCCGCAGCGAGATTCTGCTGCGGCTGGAAAACTACCCCCTGACCATCCGCTCGGTGCCGGGCCTTGACGACATCCTGACCGGCAAGGCGCGCATCGACCAGATCAGCGACATCGGCATCGAAGACCTGCTCGGCCGCGATCCGGTGCCGCCACGGCCCGACCTGCTCGAGGCCAATATCGCGGGAAAGGTGGTCATGGTGACCGGGGCAGGCGGCTCGATCGGCAGCGAGCTTTGCCGCCAGATCCTGCGCGGCAGCCCGCAACATATCGTCCTCTTCGACGTCTCCGAGCCCGCGCTTTACACCATCGAACAAGACTTGCTCACCCTGCGGCAAACCCTGGGGAAAACCTGCGAAATCTCGCCGGTGCTCGGCTGCGTGAAGAACCCTCGGCTGGTCGGGCGGGTGATGCGGCAGTTCGCGGTGCAAACGGTCTATCACGCCGCAGCCTACAAGCATGTGCCGATGGTCGAGCAAAACATCGTCGAGGGCGTGCGCAACATCGTGTTTGGCACCCAGACCGTGCTGCAGGCGGCCATCGCCGCGCGGGTCGAGGCTTTTATCTTGATCTCGACCGATAAATCGGTGCGCCCGACCAATGTCATGGGGGCGAGCAAGCGCCTGGCCGAGCTGATCTGTCAGGCCCACGCCCAGACCTCCGCCGCTGCGGCGACCCGGATATCGATGGTGCGCTTTGGCAATGTGCTGGGCTCTTCCGGCTCGGTGGTACCGGCTTTTCGCCGCCAGATCGCAGCCGGCGGGCCGATCACCGTGACCCATCCCGATATCACCCGCTTTTTCATGACCATCCCCGAGGCGGCGCAGCTGGTGATCCAGGCCGGGGCCATGGCCAAGGGCGGCGAGGTCTTTGTGCTCGATATGGGCGCGCCCGTGCGCATCGCCGAGCTGGCGGCGAAGATGGCACGTTTGCACGGCCTCAGACCGGTGCTGCTTGCCGATCCGCTGATCGACCGTGCCGGTTCCGGCGAGATCGGGATTGTCTTTACCCGGCTGCGTCCCGGTGAAAAGTTGCACGAGGAACTGCTGATCGGCAACGATCCCCGCGCCACCAGCCACCCGCGCATCATGTCGGCGACCGAGAGCTGCCAACCCCTGAAATCGCTCGAACCGGCGCTCGTGCTTTTGGGCCGCGCCTGTGACGCCAATGCCATCGACGCGATTCACAGCCTGCTTGTGGCGCAGCAGACCGGCTATGTCCCGGGCCGCGAGATCGTCGATCACTTCGTCGAAGAAGAGGCGTTCGGCATCGAGTTCATCGCCGCCCCGGCCGAAGCGCCGCGGCTGGCTTTGCTGCGGGGCTAGACCGGCAGCGCAACCCGCAAAGCGACACTGCAGCCTATTGGCCTTGCGCGCGGCCGTGGATGCTTTTGCCGGGTCTCACCCAGAGATTGCCATCAGACGCCACCGGCCGTCAGGCCGCAAACCGGGCGGCCTTACCGCAAGCCATAAGCCGGGATCGGCAAGGCCGCTCGCTGCAGTGGGTCTCCTGACGTGCGATTTGATCAAATTATATGTCAGACCTGCCCACTGCCTTGAAAGCCGCGGCTTTGCGTGGTTTGTCTGGCGCAACGGCAGTTTGGCGGGGATTGGACGATGCGGGTGTTTATCAACGGCTTTGGCCGGATCGGGCGGTCCGTGCTGCGCGCGGCGCTGTTGGGGGCTGCGCCGGATATGCAGATCATCGGCATCAATGACATCGCAGCCCCCGAGATGTGCGCCTATCTCTTTGAATTCGACTCGGTTTTCGGCGTCTGGCAGGGCGAGGTCCGGTTGGAGGCAGGGGCCTTGCTGATCGACGGGCGCGCCATTCCCTTGCACCGCACGGCGGATATTTCGACGTTGGAGCTGAAGGGCGTCGATGTCGTGCTGGAATGCACCGGCCGGGCCGATGCGCGCGAGATGGCGACGCGCGGCCTGCGCGGTGGTGCGCGCCGCGTGCTGATCTCGGGGCCATCGCAGGCGGCGGATCTGACCTTGGTTCTGGGCGCGAATGAGGCCGAGTTCACCGGCCAGCAGATCGTCTCCAACGCCTCTTGCACCACTAATGCGCTGGCACCTCTGGTGCGGCTGATCGATGAACACTGGGGCGTGGTCACCGGCTCGATGACCACGATCCATTGCTACACCGGCTCGCAGCCGACGGTCGACGCGCCTGCCGCGGATTTTGCCCGCTCGCGCGCGGCAGCGCTGTCGATGGTGCCGACGACGACCTCGGCGCAACGCCTGCTCGATCAGGTCTTGCCGCAGATCGCCGGGCGCATCGAGGCCTCGGCGGTGCGGGTGCCGACGGCTTCGGTCTCGGCGGTGGATCTGGCGGTGATGACCGCGCGACCTGTCACGGCAGAGGCGGTCAATGCGGCTTTGGCGGCGGCAGGCGGGGTGATCGGCACGACGCGCAAGGCCATGGTTTCGACCGACCTGCGGGCACGGGCGGAATCGGTGATCATGGCGCTGCCCGAGACGCGGGTGACGCGCGGCGGGATGCTGCGGGTCTTTGGCTGGTATGACAACGAATGGGGCTTTTCCAACCGGATGATCGAGGTGGCACGCCGGATGGCTGCGGTTTGAGCCGGCGGGTCTATCTTTGCCGTCATGGCGAGACGGAATTCAATCGCATCGGGCGCAGGCAGGGACAGGTCGACAGCGCCCTGACCGCGCGGGGCCAGGCGCAGGCCGCGGCGATGGGGCGCAGGCTCGCGGGCCTGGTGGGGGCGGATTTCCAGATATATTCCAGCCCTTTGGGCCGGGCGCAGCACTCCGCGCGATTTATCGCGCTGGCTTTGGGCGGGGCAGAGATTTCTCTGGACGCGCGGCTGATGGAGATCGGCATGGGCGCCTGGGATGGCAAGACCGATGCCGAGATCCGCGCCAGCCACCCCGAAATCTCGGCCCGCCACAGTGGCGAGGCCCTGTGGTTCAACAGCCCCGATGGCGAGAGCTATGACACCTTCGCTGCCCGCCTCCGGGACGCGATGGCCGAAATCTGGGCAGCGCCGCAGGCCATCTCTGTCGTGGTGGCGCATGGCGTGGTCGGGCGGGTGATCCGCGCCCAGCACCATGGCCTGACCGCCGCGCAAAGCCTGCAGCTCCCCGCGCCACAGGATGGCTTTTTTGAGCTGACGCCGGACGGCTCCAGCGGTTTCATTCCCGCCGATTAAAGCCCGTCCAGCGCCGCCCCCTCCAACAGATAGGGCGAGGCTTGATCGCGCAGGGCAAAGCCGAGGCTCTTGTAAAAGCCGATCGCCGGATGATTGCTATCCTTCACCATCAGCGCCATGAAGCCCGGTTGCCAATCCTGCGCCTCGGCCCAGGCCGCAGCAAGCAAGGCCCGCCCGGCGCCAAGCCCGCGCGCCGCTGGACGCAGGTAGATGTCTTGCACAAAGACCCCCATTTCGCCGCGCCAAGAGGAATATTCCGGCAAGAACAGGCACAGCCCCAAGGGCGCTTCCGCCCCGGCCAGCACGACGCGAAAGCGCGGCTCGGC
The DNA here is from genome assembly GCA_963815275.1 of uncultured Alphaproteobacteria bacterium. Classification (GTDB taxonomy): domain Bacteria; phylum Pseudomonadota; class Alphaproteobacteria; order Rhodobacterales; family Rhodobacteraceae; genus Cypionkella. The sequence continues at coordinate 251,932 of CAWFGD010000009.1, forward strand.
GCCAAAGCCATGCTGCTGCAGGCTCTCGGGGCTGGCGCGCAGCGCACCCTCGGCCATTTCGACCAAAAGCTGATGGATCAGCGGCACATCTTGCGCAATCGCGCGGCGGATCTGGAGCATCGCTGCCCTCCTTTGTGGCCAGCCTGCCACCCTTTGCAGACTTGCGCCAGAGAGGCTGGCGCCTCGGCCCAAGCCGGGACTAAGCTTGCGCCAAAAGAGGTGCGTGATGTTTCTGACCCCTACGCCGGACTGGGAGGCGCTTGGCTCCCGCCTGATGGCCGCGCTTGGCGCGCTGTTTACCGAGGCCGGGTTGGAGCCGGACGACTGTTCCCTCGTGGTGCTGACCACAGGCACGGCAGGCGCGGAAGGCTTCTCGCATCGCGGCGAAGTGCCGGTCTATCCCTGCTCGCTGGTCAAGAGCTTCCATCTGATCCATGCCCTCGCCGCGCTGGAAGAGGGCAGGGCGGACCCGCATGGCGAGTTGGACCGCGCCCTGCGCGACATGATCCGCTGGTCGTCGAATACCGCGACGAATTACGTCATCGACGTGATCACCGGCACCACCGGCGATACCCTGCTGGAGGGGGCGGAATACCTCGACTGGGTCTCGAAACGCGAACGTCTCAACCGCTTCTTCTGGGCGCTGGGCTGGTCCGAATGGCAGGGCGCCAACATCAGCCAGAAACTGATGGACGATGTCCGCTATGGCCGCGAGGCGCAATATGCCGGGGCGGAAGGCGTGAACCTCAATGCCCTGCCGCCTCTGGCCGCGGCGCGGCTGCTGTGGGAGCTGTTTGACGGCGATCTGCCGCTTTCGGGTCCGATGCGGGCGCGGGCGCAGGCGATCTTGCGCCGCGATCCGCGTGGCCCGGATGCAGAGCTGCCGGCCTATCAGACCCGCGACTTCCTTGGCGGCGACCTGCCTGCGGATGTCGAGATCTGGTCGAAGGCGGGCCATAACCTGTGGACCGGCGATGCCAAGACCTCGTGGTTCAAGCATGACATGATCCGCATCGCCGCCAAGGGCCGCAAGCCTTTGATCGTGGTGCTGACCACCGCAGGCCAGGCCCTGGCCGAGACCCATCCCCAGGCCTTCCCGCAGATCGGCCGCCTGATCTGGGATATGACCGAGGAGATCTCTCTTGTCTGAGCAAGCCCTGTCCGAGCGGCGCGCCCTTTATCCCGCCATCGAGCCCTATCGCAGGGGGCGTTTGCGCGTCTCGGATCTGCACGAGATCTATTTCGAGGAATGCGGCAATCCCGCAGGCAAGCCCGTGGTGATCTTGCATGGCGGCCCCGGATCGGGGATCTTTGCCAGCCAAAGACAGGGCCATGATCCGGCGCGCTATCGCATCATCCTGTTTGACCAGCGCGGCGCGGGGCGTTCGACGCCCTATGCCAGCCTGGCCGAAAACACCACCTGGGATCTGGTCGCCGATATCGAAGCGCTGCGCGCGCACCTCGGCGTCGCGCAATGGCAGGTGGTGGGGGGCAGCTGGGGCTCTACGCTGGCGCTGGCCTATGCCATCCGCCATCCGGCGCGGGTCAGCGAGTTGGTGTTGCGCGGCGTCTTCCTGCTGCGCAAATGGGAAATCGACTGGTTCTACCAAGAGGGCGCCTCGCGGCTGTTCCCCGATGCCTGGCAGGGCTTCCTGGCGCCAATTCCCCCTGCGGAACGCGGCAATCTTCTGGCCGCCTATCACCAGCGCCTGACCGGGCCGGAGGGCCCCGAGAAAACCGCCTGCGCTCAGGCCTGGAGCCGCTGGGAGGGCACCACCATCACCCTGCGCCCCGATGCAAGCCTGGCCGACAGCTTTGCCGACGCGCATTTCGCCGCCGCCTTTGCCGCCATCGAATGCCACTACTTCCGCAATGGCGGCTTCTTTGACCACGACGGCTGGCTCTTGGACAATGCCGCGGCTTTGGCAGGGATCAGGGGCGCGATCATCCATGGCCGCTATGATGTCTGCACGCCCTTGCAGAACGCCTGGGATCTGCACCGGGTCTGGCCGGGGGCGGCGTTGCACATCATCGACGACGCGGGCCATGCCGGCGGCGAGCCGGGGATTGCCGATGCCATGGTGCGGGTCACCGACGGCTTCGCGGGCTGAGGCGGGGCAGGGGGCGCTGCCCCCAAGCTGCTGGCGCAGCTTTCCCCCGGGATATTTATGCAGAGAGGATGACCCTAGCCGAGGCTGCGGCGGATCAGCGAGAGCCAGTTTTTCCAGGTCAGTTTTTCGATCAACTCGACGCCGTAGCCTGCGGCTGTCATGGCGGCGATCAGCTTGGGCAGGCCTGCGGCGGTGCCGATAAACTCCGGCATCAGGGCGCCATCGAAATCGGAGCCGAGCGCCACACCGTCTTCGCCGAGTTTTGCCAAGAGGTGATCGAGGTGCCGGATCAACTCGGCAGGGTCGGTGGCCGCGATCTTCACGCCGTCCTGACGCACGAACTGGCACCCGAAGTTCAACCCGACGAGGCCACGGCTTTCCGCCACGGCGGCCAACTGCTTGTCGGTCAGATTGCGGGTCGAGGCGGTGACGGCATGGGCGTTGGAATGGGTGGCCAGCAGCGGGCGGGCGGAAAGCCGCGCCACATCCCAGAACCCCGCCTCGTTGAGGTGGCTGAGATCAAACAGGATGCCAAGGCTTTCGCATTCCGCCAGAAGCCGTTTGCCCGCCTGGGTCAGCCCCGGCCCGGTATCGGGCGAGGCCGGAAAGTCGAAGGGCACGCCATGGCCAAAGATGTTCGGCCGGCTCCACACCGGGCCCAGCGAGCGCAGGCCAGCGGCGTGATAGAGGTGCAACTCGTCAAGGCTCTCCGAGATGCCTTCGCAGCCCTCGATATGCAGGATCGCAGCGATGGCCCCCGCCGCATTGGCCGCCTCGATCTCGCCCGCCGTCCGGCACAGCCGGATCGCATCGGGGCGCGCGGCTGCCATGCGCAGCAGGATGGCGATCTGCGCGGCGGTCTCGCGCTGGGCGCGGGCTGGGTCTATCGGCGGAAATTCGCGGTAGCTTGCTGAAGAATTAGGCGAAGTTGCCGGATCATTGCCGCACCAGACCGCAAAAAATCCGCCAGCAAAGCCGCCCGCGCGGCATTTCTGCAGATCCAGATCGCCCTCGCGACCGGCAAAAAAGCCTGATCCCGCTGGGTCATTTTCGCCAAAAAGGCAGGAGAGCACGTCATTATGCCCGTCAAAGATCCGCAACGCCGTCATTTCGCCCGTCTCCCTCATGCCGCTGATTGCAGCGATCTTGCACTACAGGCTGGTGTTGACAAGGTCGCGCGAAAACTGCCCAATTGGTCAAGAAAGTCGCTGAGTCCTTTCGGGGGCCAGGGGAAATAAAAAACGCTCACCAACGGGAGATAAAGATGCTGCTTGAACCAACCCTTCGCCGGGTAGGCGCTGTCGCGATTGCCGCTTTGATGCTGGGCACCGCGCCCGCAGCCCTGCTGGCGGAAACCCCTGCCGATACTCTGGTCATCGCTTCGGCGATTGACGATATCGTCAGCCTAGATCCGCATGAGGCCTATGAATTCTCGGGCCTCGACTATGTCAACAACACCTATGACGGGCTGGTCGAGATCAATCCTGCGACCCTGGAAATGGAGCCGGGTCTGGCCGAAAGCTGGTCGGTCGCCGAGGATGGCACCACCTTTACCTTCAAGTTGAAGCCTGGCCTCACCTTTGCCTCGGGCAATCCGGTCACCGCCGATGCCGCCGCCTGGTCGTTGCAGCGCGCGGTCAAGATCAACAAGACCCCCGCCTTTATCCTCAACCAGTTCGGCTGGACCGCCGAGAATGTCGACAGCATGATCACCGCCGAGGGCGACACCGTGACCATGAAGCTCGACAAGGCCTATGCGCCGACCTTCCTCTACAACTGCCTGACCGCGGGCGTCGCCTCGATCGTTGACGCGGAATTGGTCAAAACCCATGACGTCGGCGGCGACATGGGCAACGAATGGCTGAAAACCAACTCGGCAGGCACCGGCGCCTATGTGCTCAAGAGCTTCAAGCCCAACGAAGGCTATATCCTCGAAGCCCGCCCCGGCTACTGGCGCGGCGATGCCAAGATCGCCAAGGTCTTCATGCGTCACGTCCCCGAGGCGGCCACCGAACGTCTGCAGCTTGAAAAAGGCGACGTGGATATCGCCCGCTCGATGACCCCGACCGATATCGCCGGTCTGGAAGGCAATGCCGATGTCACCATTCAGAACGACGTTGGCGGTCAGGTCTATTACCTCGCCTTCAACCAGAAGAACGAGAACTACAAGAACCAGAAATACCTCGAAGCCATGCGCTGGGCTGTCGATTACAACGGCATGGCCGATACCTTCATGAAGGGCGCGGTCGTCGTGCATCAGTCCTTCCTGCCGCAGGGCTACCTCGGCGCGCTGGACGACCAGCCCTACAAGCTGGATATCGAGAAAGCCAAGGCGCTGGTCGCGGAATCGGGCGTCAAGGATCCTTCGATGACCCTCTCGGTGCGCAACTCGGCCGACCGGATGGACGTGGCGCAATCGCTGCAGAACACCTTCGGTCAGGCCGGCATCAAGGTCGAGTTGAACGTCGGCGAGGGGGCGGAACAGCTCAAGCAATACCGCGCCCGCCAGCACGATGCGACCCTGCAGACCTGGGGCCCGGATTACCCCGATCCGAACACCAACTCCTCGACCTTTGCCGAGAACCCCGACAACTCGGACGAGGCAGCCAACACCGGCTATCTGGCCTGGCGCAACGCCTATGATCCGGGCGAGCTGACCGCGATGTCGCAAGCCGCCGTGATGGAGCGCGACTCCGACAAGCGCAAAGCCATGTATGAAGAGATCGAGAAGAAGCACCGCGACACCTCGCCCTTCATCCTGATGTTCCAGCAAGCCCGCCAGACCGGCGTGCGCACCACGGTCAAGGATTTCTACACCGGCGGTGCCATTGATGCCACCGCCTATTGGCTGGCCAGCAAGTAAGCCCCTGCAGGCAGCGGGGACCCCTCCGCTGCCTGCACCGCAAAGATGACCAGCATCCCCGCCTCCGCCCCGCCCTCGCGCCTCTGGCAGATCCTGCGCCAGATCGGCAACACGTTGTTTTCTCTGGCGATCACCTTCATCGGCCTTCTGGCCGTGACCTTCTTCATCAGCCGCATCGTGCCGATTGATCCGGTCACCGCCATCCTGGGCGAACGTGCCACCGACGCGCAGATCGAGGAAACCCGCGAGAAGCTGGGCCTGAACGAGCCGATGCTGGTCCAGTTCGGCATCTACCTGAACGATACCCTGCACGGCGATCTTGGCACCTCGGTGCGCACCCGCGAACCGGTGCTGCAAGAGGTCGCACAGCGCTTTCCCGCCACGCTCGAACTGGCAACCCTTGCCACCATCATCGGCGTGTTGCTCGGCGTCCCGGCAGGGGTGATCGCCGCCACCAAGCCCGGATAGCTGGTTCGACCAGATCACCCGTCTGGTCGGCCTGATGGGCTATTCGATGCCGATCTTCTGGCTTGGCCTCATGGGGCTGCTTCTATTCTACGGCACCCTCGGCTGGGTCGGCGGTCCCGGCAGGCTCGATGCCTTCTTCCAGATGTCTTATGAATTCGAGGTCACGCCCTATACCGGCATGATCCTGATCGACACCCTGCTCAATCGCCGCTGGGATATGTTCGCCAACGCCTTTTCGCACATCATCCTGCCCGCAGGCCTGCTGGCCTATCTCTCGATGGCCTATATCAGCCGCATGACCCGCAGCTTCATGATGAACGAGCTGGGGCAGGAATATATCACCACCGCCCGCGTCAAAGGCATGCCGGAAAGCCGCGTCATCTGGGTGCATGCGCTGAAAAACGTCATGGTGCCGCTGATCACCGTGATCGCGCTCAGCTATGCGGGCCTGCTGGAAGGCGCGGTCCTCACCGAGACGATCTTCGCCTGGCCGGGCCTTGGCAGCTATATCACCGATGCGCTGATGGTGAACGACATGCCCGCCGTCCTTGGGGGCACCGTCGTCGTCGGCACCGTCTATATCGGGCTCAACATGGTCTCTGACCTGCTTTACCGCCTTGTCGATCCGAGGGCCCGCGTATGAGCACCCTGACCCTCTGGCTGCGCGACCCCAACCCCGCCTCGCGCCTGCAATCGCGGCTGGGCCAAAGCTATCTCGGCTGGCTGCGCCTGCGGCGCAATTCGCTGGCGATGGCCGGGCTGACCATCTCGCTGCTGCTGATCTTCATCGCCATCTTCGCGCCCTGGCTCGCGCCGCATGACCCGATCGCGCAAGACCTCTCGCGCAGGCTGCTGCCGCCGCTGAGCGCGGGCAATCCGCTCGGCACCGATGATTTCGGCCGCGATATCCTCAGCCGCATCCTCTTCGGCAGCCGCATCACGCTTTACATCGTGCTCCTGGTCATCCTCACCGCCCCGGTCGTCGGCCTCGTCATCGGCACCGTCGCGGGCTATTTCGGCGGCTGGGTCGATGCTGTGCTGATGCGCATCACCGACATCTTCCTCGCCTTCCCCAAGCTGATCCTGGCGCTTGCCCTCGTCGCCGTGCTCGGGCCGGGCATGGAAAACGCGGTGCTGGCCATCGCGCTGACCTCCTGGCCGCCCTATGCCCGTGTGGCAAGGGCCGAGACGCTGACCGTGCGCACCTCCGACTACATCGCCGCGGTCCGCCTGCAAGGCGCAGGCGCCGCCCGTATCATCTGGGGCCATATCATCCCGATGTGCCTGCCCTCGGTGATCATCCGCGTCACCCTCGACATGGCCGGCGTGATCCTCACCGCAGCCGGCCTCGGCTTCCTTGGCCTTGGCGTGCAACCGCCCTTGCCGGAATGGGGGTTGATGATCTCGGCAGGCCGCAAATACCTCTTCGAACAGTGGTGGGTCGCCACCATGCCCGGCCTCGCCATCTTCATCGTTTCGCTCGGCTTCAACCTGCTGGGCGATGGCCTCCGCGATGTCCTCGATCCAAAGAGTGCCAGCAAATGAGCCTGCTCTCCGTCAAAAACCTCCGCGTCACCTTTGACACCGAAGCCGGTCGCGTCGAAGCCGTGCGCGGCGTCTCCTTCTCGCTTGACCGCGAACGCCTTGGCATCGTCGGGGAATCCGGCTCGGGCAAGACCATGACCGGCCGCTCCGTGCTGCGCCTGATCCGCCCGCCGGGCAAGATCGAGGCCGATGAGATGAGTTTCGACGGCATCGACCTGATGGCAGCCTCGGAAAAGGACATGCGCGCCCTGCGCGGCCCCCGCATCGCCATGGTGATGCAGGACCCGAAATACTCGCTCAACCCGGTGATGAAGGTCGGTGCCCAGCTGATGGAGGGCCTGCGCCAACGCGACAAGGTCTCGAAATCGCAGGCCCACACCAAGGCCGTCGAAGCCCTCACCGCCGTGCAGATCCGCGACCCCGAGCGCGTCATGCAGGCCTATCCGCACGAGCTTTCCGGCGGCATGGGCCAACGCGTGATGATCGCGATGATGCTGATCCCCAATCCCGACCTGCTGATCGCCGACGAGCCCACCTCGGCCCTCGACGTCACCGTGCAGGCCGAAGTCCTCTCGATCCTCGACAATCTGGTAAAAACCCGTGGCATGGGCCTGATCTTCATCTCCCACGACCTCCGCCTCGTCGCCCGCTTCTGCGATCGCGTGCTGGTGATGTACAAAGGCCGCATCGTTGAAGAACTCGCCGCCCGCGACCTCCTCCACGCCAAACACCCCTATACGCAGGGCCTGCTCAACTGCCTCCCCCGCATCGGCGGCAGCCGCGAGCCGCTCCCCAGCCTCGACCGCGACGCCGCATGGGCCACCTGATGTCTGGGCCATCCTCTCTCCTTGAATATCCCGGGTGCGCGATTGGCAGCGCCCCAGAAGCCAGCCAAAGGCGTCCCCCACAATGCTGATCGAAATCGACAACCTCTCCGTCACCTTCCACGCGCAAGGCCGCGAAGTCCGCGCCGTGCAGAACGTCTCGCTCTCGGTGGCCGCGAAGGAATCCTACGGCCTCGTCGGCGAAAGCGGCTCGGGCAAATCCACCATCCTGCGCGCCATCTGCGGCCTCGCGCCGATCTCCGGCGGCAGCATCAAGATCAACGGCCAGGCCATCCGCCGCGACAAGTCCTTCTCGCGTCAGGTGCAGATGGTCTTTCAGGACCCCTACGCGAGCCTGCACCCGCGCCACACCATCGACCGCACCCTCTCCGAACCCCTCGCCATCCACGGCCTGCCGATCCCCGACGCCCGCATCCAGCAGGCGCTGACCGATGTGGGCCTGCCCGCCAACTTCCGCTTCCGCTACCCGCACCAGCTCTCCGGCGGCCAGCGCCAACGCGTCGCCATTGCCCGCGCCCTGATGCTGGAACCCGAAATCCTGCTGCTCGACGAACCCACCTCGGCCCTCGACGCCTCCGTGCAGGCCGAAACCCTCAACCTGCTCACCCGCCTGCGCGCCGAACGCGGCTTGACCTTCCTGATGGTCTCGCATGACCTCGCCGTGATCGACCATATGTGCGACCGCGTCCTCGTCATGCAAAACGGCAAAGCGGTCGAGGAACTCAGCCGCGAGGCTCTCGCCTCCGCCCAGATGAAAACCACCTACGCCCGCACCCTCTTCGCCGCCTCCGCCGACCGCATGCTGGAAGGCTGAACCCACAGCCGCCGTTTCATCTGTCCTCCAAATATCCCGGGGTCCGGGGCAGCGCCCCGGGTCTCGCCCCCCTCGCAAAGGCAAATCCATGTTCCCCTGCTTTGACGGCCACAACGACCTCCTGCTCCGCCTGCACCAGAACCCCGGCAACCGCGAAGCGATCTGGCTCACCGGCGAGGGCCGCGGCCACCTTGACCTGCCGCGCATGCAAAAGGGCGGTTTCGCCGCAGGCTTCTTCGCCATCTACATCCCCTCCCCGGTCTCGCATGACTCGCAAGACTACATGGCCGCGATGGAAAACCCGCCCTTCACCCTGCCACTCCCGGCACTGATCAGCGCCGACGAGGCCCTGCCAACCGCCATGTCGATGGCACGCCTGCTGTTCTGGATGGAGCGCGCCTCCAAAGGCGCCTTCAAGATCTGCACCACCACCGCCGAAATCCGCGCCTGCCTGGCATCGGGCGTCATCGCCGGCATCATGCATATGGAAGGCGCCGAGGCCATCGACGCAGATCTCGACAACCTCTATGCCTTCCACGCCATGGGCCTGCGCTCCCTGGGCCCGGTCTGGTCGCGCCCGACGATCTTTGGCCACGGCGTGCCCTTCGCCTTCCCGGCTTCGCCCGACACCGGCGAGGGTCTCACGCCCAAGGGCCAGGACCTGATCCGCGCCTGCAACGAGCTTGGCGTGATGATCGACCTGTCGCACCTCAACGAGGCGGGCTTCGACGACGTCGCAAAACTGTCCACGGCCCCCCTCGTCGCCACCCATTCCAATGCCCATGCCGTGACGCCCTCTTCGCGCAACCTCACCGACCGCCAGCTGCAAATGATCCGCGAAAGCAAGGGCATGGTCGGCCTGAACTTCGCCACCTCCTTCCTGCGCCGCGACGGCAAACAGGGCGCCGAAATGGGCTGGGAGGACGTGCTCGACCACCTCGATCACCTGCTTGGCATCCTCGGCGAAGACCACCTCGGCCTCGGCTCCGACTTCGACGGCGCCACCCTGCCACAAGGCATCGGCGACGTGACCGGCCTGCCCGCCCTGCAACAAGCCATGATCGACGCACGGTTACGGCGAGAGCCTGATGCGCAAGATCACCTCCGAGAACTGGCTGGCCCTTCTGGACCGGACCTGGAAGGCCTGACCCACGGCAAAGCGCCTTGAAGCCGACTTTCCTGTGCGCTTTGCACCGGATAGGGCTTTCCTCGCAGCCCCGGTTTCGCCATCTTGCACGAAAACCCGTTGCGGAGTGCCCATGCCCAAACTCGCCCTCGTCACCGCTGGCCCCTCTGCCATCGGCCACAGCCTTGTGACGGCTCTGGCGGGGGCGGGCTATGATATCGGCTTCACCCACCTTGGCCAGAGCGCGGCCGCAGCCAGCCTTGTGGCCGAAGTCGAAGCGCTTGGCCAAAACGCCCGCGCCTGGGAAAGCGACGCTGGCAGCGAGCCGCAAACCCTGCAATTCCACGCCGAGGCCGCGGCCTGGGCGGGCGCGGCTCCCTCGGTCATGGTCTGCAACGCGGGGGTGCAAACCTGGGCACCGCTGCTTGATCTAGACGTGAAGGATTGGGACCGCACCCTCGCCACCAACCTGCGCGGCACCTTCCTGCACACCCAGGCCGCCGCCCGGGCGATGAAGGCGGCGGGGCAGGGCGGCGCAGTCATCACATTGGGTTCGGGCTGCAACAAACTCGCCTTCCCGAAGCTGGTGGACTACACCACCTCGAAGGGCGGGATCGAGCAATTTACCAAGGTCGCCGCCGTCGAGCTCGGCCCCTACGGCATCCGCGTCAATTGCATCGCCCCCGGCGCCATCGCCACCGCCCGCACCGCCGCCGAGGCCCCCGACTACGACGCCACCTGGGCCCGTGTGACGCCCCTGCGCCGCGTCGGCACCCCCGCCGACCTCGCCGGGCCGCTGCTTTTCCTGATCTCTGAAGCCGCGAGTTTCGTCACCGGCCAGACCCTCTGGGTCGATGGCGGTGCCTTCAGCCAGGCCAACTGGCCTTACGAGACCTGAGGCGGCGCGCTGCTGGTCCTGCGGGACGCTCCGCGGGGATATTTGACCCAAGGTGAAAGCGAGGCGCGCTTGGCTTTCACCTTGGGTCAAATATCCCCGCCGGAGGCCCCGGCCCCCCCCCGCAAACCTGCCCTCACCCCAAGACCCCGCTGGTCGCCTGACGCACGGCGTTGCGCACATGCGTGGCCATGAAATCGGTAAAGAGCTTGACCTTGGGGTCTTTCAGCCGCCGGTGCTGGCTGAGGATCGACAGCTGCGTCGCAAGCGGCGGCGTCGCCGTTGCCACCGGCACGAGGCGGCCGGCGCGCAGGTGATCCGCCACCTCGAAGATCGGTTTCAGCACGATGCCGCGCCCGTCCAGCGCCCAGCCGGTCAGCACATCGCCGTCGTCGCTCTCGAAGGGGCCGGTGATCTCATAGCGCTGCACGCCCTCGGCGGTTTGCAGCGCCCATTGGAATTCCTTCGCGCCGGGAAAGCGCAGGTTGAGGCAGTCATGCCTGTCGCGCAGCAGTGCCGCGCCGTCTTCGGGCATGCCGCGCGCGGCGATATAGGCGGGCGCGGCGCAGAGCAGGCGCGGGCAATCGGCGATCAGCCGCACCTTGAGCGCAGAATCCTCCAGAATGCCCAGATGGAAGGCCACGTCGAGCCCCTCGGCGGTGACGTCGATCATCCGGTCCGACAGGCGCAGCCGCACGTCGATCTGCGGGTAGGCATCCTTGAACACCGGCACATGCGGCGCGATGAAGCGGCGGCCGACGCCCAGGGGGGCCGAGACAAACAGCGTGCCCCGCGGGTTTTGCGTCACATCCATCACCGCCGCCTCGGCGTCTTCGATCGCTTCAAGGATCTTGCGCGCGCCTTCGTAAAAGATCCTGCCGTTCTCGGTGGCTTGCAGGCTGCGCGTGGTGCGGTTGAACAGCCGCACCCCCAGATGCCGCTCCAGATCCGAGATCCGCGCCGAGGCCACGGCGGGCGAGGCGCGCTGGTCGCGGGCCGCGGCGGACATCGAGCCCAGCTCATAGACCCGCACGAACATGCGGATGGTATCGACATAGGCCATTTTCGCCTCATCCTTGAAAGTGATCGCAGTGTTTTCAGGATTAACAGGGAAGTGCGCTTGGGTATAGGCTTTCGCAAAAGCCAAGGAGCGCGCGGATGTATGACTGGGTTGTGCTGTGGGATTGGGTCGAGATTGCGGTGCGCTGGCTGCATGTCACCACGGCGGTCGCCTGGATCGGCTCGTCGTTCTACTTCATCGCGCTGGACCTCGGCCTGCGCCAGACGCCCTCTTTGCCGCCGCTGGCCTCGGGCGAGGAGTGGCAGGTCCATGGCGGCGGATTTTACCACATTCAGAAGTATATGGTCGCGCCCGAGATGATGCCCGAGCATCTGACCTGGTTCAAATGGGAGAGCTATGCCACCTGGCTTTCCGGGTTTGCCATGCTGGTGCTGGTCTACTACCTCGGGGCCAACCTCTATCTGGTCGATCCTGCGGTGGCCGATCTGGCACCCTGGCAGGCGATCTGCGATCTCGCTGGGCTCGCTGGGCTTTGGCTGGGTCGCCTATGACCTGATCTGCAAAAGCCGCTTTGGCGATGACAACACCCGGCTGATGGTCGGGCTCTATGTGATCCTGGTCTGCATGGCCTGGGGCTATACCCAGGTGTTTTCGGGCCGCGCGGCGCTGCTGCATCTGGGGGCGTTCACCGCGACGATCATGAGCGCCAATGTCTTCATGATCATCATGCCGAACCAGCGCATCGTGGTGGCCGATCTGAAGGCGGGTCGCAAGCCCGATCCGAAATACGGCAAGATCGCCAAGCAGCGCAGCACCCACAACAACTACCTGACCCTGCCGGTGCTGTTTCTGATGCTGTCGAACCACTACCCGCTGATCTTTGCCACCGAGTACAACTGGCTGATCGCCAGTCTGGTGTTTCTGATGGGGGTGACGATCCGGCACTGGTTCAACTCCAAACACGCGCGAAAGGGCAATCCGCACTGGACCTGGTTTGTCACCCTGGTGATCTTTCTGCTGATCGCCTGGCTTTCCACCGCGCCGATGCGTCACCGCCCCGAGGCCGCGGCGCTGAACGGCCCGGCGCTCACCTATGCCTCGGCCCAGGGCTTTGAAGATGTGGTTGGCATCGTGCAGGGCCGCTGCTCGATGTGCCATGCCGCCGAACCGGTCTATGAGGGCATCCACTGGCCGCCGAAGGGCGTGGTGCTGGAAACCCCGGCGCAGATCGCCGCCGAGGCGAAACGTATCTACGAGCAGGCCGGCCTGACCCATGCCATGCCGCCCGCCAACCTGAGCTATATGGAGCCCGCCGAGCGCGAAGCCATCGTGCTGTGGTTCCGCGCGGCGGGCAAGGTCTGGCCGCAAGACCTGACGCGGCTGATCTGACGGCGCGCGTGCCGCGCTTGGGCTCAGGGCAGGGGGCCTTCTGCCCCCCACGGGCTTTGGCCTTGCGGCCAAATCCCTCCCCCCGAGGATATTTAGACCAAGGTGAAAGCGCTTTCATCTTGGCAGAAATATCCCCGCCGGAGGCTTCCGTATGATCCGCAAAGACCCGGCGCGTCAGGTGCCGCGCGGTTTGGCGCGCAGGGTTGGTTCGGCCTGCGTGGGGTCTTCGGGCCAGGGGTGGCGCGGGTATTGGCCGCGCATGTCCTTGCGCACATCAGCGTAAGAGGTGGTCCAGAAGTTGGGAATATCCATGGTCACCTGAAGGGTCTTGTGCCCCGGCGAGGTCAGTGTGACGCGCAGCGGCAGGTGTTTTGCCCCCACTGTCGGGTGGCGGGTGACGCCGAACATCTCTTGCAGGCGCACCTCGATGGCCGGAGCCGCGCCATCGTAGTCAATCGGCACCTTGCGGCCTAAGGGGGTTTCAAAATGGCTGGGCACAAGCTGGTCAAGCTGGCGCATCTGCTCCCAGCTCAGGCGGTTGCGCAGCGGCTCGGCAAGGTCAAGGGCGCGCAGCTCGGCCTCGGTGCGGCATTTGCCCAAGTGCGGCAGCAGCCAGTCTTCGGCGCTGTCGAGCAGCGCCTGATCGGTAAAGTCGGGCCAGTCGCTGCCACCGCCCCGTGCCAGTTCGACGCGGGCGCGAAAGCGCCGGGCCGCCGGCGTGAGGGGCAGGCCGTTCAGCCGCAGCCCCTCCAGCGCCGCGCTTGCGATGGCCTCGGGCGGGGCATCGCTCCAGGCAAGATCGCTCAGCACCAGCGCGCCAAAGCACTCCTGCTTGCGCGCGAGCACCCGGCCCTCGCGTTTTGACCAGCTGCACAGCGTCTGCCACCGGATCTGCCCGGCAAAAAGCGCGCGCAGCTCGGCTTCGGACAAGGCCACGGCCTGACGGATCTGCGCTTCGCGGCTGTCCCCATCCAGATCGGTGGCCACCAGCAATCGCGCGCCCGAGAGCGGCGTACCTGCCGCCATCGCAGCCCCCTTGCCACCCGAGAGCACCCAGCGCGGCGCCTCGCCCTTGCGGCGCAAGCCGATGCGATCAGGATAGGCAAGGGCGGCCATCTGGCCAAGGCTGTAATCGCCCGCGCCCTTGTCCGCGCCCTTAACCGTGCGCTCCAGCCGCCGCGCCTCTTGCCGCACCCGCTCCACCACCGGGCGCAGCACCGGCCAGGGATGATCCGCCTCAAAGCGCCGCGTGTCGCTCAGCGCCGTCACCCGCAAGGCAAGATCGGGCGGCGCGCCCTTCAAGGGGTCGCGCTCGGCCATCAACGCGGCCAGAGCCGCCGCAGGCCTGCCCGCCAGCGCCAGCATATGCGCCAGACGCGGATGCAGCGGCAAAGCCGCCAACACCCGGCCATGCGGCGTGATGCGCCCGCCCTCCAGCGCCCCCAAAGCCACCAGCAGGGCGCGCGCCTCGGCCATGGCCCCCGGATTGGGCGGCGTCAGCAAGGCCACCTCGCCGCCCCAGAGCGCCAGCTCCAGCGCAAGCCCGGTCAGATCCGCCGCCTCGATCTCGGCAGGCGGAAATGCCGCCAGCCCGCCTTCCTCGCCGCGCGTCCAGTAGCGATAGCAGATGCCCTCCGCCACCCGCCCCGCCCGACCGCGCCGCTGCTCGGCCTCGGCCCGGGTGACCCGCTCGGTGACCAGCCGCGCCATGCCGGAGTTGGCATCAAACCGCGCCCGCCGCGCCCTTCCGCCGTCAATCACCACCCGAATATCCGGAATGGTCAGCGAGGTCTCGGCGATCGAGGTCGCCAAGACCACCTTGCGCCCCGCCGATGCCGATCGCCGACGCCGACAACGCGGCCCGCTGCGCGCCAAACTCCATCGCCCCAAACAAAGGCCGCACCTCGCAGCCCGCAAGCCCCGCCAGCAAAGCCTCAACCCGGCGGATCTCGCCCTCACCGGGCAGAAACACCAGCACGCCGCCCTCGGTCTCGGCCACCGCCTGGCGCACCAGCCCCGCCATCCCCGCCTCGAACCGCAGGTTGGCATCCGGGCGTGCGCCCCAGCCAGCGCGTCTCGACCGCAAAGGCCCGGCCCGCCGAGGTGATCAGCGGTGCCTCCCCCATGAAGGCCGCCACGGGGGCCGCGTCCAAAGTCGCCGACATCACGATCAACACCAGATCCTCGCGCAGGGCGGCGCGGATTTCCAAGGCCAAAGCCAAGCCCAGATCGGCGTTCAGCGACCGCTCGTGGAATTCGTCGAAAATCAGCGCACCGATGCCGGTCAATGCGGGATCAGACTGGATCATGCGGGTCAGGATCGCCTTCGGTCACCACCTCGATCCGCGTCGTGCCCGAGACTTTGGCCTCGCCGCGAATGCGATACCCCACCCTGTCCCCGACAGCCTCGCCCAGGGTCTCCGCCATCCGTTCCGCCGCAGCCCGCGCGGCAAGGCGGCGCGGCTCCAGCATGACGATGCGCCCCGCAACCGCGCCCCACTCCAAAAGCGCAAGCGGCACCCGCGTCGTCTTGCCCGCCCCGGGCGGCGCCTGCAAGACCGCCATGCCCCGCGCCGCAATCGCAGCACGCAGCTCGGGCAGGGCAGCTTCAATCGGCAAAAGGCTCATCGCCCCCTTATCCCCGAAACCCCCGCCCTTGAAAAGCACCCGATCCAAAGGCGCGCGCCGCCGGCTGGTGCCGCAGCCGCTACAGGGGCTCCTTGGGCTTTCACCTTGGTCCAAATATCCAGGCTGGACTGCTTGCATTCCAGCGAGCCGGAGGCTTCCTCACCTCCCGAAAGCCCCCCGCCGCCTCGTCTCGTCCCCGGCAGCGCGGGCGCGGCGGTCTCAATGGCCGCCAAGCCCGCCTCCTGCGTTCCGGTCAAACCGCTGGCATTGCCCGCCCGCATCGGGCAAAACCCTCGGCAAAGGAGAGGCCGATGGATATAGCCGAACTCGCCGCCGCCCTAGAGGCGCAGGACCGCCGCAGCCTTGCCCGCGCCATCACGCTGGTCGAAAGCGGCCGCGCCGATCACCGCGCCCAGGCGCTTGATCTCTTGGGCCGCCTCGATCCTGCACGCCAGGCCCTGCGCATCGGTCTCTCCGGCACCCCCGGCGTCGGCAAATCCACCTTCATCGAAAGCCTCGGCTTGATGCTCACCGCGCGGGGCCTGCGCGTGGCGGTCCTTGCGGTCGATCCCTCCTCGGCGCGCTCCGGCGGCTCGATCCTCGGCGACAAGACCCGGATGGAGCGGCTTTCGCGCGATCCCCGCGCCTTCATCCGCCCCTCGCCCTCCCAGGCCCAGATGGGCGGCGTCGCGCGGCGCTCGCGCGAGGCGGTGGCGCTTTGCGAAGCGGCGGGCTTTGACGTCGTGCTGATCGAGACTGTCGGCGTCGGCCAGTCCGAAACCGTGGTGGCGCAGCTTTGCGACCTGTTCGTGCTGCTGCTCGCCCCCGCGGGCGGCGACGAGTTGCAAGGCGTCAAGCGCGGCATCATGGAGATGGCCGACCTCATCCTTGTCAACAAGGCCGATGGCGAGTTGAAATCCGCAGCCCTGCGCACCTGCGCCGATTACGCGGGCGCGCTGCACCTCCTGCGCCGCCGCCCGCAGGACCCCGCGGGCTTTCCCAAGGCGATGACCGTCTCGGCCCTGCAGGACGAGGGTCTCACCAAGGCCTGGGCCGAGGTCGAGACGCTGATCCACTGGCGGCGCGAGCACGGCCATTGGCAGGCGCGCCGTGCCGCTCAGGCGCAGCACTGGTTCGGCGAAGAGGTGCGCCGCGGCCTGCTCGCCGTGCTCGACCGCGAACCTGCAAAGGGTGTCATGGCCCAGCTTGGCGGCGAAGTCGCCGCAGGCAAGTCCAGCCCCGAGGCCGCCGCCGCCCGCCTGCTCGCCTTGCTGGGTAAGACCTAAGCCGCCAGCAGGACCCGCGCCTCGAACCCCCGCAGGGTGCAGCGCGCGGCGGCAAAGCGGCCGGCCTCGCCGCTGCCCGCCCGCTCGGGCCCCGCCAATTCGGGAAAGATCTTGAAAATCTCGGCCCGCGCCTCGGCGTCCATGCCGTTCAGCGTCAGATCGCCGGGCTGAAAGCTCTCGCTCCAGGCCCCATTGGCCAGCAGAACCTCGTGCTGATCGCAAAGGATGTGCATATAGGTCACCGCCTCGACCTCGGCCAAATCGACGCCGCGCAGCCCCAAAAGATGCGCCGCCCGCACCAGCACCTCGTCGGTGCCGAACAGCAACTCCGCCCGCTGCCCCGAAATCAACATGCGGTGCTGGCGCGAGACCATCATCTCGGCCTCGGGCAGGGCAGGGCCCAAAGCCCCCGCCGCAATCCGCACCGGCCGCAGCGACGCATCGCCCGCCAATTCCGCAGCGCCGATCCGCCGCGTCCCGATCCAGCGGATCGGCTGCGCCCCGTGATCGCGGGTCAAGACCAGATCGCCCACCGCCAGATCCTCGATCGCCACCTCGCCCCTTGGCGTGGCAATCCGCACGCCGGGGGTAAAGCAGGACACGATGCTCTCGATATTGGTAAAGCTCAGCGAGCCAATGACTTGGCCCTCGGCGTCAAGGAAATTCACCGTGCCGTTCAAGGGGTTCGTCGGATCGCGCATGATCAGGAACGGCGCTTGTCCCGTCAGATCCAGCACATCCCAGTCGGTCCCCGAGGTGCCACCGTCGATCACATCGCCGGCGCCCGCCCTGATCGTATCGGCCCCGATCCCGCCAACCAAAGTATCCGGCCCGGCGCCGCCATCGAGGATGTCGCCGCCATCGCCGCCATAAAGCACGTCGGCCCCATCGCCGCCGTCAAGCGAATCGTTGCCCACGCCGCCATAAAGCGTGTCATTGCCGGCGTCGCCAAAGACCTGGTCATTGCCATCGCCGCCATCGACACTGTCATTGCCCGCGCCGCCAAAGACCTGATCATTGCCCGCATCGCCAGAGACAGTGTCGTGGCCGTCGCCGCCATAGACCAGATCGTTGCCCGCCCCACCCGAGAGGCTGTCATTGCCGACCCCCCCGTCAAGCAGATCATTGCCGATGCCGCCGTAAAGCAGATCATTGCCGGCATCGCCGCTCAGGCTGTCATTGCCATCGCCGCCATAGATCGTGTCGTTGTCGGCCCCGCCATAAAGGATGTCATCGGACCCCATGCCGTCGATGTAATCGCTGCCTGCGCCACCATAGACGATGTTGGTATAGACGTCTCCGACCAGCCCCTGATCGTTGAAACCAATCAAAGTGTCGTTGAAGGCCGAGCCGATGATGCCGTCGACCCCCGACAGCACATCGCCCTGCGCGTCGCCGTAAAGCGCCGTCCCGCTGCTCAGGTTGATCGATACCGCACTGGCACTTGTCGAGTAATCGACATAATCCATGCCCGTGCCGCCGTTCAGCGTATCAGCGCCCGCGCCACCAAGCAGAGTGTCGTCGCCATCGCCGCCGTAAAGCTGGTCATTGCCCGCGCCGCCCGAAAGCGCGTTGTTGCCCGCATCCCCGCTCAGCGTGTCGGCATAGCCCGAGCCTGTCAGGTTCTCGACGCCGACCAGCGTGTCGCCAGCGGCATCGCCGCCATAGCCCAGGCCTTGGGTCAAAAGCCCGGTGCCCAAAAGGCTCGCGGCAAGGTTGACGTTCACGCCGCTGGTCGAGGCCGAATAATCCGCAGTGTCATTGCCGCTGCCACCGTCAAGATAATCCGCGCCCGAGCCGCCAGCCAAAACGTCATCGCCCGCGCCGCCGTAAAGGCTGTCGGTGCCCGCGCCGCCGAAAAGCTGGTCGTTGCCGTCGCCGCCGCTCAGCCGGTTGGCATTGCCATCGCCGGTCAGGGTGTCGTCATGGACCGAACCGCCAAGGTTCTCGACCGCCACCAGCGTATCGCCTGCCGCATCGCCGCCAGAGCCCGTGCCGCTGGTCAGGTTGACCGAAACCCCCGCGCCGGAACTGGCGTAGTCCGCCGTATCGCTGCCCGAGCCGCCGTCAAGATAATCCGCCCCCGCGCCGCCGGTCAGCGTGTCAAGGCCCGCCCCGCCATAAAGCGCATTGGCGCCAGCGTCGCCGCTCAAACTGTCGGCACTGCCCGAGCCTATGACATTCTCGATGCCGATCAGGATATTGCCCGCCGCATCGCCGCCCAAGCCGGTGCCGCTGGCAAGGTTCACCGTCACAGCCGCGCTCGAGGCCGAATAATCCGCCGTATCAAGCCCCGCGCCGCCGTCGAGCACATCCGCCCCAGCGCCGCCGATCAGCGTGTCATTGCCCAGACCGCCATAAAGGCGTATCAACGCCGCCGCCGCCGGTCAGCAGGTCATTGCCCGCGCCACCGGACAGCAGCGTTGGCCCCCGTATTGCCGGTCAGCGTGTCACCATAGTCGCTGCCGGTCAGATTTTCGATGCCGGTCAGCGTATCGCCCGCCGCATCGCCGCCAGAGCCGAGCCCCGTGGACAGGCTCACCGAAACCCCGGCCCCCGAGGCTGAATATTCCGCCGTGTCAGTGCCGCTGCCGCCGTCAAGCCGGTCCGAACCCGCCCCCCCGGTCAGCGTGTCATTGTCGGCCCCGCCATAAAGGCTGTCATTGCCCGCGCCGCCATCCAGCAGATCCGTGCCCGACCCGCCATAGAGAAAGTTTGCCGCGGAACTGCCTGCAAGGGTATCGGCAAAATCCGAGCCAAGGGCATTTTCGATCGCCACCAAAGTGTCGCCGCTGGCATCGCCGCCCGAGGCGCTGCCGCTGGCCAGATCAAGCGCGACCCCCGCGCCCGAGGCGGAATAATCCACCAGATCCGTGCCCGATCCGCCATCCAGCAGATCCGCCCCGCCGCCGCCGGTCAAGGTATCGCTGCTTGCACCGCCATAAAGGCTGTTTGCGCCGTCGTCGCCGGTCAGACTGTCGGCATAGGACGACCCGACCAATGCCTCAATGCCGATCAGCGTGTCGCCATTGGCATCGCCACCATAGCCGCGTCCGCTGTACAGACTGACGTTTACCGCGCTGGACGAGGCAGAATAATCCGCCACGTCAAGGCCAAGACCGCCGTCCAGCACATCCGATCCCGAACCGCCAACCAGCGTGTCATCCTCATCGCCGCCAGAAAGCTGGTCACTGCCCGAGCCGCCATAAAGCCGGTCTTCGCCGCTGCCGCCGAAAAGGTTGTCATTGCCGCCCGCGCCGTAAAGCGAGTCATTGCCGGCATTGCCCGTCAAGGCATCCGCGCTATTGCCGCCAACCAGGGAATCATTCCCCGATCCGCCCGTTCTTGTAACCACGATGTTGCTCGCTCGAATGCCCGGATCTATGCCCGGATCTGCCTCACGATCATCCAAGCCGATCAATTGTGTCTAAATTGCGGCAAAATTACTCAGCATTCTAAATATTTCCGGCTAAGTTACCGGAATACGGCAGTTTTTCAGGATGCCGTTTGGGGCAGGGCTTGCCACAATTCGCTCGGATCGGGGCAGGGGGCTTGCCTGCCTGCGGCTTGCTCTGCCACAAGCCCGCGCAGGGCCCAAGCCCCGGAACGCCCGCGATTTTCCCGCCAAGCCTGCTTGACGCCGCCCGCGATTTCGCCTTACACGCCCCCAATCGAATTCGGGTTCTGGCTTTTCGCTGGGCTGCCCTCTGACCTAAACTGACAAGGAACACGACCATGTCGCGCGTCTGCGAACTCTCGGGCAAAGGCCCGATGTCTGGCAACACTGTCAGCCACGCCAACAACAAATCCCGCCGCCGGTTCCTTCCGAACCTGAACGAGGTCACCCTGATCTCGGACACGCTGGGCCGCTCTTTCCAACTGCCGCATTTCGGCTGCTGCCCTGCGCACCGTCGATCACCGCGGCGGTCTGGATGCCTTCTTGGCCAAAGCCAAGGACGCGGAACTGTCGGTTGATGCCCTGCGCATCAAGCGCGACATCGCCAAGGCACAAGCCGCAGCCTGAGGCTTGCCGGTTAAAGCATAAACGCCCCGCTTGCCCCGCAAGCGGGGCTTTTTGCATAGGCGCGCGGCTGCCTCTGTGGCAGAGGCGTGCAGCGCGCCAAACTGTCGCCTTCCCTTTGCGCCCGACCTGCGGCTAAACCGCACGCCATGATCGCGTCTTTTGCGCCCTCTCTTGCCCTCTGCCTGACGCTGCCACCTCGGTCAGCTCGGCGGTGATGCATGCCGAAATGCAGGGCAGCCGCGAGATGGTGATCTGCGCCGATGCCGGGGGCAGCGGCGTCGCCACGCTCCGCTTCGACGCCACCGGCAAGCCGATCCCCGGCCACCACCGCTGCCCCGATTGCCTTGCCAGCCTTGCCACCGCCCTGCTGCCCGCCGATGTCGCACTGACCCCGCCACAGACCGCGGCAAGCTTGGTACAGCCCGAAACCCAAGCCCGCGGCACCAGCCGCCCGGCGCCACAAGCCAGCGCCCGGGGGCCGCCCCTGTTCACCTGATCCAAATCTTTCAACCGATCACATGAACAGGAAAAATCATGAACCGCCTTCAAACGCTTCTCGCCGCCTGCGCGGCCCTTGTTGCCCTGCCCGCCTTCGCCCATGACGGCGTGCATATCGCCGACCCCTATGCCCGGGTAAATGGCGGCATCGGCGCCACCGGCGCGATCTTTCTGCAGATCGAGAATCACGCCGATGTCGATGAGCGCCTGCTCGACGCCAAATCCGACGTGGCCGAGAAGGTCGAGCTGCACACCCATAGCGCCACCGCCGATGGCGTGATGCAGATGCGCGCCATCGAAGGCGGCATCGCGATTGCGCCGCTGCAAGGCCACGACCTGAAACGCGGCGGCGATCACATCATGCTGATGGGGCTGAAGCAGCCGCTGAAAGACGGTGACATGATCTCGCTGACGCTGATCTTTGAACATGCCGGCGAAGTGCAGATCGAAGTCCCGGTCGACAATGCCCGCAAGCCCGGGGCGATGGGCGGCATGGGGGCGATGAACCACAGCAAGATGCCTTCGAACTGACGCCAAAGATGGGCAGGGCCAAAGCCCTGCCCATCCTACTGGCCTTTGGACCTCTGGCCTCTTAGGCTCGGCCAAAACGAAAGGCCCGCCATGACCACAGCCCCGCAATCTCAGGCCCCCAGCCCGCGCGCCCGCCTGCGCCGCGCCGCCGAAAAAGCCGCCTATGATGCGGCCACCATCGACGCCATCCTCGACGCCATGCCGCTGGCCCATGTCGGCTATGTGGTCGACGGCGCGCCCGTGGTGATCCCCACCCTGCAATGGCGCATCGGCGCGCGGATCTACTGGCATGGCTCTTCGGCCAGCCGCACCTAGCGCGCCGGGCAGGACGCGCAGGTCTGCGTCACGGTCACCCTGACCGATGCCATGGTGCTGGCCCGCTCGGGGCTTGAACATTCGGTGAATTTCCGCTCGGTCATGGTGTTCGGCGAGGCCACGCGCCGTCGACCGATCCCGCCGAGAAAGCGCGAGGCCCTGCGCGCCATGATGGAGCAGATGTTCCCCGGCCGCTGGGACCAACTGCGCCCGATGACGGCGCAAGAGCTGAAGGCCACCGCGATTCTCTCGCTGCCCCTGACCGAGGCTTCGGCGAAAATCGGCACCGGAATGCCCGAAGACCCGCCCGCAGACCTTGCCACCCCGGTCTGGGCCGGCCTGTTGCCGATCAGCCTGCAGATGGGCGCGCCGCAACCCGACCCAAGGCTCGCCCCCGAGATCGCGCTGCCCGCTTATGTCAAGCCACTATAAGTTCGGTGGTTAGCCAGCGCCTGTCGGCCGCGCAATAGGCCTCGGCCTGCGCGCCAAAGGCCTTGTAGCGGTCCCAGAAATCATCGTCGGATTTTGACTTTGACATCCAGACCTTATGCGCCTTCTCCGGGTCTTTGAAGAACGAGGCCGCCCGGCCCTGATTCGCGCCGCTGCAAGGTCATGTCGGCGACCTGCTGGATACAGCCGCAAAGCTGGCGGTTGGCCTGCTTTCCGGTTCGAGCGCATGCAGGCACTCTCAATCGGCCCTGCCGCGGCAAAACTGCTTAACACCGGAAGCGCGACAGCGGCACAAAGCGCCAACAGCAAGGGTTTCTTCATCATCTGCCTCACCTGCCTGCAAGCCGGGTTAACCTCACCCGCAGATCATTATCTGGAATGATTATGGCGGCAAAGCGCAGCAATTTTCAAGAGGCCGGGCCACAGGCGGCAGGGCTAGGGCGGGCAGATAGCAAGCCACAGCGCCAACGGCTGCCGTCGCAGAGCCGAGGCAAAGCCGATCTGGGCCGCACTCTCAGCGGTATCTTCACGCCAGAACGCGGGCCAGTCACGCCTTCCCGCCGAAGTGATCGCCAAAAATCCACCAAACACCCCAGCTAAATCCCCCTTCCGGACCAATGTTTCCACACCTCCGCCCGGTGTTCGCGCCTTCGGCACCGCCAATCCGCCCCGCGCCACAACCCCCTTCCCGCCCCCCGCAAACCAAGCTATATCGCGCGCCATGACCCAGCTTGATCTCATCCGCAACTTCTCCATCGTGGCCCATATCGACCACGGTAAATCCACCCTCGCCGACCGGCTCATCCAGATGACCGGCACGGTGGCTGCGCGCGACATGAAGGCGCAGATGCTGGACAGCATGGATATCGAGCGCGAGCGCGGCATCACCATCAAGGCCAACACGGTGCGGATCGAATATCCCGCCAAGGATGGCAAAACCTACATCCTGAACCTGATCGACACCCCCGGCCACGTCGACTTCGCCTATGAGGTCTCCCGCTCGATGCGCGCCGTCGAAGGCTCGCTTCTGGTGGTCGACGCCTCGCCAAGGCGTCGAGGCGCAGACCCTCGCCAACGTCTATCAGGCGCTGGATGCCGGCCACGAAATCGTCCCCGTCCTCAACAAGATCGACCTGCCCGCCGCCGAACCCGACCGCGTCAAGCAGCAGATCGAAGACGTGATCGGCCTTGACGCCTCCGATGCCGTCGCTGATCTCGGCCAAATCCGGCCTCGGCATCCCCGACGTGCTGGAGGCCATCGTCACCCGTCTGCCCGCCCCCAAAGGCGACCGCGACGCGCCCCTGAAGGCCATGCTGGTCGACAGCTGGTACGACGCCTACCTCGGCGTCGTCGTCATGGTCCGCGTCATGGACGGCATCATGAACAAGGGCGACCGCATCCGCATGATGCAGACCAACGCCGTCTACGGCATCGACAAGCTCTCCGTCCTCAAACCGCAGATGGTCGATATCGACGAACTTGGCCCGGGCGAGATCGGCATCTTCACCGGCTCGATCAAACAGGTCCGCGACACCCGCGTCGGCGACACCATCACCCACCGAACGCAAGGGCTGCGAACCCCGCTGCCCGGCTTCAAACCCGCGCAACCCGTGGTGTTCTGCGGCCTCTTCCCGGTCGATGCCGCCGATTTCGAAGCCCTGCGCGACGCCATCGAGAAGCTCTCGCTCAACGACGCCTCCTTCCGCACCGAGATGGAAACCTCCGCCGCCCTCGGCTTCGGCTTCCGCTGCGGCTTCCTCGGCCTTCTGCACCTCGAAGTCATCCGCGACCGGCTCGAGCGCGAATATGACATCGACCTGATCACCACCGCCCCTTCGGTGGTCTTCAAACTCCACATGAAAGACGGCACCGTGCAGCGACCTGCACAACCCCGCCGACATGCCCGACCTCACCTATATCGACCATATCGAGGAGCCGCGGATCAAGGCCACGATCATGGTGCCCGACGACTACCTCGGCGACGTGCTGAAACTCTGCCAGGACCGCCGCGGCATCCAGATGGACCTGTCCTATGCCGGCTCCCGCGCCATGGTGGTCTATGACCTGCCGCTGGCCGAGGTGGTCTTCGACTTCTACGACCGCCTGAAATCGGTGACGCAGGGCTATGCCTCCTTCGACTACCAGCATCTCGGAATACCGCGAGGATTTCCTTGTCAAAATGTCGATCCTGGTCAACGAAGAGCCCGTCGACGCGCTCTCGATGATGGTCCACCGCGACCGCGCCGAGGCCCGCGGCCGCGCCATGGTCGAAAAACTGAAAGACCTGATCCCCCGCCACATGTTCAAGATCCCGATCCAGGCGGCGATCGGCGCCCGGGTCATCGCGCGCGAGACCCTGTCCGCCATGCGCAAGGACGTGACCGCCAAATGCTACGGCGGCGACGCCACGCGGAAGAAGAAGCTGCTGGAGAAGCAGAAGGCCGGGAAGAAGCGGATGCGGCAGTTCGGCAAGGTGGAGATTCCGCAGGAGGCGTTTATTAGCGCGCTAAAAATGGACAGCTAAGCTGTCAATTTTAGAGCGGGTGGGCGAAAGCGAATGGTGAAACCATTCGCGTGCCCACGCAGGTGATTGCTCAATTAGCTTTTGAGAGAACATAGTATTTCGTTATTCGAAGTCTCGTTCAGCAAGTCATCCGATATGCTTGGGAGGAAGTGATAACTAAGGCGCGCAGTTAATTACTCAATCAGGTTTATTGCGAGCAGTGCTAACTACGGTTTCACGATGGATCGCAATTCGACTTTCGTCCGCATTACGTCTGAGTTACGATTGATTGCAGGTTAATTAGACGACCTTAGATCAAACGCCATCGCCACAAGAGGGTCTTTGCGCGACGAAAGCGATAAGGCGAGATTTTAGGATCAACGTCACGAGAGCAGAGTACTGTATAATACCGTTGAAGAGTCGGGTGTGGAAGGCTTATGCTCTACAAAGCAGAAATTTTCGGCGGTATGCCGGACCGATTAGTTAGTAACCTGCCGAGCACTGCAAAACTCGCATGCTTGGCCTGCATATCAATGGTGAATGTTTGCAATGTGGGGATTATAGAGGAAAGTCAAGCGGGATTTGTATCGAGTACGAGTTGTGATCGAAGGCAACTTCAGAGGATGAGTTAGTTCCATTGCCCGTGAATTATGTATTGGAACGGATCGATAATACGACTTGAGTCTTGAGGATTTACCAAGAGTCTCCTATCGCTCGAGAACGCGAACATGTTCATGACAGACATTTCTATCTAAGATTAGTTGGAACGCACACATTCGGGTGTTCGACTGGGATGATCGCCGCTCGCTACAGAGTGCTCAAGGTCAGTGACGATCTATTTTGGCTTGCGTGCCAGTGCAGAAAATAAAGAAAAAGCGAGAGCTCATGTTTGGCGAACACGCGAGTTTATTTGAGCTTCAGCCGCTGGACGAATCACTTGAAGCCTCATTTAGCAGCTACTGGCGAGGGTGCGCAGCTCATTGCGCGTGTCTCCCCACCTCCATCGCAACACAGTGCCGCGCCCGACCCTGGGGGGGCGCATCGCGCCCTCCCGGGAGGAGGGTCGGGCGCGGCACGGTGGCTTTGGGCCACCGCGCAAGGTGCCAGCCCTCACTCCGCGCGCTAAAGACCAACCTCCCTCGGGAACCTTTCCCCACCCCGCGCGTTACCCCCGCGATACTCATAAAAGGAATCCCCCATGTCCCTGCGTCGCAC
Source organism: uncultured Alphaproteobacteria bacterium (assembly GCA_963815275.1). Classification (GTDB taxonomy): domain Bacteria; phylum Pseudomonadota; class Alphaproteobacteria; order Rhodobacterales; family Rhodobacteraceae; genus Cypionkella. The sequence goes on from CAWFGD010000009.1 coordinate 278,460, forward strand.
CACCCCCCTGATCGCCCTGATTGCTGTGCTCGGCCTCTCTGCCTGCGAAACCTTCAAAGGCATGGGCCGCGATGTTCAGGGGGCCGGGCAGGCCGTGTCTGAAGGCGCGGCAGAGGTTCAGGAAGAGATGTAACGCGGCCCGACCCTCGGGCCCGTTTCACCCCCGTTTCCCCAAGGCAGCGCACCCTGTTCAGGGTGCGTTTTGCTGCGCCACCCCCGCAAAACACCCCATCCGCCAAGGTAAGCACGCAAGCCATACGCGCGCCATACCTTGGCCATACCCAAATCATACCCGGCCAAAGCCACCGATTAACCCCGCATTAACCAAAATGCGGCAGGCTCGAGGGATGAGAAAAATCCTGCTCCTCCCCCTGCTCGCCGCCTGCGGGGCCTCCCCGGCGCCCGAGTTCTTCAACGCCAAACGGACCGACGTGACCCGCGACGGCCGCCAGTACACGGTGTTTCAAACCGACAAACGCGTCGAGGTGATCCGCCTCGGCTACGCAAGGCGCGGCGAGCATCAGGCGATCCGCGCCCAGATGATCGCGCTGATCCCCGAGGTCACCGGCTGCACCCTCAAAGACAGCTCGCTGCAAGGCGATAGTGGCGAGATGCGCGGCTCTATTCGCTGCCCTTAGGCCCTTGAATTATCAGCTCAAAAAACGCCCAGGCCCCGGCTGCCAGGAACATCGCGCCCCAGCCGGAATTGCCCATCCACAGCTCGACCGCGCCCCAGAACAAGGGCAGCGCGCAGGTCGCCCAGCGGCGCCAGACGGGGGCGAAAAACGGGTCATTGGCATCGAGTAATTTCTTCACCTGCGGCTCCTTTTGCCGCCGCGCATCCCGGCGCGGCCTCCGGTAGAGCGACCCTTGACCTTGGTCGCCTCCTCCACCGCTTCCTCGATAACCGACTGGCGCGCAAGCGGATCATCGGCAATCGCCAGCTCCACCGCCTCCAGCCGTTTGACCTCATCGCGCAAACGCGCGGCCTCTTCAAACTCCAGATTTTCCGCCGCCTTGCGCATAGCCAGCCTCATCGCATCCAAATGCGCCGCCAGATTGGACCCGATCATCGGCTTGTCCAGCTTGGCGGTGATCCGCGCCTGATCGGTATCCCCTTGATATATCCCAAGAAGTACGTCCTCGACGTTCTTCTTGATCGTGGTCGGGGTGATGCCATGCAGGGTGTTATAGGCCACCTGCTTTTCACGTCGCCGATTGGTCTCGCCAATCGCCCGTTCCATGCTCCCCGTCACCCGATCGGCATACATGATCACCCGGCCATCCGAGTTCCGCGCCGCCCGCCCGATGGTCTGAATAAGCGAGGTTTCCGAGCGCAAAAAGCCCTCTTTATCGGCGTCCAGAATGGCCACAAGTCCGCATTCCGGGATGTCCAACCCCTCGCGCAGCAGGTTGATCCCGACCAGCACATCAAAGGTGCCCAGCCGCAAATCTCGCAGGATTTCAATGCGTTCTATGGTGTCGATGTCCGAGTGCATATAGCGGATGCGGATACCTTGCTCGTGGAAGTATTCGGTCAGATCCTCGGCCATCCGCTTGGTCAGCGTGGTGACCAGCACCCGAAGCCCCAAAGCTGCGACGCGGCGGATCTCATCCAGCAGATCATCGACCTGCATATCGACCGGCCGGATCTCGATCTGCGGATCAACCAGCCCCGTCGGGCGAATCACCTGCTCGACAAACACCCCCCCTGTCTGCTCCAACTCCCAAGCCGCCGGCGTCGCCGAAACAAACACCGTCTGAGTCCGCATCGCATCCCATTCCTCAAACTTGAGGGGTCGGTTGTCCATGCAGGAGGGCAGGCGGAAGCCATGCTCGGCCAGAGTCATCTTGCGGCGGAAGTCGCCCTTGTACATGCCCCCGATCTGCGGCACCGAGACGTGGGATTCGTCAGCGAAAACAATGGCATTGTCGGGGATGAATTCAAAAAGCGTCGGCGGCGGCTCGCCCGGCGCGCGCCCCGTCAGATAGCGCGAATAGTTCTCGATGCCGCTGCAGACCCCGGTCGCCTCGAGCATCTCGAGATCGAAGGAACAGCGCTGTTCCAACCGCTGCGCCTCGAGCAATTTGCCTTGCGACACCATCAGATCCAGCGTCTGGCGCAGCTCTTTCTTGATGCCGATCACCGCCTGAGTCATCGTCGGGCGCGGCGTCACATAGTGGCTGTTGGCATAGATGCGGATCTGCTTGAAGCTGTCGGTCTTGGCCCCGGTCAGCGGGTCAAATTCGACAATGGCTTCAAGCTCTTCGCCGAAAAACGAAAACCGCCAGGCGCGGTCTTCAAGGTGGGCGGGCCAGACCTCGACCGAGTCGCCCCGCACCCGGAACGTGCCACGCTGAAAGGCCTGATCGTTGCGCTTATAGGCCTGGGCCACCAACTCGCCCAGCACCTGACGCTGGTCATAAGACTGCCCGACCAGCAGATCCTGCGTCATCGCCGAATAGGTCTCGACCGAGCCGATGCCATAAATGCAGGACACCGAGGCCACGATGATCACATCATCGCGTTCCAAAAGCGCCCGGGTCGCCGAGTGGCGCATCCGGTCGATCTGCTCGTTGATCTGGCTTTCCTTCTCGATGAAGGTATCGGTGCGCGCGACATAGGCCTCGGGCTGATAGTAATCGTAGTAGGAAACGAAATATTCCACCGCGTTGTCGGGGAAGAAGTTCTTGAATTCGCCGTATAATTGCGCGGCGAGCGTCTTGTTGGGCGCAAGGATGATCGCCGGGCGCTGGGTCTCTTCGATGACCTTGGCCATGGTAAAGGTCTTGCCGGTGCCGGTCGCGCCCAGCAGCACCTGATCGTGATCGCCCTCGCGCACGCCGCGCGCGAGCTCGGCAATCGCGGTGGGCTGGTCGCCCGCTGCCTGAAATTCGGTTTTCAGCACAAAGCGCTTGCCGCCCTCCAGCTTGGGACGGGTCAGCACATCGGGGCGCTCGGTCAGGGCATTGATGTTGTTATGGGGCATGTGATTCCCTCCAGCGGTCAATCTATTCCGTTTTTGTTCACGGGGAAGAGGCGCGAAACGGCTAGTTAACCGATCTTGGGAAAAAGTGAAGATATTCGATGCAAGTTTAACGAAACTGCTTCTAAAATTTTCACTTAAGAGTTGTTTCTGGCTGGGGTCTGTCTCAGACTGATCCGGCAAGCAGCACGCAAGTTGCCGGTTGGCCCCGCCACACACCCCACCCACACCCTGGGTCCAGCCGGCAACGCCGCGCAATGCAGGCTTGCGCTTTGCCGGTTTTTTCGGAATAACCACAGCACCATAAGGGGAGTTTTCCGCATGCGCGCCCGTATCTATCAGCCCGCCCGAACCGCCATGCAGTCCGGCATGGCCAAGACGCATCAATGGGTGCTGGAATTCGCCCCGGCTTCGGCGCGCGCGATTGATCCCCTGATGGGCTGGACCTCCAGTTCGGACACCCAGGCCCAGGTCAAACTGCGCTTTGACTCGCGCGAAGAGGCCGAGGCCTATGCCCAGGAAAAAGCCATCGCTTATGATGTGATCGAACCCCAAAAGCGCAAGCCGGTGATCCGCATGGGCGGCTATGGTGAGAATTTCGCCACCAACCGCCGTGGCGTCTGGACGCACTGAGGTTTGTAAATCGGGGCAAAGTTGTCGCGGAATTGGCGGCACTCGGGTCCTGCAGCTTTTCCCGGCTCAAGCGTCTCAATTTGACACTGCACTAGGATGCGTGACTTTGTCAGCTTCGCGGCGCAGAGGCGGTCGCGCGCAGGTCTTGCGACGCGATGCCGCTCTGCCAGCTTTGGCCGGTGAACCCTGGCTGTCCAAGACCTGCCTACAGGATCGAGCCCAGAAATTCGCGTGTCCGCGCTTCACGCGGAGCGGTAAACAGATCCTCTGGCGCGCCCTCTTCGCAGATCCGGCCTTGGTCAAAGAACAGCACCCGATCCGAGATTTCGCGGGCAAAGCGCATCTCGTGGGTGACCAGCAACATGGTCAGATCATGCTCTTCGGCCAGTTTGCCGATCACCGACAGCACCTCGCCAACCAACTCGGGATCAAGCGCCGATGTCGGCTCGTCAAACAGCAGGATGTTTGGTCGCATCGCCAGGGCGCGGGCGATGCCGACGCGCTGTTGCTGGCCACCCGAGAGCTGATGCGGGAACTTCGCTGCCTGATCGGCAAGTCCGACCAGATCCAGCAGATCCAGCGCGCGGGCCTTGGCCTCGGCGCGGCTGAGGCCCAGCACCTTGACCGGTGCTTCGGTGATATTGCGCAGCACGGTCATATGCGGAAACAGGTTGAAGCTTTGAAACACCATGCCAAGCTTGGCGCGCATCTTGCGCAGATGCGCCTCGCTGGCCGGTTTCAGATCGGGGCCCTCGTGCCACAGTGGCTCGCCATCGACCGTGACCACGCCGCCCTCGATGCCTTCCAGCGTCATCAGAATGCGCAGCACCGTGGACTTGCCCGAGCCGGAAGGACCGATGATCGAAACCTTCTCGCCGCGCTTGACGGTGAAATCCAGCTCGTCCAGCACCGTGACATCGCCAAAGCGCTTCACGACCTTGTCGAATGTGATGATCGTATCGGTCATTTCAGGGGTATTCCTTGCTTGGGAAGCCAGCTGTCGAGCAGGCGCAACCCTGCCGAGGCCACCAGCGTCATGATCAGGTAAAGCGCGCCCACCAGGGACAGCGGGATCAGATAGTTAAAGGTCCGGTCGCCGATGATCCGGGCGACGTTGAGCATTTCCAGCACGGTCACGACCGAAAGCACCGGAACGTCCTTCATGATCGAGACGAGGTAATTGCCCATCGCCGGCACAATGCGCGGCACGGCTTGGGGGATGATGATATGGGTGAAGGTCCGCAGCGCGGTCAGGTTCAGCGCACGTGCCGCCTCGCGCTGGTCGCGGCCAATCGCCTCGAGCCCGGCGCGGTACACCTCGGAGGTATAGGCGCTGTACTGCAGGCCCAGTGCCAGCGCGCCGGTCATGAAAGCGGGCAGGATGATGCCGAACTCTGGCAGCACATAATAAAGGAAAAACAGCTGCACCAGCAGCGGCGTGTCGCGCAGAAATTCGGTAAAGACTCGCGCGGGCCAGGCGATCAGCCGCGATGGCGCGCCCTTCAGCACCGCCCAGATCAGCCCCAGCACCAGCGCCACAAGAAAGCCCAGCACGGCGGCCTGAATTGTCACCCACATGCCGATCAGCAGGATCGGCAGGATCGAGGTGGCAAAGGCCAGCGGCGTCGCGGTATCCCATTCAAATCCGAAAAGCATTGCTTAGACCCCCGCCCTGCGCCAGCGGCTCAGGTGCTGTTCCAACCCGCGCATCAGCGCGCTCAGCACCAGTGCCATGCCGAAATACATCAAAAGCAGCATCGAATAGATCGTGGTGCTGTCCTGGGTGAAGTTGCGCAACTGCTCGGCGCGAAAGGTCATGTCACCCAGACTGATCAGCGAAACCAGCGCGGTATCCTTGAGGTTTTGCACCGCCAGATTGCCGAAAGAGGGCATCATCTCGGGCAGGGCCTGCGGGATGGTCACGCCAAGCAGGGTCTGGCGCGGCGTGAAGTTCAGCGCGCGCGCCGCCTCGTGCTGATTTTGCGAGACCGACTGGATGGCGCCGCGCACCACCTCGGCGCCATAGGCCCCGATGTTCAGCGACAGCGCCAGCACCCCGGCCACCAAGGGCGGAATGCGCAGATCGATGCCAAGGGCCTGCCCGGCAACCGGCAGGGCGAAGTATAGCCAGAACAGCTGCACCAGCAGCGAGGTGCCGCGAAAGATTTCGATGTAAGTTATCGAAACTGCGCGCAGCAGGGGGTTGGCCGAAAGCTTGCCGACCCCCGCCGCAAAGGCCAGAAGCGCGCCCAGTACCGTGGAATAGACGGTCAGCTGAAAGGTGACCCAAGCCCCTTGCAGCAGGGGCGGCAGGTATTCGATCCAGTGCATGAGGTGTCCTGTAAGAAATAAAACCAATATCGGACGGGAGCTTTCGCCCCCGCCCGTTTGTCATGCCGCTAAGTGACGGCGGTCAGCCGGCGCAAAGCTCTTTGGTGGATTTCGCCTGCGAGCCTTTCAGGTCGGCATCGGTAAAGCCATAGCCGGTCAAAATTTCGCTCCATTCTGGCGAGGCTTTGACCTCGGTCAGCGCAGCGTTCACCGCATCGCGCAGCTCGGTATTGCCGCTGGCAAAGGTAAAGCCACCCCAGCTGCGGACAGGTTTGCCGTCAACAACCGGATCGACGAAGCCCTCGGCGGCGCCAACCTTCTTGCTGCTGCCCGCCAGACCGCCGACGGTCAGCGAGGTCGCGGCATAGGCGTCAGCCCGTCCGGTCGAAACGGTGGAGATTGCATCGGCATTGGCCGGGATCATCACCATATTGGCCTGATCGACACCCAGGCTCTGCATCATGTCGAGCTGATCGGCCCCGGCCATGATCGCCACCTTCAGATCGGGTTTCTCGGCGAAATCGGCATAGGAGGTGATGCCCTTGGGGTTGCCCTCGGCGACCAGCAGACCCTCGCCGTAAGACGAGTTCGGCTCGGAAAACACCACTTGCTTGCAGCGATCAGGCCGGATCGCCATTTCCGCCGCGACCATGTCAAAGCGGTCTGCCTTCAGGCCGGGGATCAGCGAGGAGAAGCTGGTGGTTACCCATTCGATCTTTTTGATGCCAAGCTTTTTGGCAATCGCCTTGGCGACATCGGGGCCCGCGCCCAAGGCCTCGCCGTTGGGATCGACATAGCCATAGGGAATTTCATTGGCGACTGCGATGCGGATGGTGCCGGACTTCTGGATCTCGGCCAAGGTCGCGGCGGACAGCGCGCCGACGCTCAGCGCCAGGGCGCAAGCCGTGAGGCTGGCAAGTTTGAAAACATGGGTCATTTTGACTCTCCTGTTATGGGTTGAACGGCCTTGGCGCGGAACATGCGCAGCGGGCCTTGGGACTTCACGCGGCAACATGCAGCGAGCGATGGTTGGTTTTGCGGTCTTCTTCGACCAAGGCGCGGTGCATGGCGATGACCGCGCCGTCATGATCGGCATCTTCGACGACCACTTGAATATCGACCTTGCGCATCGCGTCCTGCAGGCCCAGCGGGAAATTCCGGCCGCATCCAGCACCCGGATGATCCGCGCCAGCAGCGTCGGATCGCCCAGATTGCGGCCAATCGCCGAGATCAGCGCCACCTTGCGCAGTGAAACCTTCGCGGTCGGATAGCTGCGCTGCAGATCAGCCTTGGCCTCGCCGGATCGCGGCCGTGTCGCCTTTGACGAAATGGGTGATGGTGTTGGCGTTGGAAATTTTCGACACGATCCAGACATTGTGCCGGGTCAGGGCCTCCAACACCTTGGCGTCATAGCCCTTGACCCCGACCATATCCTGATCGTGGAATTCAAGCGCAAAGACGTCTCGCAGCCCGGTCACCATCTCGACGCGCGGGGCAGGGGTCTCGTGGCTGGGGTCGCTCCAGATCAGCGTGCCCGTCATGCGCCGGGTCAAAGGCGTTCTTGACCCGCAACGGGATGCCCGCCTGCCGCAAGGCCTTGGCGGCATGGGGGTGGATCGCCTCCATCCCCAGATTGGACAACTGGTCGGCCACATCCCAATTGGTCCGCCCGACGATGCGGACATTCTTCACCCCGACCATCCGCGGATCGGCGGAGGAGAGGTGAAATTCCTTGTGAATGATCGCCTCTCCCGCGCCGGTGACGGCGGCGATGCGCGACAGCGTCACCTCGCTATAGCCACGGTCATAGCGTGCCCATCAGCACCTCGCGGCACTGGGCATAGCCGGTGACGATCGGCAATTCGCGGCGTCAGATCAATGCGTTGCAAAGGCCGCGCGCGATGCAGCTGTCCAAATCCGCCGTGCCTTCTTGCTGCCAGCCGGTCAGATCGACCAGCCGCGCGTTGACGCCCGCTTGGGTCAGCAAAAGCACGGTGTTGAACGCCGAATGCGCTTCGCCCAGCGAGGCCAGCATTTCGCGCACGCGTCAGCAGATGTTCGGCCAGTTGAAAGTGCCCAAAGCCGCAGAGCCTGCCCAGATCGACCAGACAGGATGCACGCCCTCGATCCGTTCGCCTGCACAAAGCCATCCGCCGTCTGGCGCGCGCCGTCATCGGCAAAGATATTGGCATTGAGCGCCTGCATCACGGGCCGAACCGCCGGACAGCGCCTCTTGCCAGCCTGCCCCGCCTTTGCCTTCGACAAAGCGCGCGTAAACGCCGGGTTCGCCGGTCTTTTTATGCTCCAACAGCGCATCGGTGATCCCGGCATAGGCCGAGACCACGAAGATGCGGTTGTAAAGCGCGTCGCCGCTGCGGTTGCCGATCAGCACCGTATCCAGCAGTTCCGCCGTGCGCGACATCGAGGTGCCGCCGATCTTTTCGACCGTGTGGCGAGGGGTGTCTTGGGTCGTGGTCATGCGAACTCCGCGCGCCGCCCGAGCTTGTCGGGGGGCGCATTGGTCAAGGTGCAGCTGTATGGGTCAAACGAGCGGGCCGGTCTCGATGCTGATCGGCGGCGTTCGGCGCGCGTTCGCTCAGAAAGTCCGGGCGCGGCGCCTTGGCGGCAAAGGGCGCCTGCAAGCGGTTCGACCAGGCGTTATAGACGAAAGAAGGCGTTGGAGCGCGCAAAGGGCGTGATATTGCCGTTCGAGCCGTGCAGCGTATTGCAGTCAAACAGAATAACCGTGCCAGCCGAGCCTGCCGCATAGTCGATGCCATGGGTATCGGCCATCTTGGCCAGGCTGTCTTGCGATGGCACGCCGATCTCTTGCTTTTTCAGCGAGTTTTCATGGTTCTTGTCGGGCGTCTCCCCCGCGCAGGCGACAAAGGTCTTGTGCGAGCCGGGCATCAGCATCAGCGGCCCGTTCAGCGCGTCATTGTCCGAGAGCAGAACCGAAGCCGAAATCGCCCGCATTCGCGGCATGCCGTCTTCGGCGTGCCAGGTCTCGAAATCGGAATGCCAGTAGAATTCCTTGCCGGTAAAGCCGGGTTTGTAGTTCAGCCGCGACTGGTGCAGGTAAAGATCATCGTCCAGCAGATGCCGCACGATCCCGGCGATGCGGCTGTCGCGGGCGAGCCGGTCGAACAGCGCGTTGTGACGGTCGAGGCGAAACACCGTGCGGATCGCATCGGACCCCGGCTCGGTGATCTTGTCTGCGCATCCACCGGTGTCTGACCCGAGCGCAGCGCGCCAGAGACCGCTTGCAGGGCCGCGACTTCGGCCTTGCTGAACAGGTCTTTCAGTACCAGATAGCCATTCTCGGCAAAGGACTGCACCTGCTTTTGGGTCAGGGGGGCTTCGGGGGTCCACTTGCTCCAGACCACCGGGTCTTTGCGCGCCGATCCACCGCTCAGCGGTCAGTCGGGTCGGGTAGTCATCGGCAGTCGTGTTTGGGGAGTCGGGTTTGGCTTTGTCAGGGTTTGCATGGTGTTCCTTTCCGTCACGCGGGGAAGGCGGCCAGTTCAGGCCTCCTCGGGGATCGGCGCATAAGAGCCGTCGGCGCGGTGAACTTCTTTGCCCGTTACGGGCGGGTTAAAGCAGCAGGCCATCACCAGCTCGGTCTTGGCCGAAAGCCGGTGACGGTCGTGCTGGTCCAGCGCATAGATCACGCCTGCCTTGATCGGATGGACCTTGCCGGTGGCCAGATCTTCGATGCTGCCCTCGCCCGAGACGCAGTAGACGCTCTCGAAATGATGCTTGTATTCAAACACATGCGAGGTTCCGGCAAAGATCCGGGTGATGTGAAAGCTAAAGCCCATCTCGTCGCCGGCCAGCAGAAGGCGGGTGCTGTCCCAGCCTTCAGCAGTGACGAGCCTGTCGGATTTGCGGGCCTCGTTCAGGTCTCTGACAATCATGATCGTCTCCTATTCTGCGGCAATGCGGCGACGGCCAAGAGCGGCGTCGAAGGCGGTCTCCAGCGTGTCGAGGCCAGCCCGGAATTGCGCGGGTTTGATGGTAAGCGGGGCCAGCACCTTGACGACTTCGTCCTGGCTGCCCGAGGTTTCGATGATCAGCCCGCGGGCAAAGCACTCGGCGCAGATCGCTGCGGCAACCGTCGCCGCTGCCGGCATCGACGCCCAGCATCATGCCGCGTCCACGCAGGCTCAGCCCATGGGTCGAAGCGATCTGACCCAGACGTTCGGCCAGTTCCGTCGGCCTTCACGGCGACCTCGTTCGCAAAAGCCTCGTTCGCCCAGAACTTCTCCAGCGCCGCGCGGGCGGTGACAAAGGCGTGGTTGTTGCCGCGGAAGGTGCCGTTGTGTTCGGCAGGGGCCCAGATGTCATGTTCGGGCTTCATCAGGGTCAGCGCCATCGGCAGGCCCATCCCCGAGATCGATTTGGCCAGCGTGATGATATCGGGCGAAACCCCCATGCCTTCAAAGGAAAAGAACCCGCCGCTGCGGCCGCAGCCCGCCTGAATGTCGTCGATGATCAACAGCGCGTCGATGCGCCTTGGCGATGTCGTCGATCTGACGCAGCCAAGCGGGGGAGGCGGCGTTCAGCCCGCCCTCGCCCTGCACGGTCTCCACGATGATCGCAGCCGGGGCGTCGATACCGCTCGAAGGGTCGCGCAATTGCTGGTCAAGCAGATCGGCGGTGTTGATCTTGGGGCCATAATAGCCGTCAAAGGCCGCACGGGTCACGCCCGACAGCGGTGTGCCGGCCCCGCCGCGGTGCTTGCCGTTGCCGGTGGCCGCCAAGGCCCCCAGCGTCACGCCGTGAAAGCCGTTGGTAAAGGCGATGATATTGGTCCGCCCCGTCACCTTGCGCGCCAGCTTCATCGCCGCCTCGACGGCATTGGCACCGGTCGGGCCGGTGAACTGCACGCGGTAATCCATCTCGCGGGGCTTCAGGATCAGCCGCTCGAAGCTGTCCAGAAACTGCGCCTTGGCCTCGGTGAACATGTCCAGCCCCTGGGCAATGCCGTCGCGGCCGATGTAGTCCAGCAACGCCCGCTTCAGATCGGGGTCGTTGTGGCCGTAATTCAGCGAGGAGCAGCCGGCCAGAAAGTCGGTGTAGGCGGCGCCATCGGCCCCGTAGATCGTCGCGCCGACGGCCTTGTCAAACACCACGGGAAAGCTGCGGCAATAAGAGCGGATGCCGCTTTCGACGCGGTCAAAGGTTGAAGGCTCGCGGCCCTCTTTGGAAAGGGTCATCATGGGATTTCCTTGGGTTTATTGCAGAATTCAGGCGCTTTGGGCCTGAGGCAGGTCACGGCGGTCAAAAGGCCCGATGGTGACGCGGATTTCACTGTCATGCTGCCCGTTGAGATGGGCGTCGCGCAGAAACTGCGGCTGTGAGGTCAGATCGGCATCCAGCCCCTGCGCCACCTTGCGAAACAGCGCCCATGAGGGCGCATTCGCCTTGGTGATGGTGCATTCGACATGGCACACATCGGAGCATTCAGGTCGCGCCAGCACCGCGGCGATCAGCTTGCGGCCAAGGCCTTGGCCACGCGCCGTTTCGGCGACGCAGACCTGCCAGACAAACAGCGTGTCCGGCCGCTCGGGCAGGGTATAGCCCGACATCCAGCCAAGGATTTCGCCGTCTTTCTCGGCCAGGGCGCAGGTCGCGGCGAAGTGGCTGCATTGCAGCAGATTGCAGTAGAGCGAATTGCCATCCAGCGCGCCCGAAGCTTTGATCAACGCCCAGACCTTTGCCCCGTCGCGCGGTTCCGGCATCCGGATAGACGGCGCACCCGCCTGTGCCGCTTTGTCAAAGTGGCTGCTTTTGCTCATCTGCATCAATCTCTAAGCCTTCTTTTTCTCGATGTGCCGTACATTAGTTAGTATAAACTAAATGTCAACCCTGTCATGTGGCAGCGAAATGCCCAGTAAATTGAAATAAATAGCAACTTTTACCAAGATATCGGAAGAAACTTGCCGATTTTACTATTGGAGACATCTTCAAAATTGCCGCGATTGCCCTGATATCATTCGTAATTACTTACTAAATATCGCGAAAGCTCAAGCTGCATTTCCACCCCGGCATGACGGATCGCTTGTTTTGTGCTTGCAACAAAGCTATCGCCGAAATGGCCTCTATTCAGGGAAACTGCCTGTGGAACACCGCACCAAACAAGCCCTGACCGCGATGCGGAAAATTCTGCGCACCACCGAGCGCAACAGCAGGTTGCTGTTGCAGGAAAGCGGGCTGACGCCCTCGCAGCTGATCTTGTTGCATGTGTTGGAGGAAAGCGGCGAGCAACCCGCAGGCAATGTCGCCGCCCGCATGGGGATCACCCAAGCCACCACCACGGTGCTGATCCAGAAGCTGGAAAACCTTGGCATGGTCGAGCGGCGCAAAAGCGACGCGGACCGGCGGCAATCCTGGCTTTCCCTGACGGCGAAGGGTGTTGCGACGCTGGCGATTGCGCCGGATGGGGCGCACAGCCATTTCCATCACGAGTTTCAGGCTTTGCAGGACTGGGAACAGCTGATGATTGTCTCCGCGCTCGAACGTGTCGCCACGATGTTGGGTGAGGCCGAGCAAGAGGCCGCGCCGATTCTGGATTCGCGCCCCAATCTGAAGGCGGATGACTAAGCAGTCCCTGTCAGGCCGGGTCGCACCGCGCGGCGGTAGGACTTCGGGCTCCCAAATCTTTTGCTGAAAATCAATTCCCGACGGATTTTATTGGTTTACATTGTTGACTGAATCAGTATGTCATTGCAGCAAGCCCAAGGTCATGCCAAGGAATCCCCTAATGCTGCTTCGTAACGCTTTCATGTCACTCACCTTTTCCTGCTTGGCCGTGCAGGCCCATGCGCTGGACCGTGCCGCCGTGGTGACCACTTACGCCGATATCGCCGAGGCCAGCTATGGCGACAGCCTGACCGCCGCCCGCGCGCTGCAAAGCGCCGTCGATGCCCTGATCGCCGCGCCCAGTGCCGAGACGCTCGACGCCGCCCGCGCCGCCTGGCGTGCTTCGCGCGACCCCTATATGCAGACCGAGGTCTTTCGCTTTGGCAATCCGATCGTGGATGACTGGGAGGGCAGGGTGAACGCCTGGCCGCTGGATGAGGGCCTGATCGACTATGTCGCACCGGGCTATTTCGGCGCTTCCGAGAACGAGCAGGCCGAGCTGAACGTCATCGCCAACCCGCGCTTTGACCTGTCGGGCCAAGCCGTCGATGCCAGCGCGATCACGCCAGATCTGTTGCAAAGCGTGCTGCAAGAGGCCGATCAGAACGAGGCCAATGTCGCCACTGGCTACCATGCCATCGAATTCCTGCTCTGGGGTCAGGATCTGGTCAGCGACAAACCCGAGGCGGGCCAGCGCCCCTTTACCGACTACGTTCAGGGTGAAGGCTGCAGCAACGGCAATTGCGACCGCCGGGCCGCCTATCTCAAGGTGGCGACCGATCTGCTGGTCGCCGATCTCGACTGGATGGCGGCGCAATGGGCCAGTGATGGCGAAGCGCGCAAGGCGGTCACCGCCAAACCCGACAGCGGTCTTGCCGCCATGCTGACCGGTATCGGCAACCTCTCCTATGGCGAGATGGCAGGTCAGCGTGTCAAGCTTGGCCTGATCCTGCACGACCCCGAGGAAGAGCATGACTGCTTCTCGGACAATACCCCCGCCAGCCACCACTTTGACGTGCTCGGCATGCAGAACGTCTATGAGGGTCGCTACACCCGCCTTGATGGCACCACCCTGCAAGGCCCCTCGCTGCGCGAAGTTGTGGCCGAGGCGGACCCAGCCCTCGCCGAGACGCTTGGCACCCAATTGACCCAGACCCTGACCGCAACGCAGGCGCTGCGCGATGCGCAGACGGCAGGGATGTCCTATGACACGATGCTGCAGGTCGGCAATGCCGAGGGCGAAGCCAAGATCATGAAGGTGGTTGACGATTTGGTGGCCCAGGCCCGCTCGGTCGAACGGGCTTCGGGGGTGCTGGCGCTGGAAGGTGTGGTGGTCGAGGCCGATGACACCTTGGACAAGGGCGAAGTTTTCCAATGAAGCCGCAACAGACCAATACCCCGAGGGCGCAGATCTGCGCCCTCTTCGCCGTTGTGGCGCTTGGCCTTGCCGGTCCCGCCAGGGCACAAGAGCTGAGCGATCTGCAACTGCCGCTCTTGCCCCGCAGCGCGACCGAGACCGCCCGGATTGCCGCGATTACCGCGCCAACCAGCGATTTCACCAAGCCGGAAAAATTCGAGGCCAAACCAGCAGGGGCGGCGACCGTGCGCAGCCGCAGCACGGCGGATGCCTTTTCTGACCCTTCGGCCAATATCGGCCTTGAGGGCCGCATGACCTTCAACCTCGGCAATGGGCTTTTCACCAAGCCGTGGATTTCGGCGCCCTCGTCCACCACCGCCTCGGATGGCCTTGGCCCGCTTTATAACGCCCGCGCCTGCCAGCTTTGCCATCTCAAGGATGGTCGCGGCCACCCGCCCGCGCCCGGCGAGGCCCCGGTGTCGATCTTTTTGCGCCTGTCGCGGCCCGCGGCGACAGCCCCCGAGATGGCCGAGATCAAGGATTGGATCGCCACCCGCGAAGATCCGGTCTATGGCGGCCAGTTGCAGACCTTCTCGCTGCCCGGCATTCCCGCCGAGGGCCAGATGCAGACCGACTGGCACGACCTGCCCGTGACGCTTGCTGGCGGCGAAGTTGTCACCCTGCGCGCCCCGACATATACGATCGCCGATCCCGCCTATGGCCCGCTTGCGCCCGATCTGATGACCTCGCCGCGCGTCGCCCCGCAGATGATCGGCCTGGGCCTTCTGGAGGCGATCCCCGCCGCAGATATCCTTGCCCATGCCGACCCGGAGGATGCTAACGGCGATGGCATCTCGGGCCGCGCCAACATCGTGATGTCGCGGGAGTTCGACAAACCGATGCTGGGTCGCTTTGGCTACAAGGCCGGAATGCCGACGATCAAGGAGCAATCGGCGGGGGCTTTCGCCGGGGACATGGGGTTGTCGACGCCGCTGCATATCTCGGGCGCGGGCGATTGCTCCGCTGCCCAGACCGATTGCCGCGCAGCCCCGGATGGCGCAGACCGCACCACCGGGCTAGAGGTCAGCGCCGAGCAACTTGACCTTGTCACCTTCTATTCGCGCAACCTTGGCGTGCCCGAGCGGCGCGGGCTGGACAGCCCCGAGATTCTGCAGGGCAAGCAGGTTTTCTACGCGGCGGGCTGTCCGGCCTGTCATATGCCGAAGTTCGTCACCGGGCGGATGGAGGACAGTGCGCAAAGCTTTCAGCTGATCTGGCCCTATACCGATCTATTGCTGCACGACATGGGCGAGGGCCTTGCCGATCATCGCCCCGAAGGCCGCGCCACCGGCACCGAATGGCGCACGGCGCCGCTTTGGGGTATCGGTCTGACCGCGCAGGTTGCAGGGCAGGCGAGTTTTCTGCACGATGGCCGCGCCCGCAGCCTGATGGAGGCGATCCTCTGGCATGGCGGCGAGGCGCAAGCCGCCCGTGACCGCGTGGCCACCCTGCCCAAAGCTGATCGCGACGCCCTCGTCGCCTATCTGGAAAGCCTCTGACATGCGCTTGATCTTTGCCACGCTCCTTGCCCTCAGCCCGCTCAGCGCCCGCGCCGATGCTGTGGTCGATCGCGTGCTTGCCGAAGCGGTTCTGCCCGCCGTGGCCAGTTTTGCCAGCGCGACGCAGGCGCTGTCCGAGGCGGCCAAAGCCGATTGCACGCCGCAAAGTGCCGCCCTGCTCGCGGCTTGGAATGGCGCCATGGATGCCTGGTTCGGCATTCAGGATCTGCGCTTTGGCCCTTTGGAAGATGGCGCGCGGCGGCAGGTCATTGCCTATTGGCCCGACAATGCCGGGCACCGCCCCCGTGCGCTGTCGCGCATCCTTTCCGGCCAAGACCCGATCTTGAAAACGCCCGAGAAATACGAAGGCGAATCCGTCTCGGCGCGCGGGCTCTACGCGCTGGAAACCATGCTCTATGATCCCGATTTCAACGCCTATACCGCCAGCGACCCCGGTTGCGCGCTGGTCAAAGCTGCTGCGGCCGATCTCGCCAATACCGGGGCAAAACTGCAGGCGGCCTGGAGCAATGACTTTGTTGAGACCATGCAATCTGCCGGTAGCGCCAAGAACGCCCGCTTCTTTGACGCTGCCGAAGTGCGGCAGGTGATCTTCACCGCCCTGATCGTCAGCCTGCACTTTGACATCGAGGAACGCCTTGGTCTGCCGATGGGAACCTTCGACAAACCCCGGCCCCTGCGCGCCGAAGGCCGACTTTCGCAGCGCAGCCAGCGCAACCTTGAACTCTCGCTCGCCGGTCACGAGGCCCTCGCCCGCGCCATGCTGCCCGAGGGGAAAGAGGCTCTGGGCACCATGGAGGATTTCGAGCGCGTCCGTTTCATGGCCAAGAACCTCGGAGATGCCGATTTCGCCTCTGTCGCCACGCCCGCAGGCCGCTTCAAGCTGGAATCGCTGCAAACCGCGCTGACCCTGCTGCGCACCACCGCCAATGCCGAACTCAGCGCGGCGCTGGACGTGCGCATGGGGTTGAACGCGCTGGACGGAGACTGAGATGGCCACCCGCCGCGGTTTTCTCGCCAGCCTTCTCGCCATCGGCGCGCTGCCCTCGCTGTCCTGGGCTGACGCGGGCAACCCGGCCTTTGTTGCCGCAGCTCAGGAGCCCGATGGCAGTTTTGCGCTTTTTGGCCTGAGTGCGGCGGGCAGCCCTTGCTTCCGCGTCGCCTTGCCAGCCCGCGGCCACGCCGCCACCGCCCATCCGACGCATCCCGAGGTCGTTGCCTTTGCCCGCCGCCCCGGCACCTATGCGCTGGTGATCAACTGCGCCACCGGGGCGCTGGTGCAAAGCCTGTCCGCGCCTTCGGGCCGCGAGTTCAACGGCCACGGCGCGTTTTCCTTGGATGGCGACACGCTCTACACCTCCGAGGTTGAGGCGGCAACCGGGCAGGGCCGCATTGGTCTTTGGTCGCGCGAGGCAGGTTACGCCCGTATCGGCGAAATTGCATCGGGTGGCATTGGCCCGCATGAGATCCGCCGTCTTCCCGCCAGCGAAACCCTTGTCGTTGCCAATGGCGGCATCCAGACCGGGCCGGGGGACCGCGAAAAGCTTAATCTCGAGACCATGCAGCCGAACCTTACCTACCTCGACCCCGACGGCACGATCCTGCAAAGCCTGAGCCTGCCACCCGAGGCGCAGCACGCCTCGATCCGCCATCTGGCGCTGACACCGATGGGACAGGTCGCTTTTGCCATGCAATGGGAGGGCGATGTGACCCGCGCGCCTGCCTTGCTGGGTCTGCACAGGCTAGGCGAGGCCAGCGCCACGCTTGCCATAGCCCCGCCCGAGGATCACGCCGCGATGCAGGGCTATGCGGGCTCGGTCGCGATCTTTGACGAGGGCCGTTTTGCGGCGATTTCCTCGCCAAAGGGCGGGCGGGTGCAGGTCTTCTCAACTTTGGGCGACTATGCCTATACCATCGAGCGGGCCGACGTCTGCGGTCTGGCAGCGCTGGGTGCAGAGCTGGTGCTGACCGATGGCCTTGGCACCTTTGTCACCACCCGCGCCGGTCAGCCTAGCGGCCATACCCGCGCAGATCTCGCCTGGGACAATCACCTGATCGCGGTCTAGCGACCCTCGTCCTCTAGCTTTCTTCGGTCGTCTTCCATCTCCAGCCACATCGCGTTGACGACCGCGAAGATCGCAGCCAGCGGCAGACCCAACATCCAGGCGAAATACCACATCAGCCTTCTCCCTCAATAGCCGTGATCGTCAAGATCCTCGGCCCGCACCTTGCCCCAGAGCACACGGTAAACCCATGCGGTATAAAGCAAAATCAACGGCAGAAAGATCGCGGTGACCACCAGCAGAATAAACAGCGTCAGATGCGAGCTTGACGAGCCCCAGACCGTCAGGGACGAATTGGGATCGGTCGAGGACGGCAGGATAAAGGGGAACATCGTCAGCCCAACCGAAGATATCACCCCGAAAATCGCGAGTTTCGACGCAAGCAAGGTCGCAACCTCGCGCCCGGCGCGCAGGCCCCAAACTGCCAGCAGGGCACCGAACACCCCCAGCAAGGGTGCAATCACGATCCAGGGTCGCAGCCCGTAGGCCGCCAGCCAGGATGCGGTTCGCTCGACCTCAAAGCGCAAGGGATTCGAGGGGCCGTCCAGCGGAAAGCTCCCGACCAGCCGGAAGCCCTCGATGCCAAAGGCCAGCCAGAGACCCGCGACCAGATAGGCCAACACAGCCACCAGCCCCGCCAGCGCCCCCGCGCGCCGCGCCCGCGCCTGGACGGCGCCTTCGGTCTTCAGGCTCAACCAGGCCCCGCCATGCATCACCAGCATCGCCAGCGAGACCACCCCCGCCAGCAGCGAAAAGGGGTCAAGGAGGCCGATGAAGCGGCCATACCAGACGCCATTATGGACCGCATGCAGATCGTCGGTCAGATGAAATGGCACGCCCTGAATGACATTGCCCACCGCGACGCCAAAGAGCAGCGCTGGCAGGAACCCCGAGACGAAGATCGCCCAGTCCCACCCCGTCTTCCAGCGCGGATCGTCGCGGTCATCGCGGTATTTGATCGCCACGGGCCGCACAATCAGCGCTGCCAGAACCAGAAACATCGCAAGGTAAAATCCCGAGAAACTGATGGCGTAAAGCAAGGGCCAGGCCCCAAAGATCGCGCCGCCGCCCAGCACCAGCCAGACCTGATTGCCCTCCCAGACCGGGGCAATCGTGGCGATGACCACGCGGCGCTCCTGGTCGGTTTTCGCCACAAAGGGCAACAGCGCCCCGCTGCCCAGATCAAAACCATCGGTCAGTGCAAAGGCAATCAACAGCAGTCCGATCAATCCCCACCAGATCAGACGCAGCGCCTCATAGCTGATCATTTCATGCAAGATCATGACGTCACCTCAACGCTTTCCGGCATGGCAATCGCATCGTTTTCCAGATGCGCCCGCAGGCGGGCCGTATGTCGGCGGTCCCAGGCCTCGGTCTCTTCGACATCCTGAAATGGGCCCTTGCGGATGAATTTGATCATCAGCCCCATCTCGATGACGAAAAGCACCGCGTAAAACAGCACAAAGACCGCCAGGGTGATCGCCACTTCGGTGATCGAGAGGGCAGAGACCGACAGCGCCGTCGGCAGCACGCCATCGACCGTCCAGGGCTGGCGGCCAAACTCGGCGACAACCCAACCCATTTCGGCGGCGATCCAGGGCGTCGGGATCATCCAGACCGCCAAATGCAGGGCAGGGCGCGGAAAGTTCATGCGCTTGAACGAGGCGCGGTAAAAGAAATAGACCATGGTGCCGATGAAACCAAAGCCCAGGCCCACCATGATGCGAAAGGCCCAGAACATTGGAAAGACCGCAGGCACGGTATCCTCTGCCGCAGCCTCGATTTGCGCTGCCGTGGCGTTTCGAGGGTCATCGACGTATTTCTTCAGCAGGAATGCAAAGCCCAGATCCTTTTGATGCGCGTCAAAAGCCGCCTGCACCGGCTGGGTTATCTCGCCGCCCGCACGGATGCTCATCAGCGCGTCATAGGCAATCAGGCCCGATTGCACCCGCGTTTTGGCCTCGGTGACCAGCTCGGTGATGCCCGGAATTTCGGTAGTCAGCGACCGCGTGCCGATCAGCCCCATGACATAGGGAATATGGATGGCGTATTTCGTCTCACGGGCAGTCTGGTCGGGCAGGCCCAACAGGGTGAACGATGCGGGCGCAGGCTCGGTGTGCCACATCGCCTCGATCGCGGCCATTTTCATCTTCTGGTTATGCGAGGTTGCGTAGCCTGAACTCGTCGCCAAGCAAGACAACCGAGAAGGCCGAGGCCAGACCAAAGGCCGCCGCCACCGCAATCGAGCGCCGCGCCAGTTCGATATGCCGGTCGCGCAGCAGATACCAGGCCGACACGCCGAGCACAAAGACCGAGGCCGTGACATAGCCCGCCGAAACCGTATGGACGAACTTGGATTGTGCGGTCTCGTTGAACAGCACCGCGTAGAAATCCGTCAACTCCATCCGCATCGTCTGTGGGTTGAAGGACGCGCCCACCGGGTTCTGCATCCAGCCATTGGCAATCAGGATCCACAGCGCCGAGAAATTTGACCCCGCCGCCACCAACCAGGCCACCACAAGATGCGCCACCTTGCTCAGCTTGTCCCAGCCAAAGAAGAACAGCCCGACGAAGGTCGCCTCCAGGAAGAACGCCATCAGCCCTTCGATCGCCAAGGGTGCGCCAAAGACGTCCCCGACGTAGTGGCTGTAATAGCTCCAGTTCATGCCGAACTGGAATTCCATGGTGATGCCCGTCGCCACGCCGAGCACAAAGTTGATGCCGAACAGGAGGCCCCAGAATTTGGTCATCTGTCGCCAGATCGGGCGGTTGGTGATCACGTAGACGGTTTCCATGATCGCCACGATCATCGACAGGCCCAAGGTCAGGGGCACAAACAGAAAGTGAAACATCGCAGTCGAGGCGAATTGCAGCCTTGAAAGCTCGACTATTCCGAAGTCCATGGCCTTCTCCTTGCGGCAGAAATCTCACATAGAGACTTATGAATGTATAGTTTCAGGTTTACGCCCCATCCTTTGGGCTGGCAATAACCTGAGTCGCGCATGCGACTTTTTGCAGCGCCATACTGCGGTCCGCCCAATCTATTTCCAATGGCCGATGCGCCGCGATCAGCATTGCCGTCTGCGGCAGAAAGGCCCTGATCCCTGCAAGCACCCGCAGCGCCGTGGCTGCGTCCAGCCCCTCGGTCGGCTCGTCCAGCAGCAAGACAGCAGGCCGCTTCAGCAGCGCCCGCGCCAGCGCCAGCCTGCGGATCTCGCCGCCCGACAGGCCCGCGCCTCGCGCGCCGATCAGGGCTGCAAGCCCGCCCTTGGCGTGGATCACCCCGGCCAGATCACAGGCCTGCAGCGCCGTCCAGCACTCCGCGTCGGAGGCCTCGGGCGCGCCCAACCGCAAAGCCTCGGCAATCGAACCCGCCATCAGGGCAGGGCGCTGCACCACCAGGCCCAGCCGCGCCCGCAAATGCGCCTCGTTCCAGGCTGAAACCTCCAGCCCGCCCAAAGTAACCTGCCCTGCGCCGGGCTGCTCCAACCCAGCCGCCAGTGCAAGAACCGTGCTCTTGCCGACCCCACTCGGACCAACCAGCGCCACGGTTTCACCGGCACTGACCCGCAGGTTGAAATCCCGCCAGAATTGCCGCCCCGTCCCGTGCAAACCCCACCGCGTCAAAACGCAGCTCTGCACCTGCAGCGCTTGCGCCCGTATGGGGCAGGCGGTGTGTCAGCCCGCGCCCGACCCGCTCTGCCGCGCCGATCATCCGTCCCAGATCACCGACCGCGCGGCGTAACGGCGCAACCGTCTCGGCCAAAGCCAGAGCCACAAAGAACCCCGTCGCGGCCCAAGCGGGCGAGAGGCGTCCCGCCTCCGCCGCCTGCATCCCCAAGGCCAGCGCCCCTGCCGCGATCCCGGCACCCAAGAGGCTCAACGCCATCCCGGCGCGCCGCTCGACCGCCTCCTGCGCGGCCCGCGCCTCGGCGCGCCGTGTCTCGGCCTCCATGACCCGCGCCACTTGTGCGCCTGTCTGGCCATAGACGGCCAGATCTTGCCGCGCCCGCAGCAGATCGATCAACCGCGCCCGAAAGGCCTGGGCCGAAGCCTCTGCCCGCCGCGACGGCAGCCGCGCCGCAAGCCCCGCGCGCCACAGCACCAAACCGCCGCCCAGCACAAAGCCACCACAAACCCAGCCGGCAATCGGCAACCCCACCAGCGCCCAGAGCGCAACAAAACCAACCGCCTGCGCCGCAATCCCGGCCACCACAGGCAAAGCCAGTCGCAAAACCACCCCGTCCAGCGCCTCGACATCCGCCGTAATGCGGCTCAGCGCCTGACTGCCGCGCAGGCGCAACAGCCTCGCATAGGGCGCAGTGGCAAGGCTGGCCAGCATCTGCACCCGCAGCCGTGCCAGAACCCGCAATACGGCATCATGGCTGAGCAGCCGCTCGCCGTAGCGCGCCGCCGTCCGCCCCAACGCCAGAAAGCGCACCATGGCCGAGGGGCGAAAGACGTCGAACACCGCGCCAGCCCCCGCCAGGCCCGCCGCAGCTGCCGCCGTGATGAACCAGCCCGACACCCCCAAAAGCGCCGCGCCCATCAAAAGCACCAAAACCGACAGCGCGCCCGCCCGCAGCAGCGCCACCCGCTCACCCGCCATCATTGCGCGCAAAATCGCCCAAAGCGCCCTCATCTGCAGCCCCCCAGCCGGATGATCCGGTCCAGCCGTGCCGCCAGACGCTCGTCGTGGGTTGCCACGATCAGCGTCGCCCCCCGCGCCGCCTGCGCCAAAAGCCCGCACGTCACAGCCTCGGCGGTCTCGGCATCCAGATCGGCGGTCGGCTCATCGGCCAGAATCACGTCCGGCGCGCCAAAGATCGCCCGCGCCAGTGTCAAACGCCGCGCCTCGCCGCCCGACAGCCCGCCGCCCGTCTCGCCCAGTCGCGCCGTCAATCCGCCCGCCCGCGCCACGACCTCGGCCACGGCAGCGCCTTGCAAGGCCGCCTGCAAATCCCCCGCCCGCCCCAGCCGGATATTCGCCTGGACCGAGGCCGCCAGAAAATGCGGTGCCTGCGGCATCCAGCCCAGCCGTGCCCGCCAGCCAGCAGCATTGCCTGCGTCCAGCGGGACGCCCGCCACCAGCACCACGCCCTCCGCCGCCTGCAATCCGGCAAGCACCTGCAATAGCGTGGTTTTCCCCACCCCACTCGGCCCCATGATCGCCAGCGCCTCCCCCGGCTCGACCACAAAATCCGGCCAGAGCAAGCCACGCTGTGCCAAGCCAAGCCGCCGCACCTCGATCCGCGCGGGCCCTGCCACCGCCGCAGTCCCGCCCAAGATCCGCGCCGGTGGCCAGAGCCTGCCATTCCGCCCATTCCGCAGCCAAAGCCAGCGCCGCCGCCCGGTCATGCCAGCCCGAGGCCAGATCGCGCAACGGCTGGAAGAACTCTGGCACCAGCAACAGCAGCCAGATCCCCGCAAAGGGCGTCAAAACCGCCCCCCAGGTGCCAAAACCGATCACCCCAAGCAGCGAAAAGCCAACATAGACCGCCACCATCGCCACCCCGATGGCGGCAAACAACTCCAAGACGGTCGAGGACAGAAACGCCACCCGCAGCACTGCCATGGTCCGCGCCCGTAACCCCTCCGCCCGCGCGGCAAAGCCCGCGACAACCCGCGCGCCCGCGCCCAGCAGCCTGATATCCACCAGCGCCGACAACCGTTCGACCAGAAGATCGTTGACCGAGGCCATCTCGCCCAACTGCCGCGCGCTCGCTTCCTGTGCCGTCATGCCGATCAGCGCCATAAAGACAAAGATGATCGGCCCGGTCATCAGCAAGACCACAGCCACCGCCCAGGATTGCCACAGCGCCAGGGCCAAAATCAGCAAGGGCGCAGAGCTTGCCCGCGCCATGGCGGGGCCATAGCGGGTGACATAGGGCAAAAGCAGCTCCAGCTTTTCACCCGCCAAGGCTGCGACGGCCCCCGCCGCCATGCCCTCCAGCGCGTCTGCCTCTCGTGCCACCAACGCCGCCCGCAAGCGCCGCAAGATCCGTTGTCCCGCCGCAAAGCCCAAAGCCTCGCTCCGGGCTGCCAGCCCGGCCCGCACCACGGCCAGCGCGAAAAACCCACGGCCAGCAGCCAGGGCGCAGCGCCCGGCCCCTCCAGCAGACCGGCAATCCCATAGGCCACCAAGCCCGCCTGCACAGGCCAGAACGCCGAAGCCACAGCCGACAGACCTGCCGCCCGCCGCAAAGCCCGCCGCTCGGGTGCAAGCAGTGCCGCCAATGCCGTCTCCGGCCCGTTTCGCGCCGCCTTTGCCACCCGCTTTCCTTGCATTGCTTGACGCCTAGGGTGTCCTCCCCCCGCCCGAAGTCAAGCCTCGCCGATGCCGCAGCCAAGTGCTTTACGCGCCGAGAAAAATTGCCGATAGTGGCAGGCGTAAGCCGCCCGCTGTCCGGACGGTCCTCAGGGCTGTGATCTGCAAAGCCTTGATAGTCTGAGAGGAATTTAAATGCGCTCGCTTCTTCTGGCCGTCCCTTTTTGTTGTGTGGCCAGCCTCGCCCCCGCCCAGACTGCCAGCGTCGAAGGCGCTCAGGCGCTGAAATCCCTGCTGCAAACCTACTTCGGTGCCACCGATGGCGTCGTGTCGGTCAACCCGGTCGGCGGCAGCTATTCGGTCACGCTCGATTTCGCGCCGCTGGCGGCCAAGGCAGGCCCTGATGTTGCGATCGCCGTGACGCCCCTGCAAATGCAGCTCAGCCAGCTTGGCAACGGCACATGGAGCATGACGCAGGACCAAAGCTTTGACCTCTCCATCAAGGCCCCTGACGCCGATATCCAGGTCAGCCTTGGCAATCTGACCAGCAAGGGCACCTTTGACGAGGCGCTTGGCACCTTCTCAAGTTCAACCACCACGGCCAAGGACATGAAGGTCTATGAAAAGATCACCATGCCCGCCGCCACGCCCCCCGATCCTGCAGTACCGCCAGCGGACCCCACCGAGGTGACCTATACCATCGCCAGCATGATCTATGAGTCGCAGGCCAGGGCAGGGGGAGCAGGTGGCGTCGATTCGACCGGCACCTATAGTCTGGAGGGGCTCAGCGAGGCCTTCACAGCCCCACCGTTCGGGCAGTTCCAGCTGAACGCCGCCACCAGCAACGGCAGTTTTGCCGTCGATGGTCTGCGCCCTGATGCCTTCTACCAGTTGATTGCCTTTTTCGTCGCCAATCCTGACGAGGCGATGATTCTCGCCAAGCAGGGCGAGCTGAAATCGATCATCAAGGATGGCATGCCGCTCTTTGCCCATTTGACCACCAGCAGCGCGATGAACGGGTTGTCGCTGCAGTCGCCCTTTGGTCTGTTCGAGGCCAGCGAGGTTTCGGTGACTGTGGCGCTTAACGGGCTGATCGAAGACGGGCTCTTCCGCGAAGCCATAACCCTCAAGGGCCTGAGCATCCCGGTCGGTCTTGTGCCCGACTGGGCCTCTGACCTCGTGCCCAGCGATGTCGCGCTCGACTTCTCGCTCAGCCAGTTCAACCCCGCCGCTGCTGTGCTGGCCGCGATCGAACGCTTTGACCCGAGCAAGCAGCCGACCCCCGAGGATGACGAGGCCATGGTCAAGGCGCTGTTGCCCAGCGGCGAAGCACTGTTCAGCCTCGCGCCAGGCAGCGTCACGGCGCCGCTTTACGGGCTGACCTATGAGGGCAAGATCGCCTTTGGCCCCGCCACCACCATCCCCGCAGGCACTGCCCGCATCACCGCGACGGGCATGACCGCCGTGCGTCAGGCGCTGACCAAGGCGCCGCCGGAGTTAGGTATGCAGGCAGGTCCAGCGCTTGGTATGGCCGAAGGCATGGCCAAGCAGGGCGAAAACGGTGCGCTGGTCTGGGAGCTGGAGCTGACGCCCGAAGGTGCTGTCATGGTCAATGGCGTCGATATGTCGGGCATTGGCGGCAACTGATGGGCTATACCATCGCGCAGGAGAGCCCGCTTAGTCCGGATCTGGCGCTGCTGATGCAGCGCCACACCGCCGACATGCACGCAGACACCCCACCCGAAAGCATCCATATGATGGACGCGGGTCAACTCGCCGTGCCCGAGATCAGCTTTTTCGTGCTGCGCGAGGCAGGCGCCCCCCTCGCCATGGGCGCCTTCAAACGCCTCGGCGGCGGTCATGCCGAGATCAAATCAATGCATGTGCTGGTCGAAGCCCGCGGCCGCGGCCTGTCCCGCGCCATGCTGGAGCATCTTGCTGGCCGAGGCCCGCGCCGCTGGCCAGACCCGGCTCTCGCTGGAAACCGGCGTGCAACCCACCTTCATCGCCGCCCGCGCCCTATATGAAAAGGCCGGTTTCAGCTATTGCCCCCCCTTCGAAGGCTACAGCCTCGACCCCAATTCAGTTTTCATGACGCGCACCCTTGCGTGACGCCCCGGCATATCGCAAAAAGCCCCCAGCGGCCCCGTAGCTCAACTGGATAGAGCACGGACCTTCTAAGTCTGGGGTTGGGGGTTCGATTCCTCCCGGGGTCGCCAAAGGCATTTGATTTTTGTGTCAGGCACGGCAGAGCTTTGCCTGCTTTGGCAGCCGGCGATTTCCTGTCCCGATTTCAGCGGGCTTAGGCTACGGACCTTCCGCATCAAATGCCAAATTTTCGGTAGAACTGCCTGCGCCCAAGCGATGCCAGGGCGCAGGGCGATCAATCTGTCTGGCACCCGAACAGGTCCAGCCAGAAGTGCACGGTTGCTACCAGGGCTATTTGTCGACCGGAAGAGGATTGGCAACGGTTGTATCGGGTTTGGATGCCCTGATCGCATAGCGATGCTCGCTTCTGCGCAACAGCGCCTTTTTCCAGCCGAGCAGCCGGGCCTGCGCGCGGTGGATCGCGCCAAAGCGGGTGTCGATCTGGATATCGGTAAAGCCAGCCCGGGCCAGAAGGGCGGCCACCGCCTCGGCCCGCGCCCCGCCCGAGAAATGCACCTGTGCGAGGATCTCGGCATGGCGTCGGGTCATGTCTGAATCTCGGTGGGCAGAAGCGCCGCCGACCCAGCGGGCCAGAATCCGGCCAATCCAGCCGCGCGAGACGAAGTCACCATCGACAATAAGCAAGGTGCCGCCGGGGGTGAGCAGGCGCAGCCATTCGTTAAAGGCGGCGGCGGGATCGACCAGCGTCCAGACCAGATGGCGGGTGACGATGACGTCCTGGCTCGAGTCTGGCAGCATTGTGCGCTCGGCATCGGCCTGTAGAAACTGGATCGGCACGCCTGCTCTCAGCACCTTGGCGCGGGCACGTTCCAGCATCGGCTCGGCCCAATCAACCCCGGTGACCTGAAAGCCAAGCTCTTGGCAAAGCAAAGAAATCTCACCGGTGCCCGAGGCGAGATCAAGCAGTCTGCGCGCCTCAGGCCTCCCCGAGATGGCGGCGAAACAGGCTGGCCCAAGCCTTGCGTTCGGCGCCTTCGTTGATCTTGTGGCCGGGGTCGCGGTCAAAGTTGGCGGCGCGGTCTGACCAATAGTCACGAATCTCGTCGCGCAGGTCACGGTTGGGGCGGGTTGCAGTGGTCATGGTCATCGGCCTGTCGGTTTTTGCTGTGCAGCGGGCTACACTGAAATTCCTTAGTAAACAAGTCGGAATTTAATGTTGACAATAATACTTGGTCATTTTACCCAAGGCCCATCGAACCAATGAGGACAGAATGAAACATCTTCGCACCCTGCTTGCCGCCAGCGCGCTGAGCCTTTTGTCGGCGGGCCATGCGCTTGCCGAAAAGATCAGCATCACCGATATCACCGGCCGACAGGTCGAGGTGGAAACCCCGGTCAAGCGGGTCATTCTCGGCGAGGGCCGTCAGGTGTTCTTCACCGCAGTGCTGGAAACCGAGGACCCCTTTGCCCGCGTTGTCGGCTGGCGGGATGATCTGAAAGAGGCCGATCCGGACAGCTACGCCGCCTATCTCGCCAAGTTCCCCAAGATCGCCGATATCCCCAGCTTTGGCGGCTTTAAGGAAGGCACCTTTGACATCGAGCAGGCGGTTGCGCTGAAGCCCGATGTGATGATCCTGAACCTCGAAGCCAAGGCTGCGACCGACGAGGCGGGCTATGAGGAAAAGCTCGCCAAGGTGGGCATCCCGATCGTCTATGTCGACTTCCGCGAAGACCCGTTCAAGAACACGCAAAAATCGATGCAGATCATGGGCGAGCTTTACGGCAAAGCGGCGCGCGCCTCCGAGTTCAACAGCTTCTTCGACGAGCAGATTGGCCAAGGTGACCGATGTCATTGCGGCGCATCCTGATCTGAAGCGGCCGCTGACCTTTGTCGAACGCGCGGCCGGCTATTCCGAAGATTGCTGCATGTCCTTTGGCAATGCCAACTTCGGTGAGATGGTCGAGTTGGCCGGTGGCACCAATATGGCGACGCCGTTTATTCCGGGCACTTTCGGCACGGTTAACGCCGAGCAGATCGTCGCCTCGAATCCCGATGTCGTCATCGTGACAGGCGGCAATTGGCAAGCCTATGTCCCCGGCGGTGCTTGGGTCGGGGTCGCGCCGGGCGCAGGATATGGACGTGGCGCGCACAAAGCTCGCGGCGCTGATGCAACGGCCCGCCTTTACCGGCGTCAAGGCCGTGACGAACAGCGATGTCCACGCGATCTGGCACCAGTTTTACAACAACCCCTACAGCTTTGTCGCCGTGCAGCAGCTTGCCAAATGGCTGCACCCCGATCTCTTTGCCGATCTTGACCCCGAGGCGACGCTGAAAGAGCTGCACAGCCGCTTTCTGCCCGTCGAGTACCGGCCCGGCTATTGGGTTTCGCTGAAGTAAAGCCTTGGGGGGCGGCTGGTGCCGCCCCCCAGATTTTCCACTGATTTGAAGGGTCTGCCGATGGTCAGCCTGAGCGAAAGTCTATCCTCTGCCAGCGGGGCCTCCGCAGCGGGGTCCCTGCCTGCGGGGCTATTACCTACCGCAAGCTTGTCACAAGGCGGATCGTGGTCCTGGGGGCCTTGGCGGCCCTGCTGTTTTTGTCGGTCGCCGTCGATATCTCGCTGGGCCCTGCGCGCTATGGGCTGCGCGACGTGATCTCGACCCTGTTCTGGCCTGCGCAGGCCGATCTGCAGATGCGTGTCGTGGTCTGGGAAATCCGCATGCCAATGGCGCTGATGGCGCTGACTGTGGGCGGTTGTCTTTCGCTGGCGGGCGCGCAGATGCAGACCATTCTGGCCAATCCGCTGGCCAGCCCCTTCACGCTCGGCCTTTCAGCTGCGGCGAGTTTTGGCGCGGCGCTGTCGATGGTGCTGGGGGTGGCGTTGTTTCCGGCGGCCTTGGCGCTGATGGTGCCGATCAACGCCTTCATCATGGCGATGGCGGCGGCCCTGTTGATCTTTGCGCTCTCAAGCATGCGTGGCGTGACGGTCGAGACCATCGTGCTGCTCGGCATCGCCATGGTGTTTACCTTCAACGCGCTTCTGGCGTTGCTCCAGTATTTCGCCTCCGAACAGGCTTTGGCGGCGGTGGTGTTCTGGACCATGGGCAGCCTGACCAAGGCGACCTGGACCAAAGTTGCCGTTACCGGCGGGATCCTCGCGGTCTGCACGCCCCTTTTCGCGCGACGCTCTTGGGCCTTGACCGCGATCAGGCTGGGCGAAACCCGCGCCGCCGCCATGGGCGTGCCGGTGCGGCGCTTGCGGCTTGAAACGCTGATCCTGGTCGCCCTGCTGGCGGCGGTGCCGGTGTCTTTCGTCGGCACCATCGGCTTTATCGGCATTGTCGGGCCCCATATCGCCCGGCTGTTGCTGGGCGAGGATCAGCGGTTCTTTCTGCCCGGCTCGATCCTGTCGGGGGCGCTGATCCTGTCGGTCACTTCGGTGCTGTCCAAGGCGATCCTGCCCGGTGCGGTCCTGCCCATTGGCATCATCACAGCCCTGGTCGGGGTGCCGTTCTTTGCCACGCTGATCTTTACCCATGGAAGAAAATCATGGTGAGTCTGCAACTTGCCGGGGTCGAGGCCCGCTATGGCCGCAAGGTGATCTATTCGGCTGCCACCACGCCCGTGATAAAGGGCGGGACGCTTAGTGCGCTGGTCGGGCCGAATGCGGCGGGCAAATCGACGCTGTTTCGCCGCATCGCGGGGCAATTGGCGGGCCGTGGCGAGGTGCGCATGATCGGCGCAGAGGTTTCTGATCTGCGCTATATGCCGCAAGACACCGGCATGACAGCGGCACTGAGCGTTTACGAATCGCTGATCCTTGCGCTCAAGCAGGGGCAAAGCGGCTGGCGGCTTTCGACGAGCGAACTTGCCGCTGTCGACACGGTGCTGGCGCGGCTGCATATCCAGCCACTGGCCGAGCGGCAGTTGGCCGAGCTTTCGGGGGGCCAGCGTCAGCTTGTCTCGCTGGCGCAAACTCTGGTCTCGCGGCCCAAGGTCTTGCTGCTGGACGAGCCAACCGCAGCACTCGATCTCTACCGCCAGTACGAGGTGCTGGAAGCCTTGCGCACCTATGTCGCCGAAACCGGCGCGGTGGCCATTCTGGCGCTGCATGATCTCAATCAGGTGATGCGGGTCTGCTCGACAACGATTGCAGTGGCCGAGGGCCGCGTGATCGCGGTCGGGCCAACGCTGGAGGTTCTGCAGCCAGAGCTGATCCGTCAGCTTTATGGGGTGGAGGCACGCGTCGAAAGCTGTTCGCGCGGCTGCCCCCTGATGATCGTCGATGGCGTGCGCGCCACTGGGGGCCCGCGACCTTTGCAGCCTTTCGCCGACGTAAAGGTGATGCAAGCCTAGCGCAAAGCCGCGACAAACCCTGCAATGATCTGGGCAAGCGGGGTTTCGATATCCGCCACCAGATTCGCCTCGTCGGGTTGCGGCTCTTCCAGCGTGGCAAGCTGGCTGTCAAGCAGGGCAGGCGGCATGAAATGCCCCGGCCGCAGCGACATCCGCGACAGCAGCGTCTCGCGGCGGCCACGCAGGTAAAGGAAACTCACCTCGCCCGCCGCAGCCCGGATCAGGTCGCGGTAGCTGCGCTTCAGCGCCGAGCAGGCAATCACCCCGCCCTGATCACGCAGCACCGTGCCCACTTCGGCCAGCCAGGGCGCGCGGTCTTGATCCGTCAGGGCAATGCCCTGCGCCATCTTGGCGATATTCTCCGCCGGATGCAGGCTGTCGCCGTCGACAAAGCGCTGCCCCAGCGCCGCAGCTAGACCCGCGCCGACGCTGCTTTTGCCACAGCCGGACACCCCCATGACCACCAGCCGCCTCATAGCGAGATCGTAATCCCGCCATCGACATAAAGTGTCGTTCCATTGACAAAGGACGAGGCCGCCGAGGCAAGAAAGATGCAGGCGCCGACCAGTTCCTTGACATCGCCCCAACGCCCGGCGGGGGTGCGCTTGATCAGCCAGTCGGTGAAGTCCGGGTTCTCTTTCAACGCCTTGTTCAGCGGCGTGTCGAAATACCCCGGTGCAATCGCATTGCATTGCAGGCCATGGCGCGCCCAGTCGGTGGCCATGCCCTTGGTCAGATTGGCCACCGCCCCCTTGGTCGCCGTATAGGGCGCGATGCCGGGACGCGCGAGCGCCGTCTGCACCGAGGCGATGTTGATGATCTTGCCCGCGCCGCGCCCGATCATATGCCGCCCCACGGCCTGACCGACGTGAAAGACCGAAGCGATATTGGTCTGCAACAGCCGCTCAAAGGCCTCGGCGGGAAACTCCTCCAAGGGCCCGCGATGCTGCATGCCTGCGTTGTTGACCAGAATGTCGATCGGCCCGACTTCGGCCTCAAAGCCATCTACCGCCCCGCGCACCTCTTGATGGTCCGTAACGTCGAACAACAGGCTGCGGGCCGCAAAGCCCTCTTCACCGAGCCGCGCCACGGCTTCGGCGAGCTTGCCGGCATCGCGTCCGTTCAACACGATCTCGGCCCCGGCTTGCGCCATGCCCCGCGCCAGCGCAAAGCCGATCCCCTGCGAGGATCCCGTCACCAGGGCGCGCTTGCCGCTCAGATCAAACAGAGACAGGCTCATCGGACACTCCATTTCACATGCGGGCAGCTAATCATGCCCGAGGGGGCATGTCACGGGGGGCTCGGCCCGGACCTCGCCTGCTGTTTCAATTTGGAAAACAATCGGTTTCCGAATGACACCCAATTTAGGCCCCATTTCGGTCACATCCGAGGGGTATTTTAACCCAAGCGATCAGCAAAAGAGGGGCCTTGTAGATGTTTGTTTCCGTAGTGGTTCCCTGCATGAATGAACAAGAGTCGATCCCGCATCTGGTCGAACGGCTTGCCGCTGTCACCGCGCCTTATGGTGATCGGGCAGAGATCATCCTAGTCGATGACGGCTCTCGCGACGCAACTTGGGCCGCAATTGTTGCGGCGCGAAAGAGTTGCCGCCAGGTCGTCGGGCTGCAACTTTCTGCCAACCGCGGCCATCAGATCGCCCTGACCGCAGGGCTTCAGGCCGCCAAGGGCGAGCGCGTCTTCATGCTCGACGCCGATCTGCAAGACCCACCCGAGCTTTTGGGCGATATGATGGGCATGATGGATCGTGGCTACGAGGTGGTCTACGGGCGGCGCAAGGAGCGGCAAGGCGAAACCCTGTTCAAACGTGCCACGGCCTGGGGCTTTTATCGCCTGCTCAACCTGATGTCCGATGTCGAAATTCCCCGCGATACCGGCGACTTCCGCCTGGTCAGCCGCAAGGCGCTGGATGCGGTGCTCTCGATGCCCGAGCGCGCCCGTTTCGTGCGCGGCATGTTCGCCTGGGCGGGCTTCCGCCAGATCGGTATCGAATACAGCCGCGCGCCGCGTGCGCTGGGCGAGACGAAATACCCGCTGCGCAAGATGATCGCCTTTGCCACCGACGCCATGACCGCCTTTTCGACGCGACCGCTGCGGCTGGCGACGCGGATGGCCTTTGCCAGCCTTGGGTTTTCGGGGCTGATGATGCTTTATGTGCTGCATTCGCTGATCATTTATCAGACCGCGCCGGGCTGGGCTTCGGTCGTGCTGGCGATCAGCCTGTTTTCGGGCGTGCAACTGCTGACGCTGGGTATCTTGGGCGAATACATCGGCCGGCTTTACGTCGAGGCCAAAGGCCGCCCGCTCTACTTCGTCGCCGAAGACACCCGCGAGCAGGTCCAGATCGCCGAACCTGTCGCGATCCGCAAGCTGAGCTCGGTCTGATGCCGCAAAACACCTTGTTGCGCTTTGCCCTTGTCGGCATCGCTGTGGCGGCGCTTTACGTCACCCTCTACCTTGCCTTTCAGCGCTTTGGGCTGGGGCGGGGGACGGCCAATCTGGCGGCCTTCGGGCTTGCGGTTCTGGCGCAATATGTGGCGCAGGCGCGCTTTACCTATCGCAAGCCGCTGGCCCATGCCGCGCAGGTCCTGCGCTTTGCGGTGATGATCGGTGCGGGGCTGCTAACCTCGGCGCTGATCACCTCGGGTCTTGCTCCCGGCATCGGGATTTCCGATGCGCTGGCGGCAGTCCTGGTGGCCTTTGTGCTGCCGGTGCAGAACTTCATCCTCATGACCCTCTGGGTCTTTTCCAATCCACAGCTTCGCGGGGGCAACGCGTCATGACCCATATCTATTCCGATACCTTCTTTACCTATATCGACGCTGGTGCCCGCCGCTCGGCGCAGGCTCTTCTGGGGCTTCTGGGCCCCTGGCTCAAACCCAGCTCGGTGCTGGATCTGGGCAGCGGTCGCGGTGTCTGGCTTGACGAATGGCGCAAGACCGGCGTCGCCGAAGTGCTGGCGGTCGATGGTGATTACGTTAACCGCGCCGAGCTTGCCGTGCCGCAGGACTGCTTTCTTGCCGCCGATCTGACCACTCCCGTCGACACCGGGCGTCGCTTCGATCTGGCGCAAAGCCTCGAAGTCGGCGAACATCTGCGCCCCGAAGCCTCCGAGGTTCTGGTCGACAGCCTGACCCGCGCCTCGGACCGGGTGCTGTTTTCGGCCGCTGTGGTCGGGCAGGGCGGCGAGTTCCATGTCAACGAACAGCCGCTGAAACATTGGCAGGCGCTCTTTGCGGCGCGGGGCTACCGCGCCTATGACTGCCTGCGCCCCGCCCTGAAATCCAATCGCGCGGTCGAGCCGTGGTATCGCTACAATGCCGTGCTCTACCTGAACGAAGCCGGCGCCCGTGGCCTGCCCGAAGCCGTGCTGAAAACCGCGCTGCCCGAGGGCGAAGCGCTGCGCAATGGCGGCGATCTCATCTGGCGTCTGCGCCGCACTGTCGTGGCGCGCCTGCCGCAAGGCACCGTCACCCGCATTGCCCAAGCCCGTGCCGCCCTCATCGCTGCCCGCGCCACCTCCGGGACCCGCTCGGCATGACAACCGCTGGTTTTGCACGCCCCTACAGCCTGACGGCTGCGCGAGTTACCACACGGCCATTTCTGGTGGTCTTTGTCGTGGCTCTGCTGGGCGCGTTGTTGATATCCTTGCCAAATCTTCTGGATCCGATGATCCGGCATGATGACTACCCGGCCTTTCTGGCCCGGCCCAGCGGCTATTGGGATAAAACCCTGCACGAGGGGCGCTGGCTGAATTATCTTTGGCACTTTCGCGGTGTGATCACCCCGGCCTGGCTGAACTTTGCGCTGTATCAAGCCCTTTGGGCCGGTGTCGCAGCCAGCCTTGCCGTGGCCGCGATGGGGCAGTTGATAGGGCGAAATCTCTGGGCCGCCTCGTTGCTGGCTCTGCTCATCCTGATGGCGCCGCCTGCCACGATGATTTCGCTTTGGTTCAACACGCTTCTGCCCGGCCTCGCGTTTGTGGCGCTCTATTGCTACCTCGCCTGCCGCCTTTCGCCCTTTTTGCACCGTGCGCTGTTGCTGCCCTTCACGGTCGTGACCTTCATGTCCTACACGACCTATCCGCTGATCCTGCTGGCGGCCTGCATCCTGCGCAGCGAGCGCCGCTCCTTGCGCGATCTGAGCGGGCTTGCGGCGCTGTTCGTCTTCAGCTTTGCCTGCGCCATGCTGCTGACCTATGCGATCAATTGGCAGGTTTTCGGCATCTTTGGCGTGCCGCTGGCCGGTTGGCGCGAGGCAACACCTGCGCATGATCTGGCGGGGCTTGCCGCAAACCTGCCGATGCTGAAGCTGACCCTGCTTTCGCTCTGGGTGGCGGTTGGCTACGACACCGCGCTGCCGATGATGCTGGTGCCGGTGTCGCTGGTGCTCGCCTCGCTGATCCTGATCCGCAAGGCCCCGATGGAGGCGCTGTATCTGCACGCAGGTCTGTGGTGCGGCATTGCTCTGATGGCGGCGCAGGTGCTGAAACTCGGCGTGCAGGTGCCACCGCGCAGCTTTGCTTTCGCCTGGATCTTCTATGCCGCCATCCTCGCCCGTGCGGCGGTCTGGCAGGCGCAGGGCCTTGACCTGCGCGCCCGGATCGGACGGTGGATGCCGGTGCTTCTGGTGCTGGTCTATCTGCCGATCAGTTTCCAGCAATACCTGCCGTTCCACGCCTGGCTGGCCGAAAGCCGCGCCTTTGCCGACAAGGTGGCGGCAAGCGATGCGCCGGTGATCGTCTATGGCGACGTTCTGGATCTTACCACGGCAAAGCAAGCGCAGTTGCACGACCAACTGGCGCTGCCCCTGCGGATCGAGGCGCTGACCGGGCGGAGCCCAGTGTTGTGCAGCCGCAACCCCGAGGTTTGCAACTTCCTGCAAGGGATCGGCGCCCGCTCTGGTCTGCCCAAGCCACTCGTCGCGACCATCACCGGCAAGGGCGGCGATATCCGCCTTGTCTATCCCGGCGCCTGATCGCGAAAATCTGACAGCTTCGGGGTCTTGGCCTGCAGGCAGAGCCATGCTAACTTGGCCGTGTTCTCAGGGCGGGGTGCAATTCCCCACCGGCGGTATAGCCCGCGAGCGCCTTGCGTTTCCTCGTGAAACGCTTGGGTCAGCAGATCCGGTGTAATTCCGGGGCCGACGGTATAGTCCGGATGGAAGAGAACCATGGCTTGGGCGTCCTCTTCGGGGCGAACCTGTCTTGGCTCGTGCTCTGGGACCTGTCGCAATCTATGCAGAGGTTCCAAATGACTGAAACTTTCCAAACCACCCGCATCGCCTTTATCAAGGCACGTTGGCACGCCGATATCGTCGACCGTGCTTATGATGGCTTTGCCGAGGCGGCGGCCACCTTGCTGCCCGGCGCCACCGTCGAGACTTTCGACGTTCCCGGCGCTTTCGAAATGCCGCTTCTGGCGAAAAAACTTGCCCAGACCGGCCGCTATGACGCCGTGGTCGCCGCCGCTTTGGTGGTGGATGGCGGCATCTATCGGCACGATTTCGTCGCCGCCGCCGTGGTCGACGGCCTGATGGCGGCGCAGATGGCGACCGACGTGCCGGTGTTCTCGGTCTCGTTGACGCCGCACAACTTTCAGCCGGTCGAGGCGATCACCGATTTCTACCTTGCGCATTTCGTCAAGAAAGGCGCAGAGGCCGCCCATGCCGTGCGCCAGGTGCTTGACCTGAATGCCAGCCTTGCCGCCAAAGGCCAGGCACGGGTCGCCTGAGCCAGAAACAGCTCTGGTCGGCCCGAGGGCCGGCCAGGGATTTCAGGGTTTCTTGGGCGTGCTCAGGGGCAGGCTATGGCCAAATTTGCGCGCCTTGGTATCCAGATAGCCCGCGTTGAAGGGGTTGGCGGCGATCACCAAAGGTTCGACAGCCGTAACTTCGATGCCATTGCGCCGCAGCGCCGTCACCTTGTCGG
The DNA here is from genome assembly GCA_963815275.1 of uncultured Alphaproteobacteria bacterium. Taxonomy (GTDB): domain Bacteria; phylum Pseudomonadota; class Alphaproteobacteria; order Rhodobacterales; family Rhodobacteraceae; genus Cypionkella. Next base: position 314,732 of record CAWFGD010000009.1, read on the forward strand.
GGTTGTTGGTCAAAAGCCGCACCGCAGGCGCGCCCAAGGCCCGCAGCATCTGCGCCGCTTCGGCATATTCGCGGGCATCCTCGGGCAGACCCAGCGCGTGATTGGCCTCGACCGTATCCATGCCGCCATCCTGCAAGGCGTAGGCGCGCATCTTGTTGGCAAGGCCAATGCCGCGGCCCTCTTGCCCGCGCAGATAGATCAGAATGCCGCCCGGCGAGGCTGCCAGCCGCCGCAAGGCCTCCTGCAACTGCGGCCCGCAATCGCAGCGCAGCGAGCCAAAGGCATCGCCCGTCAGGCATTCAGAATGCATCCGCACCAAGGGCGCACCCTCGGCTATGCCGGGCGAGATCAGCGCCAGATGCTCGGTGCCATCCGCCCGGCTGCGAAAGGCATGGGCGCGGAAGGGCTTTAGCGGAATAGAGCGTCGGCAGATCGGCCACAGCGATGAACTCGACGAGGCCAGCTGCGGGTTTCAGAGGGCGGGCTTGCATAGGCGCTCCACATATTTGGCAATGACATCGGATTCCACGTTGAGCAGATCACCCGGCTTGCGGGCGTGCAGGTTGGTGTGGCTCCAGGTGTGCGGGATGATGGTGAGGTAGATCCGGCAGCCCCCCTCGGGCAGGTCGGTGACGGCATTCAGGGTCAGGCTGATACCGTCAAGCGCGATGGAGCCCTTCTCGACGCAATAGCGCGCCAGGGTCTGCGGCAGGGTCAGCTCGATCCGGTAAGCCCCCGCCTCGGGGATCACCGCCTCGAGCCGCGCCATCCCATCGACATGGCCCTGCACCAGATGCCCCGAAAGTCGCGTCGCCATCGACACCGCCCGCTCCAGGTTGACCACAGCGCCTGCGCGCAACTCGCCAAGATTGGTGCGGTTCAACGTCTCGGGGCTGGCATAGAACTGCGCAAGGCCCGTGGCGTCAAAAGTCACCACGGTCAGGCAGGTGCCATTGACCGCAATGCTCTCGCCCAGCTCCAGATCGGCAAAGCCGGTCTCCAGATCCAACGTCAGATTGCCATCTGCAAAGCTTGCGCTGCGGATCTTGCCAAGGGTTTCGATGATTCCAGAAAACATAAGTGCCGTCCTTCAACCTGTCAGTTGTTTATAGGTGGTGGTGATGCGCTCGGGCCGGGTCGCTGTGGCTTTTTCAATCAGCACCCATTCGTCCCACAGACCCGCCGCGCGCAGGTTCTCAAGCAGGCCCGGCCCGGCTTCGACCAGCACCTCATTGCAGCCCGCCGCCGCCAGATCGCGCAGAGCCGTCGTCAGATCCAGGGCGATCATCACCCGAAACCCGCGCCGCCGCGCTGCCTCAAGATAGGCCTCATCAACGCGGCCCCGGCGGTCAAGAATGCACAGGATTCGGGATTTTCCTGCGATATCGGGCACATGTCGCACAGTGAACTCGGCGCGGTCTGCAAGAACCGTGCCTGATCCGGTCAGAATTGCATCAGCGCGGCGGCGCAGCTGATGGGCGAGGCTAAGAGCCTCGGCACTGGTAAAGGTCTTCTGCCCCAAAGGCGGGATCATGCTGCCCGCACCATCAACCGCCTGCTTGACCGTCACATAGGGCCGCCCCAGCGTCACACGCGCAACAAAGGGCGCAAGCAATCGGCGGGCCTCGGATCAAGAGCTCGTCACGCGCAGGATGGACAAGCGCCTCCAGGCTGTGGACCGCCAGCCCCGCCGCGCGCAGGCGCTCAGCGCCGCCCGAAGCAGGCGGGTTGGGGTCGGGCAGGGCATACCAGACCTCTCGCGCCGGGGTGGTCAGAATGGCTTCGGAACAAGGCCCGGTGCGCCCCTGATGGTTGCAGGGTTCCAGCGTGACGATCACCGTGTCAATCCGTGCGGTCAGGCCCTTGTCGCTTGCGCAATGCTGATCGCCCGCGCCTCGGCATGCGGCTGCCCTGCGCCCAGATGTGCTGCCGCAGCGACAATCTGCCCCTCGGCATCCAGCAAGACGCAGCCCACCGTTGGATTGGGGGCCGTCGCGCCGATCTGCTCGGCCGCCAGCTGCAAGGCATGGCGAAACCCCGCCGCCACTTGCGCCGCCCGCTCTGCCTGTGATCTTTCTGGCCGCTGCATGTGCCGTCCCCAATTCACCACGTCGTGTCAGGGCAGCACAGATCAACGACACACAGCCCCCCAAAAAAGGGCCGCGTGCGTGCATCTGTTCTCTTCCATCCGGACTATACCGTCGGCCCCGGAATCACACCGGAGTCTGCTGACCCAAGCGTTTCACGAGGAAACGCAAGGCGCTCGCGGGCTCGGCCATCTGGCCATTACCGCCGGTGGGGAATTGCACCCCGCCCTGAGAACTTGCCCGCAGTCTAGGGCATTTTCGCGCAGGAGCAAGAGCGGCCTGCAAGGAAGGCGGGCGGATCAGGCTGCGGCGTTGGTGCAAGAACCGCAAGTCAACGAAGCTTGATGGGCACGCGTTCCGGGCTAATCCAGAGCTTTGCGCATGATCTGCCGCGCCCGGCTAATGCGGCTTTTGATGGTGCCGATGTCGCAACCGAAATGCTGTGCCGCCACACCCTAGGTTCTTTCCCGCAGCACGACGAAAGCCATCGTCGCGCGGTAAGGCGGCGGCAGATTGAGCAGCGCGCGCTCGACATCGCGCAACTCCATCTGCGTCTCTTGCGGTGGCGGGCAGACAACCGAACCGGACACACAATCCTCCGCACCGACAGGTTCGCGCGATGATCTGCGGATGAGGGTGTAAAATCGGTTCCGCATGATGGTGAACAGCCATGCATGCAGATTGGTTCCGGGTTTAAACGACTCGACATGCATGATGGCGCGCAGCAGTGTTTCCTGCACAAGATCATCGGCGTCCGACGCGTCGCGGGTCAACGATCGCGCATAGCGGCGCAAAGATGGAATGACTTCGACAACCATATCGTGAAAATCATTGCCGGCATCGGACTCGTTGAGTCGTCGGCAGCACATCGCGGGTCCCTCAAGATCGCCTTGTTGCTTTCAGTCTTACAACTTTGGCTTTTGGGATCGGTTCCGCGACAGGGAGCTCACGCCGCAGTTTATATGGTGGCTTTGGATCGCCGTGGAATGCTACGGCTTTCGACAGGGATCAGGGCTGGCAAGGCTTCGGGTGGACGGCGCCTGACCACCCTGATGCTGCCCCAATGCAATGTGAAGATCGACTTTGACGCGGTTCTGACTTAGGTTTCATAGGTGTACTGGCACAGCCTTGGCCCCGTTCCAGGAAGTTAAGCGTACTGCTGCCTTAGGAGATACCTTGCTCGAAGACAAAGACCCGTCAGAAGGGGCAGGCAGTGTTTCAAGCCTGATCAACCAACTGATCGATGAGGTCAATCGGGATGACGTTCCAGAGCACCTGCGTGCTTTGGCGCGGCAGTTGGAACTGGCATTGGCGCGGCAGATGTCGATAACCGAGCGGGACGACTGACCGCAGCTGAGATCCTCGGTACGGTGGTAGTTATGCCGATCCTGGCATGAAAATTTTTCCGCCAGACCGTTGTGATTTGCGCCCGCCATCTGGCGCGTAGGCCCCAGGTGCCTTTCCTTCAACTCCCCTTCGCTTCCGCTATCAGCGTGTTTCCGCACAAGGCGCGAAATCGCGCCGCTGCCCGCGCCGCCCCCGGGAACATTCGACCTCGTGGCAGGTTGAGTTGGTCCAGATGGAGGTGGAAGATTATGGCAACTAAGGGTCACTCAAGCCTTGGCACCCGCTCGGCTGCTGGGGTCAATAAGGTTGATGAGGCAACGAAGCCGCCCATCAGCCTTTGAAAGTTGAAGGTGAGCAAGTCTGTTGGGGGCCACTTCATCGTGTCCCCATCTTCATGGGCCCAGTGGTTCACTAGCGCCAATCAGCATCTTCCGCAGTCGCGGTAAGTGTCATTTTCGGCAGAGGACCAGTGAATCCACGCCACATTTAACTCATTGTTATAAGGAAGATTTTCTTCTTGCCGACACCTGTAAGCGGTAGATTGCTGTGCTGTCTGTGGGAAGTGGATCTGCGAAAATTGTTTTGGTAACCTTTGGTTGTGCAGCGAAAACTCTTCTCGGGGGACGAGGTGAAGCGAAGCGGCAGAAGAAGGATATTTCAAATGGACACACCTGGCATTTGGCACCGAACTTCCAAAACTCCTGAGAACGCGAGATCTGATGGCGACGCAGGCACAGCCACGTTCAAGAGTAGCAGATTGGCCCTACGTCCCCTGGATGAATATGAAATCCCCGATCCCAGAGACTGGCTGGCCGCGATTATTGCCGGGTCAGATGATGCGATCATAGGCAAGGATCTTGATGGAACGATCCGCAGTTGGAACTGCGGCGCTACTCGGCTTTTCGGATATACGGCAGAGGAGGTGGTGGGCCTGCCCATCACAGTCTTGATTCCAGAGGACAGACTTGACGAAGAACCCCACATTCTAAGTCAGATCTCCCAAGGCAAGCACATTGAACATTTTGAAACGCAACGGCGACACAAAGACGGCTCCTTGCTAGATCTGTCACTGACGATTTCACCCATTCGCAATGCCCGCGGCGCTATCGTGGGAGCTTCCAAAATTGCCCGCGACATCGCCTTGCGCCGACAGGCGCAAGAAAAGCAGCAACTTCTGTTTGGTGAGATGCAGCACCGTATAAAGAACTTGTTCGCACTCACTGCGGGCATCGTCTCTTTGACTGCGCGATCGGAGGACAACATTGCCAATCTTGTGCAGGCCATCCATGAAAGGCTGACAGCCCTCGCGCGTGCCTATGAATTGACCATGCCCAATCTTGCCGTAGAAGCTCATGCCATTGCTGAAATTAGCCTACCTGCGCTGCTGCATGCGATCCTCAGACCCTATGAAGGGCAGGACCGGATTACGGTCAAAGGAGATGACCTAAAGGTAAGCAGCAAGGCCCTCACTGATTTGGCGTTGCTGCTGCACGAATTGGCAACAAATGCAGCCAAGTATGGCAGCTTGTCCGTGCCGGAAGGGCGACTTGACCTGTCAATCACCAAGACGGACGTCGGTGTTCAGGTGACTTGGATCGAAACATGCGGACCGCAAGTCAGTCAACCTGAAGCGGCGGGGTTTGGAAGTCGCCTCGAGCGCAGTCTGGCTGCCGCTCTTTCTGCGACACTCGAGCGAAACTGGCGACCGGAAGGACTGTCCATTTCGATGCTATTTCCTTTGGAAAAGTTCACCGATTGATCACGACCGCGAGAGCCCGATTTTCTGCAGGTTTGTGCAGAAAACCCGCCTCAGGAAGCCGCTCCCTCAATCTGATTTCTTGCTTTCTGGCAAGCCCTTGCGGCTGGTAGATGCCAGATCGTCCAGTTCCTTTTCGGACATCGACTCGTACATTTCTTTCGAAGCCCCTTTCAATGCGGAAACCTCGGTTTCGCCACGTTTGGCGGAAAGTGCCGCGCCGGCGGCTTTTTGCTGTGCTTTGGATTTTGCGGGCATATCGATTTCCTTTCCTGTGACCAAAGCCGCGATCTGACCGACGCGACATGATGGGAAGCCCCAAATTTCCGCGGGTCAGATCAGGTATTCCCTATTTGAGCCTATGAGATTTGACACCTGCGCGCATCTGGTAGGCGCGGCGTGAAACTCCGGTTTCGCGAGATTGCAGACATCCCCTCGCCTACATCCAAAAATAGGGCAGCTTCCAATAATCATAGGTGCTTTCATGCCAGGCGCGATCACTCTCCCAACGATCAGAAAGCGCGGGCGCTCCATTCAGTTGTTCGGCGGTAATATCGGTGGAAAAGCCGCCTTTCGCGGGATCATAGGTCAAGGATTTCCACGGAATAGGATACGCCTCCTTGGCGAAACCCAGAAACCCGCCGAACTGCATCATCGCATAGGCCACTTTGCCCGAACTCTTGTCGATCATCAGGTAATCGATGGTGCCGACGTTGTCGCCGTCACGGCTATAGACCGCTGTTCCATTTACGTCCGACGAGGAAACCAGAGCATTCTCTGAGAAAAAACGGTCATTCATGGTTGGTACTCCTTGATTGATAGGGCTTTCTGGAGCTGACAACCCACAGTGAGGCCTGAGGTTCCTGAGAGCGCCGCAAGCTTTACCTGTCTCGGCGAAAGTTTGCGCGGTGTCCTGAGGCAGCCACATGGTCACAAGTCGACCCAAAAGACGTCATACCCCCCGATCCAGCGTGGAGGCTACGCAGAGTTTGAGGTCAAGTTCCGTGTGGAGAATTGTCAAGGCGCTGGAACCTTGGCGCGGGATCGAGCGTTCTTGAGACGAAACAGACTGCCCGCGTGTCAATCAGACGTGATGGCACAAGGAATAGGCTGGTTTTTCTGATTTCCCAGCCTGACCAACGCAATGGTAGTCGAGCCTTTATCCCATCCGGGGGTGGTCTGTTTCACTGCGCCACGCAGTGCCGCAAAGGCACGCGAATGCGGAAAGGTAACCCGCAGCACATAAGGGGCGGCTGAAAAAGTCTGTTCAGATTTGGCCTCTGGCCCCCTCCGCCGCTTTGAAATGTGCCATCTGCTCTGCATGGGCAATCTTGAACGCGGGTCGCTCGGTTATCCGCGTCACATAGGATTCCGTCGCAGGCCGATCTCCGAAATTGCGAATTTTCTTCACGCGCAGAATGTCAGCCATCGTCAAGTCTGCAACGGTGAAGCGATCTGCGGCCAACCATTCTCGCTCGCCAAGGACGCGCTCAATATGGGCGAGACGGCTAGTCAGCCAACCCGTCAGGCCGTTGTCTTTGGCACCCGTCACCTCCAAGAACCACCAAGGCACGGTTACCATCTCGACCGAGTTGAGCGCGGCGATTGTCCATTGCAGGGTCTCGGCTTCTGCGACGGGATCGCGTGGCATGAGCTTGTCGTTCTTCCGCGCAAGATGCAGCAACCCCGCTCCGCTCTCGAAGATTTTGATATCGCCATCGGTTAGGAACGGCACCTGCCCGAAAGGCTGGCGGTCAAGGTGGTTGGTCTCGCGATCCTCGAAGGGAATAGTGCTCACAGTGTAGGGCAGACCAGCTTCTCGCGCCGCCCACCTTAGCCGAAGATCGCGCACAAAGCCGCGTGGACCTTCAGGCACCCAATCCAAAGTCCAGATGGTTATCGGCGCCAGCATGTCGTCATCCTTCTGTTTCCTGTGTGTTAGCAGAATATGCCAAATACCAAAGCGGGACTTGAAGCGGGCCCTCGGCGGGGACTTTTTCCTTGATTCCATACCCACTGGTTGGTATTCTAATAACCAACCAGTGGGTATGGACACTTCAACGATGGTCTCGCAGCAGAATTCGAAAACCAGACTTCTCGACGCGGCCCTGAGCGTGGTGCGCGCCAAGGGCTATACCGCCGACCCGAATTGAGGATCTGTGCGCCGAAGCCGGCGTCACCAAGGGAAGCTTCTTTCATCATTTCGCAAGCAAGGATGACCTGATGCTTGCCGCCGTTGCCCATTGGGATGAGATGACCGGTGGACTGTTCGCGCAGGCGTCTTACCATGATCTTGATGACCCGCTTGCTCGGCTGCTTGCCTATCTTGATTTCCGGAAAACCCTGTTGACCGGCGATTTGCCCGACTTCACCTGCTTTGCCGGAATGATCACGCAAGAAGCCTATGAGACCAAGCCTCAGATCGTCGCGGCCTGCGCGCGCTCGATCAGCGGCCATGCCAAGACGCTCGAGGCCGATATCCGCGAAGCCATGCAGTCATACGGCGTGGGCGAGGGTTGGAGTGCCGAGAGCCTCGCGTTGCATGCGCAAGCCGTGCTGCAGGGCGCCTTCATTCTGGCCAAAGCCAAAGGTGGCGCCGCCATTGCGGCCGATAGCATCGACCACCTCCATCGCTATCTGACGCTTCTATTCCGCCCAGACAGCAAGAATTAGTCCAACAGCAAAAAGAAAGGAAACCGAAATGCCCAACACCGTTCACCTGCATCGCGTCGTCACCGCAAAGCCAGAGAAGATCTATCGCGCCTTCCTGGAGCAAGATGCCGTTGCCAGTTGGCTACCGCCTTACGGTTTCCTTTGCACTGTGCACGAACTGAACCCCACGGTTGGCGGTACGCACAAAATGTCATTCCGCAATTTCACCACCGGCCATAGCCATTCCTTCGGGGGCGAATATCTGGAACTGATCCCCAACGAGCGGCTCGTCTACACAGACAGGTTTGACGACGCTAACCTTCCCGGCGAGATGAAAGTGACCGTGACACTGAAGGCGGTCTCCTGCGGCACGGAAATCCGCATCGAGCAGGCGGGCGTCCCCGATATGATCCCCTTGGAGAGCTGCTACCTCGGATGGCAGGAAAGCCTGCGAAAACTCGCAAAACTCGTCGAACCGGAAATAAACATGTAGCGCCGGATCCGTCGCCGCAATCGCGGCGTTAAGGATCTGCGCAACCGAAACCTATGGGAGAATGGACATGACCGATCTTGTTACTTGCCTGTGGTTCGACCACGGCCAGGCCGCCAAAGCAGCCGAGTTTTATGCCGAAACCTTTCCCGACAGCCACGTCGGCCGTGCGAATGCCGCACCTGGCGATTTTCCGGGCGGGACAGAAGGCAGCGAACTGACTGTCGAATTTACGGTCTTGGGGCGGCCCTTCGTTGGCCTCAACGGCGGGCCGACCTTCAAGGCGAATGAAGCGGTCAGCTTCATGGTCGTCACCGAAACCCAAGAAGAGACAGACCGCTACTGGAATGCAATTGTCGGCAATGGCGGCGCCGAGAGCGCCTGCGGCTGGTGCAAGGACCGCTGGGGCTTCTCCTGGCAGATCACGCCAAGGCGGCTGCTTGATCTGGTGGCGAAGTTCTGACACCGCGACCGCAAAACGCGCCTTCGATGCGATGATGACGATGCAAAAGATCGACATCGCGGCACTCGACAAGGCCGTCTCTTCTGAAATGACCTCCTGAACCACAGCCGTCGAAAAGAAACCTGAGATGACTATCACCATCACGGCCTTTGAACACTCGCCTGACGGTGGCAAGGGCCTTGCGCGCGACACGCGCGTGCGCTGGGCGCTTGAAGAGGCGGGCCAGCCCTATGAGGTTCGCCTCGTTTCCTTTGCTGCGATGAAACAGCCGGCACATCTGGCGCTTCATCCCTTCGGGCAGATCCCGACCTTCGAAGAAGGCGACCTCGCCTTGTTTGAAACCGGCGCGATCGTCTTCCATATCGCCGAGGGCCACACAGGGCTGCTGCCGCAGGGTGCAGATGCAAGAGCGCGGGCGATCACCTGGATGTTCGCCGCACTCAATACCGTCGAACCACCGATCCTTGATCTCGTGATCGCCAGGATTCTGGAGAGCGACAAGCCTTGGAGTAACGAGCGGCTACCCTTGGTTAAGGATCGGATCCGTGTCCGGCTGCAGCAACTATCTGCGCGCCTTGGCGCTGCAGACTGGCTCGATGGCGACTTCAGCGCCGGCGATCTGCTGATGGTGTCGGTCCTGCTCCGATTGAAGTCATCGGGTATGTTGGGCGAATTCCCGACCCTTGACGCTTATGTTGCCCGTGGCGAAGCACGGCCCGCTTACAAGCGTGCCTTCGACGCTCAATTGGCGGTCAACGCAATGCAGTGAACAATAGCCTGCCTAAGGCGCAATTGTCATCTGGAGCCTCGGGCCGCTGCCGAAGTAAATCAGGTCGGCCAGCAACTTGATCAGTTTGAAGCCAGAGACGTCCCCTGGGCTTGCTCGCTCTTCGCCACGACAAAACCTATCCGGGGACGCCATCGCAGCTTCGCCATTCTGCGTCCGGGCGCACCTGTCTCTCTGAAACAGTCGCCGCAGGCGACGATCTGCCTTGGTCAGCTCAATATTGGGATTTATATTTACTGCAGATTGCAGGACTGTGAGTTCAACAGAGCAAGACTATGTGGACGCACATCGAAAGGGTAAGCCCATGCCGAAATCGACCGATTACGTTGCAAAGCTGCCGGATCAGACCGGACACATCCCTTATGACACCGCCGAAGATGGCGTCTGGCACGATCTGATGGCACGGCAGATGCCCTCGGTGATGCAGCAGATGGCCACGCCTTACCTCGTCGGCTTGGCGCAGTTGCAGTTGCCAACTGACCGGGTGGCGCAATGCGCCGAGGTCTCTGAAACCCTGCGCGCCATGACCGGCTGGAGGGTCGAGCCGGTGCCCGCTTTGATTCCCTTTGGCAAGTTCTTCTCGCTGCTGGCTGATCGCTGTTTCCCCGCAGCTTCGTTCATCCGGCGGCGCGAGCATTTCGACTATATCGAGGAACCTGATATCTTTCATGAGATTTTTGGTCATGCGCCCCTGCTGACCGATGCGCGCTTTGCGGCCTTCAGTCAGGCCATCGGGCAAGCGGGCCTGCGGGCCGAAAAGACGGATTACGCTTGGTTGATCCGGCTCTACTGGTTCACCATCGAATTTGGCCTGACGCGGGAAAATGGCGTGATCAAGGGCCTCGGCTCGGGTCTGGCCTCATCGATTTCCGAATTGCAATGGGCGACCTCGGGCAAGCCTGAACTGCGACCCTTCGACGTGATCGACATTCTGCGCACGCCCTACCGGATCGACATTCTGCAGCCGGTCTATTTTTTGATCGAGACGATGGACGATCTGTTCGCCGCCGCTCAGCGCGATCTGCTGGCGGATGTGGCAACTGCACGCGCACTTGGTCTGCATGCGCCAAAGTATCCGCCGAAGCAGGCCTGAACGACCCTGCACTCGGATCAGCTCCACGGCCGCTGACCGCAGATAACGCCCGAGCGCACCTGCAGGGTCGGCGGATTCTGGCCAAGGCCTCTGCTGCGCGGGAACCCCGGCAAAACCTGTGCCGTTTTGATGCTGCTGACCCTTTACGTCTTGGGCGGCACATAGAAACCCAACGCAGGAGATGATCATGTTCACTCATTCGAGACACCTCGTGCTGATCAGCCTTCTCGCGGCCCTCCCCCTTTCGGTCGCCGCGCAGAGCACTGAGCAACCGGCACAGACACCTCAACCCGCCGATCCAACCCAGCCCACCGAACCGGTGGCACCAGCGGATCCGGCGGCCCCGACAGCAGACAGCGTCGCAGCCCCTGAAACTCCGGCTGCTCCGGTGAAAGGCCAGATCATGCTTCAAAGTGAGAACAGCGTTCTTGCCAAGAATTCTGATCGGATCGCGGGTCTATTCCGCTACAGATGAAACGATCGGCGATATCAATGACCTGATCATCAACCTCGACGGCACGATCGAAGGCGTGGTGATCGGCGTCGGTGGCTTCCTCGGAATTGGCGAAAAGAACGTTGCGGTCGAGATGGCCGCGCTCACGGTCAAGACCGACCCTGAAACCGGCGCTGTTCACCTCTTTCTCACCGCGACGCGCGAGGATCTGAATGCCGCACCGGCCTTCAAAACAGCCGCCGAGCAAAAGTTGGAGCAAGACGTTCAGACCCAGCAAACCGACCCAGGGGTCATGACCCCAGCCGCTCCGGCGGATGGGACAACCATCGGCAACTGAGAAAGTCGCCATAGGGGAAACTTCAGCGGCAGCCATTGTGCTGTCGCTTTACCACCCGCGGGCTCAGGTGTGTCTCCACGGTGATGCAGGATGCGGGGCAGACGGGGAATTGCGCGCCGTCACTTCACGATAAGCAACATCGGCACATGGATCGTCAAAGCCAACTCGCTGGTCCGCGGTCCAAGAAACTTTCCACCATCCTGACGCAAATCGGCCCCCAGGATCACAAGATCAAACGCCCCCCCTTGTGACATTCGGCGGATGATGCGGTTGGGATGACGATCCACCAATTCCCTGAGCTGGGCTTCGACATGATGCCTGCGGGCCAGAATGTAAGCCTGTTGCAGAACAGACTTTTCTGGATGGGAAAACCCTCGCGCCGTATTATCTTGCCGATCTCTTTCGATCACGTGAAGAATGGTTAACCGGGCACCAGCCGCATGCGCCAGGGCGACCGCAATCTCGGTGGCAAGCCGTGAACTTTGCGTGCCATCTGTTGGCACCAGAATGTGGCGTGGCAGTCCGTCCCCATCGGCCATTGCGCGACCTTGAAACATGATTCCGACAGGCAGATCACCCGCATTCAGGAACAGGTTCAGCTTCTCATTGAAATGCAAGCCATCGTCGGTCAACGGTTTATCCAGACCCGCGAGTACAAGGTTGTACCCCTTGGCGACTTCGGCTTCGCCTGTCTCGGCCTCCACCAGCACCTTTTGCTGGATCAGGGTTTCGACCGGCATGCGGGCTGGCTTGTCCCCCTTGTCCGCATCAGAGGTTTTTGCGATCTCAGCAAAGCGTTTGTCCACCGTCTCTGCCGCGCTCCGCGCAAGCGAAGCGCCATGTTGATCTGGCGATTTTTCTGTGTCGGAAGTCTCCTCCAGCACCGTCATCATCATCTGCTGTCGTGCAGCAAAAGCGCCGGCCAAGCGCAAACTCAGCTCTCCGTTCGCACTTTGATCCGCGACGACCAGCACGCGCTCCATGCCCGACAGGTGGTCGCTCTCGGCGGCCTCTTCTCTTTCGAGCCGTTCGCGTTCTTCCGCGCGCATCGGAACGCGTGCAAGGGCCCAGCGGAGCGTGGGGGGCATGATCATCGTGGTGATGATCGCCATGGCGACGATCAAAGTATAAAGTGTTTCACTCAGCACGCCCAGTGACATCCCGATTGTCGCAATGATCACCTCGGTCGAACCGCGCGCGTTCAACCCGGTGGCCATAGCCAGAGACTCGCGCCAGGACAGCCCGGCGAAATGGCCACCCATCAAGGCTCCAAGGGTTTTGCCGACCGTAGCAATTGCCACAAAAATCAGCGCAAGACCAATCATCACAGGGCTTGCCAAAGTGGTCAGATCCATCTGAAGGCCCGCAACCGCGAAGAACACCGGGCTGAAGAAGGCAAGGATCAATCCGCGCAACTCTTGTTCTATATGCCCGCGCAATATCGGTGCCTGACCAATGATGACCCCGGCGACAAAGGCGCCGAGGGCGGAATGCACCCCAATCAGATCGGTCATCAATGCCATTGAAAAGGTAACAACCAATACGATGGTGATCACCGGAAACTCGGTTTGCAGGGTGTCGTTGCTCCATCGAATGAGCCTTGCGACCAGTTTTCGCCCGATTGTCAGACTGATGGTCAGAAAGCCAACCGCTGCCGCAATGCTCAGGCCAATCTGGCCAACATCAATCGTGCCGCGCGTGGCCATCCCGGCAATGATCGAAACCATGATCCAGGCGATGGAATTGTCCAGGATGGCAGTCGCAAGGATCAGTTGCCCCAGATCGCGCCGAATGAAGCCGACCTGCATCAGCACCATGGCGACGATCTTCACCGAGGAAATCGACAGCGCCGTGCCTAAAAACAATGCGGTGACCAAGCGACGACCTTCATCGGGAACAAGGCTTTGGGGAATTAGAAAGCCCAAAAGCAGCCCGCAGGCGAAGGGCACAGCAATGCCGGTCAGCGAGGTTGCCATAACCACCTTGAACCGCCGACGCACAAGGACAACGTTGGTTTCCATACCGGTTAGCAGCAATAAAAGCAGGATGCCGACTTGCGAAATCGCGTCGATCATCGTTCTCATCTGCTCGGAGTTTGGGAAGATCAGCCGATGCAGATCGGGCAGCAACAACCCAAAAAGCGATGGCCCCAGCAGCACACCAGCAAGAAGTTGGCCAAAGATGCCGGGCTGACCAAAACGGGTCATTACCTCGCCCAAGGCTCGGCCAACCAGCATCAGGATAATCAGTTGTCCAAGGAAGGTGGCCAGAATATGGGCGTCGGTCATTCAGCGCTTGCTCCTGGTTCAAAAACGTTCAGCAGAAGTTAAGCGGAAATCTCCACAACCCCTACGCTTGTTGACAAGTCTGAGAAATTCGCCAAGCCGAACCCCTCACGAATGAATACGCACCAAGTCAAAAATCGTTCCAATCTAAACCTCGATCGGATAGCAGGACAGCGCAAAACCCACGCGCCGCTGCCGCCACAATGGCCCCGGAATTGCGCGAAGTTTTCGCCAAATCTAACCAGATGGTGCCTGAATTCCGCCGCCATCGCTTTGCGCCGAAAATAGCTTAGCAAGGGCCGCGCGCAGAGAAGCCGGTTCATTTGTCACGCGAAAAATGCTAGAAAATCTTTGTGGCTCGGCGCCGAAACGCCGATGAGCCGCTCGGGGAACACAGGGTCATCCGAGCGCTTTCAAGGGCTCGGCAAGAACCCGCCGAAACGGGCTCATCAGCTGCAGTGGCCACGTCTACGAGAGCATCATCTCATTGATATACTTATATTTTCATCACTTCTGATTTGTCGGATCGTCTCGGGAACCGCCGGCCTCGCTCCGACGTTATCAAGGCAGACGACAATTGGTGGGGGGACCGCAAATGGCCGAACCTGTGACATCACTTAGAACCGTAATCATTCCTGCGGCGGGGAAGGGAACCCGCATGCTGCCAGCAACGCAGGTCACCGCAAAAGAGCTTTTGCCGGTGTATGATCGCCCCGCAGTGCAATTTGCCATCGACGAGGCGATTGACGCGGGGGCGGAACGCATTGTGGTGGTTGTCAGCGACGCCAAACCGGCAATCAGAGAGTTCCTCGGCGATCGTGCCTGCGGATCAACCGACGGCATCGCCCGCTTCGACAGGCCCGCTTCCAGCGCAGAAATTGTCTATGTGACGCAAGACCAACCGCTTGGCCTTGGCCACGCCATTCTGTGCTGCAAGGCTCTGATCCTGCCCGGGCCTTTTGGGGTCATTCTGCCCGACGACGTCATCATGGGGCAAAGCTGTTTGTCCGAAATGGTCAGCAACTACTCTGGTGGCCATATGATCGCCGCCATGACCGTTTCGGAAAAAGAGACCAGCCAATACGGGATCTTTGTCCTGCGCGGATCGGCGGAAGACCGCTGCATTGCGGTGACCGGCATGGTGGAAAAACCACCCCGCGGTCAGGCACCCTCGTCTGTCGCGGCGGTGGGTCGGTATATTCTTCTGCCTATGATCTTCGACATTCTCGGCCACACGCCCAAGGGCGCTGGCGGTGAAGTGCAATTGACCGATGCCATTGCAATTGCGACCCATTCGGTGCCGCTGACGGCCTTCCGGTTTTCGGGTATCCGATATGATTGCGGCAGCCATGACGGCCTGCTCGCCGCTGCAAATGCGCGTCAGGCGGCAGCTAAGTCCGGTCAGATCCATGCCAATCGTTATGCGACCCGTGCTGCGGTCAGGTTCGAAGGCACCGGCACGATGCTGCGGCAGGAGGCCGGGGAGGCGATGTTAAAAACCGCGCAGAACAGGTTCTGACTGTTGCGGGTGTCGAGAGCTATGTCACTGCCATGACTGGAAAGGACGAACACATGGAATGGAAATTGATTGAGTTGAAATGGGTCGCAATGGCCCGCCGCATGCGCGCAGACGCTCCGATTGCAGCCACAATTGAGGGTCGTATCACGAGCCGCAGTCGCATGTCTGATGCTGGCAGCGGCTCCGCGATGGATGACGTTGCCGCACCCGGAACCGCGAAAAGACAAAAGGATAGCTCGGTTTCAACGCCTTGATCGCCCGAAATATGTTGGAAAAGTTATACTACCGTCTGACGCAGTCTTTTGCCCGCACCACCCCGGATCTGTGGAAAGATACCTCGCCCATCCGGTCCGAACTCTTTGGCGCCGAGCGGCTTGAGCATCACGCGCAGAGCCTTGCTGCAAATCAACCGGTTGTCGTTGGCCCGGTTCGTCGGGCGCCCCGGTTGAATGTCCGTGTCAGAGACAATGCCGAGTTTCTGCTCGAAGCTTACAAGATCTGCGCTCAGGCTCTGCAAGCCGGCGAAACGGTGACGCCAGCTGCCGAATGGCTGCTGGACAATTTTCACCTTGTCGAACAGCAGTTGCGCCAGATCCGCGATGATCTTCCGCCGGGGTATTATCACCAACTGCCCAAGCTGGCAGATGGGCCCTTTGCAGGCTATCCTCGGGTATTCAGCTTGGCTTGGGCCTATGTTGCCCATACCGACAGCCTTGTTTCCGGTCCGGTTCTGGCCCACTTCGTGCGCGGCTATCAGCAGGTCCAGCCGCTTATGATCGGTGAGCTATGGGCCGTCGCGATCACATTGCGCATCGTGTTGATCGAAAACATGCGGCGTCTGGCCTTGCAGATCATTGAAGGCCACGCTCAGCGCCAGCAAGCGGATGCAATCGTGAATGCCGTGCTTGGCGCCGAAAAAATTCCGGGCCAATCGCCGCTTTCTGCGATGCAAGCCGCCGTCAACCGCTTTGAAGCGGCGCCGCTGCCCGAGAATATCGCGGCCCAAATCGCCAAGCGGCTGCGCGGCTTCGATCCGTCAAAAACCCCACTTTTCGCCTGGCTCGAAGATCGGTTGCACCGACAGGGCAGTTCCATTGACGAAGTTATCGCCAGCGCGCAAATGCAGCTGGCAGCGTCAAATGTCACCATGCGCAACATCGTGACCTCGATGCGCATTGTCTCCGAGATGGACTGGTCCGATTTCTTTGAAAAGGTCAGTCTGGTCGATGCGCGCCTGCGGGCGAGCTCTCGCTTTGCAGAAATGGATTTTGCCACCCGCAACCGCTATCGCACTGCAATCGAGATCATCGCGCGCGGCACCGATCAGACCGAGCTTGACGTGGCCGATGCAAGCCTGGATTTGGCAGCCTCCGCCAAGACGGCGCGCAGCCGGGAGCCGGGCTATTGGCTGATCGACGCCGGACGCGGCGCGCTGGAAACCAAGCTCAGCTTCAAACCCTCGTTGCGCCTGCGCTTGCACCGCCTGATCGGTCGATTTGGCCTGCCGGGCTATCTGGCCGCGATTGGGCTGCTGTCAGCGGCGCTCCTTGGCTTAGGGGTGGCCTTGGCGCAAGCCCAGGGCGCGGGCCTGCTGGCGCTGGTCCTTCTCTCCCTCACCGGTCTCGCCGTGGCAATTGATGGTGGCATTGCGATTGTTGATCTGCTTCTCACAAGGTCGGTGGCCCCACAGGCGCTTCCCGGCATGGATCTGTCCAAAGGCGTTCCCGCCGAACTGCGCAGCCTCGTCGCTGTGCCGGTGCTCTTGCATGACTTGGGCGAGTTGCAGGCACAGATCGAACAATTGGAGGTGCGCCACCTTGCCAGTACCGGCGGCGCGCTGCATTACGCGCTGTTGTCTGATGCGGAAGATGCCGCAACCGAGACGACTGCGCAGGATGATGCCCTCACTGCCACAGCTTTGGCGATGATTGCCGAGTTGAATGCCCGCTATCCTTCCGATCACGGTCCGCTGTTCTATTTTCTGCATCGCCGCCGCTTGTGGAACCCCTCCGAAGGCGTCTGGATGGGGTGGGAGCGCAAGCGCGGCAAGCTCGTCGAGCTCGAATCAGCTTCTGCGCGGCGCAACCGACACCAGTTTTTCGGTGATCAGCAGCCCGCTGCCGCAAGACATTCGCTATGTCATCACGCTGGATGCCGATACCAAGGTCTTGCACGGCACCGTGCGCCACATGATCGGCAAAATGGCGCATCCGCTGAACCGCCCGGTGCTTGATGCAGCCTCACAACGGGTGACGGCAGGCTACGGCATCTTGCAGCCGCGCGTGACGGTCGATCTGCCGCTGGGCAAGGAAGGTTCGCTCTATCAGCGCATCTTTTCCAGTCGCGGCGGGATTGATCCCTATGTCATGGCGACCTCGGATCTCTATCAGGATTTGTTCGGCGAAGGCTCCTTCACCGGCAAAGGCATTTATGACCTTGATGCTTTTGAGGCCGCCCTCGCCGGGCGGGTTCCCGAAAACACCCTGCTCAGCCACGATCTTTTCGAAGGCGTCTTTGCCCGCGCGGCGCTGGCTTCGGATATCGAGGTGGTCGAGGACTTTCCCACACCGATACGACGTGGACATTCGCCGCCGTCATCGCTGGGTGCGGGGTGACTGGCAGCTTTTGCCCTGGATCTTTGGCCGCAAGAGCCGGGAGCATTGGTGGCCTCTCCGCGCTTGGCCGCTGGAAGATGATCGACAATCTGCGCCGCTCTCTGCTGGCGCCGATGGCGATGCTGACGCTGTTTGTCGGCTGGACGATGGCGCCCTGCGGTTGCCCTGATCTGGACGAGTGGACCGTTGGCCTGTTGGCCCTGCCGCGCCTGCTGCCTCTGCCCTTCGGGATTGTGCCGGAACGAACCGATGTCACCTTGCGCAGTCACTTTGCTGCCTTGGCCGATGATGTGCTGAATGCCTTGGGCCAGATCGCCCTGTCGTTGATTCTGCTGGCCGACACGGCGGCGTCGATGGCGGATGCCATCATCCGCACGCTCTGGCGGCTCAAGCCGTTTCGCGGCGACATATGCTGGAATGGGTGACGGCGGCCCATTTCGGGCGGCCGCGCCTTGCCTTCGGTGGCCGCGGTATATCGCCGCATGGCACCCGGCGTGATCCTTGGCCTTGGCGCTTGCGCTGTGGCGGCCTGGGTCAATCCGACGCTTGCTGCCCTGGCTCGCGCCCTTCGCCTTGGCTGGGCCGCGGCACCGCTTGGTGGCGCGGCTTGATCAGCGCGTGCGCTCGGCTCGCAAGGCCCGTGGCGCCTTTGTCCGACGATCAGGCCCGCACGTTGCGCCTGATCGCCCGCCGGACATGGCGCTATTTCGAAACATTCGTGACAGCAGAAGAGAATTTCCTGCCGCCAGACAATTTTCAGGAAACCCCCAAGCCAGCTATCGCCACCCGAACCTCGCCCACCAATATCGGGCTTTATCTGCTGTCGACGGTGGTGGCGCGCGATATGGGCTGGATCGGGCAGCGCGCGGCGCTGCAGCGGATGAACGACACCTTGCAGACGATCCTGCGGATGCCGCACTACCGGGGCCATATCTACAACTGGCATGACACCCGCGATCTGCGCGTGCTCGATCCGGCCTATGTCTCGACGGTGGACAGCGGCAATCTGGCCGGCCATCTGATCGCCATCGCGCAGGCCTGCCGCGAATGGCGCCACAATCCCGTAGCAGAACAGACCGTTCGCCAGGCGCTTGACGATACCATCGTCCTTGCGCAACAGGCACTCGAGGCCAAACCCGGAAGTGCAGCTTTGGGGCAAATACTCGACAGCCTTGCGGCAGCGGCAAAGGCGCAGTCAATGCCCTTGACCGCCCTGCTCGCTGATACGCCAAGGCAGCTGACATGGCGCTGGATTTGGCGGGGGCAGACTCGGATCTCGCGTTCTGGACCCGCGCGCTCAACCAAAGCCTGCAGGATCATCTAGCGGATCATGCAGCTCCGCCTGACTCGGCTTGCTTGATCGGGTCGAGACAATGGCCGCACACATCGCGACCGAGATGGATTTCGGCTTTCTGCTGGAGCCAGACAAGAAGCTGCTTTCCATCGGATTTTCGCTGGCCACCAACCGGCTTGACGCCGAATTGCTACGATCTTCTGGCGTCCGAGGCGCGGCTGGCCAGCCTGTTTGCAATCGCCAAGGGCGATGTGGATACGCGCCATTGGTTCCGGCTGGGTCGGACGGCGACGCCGATCGGCTCTGGGTCGGCGCTGATTTCCTGGTCGGGCAGCATGTTCGAATATCTGATGCCGTCACTGGTGATGCGCGCGCCGGTGGGATCGGTGCTGGAACAGACCAACCGGCTGGTCGTGGCGGCGCAGCGCAGCTATGGCGCAGCGATTGGCATGCCATGGGGGATTTCGGAATCCTCCTACAATGCCCGCGATCTGGAAATGACCTATCAATATTCCAACTTCGGCGTCCCCGGTCTTGGCCTCAAGCGCGGGCTGAGCGAAAACCAGGTGATCGCGCCCTATGCCACGGGGCTGGCCGCGATGGTCGATCCGGTGGCGGCCGTGCAGAATTATCGACCGGCTTGCAGCCTTGGTGCCGAGGGCGCTACGGCTTTTACGAAGCGGTCGATTTCACCGCCGCCCGCGTTCCCCAGAAAGGCGACCACGCCATCGTGCGCAGTTTCATGGCGCATCATCAGGGCATGACGATCACCGCCATCGCCAACGCGTTGCAAAATGGCCGCCTGCGCGATCGGTTTCACGCCGAACCGATGATCCAAGGCGTTGAGCTGCTGTTGCACGAACGTGTGCCGCGCGATGTCGCCGCCGCCCCGCCGCGCGCGAAGGATGTGCTGGTCGGAGCCGCCGAAATCAGCGATACGCCAGCCGTGCGGGTGTTTGATGCCCCGGCGATGGCGGCCCCGACCGCGCATCTGCTGTCCAACGGCAACTATGGCGTGATGCTGACCGCGACGGGCGAAGGCTTCAGCCGCTGGCGCGATCTGGCAATCACCCGCTGGCGGGCAGAGGCGACGCAGGCGGCGCTTGGGTCGTTCATCTTTGTTCGCGACACGCAACACGGGCAACCTGTGGTCTGCGGCGGTGCAGCCGATACCGGCGGACGCATCACGATCACCGCACCGTCTTCAGCGAGCATCAGGCCGCCTTCACCCAGTCGGGCGCCGAACTTCACCACGACGACCGAGGTCGTTGTTTCGGCAGAAGACGATGCCGAAGCCCGGCGGGTCACGCTGACCAACACCGGGTCGGCGCGCGCGCGAGATCGACGTGACGTCTTACGCCGAACTGGCGCTGGCCCCGCAGTCAGCAGATCAGGCCCATCCGGCATTTTCCAAGATGTTCGTGGTGACCGACTACCTGCCCGAACTGGGTGTCATCATCGCCACCCGGCGCCGCCGCGCTCCCAGCGATCCCGAGGTTTGGGCCGCCCATATCGCTGTCGTCGAAGGCAACGAAACCGGACCGATCCAGATTGAAACGGATCGGGCAAAATTCATCGGGCGCGGGCGCAGTCTCGAACAGCGCGGCCATGGCCGACGCGCCGCTTTCTGGCACCACCGGCACCGTGCTGGATCCGATCTTTTCGATCCGCCGCCGCGTCAGCGTCCCGGCAGGTGGCGTGACGCGCGTGACGTTCTGGACGATGGTCGCCGACTACGCCCGATGCCCTGCTGGATCTTGTCGACCGACACCGCGACCCGTCCGCCTTTGCGCGGGCCGCCACGCTGTCCTGGACGCAGGCACAGGTGCAGTTGCGCCACCTTGGGATCACCCATGCCGATGCTGCCGATTTTCAGGCGCTTGGCGGCATGGTCATGCGCGGCGACGGGCGCCTGCGCGCCTCAGCCGGCGCAGATCGCCGCAGGGGCTGCGCCGCAATCGGCGCTTTGGGCGCTGGGGATTTCCGGCGATCTGCCGATTGTTCTGTTGCAGATTGACGACGCCCAGGACATCGCGGTTCTGCAACAGGTGCTCAGCGCGCATGAATACTGGGGGATGCGCCAGCTTGCGGTTGATCTGGTGATCCTGAATGATCGGTCGTCATCCTATGTGCAGGATCTGCAGATTGCCATCGAAAGCGCCGTGCGCACCGCCCAGTCCCGACCCCAGAGCTGACGGCATTCACGCGCCTGCAAGGCACAGATTTACACCTTGCGGTCAGATATCATCGGCCCCGGGCCGCGCGCCAGCTCTGCTGTCAATGGCTTGCATGGTGATCGTGGCAGGGCGGGGCAACATCGGCCAGCAGCTGGCACTTTTGCCCTCGCCCACAGGATATTGCGCTGCCCCTCCCGAAAAGCCTGCCGCTGACTGCACGCGCGCCCGTCCACCGACCCCGACTCTGCCAGAGCTGGAGTTTTTCAACGGCACCGGCGGCTTTGCCGAGGAGGGGCGCGAATATGTGACGGTGCTGCGCGATGGCCAGACGACGCCCGCGCCATGGATCAACGTCATCGCCAATCCCGGCTTTGGCTTTCAGGTTTCAGCCGAAGGCTCCGGCCATGTCTGGTCGGAAAACAGCCGCGAAAACCAGATCACGCCATGGTCGAACGATCCCGTCACCGATCCT
The DNA here is from genome assembly GCA_963815275.1 of uncultured Alphaproteobacteria bacterium. GTDB lineage: Bacteria > Pseudomonadota > Alphaproteobacteria > Rhodobacterales > Rhodobacteraceae > Cypionkella. Next base: position 336,560 of record CAWFGD010000009.1, read on the forward strand.
GCGGGCGAGGCGATCTATCTGCACGATCTGGAAACCGATCAGATCTGGACACCGACTGCGCTGCCGATCCGGGGCCGCGGCACCTATCATCGCGCGCCACGGTTTCGGCTATTCAAGCGTTCGAGCATGAAAGCAATGGCATCGCCGCCAACATGGTGCAATTCGTGCCGCTGGATGCGCCGGTCAAGATTATCGCGCCTGACCTTGCGCAACACCGGCACCGCCGTGCGCAGTCTGTCGGTCACCGGCTATGCCGAATGGGTGCTCGGCACCGAACCGCAGTGCGACGGCAGCTTTCGTGACCACAAAGCGCGATCCTGCCACCGGGGCGATTCTGGCACAGAACACCTTCAGCACTGCCTTTCCCGGCCGCGTCGCCTTTGCCGATCTGGGCGCGCAGGTCAGCAGCATCACAGCCGACCGCGCCGAATTCATCGGACCCGGCGGCACGCTGGCTGACCCCGCGGCGCTCAACGGCGAGCCGCTTTCCGGGCGCATCGGCGCGGCACTCGACCCCTGCGCCGCCATGCAGCGCCGGGTTACGCTGTCGCCCGGCGAGACGGTTGAGATCGTGTTCCTGATCGGTCAGGCCGCGAGCGAGGCCGAGGCCAGCGCCCTGATCCAACGCATGCGAACCGCCGATCTCGATCAGACGTTGCAGCGCGGTGAAAGCAGCACTGGACGGATCTGCTGACGCTCGGTGCAGGTCACCTCGCCGGATCGGGCGATGGACATCATGCTGAACGGCTGGCTGCTCTATCAGACACTGGCCTGCCGGATCTGGGCGCGTGCCGGCTTCTATCAGGCCAGCGGCGCCTACGGCTTTCGCGATCAGCTGCAGGATGGCATGGCACTGACCTTCAGCCGGCCCGAGATGACGCGCGCGCATCTGTTGCGCGCGGCAAGCCGCCAGTTCCCCGAAGGCGACGTGCAGCACTGGTGGCTGCCGCATTCCGGCCAGGGCGTGCGCACCCATATCTCGGACGACCGCGTCTGGCTCGGCTATGGCGTGGCCCAATATGTCGCAGTGTCGGGCGATGCAGACCATTCTGGACGAAGAGCTGCCCTTCCTGCAGGGGCCAGCCGTGCCACCCGGCGCGCATGACGATTTCTTTCCAGCCGACCGTTTCGGAAACCACGGCCAGCCTCTTTGAACACTGCGCCCGCGGCCTGGATCAGGCGATTGAACTTGACGGGCGAAAACGGCATGCCGCTGATCGGCACCGGCGACTGGAATGACGGGATGAACCGCGTCGGCGAAGGCGGGCGAGGGCACCAGCGTCTGGCTTGGCTGGCTGTTGATCGCCACGATCGACATGATGGCTCCCCTTGCCGACAGCCGCGATCCCGCGCGCGCGGCGCGCTGGCGGCGCCATGCAAAGTCGGTGCGCGAGGCGATCGAAACGCAGGGCTGGGATGGCGCATGGTATCGGCGCGGCACGTTTGACGATGGCACCGATCCTTGGCTCTGCCGCCTCCGACGAATGTCGCATCGACAGCATCGCGCAGTCCTGGGCCGTGCTGTCCGGCGCCGCCGATCCCGAACGCGCCAAGATCGCGATGGCCTCGATGACCGACGCATCTGGTGCGCCCCGATCCGGGCCTTGCCTTGCTGTTTACCCCGCCCTTCGACCGCACGCCGTCTGATCCCGGCTATATCAAGGGCTACCCGCCGGGCCTGCGCGAAAACGGCGGGCAATACAGCCATGCCGCGATGTGGGCCATTCTGGCGCAGGCCAAAGCTGGGGGATGGTGACGCGGCAGGGGCACTTTTTGCCATGCTCAACCCGATCAATCATGCGCTGACGCCGGAAGCGGCCGACCGCTACAAGGTCGAACCCTATGTGATTGCCGCCGATGTCTATTCCACTGCGCCGCATGAAGGGCGCGGGGGCTGGACGTGGTACACCGGATCCGCCGGATGGATGTACCGCGCCGGTATCGAAGGACTGCTGGGCCTGAGCCGGGCCGGAGGAAAACCTGTTGCTGAACCCCTGCTTTCCGAAGGCCTGGCCGAAGCTTTCGGCAACCGTCACCCTGGGTCACACCCGGATCGCGATCACCATCCTCAATCCGGATGGCACGGGGCATGGAATAATTTCATCAAGCCTTAATGAGTTCCAACCTTGCCGTTGAAAATGACACCGTGATTGTGCCATTGACGGACGGGCAGCACGATCTGGTCGTCACACTTGGTGCAAAGAGCGTTTAATCCGCGCGCAAGTCGTGATTTTCTCGCAGATCAATTCTCGAAATTGGCATGAAATTTGGATTTTTTTAGGCGCGCAGAGGGCGTCGTTTCTTCAGCAGGTGCCGCTTTAGAAACGTTGGGGTTCTGGCGCATAATTTGGAGATATTCTGCTTACAATGCCGTTCACTCGAAAGCAGCGCGTTTGTGTCGCGCGAATCAGCGCGGGCTGAATCCCCATCGATTGCCTGAATCAACCCAGCTGGTGTGCCCAGGTAAATCCCCGAACCTCGCCCGCCTTCGGGTAAAAATGCGGGGCCAAAGAGCCGCGCTCGCTTAGCAACATGATCTAAGAGTGGCGTGTTTGGGCCTCCACCCTCGTCGGGCGAGAGCGCAGGAAACGCTCGATCGGACGTTGGTAGGAATACAGGCTCATGCTTTAGGTCATGTTGACAAATGGCGGAGCCAAAGACGGATTGACGTGATGTCGATGAAACCCAGGAAGCTTTCTGCAGTCTTGTCGTAGCGGGTTGCAACGCGACGGGCGTTCTTCAGCTTGTTGAAGCACCTCTCGACGAGGTTGCGTAGTTTGTAGAGTTTGCGATCGACGGCGACGCGCAGCTTTCGGGATTTCCGCATGGGGATGACTGGCACGACATTGCGTGCTTCCATGGTTTTGCGAACGTTGTCAGAGTCATAGCCCCGGTCCGCGAGAAGGACGCAGGGCTCGGGCAGGTTGTCGTCCATGACCAGGTCGAAGCCCAGATAATCCGATGTCTGCCCCGGCGTGATGTCCGACCTCATGGGCAAGCCTGCACCATTGACGCGGAGGTGGATCTTGGTCGTGAAGCCACCCCTTGAACGACCGAAACCCTGTCGCGGAGTCCCCCTTTTGCGCCCGCTGCCTGATGATGGGCGCGGATCACTGTGCTGTCGATCATCTGCAGCGCATCCGGCACGAGTCCGGCTTACGTTCAGGGCTTCCATGATCTGCTCCCACAACCCCGCCAAGGTCCAACGTCGGAACTGCCGGTAGACCGATGACCACTTCCCGAACTCTTCCGGCAGGTCACGCCACGGCGACCCAGTCCGGGCTATCCAGAAAATCCCATCCAGAACAAGGCGATGATTGGTGGGTTTGCGTCCATTCGGGGCGCGGACAGCCAGGATGAAGCGCTCGTGAAACGCCCATTCCTCGTCCGACATCAGGTCTCGTGCCAAGCTGGTCTCCATCACAGTTGCCAGCTTGAATCACGATCAACGCGCCATGTGAATCCCTTTTGTCAACACGGCCTAGCAGCAGCGTAGCCGCCATGACGAGGCTAAAGGCTGTGAGTCCACCAATATCGAGTTTGCCCATAACTGCAATCAACGGCCAGTGGAGCAAGTACGCGCCAAAGGAATTCTGCCCAGATACCGCGACAGGGGATGTGCAAGGAAATGAAATGCGGAGGTGCCCCACAACACCAGCAGAAATAGCAGCAATGGATACCCAGCAGTAATCGGATCACAGAAATTTGGCAGAACGGTCCAGCTCAGCATCCGCCGTACCTCAGGGAGCGCTATTGGCAGAGCACATAGCATTGCGACGCCGATCCAGCTGGGTGCCTTGAATTTAGGGTGGGTCAGCGATGCTGCTCCTCCAATGACAAAGAAATGCAACCAGTACGGTAAACTAAATTCTCCAGTGTCTGTCAGCATTAACAGCGCCGCCTGTATCGCAAGCAACCCAACAAAGGCTAGTCGTGGATAGCCAGACGCATAAACCCACCACAGACCGACGAAGAGTACGTAAAACTGAATCTCCACTGGAATCGACCACAATACGGCAGTTCCCTGTATTAGAAACAGATTAGCCAGGAGTTGGCGAACGGAATAAAAATCGTAGATCGCAAGGCCTGTAATGGCCCACACAACCGCTGCCAGGAGAACGGCGGCATAAAAAAGCGGGAACACGCGCGCAACTCGTGCAACCGTATATTGAAAAACATTATGCTTTGTAAAATCCCTGTCGAGGTAGAGATAGAAGATCAGATACCCACTGAGTAGGTAGAACAGCGCGACGCCCTGTTGCCCAAACCCCCTTCCAAGGAACTGCGGTAGGAAGCCAGCATTGGCGCAGTGAGACACGATAACAACCACTACAGCTATCCCTCTGAGCCCATCCAACTCAGGTACGTGTTTTTTGCGTGAGCACATGGAACCTTCTTTTCAAAATAGCCTTCCAAAATCGGAATAGCAGGTTCTAATCTGAGTGTAGCACCGATCAAATTTCTATGTGTCAAATCATAGCATCACATCACAGTACTTCGTCGTCAACGCGCTTCCAACTTGGAGCTATGGCTAAGGTCAGGACCCATTGATTTGACTTTGGTTTCATGAGTCAGCCGCCGCAAGGAGACCTGATCGATGAGCAACTTGTGCTGGCTGACTGAAGCGCAGATGGACCGACTTTGGCTGTTCTTCGCCAAGAGCCATCGGCGTCCGAGACTGGATGACCGTCGGGTTCTGAGCGGCATAATATTTATAAACCACAATGGGTTACGGTGGTGCGATGCGCCGCGCGAATATCGGCCTTCCAAGACGCTCTACAACCGCTTGAAGCGGTGGGGCGGGATGGGGGTCTTTGCCCGGATCAGGGAGGGTCTCGCATCCGAGGCGGCGCAGCGCAAGACCATCATGATCGATGCGACCTATCTGAAAGCGCAGCGCACGGCCTCCAGCCTGCGTATGAAAAGGGGCGGCGCGGCAGGGCCATCGGGCGCACGAAGGGCGGCCTGAACGCCAAGCTGCAGGCCATCGCCGATGCCAAGGGACGGCCGTTGAAGTTCCTCATGACCGCAGGCGACCCACTCGGCGATGCAAACATCGCCTGCCGGGCGACGGGTCAGCGATTACACGGGTGCTGCGGCCCTGCCGGGCCACATGCCAAAGGCAGAATGGCTACTGGCTGATCGAGGGTATGATGCCGATTGGTCTCGAGAAGCGTTGAAAGACAAGGGGATACGGGTCTGCATCCCTGGCCGCAAGAGCCGAAAGAAAAGGATCCGCTTCGATCGCCGCCGCTACTAACGGCGCAACAGGATCGAGATCATGTTCGGCAGGCTCAAGGACTGGCGCCGGATCGCTACCCGCTACGACCGCTGCCCCATCGTGTTCCCGTCAGCCATCGCCCTTGCAGCTATCGTTCACTTCGGGCTGTGAAAGTTTATGAGGCTAGACACTAGGGGAGGGTTTGTGGCTCATCTTTATCCCAGTTGGAGTTGAAGGTGATGAAGAAGCCCGTAACGATGAAAGCACCTGCCGAGCAGGTTGTGAAGGATATCCGGCGTACGACGCGCAACCTGCATTCCTCCGGGGAGAAGATCCGGGTCGTGCCATCGCCGCCTTCATAAATCCACCCTTACCACTTGCGAGCCGATCCAACCAAACGCGAAAACTTTGCGACAGAACTGCGAAAAGTCGTATGGTTTCGTCGTGATAGCAGGTAGCTTCGCAGCAGATTGTCGAAAGTCACACAGTGACCGTAAATGCAGGATAGTGATTGGTCACCGATGAGCCGCGAAGCACCTGAATCCGAAAATGTCGATGGGTCGCCTCGGTCGCCCTGGGAAGAGGTCGTCGGGCTGACGAGACTATTCGACGAACGGGTCTGGGCGGCGCCTTTCATGATCGCGCTCGGGCTAGGCGCCGCGCTCGCCGATACGCTGAGTGTCGGGCTGGCCGTCATGCTGCTGTTTGCCCTGCTCGGGCAAAACCAGAAGATCGCTGAAGGCGGCGGTATCCTCGCCAGGATCCATCAGACGATCGAGGGCGTGGTGGGCTCGGACGTAACGACGGTTGCGGCCGTATTCTTCGCCCTCATCCTCCTCGGCGCGATGCTGGTCTATGCGTATCAGATGACGACCGCGGTAATGATGAACCATGTGGCGCAGCGGATGCGCGACCTCGTTCATCATCAATACGTCACGCTGAGCTATCGCTACCTGCAACCCCGCGAACAGGGGCAGCTGCTTCATATCCTGGCGACCGAAACCTGGACCGTCTCTGATGCGTTCTATCATCTTGCGCGGGTCGGGGTGAGTATCTGCGCGATCCTGGTCTTCGGCACGGGGCTTTTCTTCCTGTCATGGGTCGTGGGCATCACCGCCCTCGTCTGCGCCATCGCTGTCTTCGCGCTCTTGCGGCTCTTGTCGGTGCCTGTGCGCCGGCTCGGAGGCGAGACGCTGGCCGCGAACCAGATTCTCGCCGAAAGGATGCTGGTGAGCCTGCACGGCATGCGCACGCTTCGGGTCTTTGCGCAGGAGGAGTACCTGCTCAGGGTCTTCGGGTCGGCGTCCTCGCGGGTGCGGCGGCTCGCGATCCGGGCGGAATGGATCAAGGCGCTCATCGGCCCTCTGGGCGAGGTCGGCGGCCTCGGAACCCTGATCGTCATCGCGCTCGTCGCCGGGCAGTCCGGGGTCGATGTGCCGACGACGATCGCCGCGGTCCTGCTGCTGTTCCGGTTGCAACCGCATCTGCGAGAGATCGAAACCAGCCGTCTGGCTCTCGCGGGAATGAATGCGTCTCTGCGCTCGGTTCGCGCGACGCTTGACAGCGACAAACCGCGCGCGGCGGAGGGGAGCAAGCTCTTTCAAGGCATGCGCAACGACCTGCGCTTCGATGACGTCTGTTTCAGCCATGATCCACGCCGGGGGCAGAGCCTCGATGCCGTTTCCTTCGTGATCCGCAAAGGTGAGACGACGTTGCTTGCCGGCCCCAGTGGATCGGGCAAGACGACGATCCTGAACCTGATCCTGCGGCTCTATGATCCCGACAGTGGCCGCATCAGCGTGGACGGCGTGAACTTGCACGACTACAGCCGGGCCAGTTGGCTCAACAGCGTCGCGATCGCCGGTCAGGATATTGATTTGATTGAAGGCACGCTGGCGCAGAACCTGAAGATCGGCGCGCGGGATGTGGATATGGCAGCCCTGCGACGGGTCTGCGAGATGGTCGAGATCCTGGAGGATATTGAGGCCCTTCCGGACGGATTCAACACCCGAATCGGCACCGCGGGACTGAACTTTTCGGGCGGCCAGCGACAGCGCATCGGTTTGGCGCGGGCCTTGCTTCGTGCCCCCGAATTCCTCATTCTCGACGAGGCGATGAGCGCGGTCGAGCCGGACCGCGAAATCCGCATTCGGGACCGTATTGCCGTGACGATGCGGGGCGGCACTATCCTGGTCGTCAGCCACCGCGTCGACGCCGCCGTGGCCGCGGACAGCATGATCGCGATAGCGAAGGGCCGCATCGCATCCGCACCAAATGGGGAACCTGCGTCAAACTCGCGTGAAGGCTAACGGACGTTGTTCACGTCCACGACCGATAGCCGCAATTTGCGGCGAAGCCAGGTGTAGAAGCGCGGCGTCAAGATGAAGATCACCGCCCTCCGGCTGAAGACATTGAACTGATCGACGATGCCGCGTGGAAGGTTCTGGATACGCCACAAGGAGGGCCGATCGAAGCGCAGCATCTCTCCACGAAATGCCTTCCACAGGCGGCGGCTCTTGAACTCGTTCTCGACAAGGTAGTCCTGAAGCCATTCGAGAAAGACCGGACGCATCTTTGCATCGCCGCTCATTCCCCCGGCCTGATGGCAGGCCGATCCCGGATGCTGGCGATAGTAGTCGAGAATGCGGTCCGTCGCGATGACGCGGTAGTTCAGGCTGATCTTGAAGAAGAAGACCTGATCCTCGTAGAGGGTCCGGAAGGCGTCCTCGAAGCCGCCCACCGCGCGGATGTCGGCGCGTCGGACCATTAGGCTGCAAATGCCGGGAACGTTGCCGCCGTGCTTTTCAAGGAAGCCGATTGCCACGATCGGAGGGTCAAGAGGCGTCATGACCGGCAGCCCGAGTTCGGTCGGGATGTCCATGGCGAGCCATGGCCTGCGCCCCGAACCCTTCGGTGCCTTCCAACTGGACCACAGCTGCGTCGGGCCCATCGACATCGCAACGTTGGGGTGCGATTCGAGGATTTCGACATGGTGTTCGAGCCGTTCCGGAAGCCAGATGTCGTCCGCATCGAGAAAGGAAATGTACTTGCCGCGCGCGAGGTTCAGTCCAGCGTTGCGCGATGCGCTCATGCCGCGGTTCTCGTGACCGGGATGTTCGGTGTATATGATCCGGCCGGGATGCGCCTCTGCATATCTCTTTGCGATGGCCGTCGCGCCATCCGTGGTGCCGTCATCGACCAGTATCAGCTCCCAGTCGGTAAAGGACTGTGCCAGAACGCTCTGGATGGCTTCTTCGATATAGTCCTCGCCATTCAGAAAGATGATGATCCCGGAAACCACGGGGGCCGGTCTTTCGGTGCGGCTCGCGTCGCCCTCGGTCTTGTTCTCGATGTTTTCGGTTGAAGACATTTTTCTAACGTCCCACAAAGGATAAAATCTGTTGCTCGAATTCGTCCGCCGGCCAGTTCTTGACGTGCAACCGCGGAATCCGGAACGGATCGGTGGTTGATGTCGCGATACCGGGCGTCACCGTGCAAGATCTCTTGAAACCGGCGTCCCGCACAAGCCCTGCCGCAGCCGTGTTATACATCCCGAACGGGTAGGCGAAACTCTCGACCTTCTGGCCCGTCCAGTCACGCAACGCAGCCCGGCCGTCGGCGATTTCCCGTGCGGCGGCGGCAGGCGGCACTAGGGTCAGCGCCGCATGCGTCAGAGTGTGACCGCCGATCTCGATCTGGCCCGACCGCGCGAGGCGCCGCACTTCGTCGTGGTTCATCGCGCGGTCTCCGGGGTCTGCTGACCGGCTCACTCCAGCCCAATCGGCGAGGCTCTGAACGGCCGAATCGATTTCTGCGGGATCAAGCCGTACGAGTTCTTTCCAGACCGAGCGGAGCAGACAGCGACGGCGGAAGCGTCCTGGCGATTGTCCCAAACGCCAAGTGCAGCGGCGGTCGCCGAACGACATGTCCATTCGCTGAGGCAGATGCGGGGTTTCGAGGAATATCTGGACGAGTGTATCCCACCAGAAGCGGCTTTCACTGCCGGTAAGTCCCGAGGAAACAAAGACTGTCGCCTCGATGCCCGCGGCTTCGAGGGCAGGCAGGGCCGAGGTGAGGTTGTCGCGGTAGCCATCATCGAACGTTACCGCGATCTGACGCTGCGGGGCGGCCGACCGGCCGAGCGCCTCGGTCATCTCGGACAAAAGCCGCGCGGTGCCCAAATGTCGCAGAACGTCGAGCTGTGCGGCGAAATTTCCGGGCGAGACGGCAAGCTCCCAAGGGTCGGCGGACGGCTCTGCAATCCGGTGGTACATCAGGACCACACCATGAGGATGTGAGGCCGCACTCCGCCGCCAAAAGCCCCGAGTTGCTTTCCTCACGCCGCGCGCGAATTCTTCTGCGACGATAAGGCCCAAGGCGCAAGATCTCCTTCGCGAATTATGATGGTATCAGAATTCTGATGGTAACTACAGCAGCGGCCGAAAGATATCATTGACAGAGATCAATGTGGTGGATCGGAAATTCGGGCTAGCTACCTGTCTGAATGTCTCACTTTGTGACGCTGAGGCTTTGAAGAGAGGTAGGACTAGGTCATGGCCCACTATTGGGAAACGAGCACCGCACCGACCGTCTTACTGACCGGCGTCGCCGGCTACATTGGCAGTCACACCGCGCTCGCGTTTCTCGAGGCGGGATGGAAGGTCATCGGCGTCGACGATCTTTCCACCGGCAGTCGATCCGCGGTGCCGGAGGGAGTGGAGTTCATCCTTGCAGATTGCAGGTCCACTATCTTGCGGAGCCTCCTTGCCGGTCGCGACATTGCTGCGGCGGTGCATTTCGCTGCGCTCATCCGTGTGGACCAGTCGGTGAGCCACCCCGTCGAGTACTTCGAAGCGAATCTCTGCATGGCCGGCCACTTCCTGCAATCGGCCCATGCACTGGGAATTCCTACGGTCGTGTTTTCGTCGACGGCGGCCGTTTACGGCGATCAAGGCGGCACCGCGATCGCCGAATCCGTGCCGGCTGTGCCGACTTCGCCCTACGGACATTCGAAACTTGCGGCCGAATGGCTGCTGAGCGACTTCTGTGCTGCCTCGGGAATGCGGCATGTGACATTGCGCTATTTCAACGTCGCAGGCGGGGACGCGCTGGGGCGGGCGGGTCCGCGTTCTGACGCCACTCATCTCATCAAGACCGTCTCTGAGGCCGCGACAGGCCAGCGCGCTTTCGTGACGATCAACGGCGAGGATTATGACACACCCGACGGAACCTGCGTGAGGGACTACATCCATGTTTCGGATCTGGCAAATGTGCATGTGTCCGCTGTGGATTATCTGGTCAGGGGCGGCGAAAGCGTGACCCTCAACTGCGGCTACGGGCGCGGCTTCTCGGTCCGCGAAGTGATCGATCGGGCCCTCGCCATCACCGATCGCCCGTTCCGGGTGAAGATGGGCCAAAGACGGCAGGGCGATACAGTCTTTGTCGTGGCGGACAATGCGAAGCTTCTTCAGACACTCGATTGGCGGCCGAGGCACGATGATCTGGATGTGATCCTGCGCAGCGCCATCGCATGGGAAGGTACATTGACGGCGAGACGGTCGGACGCGGAGAAGGCACTTCAACTGGTCGAATTGTCGCGCGAGGAATAGCAACAGTCATGACCCGCGTTTGTGTGATCATCCCCGCCTACAACGCGGTCGCCACCTTGGCCCGCACCATGGAAAGCGCGATGGCGCAGACCCACCGGGATCTGGAAATCTATGTCGTCGATGACGGATCAACCGATCGGACCTTCGATCTCGCGCAGGATGTCGCGGCCGGTGATCGCCGGGTCACGATCCTGCGGCAGGACAACGCCGGCGTGGCCGCGGCACGCAACCACGCGCTTGCGCGCACGAAATGCGAAGTGACGACGTGGCTTGATGCCGACGATCTCTGGCACCCAACGAAGATCGAGCGTCAGCTGGCGACCCTTCGTGCCGCCACGGAGCCGCCGAGCTTCGTCTATTCCGGCTACCGCCTGATCGACGATACGGACCGCGTCATTCCGAATTTCCGGACTCTGGCCTATGTGTCAGGTCATACGCTGTGCCGGCAGATCGCGACAAATTTTTTCAGCAATATCAGCAGTATAATGATCCCAACCCATCTGGCCCGCAAATTCGGCGGCCACAATCAGAGCCTGCACGAATGGGGAATTCAGGGGGCTGAGGATTTGCTGCTGCAGCTTCAGCTTTCAACGATCGGCCCGGCAGCCTGTTGTCGCGAAGCCCTGGTCGGGTACCGGATGCACCGGCAGAACATGTCTTTGGGATACGGCCGCGCGGCCCGGTCGAATGTACGGGCGATCAATCTGGTCGGCGAGCTGGAGCCGCGCATCCCAACCTGGGTGCTGAAACTCGGACGGGCGCGGACGGTGGGCTATGCGTTGCACATGCTGCGTCAGCGGGACACCTCGGGCGCGCTTCGCCTCCTGGCCGAGCTTTTCAGGGAGCAGCCCGGCTACACCCTGCTGACGCTGCTGCTTATCCTGCAGTGGCAACTGCAGGATGCGAAGATCGCGAAGGGTTTCGTGGATCCGGACATCGCCAAACTGTTCTCGGAGGCCGACCCCAGAACCGCCCCCTGGCGCGGCCACATGATCCTGACGCGTCGCCATGACCGGGCCTTGGATCAAGCTGATCGGATCTTGGCGGCCAGTGGATCGGGCGATCTGTGCAGCCTGCCTCAGACGGCGTGAAAACTCACGGCACCCCCTTCCGAGGCGAGCGCGTCGCGCGTCTGCCCGTAAGGGTCTGTTCCGCGCGGCGCGCGCTCGGCCGGGGAGTTGGCCTGATGGGCCGGTCCCTTTGGCGCTGCGCCAACGTCCTGCCCGAGACCGGCGACAGGCAGCTGGGCAGACCGAGATGACGACCGGCTTCGGACAATCCATACGTGCAACGGTCCTGATCTGCGCCGCAGCCGCGATGGGCTCGCTTTCGGTGTATCTCGCGAACGGTGCGCCGCTGTTCTACTTCGACACGGCTGGCTATCTGAGCCAGGGGCACAGCATGCTCGACGCGGTCGCGGATGCCGTTTTCCCCGCCTCGGCGTCGGGACCAGAGCTGAGCCAGTCCGCGCCCACACCGCCATCGCCGCCTGACAGAAGCGTGGATGCAAGCCGGTCGGCGGTCTATGCCCTCGCCCTCTCCGGCCTCGATGCCCTGGCCGGGCTCGATATCGTGGTCTTCCTCAACCTCGGGCTCATCTGGCTGGCCCTGCTGCTGGTGGCGCGGCGCATCGGGTCGCCGCACATGCTGCCGGCGTTGCGGCTCGCCTCGCTCGCTCTTCTTGCGGCCTGTCTCGGAGCACTGCCGTTTTATGTCGCCTACCTGATGCCCGACATCCTGGCGCCAGTGATGATCCTCATGCTCGCGCTCATCTTCACCTACTTTCCCCAGATGTCCCGAGGCGAACTGCTGGCAAGCGGTATGCTGGTTCTCGCCGCGGTCGTCGCGCACCCCTCGCATCTGCTGATCGCCGCCGTAATGCTGCCTGTTGGTCTCTTGGCCTCACCGGTGATGGCGCGGCGACGTCTCTGGATCTCGGTCGGTCTGATCGGGCTGCTTGTGGGCGTCGGCGTTGCGGAAAAATTCCTATACGCTGCCGCCGTCGAGTATTTCGAGAAGAAAGAGACGCGCTATTTGCCCTTCATGACCGCGCGCCTGATCGTCGATGGCCCGGGCATGACCTATCTTGCGTCTCATTGCCCTGACCCGGAACTTGCGACCTGCGCACTCTATGACGAGTTGTCCGCAGGCGAAGATACGGCGAAGCTCGACGCGCCAAGCATCCTATTTTCGACCAGTGAGGAGACCGGGTCCTATAAGCGTCTCTCCGATCAGCACCAGCAGGCAATTTCGCACGAACAGCCCGAATTCGTGCTGAATGTCGTCCGCGTCGCTCCCCTCGCGGTCATCGGGGCACTCGCCCGAAACACGGCCGTACAGCTGTCCTACTTTCGCATCGACATGACGGTTCCCGACGCGGGGCTCTTGGCAGAACTGGACAATCAGTACGGCCGTGCTGCCACAAATTTGCGGAACGGTCGCCTCGTGACAAATCCAGACAGATGGATGGTGCCGCTCGCCCGACTGCATGCGGCGTTGTACGGAGTGTCGGTGCTCGCGATCGTCTGGATCCTTCTGAAGGCGCGCCGTCATAGAAAGGAGCTATGGATTTTCACAGGCCTCGTTGTCGCAGGAATTCTCGCCAATGCGCTTGTATGTGGCGGCGTATCCGAACCGGCATATCGCTATGGCGCCCGCGTGATATTCTTGATTCCAACACTCGTGGTCTTGCTCAATTTTAGCGGTTCAAGCGGCTGGAAAGATTGATCCAATGGCGCGCCAGGCTGACTTGTAGCTGACAGTATTGTCGGCGGTCCAGCGAGACATTGGTTCATGGTTTTACAGCTTTTCTCGGAGCGCCTCGTGCCATCGGCCTAGGGTCAGGACCCATTGATTTGACTTTGGTTTGAGGTGCCCCTAGTTTCCTAGACACCTGCCTTGGTCAGTTTCTGCGGTCTGGTTTCAAAGTCAACGGGCGACAGCATGCCGTTGTTCGAGTGTTTGCGTTTGGGATTGTAGAACATCTCGATGTATTCGAAGACATCCTGCCTTGCGGCGTCGCGTGTCGGATATCCGGCGGCATAGTTCCACAAATTGCGCACAGGTCTTGCGGATGGCGACCCCGTTAACGCGCCTGAAATCTGCAATCGTCTTGTGATCGGGTACCAGTCGCCCGATCAGCCACATCACCTCGACATTGCGCCCCGCCTCATGCTCCAGCCTGCGGCGGGACAGGAGCCGATTGAGGTAGCAATTGATGAACAGTTTCAACAGAACTGCCGGATGATATCCCGGCCGCCCAGTCCGCGCATGGCCACGCGCTTGAAGCCAAGGTCCGCCAGATCGAGTTGATCGACAAACAGATCCACCACCTGAACCAGATGATCTTCGCCAATCCAGTCCTCGAGACGTTCCGGAAAAAGCGTGACCTGATCCCGGCCAACCCCTTCAATGGAACCTGACATAGATGCAGCCCTTTATCTTAGGAAGCATACCATATCTTGGTGTCTCCACACAGCCTCGGCCGATTGCGTCAGTAGAAACACAGTCAACGCTAGATACCGGGACCGTTCGTGCGCCTTCAATGCTCAGGGCGCTGGAATAAGTCAGCGCGAGGTGCAAGGAGCAGCCCTTAGAACCTGGAACGGGGCGGGGAACAAGAAAAATTCCTGCACGGACAATGTGGAATGGCGGCGGCTTTATTTGGCAGTGCAAGGGGCACTCAGCTTCGAATAAATTCGAGATTGGGCTGAAACACTGCGGGGGACAGGGAGGGGGCTGACATTATATGTTTAGCACCAAGGCATTGAAAAACTAATATAATTAAATAGCTAGTGGCGGAGAGACAGAACGCCTAACTAATACTCCATAAGGGTTCATGAGGTCTCACATATCAAAAATAGTTAAATAAAAACAATGGGTCATCCTAAGATGAGTTAGTCCCGAGACGGTCCGGCAACGACCCTTGACAGCCCCTAAAATTTAGGGGCAGATCAGGGGCAGATCCAGGCTGCGTGGCCTGCATGATGAGGGGCACCCGATGGCGCGAGGGCTAAATTTATTAACCGCGGCTAAGGAAGTCTCGGCTGCTAAACCAAAAGTTACTTTAAATGACGGTGGCGGGCTCCACCTTCGGGTGTCGGAGTCGGGCACTGGTCGCTGGGTTCTACGTTTCAAGCTAAAGGGTCAACCTCAACGCGAAATGGGGCTTGGGACATTTGGGCCAAAGGGGATAACTTTAGCAATCGCGGCTCGGCAGAGGCGACCCAGGCGCGCGAAATGGTGGCCGTCGGGGTTGATCCAATCCGTGCGGCGGA
The DNA here is from genome assembly GCA_963815275.1 of uncultured Alphaproteobacteria bacterium. Classification (GTDB taxonomy): domain Bacteria; phylum Pseudomonadota; class Alphaproteobacteria; order Rhodobacterales; family Rhodobacteraceae; genus Cypionkella. The sequence continues at coordinate 351,667 of CAWFGD010000009.1, forward strand.
GGAGGCAATTGTCGAGAACAAATTGGCGGATGAAGCGGCGATGGAGGAGTCATGTGCGATGACTTTTGGAGACTACGCCGACAAAGTTTTCCTGCCGTCAGTTCTTCCTGGGTTCGCAAACTCAGCTCACATCCAACAATGGCAGGCTACATTCAAAACTCATGCAGCCATTTTGGGGGTTAAAAAAGCTAAGTGAAATCAGCCGCAAAGACGTCCTCGCAGTTCTGCAGCCGATTTGGACAACCAAATATATCAGCGCATCCCGCAGTCGCGAACGGATCGAACGATTATTCGCGCATGCCACGCAGAATGATGCGTACAAAGGTGACAATCCCGCCGCATGGCGACAATTCGATGCTACCTTAACTCGACCCAAAGATATGGCGCGGGGCCACCATGCGGAAGCATCCCCCACGATCAGATCGCCGCATTTGTCGCGGAGTTGCGGAGTCGACAGGCTGAAGCGGTGTCACAGGTCTATGCTTGAATTCATAATTCTTCCGGCGGCTTGTCGGACCGGCGAAGCCAGATTTGCGGTTTGGTCTGACGAAATTGATCTGGAAAAGTCAGTATGGTCATTCCGAAGGAGCGTATGAAAATGCGTCGCAGTCATGAGGTGCCACTCGACTTCCCGCATGGTGGAAATCCTTCAGGTGGCGCGGTCGCTACAGCCGAGCGTCCCCGAGGCTTCGGACTATGTTTTCTCCGGATCAAAGTCGGACAAGGCACTTAGCGAAATGGCAAGTGTTATGCTGACATGAAGCGAATGCATTATGGGGAGTTTACTGCACACGGGATGCGCGCCACATTTAAGAGCTGGGCTATGACAAGCACCGAATTTCCGCGTGAACTGATTGAAGAGCAGTTAGCCCACCAAATGGGCGCTGTCGAAAGGGCCTACTACCGGGGGAGTGCGGTTGAGCGCCGGAGAGTGATGATGGAAGCTTGGCAAGCACACTTGGACGGGGCAGTGATCGGTTGCGAAGCGTAAGCAT
>CAWFGD010000010.1:0-184449 GCA_963815275.1 uncultured Alphaproteobacteria bacterium
CTGTTCATAAGACCGTGATGTTGGCCCTGTAGCCTTTCTCATCTTTTGACGCGTCTCGTCTTCACTGTGTCTTCTCTACATTGCGCAATATTCTCCGGTGACACCTGCAATCGGTCTGACGCAGGACTTTGCAGAGCTGCTCTGCACTCCCTACGTCTTGGCCCGCCGTTCCACGTGATTTGGAACGTGCAAGGTGACGCAATACCCGGTCCTGCTGGCCAACATCCGTCCGGCATGACCGACAATCGCGGCTGCAGATCTGAACTGCAGCGCAGATCAAATCATCGCGTCCAGCTCCCAGTCTGGACGCCGTCGAGGGGGAAGGATCCTTCGTGACCGAAACCACTGAGCTGTCTTCAGCTGTGGACACATCTTCTGCTGCCGGATCGTCATCGGAAGCACCCGTAAAGAGCAGTGGCCTCGCAGGCCTCAAGCTCGCCCAGCTCCAGGCTCTTGCCAGCCAGTTGGGTATTTCCGGCGGATCCCGTATGCGCAAGGGTGATCTGGTTTCGGCCATTTCCGCCCACCGCGCGGGCACCCCGGTCAGCAAGGCCCCGGCCCGCAGCGCTGCAAAAACGGCCGAGAACGGCGCCGCTCCGGCGGCCGCCGCGCCCGCCGCCGAGGCTGAAGCTCCGGCAACGGAAAACCCGCGCTCCCGGACCCGTGGACGCAGCCGCCGCGCCGGCAGCGACGGCGTCGTCAGCGCCGCCGCCGAAGCACCGGCCGCCGCCCAGGAGGCAGCGCCTGCCGCGGAAGCCGCCCCCGAGGCCGCCCCGGCCGAGACCGGCGAACGCCGTCAGCCGCGGACCCGCAACCGCCGTCGCGGCGAAGCTGCCGCCCAGTCCGGCCAGGCTTCCGACACCACCGAGGCGCCGGCCGAACAGCCCGCAGCTGAACAGCGCACCGAACAGCGCGCCGAACAGGGCGCCGACCAGCGCGGCGAGCAGCGCCAGGACAAGCGGACCGAACAGGGCAGCGAGCAGCGCCAGGACAAGCGGACCGAACAGGGCAGCGACGACGGCCAGCGCCGCGAGAACACCCGCAACCGTGGTGGCCGCGATACCGCCGATAGCCGCGAGGGCAACCGCGACAACAGCCGCGATGGCAACCGCGACAACTCCCGCGATAACGAGGACAGCGATGGCGGCAGCCGCCGCAACCGCCGGAACCGCCGCGACCGCAACGACCGCAACGACCGGTCCGGCAGCCAGGACAACCGCGACAACTCACGCAACGACCGCAGTGATCGCAACTCCAGCTTCCGCGACCGCAACGACCGCCGCCGCGGCCGCGTCCAGGGCCCTGACTTCGACGACGTCGAGGTCACCGACGACGACGTGCTGCTGCCCGTCGCCGGCATCCTGGACGTGCTGGAGAACTACGCGTTCATCCGCACCTCCGGTTACCTGCCGGGCCCGAATGACGTGTATGTCTCCCTCGCCCAGGTCAAGAAGTACAACCTGCGCAAGGGCGACGCCGTCGTCGGTGCCATCCGCGCACCGCGCGAAGGCGAAGACCGCAGCCAGCAGTCAGCACGCCAGAAGTTCAACGCCCTGGTCCGGGTCACCTCGGTCAACGGCAAGACCCCTGAGGAACTCAAGGACCGGGTTGAATTTGCGAAGCTCGTGCCGTTGTACCCCTCGGAGCGCCTGCGCCTCGAGACGGACCCCAAGAAGATCGGCCCCCGCGTCATCGATCTGGTCGCCCCGATCGGCAAGGGCCAGCGCGGCCTGATCGTTTCACCGCCTAAGGCCGGCAAGACGCTCATCCTGCAGTCCATCGCCAACGCCATCACCACGAACAATCCTGAGGTCCACCTCATGATGGTGCTCGTTGACGAACGTCCCGAAGAAGTCACGGACATGCAGCGCACCGTCAAGGGCGAGGTCATTGCCTCCACCTTCGACCGTCCCGCCGACGACCACACCACGGTGGCCGAACTCTCCATCGAGCGCGCCAAGCGTCTTGTGGAAATGGGCATGGACGTAGTGGTCCTGCTGGACTCCATGACGCGCCTGGGCCGGGCCTACAACCTGGCGGCCCCGGCATCCGGCCGTATTCTCTCCGGTGGCGTCGATTCCGCAGCCCTCTACCCGCCGAAGCGCTTCTTCGGCGCCGCCCGCAACATCGAAAACGGCGGTTCGCTGACCATCCTGGCCACCGCGCTCGTCGAGACCGGCTCCAAGATGGACGAGGTCATCTTCGAAGAGTTCAAGGGCACCGGCAACATGGAACTGCGCCTCTCCCGCCAGCTCGCGGACAAGCGCATCTTCCCGGCGGTGGACGTCAACGCGTCCGGTACCCGCCGCGAGGAAAACCTGCTTTCGCCCGAGGAAGTCAAGATCATGTGGAAGCTGCGCCGCGTCCTGTCCGGACTCGAAACGCAGCAGAGCCTTGAGCTGCTGACGAACAAGATCCGGGAGACGCAGAGCAACGTCGAGTTCCTGATGCAGGTACAGAAGACGACGCTCGGCGCGAAGTCCGATAACGACAAATAGCGTCGCGTAACCGCTCGAAAATTGGCGGCCCCGCCCCTACGCCGGGTGGCAGACGATCTGCGATCGTCAGCCACCCGGCTCCGGCAGGCCCGAAGCCACTCCCTGGCCGCCAATCTTTCGAGCGGTTGTTGGTTTAACCGATCGTGCCGCCGTAACTAGACTTGTAAAAGTCGAAAGAGGTTTGAAATGTTTGAGTCCGTACAGGGCCTGCTGGATGAGCACGATGCGATCCAGGCCCAGCTTGGGGATCCTGCTGTATACGCCGACCAGCGGCTGGCCCGGAAGCTGGGACGGCGTTCGGCCGAGCTGAACGGCATCGTCGAGGCGTACCACAAGTGGCACGCCATCCAGGATGACCTGTCCGCGGCCAAGGAAATGGCGGCCGAGGACCCGGAGTTCGCCGCTGAAGTCCCCGAGCTCGAGGCGGCCCTTGAAGCCACGGCGGCGCGGCTTCGCCGGCTGCTGATCCCGCGGGACCCGGACGACGCCCGCAACGTGATCCTCGAGGTCAAGGGCGGTGAAGGCGGCGACGAAGCGGCCCTGTTCGCCGCCGACCTGCTGCGGATGTACAGCCGCTACGCCGAGTCCCGCGGCTGGAAGACTGAACTGATCTCTGCCACCGAATCGGACCTGGGCGGCTACAAAGACGTCCAGATGGCAGTGAAGGGCAGCTCCAACGACCCCGCCGAAGGTGTCTATGCCCGGCTCAAGTTCGAAGGCGGCGTGCACCGTGTGCAGCGCGTGCCAGTCACCGAGTCCCAGGGCCGCATCCACACATCGGCCGCCGGTGTGCTTGTGCTGCCCGAAGTGGATGAGCCCGAAGAGCTCGACATCAACCAGAACGACCTGAAGATTGACGTCTACCGCTCCTCGGGTCCCGGCGGACAGTCCGTGAACACGACCGACTCTGCCGTGCGCATCACCCACTTGCCCACCGGCATTGTGGTGGCGATGCAGAATGAGAAGTCGCAGCTGCAGAACCGCGAAGCGGGCATGCGTGTGCTGCGCGCCCGCATCCTTGCCCACCAGCAGGAGCAGATCGACGCCGAGAACTCGGCGCAGCGCAAGTCGCAGATCCGCACGATGGACCGGTCCGAGCGCATCCGCACCTACAACTACCCGGAAAACCGTATTGCGGACCACCGCACCGGATACAAGGCCTATAACCTGGACCAGGTCATGAACGGTGACCTGGAGCCGGTGATCCAGTCGGCGATCGAGATGGACGAACAGGCCCGCCTGGACGCCATCGGCGAATAGTCCCCGGGACTATGCGTAGCCGTGACGGAGCGATCACGACGGAGCGATCATGACGGGACCCGCAGCAGGTCTTGCCGAGGCCGTCCGGGACGCGGCGGCGGTCCTTGCGGCCGCCGGCGTCCCGAGCCCGCGGGTTGACGCCGAACTCCTTGCCGAGCACCTGCTCGGTGTGGGCCTCGGCCGGCTCCGGGCCCTCATGCTCGGCGATGCCCCCGCGCCGGAGGGCTATGCCGAACTCGTCGCCGAACGCGCGCGGCGGATCCCGCTGCAGCACATCACCGGCGTCGCGCATTTCCGCTACCTCGAACTCGCGGTGGGTCCCGGCGTCTTCATTCCCCGGCCGGAAACCGAGTCCGTGGTGCAGCTGGTAATCGACCGCCTGCAAGGGATGAAGCACCCCAAAGTGGTGGACCTGGGCACCGGCTCCGGTGCAATCGCCGGTTCGATCGCGCACGAGCTGCCCGGCGCGGAGGTCCATGCCGTGGAGTTCAGCGAATTTGCCCACGCCTGGGCGGCGAAGAACCTGCTCCCGCTCGGCGTGGCCCTGGTCCGCGGCGACCTCCGTGATGCACTCCCGGAACACAACGGCAGCTTCGACGTGGTGGTCTCCAATCCGCCGTACATCCCGGCCGAGGCCATTCCGAACGAACCTGAAGTAGCACTGCATGATCCGCCGGAGGCGCTGTACGGCGGGGGAGCAGACGGGATGGAACTTCCGACGGCGGCCGCCGCCTCTGCCGCCCGGCTGCTGGCCCCCGGCGGGTTCTTCGTGATGGAGCACGCCGAGGTCCAGTCCGGCTGGATCGCCGCGATGCTGGACCGCATGGGGCTCTGGACCGACGTGACGACCCACCGGGACCTCAACGGCAAGGACCGGGCTACCAGCGCGGTGCTCGGTGCGCCGGCGCCCTGACCGGCGCCCTGACCGGCGCGCACGTCACAGGCGTCGGAACACGTGACGAAGTGATGAAAGAATAGTCACGTGACGACTAGCTACGATTGCTCGGCCGCAGATCAGCGGGCCGCAGGAATCGCGCCGACGTCGGTGCTGGCCGGCCCGCCGGGGACGCCGTGGCGCAGGGCGCGCATCTTCTCCGTCACCTTGCCGACGAACTCGTCGTAGACGGGCTCCTCGACGTAGACGCGCTCGATCGAGATACAGGTCTGGCCACCGTTCTGCATCGAGTAGTGGACGGCGGCGTTGGCGGCGCGCTCGAGGTTCGCGTCGCGGAGCACGATCATCGGGTCCTTGCCGCCGAGCTCCATCGCAACCGGGGTCAGCGTCTCCCCGGCACGGGTCATCACCTTGCGGCCGACCTCGGTCGAGCCGGTGAACATGATGAAGTCGACCGCGTCGATCAGCGCGTTGCCGATCGCCGAGCCCTCGCCGACGGCGACCTGGAAGACGTCCTCGGGAACACCGCACTCGAGCAGGCCCTCGCGCATCAGCAGCGAGGTCATCGGGGTCAGCGTCGCCGGCTTCAGGACGACCGAGTTCCCGGCTGCAAGCGCCGGAATGCAGTCCCCGAAGCTGTTGGTCAGCGGGTAGTTCCAGGGACCGATCACGCCGACGACGCCGATCGGCGCGTAGCGCACCGCGAGCTTGCGACCGAGCACGAACGGTGAGCCCGATCGAACCTTCTCGTCCGCCAGGTACTTGGGCGCGTTCTTCGCCCAGAAGCCGAAGGCGGCCGCCGCGTAGGAGACCTCGGCGAGCTGCGCGTCCTCGTAGGTCTTGCCGTTCTCCTGGACGATCGTCTCGATGATCCGGTCGGCGTTGTCGAGGGTCCACTTCTGCATCCGTCGCAGAATCCGGCCGCGGCCGTCAAACCCAAGCGCCGCCCATCCGGGCTGGGCGATCCGCGCGCGATCGACTGCCGCGGTGACCTCCTCGGGGCCGAGCGCGGCGACCGTGGCGACCAGCTCGCCGGTCGCGGGGTTGTGGACCTCGACGGTCTTGCCGCTCGGCTTGCCGTTGGTCTGGGCGGTCGTCTCAGTCGCTGCTGTGGGCTCCACGCGTGCCTCCTGGTCGATTCCTCTCGCTGTCGAGATTACACGCCTTGCCTCAGCCTGTTCGCCGTTTTGGCCCCGCGCTCCGGGGAGCCCATGGGCCGCCCCGGCGCCGCATCGGCAATTGGGTGTTGCACTAGCCTTGCCGCGTGGCCCGAGACACACCGACCGAGCTCGTGCCGGGCGAGTTGCGGCTTGACTTCCCCCGCGACGCCGTCGCCCGCCTGACGCTCACCAACGCCGGCAAGCGCAACCCCCTCTCGCATGCCGTCCTCGACGCGATCGCGGAGGCGCTGCCAAAGCTCGACCACGGCATCGACGTGCGTTGCGTAGTGATCACCGGGGAGGGCGACGCGTTCTCCGCCGGCTACGACATCGGAGGAATCGCCGACCAGAGCTTCGAGCGGGACGCCGAGGCGCTCGTCGCACATCCGTTCACCGCCGCGATGGAGGCGGTCAGCGCCCATCCTTACCCCGTGGTGGCGGCGATCAACGGGCATTGCCTCGGCGGCGGCCTCGAGCTCGCGATTCGCTGCGACCTCCGGATCTGCGCGGCCGAGGCGAAGCTGGGGATGCCGCCGGCAAGGCTCGGGCTGGTCTACGGGCACACCGGGCTCGAGCGCTTCATCGAGACGGTCGGCGCAGCGCGCACCCGGGAGCTGTTCCTCACCGGGCGCAACCTGGGCGGCATCCGCGCCGAGCAGATCGGGCTCGTGCACGAGGTGCACCCGGCGGTCGAGATCGAGGGCGTTTCGCTCGAGCTCGCGGCGGCGATCGCGGCCAACGCGCCGCTGTCGATGACCGGCAACAAGCGGGCGATCGAGACGCTGTTGCGATTCCCGCGGTTGAGCCCGAGGCAGGAGCAGGAGCTGATCGAGCTCCGCCGCGCCTGCTTCTCGTCCGCGGACTTCCGTGAGGGGATCGCGGCCTTCGCCGAGAAGCGGGAGCCGAGATGGCAGGGGCGCTGAGCGACGAGGCCAGGGCCCTGGCCCAGCGCGATCCGGCGATGGCAGCCCTGATCGACCGGCTCGGCCCGCGGTCGCTCGATGCTCGACGGAGCGGGACCGAGGACCCGTTCGTCGCGCTGGCGCGGATCATCACCGGCCAGCAGGTCTCGACGAGCGCCGCGCGGACGATCTGGGCCCGCGTCTGCGACGAGTTCGGGGGCCGGCCGCCGACTGCGCCGGAGGCGCGGGACGGCGAGCAGCGCCTGCGAGAATTGCGGCCTCAGCGGCCGCAAGGCCTCCTACATCTCCGGGCTCGGCGCAGCAATCGCCGCCGGCGAGCTCGCGACCGAGGCGCTCGCCGATGCCGACGATGAGATCGTGATCGAGGAGCTGGTCCGCCTCCGGGGCCTCGGGCGCTGGAGCGCCGAGATGTTCCTGATGTTCCACTCTCGGCCGCGAGGACGTCTTCAGCGGCGGCGATCTCGGGCTCCGAAACGGGATCCGGATCGCCCATCGGCTGGAGGCGACGCCTACCCCGCAGGAGGCAACAGCGATCGCGGAGCGCTGGCGTCCGCACCGGACGCTGGCCGCGATCTACCTGTGGGCTGCGGTGGCCGTCGAGTTGCCCGGTTAACTGAGACGGCCGCCCGGAGGCGGCCGTCTCAAGGGTGGGGGCGGGTAAAGGGGAGCAAACACCGCCCCCGGCTGACCAATATACCGAAATCGAAGTTCGTAAGTACAGAGTACCGGTGAAACCGTCGGGCCGTCCTACGCGTGGCCGTCGATCACACCGAGGATCGCGCCCGACTCAACCTGATCGCCCTCGGCCACTCGCAGCTCGGTGAGCGTGCCGGCAACCGTGGCAACCAGCTCATGCTCCATCTTCATCGCCTCGAGCACCGCGACGAGGTCGCCGGCGCCGAGCTCGGCACCCTGATCGACCGCGACCCGGATCACCTTGCCGGGCATCGGGGCAACCAGCGCACCCTCGGCCTCGCCCTCGGCGACTGACGGATAGCGGGGCACCTCTCGCAGGGTCGAGTGGCCGAGTGGGCTCGAGATGTGCAGGACCGTGCCGTCGCTGCGCCCGTCGACCTCGTAGCGGCGCCGAACCCCGGCGGCCTCGAGGTCGATCGACCGGCGGCCGGCGGCTGTCCCGATCGAGCCGTGCAGGACCGGGGCCCGGAGCGGGGCGCCGTTGACCGCGATCTCCAGACCGCCGCGACGGATCTCGTACTCGACGCCGAGCTCGCCGCCGGCGCCGACGAATACCCGTCGCTGCGGTGCCGAGCGGTTGTTGCGCCATCCGGGGGGCGCGAAGCCGAGCGGCCCGGCTGCGATCGACTCGATCGCGGCGAGCGCCGCGGCGGCGGCGTGAAGTCGCTCGCCCTCGGCGTCGAGCAGCGGCTCGTCGAGTCCGTCGTGCCGATCGAGGAAGCCGGTGTCGGTCTCGCCGCGCAGGAAGTCCGGGTGGCGGAGCACGCGGACGAGCAGATCGCGGTTGCTGGTCAGTCCGGTCAGCTCGGCGCCGGCCACCGCGGTCGCCAGCAGACCGGCGGCCTCAATCCGGGTCGGGGCCCAGGCGATCACCTTGGCCAGCATCGGGTCGTAGTGCGGAGAGACCACGGTCCCGGGGCGGACGCCGGAATCGACCCGAAGCGACGCCACCCCCCGGACCGGGTCGGCGACCGCGAACTCGGCCACTCGCCCGCCCGGCGCATCGCGATCGAACGAGAAGCCGTCCACGGTTCCGGCCTGAGGCAGGAAGCCGGCCGCCACATCCTCGGCGTAGAGGCGGACCTCGATCGCGTGGCCGAGCGGCTCGGCCAGGCGCGCCGCGGGCGGCAGCTCGGCGCCGACCGCGACGCGCAGCTGCAGGCGGACGAGGTCGAGGCCGGTGACCATCTCGGTGACCGGGTGCTCGACCTGGAGGCGCGTGTTCATCTCGAGGAAGAAGAACTCGCCGTCCCGCGCGAGCAGGAACTCGACCGTGCCGGCGCCGACGTAGCCGACAGCTTCGGCGGCCGCGACCGCGGCCTCCGCCCATCCGGTCGCGCAGCTCGCGATCGACGACGGGCGAGGGCGCCTCCTCGATCATCTTCTGGTGGCGACGCTGGATCGAGCACTCGCGCTCGCCGAGGCTGACGCGTGTCGCCGTGGGCGTCAGCAAGGACCTGGATCTCGACGTGCCGCGGCTCGCTCGAGCAGCCGCTCGAGAAAGACGCGTGTCGTCGCCGAAGGCGGCCGGCGGCCTCGCGCCGCGCCGCCTCGACGGCCGCCTCCAGCTCGGCCGGGTCGCGCGACGATGCGCATGCCCTTGCCGCCGCCGCCGGCGGAGGCCTTGACCAGCAGCGGGTAGCCGATCCGGGCTCGCCTCGGCGGCGATGTCGGCCCGATCGCCGAGCTCGCGCTGCCCGGCACCACCGGCACCCCGGCCTCGGTCATCATCTCCCGCGCCCGGACCTTGGAGCCCATCGCCTCGATCGCCGCCGGCGCCGGGCCCGATCCAGACGAGCCCGGCGGCATCGACGGCGCGGGCGAAGGACGCGTTCTCGGCGAGGAAGCCGTAGCCGGGATGAATCGCGTCGGCCCCGACCGCCTCGGCGGCGGCGATCACCGCATCGGCGTTCAGATAGGACTCCGCCGCCGTGATGCCGCCGAGCGCAACCGCCTCATCCGCATCGGCTACGAACGGCGCCTCGGCGTCGGCCTCGGAGTAGACGGCGGCGGTCGCGATGCCCATCCCGCGGCATCCGGCGAACACGCGCCTCGCGATCTCGCCGCGGTTGGCGACCAGCACCTTCGTTATCGGCCGGGGAGCGGTCAAGCGATCAACCGTCGCTCGCCCGCTCTGCAGTGGTCGGAACAGTCATCTGATCCCTACATCCGGAAGACGCCGAACCGGCGGGAGCCGGCGACCTCGTTGCTGTGGCAGGCCGAGAGCGCGACCCCGAGCGCTGTCCGGCTGTCGCGCGGATCGATCATCGCGTCGTCCCAGAGCTCACCGGAGGAGACGAACGCGTCCGACTCCGCCTCGATCTGCTCCTCGACAGCGCTCGTTACAGCCGCCAGTCCCTGCTCGTCGATCTCCTCACCGGCCCGCGCCGCCTTGCCCCGGGCGACGATCTCCATCACCCCGGCGAGCTGCTTGGGGCCCATCACCGCGGTCTTGTAGTTGGGCCAGGCGAAGATGAACCGAGGCTCGAAGCTGCGACCGCACATCCCGTAGTTGCCGGCCCCGTAGGAGCCGCCCATCATCAGGGTCAGCTTCGGGACGCCGGCGTTGGCGACGGCGTTGATCATCTTCGCGCCGGCCTTGACGATCCCGCGCTGCTCGTATTCGGTGCCGACGATGTAGCCGGACGTGTTCTGCATGAACAGAAGCGGCGTGTCCACCTGGTCCGCGAGCTGGATGAAGTGGGCCGCCTTCTCGGCGTCCTCGTTGAAGAGCACGCCGTTGTTGGCGAGGATCGCGATCGGGTAGCCGTGCAACTCGGCCCAGCCCGTGACCAGCTGGTTGCCGTATCCGGGCTTGAACTCGTCGAAGCGTGAGCCGTCGACGATGCGGGCGATCACCTCGCGAGCGTCGAACGGGATCCGCAGGTCGTGGGAGGCGATCCCGAGCAGCTCCTCCGCGTCGTGGAGTGGCGCGGCGCCGGTCCCGCGCGGCTCCGGGCCAAGCTTGCGCCAGTTCAGGTTGCGGACGATCTCTCGCCCGATCCTGCAGAGATCGAGCTCGTCGTTGGCGACGAACTCCGAGACGCCGGAGACCCGCGAGTGCATCTCGGCGCCGCCGAGCTCCTCCTCATCCGCCTCCTCGCCGGTCGCCATCTTCACCAACGGCGGACCGCCGAGGAAGACGAGCGCCTGCTCGCGGACCATCACGACGTAGTCGGACATTCCCGGCAGGTAGGCGCCACCGGCGGTCGAGTTGCCGCAGACCAGGGCGACGGTGGGAATCCCCGCGGCGGACTTCTGGGTCAGGTTGCGGAAGGTCGCGCCGCCGGGGATGAAGATCTCCTTCTGGCGTGGAAGGTCGGCGCCGCCCGACTCGACGAAGCCGATCGAGGGCAGGCGATTGACGGCGGCGATCTCCTGCATCCGCAGGCTCTTGCGGAGCGTGTAGGGGTTCGAGGTACCGCCGCGGACGGTCGGCTCCGACGCTCCCCAATCCGGCCCGAACAGCCGCTGTGGCGGATGAATTACAATGTCTATGCCGAGGCGGATCTGTTTCATCCGCGCAGCGAGAAGGATCTGCATGAGGTGCGCCGCGCCGGGCGGTATCTGCGATCGGAACGGCAGGTCTTGCTGCGCTTGCCCGAAACCGGCGCGGTGGTGTTCACCATCCATACCTATCTGGTGACGCTGGAGAGCCTGTCGCCCGAGGCGCGGGCGGGTCTGATCGCCGCGGGCAAGCTGCGCGGCGATTAGGCCTATTGGTAGAGCGATTCACGCAGGGCGGCGAGGCCGGTCTTGCTGTTGCGCTGCTTGAGCCGGGCCTGTGCCGCCGGCGAGCCGAAACCGCGGGTGATCAGATCGCTGACCGTTGCATCCTCCAGCGGCGCAAAGCTGGCGCGGGCCTTGGCGGTCGGTTGCGGCGGTGCGGGCTGGGCTGCAACCAGAGTTTCCAGATCTTCGGCCTCGATGTCTTGCGTGGTTTCGCGCCAGAACACCATGTCCGGCGACAATCTGGCGATCAGATTTTCGGCCATGCGAGAGCAGAGCGCTGCGTGGCGCGAGGCATCGAGAAGTTTGACGCTGTGTGACAGCGGCGGGAATCTTTCGCTGCAGGGTCCGACCGAGAGGCAGAGGATCGAGCCTGCTTGCTGATTGGGCAGATCGCAGAGCGCCAGCGTGATGCGGGTGCCGGGCAGATCATAGGTGATCGCGGTATCGCTGTCCCATTTCAGGCGACGCGGCACGCGGGGAAAGCGCGCAAGCAGTCGGGCCAGATCCGCGACCAGCCGGGCGAAGTTTGTTTCGCAGCTATCGGCAAAGACCAGTTCCGCGATGGTTGTGGTCTGAATGTTCGAGGTTTCCATGGCCACCCTCCAATTTTAGGTTGCCTTAAACGCTGTCAAAGTAATCGGGCGTCATGTGGGTTTCTTTGTGACCAAAATAAGATGTTAACTATTTCCAGTGACTTGCGGGTCAGGCTGCAGGCAATAAAAAAGCCGCCCGAAGGCGGCTTTTCTGAAGGTTCCGACGCTATCGCTGCGCTTAGCAGGAATAGTACATCTGATATTCGATCGGATGCGGCGTGTGCTCGTAGGCGTAAACCTCTTCCCACTTCAAGCCGATATAGGCTTCCAGCTGGTCGCGGGTGAAGACGTCGCCGACAAGCAGGAAGTCCATGTCCTTGGTCAGCTCTTCCAGCGCTTCGCGCAAGGAACCGCAGACGGTCGGGATGGCTGCCAGTTCTTCCGGCGGCAGATCGTAGAGGTCCTTGTCCGAAGCCGGACCCGGATCGATCTTGTTGTTGATGCCGTCAAGGCCAGCCATCAACAGGGCCGCGAAGGCCAGATAGGGGTTGGCCGCCGGATCGGGGAAGCGGGCCTCGACGCGCTTGGCTTTCGGCGATTCGGTCCACGGAATACGCACGCAGCCCGAGCGGTTGCGGGCGGAATAGGCGCGCAGAACCGGAGCTTCGAAGCCGGGGATCAGACGTTTGTAGCTGTTGGTCGAAGGGTTGGTCAGCGCGTTCAGCGCCTTGGCGTGCTTGAGGATGCCGCCGATGAAATACAGCGCCTCTTGGCTGAGGTCAGCGTATTTGTCGCCGGCAAACAACGGCTTGCCGTCTTTCCAGATCGACATGTTGACGTGCATCCCCGAGCCGTTGTCGCCCTTCATGGGCTTGGGCATGAAGGTGACGGTCTTGCCGTAGGCATGCGCCACGTTGTGGATGACATACTTGTATTTCTGGATGTTGTCGGCCTGCTCGACCAGCCCGCCGAAGATCATGCCGAGTTCGTGCTGGCAGGTCGCCACTTCGTGGTGGTGCTTGTCGACCTTGATGCCGATACGCTTCATGGTCGAAAGCATCTCGCCGCGCAGATCCTGAGCTTCGTCAACCGGGTTCACCGGGAAGTAGCCGCCCTTGTGGCCAGCGCGGTGACCGTAGTTGCCGCCTTCGGTGGCCGCATCGGTGTTCCAGGCAGCCGCTTCGGCGTCGATCTGGTAGGCGACTTTTTGCGGCGTGACCGAGTAACGCACGTCGTCAAAGATGAAGAATTCAGCTTCGGGACCGAAGTAGGCGGTATCGCCGATGCCAGAGGACTTCAGGTAAGCCTCGGCCTTTTTGGCGATCTGGCGCGGGCAGCGGTCATAGGCTTCGCCGGTGTCGGGCTCGACCACATCGCAATGCACGCAGAGGGTCTTCTCGGCGTAGAAGGGGTCCATATAGACCGAGGAGGCATCCGGCATCAGTTTCATGTCGGATTGGTCGATCGACTTCCAGCCTGCGATGGAAGAGCCATCGAACATGAAGCCTTCTTCAAAGAAGTCTTCATCGACCAGGTCGCAGATCAGCGTGACGTGCTGAAGCTTCCCCTTGGGGTCGGTGAAGCGGACATCGAGATATTCGATTTCCTCGTCCTTGATCAGTTTCAGAGCTTTTGCAACTGCGCTCATCATGCTGCCTTTCATTGGGGTTTCGTTGTGGCACGCCCTCGTGAACCTCCGACGCGCCGTTGTTCAGTCTCAGACCGCGTCGTCGCCGGTCTCACCGGTGCGGATACGGATGGCTTGCTCGACGGGCGAGACGAAGATCTTGCCGTCGCCGATCTTGTCGGTGCGGGCGGCAGCGATGATGGCTTCGATGGCGGTATCGACCATATCATCGGTCAGCACGACCTCGATTTTCACCTTGGGCAGGAAGTCGACGACATATTCAGCGCCGCGGTAGAGTTCGGTATGGCCCTTCTGGCGGCCAAAGCCCTTGACCTCGGTGACAGAGAGGCCCTGAATGCCGGCTTCTTGCAGGGCTTCTTTTACCTCGTCGAGTTTGAAAGGCTTGATGATCGCCTCGATTTTCTTCATGGCCGACTCCCCGGATATCTGCGTCTTTGGGGTAGTGATCACTTCGCAGGCCAGGCTTCAATTGATGCGGGGCAGGCTGCGGCAAAGCGCGGCAGGAAATTCGGCGCTATGGTGATATTTTGGGCGTTGTGGTGAAAATTTGAGCGGTTTGAGAACAAAACGCGGGGGGAAGCCATGGAACTGCTGACAGCAGCGCAGATGCGGGCGATTGAGGCGGCGGCGATGGCTTCGGGGCGGGTGACCGGGCTGGAGCTGATGGAGCGGGCCGGCGCGGGCGTGGTCGCGGCGCTGCTGAAGCAATGGCCCGAGATGGCGTTTACCGCGCAGACCGCGGTGGTACTGTGCGGGCCGGGGAACAATGGCGGCGATGGCTATGTGGTGGCGCGGCTGTTGGCGCAGCGGGGCTGGCAGGTGACCTGCGCGGCGCTGGCGGCTCCGGTAACGCCGGATGCGCAGGCGATGGCGGCGGCCTGGGGCGGCAAGGTGCGGCCAGTCGAGGCGCTGGACTGGGCGGATTTTCAGGCGGCGGCGCTTTGCGTTGATGCGATGTTCGGCACGGGATTGCAGCGCAATATCGCAGCGGGCGTCTGGGGGCTGCTGGAGATGGCCAGAGCCTCGGGCTGCAAGCTGGTGGCGGTGGATCTGCTTTCGGGCCTTTGTGCGGACACGGGGCGCATTCGCAGCGAGAGCGGCTATTTCGAGGGAGTTGCCGATCTGACGGTGAGTTTCGAATGCGCCAAGCTTGGTCATCGGCTGGAGCCTGCCATGGGGCTGGGCGGGGCGTTGGCCGTAGTGCCTTTGGGGCTGGAGCGCGAGATGCAGGATCTGCTGCGCGTCGCGGGCGAAGAAGTTGTCGAGGAAGTCAGCGTCTCGGCGGTCGATCTGCGCAAGGGCGGGGCGGGGCATAAGTTCAGCTATGGCCATGCTTTGGTGATCTCGGGCGATCATGGTCACGCAGGGGCCGCGCGGCTGGCGGCGCGAGGGGCTTTGCGGGTCGGGGCGGGGTTGGTCACTTTGGGATCACCACCTGACGCGATGGCGGAGAATGCGGCGCGGCTCGATGCGGTCATGCTGCGCGAGGTGGCGGGGGCGGAAGCGCTGGCCGAGATCCTTGGGGATGCGCGGATTTCGGCGCTTTGCCTTGGGCCCGCGCTGGGGCTGGGGCGCCGGGAGGCGGAGATGGTCGCTGTTGTCTTGCGGCAGGATGGGCTGAAGTCCCATCCTACGGTGTTGGACGCGGATGCCTTGACCCTGATCTCGCGGGATGCGGCTTTGTTTGCGGCGCTGCATGGCGGCTGCGTTTTGACGCCACATGCGGGGGAGTTTGCGCGGCTTTTCCCCGATCTGGCGGCGAAATTAGCGGCGCCCGCGACCAAGGGCCCTGCCTATTCCAAGGTGGATGCGACGCGGGAGGCGGCGGCGCGGGCGGGGTGCGTGGTGCTTTACAAGGGCGCGGATACGGTGATTGCGGCGCCTGACGGACGCTGCGCGATCAATGCGGCTGCCTATGAGCGAAGCGCACCCTGGCTGGCCACGGCGGGCTCGGCGATGTGCTGGCGGGGATGATCACCGGGCTGATGGCGCGGGGCTTTGCGCCCTTTGATGGCGGCCTGCACGGCGGCCTGGCTGCATGTCGAATGCGCGCGGGAGTTTGGGCCGGGGCTGATCGCCGAGGATCTGCCCGAGATGCTGCCGCGGGTGTTTCGCAGGCTTGGGCTTTAGCGGGCAGAAAGCTCAGGCAGAGACCGAGATCGCCGGGCAGCTGAGTTCCAAAGAGCCTGCGTAGATCACCACCTCTTCCTCGAAGTGCAGGGTGAAGACGCGGGCCTGAAACATCACCTCGCGGCGGATAAACTCGCCGTCGACCAGATCGCCTGCCGGAATCATCGCGGCGTCGCTGCCGTAAAGCGCCCTGGCGCGCCAATCGCGGATCAGGATCGGCTGTGCCGGGGTGACGCAAAGATCGCTCTCGGGGCTTTCATAGCCCAAGACGCCTTCCACGATGCGGATCATTGCCTGCTTGGCCACCAGATGCGGCTTGACCGCCACCAGCTTGCGGCTGCCCGAGCGCGTCACGATGCGATCCCCTGGAATCAGGTATTCCACCGGAAACTCGCCCTCCATCGTCAGCACCTTGGTGCCAAGCAGCAGCGCCGGAGCGGACAGGGCCTTGACCGTGGCGACGGCATCGATCTGGCTCTGCAAACTCATCGGTCTATCCTTTCGGCAGGCACCTTTCGGGCGTGATGCGCAAATCTTATCCGCAACTGTGGCAAGAATGCGTTAAAGCCATGGCCGCCGCGTGATCATTGCCTGTAAATCCTGGGGGCAGGGCGATTTCACTTTTCCTCTCGCTTCCCCCGCGGGCCTTTGTTAGAAGGGCGCGGATTTCAGGATGCGTGGCCCCTGCTTTTCGGGCGGGGGCTGCGTGTCTTGTTGACATAGGCGGGTATGGCGAAATTGGCAGACGCACCAGATTTAGGTTCTGGCGCCGCAAGGCGTGGGGGTTCAAGTCCCTCTACCCGCACCAAAAGTTGATGAGAAGGACGAAGATATGCAGGTCACCGAAACCCTGAAAGACGGCTTGAAGCGCGCCTACACCATCACGGTGACCGCGGCCGAGCTGGACGCGAAAGTTCAGGAAAAACTGCTCGAGGCGCAGCCCGAGGTCGAAATCAAGGGCTTTCGCAAGGGCAAGGTGCCGCTGGCGATCCTGAAAAAGCAGTTCGGTCAGCGCATGATCGGCGATGCGATGCAAGATGCCATCGACGGCGCGATGAAGTCGCACTTCGACACCACCGGTGACCGGCCGGCGATGCAGCCCGAGGTCAAGATGGTCGACGGCGAGACCTGGAAAGAAGGTCAGGACGTCGTGGTCGAGATGACCTACGAATGCCTGCCGCCGATCCCGGAACTGGACGCGGGCAAGATCAAGCTCGACCGTCTGTTCGGTGAAGGCCGATGAGGCTTCGGTTGACGAAGCGCTGAAGAACCTTGCGGAAACCGCGCAGAGCTTCGATGCCCGCGGCAAGGGCAAGGCAGCCAAGGACGGCGATCAGGTCGTGATCGACTTCAAAGGCTCGGTCGACGGCGAGTCGCCTTTGAAGGCGGCGCTGGCGAGGATTATCCGCTGGTTCTGGGCTCGAACTCCTTCATCCCGGGCTTTGAAGATCAGCTGGTTGGCGCGGTCGCTGACGACGACGTTTCGGTCACCGTGACCTTCCCGGCCGAATATGGTGCGGCGCAACTGGCCGGCAAGGAAGCGGTCTTTGCTTGCACGATCAAGGCAGTCAAAGAAGCCGGTCGCGGCCGAGATCGATGACGAGCTGGCCAAGAAGTTCGGCGCCGAAGACCTCGCCGCCCTCAAGGCTCAGATCGCCGAGCGTCTGGAAGCCGAATACAAGGGCGCTGCCCGGGCTGTGATGAAGCGGGCCTTGCTGGATCAGCTCGACAGCCAGGTGAAGTTCGATCTGCCGCCGGCGCTGGTCGAGGCCGAGGCCGCGCAGATCGCGCACCAGCTCTGGCACGAAGAAAACCCCGATGTGCACGACCATAACCACGGCGCCATCGAGCCGACCGACGAGCACAAGAGCCTCGCCGAGCGCCGCGTGCGTCTGGGGCTGGTGCTGGCCGAAGTTGGCCGCAAGGCCGAGGTGACCGTGACGGACGCCGAGATGACCCAGGCCGTGTTGACCCAGGCCCGTCAGTATCCGGGGCAAGAGCGTCAGTACTTCGAGTTCGTGCAGAAGAACCCGCAGATGCAGCAGCAGCTGCGCGCGCCGATCTTTGAAGACAAGGTTGTCGATCACATCGTGGCAGCCGCCAAGGTGACCGACAAGGAAATCTCCAAGGACGAGCTGCAAAAGCTGGTTGAAGCTCTGGACGAGATGTAATCTCCTGCCCATGCTATCAGAGGCCGCGCCTTCGGGTGCGGCCTTTTCTTTTGCCTGAAAGGTGCGCCTCATGCCGGAATTTCTGCCCGATCTGCCCGTTGACGGGATTCTGGAGTGCCTGAAGCGCTCGCCGGGGCATGAGATCCGCTCGGGGAAATTCGACAGCGCGAAATCGTCGGCGGCCCTGGTGGCCAATGCCTTTGGCTGGTTCCTGAACCGCCCGCTGGTCTTGCCACCCCTGCCGGGGGTGCCTGCGGGCCAGGTCGAGACGGTGACGCTGGAAGCCGAGATGCGCTATCCCTGGAAGGGCGGGCGGCAGCCCTGGCTGGATGTCGGTATCGAGACCTCGACGACGCTGATCGGGGTGGAAAGCCGCCGCTATGAGCCGTTCCGCCCCGGCAAGGCGCAGGGCTTTGCCGAGCTGATCGACCGGCCCGAATGGCGCCAGACCATGGCCGCCTATACCCGGATGCGCGATGATCTGGTGGCGGGCAAGGTCGATTTCGATGCGGTTGATGCGGTGGGGCTGATCAAGCAGGCTTACGGCATCCACACCCGTGCGCAAAAGCGGGCTTTGGGGGGCGTGCTGGTCTATCTTTATGCCGAACCGAAGACCTGGGCCTCGGGCAAGCCGGTGGACCCGGCGCGGGTTGTGCAGCACCAGAAGGAAATCGCCAAGTTTGCCCGCATGGTGGCGGGGGATGCGGTGGTCTTCGTGCCGCTGCGTTGGCGCGATCTGTTGGATCAATGGGCGGGGATACCTGCACTCAAGGCGCATGTCGCGGCACTGCGCGAGCGGTTTGGCGGGCTTTAACCCTTGGCGCGGTGTTCGCGCCAGAGCACGAAGAGACCTGCGCCCGCGATAATTGCGATGCCGGTCCAGCCGGTGCGGTTGGGCCAGTCGGCAAAGAACATCCAGCCGTAGAGCACGCCCCAGATCATCGAGCTATATTCGAAAGAGGCAACGATGCTGGCCTCGCCCAGCCGGTAGGCCTGGGTCAGCAGAGTGAGCGCCACGGCGGCGATCACGCCACAGGCGCACATCAACGCGAGGTCTTGCGGGGTTGGCGTGACCCAGGCACGGGTCAGGAAGGCGAGGCTCTTGTGCGTCGCGCCCTCGAAGGCGCCGGTGCCGAAAATCAGTGACAGCAGACCGGCGCAAAGCAGAAACACCGCATTGCCCCAGAAGGCCATCGCCGCGGCGGTTTCCCGCGCGCCGATCTGGCGGGCCAGGATCATCGCAAGCGCATAGCAAGCCGCGGCGGCGACGGCGAGCAGGGCGGCCCAGTCGAAAAGTTCGGTGCCGGGGCGCGCCATCAGGATAACGCCGCCAAAGCCGACGAGGACCGCGGACCAGCGCAGCGGCCCGACCCTTTCACCCAGCATCGCCACCGAAAGCAGGGTGATGAACAGCGGCGCTGCGAAGAACAGCGCGATGACGGTGGCAAGCGGCAGGGCGGCGAGGGCGAGGTAGTAGAGCGTGTAGGGCGCAAAGACCACGAAGCCGCGGCCAATCATCCGGGTCATGCCGGGGGTGGTCAGGGTTTTCAACCCGCCGTCGAAATGGACGAGCAGCAGGATCAGCGGCAGGGCGGTAAGGCTGCGGAACACCATGGCCTCGGAGAGCGGATAAGCGCCGGAGAGCAGTTTCAGGATCAGGTCTTGCACCGAAAACAAGGCTATTCCGGCAGTGAGCAGGCCAATGGCGCGCAGGTTTTGCGAAAAGGCGCGCTGTGGGGCGAGATCGGTCATGGGGCCTCCGGACTATGGTCAGAGGCTGGGGCGGTTCGCGGCTTTGGTCTGCTTGGTTTGCGACAGGGCGGCGGCGGAATTGGGTGGCGCGCCTGTCAGGGAGGATGGGCATTATTGCCCATCCTACGCAGAGCGGGCCGGACATGAAAAAACCGCGCGAGGCTGACCTCGCGCGGCTTTGATTTGGTCAGGCAGCGAGATCAGTCGCGGCCGAGGTCTTCGTCGCCCTGGGCTGCGCCCATTTCGTCGAAGAGGTTGGCGATCTCGAAATCGGCTTCGGCTTCTGCCTCGGCTGCGAGTTCCTGGATCGACTTGCCCGAAGCTTGCAGCTCGGCCTCTTCCACCGAACGGGCGATGTTCAGTTTGAACTTAACCACGACTTCGGGGTGCAGCACGGCCGAAACCGTGTGAACGCCGAGTTCCTTGATCGGACGATCAAGCGTGATCTGAGCGCGGTTGACGGTGATGCCGCCAGCGGTTGCAGCATCAGCCGCATCGCGGGTGGTGACCGACCCGTAGAGCGCGCCCGAATCGGAAGCCGAACGGATCACGACATAGACCTGACCGTCGAGGGTGGCGCCAAGGGCTTCAGCCTCTTTGCGGGTCTCGAGGTTGGTGGCTTCCAGCTGGGCCTTTTTGACTTCAAACGCTTTCACGTTCGAGTCATTGGCGCGCAGGGCCTTGCCTTGCGGCAGGAGGAAGTTGCGGGCGTAGCCGTCCTTGACGTTGACGACTTCGCCCATCTGGCCAAGCTTGGCCACGCGTTGAAGCAGGATAACTTGCATGTCTATCTCCTCACTTCACGGCATAGGGCAGCAGGGCGAGGAAACGCGCGCGCTTGATGGCTTGTGCCAGCTCGCGTTGTTTCTTGGCCGAGACAGCGGTGATGCGCGACGGCACGATCTTGCCACGCTCGGAGACATAGCGCTGCAGCAGGCGCGTGTCTTTGTAGTCGATTGCCGGAGCATTGTCGCCCGAGAAGGGGCAAACCTTGCGGCGGCGGAAAAACGGTTTGTTCGCCATGGTTTATGGACCTTTCCTGAGACTGATGATCAACGACGCGGGGCGCCGCCGAAGGAGGGACGCTCGCCACGGTCGGGACGATCCCCACCGAAGGAGGGACGCTCACGACGCTCGCCGCCACCAAAACCACCTTCACGATCGCCGCGCTCGCGCTCATCACGCTTTTGCATCTGAACGGACGGGCCGTCGGTGTGGGCATCGACCTTGATGGTCAGGATACGCATCACATCGTCATGCAGGCGCATCAGGCGTTCCATTTCCTGCACGGCCGCCGACGGTGCGTCGGTTTTCAGCAGGGCATAGTGGCCTTTGCGGTTCTTGTTGATCTTGTAGGCCATCGTTTTGACGCCCCAGTATTCATGCTCGACGACTTTGCCGCCGTTGTCTGCAAGAACCGTGGAGAAGTGCTCGATGAGGCCTTCGGCCTGCGCGTTGGAAAGATCCTGACGCGCGATCATAACATGCTCGTAAAGCGGCATGGTGCTCCGATCTATGTCTCTGGCGCATTTCATAGGACGGGCAAACACTTTCCACGGCCCGTCCACGAGAGGCTGCGCCGTTTCATGGAATTGTGGAAAGATGCGGCCTTATACAGAGATCGGGCCGGGATGCAAGCCCGGGATGCAAGCCTTGTGGGCTGAGGAAATTGTGATGTGCGCGAGCGCGCAGGTCATGTTTGGAGGCGCGGGATTGCTGCGCTGCGGCAAGCTGCGAAGATAGGTGGCAAGCCGGGTCTCTCCGGCGTCACCCCAAGCCTGGAGTTTTCCATGATCCGTTTTGCTTCCGCCGCCCTCGTGGCCGCGCTGATTGCCGCCCCGGCCCTTGCCGCCCCCGAGAAATACACCCTTGACCCCAGCCATAGCCAGATCGTTTTCAGCTACAACCACCTTGGGCTTTTCCACCTCGACCGGTATGTTCTCGGGCTTTGACGGCGAGATCATGTTTGATCAGCAAGATCCGGCGGCTTCGAGCGTCAGCGTGTCTTTTCCGGTGATGTCGATGATCACCGGCTGGGACCCGCGCAGCGCGCATTTCATGTCGCCGGATTTCTTTGATGCCAAAGACAGCGATATGGTCAGCTTCAAATCGACCGCGATTGAAGTCACTGGCGAGAAGACCGCCAAGATCACCGGCGATCTGACGCTGAACAAGGTGACCAAATCGGTGGTGCTGGACGCCGTGCTCAACCAGGCGGGCGAGCATCCGATGGAGAAGAAGCCTTGGGCCGGTTTCTCGGCCACCACGACCCTGCTGCGCAGCGAGTATAACCTGGGCATGTTCACCCCCTATATCAGCGACGAGGTTCTGGTGAATATCTCGATCGAAGCTGGCAAGGCCGAGTAATCGCGCCACCTGACCCAATTGACCAAAACAAAGGGCCGCCGGAGAGATCCGGCGGCCCTTTTGTTATGTCTGCAATGGCGCGCTCAGGAACGTTTGGCGGTCAGCGCGATCTTGATGGTGACCGGGAAGCCGACGGTCGATTCGTCCTTGTAGCCCGCTCCGATGCCGAAATCGCGGCGGTCAAAGCCGGTTTCGCCCTGCATCTCGGCAGACTCGCCGGTGATTTGCAGGGTGAAGGGCAAGGTGAGCGGCTTTTCAACCCCGTGCAGCGAGAGGGTGCCTTCGGCGTTATAGGTGTCTCCCTTGCGCAGGATCTGCGCGGTAAAGACCGCGCTGGGGTGTTTGGCGACATCAAGGATATCGGCGGATTTGACCTGATCGGTGACCGAGCCGAGATTGACAGAGCTGAGGTCGATCACGGCGGTGACGCGGCCTGCCTCGCCGTCGGTCACGGTCTCGTCGAACTGGATCTCGGCGGTCCAGGTGGCAAAGCTGCCGTCAACGGCGGCGCCCATCTGCTTGACCGAGAAGCCAAGGCTGCCCTGACTGACCTGCCAGTTGCCGCCCGTGGCTGCGGCGGGGGCGGTGGCGGTTGTGGCTGCGGCTTCGGGGGCTGTGGGCAGCATCGCATAGGTCAGGCCTGCGCCAAACACATAGATGGCAAGGGCTGCGATCAGCGGTGTGAGGCTGCGCGGCGCAGCGCTGGGTGTGGCCACGGCAGTGCCCCGCGTCATCCGGCTCAGCGTCGCATCGCGGTCGATGAAGTGATGCTTGAGCGCGCCGAGGATATGCAGGGCGATCGAGATCATCAGCACTTTGCCGAAAATCTCGTGCAGGGTGGCGAAGAGGGCAGCGGTGGCCTCGGATTTGGCGACGAGGGGCAGGTCCTGACCAAAGGGCCAGAGGATCGGCGCAAAGCCGTCGAGCGCTGCGTGTTCGATCCAGCCGGTCAAGGGCAGCGCCATCATGGCGATATAGAGCGACCAATGCACAAAAGCCGCGGCCCAGGTTTCGGCGCGACGTTCGGGGTGCAGCGGTGCGGGGTGGGTTTGGCTCAGCGCCCAGAGGATGCGGCTGAGGCCGACAAAGAAGGCGGCGATGCCGAGGGTTTTGTGGATCGAGAACAACTGGGTCTTTTGTGCGATGTTGGCGGCATCGGCGGCCATGTCATTGGCGATCAGCCCGAGGGGAATCGCGGTGAGGATCAGCAAGGCGGTCAGCCAGTGCAATGTGCGGGCGACACTGCCGTAACTGCTGGTTGTATTTGAAGCGGGCATGAAAACTCCGGTTT
Organism: uncultured Alphaproteobacteria bacterium; assembly: GCA_963815275.1. Lineage (GTDB taxonomy): Bacteria > Pseudomonadota > Alphaproteobacteria > Rhodobacterales > Rhodobacteraceae > Cypionkella. The sequence goes on from CAWFGD010000010.1 coordinate 23,057, forward strand.
GTTTGGACCGCAGAATATCAGGCTTTGGTGCGGGCGAAAGCCGCGAGCTTTGCACAGGAGCTGTGCGCAGGCGTTGCGCGGGGCATCGGCTCGGGGTAAGCCAGAACGAAGCAAAAGGAGAGCCAGATGAGCCGTGCATTCGTATTTCCGGGCCAAGGGGCACAAACCATCGGCATGGGACGGGCCTTGGCCGAGGCCTATCCGGCGGCCAAAGGCGGTGTTTGACGAGGTCGATGAGGCCCTGGAGGAAAAGCTCTCGACCCTGATCTGGGAAGGCAGCATCGAAGAGCTGACCCTGACCAAGAACGCCCAGCCGGCGCTGATGGCGACTTCGATTGCGGCGCTGCGCGCGTTGGAGGCCGAGGGCATGGCGATTGACGACATGGCCGATTTCGTCGCGGGCCATTCGTTGGGCGAATATTCGGCGCTTTGTGCGGTGGGCTCGCTGGAGCTGGCCGATACCGCGCGTCTGTTGCGGATTCGCGGCCAGGCGATGCAGGAGGCGGTGCCGGTCGGCGTCGGCGCCATGGCGGCGCTGCTGGGGCTGGATTTCGAGACCGCGACCGAGGTGGCGGCAGAGGCTGCGGGCGACGAGGTCTGTCAGGCGGCCAATGACAATGATCCCGTGCAGGTGGTGGTCTCGGGCCACCGTGCGGCTGTCGAGCGGGCGTTGGAGATCGCCAAGGCGCGCGGGGCCAAGCGGGCGCTGTTGCTGCCGGTCTCGGCGCCCTTTCCATTGCAGCCTGATGCAGCCGGCAGCGGCGGTGATGTCGGAGGCGCTTGCCGGGGTGGTGATCTCGGCGCCGCGTCTGCCGATTGTGGTCAATGTGCGGGCCGAGGCGGTGACCGAGGAAGAGAAGATCCGCGCCTTGCTGGTGGCGCAGGTCACCGGCTCGGTGCGCTGGCGCGAATCCGTCTTGTGGATGGAAAGCGCCGGGGTGACGGATTTCTGGGAGATCGGTGCGGGCAAGGCGCTGTCGGGGATGATCAAGCGGATTGCCAAGGAGGCCACGACGCGGGCCATCGGCACGCCGGAGGATGTGGTTGCAGCCAAGGCTTGAGCTGGGGGCGGGGAAGGGGGCGCTCGCGCCCCCTCGGGCCAAAGGCCCTCACCCCCTGAGGATATTTATACAGAGAGGATGACCTCAAGGGTTGTTCGGGAAGGGATTGCGATGTTTGATCTGACAGGGAAATGCGCGCTGGTCACCGGGGCTTCGGGCGGGATCGGTGGCGAGATCGCGCGGGTTCTCTATGCCGCCGGGGCGAAGGTGGCTTTGTCGGGGACGCGGCAGGAGCCGTTGCAGGCTTTGGCAGCGGAGCTGGGCGCGCGGGCATTTGTGGTGCCGTGCAATCTGAGCGATCTGGCGGCGGTCGATGGCCTGCCGAAGGCGGCAGCCGAGGCGATGGGCGGGCTCGATATTCTGGTCAACAATGCCGGGATCACCCGCGACAATCTTTTCATGCGCATGTCGGACGACGAATGGCAGGCGGTGATCGACGTCAATCTGACGGCGGTGTTCAGGCTGAGCCGGGGCGTGCTGCGCGGCATGATGAAGGCGCGCTGGGGGCGGATCATCAACATCACCTCGGTGGTGGGGCATTCGGGCAATCCGGGGCAGGGCAATTATGCGGCGGCCAAGGCCGGAGTGCTGGCGATGTCGAAATCGCTGGCGCAAGAGGTGGCCAGCCGCAATGTCACGGTGAACTGCGTCGCCCCCGGGTTGATCGAAACGCCGATGACCGAGAAGCTGAACGACGAGCAGCGCGACAAGATTCTGGTCGGCGTGCCTGCGGGCCGCATGGGCCAGCCGCAAGAGGTGGCTGCGGCGGTTTTGTATCTGGCATCGCAAGAGGCGGGCTATGTCACCGGCACGACGTTGCATGTGAATGGTGGCGGAGATATGTCGTAACGTGACCGGGCACCAAAAGCCCTTTGAAAGGGTTTGCCTAATGCGCGCGCGCTTGCTATAGGCGCGCAGGAATACACCTTGGGGGCAAAATGCCTGCGGGGTGCCCTGCCTGACGCGGGGACGAGCGCTCCATCTGGGGCAGGGAAAAGGCCGGGGGAAACCCCTAAACGATATGAGGAACTAACATGAGCGACATCGCTGATCGTGTGAAGAAGATCGTCGTCGAGCATCTGGGCGTCGAAGCAGAGAAAGTGACCGAGACCGCGTCGTTCATCGACGACCTTGGCGCTGACAGCCTTGACACCGTCGAGCTGGTGATGGCTTTCGAAGAAGAGTTCGGCATCGAGATCCCCGATGACGCAGCTGAAACCATCCAGACCTTTGGCGATGCGGTGAAGTTCATCTCTTCGGCCGCCTGATTTCAGTCCTTTAGCTAGCGAAAAGGCGCCCCTCGGGGCGCCTTTTTGTTTTGCTCGCAAGTTTGCACCGGACGGCGGCAGCCGGGCGAAGGGGGCTCGATGCCCCCTGAAACCGGGCTCTGTTGGCGACTATTCCGCCGCAATCTCGGTTGCACTGCGCAGGGCCGGTCTTTGGGTCTGCTGCGCCTCCAGCGCGCGCAGGCGGGCGTCGAGTTCGCTCGCCTCGGGGGCCACGGGTTCTGCCTCTTTCGGGCCGATGATGCCACGGAACAGCCGCCCGATCAGCTGCGAGAAATCGTCCATGATCAGATAGAACGACGGCACCACGATGAGGCTGAGCACGGTCGAAACAATGATGCCGCCGATCACCGCCGTGGCCATCGGCGCGCGGAACGAGCCGCCTTCGCCGACGCCAAGGGCCGAGGGCAGCATGCCCGCCGACATGGCGATCGAGGTCATCACGATGGGCTGGGCGCGCTTGTGGCCCGCCTCCATCACCGCGCGGAGCCGGTCGTAGCCCTGACGCCGCATTTCGATGATGAAATCGACCAGCAGGATCGCGTTCTTGGTGACGATCCCCATCAGCATCAGGATGCCGATCAGCACCGGCATCGACAGCGCCGAATTGGTCAGGATCAGCGCCGCGGCCACGCCGCCGATGGCCAGAGGCAGCGACAGCAGGATGGTGAAGGGCTGGATCACCGAGTTGAACAAGAGGATCAGCACGGTCAGCACCAGCATCGCCCCCAGTGCCATGGCCTTGCCAAAGCTGGAGAAAAGCTCGGCCTGCACCTCGGCGTCCGCCGCCTCCTTGAACTCGACACCCGCAGGCAGGCTCAGCCCCGCCACCACTTCCTTGAGACGTGTGCTGGCGGTGCCAAGCGCAACGCCCAAGGGCAGGCTGGCACCGATGGTGGCCTGACGGTTGCGGTTGAGGCGTTTGACCACCGAAGGCCCTTCGCCAATGCGGATATCGGCGACGGTCGAGAGCGGCACCAGCGCACCGGAGTTGGTCATCACCTTGAGCGCGCCGATGCTGCGCAGATCTTCGCTGCTGGCGGCGTTCAGCTGAACCCGGATCGGGATCAGCCGGTTGTCGATCGAGAGCTTTGCCAGTTGTGCATCAAGATCGCCGATGGTGCCGACGCGCAGGGTGGTGGCGATGTCCGAGGCGGTGATGCCCAGACGTGCCGCCTCATCCGCGCGCGGGGTGATCTGCACCTCGGGGCGCGGCAGCGCGCCTTCCGAGCTGACATTGGCCAAGGCAGGCTCGGCGCGCAAAGCTGATTCGAGCATCTGCACGGCGGCGTTCAGGTCATCCTCGTTCTTGGCCAGCACGTTGTAAGAGATATCGCGCTCGCCCCGGTCGTTGAGTTTGAAGGCGCGAATGTCGGGCACGGCGGCGAGGCGCTGAAAGATTTCGGTCTCGATCTCGTTCTGCGGCACCGTGCGGCCATGGTTTGTCACCTGCGGCACCAGCGCCCCGAGCAGCGGAATGCGGCGACCCAGTTGCGAGAGTTTCAAGAGCAGGCTGTGATCCAGCTTGACCAGCGTCACCGTCACCGCAGCGCGGCGGATATCAAGGTCGCCCTTGGGCGAGGAGCCGCCCAAGACGAAGACATTCTCGACCCAAGGGATATCCTTGATCGCGCCAAGCATCGCCTGGGTGCTGCGGTCGGTTTCGGCCAGGGTCGAGCCGGGCGGCAGTTCGACCGAGATCGAGACGCGGCTGACGTCTTCGGGCGGCAGGAACGACCCCGGCACCTGCAGCATGAAATAGACCGAGACGATCAGCACGCCGATGGCGCTGACCAAAGTGAAATAATAGGTCGGCAGGCGGCGGAATTTGCCACTGGCCTTCTTGGGCAGGAAGGGCAAAGGCAGGCCGCCATGGGTGGTGCGGCGCACCAGTGCCAGGTAGCGGCGCATGAAGGGGCCATCGGTTTCGCCCTCGGCATGGCCGACATTGGCGTCCTTGGCACTCATCAGATAGGCCGCCATCATCGGCGTGATCAAGCGGGCGACCAGCAGCGAGAAGGCCACGGCGATGGCCACGGTCAGGCCGAACTGGCGGAAGTACTGCCCCGGAATGCCGCCCATGAAGGACACCGGCATAAAGACCGCGATGATGGTCGCGGTGGTGGCCATCACGGCAAGGCCGATCTCATCCGCCGCCTCGATGGCGGCGCGGAAGGGGGTTTTGCCCATGCGGATATGACGGGCGATGTTCTCGATCTCGACGATGGCGTCATCGACAAGGATGCCGGTGGCGAGGGTGATTGCCAGAAAGGAGACAAGGTTCAGCGAGAAGCCAAGCTGCGCCATCAGCCAGAAGGTCGGCACCGCCGAGAGCGGCAGCGCCACGGCGGTGATCAGCGTGGCACGCCAGTTGCGCAGGAAGGCAAACACCACCAGCACGGCAAGCAGCGCGCCTTCGAGCAGGGTGTGGATCGCCGATTCGTAGTTGCCATAGGTGTAGAACACCGTCTCGTCGACAAGGTTGATGCCGACATCGGGGTTGGCGCTGCGGATCTCGTCCAAAGCGGCGTTGACGGTTTCGGCCACCGAAACCTCGGACGCGCCCTTGGCGCGGAACACCGAGAAGGTCACCACCTGATTGCCATTGAGCCGCGAGAAAGAGCGCAACTCTTTGTAGGTATCGGTCACCGTGCCCAGATCGGTCAGCCTGACATGGCGGCCCGAGGGCAGGGCGATGGAGGTTTGCGCAAGGTTGGCCACAGTGGTGGCATCGCCCAGCGTGCGGATCGCCTGCTCGCCAGAACCGATTTCAGATCGGCCCGCGCCGAGGTTGGCATTGGTCAGCGCGCAGTTGCGCGTTGACCGCCTGGGCTGTGATGCCAAAACTGCCAAGTTTCACCGGATCAAGGTCGATATGGATCTCGCGATCCGCGCCGCCAAAGCGGTCGATGCGGCCAACGCCGGCGCGGCCTTGCAGGGCGCGAATGACGGTATCATCGACGAACCAGGAGATTTCCTCCAGCGTGCGGTTCGGCGAGGAGACGGCAAAGGTCATGATCGCCTGACCTTCGACATCGATCTTGGTTATGGTCGGGGCCTCGACGCCAGCAGGCAGCTTGGAGCGGACGCGGTCGATGGCGTCTTTGACGTCTTGCAGCGCCTTGTCGGTGGGGGTCTCGATGCGGAATTCGACGGCGGTCTGGGAAGATCCATCGACCACGCTCGAGGTGACGTTCTTCACCCCGGTGATGCCGGCGACCGCGTCTTCGACCACCTTGGTGACTTGGGTTTCCAATTCGGCGGGCGCGGCACCCGGTTGGCTGACAGCCACCGCCACGACCGGCACGTCGATATTTGGGAAGCGGGTGATTGGCAGGGCGTTGAAGCTCTGCCAGCCCAACACCATCAGGATGAAAAACGCCAGAAGCGGCGCGAGCGGGTGGCGGATGGACCAGGCCGAGATATTCATGAGCGCCTCAGTTGGTTGCGTCGGCCGCGGCCGCAATCGGGTTGATATGATCGCCGTCGCGCACAAAGGCCCCGGCCTTGGTCACCACAAGATCGCCTGCGCTGAGGCCCTGGGTGATCTCGATCCAGCCGTGATCGCGCGTGCCGGTCTGCACCAGGGTCTGATGGGCCTGACCGTCGATCACGCGCATGACAAAGCCGCCTTGCGGGCCGGTGCCGAAGGCGGTGATCGGCACGGCGATTGCGTCGGTTTCGCGCACCAGAATGGCCGCCTCGGCATACATGCCCGCAGCGCACCATCGAGGAATCGTCAAAGCCGATGCGGACCCGTCCCAGACGGGTGGTGGGATCAATCACCGGCTCGACAAGCCGGATCTTGCCGCTGACGGGCTGCGGCTGGCCGACGAGGCTGATCTGCACGCTTTGACCCGGTGCGAGCCGCGCGAGGTCGGTTTCGGAGACATCGGCGCGCAATTCCAGCGCGCCATCGCGGATCAGGGTAAACATCGGCTGGCCCGAGGCTGAGGCAATCGCGCCCAGTTGGGCGTTGCGGGCGGTGATTTCCCCGGCAAAGGGCGCGGTCACCTCGGTGCGCGACAGTTGCAGCTCGAGATTGGCCAGTTGCGCCTCGACAAGGGCAAGCTGGGCGCGGGCGGCCTCAGCGGTCTGCGTGGCCACGGCGACGCGCGAACCTGCCGAGATTGCGGCGGCATTGGCCTGATCAAGGGCCGCCTGACTGGTGGTGCCTTGCTTTTGCAAGGTGCGGGCGCGCTCGGCGACGCGCTGGCTTTCGGCGGCAGAGGATGTCGCATCGGTGACCTGCGCCTCGGCCTGCGCAATCTGGGCGCGGGCCGAGGCCAGCGAGGCGGTAAACTGCGCCTTCTGCAAGCTGAGCGAAGAGGTCGACAGCCGGGCCAGGACCTGACCCGCCGCAACCTTGTCGCCGACATCGGCCAAAAGCGCCTCGATCGGCTGGCCTTCGATCAGGGGGGCGACCTGAATCTGCTGTTCAGCGCTGATCAGCCCGGTGGCGATGACGGTATCGCGCAAATGCTGCGCAGCAATTGTCGAGACGGTGATCGCCGGCAGCGCGGTTTCACGGGCGGTGACAGAAGCAGCGGAGGTCTCAGCCATGGCGGCCAGCGGCAGCAAGGCGGGCAACAAAGCAAGGACGAGGCGGCGCATTCAGGAACCTTTCACGGCAGCGCTGGCCACTTCGGCGAGCGTCTGGTCAATCGAGCGAAGGATGAGGCTATTCAGGGCTTTACGCAGATCATCGTCTGCGGGAGGCTGGATCTTGGTGGCCTTGATCAACAAGACAAAATAGGCGGCATGAGCAGCGAAACGCTGCTCTACCTCGGCCAGAGGCAGGCCGGTCTTGACGCTGAAAACCTGCATCAGATAGCCCGCAATGGTGCTTTCCATACTGCAGCTGGCCAGACCAATCTCGGGATTGCGCAAGGCGATGGCCGAGATCTCGGCCCAGAGCTGCATCTGCGTGCAATCCGTTTTGCCTTCGATCCGCAGACGGGCCTGATGACGCAAAGCCTCGAAGGGGTCCGGGTCGGACATGACCGAGGCAAAGTCCTCGGCAATCTCGGCGAGGTCGTTGGAGACCATCTGTGCCACGATGTCGGCTTTCGACGGGAAATAGCGGTAGAAGTTGCCGACACTCATATCGGCGGCGCGGGCAAGATCCTGCATCGAGGCCCCGTCAAAGCCCTTTTCCGCAAAGGTGCTGCGGATGGCGGCGAGGATATCGGCGCTGCGGTCTTCGTTGCGGGCAGAAGCGGGGAGGGCGGGATGCATCGAGTTCCGATCAAGGGAGGCTTGGGGGATCTGGCGCGACAAGATTGCGACAGGTCAAAAAAGGTGGAGTGAACGTTCATTCACTACTTAGCGGCGCTGCGGCAAAGGTCAAGAGCCATCTTGACGCAGTTTTGAACAGGCCTTGGCGCAAATACGCGCGCGCATTTGCCGGACCAAGCCGAATGTTGCGCTGATGGCGGGGGGCGTGTATCAGGCGAAAAGCTTGATTTACCGTTTGGGAGAGCAGATATGCGTCGTGTTGTGGTAACGGGTCTGGGAATGGTCACGCCGCTGGCTTGCGGGGTCGAGGAAACCTGGAGCCGTCTGCTGGCCGGACAGTCCGGGCGCCGGGCCGATCACGCGCTTTGATGCCAGCAATGTGGTGACGCAATATGCCTGCGAAATCCCGATGGGCGACGGCAGCGACGGCACCTTCAACCCCGATGACTGGATGGAGCCGAAGGACCGCCGCAAGGTCGATGACTTCATCCTTTACGGCATGGCCGCCGCCGTGCAGGCCGTGCGCGATTCCGGCTGGGAGCCTGCGAACGAGGAAGACCGCTGCCGCACCGGCGTGATGATCGGGTCGGGCATCGGCGGGCTGACCTCGATTGCCGAGACGGCCGTGCTGATCAAGGAAAAGGGGCCGAAGCGGGTCTCGCCGTTCTTCATTCCCGGCAGCGCTGATCAACCTGATCTCGGGTCAGGTCTCGATCCGCTTCGGCTTCAAGGGGCCGAACCATGCGGTGGTGACCGCCTGTTCGACCGGCGCGCATGCCATCGGCGATGCGGCGCGGCTGATCCAGTGGGGCGATGCCGATGTGATGGTGGCGGGCGGGGCGGAAGCGCCGATCTCCGAGATCGGCATTGCCGGGTTCAACGCCTGCAAGGCGCTGTCGACCAAGCGCGCCGATGATCCGACCAAGGCCAGCCGCCCCTATGACGCCGACCGCGACGGGTTCGTGATGGGCGAGGGCGCGGGCGTGGTGGTGCTGGAGGAATACGAACACGCCAAGGCGCGCGGCGCCAAGATCTATGCCGAGGTGCTGGGCTATGGCCTGTCGGGCGACGCCTATCACATCACCGCCCCGTCCGAGGATGGCGATGGCGGCTTCCGCTCGATGCAGATGGCGCTGAAGCGCGCCGGGATTGCAGCCTGCGGACATCGACTACATCAACGCGCATGGCACCTCGACCATGGCCGATACGATCGAGCTTGGCGCGGTCGAGCGGCTGATGGGCGATGCGGCAGCGGAGGCGACGATGTCTTCGACCAAATCGTCGATCGGGCATCTGCTGGGCGCTGCGGGCGCGGTCGAGGCGATCTTCTGCATGCTGGCGATCCGCGATCAGGTCGCGCCGCCGACGATCAACCTCGACAATCCGGCGGTGACGCCGAAGCTGGATCTTGCCGCCGAACAAGGCGGTCAAGCGCAAGATCGACGTGGCGCTGTCGAACTCCTTCGGCTTTGGCGGCACCAATGCCAGCCTGGTCCTCGGCAAGGTGCAGCGGCTGATGTGGCGCTCCGTCGCCTCGAACGCGCTGACGCTGTTCATCGTTGCTGCTGATCGTGGCCGTCGGGCTGATCGCCTGGGGGCGGCAGGCCTATACCGGGCCGGGGCCGCTGGCCGAGGCGATCTGCTTCAAGGTGGAAAAGGGCGCGAGTCGCTGAGCCGGTCAGCCGGACGCTGGAAGAGCAGGGCGCGGTTATCGGATGCGCGGATCTTCCGCATCGGCGCGGATTATTCCGGCACGGCGACAAGGATCTGAAGTTCGGCAGTCTATCTGATCGCAGCCGAAGGCCTCGATGGAGCAGGTGCTGGCGGCGCTGACGGCGGGCGGGCAATCGACCTGCGGGCGCGAGGTGAACTTCCGGATCGGTGGCAACGGCAGAACGTCGGTGCTGCGCGAGCTGGACCCGGCGACGCAACCGCTATGTCGAGGTGGTGAAGTTCGACCCGGCGACCGAGGCCGCGCCGACGGCCTATCTCGATGCGCCGCAGGAGCAGCCGATATGCGCTGGCGGGTGACGCTGGCCGAGGGGGTGACCAGCTGGCAGGTGGTCGACGCGCTGAAGCGGGCGGATTTCCTGAGCGGCGACGGTCGCGACGGTGCCGCCGAAGGCATCGCTTGTCGCCCGACAGCTATGAGGTCGACAAGGGCGCGGACCGGGCAGAACCTGATCGCCGAGATGAGCCGAACGGCAGAGCGGCGATCCTGGCCGAGCTGTGGGCCGCGCGGGCCGAGGGCCTGCCCTACGAGACGCCGGAAGAGGCGCTGATCATGGCCTCGATCGTCGAGAAGGAAACCGGCATGCCGGAAGAGCGCAAGCAGGTGGCCAGCGTGTTCGTCAACCGGCTTGCGCAGGGGATGAAGCTGCAGACCGACCCGACGGTGATCTATGGCATCACCAAGGGCGAGGGCGTGCTGGGGCGTGGGTTGCGGCAAAGCGAGCTGCGGCGCGAGACGCCCTATAACACCTATGTCATCGACGGCCTGCCGCCGACGCCGATCGCCAATCCGGGGCGGCTGAGCATCGAGGCGGCGCTGAACCCGGACACCACCGACTATCTGTTCTTTGTGGCAGATGGGACGGGCGGTCATGCCTTTGCCGAGACCTTGGACGAGCATAACGCCAACGTCGCGAAGTGGCGCGCGATCGAGGCGCAGCAGGGGCAAACGGAGGCTGTGGCGCCCGCGACACCTTAACAAGACCCTACCGGAGCGTGCGCAAGGCTGCTGATACAAAAGGATATTTCCTTTGACTTAGCGCGCGATCCGATACTAAGGTCTTTGGCATGCTAGAAGACGTGCGGCAAACGGCTCGGGGACCTCCCCGCAGCCGTTTTTCGCGTTTCTCGTGCGGGGGCAGCATGAGGGCGGGCCAAAAAGCAGATGAGCATAAATTTCGTCGGCGGGTGAGCAGCCCGAAGTCGACATGTTGGCCGAGGTCGAGACGCTGTATCGGCAAACCGCCGAAGAGCTGATCATCGCGGTAAATGCAATCAAAGACGGCAAACTCGACGAAGCAAAGGTCGCATCAAGCGCCGTGCGCGATCTGAGGGCCGCCTATTTCCTTGTCATGGATGAAAGAGGCAAAGTTGAAAAACTCCGCAAACAAATTGCCGGGTCTGTCGGAACCGGCAGTCTCGACCTATCAGCCGCGCGCGATGAGATCGGGCGCAGACTGGCTCGCCTTCGCAACGCCGGAGCAGGTTGATGCCTTTCTGCAGGGCCTGAGCGAGAATGCTCTGCTGGCGCTGCCTTGGGTGTTTGAGTTCTGGGCGCTGCCGCATCAGCTGCCGCCAGAGGGCGCCTGGAAGACCTGGGTGATCATGGGCGGACGCGGCGCGGGCAAGACGCGGGCCGGGTCGGAATGGGTGCGGGCGCAGGTCGAAGGCGCAGGGCCGCTTGATCCGGGTCGGGCGCAGCGGGTGGCGCTGGTCGGCGAGACGGTGGATCAGGTGCGCGAGGTGATGATCTTTGGCGACAGCGGCATTCTGGCCTGCTCGCCGCCCGACCGCCGCCCCGAGTGGCAGGCGACGCGCAAGCAGCTGGTCTGGCCGAATGGCGCGGTGGCGCAGGTGTTTTCCGCCCATGCGCCAGAAAGCCTGCGGGGGCCGCAGTTCGATGCGGCCTGGGTCGACGAGCTGGCCAAGTGGAAGAACGGCCGAGAAGGCCTGGGATCAGTTGCAGTTTGCGCTGCGGCTTGGGTACAATCCACGGCAGGTGGTGACGACGACGCCGCAGAATGTCGAGGTGCTCAAGCAGATCCTGCAAAACCCCTCGACCGTGATGACCCATGCCGCCGACCGAGGCGAACCGCGCCTATCTCGCGGCCTCTTTCCTCGAGGAGGTGCAGGCGCGCTATGGCGGCACCAGTCAGGGCGCGCAGGAATTGGAGGGCCTGCTGATCGAGGATGTGCAGGGCGCGCTGTGGCAGACCAAGGATGCTGGAGAAGGGCCGCGTCGATGTCGCCCCGCGCCTTGGCCGCATCGTGGTGGCGGTCGACCCGCCGGTCACGGGCCATGGCGGGTCGGACGAATGCGGCATTGTCGTCGTGGGCGCAATCACCGAAGGCCCGCCGCAGAACTGGCGCGCCGTGGTGCTGGAGGATGCCACGGTCACCGGGGCCAGCCCAGAACAATGGGCGCGGGCGGCACTGGCTGCGATGGACCGGCACGGCGCAGACCGTCTGGTGGCCGAGGTCAATCAGGGCGGCGATCTGGTCGAAGGCGTGATCCGCCAGATCGACCCCTTGGTGCCCTACCGCGCCGTGCGGGCCAGCCGGGGCAAGGGCGCGCGGGCCGAGCCGGTCTCGGCGCTCTACGAACAGGGCCGCGTCTCGCATCTGCGCCATCTGCCAAAGCTCGAGGCGCAGATGTGCCAGATGACGGCGCAGGGCTATCTCGGCAAGGGCTCGCCCGACCGCGTCGATGCGCTTGGTCTGGGCGCTGACCGATCTGATCGTGGAGCCGGCCGAGAAGCACCGCAAGCCGCAGGTTCGCAGCCTGTAGCCCGTTGCGCCGCGCCGTGGGCAGCGCGCGCTGGCCTCAGCCGATCTCAACCTTTCCGCTTTAGAACTGCTTGTCAGACAAGCGGGCAAGGCGGCAAGCAGACCGCTGCCACGGCCCGCCCAAAAGGAGCAAGACAGGATGGTTTTCGATTTCCTCAAACGCGCCCCCGAGATCTCGGCGGTTCCGGTGGCCGAGATCAAGGCCTCGGCGACCGGACGCGTCGTGGCTTTTGGCACCTCGGGCCGGGTGGCCTGGTCGGCGCGCGATCTGGTGTCCTTGGCCAAGACCGGCTTTCAGGGCAACCCGATGGGCTTTCGTGCCGTCAAGCTGATCTCGGAGGCAGCGGCAGCTCTGCCGCTGATCCTGCAAGATCATGAGCGGCGCTATGACACCCACCCGGTGCTTGACCTGATCCGCCGCCCGAATGCCGCCCAGGGCCGGGCCGAGATGTTCGAGGCGATCTATGGCCATCTTCTGCTGTCGGGCAACGCCTATATCGAGGCGGTGCCGGGCTTGGGCAAACTGCCGGGCGAGCTGCATGTGCTGCGCTCGGACCGCATGGCGCTGGTGCCGGGGCCGGATGGCTGGCCTGCGGCCTATGATTACACGGTCGGCGGGCGCAAGCACCGCTTTGCGATGAGCGAAGAGCTGCAACCGATCTGCCATATCAAGACCTTTCATCCGGCGGATGACCACTACGGCTTTTCACCGCTGCAGGCGGCGGCGGTGGCGATCGACGTGCATACCTCGGCCTCGGCCTGGTCAAAGGCGCTGCTGGACAATGCCGCGCGGCCCTCGGGGGCGATGGTTTACAAGGGCGCGGACGGGCAGGGCGCCCTGAGCAATGATCAATATGAACGATTGGTCACTGAAATGGAAATGCACCATCAGGGCGCGCGCAATGCTGGTCGCCCGATGCTGCTGGAAGGCGGGCTCGACTGGAAACCGATGGGCTTTTCGCCCTCGGATATGGAGTTCCAGAAGACCAAAGAGGCGGCGGGGCGCGAGATTGCCACGGCCTTCGGCGTGCCGCCGATGCTGATGGGGATACCGGGCGACGCCACCTATGCCAACTACCAGGAAGCCAACCGCGCCTTTTACCGCTTGACGGTTTTGCCTTTGGTGGCGCGGGTCACGGCGGGACTTTCGCATTGGCTTTCGGTCTTTAGCGGCGAGGTGGTCGAGTTGCGCCCCGATCTTGACCAGATCCCGGCGCTGGCGGCCGAGCGCGATCAGCAATGGGCGCGCGTCGGCACTGCGGATTTCCTGACGCCTGCCGAAAAGCGCGCGATTCTTGGTCTGCCGCGACTGGCGGAAGATGAATGACGCCGCCGCGCAAAACCGCCGAGGGCTCGCGCTTTCTCTACGAGGGCTTCGATGCGGCGGCGGCACAGATCGAGGCCAATGAGCGGGTGGCGCAAGAGCGTTGGGCGGCGCTGGACTATCGGTTGAGCCAGATCGACGCGGGTCTGGAGCGGCTGGAAAAGCGGATCTGGGTCGGGGTCTACGGGGTGGCGGCTTTTCTGCTGGCCCAGATGGCCGAGACCCTGATCCGCGCGGCAGGAAACTAGGAGCAAGCGATGGATTGGAAAATGCAGGCTGCGCCAGAGCGCAAATACCACCAGCCCGAGGCGGGTCTGGTGGTCACCGATGGCACCCAGGTCTCGGGCTACGCCAGCCTGTTCGGCAAGGTCGATCAGGGGGGCGATGTGGTGCAGAAGGGCGCCTATGCCGCCAGCCTCAAGCGTCTGACGGCGCGCGGTGGTGCAGTCAAGATGCTCTGGCAGCACGACCCCGCCCAGCCTATCGGCGTCTGGGACGAGGTGCGCGAGGACGCGCTTGGCCTCTGGGTCAAGGGCCGCATTCTGACCGAGGTGGAAAAGGGCCGCGAGGCTGCGGCCTTGCTGGGCGCGGGCGCGATTGACGGGCTGTCGATCGGCTACCGCACCGTCAAATCCGAACGCAACGCCAAGGGGCAGCGCCTCTTGTCCGAGTTGGAGCTTTGGGAGGTTTCGCTTGTCACCTTCCCGATGCTTGCCGAGGCGCGGGTTTCGGCCAAGGGCGATGCGCCCGAGGCGGAAGACTGGCGCGACGTGGCAGCCCTGTTCCGGCCGCCACCCAGACCATGGCTCAGCGCAGCTAGCGCCGGCTTTCACGACCAAACTCAAGGAAACCAAGATGACCGAGACCAAGGCTCGGGCCGGGGAAGTTATGCCCCAGCCCCTTGACCAAGCCACCAATCCGGGTGCGGAAGTGAAATCCGCGATGGCCGGATTTTTGAATGCCTTCAGTGGCTTTCAGGCCGATGTGAAGAAATCACTGCAACAACAGGAAGAGCGTTTGACCATGCTTGATCGCAAACAGATGACCTATGCACGCCCGGCGCTTTCGGCCCATGCCGAGCTTGACGTGCCCCATAAGAAAGCCTTTGGCGCCTATCTGCGCTCGGGCGATGACGACGGCTTGCGCGGCCTCGTGCTGGAAGGCAAGGCGATGTCCTCTGCCGTGGCCGCCGATGGCGGCTATCTGGTGGACCCGCAGACCGCCGACACGATCCGCTCGATGCTGGTCTCGACCTCGTCCTTGCGGTCCATCGCCAATGTCGTGCAGATCGACGCCACCTCCTTCGACGTGCTGGTTGACCGCTCGGAAGTCGGCTCCGGCTGGGCAACCGAAATTGCTGCGACAGCCGAGACCGCGACCCCGACCATCGAGCGGATCTCGATCAAGCTTTCCGAGCTCTCGGCGATGCCGAAGGCCAGCCAGCGCCTGCTTGACGATTCTGCCTTCGACGTCGAAGGCTGGCTCGCCGGCAAGATCGCCACCCGCTTTATCCGCGCCGAGGCTTCGGCCTTTATCAGCGGCGATGGCATCGACAAGCCCAAGGGCATCCTGCTGCCGACCAAGGTGGCCAATGCTTCCTGGGTCTGGGGGTCGCTGGGCTACATCCCGACCGGGGCCGCCTCGGATTTCGCCGCGACCAACCCGATCGATTGCCTGATCAGCCTGGTCTATGCGCTGACCGCCGACTACCGCGCCAATGCGAGTTTTGTGATGAACTCGAAAACCGCAGGCGCGGTGCGCAAGATCAAGGACACCGAGGGCCGCTTCATGTGGTCGGATGGTCTGGCGATCACCGCACCCGCCACGCTGATGGGCTATCCGGTGCTGATCTGCGAGGACATGCCCGATATCGCCGCCAACGCCTATCCGATTGCCTTTGGCGATTTCAACGCGGGCTACACCATCGCCGAGCGCCCTGATCTGCGCATCCTGCGCGACCCCTTCTCGGCCAAGCCCAACGTGCTGTTTTACGCCTCCAAGCGGGTCGGCGGCGATGTCACCGATTTTGCGGCGATCAAGCTGCTGAAAATCGCTGTTTCCTAAGGCCGAATACCAGTCCGGCCCCACCGGGCCGGGCTTTGGACGCGCGTCGCTGCCGCGCCGTCTAGCTGCTCCCCTCCGTTCGAACGGTGTGGGACGCGCGTCCAAGACAGCGGATCTGGGCAAGGGACAGGAGTATGATGTTAACAGAATTGACGGGGATTTTGGCCGCGGCTCTGCCGGTGCAGGCGCTGAAGGACCATCTGCGCCTTGGCACCGGTTTCAGTGATGACGCCATGCAGGACCAGCTGCTCGAAAGCTATCTGCGCGCGGCCATCGGGGCGATTGAGGGGCGCATCGGCAAGGTGATCTTGCAGCGCAGCTTTCGGCTGAGCCTGCAATATTGGCGCTCGGGCGACGAGCAGCCGCTGCCACTGGCACCGGTCACGGCGATCAGCGCGGTGCGGTTGATCGACCTCGCAGGGGGCGGCGACGGACCTGGCCGCCGAGCGCTATCGTCTGGTCGCGGATCTGCAGCGCCCCAAGCTGGTCGCGGTTGGGATTTCCTTGCCCACGCCAGCCTCTGGCGGCAGTGTCGAGGTCGATTTCGACGCGGGTTTCGGGCTTGATTGGGCGGCGGTGCCGGTCGATCTGGCGCAGGCCGTGTTGCTGCTGGCCGCGGAGTTCTACGAGAACCGCCACGACCAGTCGGGCCGCAGCTTTGGCTTGCCGGTGACGGTGCAGATGCTGATCGAGCCTTGGCGCACCGTGCGGGTTCTGGGCGGGGCGAGCACATGAACGGCGTCACGCTCTCCCGCCAGCTGGTGCTGGAAACGCCACAGCAAAGCGCCGATGGCGCGGGCGGCTTTTCGCTCAGCTGGATAGCCCTTGGCACGCTTTGGGGCGAGATCATCCCCGGTTCGGGGCGCGAGGCGGCGGGGGTCGAGCAGAACCTTGCCAGCGTCAACTACCGCATCACGGTTCGCGCAGCGCCTTTTGGCGCCTTAGCGCGACCCAAACCCGAGCAGCGTCTGCGCGATGGTGAACGTCTGTTCACAATTCTCGCGGTCAGCGAGCGCGACGCGGCCGGACTTTACCTGACCTGCCTGACCAAAGAGGAGCAACCGACATGAGCTATCATGCCGCAGCCGCCCTGCAGAGCGCGGTCTACGCCCGGTTGACTGGCTGGGCGGGCCTTGCCGGGGTCAGCATTGTTGATGCCATCCCTTCGGGCTCGAGCCTCGGCACCTTCGTGCTGATCGGCCCCGAACAGGTGCTGGATCAAAGCGACAAGACCGGCGACGGCGCCGAGCATCGCTTTGACGTCTCGGTGATCAGCGATGACGCGGGGTTTCTGCAGGCCAAGGTGATTGCGGCAGAGATCTCGCAGGCACTGGTCGGGGCGAGCTTGACCCTGAGCGTAGGCGCGCTGGTCTCGATCAACTTCCTGCGCGCCAATGCCCGTCGCCTGCAACAAGGTGCGACGCGCCGCATCGACCTCAGCTTTCGCGCCCGCATCGAGCTGTGACGCGGCCCCCCTTCAGATTGGAGCAAGAAAATGGCAGTTCAGAACGGTAAGGATCTGTTGATCAAGGTCGATATGATCGGCGATGGCAGCTTTGGAACCATCGCAGGTCTGCGCGCCACGCGGATCAGTTTCAACGCGGAAACTGTCGATGTGACCTCGCTGGAAAGCGCGGGCGGCTGGCGCGAGCTCTTGGCCGGGGCAGGCGTCAAGACGGCGGCGATATCTGGCTCTGGCGTCTTCCGCGATGCCGATACCGACGAGCGGGCGCGGCAGATCTTTTTCAACGCTGAAATGCCCGGCTTTCAGGTGGTGATCCCCGATTTCGGCGTGGTGGAAGGCCCGTTCCAGATCACTTCGATCGAATATGCCGGCAGCCACAATGGCGAGGCCACCTTCGAAATGTCGATTGTCTCGGCGGGTCTTTTGACCTTCACGGCGCTTTGATGACCAACCCCTTTGCAGGCGAGGTTTCGGTCATGCTGGATGGCACAGCCCATACCGCCAAGCTGACCCTGGGCGCCTTGGCCGAGCTGGAGGCGGTGATGCAGACCGGCAGCCTTGTCGAGCTGGTCGAGCGTTTCGAGCAGGGCCGCTTTTCCAGCCGCGATGTGCTGGCCTTGATCGTGGCGGGTCTGCGTGGTGGTGGCTGGCAGGGCAGCGCCGCCGATCTGATGCAGGTCGAGATCGGCGGCGGGCCGGTGGCTGCGGCAAAAACCGCCGCCGAACTCCTCGCCCGCGCCTTCTCGCTGCCCGGTGAGGCATGAGCCGGATCGACTGGCCCGGCCTGATGCGCGCAGGCCTGACCGAGTTGCGCCTGCCGCCCGAGGTGTTCTGGCGGCTCACGCCGCTGGAACTGCGCATGATGCTGGGGGCCGATGCGGCCTCCCCCCTGACGCGGGCGCGGCTGGAAGAGCTGGCGGCCGCCTTTCCCGACCATAAAAGGACGTTCACTCATGGCGACGGTGCAGGAACTACAGGATCAGATCGCGGCGCTTGAGGTGACCTTGAACGGCACCACCGGCATGGTCGGGGCCTTTGAGGGCGAGCTGTCGCGGATGCGCAATTCGATGATCTTTACCGGGCGCGAGGTCGGCGTGCTGTCGAACTCCATCGGCGGCGGGCTCAGACGCGCCTTTGATGGCCTGGTTTTCGACGGCGCGAAACTGTCGGATTCGCTGAAGATCGTCGCCAAGACCATGGTCGATACGGTCTATGCCATCGCCATGAAGCCGATACAGAACGCCGTTGGCGGCGCGCTTGCCGCGGGCCTTGGCGGGCTGATGAGCGCGGCCTTGCCCTTTGCCATGGGCGGCAGCTTCAGCCAGGGCCGCGTCATGCCCTTTGCCAAGGGCGGTGTCGTCAGCCAAGCCCACCGGCTTTGCCATGCGGGGCGGCCAAGGCCTGATGGGCGAAGCCGGGCCCGAGGCGATCATGCCGCTGGCGCGCGGCCCCGATGGCCGGCTTGGCGTGCAAAGTGCAGGCGGCGCGCGGCCTGTCACCGTGGTGATGAACATCTCCACGCCGGATGTGCAGGGCTTCCAGCGCAGCCAGACCCAGATCGCCGCCCAGGCCCAGCGCCTGCTGGCGCGCGGCCAAAGAAACCGTTGAGGGGGCACCATGGCGTTCCACGAGATCAGATTTCCCACCAACGTCAGCTTTGGCAGTCAGGGCGGCCCCGAGCGGCTGACCGAAATCGTCAGCCTCGCCAATGGCTTTGAAGAGCGCAACACCCCCTGGGAGCATTCGCGCCGCCGCTATGACGCGGGTTTTGGCCTGCGCTCGCTGGAGGATGTCGACGCGCTGCTGGCGTTTTTCGAGGCGCGGCGCGGCCAGTTGCACGCCTTTCGCTGGAAGGATTGGTCGGATTACAAATCCAGCGCCGCCAAGGAGGCGACCTCCGAGATTGATCAGGAGCTTGGCTATGGCGACGGCGTCAAGACGCTGTTCCAGCTGATCAAGACCTATCGCTCGGGCGGGCAGACCTATGTGCGCCCGATCCGCAAGCCGGTCTTTGGCACCGTGACCGTGGCCATCGCCAATGTGCTGAAGGTCGAGGGTGAGGAATACAGCGTAAACACGGAAACCGGCGAAATTGCCTTTGCCGTGCCGCCGGATATCACCGCGCTGGTCACCGCCGGCTACGAATTCGACGTGCCGGTGCGCTTTGACAGCGACCGGCTGCAAACTTCGCTCGCCTCCTTTCGCGCCGGCGAACTGCCCAATGTGCCCATCGTCGAGGTGCGGCTATGACCGCCGCCAGCGATCTGCTTGACCATGCCGGGCAGGGCGTCACCACGCTGGCGCGCGCCTGGGCGGTTCTGCGCCGCGATGGCGTCAGCTTTGGCTTCACCGATCACGACCTTGACCTGAGTTTCGAGGGCCTGACCTTCAAGGCCAGCACCGGCCTGACCGCCCGCGCGCTGCAACAAAGCTCGGGCCTCTCGGTCGACAACTCCGAGGCCGCGGGCGCGCTGATGGATGCCGCCATCGACGAGGCCGACCTGATCGCGGGGCGATTTGACGGCGCCGAGGTGCGGATCTGGCTGGTCAACTGGGCCGATCCCGCGCAACGCCTGCTGCAATTTCGCGGCAGCTTTGGCGAGATCACCCGCGCTGCCGGGGCCTTCAAGGCCGAGCTGCGCGGCCTGACCGACCGGCTCAACCAGCCGATGGGCCGGATCTTTCAACGCGGCTGTTCGGCGGTCCTCGGCGATGCGCGCTGCGGCTTTGATCTGTCAGATCCGGCCTTTTTCACCGAGGCTGCGATCACCGGCTTTGACGCCTTGGGGCGCATCGAGTTGGCGGGCCCGAGCGGCTTTGCCGATCAGTGGTTCAAGCGCGGCCGCCTGCAGGTCCTGAGCGGTGCGGCCCTCGGCCTCAGCGGCGTGATCAAGCTTGACCGCAGCCAAAGCGGGGGCCGCGTCGTCGATCTCTCGCACCGCTTGAGCGCGCCCCTGGCCATCGGCGATCTCTTGCGGCTCGAGGCGGGCTGCGACCGCAGCCAAGCCACCTGCAAGGCGAAGTTCGCCAATTTCCTCAACTTCCGCGGCTTTCCGCATATCCCCGGCGAGGACTGGCTGGCCTCTTATCCCGTCACTGGCCGCAACAACGACGGCGGGTCGCTGGGATGAGCCGCATCGTCGTGGTCGCGCGCGGCTGGATCGGCACGCCCTATCTGCATCAGGCCTCCACCCGTGGCGCCGGCAGCGATTGCCTTGGCCTGTTGCGCGGCGTCTGGCGTGAGGTGATCGGGGCCGAACCCGAAGCCGTGCCGCCCTATTCCGCCGACTGGTCCGAGGCCGAGGGTCGCGAGGATCTTGCCGCCGCCGCGCTGCGCTGGCTCTGCCCCAAGCCGCTTGACCAGGAAGCCGCGGGCGATGTCTTGCTGTTTCGCATGCGGGCAGGTTCCGTCGCCAAGCATCTCGGCATCGCGGCGCGGATCGGGCCCGAGGCCAGCTTCATCCACGCCTATTGCGGGCATGGCGTGGTCGAATCCGCGCTCTCGGCCCCCTGGCGGCGCAAAATCTGCGCCCGCTTTCACTTTCCCAAAGGAGCCTGAGCCATGGCAACCATCCTCCTCTCTGCCGTAGGCTCTGCCATCGGCGCGGGCTTTGGCGGCACGGTGCTGGGCCTTTCGGGCGCGGTCATCGGTCGCGCGGTCGGGGCCACGCTGGGCCGCGTCATCGACCAGCGCGTGCTGGGCGGCGGCTCCGAGGCGGTCGAGGTTGGCCGCATCGCACGCTTCCGCGTCATGGGCGCCAGCGAGGGCGCGGCGATCCCGCAGGTCTGGGGCAGGGTGCGGCTTGCCGGTCAGGTGATCTGGGCCAGCCGCTTTCTGGAAAGCAAAACCACCAGCGGGGGCGGCAAGGGCACGCAGCGCACGCCCAAAACCACGCAATACAGCTACTCCGTCAGCCTCGCCATAGCGCTTTGCGAAGGCGAGATCACCCGGCTGGGCCGGATCTGGGCCGATGGCAACGAGATCGACCCCGAGAGCCTGACCCTGCGGCTGTATCCCGGCAGCGAAGACCAACTGCCCGATGCCAAGATCGAGGCCATCGAGGGCGCGGGCAATGCGCCCGCCTATCGCGGCACCGCCTATCTGGTGATCGAGGATCTTGGCCTCGCCGCCTTCGGCAACCGCGTGCCGCAGTTTTCCTTCGAGGTGATCCGCCCGGCACAGGGTCCCGCCACGCAGGCCCATGCGGGGCTTGATCAGATCATCCCCGGCGTCTGCATGATCCCCGGCACTGGCGAATATGCTCTGGCCACGACGCCGGTGCATTTCAGCTATGGCCTCGGGGTCAATCGCTCGGCCAACGTCAATTCACTGGGCGGCAGGACCGATTTCACCGTCTCGCTCGAGGCGCTGAGCGAGGAACTGCCGCAGGCCACAGGGGCCTCGCTTGTCGTCTCCTGGTTCGGCAGCGACCTGCGCTGCGCCGCCTGCAGCCTGCGCCCCAAGGTCGAGCAGACCACCTCCGACGGCATCCCGATGGCCTGGACGGTCTCGGGGCTGGTGCGATCCTCTGCCGAGGTCTTGCCCGCCATTGGCGGCAATGCCGTCTATGGCGGCACCCCCGCCGATGCTGCGGTCATCGAGGCGATCACGGCACTGAAGGCTTCGGGCAAGGCGGTGACCTTCTACCCCTTCATCCTGATGGATCAGCTCGGCGGCAATGCTCTGCCCGACCCCTATTCGGGCGCCACGGGCCAGCCCGCCCTGCCATGGCGCGGCCGCATCACCCTGAACGCAGCCCCCGGCCAACCCGGCAGCAGTGACCGCAGCGCCGCCGCCGCCGCCGAGGTGGCCAGCTTCTTTGGCACCGCCACCCCCGCCCAGTTCAGCCATTCCAGCAGCGGCGTCAGCTACAGCGGCCCCGCCGAATGGCGCTACCGCCGCTTTATCCTGCATTACGCCCACCTCTGCGCCGCCGCGGGCGGCGTCGCCGCCTTCTGCATCGGCTCTGAAATGCGCGGCTTGACCCAGATCCGCGGCGCAGGCGACAGCTTTCCCGCTGTCGCAGCCCTGCGCAGCTTGGCCGCTGAAGTCAAAACCATCCTGCCCGCCGCCAAGATCAGCTATGCCGCTGACTGGTCGGAATATTTCGGCTACCACAGCGAGGATAACGTCTACTTCCACCTTGACCCGCTCTGGGCCGATCCCGCCATCGATTTCGTCGGCATCGACAATTACATGCCGCTGTCGGATTGGCGCGAAGGCGAGACCCATGCCGATGCCGCCTGGGGCGATATCTACAACCGCGCCTATCTGCGCGCCAATATCGCCGGTGGTGAGAATTTCGACTGGTACTACGCCGATGAGGCGGCGGCCGCGACGCAAACCCGTCTGCCGATCACCGACGGCGCGCATGACGAGCCTTGGATCTACCGCGCCAAGGACCTGCGCAGCTGGTGGGGGTCTTCGCACCACCCGCGCATCGCCGGGGTGCGTTCGGCCACGCCAACGGCCTGGATCGCGGGGTCCAAACCGATCCGCTTTACCGAATACGGCTGCGCCGCCATCGACAAGGGCACCAACCAGCCCAACCGCTTTCTCGATCCGAAATCTTCGGAATCCGCCCTGCCGCGCGGCTCGAATGGCCTGCGCGATGATCTGATGCAACTGGCTTATTATCAAGCCATGCACAGCTATTGGACCGATCCTGCCAACAACCCGCAGGCCTATCTTTACACAGGCACCATGCTGGATTTCGCCAATTCGCTCGCCTGGGCCTGGGATGCGCGACCCTTCCCGGCCTTTCCCGCCGCAGGCGCGGTCTGGTCGGATGCGGCGAACTACGACAAGGGCCACTGGCTCAACGGCCGCGCCAGCAACGTCGATCTTTCGGCACTTCTGTCCGAGATCTGCGCCGCCGCCGGCCTGCCCGAGGCCGAGACCTCTGCCGCCCGCGGCGTGGTGCGCGGCTATTCCATCGCCGAAACCTCCACCGCCCGCGCCGCCTTGCAGCCCTTGCTGCTGGCCTATCCCTCGGATGTGATCGAACGCGAGGGCAGCCTGCGCATTCAGGCCCGCCACGCGCGTCACGCCCAGCTGCTCGACGCCAATCTCTTGGCCCGCAGCCCCGACATCGACGGCACTTATGAACTGCAGCGCTCGGCCGATGTCGAAATGCCCGCCCACCTGCGGCTCTCCTTCATCGAGGCCGAGGCGGATTTCCCGATAGCCACCGCAAGCGCCACCGCCGCCGATCACGACAGCGATTTCGTCTCGCAGTCTGAAGTGCCGCTGTTGCTCACCGCCGCCGAGGCCACCGCGCTTGCCGAGCGCTGGCTCGCCGAGGCCGAGGTGTCCCGCGATTCGGCCCGCTTTGCCCTGCCACGCTCGCGCCTTGCGCTTGGTGCGGGCGATACGGTGCAGCTTGGCGGCCAAAGCTACCGCATCGACCGCGTCGAAAGCGCCGAGATGCAAAGCTGCGAGGCGCTGCGCGTCGACCCCCAGGTCTACCAGCCCAGCGAAATCATCCTGCCACGCCGGAGCTGGCCCGAGGTTCTGCCCCCGCTGCCGGTCTATCCGCTGTTCCTCGATCTGCCGCTGCTCACCGGCTCCGAGGTGCCGCAAGCCCCCCATGCCGCGGCCACCGCCCGGCCCTGGCCCGGTCAGGTGGCGATCTGGTCCTCGGCCTCGAGCGACGATTTCACGCTCAACACCCTGCTGGGGCAGGCGGCGATCATCGGCACCACCGAGACCGCGCTTGCCGCCGCCGCTCCGGGTCTCTGGGATCGTGGCGCCGCGCTGCGCTTGCGCATCGAAACCGGCAGCCTCACCTCGGCCAGCGAAGCCGCCATGCTTGACGGCGCCAACCTCGCCGCCATCGGCGACGGCAGCCCGGAGAATTGGGAGCTGTTTCAATTCGCCACCGCCAGCCTCGTCGCGCCGAAAACCTACGAGCTGACCTCACGCCTGCGCGGCCAGCTTGGCAGCGATGCCATCATGCCACCCAACTGGCCCGCAGGCAGTCAGGTTGTGCTGCTCGATGCCAGCCTGCAACAGATCGACCTGCCGCTGGCGCTGCGCGGCCTCGCGCGCAGCTACCGCTTTGTCCGCGCCGATCGTGGCTATGACGACGCCTCGGCGGTCGCCGTGACCCAAAGCTTTGCGGGCATCGGCTTGCGGCCCTATTCCGTGGCGCATCTGAGCGCCACAACCATTGCAGGCGATCTCGGCCTCAGCTGGATCCGCCGCACCCGCATCGAAGGCGACAGCTGGCAATCGCTCGAGGTGCCTTTGGGCGAGGAAAGCGAGGCTTACCTTTTGCGCGTCACCCAAACCGGCACGCTCAGGCGCGAGGTCACCGTCACCGCGCCAAGCTGGACCTACACCGCCGCGATGCAGGCCGCCGATGGCGTCTCGGGTGCTACCACCATCGCCGTGGCGCAGCTCTCGCAAAGCTTCGGGCCGGGGCCATTCCGCAGCCTTGATCTGACGCTTTAGCCGATGCGGCGCTGCCATATCGGCGATCTTCTGGCGGCGGCGCGCTGTATCGCCGCTGCAGCGCCCAACCGAAGGGCGGGGCTGATCGAGCAACTGCTGACCCAATCCGACGCCGCCCACCGCTACGCCAAACGCTTTGGCCGCGCCCATCCGATCTGGGGCAACGGCAGCCTGATGTCGCGCGCGCTGCTTGCCCTGCCGCCGGAAATTTCGCCCCACAGCGCGGCCTTCTACGCAGCCCTTGCCGAGCTCAGCGCCCGGCTCGCGCAAAGAAAAGCCGCCCCCTGACTTGGCTCTGTCCGCCTCTTTCGCCATATGCTAAGATCAGACACGAACAAGGAGGCATCCCATGGCTGAAACCAGTGCAAAACTCTCCACCGTCGATCCGGTCTGGCAGCGCATCCGCGAAGAGGCCTACCAGATGGTCGAAAGCGAACCGCTGCTTGGTGGCCTCGCACATTCCAGCCTTTTGCACCATTCCAGCCTCGAACGCGCGCTGGCCTACCGCTTCTCGCTGAAACTTGCCTCTGGCGAGATGAGCGAGCAGATCCTGCGCGAGATCGCCGATGAGGCCTATGCCGCCGACCCTTCGCTTGGTCAGGCCGCCCGTGCCGACGTCACCGCGGTTTTCGACCGCGACCCGGCCTGCCTGCGCTTCATCCAGCCGATCCTGTACTTCAAGGGCTATCAGGCGATCCAGGCCTACCGCGTCGGCCATTGGCTGTGGCAAAACGGCCGCCGCGATATGGCCTATTTCGTGCAGATGCGGGTCTCGGAGGCCTTTGGCGTCGATATCCACCCAGCCGCCCGCGTTGGCCGTGGCATCATGATCGACCACGCCCATTCCATTGTGATCGGTGAGACGGCGGTGGTCGGCGACAACGTCTCGATGCTGCATTCCGTCACCCTTGGCGGCACCGGCAAAGAGGATGGCGACCGCCACCCCAAGATCGCCGATGGCGTGCTGATCGGGGCAGGGGCCAAGATCCTTGGCAATATCCACGTCGGTCAATGTTCGCGCATCGCCGCAGGTTCGGTGGTGTTGCAAGACGTGCCGCGCAACAAGACCGTCGCCGGGGTTCCGGCGCGTGTCGTGGGTGAAGCCGGCTGCTCGCAGCCCTCGGTCACCATGGACCAGCTTCTCGCCCGCGAAATCTAATATCTTGAGAACGCAAGAAAAAGCCCCCGCAGATCACTCTGCGGGGGCTTTTCTTTACGCCGCGTAACGATACATTACGCTGCGTAACGTTACGCCAGCATCGCCAGCGGGTTTTCCAGATTGTCTTTGATGGCGTTGATCAAATTGGCACCCATTGCCCCGTCAATCACCCGGTGATCGACCGACAGTGTCACCGACATCACCGTGGCCACAACAATCTCGCCCTTCTTGACGACCGCCTTCTGCACCCCGGCACCAACCGCCAGAATGGCGGCATGCGGCGGGTTGATGATCGCATCAAAGTTGTCGATGCCGAACATCCCCAGATTGGAAATCGCAAAGCTGCCGCCCTGATACTCATGCGGCGCCAGTTTGCGATCCCGCGCGCGTTTCGCCAGATCCTTCATCTCTGCCGAAAGCGCCGACAAAGACTTCGCCTCGGCATCTTTCAGCACCGGCGTAAACAGCCCGCCCTCAATCGCCACGGCCACCGCCACATCCGATTTCTCGAACTGCAACACCCGGTCGCCCGCCCAGACCGCATTGGCCTCGGGGATCTGCTGCAGCGCCAAAGCACAGGCCTTGATGATGAAATCATTCACCGAAAGCTTGACGCCCCGTGCCGACAGCTTGTCGTTCAATTCGGCGCGGAAGGTCATCAGCGCGTCGAGCTCGATATCGCGGCGCAGGTAGAAATGCGGCACCGATTGCTTGGCCTCGGTCAGTCGCGCGGCAATCGTCTTGCGCATGCCGTTGAGCGAAACTTCCTTGAAGGGCCGATCCGCATAGGTTTTCAGCACCACCTCGGTCGAAGGCCCCGAAGCCATCGCCGCCGCAGCCGGAGCCGCCGCAGGCGCAGCCGCCGCCGGAGCAGCAACCGCAGCAGCCGCCTTCGCCCCGATCACATCGTCGCGCACGATCCTGCCATGCGGACCCGAGCCCTTGATCGCAGCCAGATCCAAGCCCTTCTCTGCCGCAATCCGCCGCGCCAAAGGCGAAGCAAACACCCGCGCGCCGCCCGATTTCGCCGCAGCAGGGGCAGGGGCCGCAGCCGCCACCGGAGCCTCGGCCTTCGCCGCCGGAGCAGCAGCCGCCGGAGCCGCCGCCTTACCCGCAGGCTGGGCATCCGCCGCATCGCCGTCTTCCAGCAGCAGGGCGATGGCTGCGTTGACCTTCACCCCCGCCGTGCCCTCGGCGACCAGCAATTTGCCGATCTTGCCCTCGTCCACCGCCTCAAACTCCATCGTCGCCTTGTCGGTCTCGATTTCCGCGATGATCTGGCCGGATTTGACCGTGTCGCCCTCTTTCACCAGCCACTTCGCCAGCGTGCCCTCCTCCATCGTCGGAGACAGCGCGGGCATAAGAATTTCTATAGCCATTTTCGCCTCCTCAGCGGTAGCAAACAGATTTGACAGCAGCGACCACATCGGCAGTCGTCACCAGAGCCAGCTTTTCAAGATTGGCCGCATAGGGCATCGGCACATCCTTGCCGGTGCAGGTGATCACCGGCGCATCCAGATAATCAAACGCCCGCTGCATGATCGTGCTGGCCAAGTGATCGCCAATCGAACCGACCGGGAAGCCTTCCTCCACCGTCACGCAGCGGTTGGTCTTCTGCACGCTGGCCAGAACCGTATCGTAGTCAATCGGGCGCAGGGTGCGCAGATCGATCACTTCCGCCGAAATACCCTCTTCGGCCAGCTTGTCCGCCGCTTCCAGCGCATAGGTCATGCCGATGCCGAAAGACACGATGGTCACATCGCTGCCCTCACGCCAGATCCGCGCCTTGCCGAAGGGAATGGTGAAATCGGGCAGATCCGGCACTTCGAACGACTTGCCATACATGATCTCGTTTTCCAGAAAGATCACCGGGTTCGGATCGCGGATCGCCTGTTTCAGCAGACCTTTGGCGTCGCTTGCCGAATAGGGCATCACCACCCGCAGGCCCGGAATGGCCGCATACCAGGCCGCATAGTCCTGGCTATGCTGCGCACCCACCCGTGCCGCCGCGCCATTGGCGCCGCGGAACACGATCGGACAGCCCAGCTGACCACCCGACATGTAGTTGGTCTTGGCCGCCGAATTGAGAATATGGTCAATGGCTTGCATGGCGAAGTTAAAGGTCATGAACTCGACAATCGGGTTCAGACCGCCCCAGGCCGCGCCAATCGCAATGCCGGTAAAACCCGCTTCGGTGATCGGCGTATCAACGATCCGCTTCGGCCCGAACTCATCCAGCAGACCCTGGCTGATCTTGTAGGCGCCCTGATATTCGCCGACCTCTTCGCCCATCAGCATCACGGCGTCATTGCCGCGCATTTCCTCGGCCATCGCCTCGCGCAGGGCCTCCCGCACGGTCATCGTCTTCATCGCCGTGCCTTCCGGCCAATCGGGCGAGGCCTTGGACACCACCGCGACCGCAGCCTGTCGGTTCCGCAGCCGCTTTGGCTGCAACCGGAGCCG
The DNA here is from genome assembly GCA_963815275.1 of uncultured Alphaproteobacteria bacterium. Lineage (GTDB taxonomy): Bacteria > Pseudomonadota > Alphaproteobacteria > Rhodobacterales > Rhodobacteraceae > Cypionkella. Next base: position 51,091 of record CAWFGD010000010.1, read on the forward strand.
CAGCTTCGGCCTTTGCCGCCACAGGGGCAGGGGCCGCATCCGCAGATTTCGCCCTCTTCGACCAGCACCATGATCGGCGTGTTCACCTTGACGCCTGCGCGTGCCCTCGGCCACCAGAATCTTGCCGACGTTGCCCTCATCGACCGCCTCGAACTCCATCGTCGCCTTGTCGGTCTCGATCTCGGCGATGATCTGGCCGGACTTGACCACGTCACCCTCTTTGACCAGCCATTTCGCCAGCGTGCCTTCCTCCATCGTGGGCGAAAGCGCGGGCATCAGTACTTCAATTGCCATGGTTCTCTCTCCCTCAGGCGTAGATATCGGTCCAAAGCTCCTCAAGCGCGGGCTCGGGGCTTTCTTTGGCGAATTCGGCCGAGGCGTTGACCACCTCCTTGATCTCCTTGTCGATGGCCTTCAGGTCCTCTTCCGAGGCCAGACCCGGGGATCAGCAGCATCTCGCGCACATGCTCGATCGCGTCCTTTTCGGTCTTCATCTTCTCGACCTCTTCGCGGGTGCGGTACTTCGCCGGGTCCGACATCGAATGGCCGCGATAGCGATAGGTCATCATTTCCAGAATATAGGGGCCCTTGCCGGCGCGGCAGTGCGCCACCGCCTTCTCGCCCGCCGCCTTCACCGCCAGCACATCCATGCCGTCGACCTGCTCGCCCGGAATGCCGTAGGCCAGCACCGCGCCCGAACAAAGTCTCGGACTTGGTCGACGCGCTTGATCGAGGTGCCCATGGCGTAGTGGTTGTTTTCAATGACGAAAATCACCGGCAGGCCCCACAGCTCGGCCATGTTGTAGGTCTCATAGACCTGGCCCTGGTTCGCCGCGCCATCGCCGAAATAGGCGAAGGTCACGTTGTCATTGCCCTTGTACTTGTCGGCAAAAGCCAGCCCGGCCCCCAGCGGCACCTGCGCGCCGACGATGCCGTGGCCGCCGTAGAAATGCTTCTCGCGGCTGAACATGTGCATCGAGCCGCCCTTGCCCTTGGAATAGCCGCCCTCGCGCCCGGTCAGTTCGGCCATCACGCCCTTGGGGTCCATGCCGCAGGCCAGCATATGGCCGTGGTCGCGGTAGGAGGTGATGCGCTTGTCGCCCTCTTTGGTGCAGGCCTCCAGCCCGACCACGACCGCTTCCTGACCGATGTAGAGGTGGCAGAACCCGCCGATCAGACCCATGCCGTACAGCTGGCCGGCCTTTTCCTCGAATCGGCGGATCAGCAGCATCTCGCGGTAGAACTTCAGCAGTTCCTCCTTCGAGACGTTTGATTTTTCTGGGGCTTTCTTGGTGGCCAAGGCGGCATCCTCCCGTCACTGTGGAATATAGTTCAGCATTAAACTATTCATACAGCATCGGAGAAAAAACGGCAAAAAGGAAAGTGCGGCGATCGACGCGCCGCAATGGCTGCCCTGCAAATTCAGAATGTTAGGTGGTCTGGCAAATTAACGGATCACGATCTCGTCGGCGCGCAGATAGCCCAGCACATCGCGGACACGTTCGTCCAGCAGATCCATGTCGAGGTAAACATCCGACAGCCGGTGCGTCAGGTTCTTCAACTGGCTCAGCTCTGCCGCCAGCTGATCGCGCTCGGCGGTCAGCTCTGCCGCCTCGGCCTTGATCTGGACACGCCGGAACATCCCGTAATCGCCCTGCACGGCCGCGAAGGTAAAGTAACCGCCGAGCGTAAACGCAAGCACCAGGAAAAACATGCCTGAAATCGCGGGACGTGCTTGCGGGTTGATCATCTGCTCTGCCTCTACGCCACCCCTCATTTGCGGGGGCGGTTCGTGACATCACTCTGTCACAGTTTCCGAATCCTGTGAATCGGTAAAATGACTCGGCAAGCAAAAAAATGCCTGCCGAGTCAAAGTGTTCAGGCCTTGCCTTTGTAGATATCGACCAGCTTGCCCAGCATCGCCAGCGCATCGCCGCGCTCGCGCTGGAACGAGTTGCGCCCGATGATCGAGCCGTTGCCACCGCCAGTCGCGGATCGCGCGGGCGTCGTCATAGACCGCATCGGCGCCCTTGGCCGCCCCGCCCGAGAACACGATGATCCGACGCCCGGCGAAAGAGGCATCGACGCAATGTTTCACCCGTGCCGCCATATCGCGAAATGTCAACCTTTTCAGCCTCATAGACCTTCTTGGCCTCGGGCAGCATCAGATGATCGGTCGACAGCTTGATCTTGATGATATGCGCGCCCAGCAGCGCCGCGATATGCGCCGCATAGGCCGCCACATCAATCGCCGTCTCGCCGTCCTTGCTGATCGCCTCGCCGCGCGGATAGGACCAGATCACCGTGGCGATGCCCTTGGCCGCAGCCTCGCGGCGCATCTCGACGATTTCTTCGAACATATCCAGCGCCATGTCCGAACCCGGATAGATGGTAAAGCCGATCGCCGCCCGCACCAATGCGCAGCGCATCCTCGACCGAAGCCGTCACCGCCTGATTCTTCCCCGCCGTCTCCGACATCAGCGAATTGGACGAGTTCACCTTCAGGATCGTCGGGATCTGCCCGGCAAAGGTATCGGCGCCGGCCTCCAGCGGCCCCAGGGGCGCTGCATAGGCGTTCAGCCCGGCATCAATCGCCAGTTGATAGTGGTAGTGCGGGTCATAGCCCGCCGGGTTCTTGGCAAAGGACCGCGCCGGACCATGTTCAAAGCCCTGATCGACCGGCAGAATGATCATCTTGCCGGTGCCGCCCAATTTGCCCGTCCATCAACATGCGGCACAGGTTCGCCTTCACGCCGGGCGTCTCGCCCTCATAATTCGACAGGATCTTCTGAACAATACGGGTCGCGCGCATGGGGGGCTCCTCAAAATGCTACCCCTTGCTGGTAGAAAGCTTCCCACGCTTCGCAAGCATGGTTACGCTAACATCCGATTTGTTTACGCTAACAATGGCTTAGAGGCCGCGTGGGGCGGGGTTTGGCCGCCCTCACGCCGAAGTCTTCAACCCAGTGCCGCAACGCCGGGCAGGGTCTTGCCCTCCATCCATTCAAGGAAAGCGCCGCCTGCGGTCGAGATAAAGGTGAAATCCTTGGCCGCCCCCGCCTGATTAAGCGCCGCCACCGTATCGCCGCCGCCCGCCACCGAAACCAGCTTGCCCGCCCGGGTCAGATCCGCCGCAGCCTGCGCCGCCGCATTGGTCGCGGCATTGAAGGGCTCGATCTCAAACGCCCCCAAAGGCCCGTTCCAGATCAGCGTCTTGCAAGCGGCAAAGACCTTGGACACCTCGGCCACCGTCTGTCGGCCCCGCATCCAGAATCATCGCATCGGCAGGGCAGGCACTGACCGCCACCGTCTCATTCTCGGCCCCCGCCTTGAACTCGCGCGCCACCACCACATCGACCGGCAGATGAATCCTGCAGCCCGCCGCCTTCGCCTTGGCCAAAATCTCCAACGCCGTCGCTGCCATATCGCGCTCGGCCAGAGATTTGCCGACCTCAACCCCTTGCGCCACCAAGAATGTATTGGCCATGCCGCCGCCAATCACCAGATGATCAACCGGCTCACCAGATTGCCCAGCAAATCCAGCTTGGTCGAAACCTTGGCCCCGCCCACCACCGCCACCACCGGCCGCTCGGGCTTGCCCAGGGCCGCCTCCAGCGCCGCCAACTCCTCCTCCATCAAGCCGCCCCGCGAAAGAGGGCAGCAGCTGCGCCACGCCCTCGGTCGAGGCATGCGCCCGATGCGCCGCCGAGAACGCATCGTTGCAATAGACATCGCCAAGGCTGGCGAGGAATTCCGCCATCTTCGGATCATTCGCCTCTTCGCCCGCCGCAAAGCGGGTGTTCTCGACCAGCACCACCGCGTTCTGCGGCAAGCGCGTCAATCTCGGCCCGTGTCGGTCCGCTCCATGAAGGTCACCTTGCCGCCCCAGCGCCTTTTCCAGCGCGGGCAGCACCAGACGCAGGCTCATCTCGGGCACGACCTTGCCCTTGGGCCGGCCGAAGTGCGCCAGCAGCACCACCTTGGCGCCGCGCGCGATCAGATCCTCCACCGTGGGCACGATCTTTTCGATCCGCGTCGCATCCGTCACCACCGCCGCCCTCCATCGGCACGTTGATATCCACGCGGGTCAGCACGACCTTGCCCGCCAGCGCCATATCGTCGATCGTCTTCCAGCCCATGCCCGCCTCCTTCATTCGCTCGCCCCTCTTTCCGCCCATCTGACGCCTTCGTCAACCGTTAGCCCTTTCCCTCGCGCCACGCGGGCGCTAGTTTCCGCGCCAGAAGTCAAAAAAGGATGCGCGCCCATGGCCGAGATCAAAGACCCGGAAAACACCATCATCATCACGCTGAAGGATGGCGAAGTCGTCATCGAGCTGCTGCAACGACATCGCCCCGCAAGCATGTCGAGCGGATGAAAACCCTTGCCCGCGCAAAGGCCTATGACAACGTCTGCTTCCACCGCGTGATCGACGGCTTCATGGCGCAGACCGGCGACGTGGCAAACGGCAACATGGAAAAGGACTTCAACCTGCGCCGCGCCGGCACCGGCGGCTCGACCATCCCGATCTTCCGGCCGAATTTTCCGGCATTCCGCATGACCGTGGCACCATTGGCGCGGCACGCTCGTCGAACCCGAACTCGGCCAACAGCCAGTTCTTCATCAACTTTTCCGACAACCACTTCCTGAACCGCCAATACACGGTCTATGGCCGGGTGATCTCGGGCATGGAGCATGTCGACAAGATCACCCGGGGCGAGCCCGCCGCAAACCCCGACCGCATGATCACCGTGCGGGTGGCCGCCGATGTTGCATAAGCTCAGCCTCGCAGCCCTGCTGCTGATCGCAGCCCCGGCTTTTGCCGAAGGCGACGGCCCCGGCCCGAACCTGGTGATCGAGGTTGACGGCGCGGCCAAGGGCGAGATCGTCATCGATCTTGATGCCAAGGACGCGCCGAAACATGTGGCCCAGATCGTCGCGCTGGCCAAAGCGGGCGCCTATGACGGCGTGGTCTTCCACCGCGTCATCGACGGCTTCATGGCCCAGACCGGCGATGTGCAAGTACGGCAAAAAGGGTGGCGACACCTCGATGGCCGGCATGGGCGGCTCGGATCTGCCCGACATCGCCGGCCGAATTCTCGGCACGTGCCGTTTGAGCGTGGCATCGTCGGCATGGCGCGCTCGTCCGATCCCGAACTCGGCCAACAGCCAGTTCTTCATCATGTTCGCGCCGGGCGATTTCCTGAACGGCCAATACACCGTGATCGGCAAGGTGATCAAAGGCATGGAGGTGGTCGACGCCATCAAGAAGGGCGACGGCGACAACGGCGCTGTCACCGACCCGGACGTGATGACGAAAGTCACCGTTCAGGAATAGCGCGAGGCGTGGGGCTTGCCCCCAGTCCATTGGTTTCTAGAACCAATGGCGAAACCAACGGACTACCTCAGGATATTTGAGCCAAGATGAAAGGGCAGGGCGCGCGCTCTGCCCTTCTGCTTTAGTCCATCGTCACCAGAGCGTGGCGCTTCTTGCCCGCGGTCAGCTTCAGCGGCTCGGCCAGCTGCGCCCGCACCAATGCGCAAGGCCGCGTCGGTCACGATCTCGTCATTCATCCGCGCGCCGCCTTCCAGGATCAGCCGCTTGGCGTCCTTGCCCGAGCGCCGCAAGCCCCGCGCGCACGAACAGCTGCACGATGCCGATGCCATCGGCCACTTCGCTGGGCGCGACCTTCACCGTCGGCAGATCGTCCCCGACGCCGCCCTGCTCGAACACCTCCCGCGCCGTGGCCTCTGCCGCAGCCGCCGCCTCGGCCCCGTGCAGCAAGGTGGTCACCTCATTGGCCAGCATGATCTTGGCCTCGTTGATCTCGGAGCCTTGCCAGCGCGCCCAGACGGTCACATTCCTCCAGACGGCAGTTCGGTATAAAGCTTCAGGAAGCGGCCGACATCGGCGTCGGTCGTGTTGCGCCAGAACTGCCAGAACTCGTAGGGCGACAGCATATCGGCATTCAGCCAGACCGCGCCGACTGCCGATTTGCCCATCTTCTTGCCGTCCGAGGTGGTCAGCAGCGGCGAGGTCAGCCCGTAGATCTCGTGATCCATCACCCGCCGGGTCAGGTCGACGCCGTTGACGATATTGCCCCATTGATCCGAGCCGCCCATCTGCAACAGACAGCCATAGCGGCGGTTCAGCTCAAGGAAATCATAGGCCTGCAGGATCATGTAGTTGAATTCAAGGAAGCGACAGCGACTGCTCGCGGTCCAGCCGCGACTTGACGCTTTCAAACGACAGCATCCGGTTGACCGAGAAATGCCGCCCGATGTCGCGCAGGAAATCCGAGGTAGTTCAGATCGTCCAGCCATTCGGCATTGTTCAGCATCACCGCATCGGTCGGGCCGTCGCCAAAGGTCACAGGTAGCGGCGCAAACGACCTGCTTGATGCCCGGCGATGTTCTCGTCGATCTGCTCATTGGTCAGCAGCGGCCGCTCTTCGGCGCGAAACGACGGATCGCCCACCTTGGTCGTGCCGCCGCCCATCAGGATGATCGGCTTGTGGCCGGTCTTCTGCAGCCAGCGCAGCATCATGATCTTCGGATCAGGTGCCCGACATGCAACGACTTGCCGCCGTCGCATCAAAGCCGATATAGGCCGGCACGACGCCCTTGGCCAAGGCCTCGTCCAGCGCCTGATAATCCGTGCAATCGGCCAGAAAGCCGCGGGTCATCATCACGCGCATGAAATCGGATTTCGGATGGTAGGTCATGGCACACTCATGCTTTAAGGTGGCCGAGGGTATAGCGGGCGAGGGGGCGAAGGGGAAGATGGCGAAACAGGGGCCGATCTGGGTTTTGGGCACGATGTCGGGCACCTCGCTGGACGGGGTCGATGCCGCCATGCTGCGCACCGATGGCCAGCAGATCCTGGAGTTCGGCCCCGCACGCCTATCGCCCCTATACGCGCGAGCGAACAGGCCACCATCCGCGCCGCCTTCGGCCAATGGCCGGGCGAGCCCGGAGGTGGCCGCCGCCGCCGAAGTGGTGGAGACCGCCCATGCCGAGCTGCTGGCGCGGCTTTTCCGGCGCCGAGATGATCGGCTTTCACGGCCAGACTCTGGCGCATGACCCGGCGAACGGCCGCACCCATCAGGCCGGCAATGGCGCGCTTCTGGCCGAGGCCCTGGACCTGCCCGGTGGTCTGGGATTTCCGCTCCAACGATGTGCAGATGGGCGGGCAGGGCGCGCCGCTGGCGCCGTTCTTCCACTTCGCCTGCGCCAAATGGATCAAGGCCACCGAGCCGCTTGCCATCCTCAACCTTGGCGGCGTCGGCAATCTGACCTGGATCGACCCCAGCCAGCCGCAGCCCGAAACCCCCGGCGCGCTTGCTGGCCTTTGATACCGGCCCCGCCAATGCCCCGATCAACGATCTGATGCAGATCCGCCTGGGTCAGCGCCAGGACGAAGGCGGCGCGCTTGGCCGCTACGGGCCGGGTCGATGAGGCGCTGGTGCAAGGCCTTCCTCGCCCAAGCCTACTTCCACAAGATGCCGCCGAAATCGCTGGACCGCAACGATTTCACCCGGTTCTTTCGCAAGACCCACCGACTCGCCAACGCCGATGCCGCAGCCACCCTGACCGCCATCGCCGCGGCCTGCGTCGCCAAGGGGCGCCGAGCATTTTCCCAAACCGGTCACCCGACTCCTCGTCACCGGCGGCGGCCGCCACAACGCCGGCGATGATGGCCGAACTGCGCAACGCATGACCTGCGACGGTCGAGCCGATTGAAGCCGCAGGCCTCAACGGCGACATGCTCGAGGCGCAGGCCTTCGCCTACCTCGCCGCCCGCGTGGCCTACGGCCTGCCCACCTCCGCCCCCGGCACCACCGGCGTGCCGGCAGCCGTCGGCGGCGGCCAGATCAGCCGCCCCTAAGGTCCATCCTCTCTGGCTAAATATCCCACGGGGCAGCTGCAAATGCCCCGGCATTTGCGGCTTCGGGGGTGTGAAACCCCCAGCGCTCAGCGTCCCCAACGCCCGCGCTTGCCGCACCATCGAGACGGTATAGATCACCAGCGCCGTCCAGATCATCGGAAAGGCGATCATCCTGCCGCGCCCGAACGGCTCGCCAAACACGAACACCGCCGTCAGGAAAATCATCGTCGGCGCGATATATTGCATGATGCCGATGGTCGAAAGCCGCAGCAGTTTCGCGCCATTGGCATAGAGCATCAGCGGCACCGCCGTCACCAACCCGCAACTCAGCAGCAGCACGGTGTCCGAGGTCGACCCCGCCATGAAATGCCTGTGTCCCGCTCAGCTCTGCGCCCAAAGCACATAGCCAGCGCGAAGGGCGACAGAATCAGCACCTCAAGGAAGAACCCCTGGTTCGGCCCGATCGGCAGCGATTTCTTCAGATAGGCGTAAATCCCCCAGGTCACCGTCAGCCCCAGCGCCACCAGCGGCAGCTTGCCCGCCTCCATCGTCAGCACGATCACCGCCAACGGCCGCCAACGCAATCGCGCCACTTCTGCGCCGCGCTGCAGCCGCTCGCCCAACAGGACCGCGCCCAGAAACACCGAGAACAGCGGGTTGATGTAATAGCCCAAGCGCCGCATCCAGCGCATGGCCCGCGCCAATCGACCAGACGTAGATCCCCCAGTTGACCGAGATCAGCGCCGCCGTCGCCGCCGCCATCAGCAGCATCCGCGGCGTGCGCAGCGCCACCATCAGATCCGCCGTCCGCCCCGTCGCCCACAAGCACCGCCCCCGCAATCGGCAACGACCAGATCACCCGATGCGCGATCACCTCGGCAGGCGAGATATGCGCCACCGCCTTCATGAAGATCGGCAAAAAGCCCCACAACAGATAGGCGGTCAGCGCAAAGCCAAAGCCACGCAGCGAGTCTTCATTCTTCGGGGGCGATATTTTCCATGGCGCATGAGCTAATCCGCCAGCGCAGCGCTGCGCCACGGCAAACTTGTGACCCTTACATTCGCCGCGCGAGATAGCCTTGGTAAACGCCGCATAGCCCGCAGCCGTCACCCGCAACTCCTCCTTCATCAGCCGGTGCAACGCGGCAGCTGATGAAACGGCACCGCCGGATAGACATGATGTTCGACATGATAGGGCATGTTCCACGCCAGAAACCGCATCAGACCGCGGTGGTAAAGGTCGTGCGCGTGTTCTCAAACATATTCGCCACCTGCGGGCAGTCGCCATGCTCGGCCAGCAGATACAGCCGCAGCGCGGGTTGGCCCAACAGCACCGGCAACAGCCAGACCCAGAACAGCAGCGGCGTGTACCAGCAGGCTCAGCCACCACCAGCGCATAGCCCACCACCATCCACCGCGCCTCGGCGCACGATCCGGGGCAGGGCGCTGGCGGGCAGATAGGCCGCCTTCGCGCCCGCCCAAGGCCAGACCACGCCAGCAGCCGCACCTCGGCAATCCAATAGGGCAGGCCCGAGACATGCCAGACCCAAGCCGCCACACGTCTCGGGCTTGCTCCCCAGCCAGTTCGGGGTCCTGGCCCGTCGATATTGGTCCAGCGGTGATGCGCCAGATGGAAATAGCGAAACCACTGAAACGGCAGCAGCAACAGAAACCCGCACAGACCGCCCGACCGCCTCATTCAGCCGCTCGCTGGCAAAGGGCGTCTTATGCGTCGCCTCATGCTCCAGCGTGAACAGAAACACGATCAGCACGCCCTGCACCGGCAGCAAGGCCCACCAAAGCGGCAGGCCCAGGCCGATCCAGACGCCGCAAACCAGAATAAGCCCCAGATGCCCGCCAGATGCCGCAGCCCCGCCGGATCCGAGCGCAGCATCAGCTGGGCTTTGACCTCGATCGGCAGGGCGCGCAGAAAGGCTTTGTGATCCATCATTCCCTCTGCAGATCATGGCCCGGCAGATCAGGGCCCGGCAAGTCAAAGCCCGGCAGATCAAACTCCGGCGCGGCCAGCTCAAATCCCGCAAAGCGAAACCCGGGCGAGACAGTGCAAGACACCAAGGTCCAGTCGCCAAGGCTCCGCGCCGCCTGCCACCAGCCCTTGGGCACCACAACCTGCACCGCATCCCCCGCCAGAACATCCGGCCCCATCACACGCACCTCCGCCCGCTCCAGCCCCAAAGACAGCGCCAGCCTGGCCCCGCCATGCCAGAGCCAGATCTCATCGGCATCAACCCGGTGCCAATGGCTGCGCTCGCCCGCCTTGCAGCAGAAAATGGATCGCCGTGCCCGAGGCCCGCCCGCCAACCTGCGGCCCGACCCAGGTCTGGCGATACCAGCCGCCTTCCGGATGCGGCGCCAGCCCCAGCTTGGCGATGATCTGATCCGCCTCCATGCCGCCCCCTTCCGCTTTGCGCCCCAGCATGCCAGCATCGCCGCAAAAGGAGCAAGCCATGAAAGTCTTGATAATTGGTGCAGGCATGATCGGCGCCGCCACGGCTTTCCGGCTTGGCCGCGCCGGGGCTGAGGTGACGGTGCTCGAAGCCGCCAAACCCGCCGCCGCTGCCTCGGGCCGCAGCTTTGGCTGGATCAACGCCAGCTTCTTCGCCAACCCCGCCCACCACCACCTGCGCGTCGCGGCCATGGCCGCGCACCACCGCTTGCAAGCCGATCTGCCCGACTGCGCGCCGAACTGGCAAGGCACGCTCTGGTGGGAAGACGAAGGCGCAGGCTTCGAGGCGATGCAAACCGAGCTGCGCGACCTCGGCTATCCGGTCGAGCCGCTGACCCGCGCAGAGGTGGCCGCCGCCGAACCCGCGCTGCGCAAGCCTGCCCAGCCGCGCCCTGCGCTTTCCCTACGCGAAGGTGCTGTCGAACCCGCAGCCCTGACCCGCGCGCTGCTTGCGGCCTCCGGCGCGAAGCTGCTCTCCGGCATCGCCGCCAAATCCCTGCTGACCCAAGGCGGCCGCGTCACCGGTGCGCGCAGCCCCATCGGCCCCTTCACCGCCGATCACACCGTCCTTGCCGCAGGTGTCGCCACGCCCGCGCTTCTGCACAGCATCGGCCTCGACCTGCCGATGCTGACCCGCCCGGGCCTGCTCTTGCGCACAAAGCCCGTGGCGTTGCGGCTCAACCACATCCTCGTCACACCCGAACAGGAAATCCGCCAGATCCCCGACGGCAGCCTGCTCGCCCCCTGTGCCGCCAACCATCAGGCCGACAGCGCCGAAACGATCCCCGATGCCAGTGCCGCCCGCGCCGCCACCCTCGCCAACCTGCGCGGCCTCTTCGGCGCGGTGAGCGAGGCCGAAACGCTGCTCGGCCATCGCCCCGTGCCCGGCGACACGCTTCCCGGTTCTCGGTGCCGCGGCCAAGGGGCTGAGTTTGGCCGTGATGCACTCCGGCGTCACCCTCGCGGCCCTCGCCGCCGAGGCGATTTGCGCCGAGATCACCGGCCAAGGCGCAGACAAGCTTTGGAGCCGCCTATCAGCCAAATCGTCTGCTGCGCCCTGCAGACCCGCGTAGGATGGGCAATCTGCCCATCCTACCGTCAGGCCGCCCGCGAAAATGTCAGGCGCAAAGCCATACGCGCGCCATACGTAAACCAGACACGAAACATACGAAAAACCCCCGCAGAGCGCAGCTCCACGGGGGTCCAGGTTCATTCGGCAAATCTTGTCCGGCTCAGCCGCGCAGGATCGAGCGCCCGGCATATTCCGCCGTCTCGCCCAGCATCTCTTCGATGCGGATCAGCTGGTTGTACTTCGCCAGCCGGTCCGAGCGCGACAGCGAGCCGGTCTTGATCTGGCCGCAGTTCGTCGCCACCGCCAGATCGGCAATGGTGTAATCCTCGGTCTCGCCCGAGCGGTGCGACATCACATTGGTATAGCGCGCGCGATGCGCCATATCGACGGCTTGAAGCGTCTCGGTCAAGGTGCCGATCTGATTGACTTTTACCAGCATCGAATTGGCACAGCCCGCTGCAATCCCTTCGGCCAGACGCCGCGGGTTGGTGACGAAAAGGTCATCGCCGACCAGCTGCATCTTGTCGCCCAGACGCTCGGTCAACAGCTTCCAACCCGCCCAATCGTCTTCCGAACAACCATCCTCGATCGAGATGATCGGGTAATCCGCAGCCAAGTCCGGCAAGGAAATCAACGTTCTGCTCGATGCTCAGCGATTTTCCCTCGCCCTTCATCTCATACTTGCCGCCCTTGAAATACTCGGTCGCGGCGCAGTCGAGCGCCAGGTAGATATCCTGCCCGGGCTTATAGCCAGCCTTTTCGATGGATTTCAGAATGAAATCAAGCGCATCGCGGGCAGAGTTCAGGTTCGGCGCAAAGCCGCCCTCATCGCCGATACCGGTGTTGTGGCCAGCGGCTTGCAGCTCTTTCTTCAGGGTGTGGAACACTTCCGAACCCATGCGGATGGCTTCCTTGATGTTGGACGCCCCCACCGGCATGATCATGAATTCCTGGATATCGATAGGGTTATCCGCATGTTCGCCGCCGTTGATGATGTTCATCATCGGCACCGGCAGCACCCGCGCCGAGGTGCCGCCGATATAGCGGTACAAGGGCTGGCCGGTAAACTCCGCCGCCGCCTTCGCCACCGCCAGAGACACGCCCAGAATGGCATTCGCGCCCAGACGCGACTTGTTCGGCGTGCCGTCGAGTTCGATCATGGTGCGGTCGATGCCGACCTGTTCGGTCGCGTCAAAGCCGACGATCTCTTCGGCAATCTCGCCGTTGACCGCCGCCACAGCCTCCAAAACGCCCTTGCCGAGATAGCGCGATTTGTCGCCGTCGCGCCGCTCATTGGCCTCATGCGCGCCGGTCGAGGCGCCCGAGGGCACCGCGGCCCGCCCCATCGCGCCGCTTTCCAGCAGCACATCAACCTCAACCGTGGGATTGCCCCGGCTGTCAAGAATTTCGCGGGCGTGAATATCAATGATCGTGCTCATGGCATCGGTCTCCAGATCAGCAATGGTGCTCTCGCAGGGGTCATAGCGCAGGGCGCAGGGCAAAGAAAGTCAATGATGCTGCAGGGCCCGAAAAACGCCTCAGCCCGCATCCTTGGTAGGCCGCAACTTCAGCTTGGCCAGCCGGTTTTCCAGCCGCTGCACCACCTCGAAGCGGAAGCCGTGGAACTGGAACACCTGGCCCTCGTTCGGGATGGTCTGGGCCTCGTGGATCACCAGACCCGCCACGGTATTGGCCTCATTGTCCGGCAGTTGCCAATCCATCGCGCGGTTCAGGTCGCGGATCGTCATGGCACCATCGATCAGATAATCGCCGTTTTCTCCGGCCTTAGGACCTGCATTGCGCGTCACCACGTCGAATTCGTCGGTGATATCGCCAACGATTTCTTCCAGAATATCCTCCAGCGTGATCAGGCCCTGCAGGGCGCCGTATTCATCGACCACCAGCGCGAAATGCGTCCGGCGCTTGAGAAACTCGCGCATCTGTTCGTCAAGGCTGGTGGTGTCGGGAATGAAATAGGGCCGCATCGCCACCTTGACGATATCCAGCGCGGCAATGCCCTTGGGCTCTTCGCGGATCAGCCGGTTGACCTCGCGCAAGAGGTCCTTGGCATGGATCACGCCGAGGATATTTTCCTCGTTGTCGCGAAACAGCGGCAGACGGGTGTGCGACGAGGCCAGCACTCTGGTGATCAGTTCGGAGGGTTCGATATCGGCATCGATCATCTCGATCTGGCGGCGGTGGCGCATGATCTCGTCCACCGTGCGATGATGCAGATCGAGCGCGCCCAGAAGCCGGTCGCGCGCCTCTTTCTCCATGCCACCCTCAGAGTGACCCAAAGCAATCGCGCCAACGATCTCTTCGTGCATCGCCAGCATCTTGCTGTTGGCGTCGGTCTTGACCCCGACCAGACGCAACAGACCGCGTACCAGAACCCGCACCACTGCCACCACAGGCGAAAACACCACGATCAGCACCCGGATCACCGGCGCCACTTTCGAGGCCACCGCCTCGGGATAGGTGATCGCCAGAGTTTTCGGCAAAACCTCGCCAAAGATCAGGATGAGTCCCGTCATGGCCAGCGTCGCCACGGCAACACCGCTTTGGCCAAACATCTTGGTCAGCAGCGCCGTGGCCAGCGAAGCCGAGAGGATATTGACGATGTTGTTGCCGAGCAAAAGCGCGCCGATCATCCGCTCAGAATCCTCGGTGACCTGCATCGCGGCCTCCGCCCCCGTCGAGCCGCGATCTGCTTGCGCCTTTAACTTCGCGCGCGAGGCGGCGGTCAGGGCGGTTTCCGAGCCGGAGAAGAACCCCGAAAGCACGATCAAAATCAAAATGCCCGCGGCGGTCAGCCAGAAGGCGGTGTCAAGCGAGCTTTCCATTGGGTCCTGTATCAGGTGACGATTAAGCTGTTATGGCGGCAGCGCGCGCAGGGATCAAGGGCGCGGCTTGGCCAGAGGGTGATGGTTTTGCACCAGATCCTTCAGATGATCGTCCAGCACGTGGGTATAGATCTCGGTGGTGGCAACATCGGCATGGCCCAGCAGCGCCTGTATAACCATCAGATCGGCGCCGCCCGCCAGCAGATGGGTGGCAAAGGCGTGGCGCAGGGTGTGCGGCGTCACTTTGGCAGGCGAGACGCCGCCCTGCGCCGCTATGTCCTTGATCAGCAGGTAGAAATGTTGCCGGGTGATATGGCCCTCGGCCCCCGATCCGGCGAAAAGCATCCTTGCCGCCTTGCCTGCAGCGGCTTTGCCCGCCTTGCGCGCCACATCTTCCGCCGCGTCACGATGCGCCAGCCAGTCGCTGCAGCGCCGCGCGGGCGGGGGGCGAGAGCGGCACCATCCGCTCCTTGTCGCCCTTGCCCTTGACCAGCATCATCTTGGGATCGCCGCGCACTGCGGCCAGCGGCAGGGTGACCAGCTCGCTGACCCGCATCCCTGTGGCATAGAGCAGTTCCAGCAAGGCGCGGTTGCGCAGCCGCTCACCCTCATTGCGGCCTTTGTGGCGGGCGGCGTCGAGCAGGCGTTCAACCTCCTCGAGCGACAGGGTCTCGGGCAGCCGCTGGCTCGCCCCCGGCCCCTTGATCCGCAAGGCGGGGTTATCGTCGCGCCAGCCTTCCTCATGGGCAAAGCGGTAAAGCTGGCGCACCGCCGACAGCCTGCGGGCGCGGGTGGATTTGGACAGCCCCTGCGCCTCGCAATCGATCAGATAGGCCTCGACATCGCTCTGCGCGACCAAGGCCATGGTCAGACCCTTGCGACCCAGAAAGCCTGCAAAATCTATCAGATCGCGCCCGTAGGCCAGTTGCGTGTTGCGCGCAGCCCCCAGCTCGGCGGCCTGCGCCTCCAGAAAGCTGGAAATCCATTGCTGAGGCGTCGCAGGTGCCAGCCATCAGCCACGCCGTTCCAGCAGCATCAACTGCAAGGCGGTGCGTCGCGTCACATCTTCCAGCCCCAATTGCCGCAACGTCGACAGCCCCTCGGTCACCTTCGAGACATCGCCCTGCAGCCCGATCTCGATGCGCTTCATCGCCCGCAGGATCGCCTCGCCGATGCGCTTTTGCGCCACCAGCTCGGCCAGATCCTCGGGCAGTTGCGGGGCGGTAAAGGCCGGGGCTATGGCGCGGGCCATGCTGTCAGGGGCCACGAGCCCGGTGACATTGCCCACCGCCAGCCCTGCCAGAAAAGCGCTGCGCGCATCGCTGGCCTTGGGGGCTACCTTGGCGAAGCGTTCGTATTCATTCGACAAAAGCCCCAGTTCCAGCGCAATCGTCGCCGCATCGCCCGAAAGCTTGACCTGCGCCAGCCGCCCGGCAAACAGGGTTGCAAAGGGCACTTCCAGCTCGACATCCTTCATCCGCGCATAGGCCAGCGGCAGGCGCTGCTCTACCGCCGTCACATTGCCCTTGCTCAGCGCCGCATCCAGTCGCTGAAAGGCGTCAACCCGGTCCCAGACCCCGCCCGAGGCCGCAGGAGCGCGGTCGGTATATAGCCCCAGCAGGGCATTCGGCGTGATGGCGCCCACGCGGGCCAGACGCTCCGCCGCCTCGATTTGCGATTTCCATCCGGCCCGATCCGACAGATCGGCATGGGAAAAGGCGGTGGGCAGGCCCATGGTCGGCAGGGTTTCACCAAGCGCGTCATAAATCTGCCAGACCAGCGGCGTCACCGGCTTGGGCGCGTCCGGCATTTCTTCGCCATCGAACTGGTCGGGATCGAGAAAGCGCGACAGCAGCAGGTCTTCCTGCTCGCTGACCGTGCCCAAGGCCTGTGCCGTGCGCAGTGTCAGTGCCGCCGCATTCCAGTCACCCGAGCGTGCCAGACAAAACACCCGCGTCGTCAGCGTCGGCGACAGCGAGGCGGCGTCCGTCAGCAAGGAACAGGCGCGATCCTCCGAGCCCATCAGCAGGCTGACGTCAAAAGCCCGGCGGAACAGGTCAGCCGAGGCATCCGGCCCTGCCACATCAATCAGCGCCTGTGCCTGATCCAGCGCGCCGATGGTCAGCAACTTGTCGATCCGCACGATCAGCAAATCGCCCGCGCCTGTGCTGTCAACCGGCGCATTGGCCTCGGCCAGCAGCAAGGTCACCAGCAGCGACTGCAAAGCGGGCAGGGGGTCCGGCCCCAGATCGTCAATCGCCTTGGCAATTTCGGTGCTGTGGCCGATGCCCCAAAGATTGACCGGAAAGCCGGTCACGCCCGAAGGCAACAGCCCGACGCCATCGAGCGAGGGCTTGCCCAAGACGCTGGTCGCCACCACCTCCGGCAGGGCATCGCTGGTCACCGGCACTTCGCCCGCGACGGGCGGCAGATTGGCCTGACTGCCATTCGGCTCAACTGGCCTCAGGCCGGGCATCCGCTTCGCCGCAGGCACCACACTGCCTTTGGGCGAGGGGGCCTTGATCGAATTCGACAGCCATTGGATCACCGACAGTGGGCGCTGTTCCGCAAAGGCCGCGCAGGGCAGCGCGGCACCCAGCACACAGATCACACCAATCCGTGCCAGCCTATTCGCCATGCAGCACCACCGGGATCTGAGTCTCGGTGGCAGGGGGCGCCAGATCCACCAGATAGGCATAGCCCGTCAGAGCGAGAAATCCCAAAATCAGCAATACCACTATCAATTTGATCAAAACCCACATGCCCGTGCCTTTTCCTTCCACCGGTTCGTCCGGTGTTCCTGCTTGTTTCTTCGTCACAACGGTTCTTCCGCCTTGGTCGAATATATATGGCATTTTCGGCGAGTTCACGCCATTCAAGGAAGAAAGATTTGCTTGGGCAATCTGTCGCCAGTCTCGCGGCATATTGTCTTGGCAGGCAGGGATAATAATGCTTCGACTAAAAAAAACTGTGGTCATGGTGGGGATGATGGGGGCAGGCAAGACCGCCGTGGGGACGGCAGTCGCACGATTTCTGTCTGCGCCCTTTCTTGATTTCGGACGAAGAAATTACCCGCGCCGCCGATCGTTCTATCTCCGAAATCTTCGAACGCGATGGCGAGGCCTTCTTTCGCGCCCGCGAAACCGAGGTGCTCAACCGCCTGCTGCGCGGCGCGCCCTGCATCCTGTCCACCGGCGGCGGGGCCTTTCTGTCGGAGGCCAATCGCCTGTTGATCCACGAGGTCGGGGTCTCGGTCTGGCTGCGCGCTGATCTGGATATCCTGTGGCAGCGGGTGCGGCACAAGTCGACGCGGCCCTTGCTGCGCACCGCCAACCCGCGCGAAACCCTGCGCGGGCTCTACGAGGCCCGCATCCCGTTTTACCGGCAGGCCGATCTCTGCGTCGAACTCTTGTGCTGACCTTGCCATCGAGGATATGGCGCAGCGGGTCGTCGAAGCTCTGCTGACGCGGCCCGATGTGCTGCAAAGGAACTGATATGTCACTCGATACGATTCCCGTCGCCTTGGGCGCGCGCAGCTATGAAGTTCGGATCGGGCAGGGGTTGATCGCAGAGGCCGGTGCCCAGATTGCCCCGCTGTTGCGGCGCAAGAAGGTGGCCGTGATCACCGACGATACCGTGGCGGCGCTGCATCTGATGCAGCTTGCCAAGGGCTTCGAGACCCAAGGCATCACCATGACCGCGATGACCCTGCCGCCCGGCGAGGCCTCGAAGGGCTGGGCACAATTCGCCCGCGCCTCGGAATGGCTGCTGGAACAGAAAATCGAGCGCAATGACGTGGTGGTCGCCTTCGGCGGCGGTGTGGTCGGCGATCTGGTGGGCTTTGCCGCCGCCGTGCTGCGCCGCGGCGTGCGCTTTGTGCAGATCCCGACGACTTTGCTGGCCCAGGTCGACAGCTCGGTCGGCGGCAAGACCGGCATCAACACGCCGCAGGGCAAGAACCTGATCGGCGCCTTCCACCAGCCCAGCCTCGTGCTGGCTGATATCGACGTGCTTGCCAGCCTGCCGCCGCGCGATTTTCTGGCCGGCTATGGCGAGGTGGTGAAATACGGCCTCTTGGGCGATGCGGCCTTCTACGACTGGCTGGAAACCAATGCCCCAGCCATGGCGAAGGGCGACGCCAGCTTGCGCCAATATGCGGTGAAACGCTCGGTCGAGATGAAGGCCGGCATCGTCAGCCGCGACGAGACCGAAGAGGGCGAGCGGGCTTTGCTCAACCTTGGCCATACCTTCTGCCACGCGCTGGAAAAGGCCACCGGCTACGGTGACCGCCTGCTGCATGGTGAGGGCGTCGCCATCGGTTGCGCCTTGGCTTTCGAGCTTTCGCAGCGCCTTGGCCTCTGTTCGCAAGAAGCCCCCAGCCGGTTGCGCGCCCACCTGCGCGCGATGGGCATGAAGGTCGATCTCAAGGATATCCCTGGCGAGCTGCCCTCGGCCGTGGCGCTGCTGGCGCTGATGGGGCAGGACAAGAAGGTCATCGACGGCAAGCTGCGCTTCATCCTCGCCCGCGGGATCGGCGAGGCCTTTGTCACCTCGGACGTGCCCGCCGAGGCTGTGCTATCGGTGTTGAACGAGGCGCTGGCGAATAAATAACGTTACGCATCGTAAAGCATCGTTACACTGCGTAACCTATCAGCTGCCGCCCAGCCTCAGCCGTGCAAACAGCACGCAGCCCTCAAGCCCGTTGTTCACCGCGCTTTCGTCCTGCCGTCGCAGCCAATCCAGCCACAGCCCGTCCAGCGTCGCCATGATCATATCGGCCACCTGCGGCACCCGCTCGAGGGCATAGGCGGCGGCCATCCGCTGCAAAAGCCGCTCGACCGCCTCGCGTTGGTTTTGATAAAGCGACCATTCGATGTCGGCGATGTCAGGATCGGTCAATGCCGAAGCCCAAAGATCGACGCGCAAGCGCAGCTCGACGGCAGAAAGTTCGGCGCCGCCAAATCCTGCCCGCAAAAACCGCTCCAGTCGTTCGGCCGAGGTGCCGCCGGGCTGGATCAGCGCCAGCCGGCCAGCCTCTTGAACCTTTTCCGCAGCCAGAGCAAAGCCCGCCCGCAACACCTGTTTCATATCGGTATAATGATAGGTCAGATGCCCCAGCGAGAGCCCCGCCTCGGCGGCAACCTTGCGCGCGGTCAGCTTGTTGCGTCCCACCTTCTCGAGACAACGCAGCGCTGCCTGAGCGATCTGGGCGCGACGATCTTCGGCACTCATCCGCACGGTCTGACGTTTGACGCGGCTTTCCTGCAGCATTCCACCCTCTTTCAACTCACACATCCTCTTCACTTTCTGCCCCCAATCCCGCAGAAGGGCAATGAAAAGACAGGAAATCGCATGTCAAACCGCTTCAGCTTTGCGCTGCACGCCACAGATGGCCGCGCCCGCACCGGCGTGATCTCGACGCCAAGGGGCGAGATCCGCACCCCGGCCTTCATGCCGGTCGGCACCGCCGCCACCGTCAAGGCCATGCTGCCTGAAAGCGTGCGGGCCACTGGCGCCGATATCCTATTGGGCAACACCTACCATCTGATGCTGCGCCCCACCGCCGAGCGCATTGCCCGGCTTGGCGGCCTGCACCAATTCATGAACTGGCAGCGCCCGATCCTGACCGATTCCGGGGGCTTTCAGGTGATGAGCCTCGCCTCGCTGCGCAAACTGACCGAAGAAGGCGTGCGCTTCTCCTCGCATATCGACGGCTCCAAGCACATGCTAAGCCCCGAGCGCAGCATGGAAATCCAAAAACTCCTCGGCTCGGACATCGTCATGTGTTTCGATGAATGCCCGGCCTTGCCCGCCACCGAGGCCGAGGTCGCCAAATCGATGCAGCTCTCGATGCGATGGGCGCAGCGGTCGCGCGACGCCTTCGGCGACCGCCCCGGCCATGCCCTGTTCGGCATCCAGCAGGGCGGCGTCACCCGCGACTTGCGCGAGCAATCTGCCAAGGCACTGACCCAGATCGGGTTTGATGGCTATGCCGTCGGCGGCCTCGCGGTGGGCGAGGGGCAAGAGGCCATGTTTGGCGTGCTCGACTACGCCCCCGAGATGCTGCCACAGGACAAGCCGCGCTATCTGATGGGCGTCGGCAAGCCCGATGATATCGTTGGCGCTGTCGAGCGCGGCATCGACATGATGGATTGCGTGCTGCCCTCGCGCTCGGGGCGCACCGCCCAGGGTTGGACGCGGCGCGGTCAGGTCAACCTCAAGAACGCCCGCCATCAGGATGACCCGCGCCCCTTGGACGAATCCTGTGCCTGCCCCTGCTGCCAGAATTACTCGCGCGCCTACCTGCACCACGTCATCCGCGCGCAAGAGATTATTGGGTCCATGCTGTTGACCTGGCACAACCTGCATTACTACCAAGAGCTTATGCAGGGGTTGCGGGACGCCGTCGCCGCCGGGCAGCTTGCGGGCTTTGTCGCCCAATTCCATGCCCAACGCGCCGAGGGCGATATCGAACCGCTGTAGGAAGCTGTAGCGAAAACGTAAACGCATTGCTGCAGCTTCGCGTCAAATCCACAGCAAAGTCCACTTGCCCTTGGGGCATCACAGGATCATGATCGTCCTACTAGCGGTGGTTGACACGAGCCCTTTGCGCCCCCAGATAAGACTGCCAAAGAGGGGAAGGTGCGCTGCCGATGATCGGGGCCAGCCTTCCTGCCAGATAAGGAACACAAGATGAGCGAGACCCATCCCACGAGCTATCCTGTCCTGCCGTTGCGGGACATCGTGGTTTTCCCGCATATGATCGTGCCGCTGTTTGTCGGGCGCGAAAAATCGGTGCGGGCGCTGGAAGAGGTCATGGCTGATGACAAGCAGATCCTGCTGTCCAGCCAGATCGATCCGGCCATCGACGACCCGGCCACTGACGGCATCTACAAGGTGGGCGTGCTGGCCAATGTGCTGCAGCTTTTGAAACTGCCCGATGGCACCGTCAAGGTGCTGGTCGAAGGCAAGGCCCGGGTCAGGATCACGCGAATTCCTTGAAAACCCGAACTTCTTCGAGGCCAGCGCCGAAGTGCTGGAGGAAGAGCCGGGCGATAAGGAATCCGCCGAAGCCATGGTCCGCGCCGTGGCCGATGAATTCGAACGCTACGCCAAGATCAAGAAGAACATCCCCGAAGAGGCGCTCTCTGCCGTCTCGGAAACCCGCGAACCCGCGCGGCTGGCCGACCTCGTGGCCGGTCATCTCGGCGTGGATGTCGGCCTGAAACAGGAACTGCTGGAAACCCTCGACGTGGCCGAGCGGCTGGAAAAGGTCTATGGCCAGATGCAGGGCGAAATGTCGGTGCTGCAGGTCGAGAAAAAGATCAAGACCCGGGTCAAATCCCAGATGGAGCGCACCCAGCGCGAATATTATCTGAATGAGCAGATGAAGGCCATTCAGAAGGAACTGGGCGATGGCGAGGATGGCCAGAACGAAATGGCCGAGCTTGAGGCCCGCGTCAAAGCCACCAAACTCTCGAAAGAGGCGCGCGAAAAGGCCGAGGGCGAGCTGAAAAAGCTTAAGTCCATGTCGCCGATGAGCGCCGAAGCCACCGTGGTGCGCAACTATCTCGACTGGCTGCTTGGCGTGCCGTGGGGGGTGTCCTCGCGGGTGAAAAAGGATCTGGGTGCGGCGCAAAAGGTCCTGGATGCCGACCACTACGGCCTTGAAAAGGTCAAGGAACGCATCGTCGAATATCTTGCGGTGCAAGCCCGCTCGACCAAGCTGAAAGGCCCGATCCTCTGCCTCGTCGGTCCTCCGGGCGTGGGTAAAACCTCGCTTGGCCGCTCGGTCGCCAAGGCCACGGGCCGCGAATTCATCCGCATCAGCCTCGGCGGTGTGCGCGACGAATCCGAGATCCGCGGTCACCGGCGCACCTATATCGGCTCGATGCCCGGCAAGATCATCCAGGCGCTGAAAAAGGCGAAAACCAACAACCCGCTGATCTTGCTCGATGAAATCGACAAGATGGGGCAGGATTTCCGCGGCGATCCCGCTTCGGCGATGTTGGAGGTTTTGGACCCCGAACAAAACTCGACCTTCGTCGATCACTATCTTGAGGTCGAATACGACCTTTCGAACGTGATGTTCATCACCACGGCGAACTCCTACAACATGCCGGGGCCTTTGCTTGACCGGATGGAGATCATCCCGCTTTCGGGCTATACCGAGGATGAAAAGCGCGAGATTGCCAAGGGTCACCTTGTGCCGAAGCAGATCGCCGGCCATGCGCTGAAAAAGGGCGAATTCTCCGTCACCGATGGCGCTTTGACCGAGATGATCCGCACCTATACCCGCGAGGCCGGTGTGCGGAATCTGGAACGCGAGATCGCCAAACTGGCGCGCAAGGCTGTCACCGAGATTGTGAAGAAAACCACGAAAGTGGTCGAGGTCACCGAGGACAAGCTGGAAGGCTACCTCGGCGTCAAACGCTATCACTACGGTCTGGCCGAGCAAACCGACCAGGTCGGTGTCGTCACCGGTCTGGCCTGGACTTCGGTCGGCGGCGATCTGCTGCAGATCGAAGCCCTGCGCTTGCCCGGCAAGGGTCGCATGAAGACCACCGGCAAACTCGGCGATGTGATGAAGGAATCCATCGACGCGGCGGCCTCCTTCGTGCGCTCGATCAGCCCGGAACTCGGCGTCAAACCGCCGCGCTTTGAGACGATGGACATCCACGTCCACGTCCCCGAAGGGGCGACGCCCAAGGACGGCCCCTCGGCTGGCCTTGCCATGGTGACCTCGATCGTTTCGGTGATCACCGGCATCCCGGTGCGCAAAGACATCGCCATGACTGGCGAAGTCACCCTGCGCGGCAACGCCCTGCCGATCGGCGGCTTGAAGGAGAAACTGCTCGCGGCCCTGCGCGGCGGCATCAAGACGGTGTTCATCCCGGCGGAAAACGAAAAGGATCTGAGCGAGATCCCCGACAATGTGAAGCAAGGCTTGCAGATCATTCCGGTGACCAATGTGCGTGAAGTGCTCAAGCAGGCCTTGGTGCGTCAGCCCGAGGCGATTGAGTGGGATGAGGCTGCCGAAGAGGCTGCCGCCATCGCCCGCGCCGCCGCGCGTGACAATTTGCCGAGCGCCACTGCGCATTGACCGCGAAACATTCTGACCAAGGGGCGCAACCGCAAGGTTGCGCCCCTTAATCTTTGAGTTTCCCTCTTGGAAACAATGGCCGATGTTCTATGCTGTCCCTTGAATTCATTGGGGAGAGCCGGAATGGCGACCAAAAAGACCACTGCAAAACCAAAAGCCAGCGCCCCTGCCAAGGCGGTCCTCAGTGCCGTTGTGGAAAACGCCGTACTGGAGTCTGCCGAAGCCGATCATGAGGCCAAGGGCGGCCCGCAACTGCGCAGCAAGGAATTTCTTGAACGTGTCGCAGTGGCCACCGATCTGAACAAGAACAAGGTCCGCGCCATCGTCGAGGCGACGCTGGCCGAATTGGGCAAGGCGCTGGATGCCGGCGAGCCGCTCAACCTCTCGGGTCTGGGCAAGGTGCGCATCGTCAATACCAAGGCGGAAGATTTCGGGTCTATCATGACGCTGAAACTGCGCCGCGCCCATGGCAAAGAGGGCAAGAAGGTGGGGCAGATGAGGGCAAAGAGGCTCTTGCAGAGCCCAGTGAAGCCAGCTAAACAGCCGCCACCGGGAGATTAGCTCAGTGGTAGAGCGCTTCGTTCACATCGAAGATGTCAGGGGTTCAAATCCCTTATCTCCCACCATAATTCTGCGAAATGTTATCCAACTGGCCCCCCTCGCGGGGGCCTAGTGTTACCAAGACCCCGAAAAATGATCCCAAAATCCTGTGCCGAGAGGGTCTGACTCGCCGGGGAAAGCGCCGGGGCAGGGCATCTGTTTCGCGGCGCTGCCAGCTGCTTTGACGGTTCAGCTGCTAGTCTTGAAACTGGACTTGAGACAAAGCGCCCTGTCAGTGGACCAGTTTGCGCTGGGTGGAAAACACACTCAGCCCCAACCAGCTTTGCATGCTGCGCGCGATGGCCGGATCGCCGTCGAGTTGCAAGCGGTCGCGTGCCTCCTCGATGCTTGTCAGTCCCATCCAGATCGCCGTCATGGTGCGCAGGTCGGTTGTCACCCAAAGATCGACCTCATAGCCGGGATCGGCCGAGCAAAGGTCGACCTCGGCATCGGGGGCGACGACCAGCCACCAGTCGCGACGCGCCTCGCTCAGTTCTGGATAGAGAAACCTGACCACCGTGCGCCGCTTTGGCAGCGGCGAAGGATCAAGATTGCGGCGCATGTCCCACATCAGCAAGGATGGATCGAGGTTCTTCAGCGTCGCCTGCGTCTCGATCCATTTCTGACCCCAGAACCCGAAGGCCTCGACAATCGCCTGAAGATCCTGACCTGCCTCAGTCAGGCGATATTCCTGCACATTTGGGTCATCGCGCGCAGGGCTGCGCCTGACAATTCCGGCCAGCTCCAGCTCTTTCAAACGCTGTGACAACAGGCTTGGCGACATCCTGGGCACACCGCGGCGCAAATCGTTGAAGCGCGTCGATCCCGCGATGAGTTCGCGCACCAGAACTATAGTCCAGCGGGTGCACAGGGTTTCGGCTGCCATCGCAACCGGACAGAATTGCCCATAGCTTCCGTGTGTCATGACAAAAGTCCCTCCCCAAGGGCCCGGATTTCATGAAGACAAGCATAGCACGACTTGACCTGATCCCGTCAGGAAAGCGCCGCTACAGTTTCAGGACTAGTCTGGGACAGGATTGTGGATCAGCCTGCCCGCATCCCGAAACCTGGTTGGAGCACGTGCCATGACCCTGCAGCTGAAATCCCTGAACGGCCAAACCCATCAGATCGGGGAAGATAAACTTGCTGCGCTCAAATCCTCGCTGAGGGGCAGTCTGATCGGCAAAGCAGATGCGGCGTATGATGAGGCCCGCAGCCTGTGGAATGGCATGATCGACCGCCATCCTGCTTTGATCATCCGCGCAGCAAGCACCAATGACATCCGCAACGCTGTGATCTTTGCCCGCGAAAACAATCTCTTGCTGGCGGTTAAAAGCGGCGGCCACCAGATTGCCGGCCACGCAGTTGCCGAGGGCGCGCTGCTGCTCGATCTGTCGCAGATGCGGGGCATCACGGTCGATGCCAAGGCACGACGCGCCAAGGTCGAACCCGGTTGTCTGCTGGCCGATGTCGATCGTGAGACGCAAGCCCATGGACTTGCTGTGCCCCTCGGGATCAATTCAACCACCGGAATCTCGGGGCTGACGCTTGGGGGGGGCTTCGGCTGGATCACCGGCAAGCACGGGCTGACCATCGACAATCTGCTCTCGGCCGAAGTGGTTTGCGCCGACGGCGAGGTACGGAAGGCAAGTGCGACCGAAAACGCCGACCTGTTTTGGGCCATTCGGGGCGGCGGCGGCAACTTTGGCGTCGTCTCGCAGTTCGAGTTCGCGCTGCATCCCATCGGGCCAGAGGTGCTCTCGGGTCTGATCGTGCACCCATTGGCTGATGCCCGCGCCCTGTTGCAAAGCTATCGCGAAATCTGCACGCGGTTGCCCGATGAGTTGACGATCTGGGTGGTGATGCGCCAAGCGCCGCCGCTGCCCTTCCTCCCCGAGATCTGGCATGGCAAGGAGGTGCTGATATTTGCTGTCTGCTACGCGGGCGATATGTCCGCCGGGGAGCAGGCGTTGCAAGAGTTACGTGGCCTTGGCAAACCGATTGCCGACGTGATCTCTCCCCACCCCTTTATTGGCTGGCAGCAGGCTTTCGACCCGCTGCTGACTGCCGGTGCGCGCAACTATTGGAAAAGCAATGATTTCCTGAAATTGCCTGATGAGCTTATCGACATTAGCCTTGCGGCGATAACCGCTCTGCCGGATCCTCAGTCCGAGGTTTTCATCGCCCATATCGGGGGTGCCCTGACGCGGATCGAACCGGCTGCAACCCCGTTTCCGCAGCGAAAGCGGCATTTCGTGATGAACGTTCATACCCGCTGGACAGACCCCGCGAAGGATCTGGCCTGCATCGCTTGGGCGCGTAACCTCTTCACGCAAACGGCGCCCTTTGCGGCGGGATCGGTCTATGTCAATTTTTTGCCCTCGGACGACGATGACAGGATGCCCGAAGCCTATGGTTCCAACATCGAAAAGCTACGGGACATCAAAACGAAATACGACCCGCAGAATTTGTTCCGCCTGAACCACAACATTCAAGCTTGATGGCACGCAGACATGCTGAACTGGAAACCGCCGTCGATTGCGCGGATTGCAAAGTTCATTTGGCGTCACGTGCATTGCGACACAGTCAAGTGAAAGTGGCTTTGCCCGCGCTTACCAAGCAAGGGGTTAGTAGCCTGAAGGTAACTCGTTGCCAGTTGCTCCGGCAAAGGCTCCGCGCAGCCCCGCTGCTGCCGCGGATAACAGTCCGACATCACTGCCAACCGCCACGAAGGTGGCCCCAAGATCCAGATAGTGCTGTGCGAGGGCGCGGTCGGTGGTGAGGATTCCGGCGGCCTTGCCTTGGGCAATAATGCGTTTGATCGCCACTTCGACGGCAGCCTGCACTTCCGGTGCGTTCAGGTTGCCAAGATAGCCCATGTCGGCGGCCAGATCGGCGGGGCCGATGAAGATGCCATCGACGCCTTCGCGTGGCGGCGATGGCGTCGAGGGCTGCAAGACCCGCGCGGCTTTCGATCTGCAACAGCAGGCAGGTCTGCGTCATTGGCCGTGGTCAGATAGTCCGGGTGGTGCCGTAGTTCGAGGCCCGCGCCAGGGCCGCACCGACGCCGCGCACGCCGTGCGGCGGATAGAGCATGGCACGCGCCATGTCGGCGGCTGTGCTCGGCGGTTTCCACCATCGGCACCAGGATGGTCTGCACGCCCAGATCGAGGATCTGCTTGATCAGATGCGTCTCGCCAATCGGCGGGCGCACGATCGCATGGCTGCGGTTGCCGATGATCTGCGCCTGGCTCAGCATCGAGCGGATGTCATTGGGCGCATGTTCGCCGTCGATCAGCAGCCAGTCAAAGCCCGCATTGGCGCAAAGATCGGCGCGTGATCGGATTGGCAAGCGCGAGCCAGAGCCCGATCTGCGGAGTGCCCGCGGCAAGGGCAGCTTTGAAGGTGTTGATTGGGGCGGGCATGCTGGTCTCCTTCAGGCAAAGAAGCAGCCAACCGTGCCCATTGGGCCAAAGTCGGCAAGGATGGTGTCGCCGTGACGCGCCTCGACCGGGCGGATGAACGAGCCCGACAGCACGATCTGGCCCGCCTCGATGCCGCTGGCCATATTGGCCCAACCGGTTGGCGAGCCAGGCCACGCCGCGCGCGGGTTGGTTCAGCACGCCGGCGCCGAGCCCGGTTTCCTCGACCTCGGCATTGCGCATGACGATGGCCCCTGCCCAGCGCGGATCAAAGCCATCGGGGCGCATCGCACGGCCCCCGGTGACGATGCCCGCATTGGCGGCATTGTCGGAGATCGTGTCGACGATGGTGCGGGCTTTGCCGCTGCGGGATCAACGCGCAGGATGCGGGTGTCGAGGATTTCCAGCGCCGGCAGGATGTAATCGGTGGCGTTCAGCACATCGCTCACCGTGACGTCCGGCCCCTGCAGCGGCGCTTTCAGCACGAAGGCCAGTTCTGCCTCGATCCGCGGCTGGATGAAACGATCCGCCGGGATGGTGGCGCCATCCTCAAACGCCATGTCGTCGAGCAGCACGCCGACTGTCGGGCGTGGTGATGTTGAGCGCATATTGCATCGCCTTGGAGGTCAGGCCGATCTTCCAGCCGATGGTGCGGCGGCCCTCGGCATGGCGCTGCGGCCACATAGGCGGCCTGCACGGCATAGGCGTCGTCCATCGTCATGTCGGGGTGCAGGATCGACAGCAGCCCAGTTTGCACGCGGGTCTTTTCGGCCTGCACCAGGCGGGCGGCGGCGGCGGTCGATCTCGGCGGTGGTCAGCATCACAGCACCTCATCGGCGATGGTGTTGGCAGGATGCCGATGCCGTCGGCCTCGACCTCGACCACATCGCCGGGTTTCAGCCAGATCGGCGGATCAAAGCGCGCGCCTGCCCCGGTGGGGGTGCCGCAGACGATGACATCGCCGGGCACCAGCGTGGTGAAGGTCGAGATATAGGCGATGATCTGGCGGAAGCCGAACATCATCCGGCTGGTGCGATCCTGACTGGCGCACTTCGCCATTGACGCGGGTTTGCAGCGCGATGTCGGCCAGTTGGGATTCGTCGGTAAAGGGCACGATCCAGGGCCCGATGGAGCCCGAACGGTCCCAGTTCTTGCCTTGCGTCACGTTGAACTTGGCATGACGCACCCAGTCGCGGATGGTGCCTTCGTTGCACAGCGTCAGCGCCGCGATATGGTCTAGCGCATCGGCCTCGGCAATGCGGCGGCCGCCCTTGCCGATGACGATGGTGACCTCGCCTTCGTAATCCAGTTGCGGGCTTTCCGGCGGGCGGATCAGCGGCTGGTCGTGACCGGTGAAGCTGCGCGCAAAGCGCGGGAACAGCGACATGAAGGGCGGGTTTTCCTTGCCGTCCTTGTATTCGGCATTGCGGTCGGGGAAGTTGACCCCGACGCAGAGGATCTTTTCCGGCGATGGGATCGGGATTTCATAGGCGATTTCCGACACCGCGAAATCAGGGCTGGCGCTGGCGGCGAGGTCAGCAGATCTGCGCCAAGCGCGCCGGCCTCGATCACCTCGCGCAAGGTTGGCCATTTGGCAGCGATGGCGCGCCGAGAGATCGATCACACCCGCATCGGTGACAGCGCCCCAAGCGGCGCGGCCCTGATGGGTGAAGCTGGCAAATTTCATGCGGTTTTCCATCACAAGGCCCCTTACGGCGCGATGATCGGTTGTGCCGTCAAGCGCCGAGTTCGGTCAGCGCGACATCGGCGAAAGGCGAGCCATGCTCGAACCAGCTTTTCGGCGCAGGCGCCCCCCAAAGCGTCTGGCGCTGCGGGTCTTTCAGATCCCAGTTGATCGGTTCCAGATCGGGGTCAACGGTCTGGTAATCCGAGCAATAGATCTCGGTGCGGTGGCCATCGGGGTCGAGGATATAGAGGAAGAAGGCGTTGGAAATGCCGTGCCGACCCGGGCCGCGCTCGATATTGGCGACATAGCCGGTGGTCGCCATCAGATCGAGCAGGTCGATGATGTTCAGCGGCGTCGGCACCCAGAAGGCCAGATGATGCAGGCGCGGGCCACGGCCATTGGTGAAGGCCATGTCATGCACGCCGCCCTTGCGGTGCATCCAGGCCGCCCACAGCTTTTTGCTGTCCGTCGTCCTCGGTGTATTCCGTCACCCGGAAGCCGAAGGAATTGTAGAAGGCGACCGAGGCATCGACATCGGGCGAGAAGCAGTTGAAATGGTCAATGCGCAGCGGTTTGACGCCATGATAGAGCGCGTATTTCTGATGGATCGGGGCCAGGCGGTCCATCTTGGCGTAAAATTCCAGCGGAATGCCATGCGGATCGTGCGGTGCGCAGGGTGCGGCCCATGAAGGGGCGTTCGACCCAAGCGACCGGCAGGCCTTGCTCGGCAAAGAACGTGTGAGCCGCGTCCAGATCGGCCTCGGCAAAGACCTTGAAGCCCAGCACATTGACCGCCGCCGCATCGGCCTTGCGCAGGATCACGCAATGATGGCCGCGTTCTTCCAGCGCGCGCAGATAGATCGCCTCGGCGTCCTCATGGGTCACCTGCAGGCCGAGCAGGTCGACATAGAAGGCGCGGCTGGCGGCCAGATCCTTGACGGCAAGTTCGACATGGCTGAGACGGATCGACGTTGAAGGCCGGATAGAGCACGGAGCTGGGTACGGGCATAGACTTCCTCCCTGGAAGCAATAGATGATGGCGGTCAGCCGCCAAGTTTCGGGATGGCGTGAGCCGTTGGTGGCAAAGGCGATGTTCTTGGTTTCCATGTAGAAATCGAACGACCAGTCGCGCGCCGTCGCGGCCGATCCCGGAATTCTTCACGCCGCCAAACGGCGCCGGCAGATGGCGGACGTTTTCCGAGTTCACCCAGATCATCCCGGCCTCCAGCGCATCGGTGAAGCGGAAGGCGCGGGTGACGTCCGATGGTCCAGAGATAGCCGGTCAGGCCGTATTGCACGTCATTGGCGAGCGCCAGCGCCTCGGCCTCGTCCTTGAACGGGATGGCCGTCAGCACCGGGCCAAAGATTTCTTCCTGCGCGATCCGCATCTGGTTGTTGCGCGCCGGTAAACAGCGTCGGGCTGACATAGCAGCCGCCGCCCGGCCCGGCGAATTTCGCGCCGCCTGCGGCGACGGTGGCGCCTTCGGCTTTGCCGATCTCGATATATTCCAGCACCTTCTTCTCGTGCACCGGATGGATCAGCGGGCCGACCACGGTTTTCGGGTCAAGCGGATGGCCGACCACGATGCGCTTGGCCTTTTCGGCCACCATTGCGGTGAACGTGTCATAGATCGCTGCCTCGACCAGCAGGCGCGAGGACGAGGTGCAGCGCTCGCCGTTCAGCGAATAGATCATGAAGACGGCGGCATCGGCGGCGCGCTCCAGATCGGCATCGGCAAAGACGATCGACCGGGTTCTTGCCGCCCAGTTCGAAATGCACGCGCTTCAGCGTGTCGGCGCCCTGCTTCATGATCATCGAGCCGGTGCGGCTTTCGCCGACAAAACCGATCGCCTTGATGTCGGGATGTTCGGTCAGCGCCCGGCCGGCATCTTCGCCCAGGCCGTTGACGAGGTTCCAGACGCCCGGCAGGCAGGCCGGCGCTTTCGGCGATCTCGACCAGCAGGCGCGCCGACAGCGGCGAAAATTCGGCCGGCTTGTGCACGACGGTGCAGCCCGCAGCCAGCGCCGGCGCGATCTTCCAGGTCGACAGCATGAACGGCGTGTTCCACGGCGTGATGATGCCGACCGGGCCGATCGGGGTGCGGGTGGTCATGTTGACCTGACCCTTGGCGCGCAGCGTCTGGCCGTCGCGGGCTTGCGGGCGCGAGATCGGCGAAGAAGCGGAAGTTTTCGGCGCCGCGCAGCGCGGCCTTGGCCATGAAGCGAATGCGACTGGCCGGTGTCCATCGCATTCGACAAAGGCGATTTCCTCGGCGCGCGCCTCAATGGCATCGGCGATCTTGTGCAGCAGCGTCTTGCGGGCCTCGCCCTCCATCGCGCGCCAGGCCGGAAAGGCCGCTTTGGCCGCCTCTGCCGCCAGCGCCACATCGGCCGCCTTGCCGTGCGCCACCTGCGCCAAAGGCTTGCAGATCGACCGGCGAAAGGATTTCAAAGGTCGCGCCATCAAGCGGCGGCACGGGCTTGCCGTTGATATGGTTCAGCACGCCGTCGCTTGCGAAACCGGGCAAGATAGCCCTCGGCACGGGCAAGATTTGTGGTCAGATCGGACATGATCGGCCCCTTACTTTGCGCGCAGGCGCGGGTGGATGGCGTTTTTCTTCCAGCTGAGCGCTGGGTCGATTTCGGAAATATCCAGCGTCAGCGCGAAATGCGGCGTCTCGAACAGCGGGGCGAAATGCGCGGTGGCGGCGGCGAAAATCATCTCACCCGCGCGGGCTTTGTCCGCCTCACTGCGGCCCGCGCCGATGCGCAGGCGCAGGTCGGCGAAGGCGTTTTCCGTCAAGCAGATCGGCCACCGCATAATCTTCCGCGCAAAGCGCGCGCACCCGGATCGCGCCCAATTCGAACAGGCCGGTGGCCAGCATCGCGGCATGCAGGCTGCGGCAAAGCCCGGCGATATCGCCTGTGCCGTCCAGATTGGCGGAGTATTCGATCGTCAGATGCGGCATGTCACGACCCCTCCCTTATAATTAACTTGTTAATGAAATGCTCTTTGCCTGTCAATCTTTTTTCAGACCGACTCTTCTTGAAAAGTGGATCACTCTGTGCGAGGCCCAGACCATGACAGATCCTGCTGATATGCCCGATGACAGCCTTGCGCCGCGTGCCACGCGGCGGTCTTTGCCGATTTCGCTGCTGCGGGCGCGCGAAGCGATGATGAGCCATTTTCGCCCGATGCTGGATGCGCACGGCGTCAATGAACAGCAATGGCGGGTGATCCGGGTGCTGGCGGAATCGGGCAAGCTCGACGCGTCGGAAGTGGCCGAGCGGACTCATATCCTTGCGCCCTCACTGACCCGGATGATTCGCGCGATG
The DNA here is from genome assembly GCA_963815275.1 of uncultured Alphaproteobacteria bacterium. Classification (GTDB taxonomy): domain Bacteria; phylum Pseudomonadota; class Alphaproteobacteria; order Rhodobacterales; family Rhodobacteraceae; genus Cypionkella. Next base: position 83,508 of record CAWFGD010000010.1, read on the forward strand.
ACCGAGCGCGGCCTGATCACCAAGGATCGTGACGAGGGCGACGGACGCCGTGTCATGCTGGAAATTGCGCCCGCTGGTATGGAATTGTTGCGCAAAGTCAGCCCCGACAGCGCGCGTATCTATGCAGAGATCGAAACGCGCTTTGGCAAAGCGCAGATCGAAAACCTGATTGATCTGCTCGATGAGTTATCAAAACTGAAGGCCTGAGCCGTCAGGCGGGGAAGCACCACAGCCGTGATAGCACTGCACTTTCAATCCGATCGCGCGTCGCGGTCCTTGATATCTACCTTGGCGCAGGCGCTGCGCAGGGCGTTTAGCCCGCGTTCCAAAGCGGCGCGGTCCGTGGCTTTCAACTCGGCCAGAACCTGATCGGTCCGGGCCTGCACCTGCGCCAATGCCCGCGCAAAGGTGACACTTCCCTCCGGCGTCATGGCATAGAGGCGCAGGCGGCGGTCTTCGCCTGCAACCGTGCGCAAGATCAGGCCCTTTTGCTCTAGCCGTTGCGCAGCCCGGCTGATCTGCACCTTATCGAGAGAGGAGCGCCGCGCGAGGTCAAGCGAGGTGATCTCGCCCGCGCCATCGACCAGAAACAGCACCCGCCATTCCTCACGCGAGAGACCGAAGGCATCGCCGTAGACGGCGACGAGTTGGCGGGAAAACGCCTCGGCGGTGATGGCAAGCCGATAGGGGAAAAAGGTCTCAAGCTGCATCCATCGCTCCGTTTGCCCCAGTCTGGTTGTTGCAGTCTGGCCGACTTTCGTTGCGGGAGCAACGATACTTGCAAGCGGGCAGTGATCCCTCGGGCAGGTCTTGGTCAAGATGCGGGTGTCAGGCGGGGCCGATCAGGATCAGTCCGTCCACCTCGACCACGGGCACGGCGTCCAGCCCGCAATCCGCCCCCGTCAGCACGTCTCCCGTCTCGGCATCAAACTGCGCGCCATGGGCAGAACACATCAGCCGCGCCCCATCGGCCGAGAGCAGGCTTTGCGAGCGGTAGTCAAGCGGCAGATACTGATGCGGGCAGGCGTTGACATAGGCGCGCAGACCCATCGGGTTGCGCAAAAGCAGCAGCGGGAAACTACCCGCCGCTGTTTCGATCAGGCAGGTCTTGAGCGACGTCACCTGATCCGCATGGCAGACCGGCGTGCCCGCGGGCGGGGCAGAGGGATAGTCTGTCCAACTCATCAAGACGGGATCGGCTTCTTTCAACACGCCGCGGCGGATCTGGTCTTCTTCGATTGACTCGAAAAGCGCCTTGAAATTGCCCTCGCCAAAACCATCATCGCCCTTGCGCTGGATGAATTCAAAGAAGATCGGCCCGATCACGGTTTTCGAGAAAATCTGCAGCAGCACGCGGGTCTCGCCGCCGTCGACCACGCCTTCTCCATCGATCAGAATGCCGTGCTTGCGCAGAAGATCCAGCGGTTCACGGTGGCCTTTCACGCGGCGCTGCGACATGTCGTAGTAGGTGTCGGGCGGGGCGGGCATGAAGTCCATACCGGCAGCGTCGATCAGATCGGTGCTGCGCGTAGATATCCTCGGTCGCCGACCGCGATGTGCTGGATGCCTTCGCCCTTGTATTCGCGCAGATATTCTTCGATCTGGCTGTTTTCATCGGCACTTTCGTTGATCGGAATGCGGATCTTGCCATCAGGCGAGGTCAGCGCCCGCGAGGTCAGGCCGGTCTGCTTGCCCTTGATGTCGAAATAGCGGATCTCGCGGAAATTGAAGGTTTCGGCATAGAAACGATACCAGGTGTCCATGTTGCCGCGAATGACGTTATGGGTGAGGTGGTCGAGGTAGTAAAAGCCGAAGCCCCGCGGTTTCGGATCGACCGCACCGAGCCAGTCGTATTCCGCGGAATAACAGCTTTGTCCTTCGCCATAAGTCTCGACGAAATACAAAAGCGAACCGCCGATACCGATCACCGCGGGCACGTCCAGCGATTTACCGGCGCCGGTGTATTCGGTGGCCCCAAGATCAACGGCACGTTTCAGCGCATGCGCGGCATCGACGACGCGCCAAGCCATCGCCGGCGCGCAAGGGCCGTGATCTCGGACGAAATCTGCGGCATGGCTCTCGGGCTCGGCGTTCAACAGATAGGTGATATCGCCCTGACGATAAAGGGTGATCGCCTTGGTCTTGTGGCGGGCCACCGGCACAAAACCCATCTGGCGGAAGGTCGTGTCAAGCTGCGCAGGCTCTGGATGCGCGAATTCGACGAATTCGAAGCCATCGGTTCCGGCGGGGTTGGTCGCACTGATCGTGGCCTTGGCGGCGTTGTGGGGGAAAGGGCCCATGATAAGATCTCCTCTTTGCATCAGTATTGCAGATTTCTGATGCATGATTTGCGTGAGTTATCTATGTATTGAAGGGTATTTGCATTCTGATGTCGAAAATATACGGGAATATGCACGAAATGAGCATAGATGACTTTGACCATGCAATTCTTTCTGCCCTGCAGGCCGACGGTGCCATGACCAATGCGGCGCTATCCGAGATTGTGCATCTCTCGCCCAGCCAGGTCTCGCGACGGCGTTTGGCGTTAGAGCAAGCCGGTTTTATCGAAGGCTATGGCGCGCGACTTAACGCGGCAAAACTCGGCTTTGGCATGCGGGCGGTGACGCGGGTGAACCTGCGCAGCCATGGGCAGGGCCGCGAGGAGGATTTCGCCCGCTTTGTCACAGCCCAGCCCGAGATCAATGCAGCGTTTTCGGTGTCAGGCGATGCCGATTACATTCTGGATATTCGCGTCGCCGATCTGGAGGCCTTTGCCGGTTTCATCCACGACAAACTGTTGCCGCATCCGCAGGTGGCGCAGGTGCGTTCGGAAATCGTGTTGAAAACCCTGAAAGACCGCGGCGGTGTGGCACTGCGTTAGGCGGTTGCAATTTCTCCCCGCCACACCAAGGTTAGGTGGCAAGACCGTCGCAGAAAGCAGGCCCCGATGTTTCACGCATGGAAGCAAGAAAAAGCCACCGCCGCCCTTGTAGAGGAAGCGCAGGCGCTTGCCGAAAAACTGTCGGACACCAAGCCGCATATTGTCGACAGCTATGCCGCCTATGCGCAATTTTGGGCGGCAGCCTACCTTGCCGAGGGCAAGGATCTTCACGACCTGTCGCACTGGCCCGGTGCTGCGGTCACGAAGTTTGTCAGCGCAACCCAGACCAGGATCGCCGCCCTGCGCAAAAAGCGCGACTATGACAGCAGCGATGGTCTGGCGGTCTGGCTTTACACCGCCCGTGCGGTGAAGGAACCGCGCATCGCCCCCGCCGTGCGTGAGATCTGGCAGCATCTTTTGGCCACAGGCCAGAATGCCGCGGCGATGGCGCAAGACCTATTGCAAGACGCAGAGCTGCCTACCGATCAAAAGCCGCGCGCGCCGGAGGGCTTTGGCAGCAAGGCTTAAGCCTCCCAATCCTCGCCCCGGTTCTGCCGCCACAGCTGTGCACCGTCGGCGAGTTCAAATCGGAACGTTCAAGGTGTTCTTCACGCGCTTGAGGGTGAAGCTGGTGTAGATCGACTGGACGTTCGGCAAAATCACAAGGGCATTCTTGACCGTTGCCTCGTAGTCCCGGACGCTGGTCGCAATGACTTGCAGGACATAGTCATATTCGCCGCTCAGCGAGTAGCATTGCAGGATCTCGGGCACCCCCGCCACGGCGTCTTCAAAGGCTTTCAGATGCTCGCGCTGATGGTGGGTGATCTTGACGAAGCAGTAGACAAGAATATCGTAGCCAACCGCCTCTGGGTCGATGACAAAGCGCCGCGGCACTGACGGCACCTGCCTCTTGCAGGCGTTGGAGCCGCCGCCAACAGGGCGAGTGGCTCATCCCGGTCGCCTCGCCCAATTCGCGCATGGTCAAGTCTGGTTGGGCTCTTGGATCACCCGCAGGATGCGGCGATCCGAATCATCAAGTTTCATTTTTGCCTCGATCAGGATACACTACCTGCCAGTACATCAGCCTTGCGCACCATAATCGAAAATATTACCTACAATAGATACATTGTATCTCTTCGGGCGAAGGCAAGGTCAAGAATAGCGACCTTGTCCTTCACGTATTGGGCTAAGAGTTTCGCTGAGCAAAGTCGCGGTTCAAGGGAGGGAAGCGCGGATGGCCATCACGCTGGACGACAAGTACACGGCGCGAAAGCGGTTCGGTCTTGCTGACCGGCACCCAGGCGCTGGTTCGACTGCCGATGACCCAGATGCGCCGCGACCGCAGCAGCGGGCTGAACACCGCCGCCTTCATCTCTGGATACCGCGGCTCGCCGCTTGGGCGGTTACGATCAGCAGCTGGTCAAGGCCAAGCAAGTTCCTCGACCGGCATGAGGTTGTGTTCCAGCCGGGCGTGAACGAGGATCTGGCCGCCACCGCCGTCTGGGGCAGCCAGCAGTTGCACCTGTCGCCGGGTGCGCGCAAGGATGGCATTCTTGGCATCTGGTATGGCAAGGGGCCGGGCGTCGACCGCTCGGGCGATGTCTTCAAGCACGCCAATGCGGCGGGATCGGCGCGGCATGGCGGGGTGCTGGCGATCGCGGGCGATGATCACACCTGCAAGTCGTCCTCGATCCCGCACCAGTCGGACCACGCCTTCATCTCGGCCGTGATGCCGATGCTTTATCCCTCGTCGGTGCACGAGTTTCTGGAGATGGGTCTGCTCGGCATCGCCATGTCGCGCTATTCCGGCTGCTGGGTCGGCTTCAAGGTCATCTCCGAGACCGTCGAGATCACCTCGGTCGTCGATCTGGCGCAAGAGGCGCGGCAGTTCGTGCTGCCGCACGATTTCGAACTGCCGCCTGACGGGCTGAACCTGCGCTGGCCCGACCCGCCGCTGGTGCAGGACGAGCGGCTGCAAGAGCACAAGGGCTATGCCGCCATCGCCTTTGCCCGCGCCAATGGCGTCGATCAGCCTGATCATCGACCACGCCCGCGCGCGCTTTGGCATCGTCGCCTCGGGCAAGGCCTATGAGGATGTGCGGCAAGCGCTGGCCGAACTGGGGCTTGGGCCGCGAGAGCAGGCGCTGATCGGGCTACGTCTTTACAAGGTGCGTATGCCGTGGCCGCTGGAGCCCGAAGGCATCCGCACTTTTTCGCAGGGGCTGGACGAGGTGCTGATCGTCGAGGAACGCCGCGAGATCATCGAGAACCAGATCAAGCAGCAGCTGTTCAACTGGCGCGCCGACGTGCGGCCACGCATCGTCGGCAAGTTCGACGAGACGGGCAAGCCGTTCCTGAGCCTGTCCGCCGGGCTGACCGTGGCGCGCGTGGCCGGGGCGATTGCAGAACGGCTGCTGCGGCTTGAATCTGCCCGCGTGATCTCGCGGCCCAGCTGCGCGCCCGCGTCGAGGCTCTGCATCGGAGCCGAGGCGCGCGGCGAGCCGCATGTTCCGCCCGGTCGTGCGCCTGCCGCATTACTGCGCCGGCTGCCCGCACAACACCTCGACCCGGGTGCCGGAAGGATCGAAGGCCATGGCCGGGATCGGCTGCCACTTACATGGTGCAGTGGATGGACCGCCGCACCGAAACCTTCACCCATATGGGCGCCGAGGGCGTGCCCTGGACGGCGATCAGCCGCTTCACCGATGAGAAGCACCGTTTCGTCAATCTCGGCGATGGCACCTATTTCCATTCGGGGCATCTGGCGATCCGCCAGTCGGTCGCGGCGGGGGTCAACATCACCTACAAGATTCTGTTCAACGATGCCGTCGCGATGACCGGCGGCCAGCCGATCGACGGGGAGCTGACCCCGCAGCAGATCACCCATCAGATGTATCACGAGCGCGTGGCGCGGATCGTGCTGATGTCCGACCATCCCGAAGCTTTACACGCGCCGCAGACCTCGCACCGGGCACCCGAGATCCGCCATCGTGACGACATCGACGCGGTGATGCTGGCAGCTGCGCGAGGTGCCGGGCGTCACCGTCATCGTCTTCGAGCAGACCTGCGCCGCCGAATTGCGCCGCAGGCGCAAGCGGGGCATGGCGGAGGACCCCGATATGCGGCTTTGGATCAATCCGGCGGTCTGCGAAGGCTGTGGCGATTGTTCGGTGCAGTCGAACTGCATCGCGATCGAGCCCGCTGGAGACCGATCGATGGGCCGCAAGCGCCGGATCAACCAATCGACCTGCAACAAGGATTATTCCTGCCTCAAGGGGTTTTGCCCGTCCTTCGTGACGGTGCGCGGCGGCAAGCGTTGCGCAAGCAGCCAGACCCTGACGCGGTCCGGATGTTGCCACGCTGCCCGCACCCGGCGCTGCCTGAGATCGACCGCGGCTTGGAACCTTGCCCTTGCCGGTGTCGGTGGCACCGGGGTGCTGACCATCAGTGCGATTCTTGGCATGGCCGCCCATGTCGAAGGCAAGATCCCGATGGTGCTGGACATGGCGGGTCTGGCGCAGAAGGGCGGCGCGGTGATGAGCCATGTCCGGATTTCGCGCCCCGACCGTCCCGTGGCCGCCCCCCGCATCGCGGCGGGCAGGCCGACTTGCTGCTTGGCGCGGATTCCGGTGGTGGCGTCGTCGAAGGACTGCATCGTTCTGTGTGATCCATCACCGAACCGAGGTGGTGCTGAACACCCGCGTTACCCCGGTTTCCGATTTCATCCGCAACCGCGATTTTGACTTTCAGGAAGCCGCAATCGAACGAAGCGTCGCGCGATCGGTCAAATCAGACCGCCATTTCATGGATTTCTCGACGTTTGCAGCGCGTCTTGTCGGCGACGAGATCGGCGCCAATCTGATGATGCTGGGCTATGCCTGGCAGCAGGGTCTGGTGCCGATCGGTCGCGAGGCGATCATGCAGGCGATCGCGCTGAACGGCGTGTCCGTGCAGGCCAATACCGAGGCCTTCAACTGGGGGCAGGTTCTGGCGCATGATCCGGCCCGCGTCCGGGATTTGACCGCCGCAGAGGCGCGGCCCGATCTGGCGGAAATGTCGCTGGACAGCATCGTAGAGCATCGCGTGGCGCATCTGCAGGCCTATCAGGATGACGCCCTTGCCAATCGCTATCGCAACGGGCTGGCGCAGATCAACAAAGCGGCGACACGGGCGCGTATCGACACTAATGAGCTGGAACGCGAGGTCGCAATCACCTACGCCAAGGTCCTTGCCTATAAGGACGAATATGAGGTCGCCAGGCTTTACGCCGCACCCGAGTTTCGCCAATCGCTCGCCAAGGTCTTTGACGGCGACTACCGCATCGCCTTCAATCTTGCGCCGCCGATGCTTGCTGGCAAGGGCGCTGAAGGGCGGCCGAAGAAGCGCGAGTTCGGCGCGTGGATCCTGCCGCTCTTCAAACTGCTCGCAGGCCTGAAGAGGTTGCGCGGGACTTGGGCGGATCCGTTCGGCTACACGGCGGACCGCAAACTGGAACGGCAATTGATTGCGGATTACGAGGATGATCTGGCGCTGGCCGTCCGGAAACTGACTGTCGATAATCTGCCCTTGGTCCGCGAATTGCTGTCGCTGCCCAATCAGATTCGGGGCTACGGTCCTGTCAAAGAGGCGGCCTTTCACCAACAGATGGCCCGGCGCGCGGACCTGCGCGCAGCACTTGACCACTACAGCCCGATGCCCCTAGCCGCAGAATGAGGATGTCGTTCTCCATCGCGCCTGCGCGGCGACGTTCAGGCTCAGTATTTCGCGCCGAACGTCGCCCTTGCCAATTAACCTCTCAGGAGCAGCCGCTCGTCCCGCCGCAGGTGTTGCACTTCATGCAGGTGCCGTTGCGCACCAGCGTGTAGTTGCCGCATTCGCCGCAGGGATCGCCCTCGTAGCCCTGCATCTTGGCCTTGACGCGTGCATCCATCGTCACACTGCCCGAGGCCAGCGCCGTGCTGCTTGTGGCGCGGGCGGTTTCGGGGATCAGCATGTTCAGTGCCGAAACCGGATCGGTGCCATTGGCGAAAGCAGCCATTCCCATCGCGCCTTGCATCGCCACCAGGCCTTGCGGCAGGCGCTTGCGCAGATAGCCGGTCGAGGAGATCTGCTTGAGCACCTCTAGGCTGCGGGTGGCGGCCTGTTCGGAAACCTCGGAGATGTTGCGCTTGCCCTCTTCCTCGCCGCGGCCAAGGTCGTCAAACGAGGCGCCGGTTGGCTTCACATGCGCCAGATCGGTGCGGTCGAGATAGGAAATCGCCAGCTCGCGGAAGATATAATCCAGGATCGAGGTGGCGTTTTTCACCGAGTCGTTGCCCTGCACCATGCCGGCAGGCTCGAACTTGGTGAAGGTGAAGGCTTCGACGAATTCTTCAAGCGGAACACCATATTGCAGGCCGACGCTCACTGCGATTGCGAAGTTGTTCATCATCGCCCGGAAGCCAGCGCCTTCCTTGTGCATGTCGATGAAGATCTCGCCCAGGGTGCCGTCGCCATATTCGCCGGTGCGCAGATAGACCTTGTGGCCGCCAACGATGGCTTTCTGGGTGTAGCCCTTGCGCCGCTCGGGCAGTTTTTCGCGGTTGGTGCGGATCACTTCCTTGATGATGATCTTTTCGACGATCTTCTCGGCCAGCATCGCAGCTTTTTCCTGTGCCGAGCCATTGGCGAGGATGTCTTCGGCCTCTTCATCGTCTTCGACCAGCGCCGACGCCAAGGGCTGGCTCAGTTTCGAGCCGTCGCGATAGAGCGCGTTGGCCTTGATCCCCAGCGAGTGCGACAATTCATAGGCAGCAAGGGCTTCCTCGATGGTGGCCGCGTTCGGCATGTTGATGGTCTTGGAAATCGCGCCCGAGATGAAGGACTGCGCTGCCGCCATCATGTGGATGTGGCTTTCCACCGAAAGGAAGCGCTTGCCGGTCTTGCCGCAAGGGTTGGCGCAATCGAAGACCGAGTAGTGCTCTTTCTTCAGGAAGGGCGCGCCTTCCAGGGTCATGGTGCCGCAGACATGGTCATTGGCCGCGTCGATCTGCGCCTTGGTAAAGCCGAGGTGGCGCAGCAGATCAAAGCTCGGGTCGTTCAGGCGTTCTTGCGGGATCCCCAAGGTGCCTTTGCAGAAATCCTCGCCCAGCGTCCACTGGTTGAAGACAAAGCGGATATCAAAGGCCGAGGGCAGGGCGCCTTCGATCTTTTCCAACTCGCGCGGGCCAAAACCGTGGCCGATCAGCGCGGTGGGGTTGATGCCGGGGCAATTGCCGATGGTGCCGTGACCGACAGCATAGGCGACCATTTCCGCCGCTTGCGAGGTGGAGTAGCCCAGCTTTTCCAACGCCGCCGGAACCGATTGGTTGATGATCTTGAAATAGCCGCCGCCGGCGAGTTTCTTGAACTTCACCAGCGCGAAGTCAGGCTCGATGCCGGTGGTGTCGCAATCCATCACCAGACCGATGGTGCCGGTGGGGGCGATCACAGTGGTCTGGGCATTGCGGTAGCCATGCGCCTCACCCAGGGTCAGTGCCTCGTCCCAGGCCGATTTTGCCAGAGTGATCAGGGTCTGGTCCGGGCAGTTTGCCGCGTCCAGTGCCACCGGGTTGACGTTCAACGCCTCATAGCCTGCGGTCTTGCCGTAGGCCGCAGCGCGGTGGTTGCGGATTACCCGCAGCATGTGATCGGCGTTGCGCTGGTAGCCCGAGAAGGGGCCAAGTTCTGCAGCGATTTCTGCAGAGGTGGCATAGGTCACGCCGGTCATCAGGGCCGTCAGCGCGCCGCACATGGCGCGGCCTTCGGCGGAGTCGTAGCCCAGACCCATGTTCATCAACAGCCCGCCGATATTGGCATAGCCAAGACCAAGCGTGCGGAAGTCGTAGGACAGTTGTGCAATCTCTTGGCTCGGGAACTGCGCCATCATCACCGAGATTTCCAGCGTCACGGTCCAGAGGCGCGAGGCATGCACATAGGCCTCTGCGTCGAACTTGCCGTCCTTGTGGAAGGTCAGCAGGTTCATCGAGGCGAGGTTGCAGGCGGTGTCGTCAAGGAACATATATTCCGAGCAGGGGTTCGAACCGCGGATCGCGCCATCTTCGGGGCAGGTGTGCCAGGCGTTGACGGTGTCGTGGAACTGGATACCGGGATCTGCGCAGGCCCAGGCTGCGTGACCGACCTGATCCCAAAGATCGCGCGCCTTGATGGTCTTGGCGACCTTGCCATCGGTGCGACGGATCAGCGCCCAGTCCGCATCTTGCTTCACAGCCGTCAGGAAGGCATCGGTGACGCGCACCGAGTTGTTCGAGTTCTGGCCCGAGACGGTGATATAGGCCTCGGAATCCCAGTCCACGTCATAGGTGGGGAATTCGATCGAGGTGAAGCCCTGCTTGGCGTATTGCAGGATGCGGTTGGTATAAGTATCGGGGATCATCGCCTTTTTGGCCGATTTGATCGCAGTTTTCAGCGCGGGGTTTTTGGACGGATCAACCGAGTTCTTCGGCAGAACCATCCCAGGTGCGGATCGCGGTGAAGATTTCGTTCAGTTTCAACTCGTGGGCTTTGGACCCGGCAACGAGGCTGGCAACCTTCTGCTCTTCGATCACCTTCCAGTTCACGAAGGCTTCAACATCGGGGTGATCCATGTCGCAGATCACCATCTTGGCCGCGCGCCGCGTGGTGCCACCGGATTTGATTGCACCCGCCGCCCGGTCGCCGATTTTCAGAAAGCCCATCAGACCCGAGGATTTGCCGCCCCCCGAGAGCTTTTCGCCCTCACCGCGCAGCGAGGAGAAGTTGGTGCCGGTGCCCGAGCCGTATTTGAACAGACGCGCTTCACGCACCCAAAGGTCCATGATGCCGCCGTCGCCAACCAGATCGTCTTTGACCGATTGGATAAAGCAGGCGTGCGGCTGGGGATGTTCGTAGGCAGAGGTGGATTTGGTCAGTTTGCCCGACTGGTAGTCGACATAATAGTGCCCCTGCGACGGGCCATCGATGCCATAGGCCCAATGCAGACCCGTGTTGAACCATTGCGGCGAATTCGGCGCTGCCATCTGATTGGCCAGCATGAAGCGCATTTCATCAAAATAGGCCTGTGCATCGGCCTCAGAGGTGAAATAGCCACCTTTCCAGCCCCAATAGGTCCATGCCCCCGCAAGGCGGTCGAAGACTTGCTTTGCCGAAGTTTCGCCGACAAAGCGCGCCTCTGCTGGCAGCTTTGCAAGCGCTTCCTCGTCGGGAACCGAGCGCCAGAGGAACTCTGGCACGCCCTTTTCCTTCACTTTTTTCGAAGCGGCAGGCACGCCCGCCTTGCGGAAGTATTTTTGCGCCAGAACGTCAGAAGCCACTTGGCTCCAGCCCTGCGGCACTTCGACGGCCTCGTTGCGAAACACCACTTTCCCGTCGGGATTGCGGATTTCCGACGTGGTGGTCGAGAAAGCCATTGCGCCATAGGCACCGGTTGCATCGGTGGTAAACTTCCGCTCGATTCTCATCTGCCTGTCCCATTTTTATGGCGAGGTTCTCAATGCCCTCGTCCGATCCCCGTCAAATTTCAGTCAAAATCGCGTGGCGTGGCCCAAACGGACCACCGCACCCTTTGAGAAGGCGTCTGTCGATCTTGAACAACCCTGAGGCACAATATCTGGTGGCCTTCAACGTCGCCCTGTCAAACTGTCGCAAATTCGAAGCTCTATCAATCAGTTTTTTAGAGTTATGCACTAGATTTTGTGCTTGACCAATTTTTACCGTCTACGGGTGGCGTCGCGTCTTTGTGATCTGGCGTAGGGTTGGCGGCGATTTTCGGGCTAAAGTCCCGTCGCAAAAGAGCCGATTTTGCCAGCAAAGCGCGCGGTTTGGCGGGGCTTATTAACAGGGCGTGCCATCTTGCAAATCTGCCTTTCACAGCCTGTTGGTTGAGTTGGGCTGTTGTGCCGCCTGTTGCAAGCAACCCACATTTGGGCGGCGCAGACATCTCTCCGTCAGGTGAACTGCGGGGCTTCGGGCGCGGTTTGGGCGAAATCTGCTGGTCGTGCGGCAGGCTTTGACCTAAAGTCGTCAGACTTTGAAGAAGCGGAGCCTTGCAATGTCGGACTTGATCAAACGCGGTATTGCCAAGGGCTTGCGGATGACCGAGCAGCGCAAGACCGTGGCACGGGTGATTGCGGCTTCAAAAGACCACCCGGATGTCGAAGAGCTCTATAGCCGTGCGGCCAAGGTCGACCCCAAGATTTCACTGGCGACGGTTTACCGCACGGTCAAACTGTTTGAGGCCAGCGATCTGCTGGACAAGCTGGAGTTTGGTGACGGACGGGCGCGCTATGAGGACAAGCTGCGCGCGCATCATGATCATCTGATCGATATGAACACCGGCAAGGTGATTGAATTCGTCGATCCCGAGATCGAGGCCCTGCAGGAAAAGATCGCAGCAAGGCTCGGCTATCAGCTGATCGGTCACCGGCTCGAACTGCTGGGCGTGCCGCTGAAAAAGAACTGAGGCTTGGCCTAGAAAAGCAATTTGTAGACGTTGCCCTTGGTATCGGTTGCGCGCCCCGTGCCGCTTTTGGTGCCCGATCCGATCAGAAAGCTGCCCTGAATCCGCGTGCCATCCCTGCAGACGGCGTAAATCTCCCCGTTGTTCACGCCCCCCACCGTGGTCTCGTCCCGCTCAAGATTGCCGCGCGGCCCCTTCAGGCCCAGCGAAAGCCCGCGCGTCTGGGTGATTTCACGCGGGGCAACCGTGCTCCAGGTGCCGCCGCACTTTACCCGGCCGGGCAATTGAAAGCTGATCGGGCCAGAGGTTTGGCTGGGATATTTTGCCGCAATATTGATCACCAGACTTGGGGTTTGCTCGGCGATGGGTCCGGACAGGGGATAAAGCTTCATGTCTTGCGATTCGACACAGGCTGACAGCACCAGAAGGGCGCAGGGGGCAAGCAATCGCAGGAACATGGGGCCGGACCTTTTGGTTGCCCTGCTTGCCGGTTTCACACCTTCCAGAATTTGGTGAAGCCGGTGACAGGGTAGGAAGACATTGAGAGACTGCGTCGATCTACCAAGCCCGCAAGCCAAAAGCCAGCGGGCGATGCGCTTGCCTGCGGCAAGTCTGGGGTTATTTGCGAAGGGTGAAGCCTTGGCCCGTAAAGATGGCATCGGCATCCGCAGCGGACAGAGCGGCGAGAAAATCCCGGTCGGCGGCATCCTGCGCCGTGGTCAGCAGTGCGACCGGATAGGTGATCGGCGGATAGCTGTCCGGCGGGAAGCTGGCGAGGATATGCACCTTCGGCTCGGCCACAGCATCAGTGGCGTAAACAATGCCATAGGGCGCCTCGCCCAAGGCGACCAAAGCCAGCGCTGCGCGGACGTTCTCGCTCTGCGCCACTTTTGGCGCAACGGCGTCCCAGAGACCAAGATTTTCCAGCGCCGCCTTGCCATATTGCCCGGCGGGCACGGCATCGACCATCGCCATGGCCAGCTTTTCCGTGCCAAGCAGCCCCGCCAGATCAAAGGCCTTTGTCGAGTATCACCGGTTCGGCGGCTGGCTCATGGGCGATCAGAACAAGGCTATTGCCAAGCAGATCTTGTCGGCTGCCCGCAACCAGAAGACCCGCCTTCGCAACTTCGTCCATCCACCTTTCGTTGGCCGAGATAAAGAGATCGGCAGGGGCTCCGGCGATGATTTGCTGTGCCAGAGTGTTCGACCCCGCATAGCTGATCTGCACCTTGTTGCCCGTTTTGGCCTCGAACTGTGCCGCAATCGGATCGAGCGCGGTCTTCAAAGAGGCTGCGGCAAAGACCGTGACCTGATCGGCCAGGGCCATTGTCGCGCTCGACAGAGCAAGAAGCCAGGCAAGGGGCAGGGCGCGCAGCATTGGAGTGTCCTTCGATATGTTTCTGCGGAGATACTGGCAGAGAAGGCTGCAATATCAAGCTTGCAAGTGCTTCCTGTCGCCGAGGCTGGGGCAAGTCCTAACTGTGGGTGGGCCAACTCGGGGATTTCCCTGCGGCGCGGATTGCTGTCATAAAGCGGTTTCGATAGCAGACCAACGGAGGCCCTATGCCGATACCCCTGATTGCCGCTGCAGTGAATATGGCCGTGGCACTCGCCTGCGGTGCCCTCATCGGATCAGAGCGTCAGGTGCGCCAGCGCATGGCGGGCCTGCGCACCAATGCCTTGGTTTCCCTTGGGGCCGCTGCCTTTGTGGTTTTCAGCCAATTGGTCGAGAATGACGCAAGCCCGACGCGGGTGGCGGCACAGGTGGTTTCGGGCATCGGTTTTCTGGGCGCGGGGATCATCTTTCGCGAAGGCTTCAACGTGCACGGGCTGAACACGGCGGCGACGCTGTGGTGCTCGGCTGCGGTGGGGGTTTTGTCGGGAATTGGTGCCTGGCCCTATGCCTTGGTGCTGACGGGGCTGGTGGTTTTCGTGAACCTTGGCCTGAGACCTTTGGTTAAGCTGTTGAAGCGCAAGACAAAGGCGGGCATTCCGGTGCAAAGACTAAGCCGCGTCGTGCTGACCTGCGATCCGGCGCAAGAGGCCGGGATGCGCTCACTCTTGTTGCGCTGTCTTGCTGTCGAGCATTTGCATTTGCAGGAAATCTCGACCGAGCGGGCAGGCGAAGCGCTGGAAATTATCGCCTTGGTCAGCGGCGAGGATCTGCCCGAAACGCAGCTTGAACCGGTGGTCGGGCGAATCGGGCTTGAAGCCCATGTGCAGCGCATCAGGTGGTATGCGGCCGAGGAGGTCTTGATTTTCTGCCGCGCAGCATTCGCTTCTCTTCTGATGCAAGCAAGACTAGACTTGGCGGGATTGCGGCGCTAAACGTTCTGCGTTAGCGCTAACAAAGTGTGCAGGAAGGCCAGGTTTCTCTGGCAAAAATGACGAGGAAAGCCATGGTTTCGCGTGTTATTCCGGTTGATGCCTTTGATCTGGTGATCTTTGGCGGCACAGGGGATCTTGCCACCCGCAAGATCTTTCCGGGGCTGTACCGGCGCTATCTTCAAGGTCAGATGACCGACGACAGCCGGATCATCGGGGCTGCGCGGGCCGATCTGGACGACAAGGGTTTTCGCAAGCTGATCAGCGAGGCTATTGATGAATTCGTTCCGGAAAACCGCAGGGATGCGAAGGCGATAGCGGGCTTTCTTGAGCGTGTGTCTTATGTCTCGATCGATGCGGTTGGTGAAAACGGCTGGGCCAAGTTGAAAGGGAGCATGCGCCCCAAGGTGGTGCGTGCGTTTTATTTCTCGGTCGCGCCTTCGCTGTTTGGCGACATTGCCCAGCGGCTTCACACCCACGAGATCGCCGACAGCCACAGCCGGATTGTGGTTGAAAAGCCCTTTGGCCGCGATCTGGCCTCGGCAAAAGCGCTTAATGGCGTGCTGGCCGAGCATTTCACTGAAGCGCAGATCTACCGGATCGACCATTACCTTGGCAAAGAGACCGTGCAGAACCTGATGGCGGTGCGCTTTGGCAATATTCTGTTCGAGCCGCTGTGGAAGGCGGAATACGTCGATCACGTTCAGATCACCGTCGCCGAAACGGTGAGCGTCGAGGGCCGCGGTGCCTATTACGACAAATCCGGCGCGATGCGCGATATGGTGCAGAACCATATGATGCAGCTCTTGTGTCTGATCGCAATGGAGCCGCCCTATCACTTTGACCCCGACGCAGTGCGCGACGAAAAGCTCAAGGTCATCCGCGCGCTGTCGAAAGTCGAGCCCGCTGACATCGTGCGTGGCCAATATCTGGCAGGCGGCGGCGAGGGCGGCTATCTGGAGCATAGCGAGAACCCGGCCAGCAAGACCGAGAGCTATATCGCGCTGAAAACCTCGGTGCAGAACTGGCGCTGGCAAGGCACACCTTTCTATTTGCGCACCGGCAAGCGGCTGCGGGCGCGGGCAAGCGAGATTGCCATCACCTTCAAGCAGCCGCCGCATGCGATTTTTGACGACGAGTCGGGTTGGCACGAAAACGTGCTGGTGATCCGCTTGCAGCCCGATGAGGGCATGAACCTGATGGTGATGATCAAGGAACCCGGCCCCGGCGGCATGCGTATGATGCAGGTGCCGCTGGACATGTCCTTTGCCGAGGCTTTGGGCGAAGAGGCTGAAGATATTCCGGATGCCTATGAGCGGCTGATCATGGATGTGATCCGCGGCAATCAGACCCTGTTCATGCGCGGCGACGAGGTCGAGGCGGCTTGGGCATGGACCGATCCGATCATTCAGGGCTGGGAAGAGCGGGGCGACAAGCCGCAGCCCTATGATGCAGGCTCCTCGGGGCCAGAGGATGCCCTGATGCTGATGCACCGCGATGGCCGTCGCTGGCGTGAGATCAAGAAATGAAGTTTGAAACCTATCCCGACCGCGAAGCACTGATGCTCGGTCTCGCGGGGCGTATCGCTTCGGAGCTGCGTGAGAACCTGTCGATGGAGGGCCGCGCCTCGCTCTGCGTGCCAGGCGGTACAACGCCGGGGCCAGTGTTCGACAGCCTTTCGGCGGTGTCGATCGACTGGGCCAATGTCGCGGTGTTTCTGAATGACGAGCGCTGGGTTTCAGAAGACAGCCCGCGCTCGAACACCCGGCTGTTGCGCGCACGGCTTTTGGTGGAAAAGGCGGCCAAGGCGACGTTGATCCCGCTCTATGCCGAAGCGGCAGAGCCGGAGGGTGTGTTGGAGGCCCTGTCTGAGGGTATCGCCGCACATCTGCCGATCACTGTGCTTTTGCTGGGCATGGGCGCGGATATGCATACCGCCAGCCTTTTCCCCGGAGCGGACCGTCTGGCGGAAGGACTTTCCGCCGAGGCTCCGATCCTTCTGCCGATGCGGGCCGAGGCTGCGGGAGAGCCGCGCATCACCCTGACCGCGCCGGTGCTGGCGGGGGCCAAGAACATCCATATCCTGATCACCGGCGCGGAAAAGCGCGAGGCCATCGAGCGGGCGGCAACGCTGCCCCCCGAAGAGGCTCCGGTGCGCGCGGTGCTGGATTATGCAACCATTCATTGGGCGGAGTAAGCCATGAGCAAGTGGCAGGCATTGAAGGACTATCATTCCGGCGTCGACAAGCGCGCGCTGCTCTCGCTGTTTGACGAAGCGGGGCGGGCGGAGGATTTCTCGCTTGGTGTCGATGGGTTGCTCTTCGATTACTCCAAGACCAATATCGACAGCTTTACCCGTGATCTGCTTCTGAAGCTGGCCGAGGCCTCGGGCGTGGCCGAAAAGCGCGCCGCGATGTTTTCGGGCGAAAAGATCAACGACACCGAAGGCCGCGCCGTATTGCACACCGCTTTGCGTGCGGGGCCGAGCGGCGGTGATCAAGGTTGACGGCGCGGATGTGATGCCCGGAATTCGCCACACGCTCTCTTGCATGGCGGGTTTTGCCAATGATGTGCGGCAGGGCCGTCTCAAGGGGCAGGGCGGGGCGATCACTGATGTGATCAATATCGGCATCGGCGGCTCGGATCTGGGGCCGGTGATGGCGACGCTGGCCTTGGCACCCTTTCACAATGGGCCGCGCGTGCATTACGTCAGCAATGTCGACGGCGCGCATATTGCCGATGTGCTCAAGGGGTTGAACCCCGAGACGACGCTGGTCATCGTCGCCTCCAAAACCTTTACCACCATCGAGACGATGACCAACGCCGAGACCGCGCGCAAGTGGATGGCCGAAAAGGTCAAGGACACCGGTGCGCAATTTGCAGCTGTTTCAACCGCTGCGGAGAAGACCGCGGCGATGGGGATTGATCCGTCGCGGGTGTTTGGCTTTGAAGACTGGGTCGGCGGCCGCTATTCCGTCTGGGGCCCGATTGGACTTGCGGTGATGATCGCGGTCGGACCGGAGGCGTTTGAGGATTTCCTTGCCGGTGGTCGCGCGATGGACGATCACTTCCAATCCGCCGAGTTCGCGCAGAATATGCCGGTGCTGCTGGCGCTGGTCGGCATTTGGCACAACCAGATCTGTGGCTATGCCACCCGCGCCGTTTTGCCCTATGAACAGCGGCTTAGCCGTTTGCCTGCATACCTTCAGCAGTTGGAGATGGAGAGCAATGGCAAGTCTGTGGCGATGGATGGCTCCGCGCTTGAGACCAACTCGGGGCCGGTGGTCTGGGGCGAGCCCGGCACCAACGGCCAACACGCCTTTTACCAGCTGATCCACCAGGGCAGCCGTGTCATTCCCTGCGAGTTCATGGTCGGCAAGCAAGGCTTCGAGCCGGATCTGGCGCATATGCACTTGCTCTTGGTGTCCAACTGCCTTGCGCAGTCCGAGGCCTTGATGCGGGGACGGTCCTTGGCCGAGGCAACGGCGATCATGGCCAAGAAGGGCCTGACCGGGCCCGAATTGGACCGCCAGGCGCGCCACCGCGTCTTTGCCGGCAACCGGCCCTCGACGACGCTGGTCTATCCGCAGCTGACCGCCTTTGTGCTGGGCCAGATCGTGGCGCTTTACGAACATCGGGTGTTTGTCGAGGGCGTGATTCTGGGGCTGAATTCCTACGACCAATGGGGTGTGGAACTGGGCAAAGAGCTGGCTCTGGCACTGCAACCGATCCTTGAGGGCAAAGAGAGTGCTGCGGGCAAGGACGGCTCGACGCAGATGCTGGTGCAGGCGCTGAAAGCCTGAAAGCAACGAGGATGGTAAAAGCGCCCCATGGTGACATGGGGCGTTTTTGCTTTACTTGAGAGCCGCCGTGACGATGACTTCGACACGATACTCCGCCGTGGCAAGCTTGGCTTCACCCGTGGCGCGCGCCGGCGTGTTGCCAGCGGGCACCCAGGCATCCCAGACCGCATTCATTTCGGCAAAATCGGCCATATCGGCCAGCCAGATCTGCGTCGAGAGGATGCGGGTCTTATCGGTGCCAGTCTCAGCCAGAATCCGGTCAACTTCGGCAAGGCAGGCGCGGGTCTGTTCCGTCACCGAAGCACCGGGCGTGCCGACCTGACCGGCCAGCCAGGCAATGCCATTATAGCAGACCGCTTCCGACATCCGTGCGCCAACACCGATCCGTTTGATATCGCTCATGGGAATCCCTTTCCTATTTGGATGTCTGCTTGCTAACGCAGCTGAAGCCAAAGAGGAAGGGATGGAGCGGGTGAGGGAAATCGAACCCCCGTATTCAGCTTGGGAAGCCCGAGATCAGCTCTGATATCATCCATTTTTCTGCCATCTTCGGAGATATTTTCGGGACTCGGCTCAAAACGGCATAGCCATCAAGCCCGTCTCGCATGTCGCCATCGAGGACGTGAGCGTAGCGCATAGTCGTCTCGATCTGGGTGTGACCAAGCAGGCGCGTCACCAGTTTCAAGTTGCCGGTGTACCGCAAGAGTCTCGGTCGCAAAGGTGTGGCGGAGGTCATGAAAGCGGAAATCCTCAATGCCGGCATCTGCCATCGCTGACTTGATCGTCGCCTTGGTCCCGCCACTTGGAGTGATCTTTTGGCGAGGCGTGGTCCCCCCGGTTTGGTCCTTGTGGTTTAGATAGGTTAGCACATATCGAGAGTGAGGCAGGGAGCTGGCGCGGGGCAGGGAAGACAGAAACGCGCGCAGCTCAGCATTAATCGGAAGGCGCCGCGTTGTGCCTCCCTTCTGGCGAAAGCGGAAACGAATTTCTGCACCACCGCCATTGTCATATCGGGCAGTTTCGTTGAGGGGTTGATCAGGGCGACGAGGTTTTTTCCATGCGTTATTGCCATCCTGGCGCTTGGCTGATGCTGGCAAATATCATTGAAAAGGGATGCCGATCGCTTCTGACAGGGTGAAAACGCCAGCGGGCGCGTTTGCCTTTTCCTTGGCATTAACCCGCGCCTGCGCTTCTACAGAACTGAGCAGCTTGCCAGCTGCGTATTGGTTGCTGGGCGACCGTGGTTATGATGCCGATTGGTTCAGAGATGCGTTGAAAGACAAAGGAATAAAGCCGTGCATCCCGGGTCGGAAGTCCCGTATCGAGCCTGTGAAATACGACAAGGGCCGCTACAAATGCCGCAATCGCATCGAGATCATGTTTGGTCGCTTGAAGGACTGGCGAAGGGTGGCAACCCGCTATGACAGATGCTCCAAGGTCTTCCTGTCAGTCGTAGTCCTCGCAGCACCCGTCTTGTTCTGGCTTTGATGATCAATGAGTTGGAACAGTCTGGAACCTAGTCTTGGTGAGGGTAGTGGTGTTGAAGCACGGACGCTGCGGTGCGGTCACGCTCCGGTCTCCTAAGTAAGCAGTGGTTTAGTCAGTTTGCAGTATGTTATGACGGGGGGGCAATGGAATATGTGCAGGGTAAGGTAGAGCGAGAATAGTTGGTCCATGAAAACGAGTGAATTTTTCCATAGCGCAGAAAGAACGCACGGGCTCTGTTCTGTCGTGTGCACAACATACAACCATGCCAAGTACTCCCGTGCAGCCATTGAAAGTATCGTCGCGCAGGATTATCGGCCCTTAGAGGTCGTTGTGGTTGATGACGGCTCGACGGATGGCAATGTAGAGGTAATTCGCGAAGCGCTGACGCAAAGCAGGCTGCCCTATACGCTTATTGAGCAGGAGAATTCTGGAAACGTCGCGGCCAATGCCAATCGTGCTCTTGCGGTTGCGAAAGGAGAGTTCATACTGCTTACATCGCTCGATGACCTCCTATTGCCGGACTGTATTTCATCCAAGATGGCCATGATGCTAAGGAGCCCTTCGTTAGTCATGGTAGGCAATTCCACTAACGCCGAGGTGGATGGGGCGGGCATGATCACTAAGCCCAACGTGCCAAATTCTGTTTTTGGCAATGAAAGCGCTAGGGCCGAAGATCTGCTCGAGATTGAATTCACCAATATAGGAGCATTTTTTTTGCAAGGCGTGGGTTTTCGCGCCGATGTACTTGACGCAATACGCGGGTTCGATGAGGATATCACAGGGGATGATCTGAACCTGCGCACAAAAGTCTGGATTTACCTGATAGCTCATCCGGAGTTGCAGTTCGCGTTCCTGCAGCAGCCGGGCTTTGCGTATCGTAAACATGCAGAGAACCTGCACCGCAATACCCTCAGACAGGTACGCACCGTGCTCGACTGGCGCAATCGCTATTTCCCCGAACGCCCATTGCCAGACCTAGCAAAAGCTTGGGTCTGCTTATATTTTGAACAGTGCCTTGCGGAGCGCGATTACGAGGCCCTGCAAAAGGCAGTCGACTTAAATCCAGAGATATCAGAGATTTATGCTTCTTATCGCAAGACATGGCGGTTCTATCGTCGAGCAATTAAGCGCCGTTTTTTTCGCCGGGGGTAATCCACCCCGATCTGTGCGGTGGCCGCCAGCACCGCATTGGCAACATGGTCTCGCTGATTATATGTCGGCAGCAGAAAGGTCGCACGCCTGAAAAGGCCTTTAATAAACGTTTAATAATCGGGCTGTTCAATAGCTGCAAGTGCCGTTTGAAACTCGGCAATGTTAATGTGGTATGACGCCCCAAAGCCATCTGACGTGCTGTTTATCAGCTTATCTGGAGTGGCAAACAAATAGCGCAAATCCGAACCCGTCAGTTCCGCAATATTGGCATATGAACAAAACCCACTGTATTGCGGGATCAGCCAACTTAGCAATCGCGTTTTTGGCTGACAAAACAATGTATTCGCAAAGGCTGCTCCCGAAGGACCAATAATATGAGATGCCCCTACGTATAGCATAACCTGTTCACGAAAGCTTAAGTTTTCGGGAAAGACGGCGCGGAAGCCATGTCGGACGGCAATTTCCAGCAATGCTTCCTGATTGTAACTACGCCGATCATTCCCACGCGCTAGAAAAATCTTGTCCTGATGCATAGGAATGTCGATTTGTAGCCTTCGCAGGATTTGGGCACGATAATCCCGCAGGACTTGGCCATTGAAGGCATAGTCTTTAGCAGTAGGCCAGAAACCTTTACGCATATTCATAGGCTCGCGCACTGGAGCGTCTATTTGGATCAGATTGGTAAACCGATGCATCCCTTTGCCTAGGGTGATGACGCGTCGACTGCCACGAAACAACTCCAGGCTTTGTCTAAAGGTGGGAGATTTGGCAATTGCGCCTGGAATTACTAACGGATAATCATCATAATTATCGGGCAAGTTTTGCGAAAGATATGCAGCAGGCAGTGTTTCGATCAGCCAATGATACCAATTAGAGGCGCCCGAACCGAAAAGCATGATCCCAGATTCATAACTTTGGGATACACTGTGGCGTTTGACGATTCCGCGATTGTTCAAACTAAACACCAATAATTCCCCATCATCGATGGTCGCTGTTTGATGGTTGATATAAAATTCCGGAACAGCGATTTGACCTGTGCTAACTAAGGCTGATGCGCAAGAAAAGGCGTCGGCATGTTGGAAGATACGCGCTGTGATCGCAGGCATTTCACCAGTTTCCGGGCGAACTAAAGCGCCTGGGCAATGTGGCGGGACCACCTGAAAGCTAACTGAAGGGGCTAAAACATGAAAGGTCTTAGCAATAGCTTGATAGGTGACCATAGGGAAGATTTGTGTTGCGGACCGCGAAACGCTGAACAAAGAACGTCGGCTTCTGTTCAAAAATAACGGATTCAAGGCGCGCAGTTTGTTGTTTTTTTGCCTCAACGCTTTTTTTGGGCGGCACAGAATCTGATACTCGCGTCTTATAGAATTCTCTTGCTGGCGCAAGATGTCACGATCCACCAATTGCCGAGTTTTTCGTTTGTAATGAAAGGCCAAACGCGGCCAAAATTCTGTTGGCTCATCCTGGTAATGCCGTGCAAGTATAGAGCCTCTGCGGCGACCCGACTTTGGCTGGGTGTCCGGGCCTAAAGATTGTGCATCCAGGGCCCAAATCTGTTCTGTCAATCGAACGCTGCGTGCGGAGTGGTCCTTTGCGTCGATTCTGAAATAAATATTTTCCGCATCAGAGCCTGTTTCAACTGCTCCAAACCGCCGGTGAAAGGCTAGGGTGCGCTGATTATTCGCACGCACGTCGAAAACGGAATAGTCGCAACCCAATGTTTCGAAAGCAATTTCGTAGATGAGGAGCGCGGAGTCGAGCGCAGCCTTCGCAGGCTTGTTCGCATCAAGGATCCAGCTTCCCCAGGTAAAATGATCGTCCACAATTTCATATAACCTAACAACGCCACAAGGCGCATAGTCATCCAGTCTTTCGATCACGAAGTAGTATTCCTGCCCCTGCTCTGCACGGGTCAGATAGCGCTCGATCCAAGCCTGCTGGGCTGCGACCGAAGGGGCAGACGCAGAGAGATGTTCACCATGACGCGTGCGTAGCTCTTGAATATAGGCCGCATCGCCCACAGTCACAGGGCGAAATCGCAGACGCGATCCGTTGAAAATCTTGTTGGCTGCTCCCATTGTCTAGGACGCCTTCGTGTCATCCAGCGCAAGACGCACAGCCTCGGCTGTGGCTTCTGGATCGACATGCGGCCCTATGGGCAGACTAAACACTTCGTCTGCCAGTTGTTTTGCAAGCGGAAATGCGTGCACATCATACCCAAGATCAGCATAGGCTCCCTGCATATGCGGCGCGATCGGATAATGGATTTGCGTCCCGATCCCTGCCTCTGTCAATTTGCGCATCATTTCATCGCGGCGCGGGCTACGCACCACATGCAGGTGCCATGTATGTTCCATTCCCGGGGCCACTCGCGGCAAGATCAGACCAATATCGACTAGTGCCGCAGCGTAGGCAGCAGCCACCTTGCGGCGACGATCAGCCCATGCATCGAGATATGACAATTTTACCCGCAAAACAGCCGCTTGAATGGGATCAAGACGTGAATTTGCCCCTGTGAACTGGTGGACATACTTTTGCCGCGAGCCATAGTTGCGAAGCATCTTGATCTTATCTGCCAGATCGTCGCGGTTGGTTGTAACCGCCCCCGCATCCCCGAATGCCCCAAGGTTCTTGCCGGGATAAAAACTCCAACAGACGATATCGCCATGGCCACCGATCCGCCGTCCCTTATACCGTGCGCCATGAGCCTGTGCCGCATCTTCAACCAAGGCCAGGCCATTCTCTCTTGCCACCACCAAGATTGGGTCCAGATCGGCGGGTTGGCCGTAAAGATGTACTGCGATGATCGCCTTGGTGCGTGCTGTAATAGCATCTTTGATCCGCACTGGATCAATATTGAACGTCGCAAGGTCAGGTTCTACAGGAACAGGAACAGCGCCCACGGCAGACACTGCCAACCAAGTGGCAATAAAAGTATGCGACGGAACGATAACTTCGTCTCCTGCCCCGATCCCCAAAGCACGCAGAGACAGAATGAGCGCATCCAGCCCATTTGCGACACCCACCGAATGGGATGCGCCACAATAGTTGGCCCATTCCGACTCAAATGCCTCGACCTCGCTGCCGAGGATATACCAACCACTATCCAAAACCCGCAGTACTGCCTGGTCAATTTCGGATTTTAGTTCCCGATAGCCGTCATGTAAATTCAGAAATGGGATCAAGATTTTTCTCTCACAGCAGCCAGGAATTCATCATAATTTCGAAAATAGTCTGCTTCGTCATAAGGGCGTGACGTAAGGACCATGCAGACCGCTCCCTGACTGAACAAATCCATCTCGCGCCAGATCAAGCTATTGATATAAATACCTTTTCTCGGGTCGCGCAAATGATATTCCGTTCGTGTCGTTCCATCGTCTACCTTCATGCGGAAACTGCCCGAAAGAGCAAATACTACCTGTTCTAGATCGCGGTGCGCGTGGCCGCCACGCACAGAGTTGACGGGCACATTATAAATATAATACACCCGCTGGATGTCAAAAGGCACATGCTTGCCACCCTCAACAAAAGTCAAATCACCACGCGGATCAGTGACAACAGGTAATAGTATTGGACGAACTCCAAGCAGTAGAGTTTCAGGTTTGAATTTTGAAGAGACATCGGTTTCGAAGTTGCTATTCATTTAACTTTCATACCTAATTTTGGACATACACAAACTATTCTTAATGCCGTAGCAATTAATAGTTGCATTTGCCTCTGTGGAGTGCCCCCATCGGTTGGTCCAATTTGAATGTTATTGCACGGCGGGCCTCTAGTCTATCCGCATCATGTTTTCCGGCGCGGGTGGGCGATAGCCCAAGCCACTGTGGGGCCTGACAGTATTGTAATGGTGGCACCAGCGCTCGATCATAATCTGGGCCTCGGCTAATCCCAACTTAGAGTTGATCGCACTTACCTATTAAACGACTCACCCAGATTCAAGTCCATAAATTTCGCGTGGCGGATTTCAGCTCTGCTCTGCCCCAGCTCTGTTGATGGCCTGGATGGACTCTGTTGCGCAATTCAGCTGACGGACGGCTCTACTCTTTCCCCAGACGGATTTATCCCACGGCCTCTGTGACGGGGATGCCAAGGGCGGCGTAGCCGTTCAGGATCGTGGTGCGCACCTGAACCTCCGCGACTTGGCGGTCAAAGTCCCGTGCCATCAGACATTGGCTGAGTAGTTTCATGCAGTGCATCTTTGTCTCGACGCGACTCCGGCGGTGATATCCGCTCCAGTTCCGCCAGAGCGCCCGACCTAGATATCTTGATGCGCGGAGTGCGTTGTTCCTGGCGATGGCACCGGCGGTGGTTGGCTTCCATGGCTGGGCATTTCGGCGTGGCGAGATGACCGCAGCCGCACCGCGGTCAGCGATGGCGTAGTGGCATCGGCGCGTGTCGTAGGCACCATTGGCAGTCACGCTGCCAATCTCCTTATCGCGCGGGATCTGGTTGAGCAGATGAGGCAACATCGGTGCATCCCTAGTGTTGCTGCCCGTGATCTCGACGGCTCTGATTTCCAGTGTTCGATCGTCGATACCAATGTGGATCTTGCGCCAGAAACGCCGTTTGCGTCCGCCATGCTTGCGAGCGTTCCATTCTCCTTCCCCTTCAACCTTGATGCCGGTGTTGTCGATAAGTAGGTGCAGCGGGCCTTTCGAGCCGCGATACGGGATGTTGACCGCAAGCGTCCTCTGCAGTCGGCAGATGGTGCTGAAGTCAGGCACGGCCCAGTCCAGCCCCGTCAGCCGCAGGAGACTTTCCACAAACCCAGTCGTCTGACGCAGCGCCATCCCGAACAGCACCTTCATGGTCAGGCAAGTCTAGATCGCGGCATCGCTGAAGGTCCGCGATTTGCCCCTCTTGCCGGAAGGTTCGGCATCCCAGTTTATCTCGGGATCGAACCAGATGGTCAGTGATCCGTGGCGCTTCAGCACCGCCTAATTGTCAGCCCAGTTCGTCGTCTTGTAGGTAGGTGGTGTCAGTTTGCTAATGCGGACCAGCTACCACGCTGGATTCAAAACATGAATCCCTCTTGGATTGTGCAACACAGCCTCTCGAGTCTCAAAAGACGATTGGGTTGCGACGTCTCGGAATGCAGGATTACTTCCCGTACTGGAGAGATCGATACGGCATCGATTTCAGTTGATGCGTTTCGATACATTGCGGCTAAGCGGCACGAGTGTGTGCAACGGTTAGTCCAACGCGGTTATGCACTCTTTGGCTTAAAGAGCGCTTCGACGGGACGGCTCGAATCCATATGAGCACTAAGCTGCATCCGAGGCATGTTCCTCCAAAGTCGCCAGCCGTGCCTTCTTCAGAATCGCTAGCATTTTGGGCTCTAAGTTGCCGTTGGCCGCAGGTTGCACGATGGACCGCTTCGGGAGTTTCTTCAGGACTTGAAGACCCGAGAAGTCCCAAAGGTTCCGATGTTTCCTGTGTGTTCTGATCTTGGAATGAAGTAGATTTCGGCGATATACTTCATATTTTATTGCAAGATCAGACGGATGCTTGAAAATCTGATGGAGCGGGTGAGGGGAATCGAACCCCCGTATTCAGCTTGGGAAGCTGCTGCTCTACCATTGAGCTACACCCGCAATGCCGCATCAGGTAAGCCAGCCGCAGCACGGCGTCAAGTCTGCTTTGCTGCCATCACAAAGCCAAGGGCCCCGCAGTTGCCTGCGAGGCCCTTTCACTGATCAGACACATCATGTGGGGACAATACCTGGCCCAATCAATGCCGCTGTGAGGCCGGGAACCCTCACAGCGAATTCTATTCCGTTTCGTAACGGAATTACATTTTCGGCAGCAACACCGTGTCGACAACATGGATCACGCCGTTCGATTGCTTGACGTCGGCGATGGTCACAGAACCGGTGCTGCCCGCTTCGTCCATCAGTTTGATGGTTTCGCCTTCAAGCGAAGCATTGATCGTGCAGCCACCAACAGTTTTGATCGCGTGAACCGCACCGGTTTCGGTGGTGATCATCTGCTTGAGGGCTTCCGCCATCACGTCACCGGCAACGACGTGGCAGGTCAGGATCTTGACCAGTGTGTCTTTGTTTTCCGGCTTCAGCAGGGTGTCGACAGTGCCTGCGGGCAGTTTCGCGAAGGCGTCATTGGTCGGCGCGAAGACGGTGAAGGGACCAGCGCTCGAGAGGGTTTCAACCAGACCAGCAGCTTGGACAGCAGCGACAAGAGTGGTGTGATCAGCCGAGTTCACAGCGTTTTCAACGATGTTTTTGGTTTCAAGCATCGGTGCGCCACCGACCATCGGGTTTTCAGCCAGAGCCATGCCGGACGAAAGTGCAAGGATCGCGGTTGCCAGACGAAAAGCTTTCATAACAGTTACCTCGGTGTTGAGAGGCGAGCCAATCTCGCCTTACCCAGCAGTAACGAAGCGGGGCGGTGAAGAGTTTCACCGCCCCGAACATTATTTTGAATTATATTATAAGTTGTTGTATTTCATGTGTCTTTAAGTGGACCTGCTGCGACGACCGGCCCCGTAGGCTTGCCTTCCGGCGCGCCACCCTTGGGTTCCAGCGTGATCGCCAGCACATAACCCGCTGCAGCCTTGGGCAAAGCAATGCTGTAGCTGGCCCCCATCACACCCAAAGAGACGGGAGCCTTGTCGCCCTCGATTATCCACAGCTCATAGTCGCGGTCTGCGGCCGCATCGCCGCCCTGCAGCCGGGTCAGCGTCAGTTCACTGCCCGTCACCACCGCAGCATAGCGTAAGGGGGAATCTTCGGCGGAAAGCTCGGCGGTCAAACTCGGCTTGGCGGGCGTCAGCGTCAGGAAAGCCACAACGGCCAGTGCCGCGGCCGTGGTCAGACCAAAACCAAGCAGCGCGGTCAGCCAACCCCGGCTGCTGGCCCGTGCCGCCTGGGGAAAGAGCCGGGCTTCGATGCGCGGCAACAGATCGGGGGCAGGGGCTTCGGCATAATCGGCATTCAGATCGGCGAGCCGCTCTTGCCAGGCCTCGACCGCCGCAGCAAAAGCCGGATCCGCCTTGATCCGAGCCTCTGCGGCAAGGCGCTCTGGCAGATCCAGCGTGCCCAGCACATATTCGGCGGCAAGCAGGTCTTGGTCTTCTGGCAGAAGGCTGGTCATTGCTCCATGCACTCCTTCAGCCTTTGCAGGCTGCGGCGCAGCCAGGTCCGCATGGTATTGAGCGGCACGTCGAACTGGGCAGAAAGCTCTTGATAGGACAGACCAGAGATATAGGCACCGCGCAGAGCCTGGGCTCGGTCAACCTCCAGCGCATCAAAGCAAAGGTTGATCCGGCGCAGCTCGCCGGTGGCGATCAGCCGGGTCTCGGCGCGGGGGGCAGGATCGGCGACCTGCTCCATCTCCTCATCGCCGCCCTGAGCATCACGGCGGGCCCTGATCCGGTCGATGGCATGGTTGCGGGCAAGTGCAATCATCCAGGTCATGCCACGGCCCTTGGCAGCATCGAACCGCCCTGCGCGCAGCCAGACTCGGGTGAAAACTTCTTGCATGGCGTCCTCTGCTTCGGCTCGGTTTCCCAAGATACGCAGTAGAACGCCCATAAGTTTCGCCGAAGCGTCAGAATAGATTTGACGGAACGCCGCACGGTCTTGCGCGGCGATCCGTAACAGCAGATCGGCAATCGGATCATCCATGCCGCGAAGCTAGCTCGGTGCGGCCAAAGGTCAACCCCGTCTTCTGCGACCGCCTGCACCTCCAGAACCAGAGGTGTTGAAGGAAACCTCGGGCAGGGTGACGATCTTGGAAAGTTCGGGAAATGTGTCGACCGCGTTGGGGATTGCGCTGGCATTGACGAAGTGTTCCTGAAAGCGCGGCTCGATGGCGGTTTCGACCTTGTGGATCTGACCGACCATGGTCTCGACATAGTCGCGCGCGCCGACATTGCACAGCGCAATGCGCGCGCCGGTGCCGGCGGCATTGCCGGCGGAGACAACCTTATCAAGCTTCACGTCAGGGATCATCCCCAGCACCATCGCGTGTTTCGGCGAGATATGCGCGCCGAAGGCCCCGGCGAGGGTGACCTTATCGACGGTCTCGACGCCCATTTCATCCATCAGCAGTTTCGCCCCGGCATAGAGCGCGGCCTTGGCCAGCTGAATGGCGCGGATGTCGCCTTGGGTGACGGTGATCAGCGGCCCACCTTCGGCGCGACCATCGTAGAGCAGGTAGGAATGGGTGCGGCCTTCGGGGATCGAGCGGGTGGTGCCGGTCTGATCGGGGCCGCCGATCAGGCCACCCTGATCAACAAGGCCCGCCATGCGCATCTCGGCCACGGCCTCGATGATCCCCGAGCCACAGATGCCGGTAACGCCGGTACTCGCGATGGCGGCGGCAAAGCCCGGATCGGTGGACCAATGGTCCGAGCCGATGACGCGGAAACGCGGTTCCTTGGTTTGCGGGTCAATCTCGACCCGCTCGATCGCGCCGGGGGCGGCGCGCTGGCCGGAAGAAATCTGTGCGCCCTCAAAGGCGGGTCCGGTCGGTGAGGAACAGGCCAGCACGCGGGTCTTGTTGCCCAAGAGGATCTCGGCATTGGTGCCGACATCGACGATCAGGACCATCTCTTCGGATTTATTCGGCTCTTCGGCCAAAGCCACCGCCGCGCAATCCGCGCCGACATGCCCGGCGATGCAGGGCAGGATATAGACGCGGGCCGCCTTGTTGACGGCGTTCAGCTCCAGATCGGCAGCGTCGAGCGTGATCGAGCCGGAGGTCGCCAGCGCAAAGGGCGCCTGACCCAGTTCAACCGGATCGATGCCAAGCAAAAGGTGGTGCATCACGGGATTGCAGACGAAGGTCAGCTCGTAGATCGAGGTTGGCACGATCTTGGCCTCGGTGGCAATCGACTGGATCAGCCCGTTCAGCGCCACGCGCACCGCATGGGTCATCTCGACATCGCCGCCGGGGTTCATCATCGCATAGGAAACCCGGCTCATCAGGTCTTCGCCAAAGCGGATCTGCGGGTTCATCACGCCAGAGGAGGCCAGCACGCGGCCATCATGCAGATCGCAAAGATGGGCGGCGATGGTGGTAGAGCCAAGGTCGATGGCAAGGCCGTAGAGCCCGCCCTCGTGAAAGCCGGGCCAGATATCAAGCAAGCGGTGACGGGCGTCGTTATTGCCCTTGTGCAGCGCCACGGTGACCTTCCACTGGCCCTTGCGCAGGGCAGGCTGCAGGCGGCGCAGGATCGGCAGTTCGGCGGCAACCTCGCCAATACCCCATTGTTCCTGCAGCGCCGTCACAAGGCGTTCGAAATCACCGGTGGGCTCGTGCATATCGGGCTCGGCCACCTCGACGTAAAGCGCGCGGGTGGCGGGGTCCATGATGATGTCGCGCTGGCTGGCGGATTTGCGGATCACCTGCTTGTGCACCTGAGATTTCGGGCGGCACGTCGATGACGACATCGCCCTGCACACAGGCTTGGCAGCCCAGACGGCGGCCTTCCAGCATGCCGCGCTTGGATTTGTAGCGTTCCTCGACGGCGTTCCAATCGGTGAGCGCATCAGCCTCGACGCTGACGCCATGCTTGGAAAACTCGCCATACTGCGGCGTGATCTGGCATTTCGAACAGATACCACGACCACCGCAGACCGAATTGAGATCAACGCCCAACTGCCGCGCAGCGGTCAGAACCGGCGTGCCATGGGCAAAGCGGCCGCGTTTGCCCGAAGGGGTGAAGATTACAAGGGCATCCTGGCTGGTCTCGGGGGTATTGTGCGGGGCTTCAGTCATCTTTGGCTCACTTCAGGCGAAACGGGGGGATGGGACACCGCCCCATACAGGACGGCGGAGAGACCCCGGGTTTTATTATGGCAACTCTACGCGGCAGGGGGGCTGTAACATGCCTGTTCGCGGCATAACAGCGCCGGTCTGCGCCTTTCAACCCTGCGCATCGGCGCAATAGCTGCCGGGCATGACGGTGGCGATGAGGTCGCGCAAAGGCGTGGGCAGAGTGGTGCCTGCCATCTGGAAATGGCCGGAAGCCAGCCCGCCATTGGCGCGGGCGATCCAGTTCACCGTAGTGTAGGGCGGCTGCAGGATCGGCAGGCCCTTGAGGTTTGCCGAGGGCAGATCGCCGGCCAGAAAGGCCGAGAGAGAGTGCAAGAGCGCCTCATCCTCGGCGCTGGTCGACCACCAGCTGAAGGGGCGCAGGTTCTGAAAGCCAAGGCCCTTGGTGGCAATGGCGTGAATCTGGCGGTTTTCCTGACGGATGGCGCAATGGATCACCGCGTCAGGGTTTGTGCTGGGCACAAGGCGCAATATGACGGTCTGCGCCGAGAGGGGCGTGGCAAGGGCGAGTGCAAGGATCACTGCCCCAATCTGCATGGCTAATCGACGCGGAACTGCTTGGCCAACTTCAACCCCTGTCCTTGGTAGTTCGAAGCGATCTCCCGACCATAGAGCGTTTCGGGGCGAATCGCCATCTTTTCGTAAACGAGCCTTCCGACGATCTGGCCGTGTTCCAGCACGAAGGGCGCCTCGTGGCACCGCACCTCCAGCACGCCGCGCGAGCCTTGGCCGCCTGCCTCGGCATGACCGAAGCCGGGGTCAAAGAAGCCCGCGTAATGCACGCGGAATTCCCCGACCATGGCGAGGAAGGGTGCCATCTCGGCGGCGTAATCGGGGGGGATCGTCACGGCCTCGCGGCTGACAAGGATGTAGAAGGCACCCGGATCAAGGATGATACGACCGTCCTTGGTGTGCAGCTCTTCCCAGAACTCCGAAGCCGGGTAATAACCGATCT
This sequence comes from uncultured Alphaproteobacteria bacterium, assembly GCA_963815275.1. Classification (GTDB taxonomy): domain Bacteria; phylum Pseudomonadota; class Alphaproteobacteria; order Rhodobacterales; family Rhodobacteraceae; genus Cypionkella. The sequence goes on from CAWFGD010000010.1 coordinate 115,391, forward strand.
TGTCCAGATCAATCACACCGGTATGCGGCTTGGCGCGATAGCCGACCAAGCTGCCATGGTCCGGTTTCAGATCAACCGAAAAGCCAAGCCCCTCCGAAATCAGCGCCTCGCCCGAAACCAGCGGCTGGGTTGCATGCAAGGCGGTGAGTTCGGCGTCACTGAGTTGCGCCTGACCCTGGCGAAAGCGGATCTGGTTAAGCCGCTGCCCCGCGCGCACCAGAACCGAGAAACTCTTGGGGCAAACCTCGGCATAAAGCGGGCCGTGATAGGCTTCAGGAATCCGGTCGAATTCCGAGCCGCCATCGGTGATCAGGCGGGTCAACAGATCAAGCCTGCCGGTCGAGCTTTTCGCATTGGCCACCGCCGTCACGCCCTGTGGCAGGGCAAGGCTTTCCATCAGCGGAATGACATAGACGCAGCCCTTCTCCAGCACAGCGCCCTTCGACAGATCGATCTGGTGCATCTCGAACTCGGCAATGCGCTCGGCCACCGTGCGTTTCGCCCCGACCAGGAAAGAGGCGCGGACCCGGTAGGCGATCTGGCCCAGCCGCAGATCAAGGCTGGCGGGCTGGATCTGGCCCGCAATGATATCGGGCACGGCGGTGATCGCTTTGGCAGCGATCAGCGCGCGCAGGCCTTGGTCAGGGATTACACCGGGGTTGCTCATCGCCGCTTCCTTGATACAGAACCGCCCGCACTACCAAAGGGCAGGCGGGCGGTTTTGATTTTGGTCGGGCCAGAGAGATTCGAACTCTCGACCTCCCGCCCCCCAGACGGACGCGCTAACCAGACTGCGCTATGGCCCGACACGGCGTCTTCATAGCAATATTCCACGCGGGGGCAAGCCTGAAAGCGCAAGGATCAAAGCGAATGCGCAGAGGCTTCGGGGGCAGCCTGCATCCGCGCCAGCAGGCGGCTCAACTGGTCGTGCAGCGCGCTTGCTTCTTCGCTGTGCTGCAGGGCAAGCGCCGGCAGGGCGCGCAGACGTTCGATCAGGCTATCGGCACCCGCCAGCGATTCGCGGCCCGTTGGCGCGGGGTAGGGGGCGGCGCTGTCGTCTTCGGCACGCGCGGGTTCCGGCGCATCCGTGTCAAAACCGTCCGCCTGCAAATCCACCGTTTCAAAGCCAGTGCCGAGGAAGTCGTCCTCTTCAAACTCAGGGCTTACATCCTCGCCCTCGCATCGTCGGCCTCATCACCCATGGCTTCGATGCTCTCGAGTTCTTCGGTCTCGACCGCCGCTGCAAAAGCCAGCTGGGTAATTTCCGCAGTTTCTTCGATTTCCACATGGGTGAAGGGCGCGTCCGGGGCTGGCTCTGCCTCCGGGTCTGCAGGGTCAGGGGCAGAGGGCCAGCGCATCGCTGGCGCGCTGTCTTGCCGCCGCAAAGCGGTTTCAAGCGCTACCACCGTCGCGGTTGCTGCCTTTTCGGGGGCTGTGTCTTCCTCGGGTTCGGCTTCAGAGCCGAAATTCAAGGCAAGCGCCTCTTCCAAGGCGGCCTCGGCGTCCTCTTCAACCTCGTCAACGTAGGCCTGACCTGACAGACCTGCGACATGGCGTACGCCTTGCTCGCGCAGGATCTTTTGCACGCCGCGAATCGTCAGACCCTCTTCGTGCAGCAAATGTTTGATTCCACTAAGCAAAGCCACATCACCGGGCCGGTAATAACGCCTCCCGCCTGCGCGCTTCACCGGGCGGATCTGCGGAAAGCGGCTTTCCCAGAACCGCAGCACATGCGCTGGAGTTTCCAGAAATTCAGCCACTTCCGAAATGGTGCGGAAGGCCTCGGGCGACTTATCCATCCGCGGATCCGTTCCTTAGCGTTTCTTTCCGGCAGCGACGCGGTCTTTCATCAGATGCGAGGGCCGGAAGGTCAGCACGCGGCGCGGCGAGATCGGAACCTCATCGCCGGTTTTCGGGTTGCGGCCGACACGGGCCGTCTTGTCGCGCACCGAGAAGGTGCCGAAGGACGAGATTTTTACCGTCTCGCCAGATGCCAGCGCATCCGACAGATGCTGCAGCACTGATTCCACCAGATCGGCAGATTCGTTGCGGCTGAGGCCAACTTCACGGAAGACGGCCTCGCTCAGATCCATGCGTGTAAGAGTCGTTTCGCTCATCATATCCCCCCCGGGCTATTTGTCTGGGCAGGATGCGCGCGATAAAATTGCCTGTCAACTACAGGGGCTTGCAGGGCGTTGTTAAAATGCGGATTTTTACGCTTACCAGCGCAGAACGACCGATCCCCAGGCCAAACCACCGCCGATTGCCTCGGTAACAAGCAGATCACCCTGCTTGATCTGGCCGCGCGCCTTGCCAACCGAAAGGGCAAGGGGAATCGAAGCTGCCGAAGTATTGCCGTGATCCTGCACCGTCACCACGACACGGTCCATCGAAAGCTGCATGCGCCTGGCGGTGGCTTCGATGATGCGGATATTGGCCTGATGCGGCACGATCCAGTCAACGTCATCGCCGGTCATGCCGATTTTGCCCAAGGCTGCATGCGCGGTTTCGGCAAGCTTTTCGACGGCATGACGAAAGACCTCTTTGCCTTCCATCCGCAAATGGCCGGTCGTGCCGGTCGAAGTGCCGCCGTCGACGTAAAGCAGATCCTTGTAGCGGCCATCGGAGTGCAGATCGGTGGCAAGGATGCCGCGATCGGCATTGGTGCCGCTGGCCTCTTCGCCCTGAAGCACCAGCGCACCCGCGCCATCGCCGAACAACACGCAAGTGCTGCGGTCGCTCCAGTCCATCAAACGGCTGAAGGTTTCGGCCCCGATCACCAAGACAGTCTTGGCCTGACCCGAGACGATCAGCGCATTTGCATTGGTCATGGCAAAGACAAACCCGGCGCAGACCGCCTGCACGTCAAAGGCAAACCCGGTGGTCATGCCAAGCGCGCTTTGGATCATCGTCGCGGCAGAGGGAAAAGTGAAATCGGCGGTCGAGGTGGCAACGATGATCGCATCGATCTCGCTGGCCTGCATCCCGGCATCGGCAAGAGCTGCCAGCGCTGCCCGGGTGCCAAGATCAGAGGTGGTCTGCCCCTCGGCTGCATAGTGCCGCCGCTCGATTCCTGATCGGGTTTTGATCCATTCATCAGTGGTATCAACCAACTGTTCCAGATCGGCATTGGCGACGATACGGTCCGGCAGATAATGCCCGACGCCCTTGACCACAGCGCGTAATGTCATTCGCTGGCTTTCGCCTCCACCCCGATTGAAGCGGCATCCTGCCCCGCGCGGCCGGTGGATGCAACCCGTGCCGCAAGACGGTCAACAAAGCCCGCGCCGGAAAGCTGATGTGCCAAAGTGATTGCGGCGGCAACCCCGGTTGCGTCGGCAGAGCCATGCGACTTGATCACAGTGCCGTTCAATCCCAGAAACACCCCGCCATTGACCCGGCGTGGATCGATGCGGCGTTGCAGACGTTTCAACGAGTTCAGCGCCAGAAGCGCTGCGAACTTCGACAAGATACCGGCACTGAACGCTTCGCGCATGAAATCAGAGATCAGCTTGGCAGTGCCTTCGCCGGTCTTCAGCGCGATATTGCCGGTAAAGCCATCGGTGACGATGACATCGACGCGCTCCGAAGGCAGATCGCCGCCCTCGACAAAGCCGACGTAATCAAAATCACCTGCCGCCGCCGCTGCGGGCATCTGCTCATGCGCCTCTTTCAACTCGGCGCGGCCCTTGTGTTCTTCGGTGCCGACATTCAGCAGGCCAATGCGCGGGCGCTTCAGGTTGAGGCCATTGCGGGCGTAAGATGCGCCCATCGCGGCATATTGCAACAGATCCTGCGCCTCGGCTTTGATATCGGCGCCGACATCCAGCATCAGGTTGAAGCCGCCGGGATTGCGCGAGGGCCACAGGCAAGCAATCGCCGGGCGATTGACGCCGGGCAATTTGCGCAGCCGAATCATCGACACCGCCATCAGCGCGCCAGTATTGCCGCAAGATACCGCAACCGTCGCCTCGCCGTTCTTTACAGAATCGATGCAGGACCACATCGAGGTGCCTTCGCCATGGCGCATCACCTGACTGGGCTTATCCTCCATCGTCACCACGCGCGGCGCATGGCGCAGCGTCACCCGCGCCGCAAGGGCAGGGTGTTTGGCAAGCAGAGGCCGCAGTTGCACCTCGTCGCCATGCAGGATGAAGGCCGCATCAGGAAGCGAAGCTGCAGACAGCACGAGGCCGGCGACAACAGCCACCGGTCCGCGATCTGATCCCATCGCATCAACAGAAATCACAATGCGCTTTGCGCCCGTATCAGTCGGAGTTTCAGATCCGGTTGCCATGGGCAAGCAGCAATAGGGCGCGGCTTACGCCGCGTCCTCGTCGATTTCGACGGCTTTGGTGGCGACAACTTCGCGTGCATCGTAGTGACCGCAGGACGGGCATACGTGATGCGGACGCTTTTGCTCGCCGCAGTTGGAGCAATCTTGCGGATTGCCAGCAACAAGAGCGTCATGCGAGCGGCGCATGTTACGGCGCGACTTGGTGGTGCGGTTCTGCGGGACAGCCATGTCTCGACCTCGGATAGTGGGGGACAAGCCCCGGATTTTACTTTGATTTCAGAGCTTTCCACCGCAGTTTCGACCTGCAAGAAAAAGCTCTCAATGAGGCGCGGAACATAGTCAGATTTCCGCTAGGTGCAACCCCTTTTCTGCAACTTCGCTCAGATGCAGGGGGCAAAGGGTTAAACCTCGGGATCTTCGGGCTTTTTCAGCTTTTCTGCCAGCGAGGCCAGGCCAGCAAAGGGCCGCAGGCTTTCCGAAGTCAGCGGTGCCTCCCCAGGTGCGGCAAAGACCGCCTCGCCAAAGGCTGCTCCCGGGGCTCGCGGATAAAGCGGCAGGGCCAGCGCCAGTGCTTCGATCCCAAGCGCTGCTACGTCAATCACTTCGGGCATCGGTTCGTGATCTTCTGCGGGAATTTCCAGCTCTTCGCCCGAGGGCGGCGTGTAATCCTGTACAAAGCGCATCTCGGTCACATCGGTCAGATGGCTTGCCACCGGCTCGAGCGAGACCGAGCAAGCCTGCACCACATCGGCCTTCAGATCGGCGTGCAGCGTGACATCGGCGCGCCCGAGGGGGCGCAACTCTCCCTTGAAGGTAAAAGCAGGCAGATCCAGCAGACCAAGGGCGGCTGCAATCGCAGCCCGCCCTGCGGCATCCGGCGCGAAGGTAAAGCGCAGGGTCTTGCGGCCCGAAACTTGCGCCGAGCGGTAAGTCTGGCTGGGCAGGGGGGCTTGATTGGCGTCGCTCATCATCTTCCTCGGGTCTTGTAGGGGCGGGCGGCAAGCCTGGCTTCTTTGCCGCATTCCGCGTTCCATTCTTGAACAGAGCGGCGTCCTTCTGTAAGCCGAAGGCATCAGCTTCTGGCCGATCGCCGCAGATACCCTGAATTACGTGCCGAATTGGCTTGGTGCAAGGGCAGGGGCGCGGTAAATCGGACCAAGGCATAAGGGTGAGGGCAGAATGGCGATATCTTTCGCAAGGGCGGCGCGGCAAGGCTTTGGCAACAGCGCCCGCCTTTTGGTGGCGTCGCTGTTGGTGGCGCTGATCGCGGGGTGTTCGCCGATCTATCGCAATCATGGCTATATCCCCTCGGATGAGGAACTGGCGCTGATCACCGTGGGCGAGGATACCCGCGAGTCTGTCGGCACCGTTATCGGGCGCCCCTCGGCCGAGGGTCTGCTCAATGACGAAGGCTGGTACTATGTCCAAAGCAAGTTCAAGAGCGTCGGCATGTTTGCGCCAAAAGAAGAGGTGCGTCAGGTCGTGGCGATCAGCTTCGATGCCGATGGCGTGGTCGAGAATGTCGAACGCTTCGGGCTTGAAAAGGGCCGCATCGTGCCGCTGTCCCGCCGCGTGACGTCGGACAACGTCAAAGGCAAGGGCATCCTGGCGCAGATCTTCGGCAACATCGGTGGCATCGCTGCCGGAGAGCAATTGCTCAGGAGATGAGGCCCGAATCTGCGGCCGCTGCGCGCCTGTTTCCCTTTGAATTTGGGAAGTACCGCGTCGAGGCCGGGGTGGGGGATCAGGATTTGGCGCGCGGGCTTGGCCTGCGCGCCTTGTGCTTTCGCGCAGGCGATGGCGATGACCGGGATGATTTCGACCCGCGCGCGCTACATGTCACGCTCAGCGAGCGGGCAGGCGGACGGGTCGTGGCGGGCTACCGGCTGATCCTGGCTCCTGCCGATCAGATCGAGCAAAGCTATGCCGCGCAATTCTATGATCTGTCGCGGCTGGCGGGCTTTGGGCGGCCGACACTGGAGCTGGGGCGCTTCGCCCTCCACCCTCAGACGCAAGACCCCGATATCCTGCGTCTGTGCTGGGCCGCACTAACCCGGATCGTCGATGCCTGTGACATTGGCCTGCTGTTTGGCTGTTCCTCCTTTGCGGGCATAGCGCCCGAGCCGCATCTTGATGCGCTGCGCTGGCTGGCGGTTTACCACAAACCGCCGCCGCTTTGGGCACCGCAGCGCCAAAGCGCGCAGGCAATCGAGCTTGCGGCGCTGCAAGGCAGCCTACCCAGCCAGCACTTGGCGATGCGGGCAATGCCGCCCTTGTTGCGCACCTATCTTGGCATGGCCGGTTGGGTCAGCGATCATGCCGTGGTCGATCCTGATCTGCACACGCTGCACGTCTTTACCGCCGTCGAAATCGCCCGTATCCCGCCCGCTCGCGCCCGGGCGTTGCGCGAAATAGCCCGGCTTTTGCCGCCTGCGGGTGATTGACGCCGCCGCCGCTTCCGCATAGCTGACCGCCATGGCACGCGCACCCCTCCTCCAGCTCTCCGGCATCTCGCTCACTTTCGGCGGCGAGCCGATTTTCGATGACCTCGACCTTGTGGTCCAACCCGGTGATCGGGTGGCTTTGGTGGGGCGTAACGGCTCTGGCAAATCCACGCTGATGAAGGTGATGGCCGGGTTGATCGAGCCCGATCACGGCGTCCGCGTCGTGCCGCCCGGTGTGACGGTCGGCTATATGGAGCAGGACCCCGATCTGGCCGGTTTTGAAACCCTTGGCGATTATGCCGCCAGTTGCTTGCCGGAGGGCGAGGAATACAAGGTGCCAATGGTGGCCGAAGGGTTGAAGTTCAACCCCGAAACCCCCGTGGCCACTGCCTCGGGCGGCGAACGTCGCCGGGCCGCCTTGGCCAAACTGATGGCCGAAGCGCCCGAGTTGATGCTGCTTGACGAGCCGACCAACCACCTCGACATCCAAGCCATCGAATGGCTGGAAGACGAGCTGAAAAACACCCGCACCGCCTTTGTTCTGATCAGCCACGACCGCGCCTTTTTGCGGGCACTGACACGGGCGACGCTCTGGATCGACCGTGGTCAGGTGCGCCGCCGCGAAGTCGGGCTTTGATGGCTTTGAGGAATGGCGCGAAACCGTCTGGGCCGAGGAGGACGACGCCCGCCACAAGCTGGATCGCAAGATCAAGGCCGAGGCGAAATGGGCCGTCGAAGGCATCTCGGCGCGGCGCAAGCGCAATCAGGGCCGGGTGCGCGCTCTGGCGGCCCTGCGCGAAGAGCGCGGCAGCCAGATCCGCCGTCAAGGCACCGCCGCGCTGGAGCTGGAATCCGGCACCGCCTCGGGCAAGCGGGTGATCGAGGCCAAGGGCATCTCGAAAATCTTCGGTGACAAGGCAATCATTCGCGATTTCGACCTGCGGGTGCTGCGCGGCGACCGCGTGGCCTTTGTCGGCCCGAACGGGGTGGGCAAGACCACCCTGCTGAAAATGCTGATCGGCGAGTTGGAGCCTGATACAGGCAGCGTCAAGCTTGGCACCAATCTTGAGATCGCGGTTTTCGATCAGGCCCGCGCCCGGCTCGACCCCAATGCGACGCTGTGGGACAGCCTGACCAATGATCCGCTGATGGCGGTTTCGGGCTCGTCCGATCAGGTCATGGTGCGCGGCACGCCCAAGCATGTCGTGGCCTACCTCAAGGATTTCCTGTTCGACGAACGTCAGGCCCGCGCGCCGGTGCGCTCGCTTTCGGGGGGCGAAAAGGCGCGGCTGCTGTTGGCCAAACTGATGGCGCAGCCCTCTAATCTGTTGATCATGGACGAACCGACCAATGATCTGGACGTCGAAACGCTGGACCTCTTGCAGGACATCCTCGGTGATTATGACGGCACGGTGCTGCTGGTCAGCCACGACCGCGACTTCATCGACCGCACGGCGACCGCGACGATTGCGCTGGAAGGCAAGGGCCGCGCCACGGTCTATCCCGGCGGCTGGTCCGATTACGTCCGCCAACGCGTGCTGACCGACGAATCAGTGACTTTCGACAATGTCAAAGGCAGCAAACCCGCCGAGGCAACCAAGCCACAGCGCAGCGGCGAAGGCTTGAGCTTTACCGAGCGCAAGCGCTACGAGGCGCTGCCCGCGCTGATCGAAAAGCTGGAGGCCGAAATAGGCCGGCTGCACGATTTCCTCTCCGATTCCGAGATGTTCACCAAAGAGCCGGTGAAGTTCCGCAAAGGCGGCGAAGCCCTGACCGAGCGGCAGGCCCAGCTCGCCAAAGTCGAAGAGGAATGGCTCGCCCTGGCAGAGCGCGCCTAAGCCATCAACTCGGCCACCACCTGCGGGATCATCATCACATCCTCGCGGGTGCAATCGAACTGACCGACCTGCACGCGGATGACATAGGCTCCTTCATGGCGGGTCTGGGTCAGATAGATGCGGCCGTCGTCGTTGATCCGGGTCAGCAGCGCTTCGGTCTCTGCGTCGGTATCAAGCGCGAAAGTGAACAAGGATAGAATGGGTTGCGTGGTGATCTTAATGTTATTCATTAAGGAAAGTGCCGCGCAGGCCTCTTGCGACCAGGCCACATGATTGCGAATCCGCGTCCGCAAACCCTCCAACCCATAAGCCCGCAGCGTGAACCACAGCTTCAGCGCGCGAAAGCGGCGACCCAGAGGCACAGTCCATTCATTGAAATTGACGATCTCCTCGCGCCCGGCTGTCTCCAGATAGGAAGGCCGCAGGCCAAGGGTCTTTACCTGCGGCGTCGGATCGCGCAGGAACTGCACCGCGCAATCGAACTGCACCCCCAGCCATTTATGCGGGTTGAAGACAATAGAATCAGCGCCCTCTATCCCCGCCCAAAGCGCACGGAATTCCGGGCAGATCATCGCCGATCCCGCCCAGGCGGCATCGACATGCACCGGAAGATCATGCGCCTTGGCCACAGCGATGCAATCGGCAATCCGGTCAAAAGCGCCGATCGAGGTGCCGCCCGCGCAAAGCACCACCCCCGCGGGCAACAATCCCGCCGCCAGATCCGCCTTGATTGCCGCATCCAACGCCTCTGGTCGCATCGAAAAACTGGCGTCGACCGGCACCTTGACCAGATTGTCTTGCCCGATCCCCGCCACGCGCACCGCCTTGTCGACCGAAGAATGCGTCTGCGCCGAGGCATAGATCCGCAGCTGAGCTGCACCCGACAGGCCCTTTGTCAGACCCGCAAACTCCAAAGCCTGCTCGCGCATCGTCAGCACCGCCGAAAGCGTCGCCGTGGTGGCGGAATCATGGATGGTGCCGGTAAACCCCTCGGGCAACCCAAGCGACTGCCGCAACCAATCGACCATGACCTGCTCGATTTCCGTCACCGCAGGCGAGGTTTGCCAGATCATCCCCTGCGCCGCCATGGCATTGGCCAATTGTTCGGCCAGCATCGAGGCGGGCGAGGCATTGGCCGGAAAATAGGCAAAGAATCGCGGGTGCTGCCAATGGGTCATCCCACCCGGCACGATCTCGGCGAAATCGTCAAAGATCGTCTGCATCGGCTCTGCGGCTTCGGGGGGGCTGACAGGCAGCTGCGCGGCAATCGCGCCGACGTCAAGCGGGGCGCGGACCGGACGGTCGCGCAGGCCCGCATGATAATCTCGCGCCCAGTCGGCGGCGTGTTTTGACCAATGGTTCAACGCGTCATGGTTCATGGGCTGGCTCCTCCAAGCCGCAGGATGGCAAGCCGCGCCTCCCGCCACAAGGGGCTTGGCTGAAGCGAATTTGCTTGCTAGAGAGGGCGGATGAAACACACGGGCACCATTTGCATCTGCTGCATTCCCTGCTGACATCAGTCACGCGGGCCCGTCACCTCATTCCCTAAACAGGATCAAGCTGATAGACCCGCGCGGGAAGGCGCCTGCAAAGCTTTGCGAGGGTTTGTTATGATCAGACTGCACAACACCAAGACGCGGATGAAGGAAGACTTCACCCCGATTGATCCGAAAAATGTGCGGATGTATGTCTGCGGCCCGACGGTCTATGACCGCGCCCACTTGGGCAACGGGCGCCCCGTGGTGGTGTTTGACGTGCTGTTCCGGCTGCTGCGCCATCTCTATGGCGCCGAGCATGTGACCTATGTGCGCAACTTTACCGATGTCGATGACAAGATCAACGCAACGGCACTTGCCCGCCAACAGGCAGGCGACCCGCGCCCTTTGGAGGCGCTGATCCGCGAGCGGACCGAAGAAACCATCCAGTGGTATCACGACGACATGGACGCGCTCGGCGCGCTGCGGCCAACACTCGAGCCGCGCGCCACCGAGTTCATCGGGCCGATGATCGCGATGATCGAAAGCCTGATTGAAAAAGGCCATGCCTACGCACGCGAAGGCCATGTGCTTGTTTCGCGTACGGTCGTACAAGAGCTATGGCGCACTGTCAGGCCGCTCGGTCGACGACATGATCGCAGGCGCACGGGTCGAGGTGGCACCTTTCAAGGAAGACCCGATGGATTTCGTGCTGTGGAAACCCTCGTCCGAGGCGGAACCCGGCTGGGACAGCCCCTGGGGACGCGGCCGTCCGGGTTGGCATATCGAATGCTCGGCAATGAGCTACGAATTGCTTGGGGCCGAGTTTGATATTCACGGTGGCGGCCTGGATCTGCAATTCCCGCATCATGAGAATGAGATCGCGCAATCCTGCTGCGCCCACCCCGAAGCGGGCTTTGCCAAGGTCTGGATGCACAATGAGATGCTGCAGGTCGAGGGCAAGAAGATGTCCAAGTCTTTGGGCAATTTCTTTACGGTGCGGGATTTGTTGGACGGTAAAACCCCTGAAGGAAAGAAATACCGGGCGAGGTGATTCGGATGGTTTATCTGGGCACGCATTATCGAAAACCAATGGATTGGACTGCAGAAAAGGCAAAGCAGGCAGATTGAAACACTCAGGAAGATGGGCTTTGGCCGATCCGTACAAGGTGTCGAATGTAATGCGAAGTCGATTAGGAAATTGTCGACGAGGAGCTAGTTGACGCTCTGTGCGACGATCTGAATACTTCACAGGCGCTGGACTTTGTTGAACAGATATCATCAATCGAGATGATTTGCCTAGGTTGTTAGCGAACGCCGAACTACTTGGCTTGGTCGATCAATTGAAACAGATTGGTGCCGAATCGATTGGGCTAGTCCATCAATCGAGTATCTGAAGCTCGAACGAGGCGGCTCGACGACTTATTGAAGGCGTCGATTTCCAGCCAACAATCAAGTGTGATCGGCTGCGGGAAGCCACGTTACTGTCTGAAATGGTCGATAGTTTATATGGCAATTGATGGCGGGCTTGGTTGCGTCTGCAGGCGTCGAAGAAGGCTTGGAACCATGCAGACGGTCTGAAAGTAGATGCAGCAGACGCTTGGAGTTGAGTTGAGGGCCGTTCGTTCTGCAAACGGGATCAACGGTGGAATTGCTATCTCCGACTTCCGAGCAGTATTCCAAGCTGCACTTGAGAGAGCTGCGGCATGACCCGAGAGCGCCTCTACCTCTTCGACACCACCCTGCGCGATGGCCAGCAAACCCAGGGCGTTCAGTTCTCGACCGGGGAAAAGCTGCAGATTGCGGCGGCGCTCGACGGTCTTGGTGTCGATTATATCGAGGGGGGCTGGCCGGGGGCCAATCCTACCGACTCGGAGTTCTTCTCAACGGTGCCTGCGACCCGCGCCACCATGACGGCCTTTGGCATGACCAAGCGGGTCGGGCGCTCGGCTGCGAATGATGATGTGCTGGCGGCGGTGCTGGATGCGGCGACGCCTGCGGTCTGTCTGGTCGGCAAGACGCATGAGTTTCATGTCACCACAGCCCTTGGGGTAACCCTGGAGGAGAACCGCGCGGCGATTGCGGAATCGGTGGCGCATGTGGTGGCCAAGGGACGCGAGGCCTTGTTTGATGCCGAGCATTTCTTTGACGGCTACCGCGCCAATCCCGACTACGCGCTGAGCTGCCTGCGCGCGGCTTACGAGGCGGGCGCGCGCTGGATCGTGCTCTGCGATACCAATGGTGGCACGCTGCCCAGCGAGATCGGCGCAGTGGTGCGGGCGGTGATTGCCAGCGGCATCGAAGGCGCGCGACTGGGGATTCATTGCCACGACGATACCGGCAATGCGGTGGCCAATTCGCTGGCGGCGGTCGAGGCGGGGGCGCGGCAGATTCAGGGCACGCTGAACGGGCTCGGCGAGCGCTGTGGCAATGCCAATCTGGTGACCCTGATCCCGACACTTTTGCTGAAAGAACCCTTTGCGACGGCGCTGGAGATCGGCGTCAACCGTGAGGGGCTTGCGAGCCTGGTGCGGGTTTCGCGCAGTTTGGACGATATTCTCAACCGGGTGCCGCTGCGCTCGGCGCCCTATGTCGGGGCCTCGGCCTTCGCCCATAAGGCGGGGCTGCATGCCTCGGCGATCCTGAAGGATCCCAGCACCTATGAGCATGTGCCGCCCGAGGTCGTCGGCAATGAGCGGATCATTCCGATGTCCAATCAGGCCGGGCAGTCTAATCTGCGGGCGCGGCTGGTGGCGGCGGGGATTGCGGTGGAGGCCAAGGACGCGCGGCTGGGGCGGATCCTTGAGGTGATCAAGGAGCGCGAAGATCAGGGCTATGCCTATGACGGGGCGCAGGCCTCGTTCGAGCTGCTGGCGCGGCGCGAATTGGGGCTGATGCCGGCGTTCTTCGAGGTCAAGCGCTACCGCGTCACGGTGGAGCGGCGCAAGAACAAATACGACCGGATGGTCAGCCTGTCCGAGGCGGTGGTGGTGGTCAAAATCGGGGATCAGAAGATGCTCTCGGTCAGTGAGAGCATGGACGAGACCGGCACCGATCGCGGCCCGGTCAATGCGCTGTCCAAGGCTTTGGCCAAGGATCTGGGCCCCTATCAGGCGGTAATCGACGATCTGCGGTTGGTCGATTTCAAGGTGCGGATCACTCAAGGCGGCACCGAGGCGGTGACACGGGTGATCATCGACAGCGAAGACAGTCAGGGGCGGCGCTGGTCGACAGTGGGGGTCTCGGCCAACATCGTTGACGCGAGTTTCGAGGCGCTTTTGGAGGCGATCAACTGGAAGCTGGTGCGCGACGTGGGGCAGCCTGCGTGACTGTCGCGGCTTGTGCGGCGCTGGTGGCGCGGGGTGATCCGGAGCGGTTCGCTGCAGTAATGGCCGCGCCGGTAGCGCTACGGGAGCGGCTGTTTCCGCTGTATGCCTTCAATCTGGAGGTGGCGCGCGCGCCTTGGGTGACCAAGGAGGCGATGATCGCGGAGATGCGGCTGCAGTGGTGGCGCGATGTGGTCGGCGAGGCGACCCCGCGGGCGCATGAGGTGGCGGGGCCGCTGCATCAGGTGATCGGGGAGGCGGCGCTGCCGGTGGATGTGCTGGACAAGATGGTGGCGGCGCGGCGCTGGGATATCTACGCCGACCCCTTCGAGGATCCCGCCCATTTCGAGGCCTATCTGGAGGAAACCGCAGGCGGGCTGATGTGGCTGGCTTGCAAGGCTTGCGGCGCGCCGGATCAGGCGGAGGCTGCGGCGCGGGGCTATGGCTGGGCTGCGGGTCTGGCGAATTATCTGCGGGCGGTGCCGGAGTTGGAGGCGCGGGGAAAGATTCCGCTGCTGGACGGGCGCGAGGTCGGTTTGAAGGCGCTGGCAGAGGTCGGGCTGGCGCGGCTTGAAACGGCGCGGCCGGGACGGCGGCTGGCGGGGCCTGCCTTGCTTGCCGCTTCGGCGGCGGGGGCAATTTTGCGGCAGGTCCGGGAGGAGCCCGGCCGGGTGGCTGCAGCGGCGCTGGGGCTTTCGGAATTCAGCAAAAGAGGGCTGCTGGCCTGGAAGGCGATTTCGGGGTTTTATTGAGGGTCCCAACGTGGGACCAAATTTTATTGTATATTTTCAGATGGTTGACTGAGTGATCTTAAGGAAATCTTAAGGTTCTGCCCCCAGATCATAGGCAAAGCGCACGCCTTTGAAGGGCGCCGGGCCAAAGCCGCAATGGGCATAAAAGGCCTGCGCTTCGGTATTCTCTTCCAGCGCTGTCACGGTCAGATAGGTGCAGCCCTGCGCCCGCGCGGTGGCCTTGGCGGCCTCGACCAGACTGCGGCCCAGACCGGTGCCGCGCGCCGGACCCGAGACGAAGAGATGGTGAATGTCGAGCCCCCTTTGGCCCCATTGCAAGCGGGCCAGACGGGTCATGGCGAGATAGCCCGACAGCCCCTCGTCATTTGCCGCGACATGGACCAAGAGCCAAGGCACCGGACCAAACAGATCGCGCGCAAGGCTTTCGCCGCTGACGCTTGCACCGTCGCCGTGATGCGCAGCAAGGGCTTCGATCATGCGGACAAGACCGGGGATATCCTCGGGCTCTGCCGGGCGGATCATGCGCGTTTCGACCGCATCGCCGGGGTCTTTGCCACGCTGTCATCCGCCATCAGCGCGGCAAAGCTGTCACTTTCCACCGGCACCAGAGCCAGCCGCGACTGGCTGTCGTGGTGCAGGGCAAAGCCGTGGCTTTTCGCCAGGGGCGAGGTGCGCAGGCAGGCTTGCGGATGCGCAAAGAAGCCGTCGCGGTCAGCGGCAATCTTGCGCAGTTTGGCCACCTTGAACAGCAGATCGTCCGAGGTCAACTGATAGGGCCGGGCTTGGAGCAGGCGGTATTGCAGATCGGCGATGCTGCCTTGCCTGGCGGGCAAGCGGGCCGCCGCAAGGTCACTGTCGGGCGCGGGCGTGATCAGGGTGTTGGTGTAATTGGTGCTGTGCATGATGCCCTCAGCTTTGCAGTTCCTTTGGCCGCATCGCAAGCCAGATCAGCGCGCCGCCTGCCAGCACGAGGAAGGGCAGCATCGCCATGTTGACCGCCTGCCAGCCCGCCTGCACCGAAGACGCCCGAGCAGTTCATCAAGCCGCCCGACGAGAAGCTGGCCAGGGTGACGCCGCCAAACACGATCAGATCGTTCATGCCCTGCATGCGGCCCCGCTCGGCCGGGGTGATCAGCCGTGGTCAGCATGGTGGTGGCGCCGATGAAGCCAAAGTTCCAGCCGATGCCCAGCAGCATCAGGGCGGCGAAGAAGTTGAACAGATCGACGCCCGCGATGGCGACGGCTCCGGCTGCGGCAAGGATGATCAGGCCGGTGGCCATCACTTTCTCGACGCCGAAGCGGGCGATGATATGGCCGGTGAAGAAGGACGGCGCATACATCGCCAGCACATGGCCGGTCACGACATTGGCCGGCATCGGACTTGGCATAGCCGCAGCCGACCACGGCAAGCGGCGACGAGGTCATCACCAGATTCATCAGCGCATAAGACACGGTGGCGACGATGACGGCGACGGCAATCGCGGGGCGTGCGGATCAGTTCGCAGCCGGCTGCGGCCTTGGTCGCCGCCAAGGGCGTGGCGATCGGGCTTTGGGATTTTGAGAAAGGCGAACAGGAACATGCCGACAGAATTCAGCGCGATCGACGGTCAGGTAGGTGCCAAGAAAGGGCACCACCATGGCGTCATTGGTCAGCTTCACCAGTTGCGGCCCGACGATGGCGGAAAGCAGCCCGCCCGCCATCACCCAGGAAATCGCCTTGGGCCGGAAGGCATCTGAGGCGGTATCGGCGGCGGCAAAGCGGTAAAAGCCTTGTGCCGACATATAGATGCCGGAGAACAAGCCCGCCCAAGAAGAACAGAGCAAACGAGCTGTGCAGCAGCCCATAGGCCGCTGATCGCCGCCCCCAAGGTGCCGCCCAAGCGTGCCGACGACAAAGCCCGCGCGGCGGCCAAAGCGCTGCCATGAACGCCGAAAGCGGCGTGGCGGTCAGCATCGAGCCGATCACCATCATCGAGATCGGCAGCGTCGCCCAGCAGGGGTTGGGGGCAAGGGATTGCCCGCCAAGCCCGGCGATGATGAAGATCATCGGCAGTCTGCGCGCCAAGAATGGCTTGGGAGGCAACGAGGACAGAGACGTTGCGGCGGGCGAGGCTGTCTTGATCTGTCATCATGTGCCATCGGTAGGCGTGGGCTTTGCGCGGGGCAAGGGGAATTCGCTCTGGCCTTATGATTGCGCTGGAGGGAAACAATGGTCGGGCGGATTATTGAGAGTCTGGAGTGTCTGGCCGAGGGGGCGGCCTGGCTGGCGCGGCTCGGATGCCGCGGTTTGCTCATGCTTTGGCTTTGGTGGGCGATTTGCCGCTGCGCCGGCATGCGGATGGCTTTACGGCGCTGCTGGATGCGATTGTCGGGCAGCAGGTTTCGGTCGCCTCGGCCAATGCGATCTGGGCGCGGATGGAGGCGGCGGGGGTGGTGAGGTCAGGCGCGGGTGGCCTGGCAGCCACGGACGAGTTTGCGCGCGGCGGGGCTGATCCGGCAGAAGGCGCGCTATGCGCTAGGCGCTGGCGCATTCTGGCATTGATTTCGACGGCTTGCGGGCTGATGCCGGATGAGGTGGTGATCGCGGAACTGGTCGCGGTGCCGGGGATCGGGCGCTGGACGGCCGAGATTTATGCGATGTTTGCGCTGGGGCGGGCGGATGTGTTTGCGCCCGGCGATCTGGCCCTGCAGGAGGCGGCGCGGCATTTGTTTGGGCTGGAGGCGCGGCCGAATCGAAAAGGCCCTGCGGGCGATGGCCGAGGCGTGGAGCCCGTGGCGGGCGGTTGCGGCGCGGTGCTTTGGGCCTATTACCATGTGGCAAAATCGCGGGAAGGTATCTGATGAGGGAATTGAAATTTGGGCGGGTGGCGGCGGTTTCGGGTGCGGCGCGCGTCGATGGTGGTGTTCGTGCATGGCTATGGCGCGGATGGCGCGGATTTGCTGGGGCTGGCCGATGTGCTGGCCCCGCATTTGCCCGATACGGTGTTCTATGCCCCCGATGCGCCCGAGGCTTGTGCGGGCAATCCGTTTGGCCGCCAGTGGTTCGGGATTCCGCGGTTTGATGGATCATCTGAAGCGGATGCCAGGCGGGGCTGGCGCGTGCGGCGGAGGATCTGAACGGGTTTCTCGATGCGCAGTTGGCAGGCCGAGGGTTTGGGGCCAGAGGCTCTGGTTCTGGTGGGCTTTCAGTCAGGGCGCGATGATGAGCTTTGCATGTGGCGCCACGGCGTGATGTGGCGATTGCCGGGGTGGTGGCGATTTCAGGAAAGCTGATGTTTCCCGAGGACTTTGGCGATGGAAGCTAAGGTGAAGCCTGAAGTGCTGCTGGTGCATGGCGATCAAGATCCGGTGGTGCCGTTTGACGAAATGCAGGCGGCGGGGAATGCTTTGGTGCGGACTGGGTTTGCCAGCCTATGGCCATGTGATGAAGGGCACCGGGCATGGCATTGCGCCGGATGGCTTGCAGGTGGCGTTAAGCTTTATCGCGGATCGGCTGGGGGTTTAATCGCGCCCGCCACTGGCACAGGATAGGCGGCGCAGCCGGTGAGGGCGGCGAAATCGTCCTCGACCGCAAAGACCGCGAAGCTTTGCATGAATTCGGCAAAGCGGCCCTTGGTGCGGAAGGCCTCGCGCCAGATTCATCTCGTCCATATAGGGCACCATGGCGCGGGCGACGCCGCCGATCAGGTAGATGCCGCCAAACGGCAGGTGGATCAGCGCCAGATTGCCCAGCTCTTGGCCCAGCAAGTGCATGTAAAGCTTGGCGGTTTCGCGCGCCAGCGGATCGCGGGCGGCGAGGGCGGCCATGATCTCGGCGGCCTTCAGATCTTGCGGTTGACCGGCTTCGGTGGCTGATGAAGGCATGCACCCGCTCCAGCCCGCGCCCGGCCAGCACATCTTCGACCCCGGCGTAAGCCGTGGGCATGCGGGCCGTTGGTCGCGACAAATCGTGACAGGCGGAAATCCTGCTGCGGTTTGCACCGGCATCGACGATATGGCCACATTCCGAGGCGGCAACCAGACGGCCCCATCAGCGGTGTCATGCACCGGCGCTGCGTTCATGCCGGTGCCGACGCCGACCACCAGCATCGCAGCACCCGTCCTGCTGCGGGCCGGGGATCAGCGCGCGCAGATACTCGGGCGCGATATGGCCCAAGCGCATGACCCTGGGCTTGCAGATCGTTCAGGATGGCGGTTTGCGCGGCCCCGGTGGCGCGGATCAGCAGCGGCGCGTCGATCACCCAGACAGGTTGGTCATCACCGCCACGCCATCGCGCACCGGACCCGCGGCGGCGACGCAGACGCCATCGACACGCTTCAGACCTTCCTCGGCCATATAGCGGGTGCAGAACCGGCTCCAGACTGGTGAATTCGGCGTTGGCATAGCGGCGGATGCTGGCGGGGCGCACCACCTTGCCATCGGCCAGCGCCACGCGGGTGTTGGTGCCACCGATATCGGCAACGAGGGCGAGAGGAGTGGGCATCAGTGCCTCATTGGCTGACACCTTGGCCCGCAGGCATTGATAGGCGATTTACGCGGGGCAGGGCCTGTGGATTGGCCCAAGAATCAGATCGGCCTCAAGCAACCGGTGCAGCGGGCCTTGGGCCGGGTCGGCGATCAGCGTCAAGCAGCATCTCGCGCCGCGATCCGCCCGGCATCGCGCACCGAGGAGCGGGTGGCGGTAAAGATCGGCACGATCGTCGCCGTTGCGCAGATAGCTGAGTTCGTCGTCAAAGATGATCACCGAGACATCGCGGCCCAGTCTTCAGCCCCTGACCCTCGATCGCGCGGCGCACGCCCATGCCCGACAGCATCGAGGCGGCGACAAAGGCGGTCGGCGGATTGTGCAGATCGCAGCATACGCTTGGCGGCGCGAATAGCCCGAAAGTTCGGTCATCTCATCAGCTGGCCATCAGCGCGGCCTCGGGCGCGATGCCGCGCGCCGACAAGCGCATCGACATAGCCGGTGCGGCGGCGGATCGCGAAATCCATATCCTCTTTGCCGTTCACCAGAGCGATGCGGGCATGGCCAAGATCGAGCAGAAATTCGGTGGCGCGCAGAAAGGCGCGGCGGTTGTTGACATCGACCCAGGAATAGTGCAGATCCACTTCCGGTGGCACGCCCATGGGTGACGAAACGGCAGGCCCAGATCAAGCAGGGACTGCGATGCGCGGATCATAGGTGCGCACGGCATGGACGATGACGCCATCGACGGCCCCGCGCGATTTCAGGTCGCGGTAGGCCGCGGCCTCGGCATCGTCGGCGACCACCGACAGCAGCATGTCGTAGCCGTTGGCGGCGTAAATCTCGCCCGCGCCGGCGATGAAATCGGCGAAGATCGGGTTCATGATCTCGGATTCTGGTGGCGACCGGAAACACATGGCCGACCGCCATCGCGCGCCCGGTGGCCAGACGGATGGCGCGGGTGTTGGGGCGATAGTTGTAGCGCTTGGCGGCGGCCACGATCCGCTCGCGCGTGACATCATTGACCTCGGGGTAGCCGTTCAGCGCGCGGCTGACGGTGGTGGGCGAGAGGTTCAGCTTTTGCGCCAGTTCTTTGAGGTTCATAGGGCCAATTTCGGCTGGAGGGCAGAGTGTGGCAGAGACTAGCGGCGGCTTGCGCTGCGGTCAAAGCGTTTGAGGCCCGCCCCCATAATCGTTACAGAATTTCCGGCAAATGCTGGTTTCACAGAGGTTTGCGCGGGCAATCTTTTGCTCAAAGCGGTTTCAAACTGATTTGACAATTCGCCGCATAGCTTTGGGCGGGGCCACGGCTTGCTGGCGGGGCAACCTTGGTGTGCGGTTGCGATTTATGTCCTGCGCGGCTGACTGCGACCATCCTGCCGCTTGCCAACAAGCGCTGCAAGGGGGAGGAAGGTGTATGGAGAACAACATGACCCAGATGTCCGAACCGCCGCGGGTTCGCCCGCGCCCGAAAGCCTTTCCACCGCCGGAGTTTCCGCCGCGCAAGCCGAAGGCCTTTGCGCGCCTGCCGCCTGCGGTGTTTCCGGTGCTGCTGGGGCTGCTGGGGCTCGGCTTGGCGCTGCGGCGCGGCTTTGACTTTCTGGGGCTGGACGGCGGGGCGGTCGAGGCGCTGTTGGGTGCGGCGCTGGGGCTGTTTGGCTTTGCGCTGATCGCGCTGGCCGCAAAGCTTGCGCGCAGGCCCGCGGTGATCTGGGAGGATCTGCGGGTGCTGCCGGGGCGGGCGGGCTATGCCACGGCGAGCATGGCAGTGATGCTGGCGGCTGCGGTGATTGCCCCCTATGCGGCGGGGTTGGCTGCGGTGATCTTATACCTCGGCCTCGGGCTGCATCTGGCTTTGGCGGCGATGTGGATCAGGGTCTGGCTGGGGTTGGCCCCCGAGGGACGCGGGGTCAATCCGGCCTGGCATCTGAGCTTTGTCGGTTTCATCGTCGGTGGGGTTTCGGCGGCGAGTTTGGGGCTGGTCGGGCTGGCCGAGGCCATTCTTTGGGTGACGCTGCCGCTGGCTTGTGGGATCTGGGGGATATCTGCCCTGCAGCTGCTGCGCCGCGTGCCGCCGGCACCTTTGCGGCCACTGATGGCGATCCACCTCGCCCCCGCCGCGCTGTTTTCCCTGGTCGCCTCCGAGTTGGGGCAGGTCGGGCTGGCCACGGGCTTTGCGGCTTTGGCGGTGGTGATCTTTCTGGCGCTGCTGGCGGCGGGGCGCTGGATCACGGTTGCAGGATTTTCGGCGCTGTGGGGCAGCTTTACCTTTCCGCTGGTGTCCTTTGCCTCGGCGCTGATCTTGCTGGACGGTAACTGGGCCGTGGCGGGGATCGGGCTGCTGATCGCGGCGCTTGGCATCGTGCCGATGATTGCCTACCGGGTGCTCAAGCTTTGGGCCAATGGCAAGCTGGCGCAACTGACCAACGCGGCAGAGGCCTAGATCAGCGCCACCCAGGCCCGGGCGATGGCGAGGCCATTTGCATCAGAACGCACCCCGTGTTCTGCGGCCAGGTCGGGCAGTTGCGCGACAAAGCCGGGGTTTTCCTGCTCCATCAAGTCGGGAAAGCCGCGCGCCCAGGCCTGCACGACCTTGCGGCTCGCTTCAAAATGGAACTGCGTGGCATAGCCTGCGCGACCGATGCGAAAGCTTTGCACTGGAGCTATGGCGCTGCTGGCCAGAAGCTCGGCATCCTTTGGCAGGGTAAAGGTGTCGGAGTGCCATTCAAAGATCTCGAAGCTTGGCGGCAGCAGGCCGACAGAACCGGATCCGCGCGGCCCTGATCGGTCGAGAGCGATCTCGCACCAGCCAAACTCGGGGTTCATGCCGATGCTGATTGTCTGCCCCAGCGCCGCGCGCAAGGATCTGCGCGCCCAGACAGATGCCCATCATCGCCTTGCCCGCACGCGGCGTCATCGAGCCATGCCGGCCAGCGCGGGCAGATAGGGGTGGCGTGCATCGTCGCGGGCGTTCTGCTCGCCGCCAAAGACGATCAGCGCGTCAAAGCTGCCCGGGTTGCGGCAAGTTGCCATCCAGCCAGGGTTTGTAGAGGTCGATCACCGCGGCGGCTTCGTGCAGGGCGACGCCGACCTGGCCGTGATGGGTGATGGCGGTGTTTTCGACAATGGCGACGCGCATGAGATTCCCCTGGGTTTGCGCGCACATTGTCTGCGAGTGGGATTTTGCCCGCAAGCGCCGAATCGGCCTTGCCAATTCCTGCGATCGGTGAAAATGGGACCGTCAAACGAACACTCCCCTTGACCCCGTTGGAGGTGAACATGGAGATTCGCGAGGCGCTCACATTTGATGACGTTTTGCTGGTGCCGGCAGGCAAGCTCGGTGCTGCCAGTCGAGGCGGATACGTCGACCTTTGTCACCCAAAGCATTCGGATGAACATTCCGCTGCTGTCGTCGGCGATGGATACGGTGACCGAAGGCCGCATGGCGATTGCGATGGCGCAGGCGGGCGGCATCGGGGTTATTCACCGCAATCTGGACCTCGAGGCGCAGGCGCGGGAAGTCAGCCGGGTGAAGCGGTTTGAAAGCGGTGTGGTCTATCAGCCGATCACCCTGACGCCGGATCAGACGCTTGGGCGATGCCAAGCTGTTGATGGAGCGCTATCAGATCACCGGATTTCCGGTGGTGGACAAGGAAGGCCGGGTTTTGGGCATCGTGACCAACCGCGACATGCGGTTTGCGTCGGATGACAAGACGCCGGTGCATGCGATGATGTCGTTTGAAAATCTGGCGCTGCTGCGCGAGCCGATTGACCGCGATGAGGCGATTTCGCTGATGAAGGCGCGGCGGATTGAAAAGCTGCTGGTGACCGATGGCGCGGGCAAGTTGACCGGGCTGTTGACGCTGAAGGACACCGAGAAATCGGTCTTGAACCCGCAGGCCTGCAAGGATGAGATGGGGCGGCTGCGGGTGGCTGCGGCCTCGACCGTGGGCGATGCGGGCTTTGAGCGGTCGATGGCGCTGATCGAAGCTGGGCGTCGATATGGTGGTGATCGACACCGCACACGGCCATTCGGCGGGCGTGGCGATTGCGGTGGAGCGGATCAAGAAGGTTTCGAACAAGGTGCAGGTTGTGGCGGGCAATGTCGCCACGGGCGAGGCGACGCGGGCGCTGATCGGCGCTGGGGCGGATGCGGTGAAGGTCGGCATTGGTCCGGGCTCGATCTGCACGACGCGGATCGTCGCGGGCGTGGGTGTGCCGCAGCTGACGGCGATCATGGATGCGGCTGCGCGCGGCGGGCAATGTGCCGATCATCGCCGATGGCGGCATCAAATTCTCGGGCGATTTCGCCAAGGCGATTGCGGCGGGGGCGTCTTGCGCGATGGTCGGCTCGCGCGATTGCCGGCACCGACGAGTCCCCGGGCGAGCTGATCTTGTGGAACGGGCGGTCGTATAAATCCTACCGCGGCATGGGGTCACTGGGGGCGATGGCGCGCGGCTCGGCGGATCGCTATTTCCAGAAGGATGCGGCCTCCGACAAGCTGGTGCCGGAAGGCATCGAGGGTCAGGTGCCCTATAAGGGCACGGCGGCGCAGGTCATTCACCAGATGGTCGGCGGCTTGCGCGCGGCGATGGGCTATACCGGCTGTGCGACGGTGGCCGAGATGCGGACGAATTGCAGTTCGTGCGGATCACCGGCGCCGGGCTGAAGGAAAGCCATGTGCATGATGTGCAGATCACGCGCGAAAGCCCGAACTACCGCGTGGGCTGAGAAAGATCGGGCTGGCTGTCGACGGCCAGCCCTTTTTCCTGACAGTCAGAGGCCGAGAGCTGCGCTGATCAGGGTTTTGTAGATCACCAGCACCAGCCCGACCGAGCCAAGGCCCAGCACAGCGCCGATCAGCATGCAGAG
Organism: uncultured Alphaproteobacteria bacterium; assembly: GCA_963815275.1. GTDB lineage: Bacteria > Pseudomonadota > Alphaproteobacteria > Rhodobacterales > Rhodobacteraceae > Cypionkella. The sequence goes on from CAWFGD010000010.1 coordinate 138,862, forward strand.
CCCGTCCTTGCCAAGAAATCCCATTGCAATCAGCAACACGCTGACCGCAGGCAGGATATTGGCAAAGGGGATCGGCAGCATGATCAGCACCGAAAGCAACAGACACAGCCCGCCCAACAGACCCCGGCTGAGGCCTGCGCCGAGGCCGGGCAGACGCGGGTGCAACAGAAGTTCGATCCAGCGCAGCGCAGGCTCGGCTTTGTCGAGCGTCTTTTGCAGCCCGTCACGCGGCAGGCTGCGCTTGCCAAGAAAGCCGGGCAGGGTCAGCCTTTGGCCCAAGAGCAGTTGCAGCGACAGAAAGATCAGCGGCAGTCCGGTGAGCGCCGAGGTGCCGGGCAGGCTGGGCAGGATATTGGGCAAGGCGCAGATCAGCAGCAGCGCGGGCAGGGCCTGCGCGTCCAGCATCTCGGCCAGCCGGGCAAGACTGACGCGCTCGCCGCTTTCGGTGGCAAGGGCGGTGCTAAGGGTCTTGGAGAAACGCGTCGGCATGCAACCTCTGACTTTCCCCCTATGTGGGGTACGGGGGCGAAAGATGCGAGGCGGTTGCCGGATTTTCTGCGCGGGGTAGGAGGCGGGCTGACCAGATTTGCCAAAGGGGCGCAGGATGACACCGCAGGCACGACTTTCCGCCGCGATCGAGGTGCTGGACCGGATTCTTGCGGGCCCGCCTGCCGAGCCCGCGCTGACGCACTGGGGCCGGGCCAGCCGCTTTGCCGGCTCGGGCGACCGGCGGCGTGCGCGATCTGGTGCTTTGAGGCGCTGCGCTGCAAGCGGTCTTATGCGGCGCTTGGCGGGGCGGAGACCGGGCGCGGGCTGATCCTTGGCGGCTTGCGGGCGCAAGGCATTGATCCGGCAAAGATGTTCACCGGCCTCGGCCATGCGCCTGCGGCGCTGCCCGCCTCGGAGGCTGCACCGCAGGGGACTTTGGCCGAGACGCTGGATTGTCCGGATTGGCTGCTGCGCCGCTGCAGGCCAGTCTGGCGGCCGATTTTGCCCCGGTGATGCAAGCGTTGCAGCAGCGCGCGCCGGTGTTTTTGCGGGTGAATCCGGCGCAAAGGCACTGTCGCAGCGGCGCAGGCGGCTTTGGCGGCGGAAGGTATTGGCCCACTTACCAGTTTGGCGAACACTGCCTTGGAAGTCACTGATAATGCTCGAAAAATTCAGAATTCGGAAGCCTATCTTTCCGGGTTGGTCGAATTGCAGGATGCCGCCAGTCAGGCGGTGATCGAGGCGTTGCCATTGGCCGATGGTCAGCGCGTGCTGGACTATTGCTGCGGCGGCGGCGGCAAGGCGCTGGCGATGGCCGCGCGGGCGAAGATTAAACTGGTGGCGCATGATGCCGACCCGCGCCGGATGCGCGATGTCCCTGCGCGCGCAGCGCGGGCGGGGGTGAGTGAGTTTTGTTGAAAATACATCAAAGGCAATGGGTTACGATGTGATCCTCACAGATGTGCCGTGCTCTGGCTCGGGCAGTTGGCGGCGCGATCCGCAGGGCAAATGGGCGCTGACAGCAGCGCGTCTGGCGCATTTGCAACTCATTCAGGCGCAGATTCTGGACAAGTCGGCGGCCTTGCTGGCGCAGGGCGTGTTGGCCTATGCCACCTGTTCGATGCTCATGGCCGAAAATGAGCAGCAGATCGCAGCTTTTCTGACGCGCCATCCGGCGTGGCATTGCACCCTGCAACGTCGCTTTTCGCCACTTTCCGGCGGCGACGGCTTCTTTCTAGCGGTGTTGACGCGTCAAGGTTGAGAGGGCTATCGTTTCCCGCAGGATTTTCCCCAGATCGCGGTTAAGCACCTATTAACAGTTTGCGCGCTTAAGTCACGGCAACGCAGAATCCTGAGGGAGGGCCAAGTGGCCGGAACCCATCTTCGCTTGGCCCAGAAAATCCGGCCCCGCGCTGCGATCAGCCCGGGTCAGACGCTTTTGCTGGTGCTGGCGGGGCTGTGTGGCTGGGGCGCGCTGTTGACCGATCAGTTTGGGCTGCAATTGGGTCTGGTGACTGCGGCGCTGACGCTTATTCTGCTGGCCCTGTTGCAAAGTGGCGCGAAGCGGCTGTCGGGTCTGCGGGCGGCGCGGGAAGAGGCGCGGCTGGCACAACTGGTGGCGCAGGATGCGACGCCTTGTTTTACCAGCGATGCCTATGGCCAGATCGGTCATCAGAATGCCGCAGCGGCGAAACGCTTTGCCGCCACCGAGCAGGGCACGCTGGTGGCGACGCTCAAGGATCATTTTGCGGCCCCCTCGGCGGTGCTTTACCGGCTGCAAAGCCGCGCCAAGCCATGGGGGCTGCGCGCGAGGATGTGGCGACGCAACGGGGCCACATCCGGCTGTTGGTCCACAAGATCTCGACGCTGCGCTATTTGTGGCGGCTGGAAGAATTTCAGGACCGCAGCGCCTCGGCGAAGGGCGCGGAATCGCTTAGCCTGCCGATGCTGACGGCCAATCAGCGCCGGGGTGGTGCTGTTTACCAATGACGCGATGCGCAGGCTGTTGGGCGGGCGGCCGAAACGGCTGGACCGGATGTTTACCTCGCCTATGCTGCACTCGGGGGAAGAGGTTGAGGTTTCGGCGGCGCTGGGCCCGGTGCGCGCAATTCTGGCCGAGGTCGAGGGTTATGGGCGAGCGGCGCGAGATCTATCTGCTGCCCGTGGCACCGCGGCACCGTGACGACCGCATGTCGGCGGATTTCGAGCATGTGCCGGTGGCTCTGCTGAAATTTGACCCGAGCGGCAGCCTGATGGGGGCCAACAAGGTCGCGCGCGATCTGTTGCACCTGAGCGATGCTGCGGCGGAGTTGCACGATCTGTTTGACGGGCTGGGCCGGCCGGTTGCCGATTGGCTGGCCGATGTGGTGCAAGAGCGACTGCCGACGGGGGCCGAGGTGCTTTGCGCGCGGCGTCTGGGCGGCGAGGTGTTTTTGCAGGTCACTCTGCGCCGGATCGTCGATCTGGGCCGCCCCGGGGTGCTGGCGGTGTTGCAGGACGCCACCGCGCTGAAAACCCTTGAGGCGCAATTTGTGCAAAGCCAGAAAATGCAGGCGATCGGCCAGCTTGCCGGTGGGGTTGCGCATGATTTCAACAACCTGCTGACCGCGATCTCGGGGCATTGCGACCTCTTGCTGCTTGCGCCACAACAGCGAGGATGCCGACTATGCCGATCTGATCCAGATCCATCAGAATGCCAACCGGGCGGCGGCTTTGGTCGGGCAGTTGCTGGCGTTTTCCCGCAAGCAGACGCTCAAGCCCGAGCGGATTGAGCTGGACGATATGCTGTCGGATCTGGCGCATCTGCTCAATCGTCTGGTCGGCGAGCGGGTGCGTCTGCGGCTGGCGCATGCGCCGCGATCTGGGGCCGATCCGCGCCGACAAGCGGCAGTTGGAGCAGGTGATCATGAACCTCGTGGTCAATGCCCGCGATGCGATGCCGGAAGGCGGCACCATCGGCATCGAGACCGAGGCGCTGCACTCTGCGCGACGAAATGCACCGCGACCGCGCCGTGGTGCCTGCGGGTGATTATGCGGTGATCCGGGTCAGCGACACCGGCGTGCGGCATCCCTCCAGACCGGTTGCAAAGATCTTCGAGCCGTTCTTCACCACCAAACGCGTGGGCGAAGGCACCGGTCTGGGGCTTTCGACCGCCTATGGCATCGTCAAGCAGTCGGGCGGCTTTATCTTTGTCGATTCGACCGAAGGCGAAGGCACGGTCTTTCATCTCTATTTCCCGATCTACAAGGGCAGCGAGGCGGCGGCTGCGGCCAAGCCGATCAGGGCGCCGGTGCTGCGACAGGGCGAGGGCGTGGTGCTGCTGGTCGAAGACGAGGCCCCGGTGCGCGCCTTTGCCAGCCGGGCGTTGCGCATGCGCGGCTTTACCGTGCTGGAGGCCGAAGATGCCGAGCGCGCCTTGAACCAGCTGGAAGATCCCAATCTGGAGATTGACATTTTTGTCACCGATGTGGTGATGCCGGGAATGGACGGCCCAAGCTGGGTGCGCGAGGCGCTGAAAGCAGCGCCCGAATGTCAAGGTGATCTTCGTCTCGGGTTATGCCGAAGAAGCACTGTCGGAAGGTCAGGCGCGGATTCCGAATTCGACCTTCCTGCCCAAGCCGTTTTCACTCAGCGATCTGACCGCGACCGTGCAGGCCCAGTTTCAGTGAGACGAATCGGATCATGCGATCGACGAAAATGCCATGGCGACGTGCTGCGGTAACCATTCCTTAATCATGTTGCGAAAAACTGGGCTTGCGACAATTTGATTGAAATGTTCTCGTTTTGCCCTCATATAGGGTAAACAAAGAGCAGAACATCTTCGGCGATTGCCGCCTGAAGACAACCATGGGATAAGGGCACAGCAATGGCAGCGGCAAATCTGATCGAGTTGAACGGGAAGCGCGATATGGACAAGGCAAAGGCGCTGGAAAGCGCTCTGGCACAGATTGAACGGCAGTTCGGCAAGGGCTCGATCATGAAGCTCGGCCAGGACAATGCCGGTGATGGATATGGAGGCGACCTCGACCGGCTCGCTGGGGCTGGACATCGCTTTGGGCATCGGTGGTCTGCCGCAGGGCCGGATCATCGAGATTTATGGGCCGGAATGCTCGGGCAAGACCACGCTGACGCTGCATGTGGTGGCCGAACAGCAGAAAAAGGGCGGCGTTTGCGCCTTTGTCGATGCCGAACACGCGCTTGATCCGCAATATGCCAAGAAGCTGGGCGTCAATCTGGATGAGCTGCTGATCAGCCAACCCGACACCGGCGAGCAGGCGCTGGAGATTGTCGATACGCTGGTGCGCTCGGGCGCGGTCAGCCTGATCGTGGTCGATTCGGTGGCGGCACTGGTGCCGAAATCGGAGATCGAAGGCGATATGGGCGATATGCAGATGGGCAGCCAGGCGCGCCTGATGTGCCAGGCGATGCGCAAGCTGACCGGCAGCATCGGCGCATCAACTGCATGGTGATCTTCATCAACCAGATCCGCATGAAGATCGGCGTGATGTTCGGCAGCCCCGAAACCACGACGGGCGGCAATGCGCTGAAATTCTACGCCTCGCGTGCGTCTGGATATCCGCCGCACCGGTGCGATCAAGGACCGCGACGAGGTTGTCGGCAACGCGACCCGGGTCAAGGTGGTGAAGAACAAGGTCTCGCCGCCGTTCAAGGAGGTCGAATTCGACATCATGTATGGCGAGGGCATCTCGAAGGTCGGCGAATTGGTCGATATCGGCGTCAAGGCCGGTGTGGTCGAGAAATCCGGCAGCTGGTATTCCTATAAGGACGAGCGGATCGGCCAGGGGCGTGAGAATGCCAAGACCTTCCTGAAGCAGAACCCCGGCGATGGCGCTGGATATCGAAGACAAGATCCGCGCCGCCAATGGCCTGGATTTCTGCCATCAAGGCCGAGGATACCCCGGTTCTGGACGAGTGAGTTTGACCAGAGCAGATTGAATCAGGGCCGGAACCGTGCAGGCGTCCGGCCTTTTTCATTGCAAAGCAATCAAGGCGTGGACAGGCCCGCGATGCGCGGATAAACGGGGCGGGACCAACCGTTTCCTGCCTTTTGGGGGCCCAAAACCATGGCTTCGTTGAACGATATCCGCTCGACCTTCACCGATTTCTTCGTGCGCAACGACCACCAACATGTCGACAGCTCGCCTTTGGTGCCGCGCAACGACCCGACGCTGATGTTCGCCAACTCGGGCATGGTGCAGTTCAAGAATTGCTTCACCGGGGTCGAGACGCGCGATTACAAACGCGCGACCACGGCGCAGAAATGCGTGCGCGCGGGCGGCAAGCACAACGATCTGGACAACGTCGGCTATACGGCGCGGCACCACACGTTTTTCGAGATGCTGGGCAACTTCAGCTTTGGCGATTACTTCAAGGAACAAGCCATTGCTTTTGCTTGGGAATTGCTGACCAAGGATTTCGGGCTGAACAAAGACAAGCTGCTGGTCACGGTCTATCACACCGATGACGAGGCCGCCAACTTCTGGAAAAAGGTCGCCGGTCTGCCCGAGCACCGCATCATCCGCATCGCCACCGATGACAACTTCTGGCGCATGGGGCCGACCGGGCCGTGCGGGCCTTGCACCGAGATTTTCTATGACCACGGCGACCATATCTGGGGCGGCCCGCCGGGTTCGGCCGAAGAAGATGGTGACCGTTTCATCGAGATCTGGAACAACGTGTTCATGCAGAACGAGCAGTTCGCCGATGGCACGATGCGCCCGCTCGACATGCAGTCGATCGACACCGGCATGGGGCTGGAGCGGATCGGCGCGCTGTTGCAGGGCAAGCACGACAATTATGACACCGATCTGATGCGCAGCCTGATCGAGGCTTCGGCCCATGCGACCAGCGCCGATCCGGATGGCCCCGGCAAGATCCACCACCGGGTGATCGCCGACCATCTGCGCTCGACCTCGTTCCTGATTGCCGATGGGGTGATGCCTTCGAATGAAGGGCGCGGCTATGTGCTGCGCCGGATCATGCGCCGGGCGATGCGTCATGCGCATATGCTGGGCGCGCAAGATCCGGTGATGCACAAACTGGTGCCGGCGCTGGTGCCGCAGATGGGTCCGGCCTACCCAGAGCTGGGCCGGGCGCAGAGCCTGATCGAAGAGACCTTGCGACTTGAAGAAACCCGCTTCCGCACCACGCTGGATCGCGGCTTGAAGCTTTTGGATGACGAGTTGGCGCATCTGCCCGAAGGCGGCGATCTGCCGGGGGCTGCGGCGTTCAAGCTCTATGACACCTATGGCTTCCCGCTGGATCTGACGCAGGATGCGCTGCGCGAAAAGGGTCGCGGCGTCGATGTGCAGGGCTTTGAGGCCGCCATGGATGAGCAGCGCAAGAAGGCGCGGGCGGCCTGGGTTGGCACTGGCGAGGCGACCGATGCGGCGATCTGGTTCGAGCTGGCCGAGGGCAAGGGCGTCACCGAATTTCTTGGCTATGACACCGAAACCGCCGAAGGCGAAGTGCTGGCGCTGGTGCGCGATGGTGCCGAGATCGGCGCAGGCCGAGGTTGGGACATCCGTGCAGATCGTGGTCAACCAGACGCCGTTTTATGCCGAAAGCGGCGGGCAGGTGGGCGATACCGGCTTGATCCGCACCCAGACCGGACTGGCGGAAGTGACCGACACGCAAGAAATCTGCGGGTGTTTTCATCCACTTGGCCAAGGTGATCGAGGGCACTATTCTGCGCGGGCAGGCGGCCAAGCTTGAGGTCAGCCACACGCGGCGTGGGGCGATCCGCGCCAACCACTCGGCGACGCACCTGCTGCACGAGGCGCTGCGGCGCGCCTTGGGCGATCATGTGGCACAGCGCGGCAGCTTGAACGCGGCGGACCGGTTGCGCTTTGATTTCAGCCATTCCAAGGCGATGTCGGCGGAAGAAATCGCTTTGGTCGAGGCCGAGGTCAACGAATTCGTGCGCCAGAACACCTCGGTCGAGACCCGGATCATGACGCCGGACGATGCGCGGGCGCTTGGCGCGCAGGCGCTGTTTGGTGAGAAATATGGCGACGAGGTCCGCGTGGTGTCGATGGGCCGTCTCGACGGGTCGGGCAAGGGCGCGGATCGCAAGACCTATTCCCTGGAGCTTTGCGGCGGCACCCATGTGGCGCGCACCGGCGATATCGGTGCGTTTGCGCTGCTGAGCGAGAGCGCTTCCTCCTCTGGCGTGCGGCGGATCGAGGCCTTGACCGGGCAGGCGGCGCTGGACCATCTGCGGGCGCAGGATGCGCGGTTGGCCGAGGTTGCGGTGGCGCTGAAAACCCATCCGGGCGATGTGCTGGAGCGGGTCAAGGCCCTGCAAGACGAGCGGCGCGCGCTGGCCAATGAAGTGGCACAGCTGCGCCGCGAGTTGGCGATGGGCGGGCGTTCGGGCGGGCCGGAGATCAAGGAAATCGACGGGGTGAAGCTGATTGCTCAGGTGCTTTCGGGGGTCTCGGGCAAGGATCTTGCCGGCGCTGATTGACGAGATGAAGGCGCAGATCGGCTCGGGGGCGGTGGTGCTGATCGCCGACACCGGGGCCAAACCTGCGGTGGCGGCGGGGGTGACGGCGGATATGATCGGGCGGATTTCGGCGGTGACGCTGGTCGAAGGCGGCGGTCGAGGCTTTGGGCGGCAAGGGCGGCGGCGGTCGGCCGGATATGGCGCAGGGCGGCGGCGCGGATATTGCCGCTGGCCGATGCGGCGATTGCGGCGGTGCATGCCGCCTTGGAGGTCTAAGATGCCGACAGCTTTGTGGATTGCCCATGTCGAGGTCAGCGACGCCGAGGCTTACGGCAAATATGCCGTGGCTGCGGGACCGGCGATTGCGGCGCATGGCGGGGTTTTCCTCGCGCGGGGCGGCCGCTATGTGCAGCTTGAGGGCCACGACCGCGCCCGCAATGTCGTGGCGCGATTCCCGAGCCTAGACGCGGCGGTGGCCTGCTATCACTCGCCCGACTATCAGGCGGCCTTGGCCCATGCCAAGGGGGCAGCGCTGCGCGATCTGATGGTGCTGGAAGAGCTCGGCGAATAATCGCATTTCTTGCATTTGTCTGCTGAAGCCTGCGAAAACTGTGCTATTCTGGCCAGATAAGGCCGGATGAACGCGGCCATAAGGCGGAGACAGACAGATGTGCCGTTGGGCAGCCTATATTGGGGCGCCGATTTTCCTTGAGGAGATCGTCAGCCGTCCCGGACATTCCTTGATCCATCAAAGCCATTGCGCGACGCAGTGCCATACTGCGATCAATGCCGATGGTTTTGGCCTCGCCTGGTATGGTGAGCGGGCGGAGCCGGGGCTTTACCGCGATGTGCTGCCGGCCTGGTCGGACCCGAATTTGAAGAGCCTGACGGCGCAGGTGCGTTCGGGCCTGTTCATGGCGCATGTCCGCGCCTCGACCGGTACGGCGACCAGCCGGAACAATTGCCATCCCTTCACCCATGGCCGTTGGTCCTTCATGCATAACGGCCAGATCGGCGGCTTTGAGAATTTCCGCCGCGATGCCGATATGATGATCCCCGAGGAACTTTATGCGCATCGCAAGGGTGCGACGGATTCCGAGGCGATCTTTCTGGTGGCCCTGGCAGAAGGCCTTGATGCCGAACCGCGTGCCGCTTTGGAGCGGGCCTCGGCGCGATTTATTGCCCTGTCCAAGGCAAAGGGCGCGGGCGCGCATCTGCGGATGACGGCAGCACTGGCGGATGGCAAACGGCTTTATGCGGTGCGCTATGCCAGCGACGGCAACGCTCCCTCGCTGTATTACCGCTGGTCAGAAACGCGGGCGGGTATGGCCGTGGTCTCGGAACCTTTGGAGGACGGTGAGGGCGACTGGACCGAGGTGCCGGAATCGAGTTTCTGCGCCTTCGACGGTGATCAGGTCCAGGTGGCAGAGTTCATGCCCTGCAAACTGGCGCTGGCAGCTTAACTCACGGCATTAAAAAACCGCCCCAAGGGGCGGTTTTTGTTAGCTTAGTCTTTGTTCTTGTTGCGCTTGCGCTCGTTCGGATCAAGGAAGCGTTTGCGCATCCGCACCGATTTCGGCGTCACTTCCACCAGCTCGTCATCGTCGATATAGGCGATGCACTGCTCGAGACTGAGCTTGACCGGCGTGGTCAGGCGCACGGCTTCGTCGGTGCCAGAGGCGCGGACGTTGGTCAGCTGTTTGCCCTTGAGCGGGTTCACTTCCAGATCGTTGTCGCGCGAGTGCTCGCCAATGATCATGCCGGTGTAAACCGGTTCCTGCACGCCGATGAAGAAGTGGCCGCGGTCTTCGAGCTTCCACATGGCATAGGCCACCGAGACCCCGGTCTCCATCGAGATCAGCACGCCCTGACGGCGGCCTTCGATGGGGCCCTTGTGCGGGGCCCAGCCGTGGAAGACGCGGTTCAACACGCCGGTGCCGCGCGTGTCGGTCATGAACTGGCCGTGATAGCCGATCAAGCCGCGCGACGGCACATGGGCGATGATTCGGGTCTTGCCAACGCCCGCCGGTTTCATCTCGATCAGATCGCCCTTGCGCGGGCCGGTGATTTTTTCGATGACCGCGCCGGTGTATTCATCGTCAACGTCGATGGTGACTTCTTCAATCGGTTCGGATTTCACGCCGTCGACGTCACTGAACAAGACCCGCGGGCGCGACACCGAAAGCTCGAAACCTTCGCGGCGCATGTTTTCGATCAAGACGCCCATCTGCAATTCGCCACGACCGGCAACCTCGAAAGCGTCGCCGCCGGGGGTGTCAGAGATCTTGATCGCGACGTTCACTTCGGCTTCGCGCATCAGACGTTCGCGGATGACGCGGGACTGCACCTTGGAGCCTTCTTTGCCAGCCAGCGGCGAGTCGTTGATGCCGAAGGTGACGGAAATGGTCGGCGGGTCAATCGGTTGTGCGGGAATGGCGGTGTCAATCTCCAGCGCGCAGAGCGTATCGGCAACGGTGGCCTTGGACATGCCTGCGAGGGTGACGATATCGCCTGCCTCGGCGGCGTCGATCGGGGTCATCACCAGACCCCGGTAGGCGAGAACCTTGGAGACGCGGAACTGTTCGATCTTTTCGCCATCGCGGCTGATCGCCTTGATGGTTTCACCGGCGCGCAGGGTGCCAGCCTCGACACGACCGGTCAGGATACGGCCGATGAAGGGGTCGGCGGAGAGGGTGGTCGCCAGCATCTGGAACGGCTCGGCGCGGCGCGCGATCTGCTTGGGTTCGGGGACGTGCTTGATGATCAGCTGGTAAAGCGCTGTGAGGTCTTTGCGCGGGCCGTCAAGCTCGACGTCGGCCCAGCCAGAGCGGCCCGAGGCATAAAGCACAGGGAAATCAAGCTGATCGTCGTCGGCACCAAGGTTGGCAAAGAGGTCGAAAACCTCATTCAGCGCCCGCGAGGGTTCGGCGTCGTGCTTGTCGACCTTGTTCAGCACCACGATGGGGCGCAGGCCGAGGGCCAGCGCCTTGGAGGTGACGAATTTGGTTTGCGGCATCGGGCCTTCGGCGGCATCGACCAACAAAACCACACCGTCCACCATCGACAGGATGCGTTCGACTTCGCCGCCGAAATCGGCGTGACCGGGGGTGTCGACGATGTTGATCCGCACGCCGCCCCATTCCAGCGAGGTGCATTTCGCCAGAATGGTGATGCCGCGCTCGCGCTCGATATCGTTGCTGTCCATAGCGCGTTCAGACACGGCCTGGTTCTCGCGGAAGGAGCCGGACTGCTTGAGCAGTTCGTCAACGAGGGTGGTCTTGCCATGGTCGACGTGCGCGATAATGGCGATGTTGCGGAGCTCCATCGGGAGGGTCACTTTCATTTGTCAGCTTTGAGCCGCGCGATATCGCAGATGCAGCGAAAAGGCCAGAGGAACCTGTGGGATTTGTCGTGCGGCCCGGATTTACCCGTGTTTTGGCAACAAAAGCGGCGTTGTGCGGGAATTACCGCAAACTTGCCCTTTTTCAACCATGGTTAAGCGCAAGATCGGGCCAAGGCATAACCAAAGGCAGATCATGTCACTCAAGCAGGCAAAACTCGCAGCAATCGATACCGCAGGGGCCGAGGATTTCTCGGGCATCGAGGTCAAGCTTGACCAACTGTCCAGGCTGATCGAAGAGCAGATCTATCTGCAGAAAGTTGCCCTGCTTGAACAAGGCCATATCCTGCGCTTCAACGGGCCGCGCGCCAAGCGGGTGGCGCTGTCCTTGCCGGATGCGCAAGAGGATTATGTGCAGCGGGTCATTCTGAAGAACCGGGGCTTTTACGAGTCCAAGCAATTGGCGCAGCTGGAGACCTTTGGTCTGATCGGCCCCAAGAGTGTGATCTGTGACATTGGCGCCAATATCGGCAATCATGCGGTCTATTTCACGCATGTGCTGGGGGCGGCCAAGGTGTTGGCCTTCGAGCCGATGGACCATACCTACGCGACGCTGTGCAGCAATATCCTGCTGAACCATATCGAAGACCGCGTGTTGGCCTATAACTGCCTGATCGGCGCCGAGACCGGATTTGCCGAGATGGTGCGTTTCAATCCGCGCAATCTGGGCGCTACGGCCTTTGCCGCCAAAGCGACGGGATCGGTCTCGCTTTTTGCGCTGGATGAGGTGCTGGAAGCCGATGATCTGCCGAACCTCGATCTGATCAAGGTCGATGTCGAGGGCATGCAATTGGATGTGTTGATGGGGGCCGAGGGCATTCTTGCCAAGCGCAAGCCCGCGCTCTGGGTCGAGGTTTCGGCCCGCGAAGACAGCATGGATGCCGTGGGGATCTATCTGGAACAATTCGGCTATCAGCCAACCCGGCTGAGCCCCAGCGATGTGCTGTTCCGCGTCTAGCGCGAGATATAGCGGTCGCGGCGGTGGTTGATCGCCAGAAACAGGTTGAAGACCACCGCGCCGAGGAAGGACCAGGCGAGTTTGTCGGGCGCGATCACAAGGGCTGCGACGCAGAACAGCAAGGTGTCAAAGATCAGTTGCGAATAGCCTGCGGGAAAGCCCCAGTTGTCTTGCACCCATAGCCAGAGCACCGAGACGCCGCCAAAGCTGCCGCCATGGCGCACGATGGCCAGCGTCGCCATGCCGATCATGCCGCCGTAGAGAATCGCCGCAGTGGCCGGATCTATGCTTTGGAAAACCAAAAGCTTCGGCAGGAAGGCGGTGATGGTGGAAAGACCGATCACCGAGAGGATCGTCTTGATCGCAAAGCGCCGCCCCATGCTGACCCAGGCGAGCGCGATGAAGGGCAGCGAGATCACCACATAGATCAGCGAAAAGGCATAGCCGGTGGCATAGCTGAGCAAGGCGGCGACGCCCGCGCTTTGGCCCGCGACAAAGCCCATGAAGGTCAGGATATGCACCGCAACAGCCGCCATGAAGACGCCAAAGCCAAGGCCCTGGGTGTCTTCGATCAGGCTGTGATGTTCGGGGTCTGTCATGGCGGCAGCTTTGCGCTCGAATCCGATCTAAGTCAATAATGCTGACCTAGTTGCCGCGAAAGAAAAATGGCCGGAGGCATGCTCCGGCCATTTTCTGATCAGCCTGCGAGGGCTTTGTTCAGATATTCATCGACCTTTTCAAGATAGCCCATGGTGGTGAGCCATTTCTGATCGGGGCCGACCAGCAGGGCCAGGTCTTTGGTCATCCAGCCGTCTTCGACGGTGTCGACGGTGACCTTTTCCAAGGTGGTGGCAAAGTTCATCAGCGCGTCGTTGCCGTCCAGCTTGGCGCGGTGCTTCAGGCCGCCGGACCAGGCATAGATCGAGGCGATGGAGTTGGTCGAGGTCGCCTTGACCCTTCTGGTGCTGGCGGAAGTGGCGGGTGACGGTGCCGTGGGCGGCCTCTGCCTCGACGGTCTTGCCATCGGGCGTCATCAGAACCGAGGTCATCAGACCCAGCGAGCCGAAGCCCTGCGCCACGGTATCGGACTGCACGTCGCCGTCGTAGTTCTTGCAGGCCCAGACATAGCCGCCCGACCATTTCATCGCGGAAGCCACCATATCGTCGATCAGGCGGTGTTCGTAATGGATGCCAGCCGCCTTGAACTGATCGGCAAATTCTTCGTCATAGACCTTCTGGAACAGATCCTTGAAGCGGCCGTCATAGGCCTTGAGGATGGTGTTCTTGGTCGAGAGGTACACCGGCCAGCCCTTGAGCAGGCCGTAGTTCATCGAGGACCGGGCAAAGTCGATGATGCTGTCGTCAAGGTTGTACATGCCCATATAGACGCCCGCGGACGGTGCCGAATAGACGTCCTTCTCGATCACGGTGCCGTCTTCGCCGACGAATTTCATCGTCAGCTTGCCCGCGCCGGGGAAGCGGAAGTCGGTGGCGCGGTACTGGTCGCCAAAGGCGTGGCGGCCGACGACGATGGGCTTGGTCCAGCCGGGCACCAGGCGCGGCACGTTCTTGCAGATGATCGGCTCGCGGAAGATCACGCCGCCAAGGATGTTGCGGATGGTGCCGTTGGGCGATTTCCACATCTGCTTGAGGCCGAATTCCTCGACGCGCTGCTCGTCCGGGGTGATCGTCGCGCATTTGACGCCGACGCCGTATTTCTTGATCGCATCGGCAGAGTCGATGGTGATCTGGTCGTTGGTGCGATCACGCTCTTCGATGCCGAGATCGTAGTATTTCAGATCAATGTCGAGATAGGGCAGGATCAGCTTTTGCTTGATGAAATCCCAGATGATCCGGGTCATCTCGTCGCCGTCGAGTTCGACAACGGGGTTGGCTACCTTGATCTTGGTCATGTCCGGCCCTTTTGGAGTGATGGATTGTCGCAGGTTCTGTAATGTGAAAACACGGTAAAAGAAAAGATGGTATGCGACGGTATACCGAAATTAGCGCGGTCAACCGAAGTAGGCTTTGGTCCTGGCTTTGACCCAAGTCCCACAGCCGCGGCGCGCCGCGGGCGACTTTGACCCCGACGCGGGCTTCGAGCTGGTCGGCGGTGACGTTGTATTCGATCCAGGTGCCGCCGCCCGACATCAGGTTGGCCATGACGGGCTGCACGCGGTCCAGGCGATTTGGCGAAAATGGCGTCGGGGGTTTCGGCGGCTTCGAACTCGTCCCAGAGCGCGCGCAGGTCAGGGCCCAGGTCGGGGGGCAGCAGGCCGAAGATGCGGTCGGCGGCACGGGATTCGGCGTCTTGGGTCTGCGGTGCTGGCATGGGCCATGCCATTGGCGGAATGGATCGGCACGTCGCCGACGTCGATTTCGACCAGATCATGCAGGAGCAGCATCTTGATCACGCGGCTGATATCGACGCCGCGGGGCGGCCTGATCGGCCAGCACCAGCGCGTAAAGCGCCAGATGCCAGCAATGTTCGCCGGAGTTTTCGCGCCGCGAGCCATCGACCAGCGTCGTGGCGCGCAGCACCGATTTCAGGCGATCGGCCTCGTTCAGAAAGGCGAATTGCGCCTCGAGCCGCGTCGCTCAATGGCCGCCGCCGCTGATCCAGCACCACGCGGGGGCCGTCGCGGCCCTCGCGCTTGGCTTTCAGCGCAGCCTCGATAAAGGCCCGGCCCGCGCTGTTCGGCGACGCGGACGCGATAGGCGGTCAGGAACGCCTCTTGCATGGTGGGCGAGGCATCGAGCAAGACCTTGGACACCTTGTCGAAAAACCGGTCATCGCCCAGTTCGTCCATCGCCGCGATCACATCGCGGGCAAGCTGCGTCGCCCATATCTTCGAGCGACGCCCATTAGCGGGTCACCTCCGTCAGACGACGCTTCACATAGGTCGAAACGGTGTCGATCATCGGCTTCATATGCGCTTCTTCATCCTTGAAGAAGTGATCGGCGCCCTCGATCTGGGTGTGGGTGATGGTGATGCCCTTCTGCTCGTGCAGCTTGTTCACGAGGTTGATGGTGTCTTTCGGCGGGGCCACCTTGTCGGCGGTGCCGTTGATGATCAGACCCGAGGCCGGGCAGGGCGCAAGGAAGCTGAAAAGTCATACAGGTTCGCCGGCGGGGCGACCGAGATGAAGCCGGTGATTTCCGGGCGGCGCATCAGCAGTTGCATGCCGATCCACGCGCCAAAGGAAAAGCCCGCCACCCAGCAATGCTTGGCGTTCTGGTTCATCGATTGCAGGTAATCGAGCGCGGAGGCGGCATCCGACAGCTCGCCAATGCCCATGTCATATTCGCCCTGGCTGCGCCCGACGCCGCGGAAGTTGAAGCGCATCACGGTGAAGCCAAGGTTGTAGAAGGCATAGTGCAGGTTATAGACCACCTTGTTGTTCATCGTGCCGCCATAAGCGGGATGCGGGTGCAGCACGATGGCGATTGGCGCATCACGCTCTTTTTGCGGATGGTAGCGGCCTTCGAGGCGGCCTTCGGGGCCGGCGAAAATAACTTCGGGCATGTAACGCTCCGTGCCTGTTGGCGAGCGATTTGTTGACGAATTCGCTCGGATATCCT
Organism: uncultured Alphaproteobacteria bacterium; assembly: GCA_963815275.1. Lineage (GTDB taxonomy): Bacteria > Pseudomonadota > Alphaproteobacteria > Rhodobacterales > Rhodobacteraceae > Cypionkella. The sequence goes on from CAWFGD010000010.1 coordinate 154,761, forward strand.
AGAACCATTCTAAAGCGGCAGAAACCGCTCATGGACTGGGGTTGAGTTAAGCGGACGCACGCCCCGACGTCAATGGAAAGTCAGTGTATTCGCTGGGTGCTGCGGCATGAAACTATCGACCAAGGGGCGCTATGCGATGGTGGCGCTGGCCGATCTGGCGCTTTCGGCCGGCACGAAGGGCGATGAGCTGATGTCGCTGGCCGAGATTGCCAAGCGGCAGGATCTGTCGCTGCCCTATCTGGAGCAGTTGTTCGTCAAGCTGCGCCGCGCGGGTCTGGTCGAGGCGGTGCGCGGGCCGGGCGGCGGCTACCGGCTGGCGCGCAGCCCCGATGCGATCCGGATTTCCGAGGTGATGGAGGCGGTCGAGGAGAACGTCGATGCGATGCACTCCGGGGCCGGGGCCTCGGGCGGGGTGTCGGGCACACGGGCGCAGAGCCTGACCAACCGGCTGTGGGAGGGGCTTTCGGCGCATGTCTATGTGTTTTTGCACCAGACCCGGCTGTCGGATGTGATCGGCAATGAGATGACGCCATGCCCGGCGGTGCCGGCGCTGTTCCGGGTGGTGGATGAATGACGGCAGAGGCGCAAATAGGCGAGGCGCGGCCTCCCCTCGGCCCTTTGGGCCTCACCCCTGCGGGATATTTTTGCAGAGAGGATGACCAATGAGCGCGGGTCTATCTCGACTGGAACGCGACCACGCCGCTGCGGCCTGAGGCGCGGGCGGCGATGATTGCGGCGATGGATGTGGTGGGCAATCCGTCCTCGGTGCATGCCGAGGGGCGGGCGGCCAAGGCGCTGATGGAGCGGTCGCGGGGCAAGATCGCGGCGGCTTTGGGGGCCGAGGGGGCGGATATCGTGTTTACCTCGGGCGCGACCGAGGCTGCGGCGCTGGCCTGCGCCGGGCGCGGGCTGGTCTGTGCCGAGGTCGAGCATGAGGCGGTGTCGGCGTGGTGCGAGGCCGGAGCTTGGCGGTGGATGCCGATGGGGCGGGTGACGGTGCCGGATCCTGCGCGCACGGCCTTGCAACTGGCCAATTCCGAGACCGGGTGGTGCAGGATTTGCCCGAGGGGCTGGCGGTTTCGGATCTGACGCAAGGCTTTGGCAAGCTGCCGATTGGCGTTCAACTGGCTGGGCTGCGACATGGGCGCTGGTTTCGGCGCACAAGCTGGGCGGGCCGAAGGGCGTCGGCGCTTTGGTGCTGCGGCGGGGATTGGATGTGGCGGCGCAGCTGAAGGGCGGCGGGCAGGAAATGGGGCGGCGCGCTGGCACCGAGAACATGATCGGCATCGCAGGCTTTGCCGCGGCGGCCGAGGCTGCGGCGCGGGATCTGGCCGATGGGGTTTGGGACGAGGTGGCCGAAATTAGAAATATTCTAGATTCAGCATTGTCGGCGCATGGGATTTGATACTATTTCAGTCGGGAATACGGCCAAGCGGCTGCCGAACACCCTGAACCTGATCGCGCCCGGCTGGAAGGGCGAGACGCAGGTGATGGCGATGGATCTGGCGGGCTTTGCGGTTTCGGCGGGCTCGGCCTGTTCCAGCGGCAAGGTGCGGGCCAGCCGGGTGCTGAAGGCGATGGGATTTGACGAGACGCGGCGGGTCAGGCGATCCGCATCTCGCTCGGGCCGGGATGTGACGAAAGACGAGGTGCTGCGCTTTGCCGAAAGCCTGGGGCCGGGACTACAAGCGGATACGTTCGCGCGCTGCGTGAAGATTTGGCGGTAACGCCATGGGATAGAAGGAATATGACGATGTCCGATCTTGATCTGGAAGTGCGTGACGGCGTGGATCGCGAGACGATCGAAACCGTCAATGCCATGTCTGGCACCTACAAATACGGCTGGTCCACCGAGATCGAGATGGATTATGCGCCCAAGGGCGTGTCCGAAGACATCGTGCGGCTGATTTCGGCCAAGAATGAAGAACCGGAATGGATGCTGGACTGGCGGCTGGCGGCCTATCGCCGCTGGGTGCAGATGGAAGAGCCGCGTTGGGCGATGCTGAACTATCCGACGATCGACTATCAGGACCAGTATTACTACGCCAAACCCAAAAGCATGGCGGTGAAGCCGAAGTCGCTGGATGAGGTCGACCCGAAGCTGCTGGCCACCTACGACAAGCTTGGCATCCCGTTGAAAGAACAGATGATTCTGGCTGGTGTCGAGGGCGCGGAAGAGGCGGGCGAGCGCAAGGTTGCGGTCGATGCGGTGTTCGATTCCGTCTCGCGTCGGCACCACGTTCAAGGCGGAACTGGCCAAGGCCGGGGTGATTTTCTGCTCGATCTCCGAGGCGATCAAGGATCATCCCGGAACTGGTGAAGAAATACCTCGGCTCGGTGGTGCCGCAGTCGGACAACTTCTTTGCCACGCTGAATTCGGCGGTGTTTTCCGATGGCTCCTTCGTCTATATCCCGCCGGGCACCCGCTGCCCGATGGAGCTTTCGACCTATTTCCGCATCAATGCCGAGAATACCGGCCAGTTTGAGCGCACGCTGATCATTGCCGATAAAGGCAGCTATGTCAGCTACTTGGAAGGCTGCACTGCACCAAAACGCGACACCAATCAGCTGCACGCGGCGGTGGTGGAACTGGTGATCCTGGAAGATGCCGAGGTGAAATATTCGACGGTGCAGAACTGGTATCCGGGCGATGAAAATGGCCTGGGCGGCATCTACAACTTCGTGACCAAGCGCGCCGATTGCCGGGGCGACCGGGCCAAGGTGATGTGGACGCAAGTGGAAACCGGCTCGGCGATCACCTGGAAATACCCGTCCTGCATCCTGCGCGGCGATGACAGCCAGGGCGAGTTCTACTCGATCGCCATCGCCAACAACGCCCAGCAGGCCGATACCGGCACCAAGATGATCCATCTGGGCAAGCGCACGAAATCGCGGATCGTGTCCAAGGGCATATCGGCGGGCCGGGCGCAGAACACCTATCGCGGCCTGGTGTCGATGCACCCCAAGGCCACCGACAGCCGCAACTATACCCAGTGCGACAGCCTGCTGATCGGCGACAAATGCGGCGCCCATACCGTGCCCTATATCGAGGTCAAGAACAACTCGAGCCGGGTCGAGCACGAGGCGACGACCTCGCAAGGTCGATGACGATCAGCTGTTCTATTGCCGCTCGCGCGGGATGGACGAGGAAGAGGCGGTGGCGCTGGTGGTGAACGGGTTCTGCAAGGAAGTGCTGCAGGCGCTGCCGATGGAATTTGCCATGGAAGCGCAAAGCCTTGTGGCGATCTCGCTGGAAGGTTCGGTGGGCTGAGCCATGCTGATCGAGCGTCCGCAGCTGACCATGCCCGAGGCAGAGGCCAAGCTCTTGCGGCTGGCCTATGCCGATGCGGGCGTGATCCTGGAGTATGGCTCGGGCGGCTCGACGGTGGTGGCGGCGGAATGCCGCGGGCAAGCGGATGTTTTCGGTGGAAAGCGATCCCGACTGGCTGGCGATGATGCAGGGCTATTTCGCCGAGAACCCGCCGCTGGCGGATCTGACTTGCTCTTCGGCGATATCGGGCCAACCAAGGCCTGGAGCTTTCCCAAGGATGAGGCAAGGTTCGGGACTGGCCGAGATATCCCTTGGCGGTCTGGGACTTGGACGGTTTTGTTCATCCGGATGTGATCCTGATCGATGGTCGGTTCCGCGCCGCTTGCTTTTTGACTGCGCTCTTCAAGATCACCAAACCGACGCTGGTTTTGTGGGATGATTACAAAGAGCGCCCCGCCTATCACGAGGTCGAAGTCTTGGTGAAGCCCGCCGAAATGGTCGGCCGCATGGCGATTTTCGAACTCTCTCCCATGGCTGTGCCGCCCGAGCGGCTGCTTTGGGTCATTCAAACCTTTCTGCTCGCGCGCTGAGCCTGATACCACGAAGGACATAAAATGTTGGAAATCAACAACCTGCATGTGAAACTTGAAGAAGAAGACAAGGTCATCCTGCGCGGTGTCGATCTGAAGATCGGCGCGGGCGAAGTGCATGCGATCATGGGGCCGAACGGATCGGGCAAATCGACGCTGTCTTATGTGCTGGCGGGCCGCGATGGTTATACCGTGACCGAAGGGTCGGCCAAGCTGGAGGGCGAAGAGCTTCTGGAGATGGAGCCCGAAGCGCGGGCGGCGGCGGGGCTGTTTCTGGCCTTTCAATACCCGGTCGAGATCCCCGGCGTCGGCAATATGACCTTCCTGCGCACCGCGGTGAACGCACAGCGCAAGGCGCGCGGCGAGCCGGAAATTTCGGCGGGCGACTTTCTGAAACTGGTGCGCGAGACGGCCAAAACCCTGAAGATCGACGCCGAGATGCTGAAGCGTCCCGGTCAATGTCGGCTTCTCGGGCGGTGAGAAAAAGCGCAATGAAATCCTGCAGATGGCCATGCTGGAACCCAAGATGTGCATCCTGGATGAGACCGACTCTGGCCTTGACGTCGATGCGATGAAGCTGGTCGCCGAAGGCGTCAATGCGCTGCGTTCGGCGGGGCGCTCCTTCCTTGTGATCACCCATTATCAACGCCTGCTCGACCATATCAAACCGGACGTGGTGCATATCATGGCGGCGGGTCGGATCATCAAAACCGGCGGGCCGGAACTGGCGCTGGAGGTCGAGAACAACGGCTACGCCGATCTGCTGGCGGAGGCGGAATGATGGCTGTCGCACAATCCAAGCTCGACGCTTTGGAAGCGCGGATTGCCGGCCTCAGCTTTGCCAAGGACGGCTGGCTGGGCGCTGCGCGGGGCCAGGCCCTGGCGCGGCTGACGGCGATGGGGCTGGCGGGCAAGCGCGATGAATATTGGCGCTATACCGATCCGGCGGCGCTGAATGCGGTCGCGGCTCCGCAGGCCGAGATCTTTGACGCGGGCGACGAGGCCGAAGGTTTCGGCGGGATCGACCGGCTGAAGATTGTCTTTGTCGATGGCGTGTTTGATCCGGCCCAATCGGATGATCTGCGGCTGGAAGGCCTCAGCATCGAGCGGCTGGCCGATGTGCAAACCGATATCCATTGGGCGCGCGAGCTGTACGGCGTGCTTGAGGCGCGCGGGCAGGTGCCGGTGGAACGGCCCTATGCCGCCCTGAATTCGGCCTTTGCGACGGATGGGGTGTTGATCCGGGTCACGGGCAAGCCCTCAAAACCCGTTTCTCTGATTTATCAACATAAATCAGTGACTTCTGATGTTATCCTGCACCATTGCGTGAAGCTGGAAGCCGGGGCAGAGGCAACGCTGCTGGAACATGGCCCCGGGGCTGCGCGGCTGAATACGGTGATGGAGGTCGATCTCGCCGAGGGCGCGCGCTTCCACCACATCCGCGCGCAGGGCCGCGATCATGCGCGCCGCGCCGTGACGCATCTTTTCGCCCGGATTGGCGCGAAGGCGGCGTTCAAATCCTTTACCATGACCGCCAATGGCGTGCTGACCCGCAACGAGGCGGTGCTGGAGCTGGTTGGCAACGACGCCTTTGCGCATGTTGCCGGTGCGGCGATGGGCGATGGCGCGTTTCATCACGACGACACGGTCTTTATCACCCATGCCGCCGAGCGCTGCGAGAGCCGTCAGGTTTTCAAGAAGGTGCTGAAAAACGGCGCGGTCGGGGTGTTTCAGGGCAAGATCCTCGTCAAGCAGGGCGCGCAAAAGACCGATGGCTATCAGATCAGCCAGTCGCTCTTGCTTGATGGCGACAGTCAGTTCCTTGCCAAGCCCGAGCTGGAAATCTACGCCGATGACGTGAAGTGCAGCCATGGCTCGACCTCGGGGGCGATTGATGAAACGGCGCTGTTCTATCTGCGCTCGCGCGGGGTGCCGTTGAAATCCGCGCAGTCGCTTCTGGTTCTGGCCTTTCTGGCCCAGGCGATTGACGAGATCGAGGATGCGACCTTGGGCGAGGATATCCGCAGCCGGCTTGAGGGCTGGCTTGGCCGGCACGGGGGCTGAATGTCGGTCACCACGGATATAGTCGAGGGCTGGCGCAACCCGCGCCGAGTGATCGAGCGGCATCTGGCGCGACCGGTCTCGGAGCCTTTCGCCTTTAGTCTTTTGGTGGCCTTTCTGGTGCGTGGTCTTTGTCTCGCTGTGGCCGATGCTGTCGCGCCAGAGCCTTTTGCAGCCCGAGGTGCCGATGGTGCAGCGGCTGGTTGCGGCCGGTCTGGCGCTGTTGGCCTCGATCCCGTTTTGGTATCTGCTGGCGATGGTCAGCCATGTGCTGGCCAAGAGTTTGGGCGGGCAGGGCAGTCACTACCGGGCGCGGATGGCGCTGTTTGCGGCCTTGCTGACGGTGACCCCGGCGATGCTGCTGCAGGGGTTGGTGGCGGGGATGATCGGGCCGGGCACGCAGTTGCTTTTGGTGCAAGCCCTTGTCGGGGTTGGTTTTATATGGATCTGGATCACGATGTTGGCCAGAGCGGAGCGCAAAGATGCAGTTTGATCTGACCAGCCTGATGCTGCTCGCCCGCGAGACAGTTGTGGCCCCGCGCAAAGCGGCGCGACGGATCATCGATCTGCGGTTGCCGCTTTCGGTGGGCTGGCAGGCGGTGGCGCTCGCCGCGGTGGCCTCGGCTGTGGTTTCGGCGCTGTCGGCGATGCTGTCCGGCGCAGGGATGGACCCCGAGCTGACCGCGCTGTTTGCCAGTCCGGTCCGGCTGGCGCTGTTGCAGGCGCTGGTGCTGTTGATAACGCTGGGGCTGGTGCAGGGGCTGGGCCGCGTCTTTGGCGGCAGGGGCGCGCTTGCCGATGCGCTGGTGCTGCTGGCTTGGCTCGAGGTCATGTTGCTGGCAATTCAGGTGGTGCAACTGGTCTTGTTGGTGATCTCAGCCGATCTTGCTGTGGTGTTGGGGCTGGTGTCCTTTGTGATTTTCCTGTGGTCGCTGGCGAGTTTCGTGGCCGAGCTGCACGGCTTTGCCTCGGGCGGGCGGGTGCTGGCGGTGATTTTGGCGAGTTTCTTCGTTGTGTCGCTGCTGATGGCCCTGTTGGGCATTGGTATTTCTGTGGGAGGCGCTGGCAATGTTTGAGGTTCAGACCGTTCGGAAGGATTTCCCGATTCTGGCGCGGCAGGTCAATGGCAAGCCGCTGGTCTACCTTGACAACGGCGCTTCGGCGCAAAAGCCCCAGGTGGTGATTGATGCGATGACCCAGGCCTATTCTATGGAATATGCCAATGTTCATCGGGGCTTGCACTACCTTTCCAATCTTGCGACCGACAAATACGAGGCAGTGCGCGGCACGGTGGCGCGGTTTTTGAATGCCGGTTCGGAAGCCGAGATCGTGTTCAATTCCGGCACCACCGAGGGCATCAATCTGATCTCCTATGCCTGGGCGGCCCCACGTTTTCAGGCGGGCGACGAGATTGTGCTGTCGGTGCTGGAACATCACGCCAATATCGTGCCCTGGCATTTTCTGCGTGAACGGCTGGGTGTGGTGCTGAAATGGGTCGAGCCGGATGCCAAGGGGGATCTGAGCGCCGAGGCGGTGCTGGCCGCCATTGGGCCGCGCACCCGGCTGATTGCGGTGACGCATATGTCGAACGTTCTGGGCACTGTGGTCGATGTCGCGGCGATCTGCGCCGGGGCGCGGGCCAAGGGTGTGCCGGTGCTGGTCGACGGCTCGCAGGCGGCGGTGCATATGCCGGTGGATGTTCAGGCGATCGGCTGCGATTTCTATGCCATCACCGGCCACAAGCTCTATGGCCCCAGTGGTTCCGGCGCGATCTATATCCGCAAAGAGCGTCAGGCCGAGATGCGACCCTTCCTGGGCGGCGGCGATATGATCCGCGAGGTCAGCCGCGAGGCGGTGAGCTACGCCGATCCGCCGATGAAGTTCGAGGCAGGCACCCCCGGCATCGTCCAACAGATCGGCCTGGGCGTGGCGCTGGACTATATGATGGGGCTGGGCATGCAGAATATCGCCGCCCACGAACGCAAGATCCGCGACTATGCCCGTACTCGGCTGGCCGGGCTGAATTGGCTGCATGTGCAGGGCCAGTCCGAAACCAAGGGCGCGATCTTTTCCTTTACGCTGGAAGGGCAGGCGCATGCCCATGATATCTCGACCGTTCTGGACAAGCGTGGCGTCGCGGTGCGGGCCGGGACGCATTGCGCCATGCCATTGATGGAGCATCTTGGCGTCGGGGCCACCTGCCGCGCCTCTTTTGGACTTTACAACACCGAAGCCGAGGTCGATGCGCTGGTTTCGGCGCTGGAACTTTGTCACGATCTTTTCGCGTGATTTCGCGTTGCAGGCGTGATCGCCAGCCGCTATAGACGCGGTCAAGGCACCCATAGCTCAGCTGGATAGAGCGCTGCCCTCCGAAGGCAGAGGTCGCAGGTTCGAATCCTGCTGGGTGCACCAATTCCTCTTTATCATTCCCATTCTCAAGCGGCTTTGCTGGGCTGTTTTAGCGCCTGACGCGTCTGCTGCCAGAGCGGGGTCAGCGTTGCAATCCCGGCGCGGGCGCTTTGGGTCTGGCCGTTTTTGCACAGGGTTTCCAAAGCGCGTAACGCCTGGTTGAGCTCTTGCGCGCCAAACATCGCGCAAGAGCCGCAGAGCTTGTGGATCTCGCGGTGCAGCTCCGTGTCCGGCAGGGTCGGATCGGCCAGATGGGGGAGCTTTGTTTCGACCTCGGTCAGAAATTGCGCAAGCAGGCCCGCCGCGCGCTCTGCGCCCATGCTCGCGTAAAATTCGGCGATGACCTCGGCGTCGAGCAGATCCGTCTGCGGCTGTTCGGCGCCATGATCGACAAAGGCCCGGCAGAGCGCTGCCCCCGAGACCGGCTTGACCAGCACCGCCTGCATCCCTGCGGCCTTGAACCGGGTGACTTCTTCGGCCATGGCATGGGCGGTCAGGGCCACAATCGGGCTGGATTTGCTATGTCCCGATCCGGCGCGGATGGCGCGGGTGGCAGCGACCCCATCCATGCGCGGCATCGAAATATCCATGAAAATCATATCGTAGCGAGTTTCGGCAGCCATGCGCACGCCTTCTTCGCCGTCAACCGCTTCGGCCAGAACCGGCCCGTGTTTGGCCAGAATCTCGCGCACCACAAGGCGGTTGATCGGATTGTCTTCCACCACCAGAATGCGTTTGCCGCGCAGCTCGTCGCAGGGCATCACTGGGGCAGGGCGAACATAGGCCCGGCTTTGACTGGGCTGCATCGGCAAGCGCAGATGGAAGCTGCTGCCCTTGCCCAACTGGCTTTCGGCGTGGATCGTGCCGCCCAGATTGGTGACAATCCGGCGGGTGATGCCAAGGCCCAGGCCGGTGCCGCCCTCGATCCGGGCGTAGCTGGCGTCAAGGGTGACAAAATCGTCAAAGATCCGCTCCAGATCCGCCTCGGGGATGCCAATACCGCTGTCTGCAATGCAAAGCGCCACCTCGGCCGCTTCGGTGTCATAGGCGGCGCGGATCGTCACCGTGCCGTCTCGGGTGAACTTTACCGCATTGCCGACCAGATTGAGTAGGACCTGGCGCAACTGCATGGCATCGCTGTTCAGCAGGCTTGGCAGGCCGGGGGCAAGCTCCATGCTCAGGCGCACCCGCGCGGCAAGACTGGCGGCACTTTGGCTGGCGATGATCTCGCGGATCTGTGCGGCAAGATCGACCGGGCCAAGCTGCAAGGGCATCTTGCCGCTTTCCAGCCGGGCAATGTCGAGCACGTCATTGACGTGGTGGAGCAAGAGCTTGCCCGAGGTCTGCATCACCCCCTGCAGTTCTTGCTGGCGCGGGGTCAGGGGGGTGTCCTGCATCAGCTCCAGCATGCCCAGAATACCGTTCAGGGGCGTGCGCATCTCGTGGCTCATCACCGCCAGCAGATCGGCCTTGGCCTTCTCGCCGGCAAGGGCTGCATCCCGCGCCGCGAGCAAGGCCTGTTCGGCGGCGAATTCGGCGGAAAGATCGCGCAGAAAGGCGATGGAGATCGCGCCCTTGGTATCCTCGGCGCGGGTCACCGATATCTCGGCCGGAAAGACCGTGCCATCGGCGCGCTGCGCGGTCAGACGCAGCCGTCCAGCCTTGGTGAAAAGCGATGAGCGGCCCTGTTGCAGCGCCCGCAACTCGGCCAGATGCGCCGCCCGTTGTTCGGCGGGAAAGATCAGCTCGACAACCGGCTGGCCGAGGGTCTGCTGGCGTGGACAGCCAAAAATCCGTTCAGCCGCAGGGTTGAAATCAAGCACCCGACCGGCGCCATCGATCAGAATAACCGCATCGAGCGCGGTATCGACCACCGCCTCCGTCCGCCCCAACGACAGCATCACCTCCCGCGTCCGGGCGCGGTTAGAGGCCTCAAAGCGCAACAGCATCGCCACCAGCCCGAGCAGGAACACGATCATCACCCCGGTCAGCACACCGACCTGCACCAGGGTCTTGACCATGACTTCCCGCTCGCGGTCCGCAGCGGTGGCAAAGAGTTTCAACCCGGTCAGCGCCAACTCGCGCACCTTGGGGCGCAACCCGTCGATGCCTTGCGCCATGCGGGGCAGGGCTGCGCGCAGCGCCTCGTCCGGCCCGTCGATCTGCGGAATATACCCATCAAGAAAGCTGCGCAGTTGCGCCAGACCCTGCGCATAGCTCTCGTCATCCAGCACCCGGGCAAAGACCTTGCTTTCCAGGAAGGTATTGCTACGGCTGTAGACGATGTTGAACCGCTTGCGCACCTCGGCCAGAGTGCCGGTGCCGCTCAGTGCGGCCGTCACGGACTCTTTGTAAATCAGAAATTCGACATCGAGCTGCGACATCGTCCATTGCGTATTGTCCGACGAGGCCGAGGCCTGCGACTGGATACCGCTGCGCACCGAAAGCGCCAGCGTGGCAATGCCGCTGAGGCACAGCGCCAGAACGCCCGCCACCAGCAGGCCAAGCGCCCATCTGGCCCTATGCGCAGGGGCGCGATGAAGTGGGCCGCGCTCCATCCGTGCTATTTGGTCAGATCAATCTTGACCAATTGCCAGATCGAGCGGGAATAGATCATTTCACTCTGGTAATCTGCTTTATTGTCATAGGGATAGATCAGCCAAAGCGGTCCCTTGTCGCGCACAGACATTGGTTTGCCCTCCATCTCATAGGCGATGATCGGGCCATCGGCCACGGCATCGCTCAGCGGCACTTCTACCATGTAATCATTGACCGCGACCATCGACAAAACCGGCGCGGTGATGCCCAGTTTTGCCACCAGATCGGCAAGCCTGACGCCGGTAAATTCCGGTGTGCCTTCGGTCCAGACAGTCGAGGTCTTGAATTTGGCACCGCCGATATCCTGCAACATCTGCGCATCAAAGCGGGCGATGTGGTCGCCATTGGTCAGAGCCAAGTCGCCGCTGATGGTGAGCAAAACTTCGCCCTTGGGTTCGGGCAGACCATCGGCCAAGGCGGGCAGGGCGCAGACAAGCGCAATCAAGAGGGCTAGGGCGGTTTTCATGGGGCGCTTTCCGGGTTGCTATGGGGTCAGACATGCCACAGGTCCTGTAAAAAATCATCGGTTCTTCTGGATAACCACCTATGCTTTGGGATAGGCGAACGTCATCTGCGACTTTGCGGGCAAGCCGTACAGCCTCTGGCGTCGCCTGCAGATTAGCGGCAAGACCATTAACTAAAGCTAAATGATCTGTAAGATAAAATCACTCCGGGACCGGCAGTTGGCTTGTCCCGACACGCGGCAAAGTGAACAGCCAGAAAGACCAGAATGCGAATTTTAGTTGCTGATGATCATGACCTCGTGCGCGAAACCATCGCCGCCTTTCTGGAGCGTGAGGGGTTTGAAGAGGTCTGCATGGCTGCAAGTCTGGATGACGCGCTTGACTGTGTCACAAGCGAACAGGCAGCTTTGATCTGGTGCTGGTTGATTACGACATGCCGGGGATGGACGGGCTTGAAGGCTTGACGCGGATGATGGCGGCCAATGAAAAGCGGCCAGTGGCGCTGATCTCGGGGGCTGTGACGCCGATGGTCGCGGAACAGGCTCTGGCCTTGGGGGCTGCGGGCTATGTGCCAAAGACGCTGAGCTCGCGTTCGATGGTGGCTGCAGCGCGCTTCATGGCGGCGGGTGAAATTTACGCACCGGTGAACCTGGCCAAGACTTCGCAAACCGCTCAGGCCTTTTTATCACCGCGCGAAACCGATGTGCTGCGCGGCATCTGCGAGGGCAAGTCGAACAAAGAGATTGCGCGGGATCACGATCTGCAAGAGGTGACGGTAAAGCTGCACGTCAAGACGATGAGCCGCAAGCTCTCGGCCAAGAACCGCACCCATGCCGCGATGATCGCCAGGGATCGCAAGCTGGTATGAGGGGGCTCTGCCCAGATCAACATATCCGATAATCAATATTATGTAATATATATGGCTGAGAAAGGCTGGACCGGACCGGAAACTCAAGGTATGTGCCCTGCAACGCCACCAGGAGCTTGCAGATGAGTTTTTCCCGCCAGATCAAGATCGCCCCTTCGATCCTTTCCGCTGACTTCGCCAACTTTGGCGCGGAATGCCGCGCGATTGAGGCGCAAGGTGCGGATTGGGTGCATGTCGATGTCATGGACGGACATTTCGTGCCCAACATCACCTTTGGGCCTGCGATGTGTGCCGCGCTGCGGCCGCATATCAAGGGCGTGATGGATGTGCATCTGATGATCGCGCCGGTTGATGCTTATGTCGAGGCCTTTGCCGAGGCTGGCGCCGATGTGATCTCGGCGCATCTCGAGGCTGGTCCGCATATTCACCGGACCCTGCAAGCCATTCGTGGCGCAGGCAAAAAGGCCGGTCTTGCGATCAATCCCGGCACCGGCATCGAGGCAGTTGCGCATCTGTTGGACATGGTCGATCTGATCTGCGTGATGACGGTTAACCCCGGTTTTGGTGGCCAGAAGTTCATCCACTCGCAGGTGGAAAAGATCCGCGGCTTGCGCGCGATGATCGGCGATCGTCCGGTGCATATCGAGATTGACGGCGGCGTCACCGTGGAAACCGCGCCCTTGGTTGTGGCGGCCGGTGCAGATGTGCTGGTGGCAGGATCGGCGGTTTTCAAAGGCGGCTCGGTGCAGAAGCCCGAGGTGTACGGCCAGAATATTGCAGCCATTCGCAAAGTGGCCGAGGCGGCGCGGGCTTAATCCGATCTGTAAAGATCACCCTTCAAGTCTTTGAAATAGAAAGGGGGCTGACAGTGATGTCAGCCCCCTTCCCCACATTGGCAGTCAGATCAGCCTTTGAGAAGTTCTTGGCGACTTCAGCAGCAAAATCCTCTTTCTCTTTTTCGATGCCTTCGCCGCAAGCCATGCGCACGAAGCCCGTCACGGTGACGCCAGCCTCTTTCGCGGCTTGCTCGACGGTCAGGTCAGGGTTGATCACAAAGGCCTGGCCCATCAGGGTGTTTTCCGCAAGGAAACGCTTCATGCGGCCCGGGATGATGTTGTTCTGGATCACGGCGTCGGGCTTCGGCTTGGCCGATTCCGCGTTTTCTTCCAGAGCCTTGGCGGTTTGCACAGCCAGTTCACGCTCCAGCACAGCCGGGTCGATCTCGGCTTCCGACAGCGCCAGCGGGTTGGTCGCCGCGATATGCATGGCGATCTGCTTGGCGATGCCGTTGTCAGCCCCTTTGACCGCAACCAAGACGCCGATCTTGCCAAGGCCGTCAGCGGCAGCGTTGTGGACATAGGCCGCAACCACGTCGCCTTCGATCGACGCCATCCGGCGCAGCGTCAGGTTTTCCCCGATCACGGCGATGGCAGAGGTCAGGGTCGACTTGACCGTGCCGTCTTTCATCGCAGCTGATTTCAAGGCTTCAACGTCCGAAACCTTGACAGCCGCATCGGTGATCCCGCGCACCAGCGCCTGGAAATCCGCGTTCTTGCCGACGAAGTCGGTTTCCGAGTTGATCTCGACAGCCACACCGCGACCACCGGAAACGGCGACGCCAACGAGGCCCTCTGCAGCAACGCGGTCGGCCTTCTTGGCGGCCTTGGCGAGGCCCTTGGTGCGCAGCCAGTCGACGGCAGCTTCCATATCGCCATTGGTTTCAACCAGGGCCTTCTTTGCGTCCATCATGCCTGCGCCGGTGGATTCGCGCAGGTCTTTCACCATTGTTGCGGTGATTGTCATGTCAGTCTCCTGAAATAGCTCAAAATGGGTCTGGCGGGCAGCTGGCCTGCGCTTTGCAAGCCAGCCTATCCCCGCCAGTTATCCGTTCCGTGACAGAATTATTCGGCGTCAGCGGCGATGGCTTCTTCTTCCGGTGCAGCTTCAAGCGCACCAAGGTCGATGCCAGCAGCGCCCATCTGGGCCGACATGCCGTCAAGGGCAGCCTTGGCGACCAGCTCGCAATAAAGCTGGATCGCACGGGCCGCGTCGTCGTTGCCGGGGATCACGTAATCCACGCCCTTGGGCGAGTTGTTGGTGTCGACGATGCCGACGACCGGGATGCCCAGTTTCTGCGCTTCGAGGATGGCGAGGTCTTCTTTGCCCACATCCACAACGAAGATCAGGTCGGGGGTGCCGCCCATTTCACGGATCCCGCCGAGCGAAGCCTGCAGCTTGCCCTGGTCGCGTTCCATCATCAGGCGCTCTTTCTTGGTGAGGCCTTCGCCGCCAGCTGCCAGCAGTTCATCGATCTGCTTCAGGCGCTGGATCGACTGGGAAACGGTTTTCCAGTTGGTCAGCGTGCCACCGAGCCAGCGGTGGTTCATGTAAAACTGTGCGCAACGCTCTGCGGCCTCTGCAACAGGCTTTTGCGCCTGACGCTTGGTGCCAACAAACAGAATGCGGCCGCCTTTGGCCACGGTATCGCGCACGACTTTCAGCGCCTGATCCAGCATCGGAACAGTCTGCGTCAGGTCAAGAATGTGGATGCCATTGCGGTCGCCGTAGATGTATTGTCCCATCTTCGGGTTCCAGCGTGCGGTCTGGTGGCCGTAGTGAACGCCAGCTTCAAGCAACTGACGCATGGTAAACTCTGGAAGAGCCATGTCGTTATCCTTTCCGGTTTCTATCCTCGGCAAAGCTGTCTCAGACCTGATGGTCCAACCGGCGGACGATACGGGATTTCTCCCCGCAAAGCCCAAGCCTCACCTGTGAAGTGCGCGCCCTTTACCCCAGCCATTGCGCCGCCACAAGCGAAATCACCGCCATGGCTTTCATCTTGGCCAAAATATCCAGGCTGGAATGCTTGCATTCCGGCAAGCCGGAGGCATCCGACGCCCAACATCTTGCACCGCGCCGCAGGATCAGCGATGAAGTCTTATGACAGCAGATATCCTCTGTATCGGCTCCGTGCTCTGGGACATCATCGGTCGCTCGCCGCTCGCGATGCGGCTCGGTTCGGA
Source organism: uncultured Alphaproteobacteria bacterium (assembly GCA_963815275.1). Taxonomy (GTDB): domain Bacteria; phylum Pseudomonadota; class Alphaproteobacteria; order Rhodobacterales; family Rhodobacteraceae; genus Cypionkella. The sequence continues at coordinate 170,045 of CAWFGD010000010.1, forward strand.
TGTGCCGGGGCGGATCACGCGGCTTCCGGGTGGGGTTGCGATGAATATCGCGATGACCCTGGCGCGCTTTGACCTTGCCCCTGCCCTGCTCTCCGCCGTTGGGCAGGACGAGGCAGGGCACGAGCTGGTCGCGGCCAGTCAGCGTCTGGGCCTGATCACCGACTATCTCTATCGCTCGGAAGATCTGCCAACCGACATCTATATGGCGGTCGAGGGCGCCAATGGTCTGATCGCGGCGATTGCCGATGCACATTCGCTGGAAGCGGCGGGTGACAAGATCCTGCGGCCGTTGGCCGATGGTCGGCTTGGGTCCGCGGCCGCGCCCTAGGCCGGTCTGGTCGCGCTGGACGGCAATCTGACTGTCGCACTTCTGTCCGAGATCGCCGCTTCGCCGCTGTTCGCCCGCGCTGATCTGCGCGTGGCCCCGGCCAGCCCCGGCAAGGCCGAGCGGCTGCTGCCGCTGCTCTCACACCCCCGCGCCACGCTCTACGTCAACCTCGAAGAGGCGGGCTTGCTTTGCCACGAAGCCTTTGCCACCGCCCCTGAGGCTGCCGAAGCCCTGCTGGCGCGCGGTGCCGCCAAGGTTCTGGTCACCGACGGCGGCCGTGCTTGCGCCGAAGGCCGGCAGGGTCAGGGCATCATTACCGATGCGCCGCCGCCCGTCATGGTCACCCGCATCACCGGCGCGGGCGATACCTTCATGGCCGCGCATATCGTCGCCGAAAGTCGCGGAGCCGCGCGGGCCGAGGCGCTTGCCGCCGCCCTGCGCGCCGCCGCCACCTATGTTTCAGGAGAACACGCCACATGACCCATCCCCTGCTCCGCTTCTCGCCCGAAGTCGCCGAAGCCCGCGCCAAGGGCCGCGCCATCGTCGCGCTGGAATCGACCATCATCACCCATGGCATGCCCTTTCCGCAAAACGTCGAAGCCGCCCGCGCGGTCGAGGCTGCGGTGCGCGAGGCTGGCGCCGTGCCCGCCACCATCGCGGTCATGGGCGGTCGCATTCTGATCGGGCTGACCGATCAGCAACTCGAGGATCTTGGTCGGCCGATCACGTGATGAAACTCAGCCGCGCCGATCTGGCCGCCTGCCTTGCCAGCGGCAAGACCGGGGCCACCACGGTGGCCGCGACGATGATCTGCGCGCATCTTGCGGGGATCGACGTCTTTGCCACCGGCGGCATTGGCGGCGTGCATCGCGGTGCCGAGAGCTCGTTTGACATCTCTGCCGATCTGCCCGAACTGGCCGACACCCCGGTCACGGTGATTGCGGCCGGGGCCAAGGCGATTCTCGATCTGCCCAAGACGCTGGAATATCTGGAAACCGCGGGCGTGCCGGTGATCGCCTTCGGTCAGGACGATTTTCCGGCCTTCTGGTCGCGCTCTTGCGGCCTGAAGGCGCCGCTGCGCATGGACAGCGCGGCCGAGATCGGGCGCGCGCAGCTGATGCGCAGCGTCTTGGCCTGCCCGGCGGCCAGCTGGTCGCCAATCCGATTGCCGAGGCCGATGAAGTGCCGCGTGACGAGATCAACCCGGTGATCGAGCAGGCTCTGGCCGAGGCGCAGGCCCAGGGCATCGCCGCCAAAGAGGTCACGCCCTTCCTGCTTGACCGCATCTTCGAGCTGACCGAGGGCCGCTCGCTGGTCTCCAACATCGCCCTTGTTTTGAACAATGCCCGGCTTGGCGCGGCGATTGCGCGAGAAATCGTGGCGATGCGCGCTGCAAAGGCATTGTGAGGCGGCACCTTTCTGCCTAGCTATCGGCAAACCTAGGAGCGTGCATGTCCGATTTCCGCACCATCCCCGCCGATCCATGTTTGCCGCGTTTCGTGCGTCGTTTCTGACCGGGCTGGTGGTGGTGCTGCCGGTGGGCCTGACGATCTATGTCGTCTGGGGGGTGATCGGCTGGATCGACGGCTGGATCCTGCCGCTGATCCCCTGTCAATTCACCCCCGAGGCGCTGATGCACCGCTATTTCGGGCCCGAGATCAACTTCCCGGTGCGCGGCGTCGGCGTGCTGGTCTTTCTGGTCTTCACCGCCCTGATCGGCTCGCTGGCGCGCGGCTTTATCGGCCGCTCGATGATGCGCACGGCAGAGGGTTGGGTGGACCGAGTGCCGCTGGTGCGCTCGGTCTATTCCGGGCTGAAGCAGATCACCGAGACGTTCTTTGCCAAATCGGAGAAAAGCTTCGAGCATACCTGTCTGGTCGAGTTTCCCCGCGCGGGCTATTGGGCGGTGGGCATGGTCGCCACGACCCCCAAGGGCGAGATCGCCGCGAAACTGCCGGGGGCGAGCCGATGGTGGCGGTGTTTGTGGGCCTGACGCCGATGACCTCGGGGATGTTGCTCTTCGTGCCGGAGCGCGACGTGATCTTGCTTGAGATGAAGGCGGATGAGGCGGTGAAGCTGATCGTTTCGGCCGGGTTGGTCTATCCCCAGCCGAAAGATGCCATCGAGGCCGCACTGGCCGATAAAGCCCCGGCTTAAAGCCCCGGTTTAAAGCGCCGTCCAGCCGCCATCGACCGAGATCGTGGTGCCCGTCACCTGATCCGCCGCAGGGCTGCACAGATAGACCGTGGTGCCGCCGATCTGTTCCACCGTGGCGAACTGGCGCGAGGGTTGGCGCAAGCAGCATGACCTCGCGGATCACCGTCTCGCGGTCCATGCCATGCACCTTCATCTGATCGGGGATCTGCGCCTCGACCAGAGGGGTCAGCACATAGCCGGGGCAGATCGCGTTGCAGGTGATGCCCTGCCCCGCGGTTTCCAGCGCCACGGTCTTGGACAGGCCGACCACGCCATGCTTGGCCGCGATATAGGCCGATTTGAACGGGCTGGCGGTCAGGCCATGCGCCGAGGCGATGTTGACCACCCGGCCCCAGCCCTTGGCGCGCATCACAGGCAGGGCAACGGCGGTGGTGTGAAAGGCCGAAGTCAGGTTGATCGCGATGATCTGGTCCCATTTCTCGGTCGGAAATTCATCCAGCGGGGCGACAAACTGGATGCCCGCGTTGTTCACCAGAATATCGCAGCCGCCGGCCTTTTCGATCAAGCCGCGGCAGTCGGCGCCCTTTGACATGTCGGCGGCGATGTAGCGGGCGCTCACCCCATGACGCTTGCCCAGATCCGCGGCCAGCGCGTGATCTTCCGGCCGGTCGGTGAAGCTGTTCAGCACCACATCGGCGCCGGCGCGGGCGAGTTCTTCGGCCACTCCCAGCCCAATGCCGGAGTTCGACCCGGTGATCATGGCGCGTTTACCTGCGAGCATCTGTCAGCCTCCTGCGTTATGTTGCATTGCAGCATAACCGCATTCGCGACTGACGCCAGAGGGGCCGGTGCCTTTACCAGCTGCCCAAAAAAAACGCCCGCACGAAGCGGGCGTTAAGTTATTGAGGCAGGTTTCATACAGGCAAGAAACCTATCGAGCAGTAGGGTTGTTATAGCCCTCTTGCGCGGCCGATCCAAGTTAAAAGTTTGATATGTCACGAAACCCCTTCTACTCTGGGGCGCAAGAAACCAAAGCTTCAAAGGATTGCTGCCAGAATGAAACAGATTATTTCCACCGGAATAAGGGCTTTTTGTCTGGCAACCACGCTGTGCGGGATCAGCGAAACTGCGCTGGCAGAGCCTGCGCATGGCATAGCTATGTATGGTGCCCCTGCCCTGCCACCGGATTTTGTGTCCCTGCCGCAAGCGAACCCCGATGCCCCCAAGGGGGGAAAGATCGTCTTTGGCGAATCGGGCAGCTATGATTCCCTCAATCCCTTCATCATCAAAGGCGCCCCGCCTGCGGGACTTTCTTCACTTACAATTGAAACACTTCTGGGTCGTTCCTATGACGAGCCCTTCACGCTCTACGGTCTGCTGGCCGAATCGGTCGATACCGATGCGGCGCGCGATTACGTGGAGTTTACTTTGCGTGAAGGCGCGCGTTTCTCGGACGGCAATCCGGTGACGCCCGAGGATGTGCTGTGGTCCTTCGAGAAACTCGGCACCGAGGGCAACCCGCGCTATGCCACAGCATGGAAAAAGATCGCCAAGGCCGAGAAGGTCGGCAGCCGCGGCGTGCGCTTTACCTTCACCGAAGTCGACCGCGAACTGCCCTTGATCCTTGGTCTGCGCCCGATTCTGGAGAAGGCGCAATTCGAGGGAAAGGATTTCACCGCCAGCACGTTGGAGGCCCCGATCGGTTCTGGCCCCTATGTCGTTGGTGCATTCGAGCCGGGCAAATACATCTCTTACGTGAAGAACCCCGATTGGTGGGGCAAGGATGTGCCTTTCAACAAGGGTCAGTATAACTTCGACGAAATCCGCTATGAGTATTTCGGCGATGGTGGCGTGGTCTTCGAGGCCTTCAAGGCCGGCGATATCAACAGCTACCGCGAGACCAATCCGTCGAAATGGGCGAGCAACTACGATTTTCCCGCCGTGCAGTCGGGCGATGTGGTCAAATCGGAAATCCCGCACCAGCGGCCTTCGGGTATCGACGGGCTGGTCTTCAACACCCGCAAGCCGCTTTTCGCCGATTGGCGGGTGCGCGAGGCGCTGATTGACGCCTTCAACTTCGAGCTGGTCAACCAGACCCTGAACGGCGGCGCCCTGCCGCGCATCCAGTCCTATTACGGCAACTCCGAACTGGGTGCGCAAATCCGGCACGCCCGCCGAGGGCAAGGTGCTGGCGCTGCTGACACCTTTCAAGGATCAGCTCTTGCCCGGGGCGCTCGAGGGCTATGCCCTGCCGGTCTCGGACGGCTCGGAAGCCAACCGCGCCAATCTGCGCAAGGCCACCAAACTGCTGGAAGAGGCAGGCTGGACGGTGCAGGACGGCGTGCTGAAGAATGCAGCGGGAGAGGCCTTTGCCTTTGAAATCCTTCTGCAAAATGGCGCGGATGACATCATTGCCGTGGCCAATATCTATATCGAGGCGCTAAAACGCCTTGGCATCGCAGCCAAGCTGACCACGGTGGATTCGGCGCAATATAAAGAGCGCACCACCGCCTATGATTTCGACATGACCCATTACATCCGCTCGCTGTCGCTGTCGCCGGGCAATGAGCAGATGCTTTACTGGGGCTCGGCTGGCGTGACGGAACCCGGGCACGCGCAACTGGCCGGGGATCAAGTCGCCGGCGGCTGAGGCGATGATCGAGACCATGCTGTCCTCGACCGACCGCGAGGATTTCGTCTCGGCGGTGCAAGCCCTTGACCGGCTGTTAATCTCTGGTCGCTACGTCATTCCGATCTGGTATGCCGATGTCGCCCATATTGCCCATGCCAAGCAGTTGCATTTCCCCAAGAAATTGCCAATTTACGGCGATTGGCTCGGCTTTCATGCCGGAAGTCTGGTGGTATCAGGAGTAGACCATGCGCACAGCGATCTTTCTTGTTTTTCTGACCGCCGTTGCGGGCTGCAACACGATTGCAGGCGTCGGCGAGGATATTTCGGGCGGCGCCCATAAGGTCGGCAATATGATGAACTGAGGCTCAGGCCTCAAAGGGCATATGGCGGGCGTAAGCCTCTGGCACGCCCGCCGCCCGAACCTTGCGCCGCGTCGTGGCCGCGTCAAAGCCGACCTGACGGAAGCTCAGCTCTTGGCGGGCTTTATCAAACACCGCCCAGCTTGCCATCAAAGAACCATCGCGCGGCTGACCGGCAGAACCGATCACGGCCAGCCAGCGCTGAGACGGGTCCAGAGGTTGCGGTTCCAGCCTGACCTCCTCCTGCCGCACATCGCCCGCAGCTTCCTCGCGGTAGAGCGCCGCGGCATGCATATGGCCGCAAAACAGCAGACGCGCCGGGCTTGCCGCAAGGCAGGCCGCAGCCGCGTCGGGGCCGTCGATGGCCTGCCAGGCCTCGGGCTCGGCAGCGGAGGCATGGCTGAACAGCATGTCGCCTTCGCTGATCTGCAAGGGCAATTCCTCAAGAAACCGCCGCTGCCGCGCCGAAAGGCGGTTGACCGTCCAATCGACAATCCGCCGCACCACCGGGCTCAGCTGCATGGCGGGCGTCGTGCGGTCGTGATTGCCGCGCAAGCACAGCGCCCCCTCGCGGGCCAGATGTTCCACGGTCTCAAGACACCAGTCCGGGTCCGGCCCGATGCCGACGATATCGCCAAGGATCACCAGCCGGTCGATGCTCTGCGCCTCCAGATCGGCCAGCACTGCCTCCAACCCTTCGCGATTGGCGTGAATATCCGCAATCAAACCCAGACGCATGTTGCTCCCCATGACGTCTTGCGCCATTTCCCCAAGTCCCAGACTGGGTTAGCGGCGCGAGCGGGTCAAGCCCCCCGAGGCTCAGACCAGGGAGGTCACCCAAAGGATCGTGGCGTCTTCCTCTGACAGGCTGATCACATTATGCCCCATCGAGCCGTCGTAATAGGCGGAATCGCCGCGGCGCAGATCGACCGGCTCGTAGAACTCGGTATAAAGCCGCACGATGCCGGTCAGCACATAGAGAAACTCTTCGCCCTCATGGCGCACCCAGCCGTCGAAATCCTCCATGGCGCGGGCGCGGATGGTGGCGCGGTAGGGCAGCATCTGCTTTTTGGTCAGTCCCGAGGCCAGCAGCTCGTGTTCGTAGGTCGTGGTGGCATGGGCCTGACCCTCGCCCGATTTCGTCACCGCAATCCGGCCCGAGACCTGCGGCGGTTGCGCCGGGGTAAACAGCTGCGGCACCGAGATCTGCATGCCCTGCGCCAGCTTTTTCAGCGCCTCATAGGTCGGCGACATCTGACCGTTTTCGATCTTGGACAGTGTCGAGCGCGCCAGCCCCGCCTCGGTAGCCGCCTGTTCCAGCGTCCAGCCCTTGGCACGGCGCAACTCGCGCACGCGGCTGCCCAGATCCAGCGGCTCGACCACCGGGGCGGGCGCGTTGTCGCGGGCGATGCGGATCAGGCGTTTTGGGTCAGCGCTCATGGCGGTTCGCATAAGCCAAGCCCTGCCCGCTTGCAAGAAATCCTGTGCCATCCCTTGACGCGCCGCCCGGCCCGCCGCATTTCTGCACCAAAGGAGCCTGCCATGATCCGTCTTGATATCTTTTCCGACCCCGTCTGCCCCTGGTGCATGATCGGCAAGGCCCACCTTGACCGCGCGCTTGAGGCCCACCCCGAGCATCCCTTCGCCATCCAGTGGCACCCCTTTCAGCTGAACCCCGAGGTGCCGGCCGAGGGTGTCGACAAGCGCGGCTATCTCGAGCAAAAGTTCGGCGGCGCGGAAAAAGTCGATCAGATCCACGACCGCATGCGCCAGATCGCGGTCGAGGCCGGCATCCAGATGGACCCCGATGCGCCCAAGCGCCAGCCCAATACGCTGAAAGCCCATCGCCTGATCCATTGGGCGGGGCTTGAGGGGCGGCAGACGGCGGTGGTTTCGGCCCTGTTCCGCGCCTATTGGCGCGACGGTCTGGACATCGGCGCCGATGAGGTGCTGGCCGATATCGCCGCCGCCGCCGGTATGGACCGCAAAGTGACGCTACGTCTTTTGACCTCGGGGGCCGACGCCGATGACATCGCCGCCCGTGATGCCGACGCCCGATCCAAAGGCGTCAGTGCCGTGCCAACCTTCCTGATTGCGCAGCAATATGTGGTGCAAGGTGCGCAACCGCCCGAGGTTTGGGCGCAGGTGATCGAGGAATTGACGGCCAAGATCACCAATCCCCCCGAAGCCTGATCTGCATAAAGCGCGCAGAAAAGCGCAACTGGATGGGCTTCTGTGCATATGTGCACTGGACCTTTGCGACCTGAGTTGCGAAGGAGGCCGGATCCTTTAGCGAAAGCCTTTCAAATGCAAAGCCCCACCCGCCGCTTGTCGCATGGCGAATTTGTCGCGCTGATCGCCGCGCTGTTTGCCACCATCGCGCTGTCGATCGACGCCATGCTGCCCGCCCTGCCGCAGATCGCCGCCGATTTCAGCCCTTCTGCGCCCAACAATGCGCAGCTGGTCATCACCAGCTTTGTCTTTGGCATGGGGGTTGGCACGCTGTTCACCGGGCCCTTGTCGGATAGTTTTGGCCGCAAGCCGGTCATCATCGCGGGCGGCCTGCTTTACATGCTCTCGTCTGTTGCGGCCTATTTCGCGCAGTCGCTGGAAGTGCTGCTGATCTCCCGCGTCGTCATGGGCCTGGGCGCCGCAGGTCCGCGCACGGCGGCGACTGCCTTGGTGCGAGACCTTTTCGAGGGCCGCGCCATGGCGCAGGTGATGAGCTTTGTGATGATGGTCTTCATGCTGGTGCCCGCCGTGGCACCGCTGATGGGCCAGACCATCATGCACATCGCCGATTGGCAGGCGATTTTCCTCGTCTACATCGGATTTTCCGTGGTCACCCTGATTTGGCTGGGCCTGCGTCAGCCCGAGACCTTGCCTGCCGCAAAACGGCGCGCCTTTTCGGCGGTGCTGCTGATGGCAGGCGTGCGCGAGGTTTTCTCGCACCGCATCGTGGTGATCTCGATCCTGATGCAAAGCCTGACGCTGGCAGCGCTTTTCGCCACGCTCTCGTCGATGCAGGGCATCTTCGATCTGCGCTTTGATCGTGGCGCGAGCTTTCCCTATTGGTTCGCCTTGATCGCGCTTTGCTCGGCCATCGGCAATGTGGTCAATGCCAAGACGGTGGTGCGTTATGGCATGCGGCGGCTGATCTGGCTGGGCTATGCCGGCCTGCTGATCGTCACGGCGGTGCTTCTGGCGGTGAAATACCTTGGTCTGATGCCAGAGGCTCTGGCTTTCCCGATGCATATGGTCTGGACCGTCGTGCTTTTCGCCTCCATGGGGCTGCAAATGGGCAATCTTAACGCTCTGGCGATGGAGCCTTTGGGCCATATCGCCGGCCTTGCCGCCTCGATCATCGCGGCGGTGTCCACGGTCATTTCGGTGGTCATGGCGGTGCCGGTGGGTCTGGCTTTTGACGGCTCGGAACTGCCGCTGATGTTGGGCGTGCTGGTGTTCAACGGGCTGGCGCTGGCGCTCTTTGTCTTTGACAAGGGGCGGTAAATCTCTGGTCGTCAGGCCTTTGGCTTGACGACCTTTTCCGCCAGATCGCGCGCGATGGCAAAGGCGCCCTTGATCCGCTCGGCTTCGGATTTCATCTCGCCCATCAGCACGATCTTGTTGCCGCTGATCTTGGCGGCCGGGCCTTGCGCCTTCATGAATTCCACCAAGCCCGCCGGATTGGCGAATTTGTCGTTGTGGAACTGCACCGTCGCCCCCTTGGCCCCGGCATCGATCCGCGAGATTCCCGCCCGCTTGCACATCGACTTGATCCGCACGATCAGCAGCAGCGTGTTGACCTCTTTCGGGATCGGACCAAAGCGGTCGATCAATTCGGCGGCAAAGCCCTCCAGCTCGACCTTGGTGGCCAGACCGGACAGGCGCCGGTAGAGGCCAAGCCGGATGTCGAGATCGGGGATGTAACTCTCGGGGATCATCACCGGCACGCCCAGATTGATCTGCGGCGACCATTGATCATCCACCGTGGTCAGCCCGTCAATCTCGCCGGATTTGATCTTGGCAATCGTCTCTTCCAGCATCTCCTGATAAAGCTCGTAGCCGACTTCCTTGATATGGCCTGACTGTTCCTCGCCCAAGAGGTTGCCTGCCCCGCGCAGATCAAGGTCATGGCTGGCAAGGTTGAAGCCCGCGCCAAGACTGTCGAGCGAGGCCAGCAGCCGCAGCCGCTTGGTGGCCTGCGGCGTCAGCGGGCTGCGCGGTTTGGTGGTCAGAAAGCAATAGGCGCGGGTCTTGGCGCGCCCAACGCGGCCGCGGATCTGATAAAGCTGCGACAGGCCGAACATATCGGCGCGGTGCACGATCATCGTGTTGGCGGTCGGGATATCCAGACCCGATTCAACGATAGTGGTCGCCACCAGCACATCGTACTTGCCGTCGTAGAACTGGTTCATCCGGTCGTCCAGATCGCCCGCCGCAAGCTGGCCATGGGCGACGACATAGCTCACTTCCGGCACATGGGTTTTCAGGAAATCCTCGATCTCGGGCAGATCGGAAATGCGCGGCACCACGTAGAAAGCTCTGCCCGCCGCGGAAATGCTCGCGCAGCAGCGCCTCGCGGATGGTGATGGTGTCGAACTCGCTGACATAGGTGCGGATCGCCAGACGGTCGACCGGCGGCGTGGCGATGATCGACAGATCGCGCACCCCGGTCAAGCGACAGCTGCAAGGTGCGCGGGATCGGCGTCGCGGTCAGGGTCAGCACGTGGATTTCCGAGCGCATCTCCTTCAGGCGTTCCTTGTGGGTGACGCCGAAGTGCTGTTCCTCGTCGATCACCAGCAAGCCCGAGGTTCTTGAACCGGATCGCCTTGGCCAGCAGCGCATGGGTGCCGACAACGATATCCACCGTGCCGTCGGTCAGTCCCGCGCGGGTCGCATTGGCATCCTTGGTCGAGACAAAACGCGACAGGGGCCGCACCGAGATCGGAAAGCCGCGAAAGCGTTCGGCAAAACTGCGGTAATGCTGGCGCGCCAGCAGCGTCGTCGGCGCGATCACCGCCACCTGCATCCCCGACATCGCCGCGACAAAGGCCGCGCGCATCGCCACTTCGGTCTTGCCAAAACCCACGTCGCCGACGATCAGCCGGTCCATCGGGCGAGCCCTTTTCCAGATCGGCCACCACATCGGCGATGGCCGAAAGCTGGTCGTCGGTTTCCTGATAGGGGAAGCGCGCGGCAAAGGCCTCCCAGATGGAATGCGGCGCCTCCAGAATCGGCGCATGACGCAGGGCGCGTTCGGCGGCGATCCGCATCAGCCTGTCGGCAATCTCGCGGATGCGTTGCTTGAGCTTGGCCTTCTTCGCCTGCCAGGCCCCGCCGCCCAGACGGTCCAGCAGCCCCTCTTCATGGCCATAGCGGCTGAGCAGTTCGATATTCTCGACCGGCAGATAAAGCTTGGCGTTTTCGGCATATTCCAAGGCGACGCAGGCATGCGGCGCGCCAAGCGCGGTGATGGTTTCCAGCCCCAGATAGCGACCGACGCCATGTTCGACATGCACCACCAGATCGCCGGCGGACAGCGTATCGACCTCGCGCAGGAAGTTGTCGGCCTTGCGCTTCTTGCGCGGCTTGGCGACCAGACGGTCGCCCAGAACGTCCTGCTCGGAAATCACCGCCAGCCCCGGCGCGGTAAAGCCCGCCTCCAGCGCCCAGATCATCAGATAAAGCCCGCCCGCTGCCCGCAGGCACCTCGCGGAAATCCTTGATTTCCTTGGTAACCGCCAGATCCTGATCGGCCAGAAGCCCGCGCAACCGCTCGCGCGCGCCTTCGGACCAAGAGGCGATAACGACGCTGCGATCTTTAGACAATGCTTGAATATGATCCTTCAATGCACTGAAAAGATTTACATTCTCTTGCTGTCGTTCTGGCGCAAAACTGCGGCCAATCCGCCCCTGCGCATCCAGAACCCCCGGCCCCGGCGGCTGCGCCAAAGCCGAGAATTGCACGCAGCGGTGCTGCGCAATCGCCGCCTCCCAGGCCGCATCGTCAAGATAAAGCAGCTGCGGCGCGGCAGGTTTGTAAACCGAGTCGATCCGCCCCTTGGCGCTCATCGCCTCGCGCCGCGCGTCGTATTGGTCCTCGATCCCCTCCCAACGCGACAGGCGCGCCGGCGTGATCTGATCATCCAGCATCACCGAAGCTTCGGGCAGATAGTCGAAAACCGTCTCCAGCCGGGCGTGGAAAAACGGCAGCCAATGCTCCATGCCCTGATGCTTGCGCCCTGCCGAGACCGCCTCATAAAGCGGGTCTTCCGAGCCACCTGCGCCAAACTCGACCCGGTAATTCTGCCGAAAGCGGCTGATCGAAGCCTCGTCCAGAATGACCTCGGACATCGGCGCGAACTCGACCGAGGTCAGCTTCTCGGTGGTCCGCTGCGTCACCGGATCAAAGCGCCGCGCCCCGTCCAGCGTGTCGCCAAAGAAATCCAGCCGCACCGGTCCGGTATTGCCCGGCGGAAAGATATCGATGATGCCGCCGCGAATCGCGAAATCCCCGGCCTCGGCCACTGTCGAGACCGGCGAGAACCCCATCCGCGCCAGAAAACCGCGCAAATGCTGCCTCATCGACCCGGTCGCCGACCGCGGCCGCGAAAGACGCCCCCCGCATCACCTCGCGCGCAGGCAGGCGCTGGGTGGCGGCATTCAGCGTGGTCAGCAGCACGAAGGGTGGCTTCAGCCCCGCCGTAAGCGTCGCCAGCGTCGACATGCGCTGCGCCAGGATCTCGGGGTTGGGCGAGACGCGGTCATAGGGCAGGCAATCCCAGGCGGGCAGTTCAAGCACCACCAGACCGGGGGCCATCACGGCAAGCGCCGCGCGCATCGCCTCCATGCGCTTGTCGTCGCGGGCGATGTGGATGACGGCTGTGCCCCGCTCGGCCTCACGGGCCAGAAGCTTTGCGTCAAACCCCTCCGGCGCGCCGCCCAGCAAGATGCGATCGGCCTTCGACATGGCTTAGCCCAAGACCCCGAGATGCAGATTTTGATACATCCCGAACATCGAAGTCACGAAAATCGACAGCATGCCGAGCACTTGCGTCGCGATCCTTTGACGAAAAAGCCGGCGGTGCAGCGCCGCTCCGGTGTTTTCCCCCGCCTCGATCAGCCGCGCCGTGCGCAGCGACATCATGCTGAGGATCATCATCGGCACCATCAGCAGCAGCACGGCCTGGGCGAATTCGATGCCATAATAGATAGCCAGCGTGCCCAAGGCAGAAAGCATGAAGAAAAAGAACGCCACCAGCATGGTGCCAGCGGTATCGGCGATATAGGTCAGCCGCGCGGCCTGGACCCGCACCACCGTCTCCAGATCGGTCTGCAAGGCACCGCCCTGGCGGCGCGCCCGGCTGATAAGATCAAAGGGCACACCCAGCACCCAATGACTGGCGCTGGACCACATCACTGCCAACATGATCCAATACCACAGGTTGGAAAACGACCGCAGGTCGATCAATTCCAGAAGAACCTGATACAAATTCACGGGCAATCTCTCCAGAAAGCAACAGGCGACCCAATGTCACCTTGAGACGCGCCCCATTCCATGGCAGGCAGAGGCCCAGACCGCAAGCCCCTTTGCCCGCCAGAAAGTCCGCCCATGCGCCCGATTTCCGCTCCGACCCCGATCAACCGCTTTCGCCGCCTGCGCGCAACTCCTGCGTTGCGCGCCATGGTTCAGGAAAATGTTCTGTCGGTCGGCGATCTGATCTGGCCGGTGTTTGTGCGGGATGGTGAGGGTCTGCGCGAACCAATCGCCTCGATGCCGGGGGTGGAGCGGCTTTCGGTCGATCTGGTGGTCGAAGCCGCCCGCGAGGCAGAGGCACTTGGCATTCCCGCGATCTGCCTTTTCCCCTATACCGACGCAGCCCTGAAGACCGAAGCCTGCGAAGAGGCCTGGAACCCCGACAACCTGACCAACCGCGCCATCCGCGCCATCAAGGCGGCGGTGCCCGGCGTTGCGGTGATGACCGATGTGGCGCTCGACCCCTATAACAGCAACGGTCACGACGGTCTGCTGCGCGACGGCGTGATCCTGAACGACGAAAGCGTCGCGGCGCTGGTGCGGATGGCGCTGGTTCAGGCCGAGGCGGGGGCCGATATCATTGGCCCCTCGGATATGATGGACGGGCGCATCGGTGCGATCCGCATGGCACTTGAGGCGGGCGGGCACAGCAATGTCACCATCATGTCCTATGCGGTGAAATATGCCTCGGCGTTCTATGGCCCGTTCCGCGATGCCGTGGGGGCGAGCGGCGCACTCAAGGGCGACAAGAAGACCTATCAGATGAACCCGGCCAATTCCGACGAGGCGCTGCGCCTGATCGAACGCGATCTGCGCGAGGGCGCCGATATGGTCATGGTCAAGCCGGGCATGCCCTATCTTGACATCTTCCGGCGGGTCAAGGATCAGCTTTGGCGCGCCGACCTTCGCCTATCAGGTCTCGGGCGAATACGCGATGCTGATGGCGGCGGCGCAGAATGGCTGGATCGACGGCGACAAAGCCATGCTGGAAAGCCTGATGGCTTTCAAGCGCGCGGGCTGTGACGGGGTGCTGACCTATTTCGCGCCCCGCGTCGCCCGCCTGCTCGCGCAAAAGTGAGCGATCCGCCGCCCGTGCGGCAGCGCGAAGGTGACAAGCGCGCGAAAAGCCGCTAGCCTTGCCGCAATCGGGTCGCAGAACCCGCAACGAGGTGATGAGGTTCCAGATGCAGCAAATTTCCAGACGAGGCTTTATTGCCCTGAGCGGCGCAGGCATGGTGCTTGCCGGATGCCAGAATACGGTGATCGGCAATGGCGTCGGCTTGGGCGGCGCGGCGCAGATCGATGCGCGGGTCGCCGCGACGCAGAATTATCTTTTCAGCAACTTCCCCGGTACGCGCGATCTGGCCAGCCGGGCAAAGGGCATCTTG